>NZ_KB898479.1 GCF_000377645.1 Thiomonas sp. FB-6 | reverse complement strand
ATCGCCTGGCGCCAGTGGAAACGACCCCGCACCCGGGAATCGCGCCTGCGCGCGCTCGGCCTGGACGCGCAACGCGCCCGGAAATCGAGCGTCAACGGGCGCGGGCCGTGGTGGAATGCCGGGGCTCTGCACATGCGCCATGCGCTGCCGCCGAAATACTTTGCCAACTTGGGGCTGGTCTCGCTGGTGGATATCCATCAGCGGCTCCAGAGTTCTGCTTGAACCGCCGGATGCGGAACCGCACGTCCGGTGGTGTGAGAGGGCTGAGGGGGCGACCCCTCACCCTACTCGATCCCGCTTCCTGTGGTGCAATGTCTCCATGTCCGAACCATCCTCCGTTGAATCCCGGGGCCCGGCCGCGGGCGGCGCGCTGCAGGGCCTGCGCGTGCTCGAGCTCGGCAGCCTGATCGCGGGCCCCTTCGCCACGCGCCTGCTGGCCGAGTTCGGCGCCGACGTGGTGAAGGTGGAAAGCCCCGCGCGCGGCGGCGAGGCCGGCGGCGACCCGCTGCGCGGCTGGCGCCAGATGCACGCCGGCACCTCGCTGTGGTGGGCCGCGCAGGCGCGCAACAAGCGCTGCATCACGCTGGACCTGAAGTCCGAGGCCGGGCGCGACGTCGTGCTGCGCCTGGTGCGCCGCTGCGACGTGCTGGTGGAGAACATGCGCCCGGGCGTGCTGGAGAAGCTCGGCCTGGGCTGGGAGCAGCTGAGCCAGGCCAATCCCTCGCTGGTGATGGTGCGCATTTCCGGTTTCGGCCAGACCGGACCGCTGCGCGCGCAGCCTGGATTCGGCGCCATCGCCGAGTCGATGGGAGGCATGCGCTACGTCACCGGCGACCCCGCGCACCCGCCGATGCGTTCGAACCTGTCGCTGGGCGACTCGATCGCCGCGCTGCATGCGGTGATGGGCGCGCTGATGGCGCTGCGCCACCGCGACGCCACGGGAGGGCGCTTCGACGGGCACCAGGGCGGGCAGGGGCAGGTGGTCGACGTCGCGCTCACCGAGTCGGTGTTCAACCTGATGGAAAGCACCTTGATGGAATACAGCGTGGGCGGCACGGTGCGCGAGCGCTGCGGCAGCTCCATCGCCGGCATCGTGCCTTCCAACGTGTACCGCAGCGCTGCCGGCGAATGGGTGCAGATCTCCGGCAACGGGGATGCGATCTTCCGCCGCCTGATGCTGGCCATCGGGCGCGAGGACCTGGCTTCCCGCGCCGAGCTGGCGACCAACCCCGGGCGCATCCGCGCCGCCGCCGAGATCGACCAGGCCATCCAGCAATGGGTGGGACGCCACGACGCGCCGCAAGTGGTGCAGGCCATGCGCGAGGCCGACGTGCCGGCCAGCCGGATCTACAGCATCGCCGACATCTGCGCCGACGAGCAGTTCCGCGCCCGCGGCATGATCGAGCGCCACGCGTTGCCCGACGGCACGCCGGTGGACCTGCCGGGCGTGGTTCCGCGTCTGAGCCGCACGCCCGGCGGCACGCGCTGGCTGGGCCCGGCGCTGGGCGCGCACAACGAGCAGGTGCTGGCCGAACTCGGCTTCGACCCCGAGGCCATCGAGGCCCTGCGCCGCGACGGCGTGCTCTGAGGAGCGACTAGGAGCCTGGGCGGCTAGCGCTTGAGCGCGCGCCAGCCGATGTCCTGGCGGAACTGCATGCCTTCGAAGCGAATCTGGCGCAGGCCGGCGTAGGCGCGCTGCTGTGCCATGCGCAGCGAATCGCCCAGCGCGGTGACGGCCAGCACGCGCCCGCCCGCGGTGCGCAGCACGTTGCCGTCCAGGCGCGTGCCGGCGTGGAATACCTGCAGGTCCTCGGCGGGGGCGGGCAGGCCCTCGATGGCTCCCCCCAGGCGCGGCGTCTCCGGGTAGCCGGGGGCGGCCATCACCACGGCCAGCGCGGTGCGGCGGTCCCACTGCAGTTCCAGCTTGTCCAGCTTGCCGTCGATGGCCGCGTCCAGCACGTGCACGAGGTCGCTTTTCAGGCGCATCAGGATGGGCTGGGTCTCGGGGTCGCCGAGACGGCAGTTGAACTCCAGCGTGCGCGCATGGCCCTGGCGGTCGATCATCAGCCCGGCGTACAGGAAGCCCGTGTAGGGGTTGCCGTCGGCGGCCATGCCCTGCACGGTGGGCATGATGATCTCGCGCATCACCCGCGCGTGCACCTCGGGCGAGACCACCGGGGCCGGCGAATACGCGCCCATGCCCCCGGTGTTCGGCCCCTGGTCGCCGTCGCGCAGGCGCTTGTGGTCCTGGCTGGAAGCCAGCGGCAGCACGCGCGTGCCGTCGACCAGCACGATGAAACTGGCTTCCTCGCCCTCGAGGAAATCCTCGATCACCACGCGCGCGCCGTCCTCGCCGTGCTGCACGCCGTAGGTGTTGCGCTCGAGCATGTCGTCCACCGCGGCGTGCGCCTCGTCCGGCGTGGCGGCCACCACCACGCCCTTGCCGGCGGCCAGCCCGTCGGCCTTGACCACCAGCGCGCAGTTGCGCTCGGTGATGTAGGCATGGGCCTGCGCGGGGTCGGTGAAGGTGCGGTGCTGCGCGGTCGGGATGCCGTGGCGCTGCATGAAGTCCTTGGCGTAGGCCTTGGAGCTTTCCAGCTGCGCGGCCGCGCGCGTGGGCCCGAAGATGCGCAGCCGGCGCTCGCGGAAATGGTCCACCACGCCGGCGGCCAGCGGGGCCTCCGGGCCCACCACGGTGAGGTGCACGTCCTCGGCCACGCAGAAGTCGGCCAGCCGCTCGATCTCGGGGATGGCCAGGTTCTCCAGGTGCGGCATGGCCGCGGTTCCCCCGTTGCCGGGAGCCACGAAGACCTTCTTCACCCGAGGGGATTGCGCCAGCTTCCACGCCAGCGCGTGTTCACGGCCGCCGGAGCCGATGACCAGGATTTTCATGAGAGGGGGTTGCTAGCGCCGCGTCTCACGGCAGGATGGCGTTGTGGTCGACGCGCTGCACGTCGTCGAGATCCTCGAGCGCGTCGACCAGCTTTTGCATGCGCTCGGCATCGGCGCCGTCCAGTTCCACCTCGACGCTGGGCTTCATGCCCAGCTCGGAGTATTCCGGCTTCAGGCCGGCCGCCTGCAGGCCGGCGGCCACGGCCCCGAAATCGGCCGGCTCGCACAGCACTTCGACGGAGCCGTCGTCCAGCGTGCTCACGTCCTCGGCGCCGCCTTCGAGCGCGGCTTCCATCACCTGTTCCTCGGGCGTGCCGGGGGCGAACAGGAATTGCCCGCAATGCTTGAACTGGAAGGCCACCGAACCCTCGGTGCCCAGGTTGCCGCCGAACTTGGACAGCGCATGGCGCACCTCGGCCACCGTGCGCACGCGGTTGTCGGTCATGCAGTCGATGATCATGGCCACGCCGCCGGGGCCGTAGCCCTCGTAGCGGATTTCCTCGTAATGCGCGCCTTCCAGGTTGCCGGTGCCGCGGTCGATCGCGCGCTTGAGGTTGTCGGCCGGCATGTTGGCTTCGCGCGCCCGGTCCAGAGCCAGGCGCAGCCGGGGGTTGGCGTTGACGTCGCCGCCGCCGAGCTTGGCGGCCACCGTGACTTCGCGGATGATCTTGGTCCAGACCTTGCCGCGCTTTTCATCCTGGCGGCCTTTGCGATGCTGGATGTTGGCCCATTTGGAATGGCCGGCCATAGCGTTTCGCTCCCGGCGCCCGCGGGCGCCATCGATGAGTGGGGGTATTCGGGCTCTTCGCGCCGACGCCACGGGGCGCCGGGAAGGCCTGCCATTCTACGGTGCCGCGCGCCGGCGCCCGGGGACGCAGGGCGAGTCCCCCCGCCGCGCCCGCCGCTCCGTCGCTGGCGTGGGGGGGCGCGCTTGGCGGACAATAGGGTTTTGCCCGAGAAATCCCCCTCCGAGGGGAGCGCCGCCGCGACGATCCGATCCATGCCGAATCCCGAAACCGCACCCGCCAAAGCTTCCAACTTCCTGCGCCAGATCATCGAGGCCGATCTCGCCTCGGGGGCGCTGCAGGGCAGGCATTTCGCCGGCCAGCCCGGCGACGCGGCCGCGCTGGCGCAGGCGCCGCTGGACGCGGCGCGCATCCGCACGCGCTTTCCTCCCGAGCCCAACGGCTACCTGCACATCGGGCACGCCAAGAGCATCTGCCTGAACTTCGGCCTGGCCGGCGACTACGGCGGCGTGTGCCACCTGCGCCTGGACGACACCAACCCCGAGAAGGAAAGCCAGGAGTACGTGGACGCGATCCGCGACGCGGTGCGCTGGCTGGGTTTCGACTGGGTCAGCGCCGGGGTGAGCCACGAATACTTCGCCAGCGACTACTTCGACTTCATGTGGCGCGCCGCCTGCGCGCTCATCGAGGCGGGCCTGGCCTATGTCGACGAACAAAGCGCCGAGGACATGCGGCGCAACCGCGGCAGCCTGACCGAGCCGGGCGTGCCCAGCCCCTGGCGCGATCGCCCCGCGGCCGAGAGCCTGCAGCGCTTTCGCGAGATGCGCGAGGGGCTCCACGCGGAAGGCTCGATGGTGCTGCGCGCGCGCATCGACATGGCCTCGCCGAACCTGAACCTGCGCGATCCGGCGCTCTACCGCATCCGTTTCGCGCACCACCACCGCACGGGCGACCGCTGGTGCATCTACCCGATGTACACCTTCGCGCACCCCATCGAGGACGCGCTGGAACGCATCACCCACAGCCTGTGCACGCTGGAGTTCGAGGACCAGCGGCCTTTCTACGACTGGCTGCTCGAGCACCTGGCGGCGCTGGGCCTGCTCGAGCGCCCGCTGCCGCGGCAGTACGAGTTCGCGCGCCTGAACCTCGCCAGCCTGATCACCAGCAAGCGCAAGCTGGCGCAACTGGTGGCGGAGGGCCGCGTGAAGGGCTGGGACGACCCGCGCCTGCCCACCATCGCCGGACTGCGCCGGCGCGGCTACACGCCCGGCGCGCTGCGCCTGTTCGCCGAGCGCATCGGCGTGAGCAAGTCGGATTCCTGGATCGACTATTCGGTGCTCGAGGGCGCGCTGCGCGACGACCTGGACCCGCAGGCTCCGCGCGCCATGGCCGTGCTCGATCCGGTGCCGCTGGTGCTGGACAACTGGGACGAGGTGATCGGCGCGGGCCGCCTGGAGGCCTGCCAGGCGCCCGTGCATCCCCACCAGCCCGAGCGCGGCCAGCGCGATTTCCAGCTCGGGCCGCGGGTGTGGATCGAGCGCTCGGACTTCGAGTTCGAGCCGCCCAAGGGCTTTTTCCGCCTGTACCCGGGCGGGCGCGTGCGCCTGAAGTACGGCTACGTGGTCGAGTGCACCGGCGCCGAGCGCGCGAGCGACGGCAGCGTGCTCGAGGTGCATGCGCGCATCGTGCCCGACACGCGCAGCGGCACGCCGGGCGCCGCCGCGGTGAAGGTCAAGGGCGTGATCAGCTGGGTCGGCGCGGCCGACGGGCTGGCGGCCGAGGTGCGCCTGTACGACCGCCTGTTCCTGGCCGACCAGCCCGACGCCGGAGGCGCGGATTTCCTGCAGGCGCTGAACCCCGACAGCCTGCGCGTGGTGCAGGCCTGGGTGGAGCCCTCGGTGGCCGCGGCCGCGCCGGGTACCTCGTTCCAGTTCGAGCGCCACGGCTATTTCGTCACCGATTCGCGCGACCACGTCGGCGGCCGGCTGGTGTTCAACCGCACCACCGGGCTGCGCGACGGGCGCTGACACCGCGAGGGGCCAAGCATGCTCGACTTCGACCTGGGTCCCGGCCTCGCCACGGCCGCGCGCGTCGGCACGCCCGGCAGGGACCTGCGGGACGCGCTCCTGCTGCGCCTGCGCGAGCAAGGCTTCGCGCTGCTGCAACCCGCCCAGCTCGGCGAACTCTGCGGCCTGTCGCCGGCCGACTGCGCGGCGGCGCTGCCGCTGTGGGAGGAACTGCCGGCCGACCCCTACCTGAAGGACGGCGGGCGCTACCGCCGGCGGCGCCACGGCAGTTTCGTGCACGAAACGGCAGGCGCGCAGCCCGGGCTGCGCCAGGTCGCGCACCGCGCGCATTACCAGCCGCTGACCTACAACGCGCTGCACGGCGGCCTGGTGCGCTGGCTGGAGCCGCTGGACCCGCGCCTGTGCTCGATGGCCTGCTGGGGTGGGCTGCTCGGCTCGCTGGGCGAGGTGTTCGGCCAGGTGCGCCCGCAACCGCGCTGGTTCGTCGAGGCGCACCAGTTCCGCATCGACACCGCCGACGGCATCGGCCGCCCCACGCCGGAGGGGGCGCACCGCGACGGCGTGGACTTCGTCGCCGTGCTGCTGGCGCAGCGCCGCGGCATCCGCGGCGGCGAGAGCCGGGTGTTCGAGCTGCAGGGCGCGCGCGGCGTGCGCTTCACGCTGGACCAGCCGTGGAGCGCGCTGCTGATGGACGACACGCGGGTGATCCACGAGACCACGCCGATCCTGCCCGAACTCGAAGGCGCCGGCGGCTGCCGCGACACCCTGGTGCTGACCTGGCGCGCCGGCGGCTTCCTCGACCCGCCGCGGGCCGAGGGCTGAGCCGCGGCGCAGCGGGGCACGTCGTCAGCTTTGCGCAATGTTGCGGCGTATATGCTTAGCCTGCGGCGGTGATGGCATCGGCCGCGCAGCCTCGATGGCACCCTCTTCAGGAGACCCGGCATGGCCGACAGCACCCCCGCACGCCGCATTCCCGCAACCCTGATCGCCGGCGATGGCATCGGGCCGGAGATCATGGAGGCCACGCTGCGGGTGCTGGAGGCGCTCGAGGCTCCCTTCGACTGGGATCCGCAGATCGCCGGCCTGGGCGGCGTGAAGGCCGCGGGAGACCCGCTGCCCCAGGCCACGCTGGACAGCATCCGCCGCACCCGGCTGGCCCTCAAGGGGCCGCTGGAAACGCCGTCGGGCGGCGGCTACCGCTCCTCCAACGTGCGCCTGCGCGAGGCCTTCCACCTGTACGCGAACATGCGTCCGGCCAAGACCCTGATTCCCGGCGGGCGCTTCGACAACATCGACCTGCTGGTGTTCCGGGAGAACGTCGAGGGCCTGTACATGGGCTACGAGCACTACATCCCCATCGACGACGATCCCCACGCGGTGGCCATGTCCACCGGGGTGAACACCCGCCAGGGCGCGCGCCACATCCTGGACTACGCCTTCAGCACGGCCATCGCGCTGGGGCGCAAGAAGATGACCGTGGTGCACAAGGCCAACATCATGAAGGCCCTGACCGGCATCTTCCTGGAGACCGCCTACCAGATCCACCAGGAGAAGTACGCCGACCGCATCGCGCTGGACGACGTGATCGTCGACGCCTGCTGCATGAAACTGGTGATCAACCCCTGGCAGTTCGACTGCCTGGTCACCACCAACCTGTTCGGGGACATCCTGTCCGACCTGTGCGCCGGCCTGGTCGGCGGCCTGGGCATGGCCCCCGGCGCCAACATCGGGCAGGACGCGGCGATTTTCGAGGCCGTGCACGGCTCGGCGCCCGACATCGCCGGCAAGGGCATCGCCAACCCGGTGGCGCTGATGCTGGCGGCGGGCATGATGCTCGACCATGTGGGCCTGAAAGACAAGGGCGAGCGCCTGCGCCGCGCCATCGAGCGCAGCCTCAACGCCGACGGCGTGCGCACCGGCGACCTGGGCGGCAAGGCCGACACGAAGACCTTCGCCGCCGCCGTGGTGGCGCGGCTCGGCGATTCCTGAGGGCAACTAAGGGGAATTCCCTAGAATGCGGGCGGCGCCGCCGATGGTCGGCGCGCCCCGCCGCCCGCCATGACACCCGCTGCCAACGACTTCATCCTCACACTGTCCTGTGCCGATGCCAAGGGCATCGTCTATTCGGTATCCGGGGTGCTGTACCAGGCCGGGTGCAACATCCTGGATTCGCAGCAGTTCGGCGACCCCGCCACGGGCCTGTTCTTCATGCGCGTGCACTTCGCGGTGCCCGCCCACCTGGATGGCGCGGAGAAGGTCGAGCTGCTGTTCGCCGACCTGCGCCAGCGTTTCGGCATGCAGGCGCTCATCCACGCGGTGGCGCGGCGCGCGCGCGTGCTCATCGCGGTGAGCCGGCAGGCCCACTGCCTCAACGACCTGTTGTTCCGCTGGCGCGCCGGCCAGATCCCGATGGACGTGGTGGGCGTGGTATCCAACCACCGCGACTGCGCCTCGCTGGCGGCGCACTACGAAGTGCCCTTCCACCACGAGCCGCTGGCGGCCGGCGCCGATGCGCAGACCAAGCGCGCGCAGGAACTTCGCATCGAGGCCCTGATGCGCGAGCAGGGCGTGGAACTGCTGGTGCTGGCGCGCTACATGCAGATCCTGAGCGCCGAGTTCTGCGCCGCGCTGGACGGGCGCGCCATCAACATCCACCATTCCTTCCTGCCCAGCTTCAAGGGCGCGCGGCCCTACCGCCAGGCGCACGAGCGCGGCGTGAAGCTGATCGGCGCCACCGCGCACTACGTGACTCCCGAGCTGGACGAGGGCCCTATCATCGAGCAGGACGTGCAGCGCGTGGACCACGGGCTGGACGCCGACGAGCTCACCTCGGTGGGCCAGGACGTGGAGAACCAGGTGCTGGCGCGCGCGGTGCGCTGGCACGTCGAGCACCGCATCCTGCGCAACGGCCACAAGACGGTCGTGTTCAAGTAAGGGCCCGCGGCCAGCGCCGCGCACGGAGTCGCCGATGCCTGAAAACCCCCTTGCGGCCAGCGGGCCGCTGAGCTCCGCCGAAGCCGCCGAAGCCGCGTTCTACGAGGCCCTGCAGGCGGGGGACGCGGCCGCCGTGATGCGTGTGTGGAGCGACGACGACGAGCCCATGTGCATCCATCCGGGCGGGGCGCGCCTGGTGGGCACCGCGGCCATCCGCGCCAGTTTCGAGCAGCTGCTGGGCGGCGGCGCGCTGCCCATCGTGCCCGAGCGCGTGCTGCGCACCGTCACCATGGGCTGCGCGGTGCACAACGTGGTCGAGCGCGTGAGCCTGCCCGCGGGCGCGCCCGCGGCCTTCGCCTGCGTGCTGGCCACCAACGTGTACCTGCGCACCCCCCAGGGCTGGCGCCTGGTGCTGCACCACGCCAGCCCCGGCACCCTCGACGAGGCCGGCGAACGGCGGGCCCAGTCCGAGCGCCTGCACTGATGCGCGCGCCGGCCCATCCCGTGCGCGCGGCCCCTCATGGATGAGCAGGTGCTGCAGGCCATGCGCCGCTGGCCCGACGTGCCGGCCTGCGCGGGCTGGCTCGGGCTGGACGCGCGCGGCCAGTGGTGGATCCGCGACGCGCAGGCGCTGCCCTGGCCGCGGCGCGCCGACGGCGCGCTGGACAAGCAGGGCGCCAGCCGGCTGCTGCACGAGGGCCTGTGCGCCTTCGTGGCGCGCAACTACCAGCCCGACGAGCAGGGCTGCTGGTATTTCCAGAACGGGCCGCAGCGGGTGTACGTGGAACTCGAGGCGGCGCCGCTGATCCTGCGCCTGCACACCGACGCGGAAGCTGCGCGCTGGAGCACGCACACGGGTGCGGACTGCGAGGTGCGCGAGGCCTGGCTGGATGCGCCGGGGCGCGTTTGGCTGGGTACGACGGCCGGCCCGGCGCTGCTGCACAGCCTGGACATGGTGCTGCTGGAACCCTGGCTGGACGACTCGCTGTCCAGCCTTCGCCTGCCGCGCCGCGCGCCGCTGGAACTGCGGCCGCTGGCGGCAGGCGAGGTGGAGTCGCGCCTGGGCTTTTGCGCCAGCCCCTCGGCCCAGGCGCGCTGGACTTGAGGTCGCGCGCCGGCAGGGCCGGCGCGCACGAGCAAGCCTGCTTCGCGCTTACTTGGCGGCGGCGACCATGTAGTCCACCGCGGCCTTCACGTCGGCGTCGCTGGCCGTGCTGCCGCCCTTGGGCGGCATCATGCCGCGCTTGCCGGTATAGCCGTGCAGCGCGCGGTCGTACAGCGTGGGCATGCCCTGGGCGATGATCGGGCCCCATTCGGCCTTGTCGCCGAACTTGGGCGCGCCGGCGATCCCCGCGCCGTGGCAGGCGATGCAGGTACTCTCGTAGACCTTCTTGCCGGCGTCGGCCACCGTGGTTCCGCCCGCGGCCGGGGCGCTGGCCGCCGCGGCCTTGGCCGCCGGGGCGCTGGCCGAGGCCGTCGCGGTAGCGGCGGCCGGCGCGGCCGCGCTGGCCTGCGCCACCGGCGCGATGCGCTGCTCGGTGGCGGCCTGCGAGCCCACCGCCTCCGAGGAGGCCGGCGGCTCGGTCTCGCTGGCGATGAAATGGGCGATCAGCACCAGGATGATCACCGGCGCCGCGAAGCCCACCAGCAGGATCACGATCAGCTTGCGCAGCGTGGGGGCGAAGGGCAGGGCCCCGGTCGAAGCGTCGGCGGGCGCGGCGTGGCCCTTGGAGTGGTTGGAGTCGTGTGCGCTCATGGTCGGTGCAAAAAGGTCACGAATGGCCCGGCCCCCGCGAGGGCCGCGCCGCAGCTGCGGTGTGCATGATAGGACGCCCGCACCCCCATGGGCACGCACGGCGCGCTGGTGCGCCGCCGCATGTGCGAGGAGTTGACGATCGTCAGCACCCGCGGGCCCGTGGCGTGGCAGGCCCGCGGGCCCGCGCCGTGTAGGCTCCGGGCAGGGCGCCGCCGCGCCCCTCGGGAGTGCGAGGCGCTACACTGTCTGTTTGGCCCGGAGCTGCGCTCCGGCGCCATGCGCCCGTAGCTCAGTGGATAGAGTATCGGCCTCCGAAGCCGAGGGTCGCTGGTTCGATCCCAGCCGGGCGCGCCAATTCTTATAAGAAAATCATGTGGTTGCGAGCCCCGCCATCGAGCGGGGCTTTTTGTTTTGGGCCTCGCGGGGCTTCTCATTCCCCCGCTGCTCCCCCATCCTGTGGCGTGGCGTTGCATCGTGTGGCATCCCCGCTCCCCCACCAAATCCCCATGGTGTCCATGACGTTCGTTCCATTGCGCTTGCCTGGCGCGCCGCCGCGATAAGCCCGTAACGCGTTGTTTTTGCATGTGCATTTCTGTTGAGCTTCCTGCCGCGCAGGCTCATTCGACAACGCGCGTCGCAGAACTGTATCGAGGCCAATCTGGAACGAAGATGCCACACGATGCAGCACGAACCTCAGCAGTGGGCGCACCGGCGTCATCCACGATCTACTACTTCACCCTTGCGGAGATAGCCGGGTTCTTGCGGGTTCGCCGCGAGACGATCTACCGCTGGCTTGATTGCGGCTCCGGGGTCATCCAGTGCCCAACTGGGCGCACGTTGCAGTCGGTGCAGCATGGTGAGCGACGCTTGGTCTCAAACGCGGCTTGGCAAGCGTTCGTGGGCATGGACGCGCCGGTGGAGAAGCCGCCAGCCGTGGCAGTTCAACTGGCTCCGACGAAGCGGCGCGGCAGACCGCGTAAGCCTGCAGTAACCGCCGGAGGGCGGCCGTGAGTAGCGTGCCCGAGCGCAGCCCCACGAACCGTGAGCGAGCCGAGCAGATTGTTGCGCAGCGCCGGAAGAGGCCGGCGGTTGCCACGAGAGTCGCTGTCCCGGGTGGAACACCCCTTGCGCGCAGTGAAATGCTGCGGGGCGCAAGCCAGCGCTCCCCCGAATCCAGACCACCGCAGACGCTGCTGGAGCGCATCGAGGCGCGTGGTGGATATGCGCCCACAACCACAGCCCATCAGGGTCGCTTGCGAATTTTCCAGCCGACGCGGCGCCCGACAATGATCGACGAGCTGTTCACCACATCCTGGGGAAAGGTGCGCATCAAAGGTGCTCTTGATCAAGGACATGCGGACGTGGCTGAGGCAATCCTCCATACGGGCATGCACGCGGCCGAGCTTCCTGAAGGTCGGATTTCGGTTGTGGCCGACCCGGCGGAGATCCGAAGGGTGGCCAGGCAGGCAAGCGGTACAACCTTTCAGGCGGTTCTTGAGGATCTCATGCGGGCACTCGTGCAGATCGTCGAGCCGGAGCCCTTGGCAAGCGTCGGTCACTTGATCGACCACATCGACCATTTCGCGAAGCACGCCGACGGTTCCTTCATGATGGCTCCAAACCCGCTAGACCGACGTGAGCGGCACCTGTGGACGATCGAGTTTGGCAAGGTGCTTTGCCGACTCCTGGAGCAGGATTTATGGCTCTACAGGGATCCGGCGCCCATCGCTGCCATGCGTCACGGCATAAGCCAGGCCGTCGCGCGGCATGTGCTCAGTCATAGAACTGTGCCCGCTGGCGGCTGGAGGCTGGATGGTCTGATTCTGACCGTCGCTGGCCCTATTGAGGGTGCCGCGCTCCGCGACCGCCGGCGCGAACTTTGCGGGGTGCATGGCGACTCTGATGCACTGCGGCGTGCCGGCGTCTTGATCGAGGATGGGCGGGTTTACCGTGTGGAGCGTAAGCCCAGGCTCATGGAGCATAAGCCCGAGACTGCGGAGCATAAGCCCGGGGTGCGGAGCAAAAGCCTGGACGCGGCAGCAGTATCAGGAGTTTCAGACTCCAGGAGGCAGCGTCCATAAAGACAGCCGCTGCCTCCCGGTCTTCGACTTGTTGTTGTCGTTCGGTAGAACCTTGATCCAGTCGTAACTCCGTGGAGTCGGGATGTGCTTGTTGGTTGTGCGCAGCTTCCCCTTGCAGGCAACCCCAGTCTACAAGGTGGTACAAGAAGGAGGTCTTACCGATCTGTGCGATACTTGTATCGTTCCTGAGCTGGAGGCCATCATGCCCATTTCCCTGCGCCTTCCTCCCGATGTCGAGGACCGGCTGACCCATCTGGCCAAGGTCACGGGACGCAGCAAGACCTACTACGTCCTGCAGGCCATTCGCGAACACCTCGACGAGCTGGAGGACCTGTACCTGGCCGAGAAGGAACTCGAGGAGGTGCGCGCCGGACGCAGCCGCACGTTCACCCTGGACGAGGTGGAGCGCGAGCTTGGCCTGGCGGATTGAATTCTCCAGCGCGGCCAGGAAGGACGTGATGGCGCTCGACCCCCAAGTGGCGCGGCGCATCACGGGGTTCCTGCGCGAGCGCGTCGCTGTGCTCGACGACCCGCGCGCGATCGGCGAGGCCCTGCAGGGCTCGCGCCTGGGCGCGTTCTGGAAGTACCGCGTCGGGGACTACCGTGTGATCGCCAACATCGAGGACCAGGTGCTGCGCATCCTGGTCGTGCGCGTAGGCAACCGGCGCGAGGTCTACAGGTAGCTAGTTTGGCCGGCGGTGTGCTCGCCGGCTACTTGCGCGTGGCTGGCAGGCGCTTGAGCAGTTCGGCGTTTTGTTCCTGCAGTGTCTTGAGACTGCCACGCAGCCCGGCCCGGCGACGTCCTCGCGAGCCTTGATGCCTTCTTGGTGGGCGGTGGCCGCGGCTTCGCGCGCCTGGTCGAGGTCGCGCCCCAGCATCGTGCTCGAGGCCTTCTCAGCAGCCAGGGTTTGCTTGAGCTCGCCCATCTGGGCCTGCAGGGCGCTCCCAGAGGCCCGCAGCGCCTCGATCTGGCTTCTGGCATCCTCCAGGTCCGCCGGCCATCAGCCCCAAAGGACCTGCTGAGCTGGCGGTTCCCGAGGCGATCGCAGCTTTCGCGTCGGCGATGTGCTTGTTCGTTGTGCGCAGCTTCCCCCGGCAGTCAACCCCGGTCTACAAGGGTGCGATACTCGTATCGTGTCTGAGCTGGAGGCCAGCATGCCCATTTCCCCGCGTCTCCCTCCCGATGTCGAACCCTGGACGAGGTGGAGCGCGAGCTTGGCCTGGTGGATTGAATTCTCCAGCGCGGCCAGGAAGGACATGATGGCGCTGGACCCCCAAGCGGCGCGGCGCATCACGGGGTTCCTGCGCGTAGGCAACCGACGCGAGGTCTACAGGTCGCGACCCAGCATCCGGGGCTCAGGCGCCGGAACTCGCGGGATTCCAGGGATCGAGCAGGCGAACCCCGGTCGGCTCGAAGTCCGCGAGATTGCGGGTCACGACCGTCATGCCGTGCACCAGGGCCGTTGCCGCGATCCAGGCATCGCGCTCGGCTCGCGGATCAGGGACATGCAGTCGCGCGCAACGCAAGGCCACCGCGGTGTCGACCGGCAAGGTCCGGTCCGCGAATTCCGGGCGTACCTGAGCCTCCATCCAGGCTCTCAGGCGCTGGCCCTGGAGTTTGTCGCGGCGCTCGACCAGCAAAATGCCCGACTCGAGTTCCATCGCCGTGATGGCCGAGATGTAGATCTCCGTGGCATCCACGCTGCCGAGCCACGCGACGACATGGGCGTCGGCACGGCCATCGCCGGCTTTGCGCAGTTCCGAGATCACGTGGGTGTCCAACAGATACATCAGTCGAACTCCGCCGGACGCGGCACTCGGGACGAGCGTGGAACCACCAGCTCGATCTCGGAGAGGCCAGGCATGGATAGGGCCTCCACGATGCTGCGATGGCTGCGTGCCAGGCGCCTGTAGTCGTCGATGCTGAGCAGGACGTGCGCCGGCCGTCCCCGATCGGTGATGAACACGGGCCCCCGTTCGGCGGCCCGCTTCGCGCGGGTCACATCCTGGTTGAACTCGCGGCTGCTTACGGTGGTCGTGGTCATGGTGGCGCCCTGCGCGTATTAGTAGATATGTTACTACATTGAATTCCTATGCCCGAGGGCTGTTCGGAAACCGGGCCTCGTGTTTCATCACGCAGTCTCTCGTGAGTCAACATCCCGTGGCGCCAAAAACATCTTTGTCGTTTTCTGTGTATTTATGGATATTTAGCGGAATTTATAGGAAAAGGCCGACTAGACTTGCGCGAAAACATTGCTCACTTCCTGAAACAAAGGGGAACCAGGTTCATGGAACAACAAGTCCGATCGATGTCGCGCCGAGGCTTTCTGGTCAGCGTGGGCGGGGCGGCCATGCTGTCCGCCTGCGGCGGCGGCAGCAGCAGCTCGAGTTCCTCGACGCCCACCAGCGGCACCGCGACTTCGAGCGCGGCGGGCATGAAGGTGCCGCTGACCATCGACCTGAGCCAGGCCCGGCTGCCGGCGGGGGCGAGCACCGTGGCCTACGCCTACATCATCGGCGGCCTGTACACCGACGCGGCGCTGACGAATTTCGTGTGCTACCGGCTGGACGCCTCGGGGGCCGTGCACGCGGTGTCCACCGGCGACAACACCCAGGCCGCGCACAGCTTTCCCGACCCGAACGGCGTGGTCAGCGCGGCCGACACCCTGACCCTGGCGGCCGCCTATCCCTCGGCCTGGGCCGACTACGGCATCGCGCTGTCGGTAAGCGCGCCCAACTACATCGATCTGGGCAACATCGACACGGCCAGCATTCCCGGCCTGGGCACCGGGAACAATGCCTTCAGCATGCGCATCTACATCTCGCTGGGGGTTCCCAAGCTGCCCTTCAGCGCCCAGGCGGCGTACACCAGCGCCGGCGTGACCCACGCCAACCCCTACGCCGGCCCGGGCTTCGACACCGGAACCCCGGGCTCGCTGTGCCTGTACGACTGGTTCGAGTGTTCCATCGACAGCGCTCGCGTGCTCAACGGCAACACCACCTACGTGGACCAGTTCGGCATGCCGCTGATCGTGGCCGCCCAGCCGGGTACCACCGCCCAGGGGCAGCTGAACGTGACGCGCCAGCAGGCGCTGGCGGCCATCGCGGGCTTCGACCAGACGGTCTACAAGGGTCTCACCCAGGCGGTCAGCGCCCCCAGTGCCTATCCGGCGGGCACCGCCTACCTGCGAGCGATCTCGCCCGACCACCTTTCGGGCCTGAACCTGAGCAGCGGGCTGGGCGCGAGCTTCAACAGCTACTTCGATTCGGTCATCGCCTCGTGGAACGGTACGACGATCACCGTGATCGACTCGACCTCGGGCACCTTCCATTGCACGCCGTCGACGGGCAGCTGGGCCTTCACCGGCCCCAGCAGCTTCACCTTCACCGACGTCAACACCGCCAACATCTGGCAATGCGCCGGCACCATGGCCTCCGGCACCGCCGCGCAGAAAAACGTCGGCAAGCAGCTGCTCGCCGCCTTCAACCGCGGCCAGATGAGCGACACCACCCTGTCGAGCATCACGCTGTCGGACGCGAGCTGCCCCAGCCCGGTGCCGGATCCCTACTACAAGTTCTCGCCGTCGAACCAGTGGGCGTACAGTTTCCACGGCTGGAGTAGCAACCAGCTGGCCTACGGCTTCGCCTACGACGACGTGTGCGCGGCCAACCCCTCGTTCAACACCAGCGGTGCGCTGAGCTCGCTGTCGATCACCCTGGGCGCGATGTTCTGATCCGCGCCGGATCCGCGGCGCCGGGCCGGGGCATCGGCGGCGCGGGTCGACGCATCGCGGAGCATGCGCTATCGTTGACCGCAACGGCCCCGCGCGGGGCGTTTCGGAGTCCACGATGAGCGAAGCTCGAGCAGCGCGGCAGGCGGTGCCTCCCATCGGCATCGCCGCCACCGGTGTGCGCACGGAGACCGACTCCATGGGCAGCATCGAGGTGCCGGCGGACCGTTACTGGGGCGCGCAGACCCAGCGCAGCCTGGTGCATTTCTCGATCGGCGACGAGCGCATGCCCAAGGCCGTGTACCACGCCTACGGCTACGTCAAGAAGGCCGCGGCGCTGGTCAACCAGGCCGCGGGGCGCCTGGACTCCCGGCTCGCCGGGGCCATCGTCCAGGCCGCCGACGAGGCCATCGCCGGGCTGCTGGACGACGAGTTCCCGCTGTACGTCTGGCAGACCGGCTCGGGCACGCAGACCAACATGAACGTCAACGAGGTGCTGGCCAACCGGGCCGCGCAGATCCTCGGCGGCGCCATCGGCTCGAAGCATCCGGTGCACCCGAACGACCATGTGAACCTGGGGCAGTCGTCCAACGACACCTTCCCCACGGCCATGCACGTGGCCACGCTGCTGGCCCTCGATCAGGAGTTGCTGCCCCGGGTGGAGGCGCTGGCCGCCTGCATCGAGCACAAGGCCGCGCAGTGGATGGACGTGGTCAAGACCGGTCGCACCCACCTGCAGGACGCCACGCCGCTGACCGTGGGCCAGGAATGGTCCGGCTACGCCCACCAGATCCGCGACGCGCTGCGCGGCCTGGAGGCGGCCAGGCGCGGCCTGTACGAGCTGGCCGCCGGCGGCACCGCGGTTGGCACGGGCCTGAACGCGCCCGAGCATTTCGGGCGCGACGTCGCCGCCGGGCTGGCCGAGCTGACCGGCCAGCCCTTCGTCACCGCCCCCAACAAGTTCGCCGCCCAGGCTTCGCTGGACGCCATGGTGGGCGTCATGGCGGCCTTGCGCGGCCTGGCCGTCGCGCTGATGAAAATCGCCAACGACATGCGCTGGCTGGCCTCGGGCCCGCGTTGCGGGCTGGGCGAGCTGGTGCTGCCGGCCAACGAGCCGGGCTCGTCCATCATGCCCGGCAAGGTCAACCCGACCCAGTGCGAGGCGATGGTCATGGTGTGCATCCAGGTCATCGGGCTGGACAACGCCGTGGCCTTCGCGGGCAGCCAGGGCCAGTTCGAGCTCAACGCGATGCGCCCCCTGGTCATCGACAACGTGCTGCGCGCCCTGCGCCTGCTGGGAGACGCCGGCGAGAAGTTCCACCTGTATTCGGTGCGCGGCACCCGGCTCGACCGGGCGCGCATCCAGGCCTTCGTGGATCAGTCGCTGATGCTGGTGACCGCGCTGGCGCCGATCCTCGGCTACGACCAGGCCTCGGCCATCGCCCACCTCGCCCACGAGCAGGGGCTGAGCCTGCGCGAGGCGGCGCTGAAGTCGGGCCTGATCGACGCCGAGGCTTTCGACGCCGCCGTGCGCCCCGAGGCCATGGTCGGGCACGGGCTGGCGGGAAGCTGAGGCCCGCGCCGCTCGGCCGCGTACGGCCGCGCGCGTTTCAGCCGAGCTGCGCGGCCCCGCCGAGCTGGCGGAAGGCGGGCCGGGAAAACAGGTAGCCCTGGAACAGCGCCACGCCTTCGTGCAGGAAGAAGTCGCGCTCGCCCGGGGTCTCGATGCCCTCGACCACCAGCCGGATGTCCAGTTCCTGCGCCAGGCGCACCGTGGAACGCGCGATGGCCTGGCGCGCCCGATCGGCGTCGACGTTGCGCACCAGGTCCATGTCCAGCTTGATCAGGTCGGGCTGGAAATCCGCCAGCAGGCGCAATCCGGCGTAGCCGGCGCCGAAATCGTCGATCGCGGTGAGAAAGCCCTGGCGCTTGTACTCGCGCAGGATCTCGGCGAACCAGGGCCCGTCCTCGATGCGCTCGCCCTCGGTGACCTCGAACACGATGCTCGACACCTCCAGCCCGCGCCTGCGCGCGGCCTGCAGCGTGGTCTGGATGCACACCTCGGGGCGATACACCGCGTGGGGCAGGAAATTGATGGACAGTTTCTCGCCTTCGCGTTCGGTCAGCCCCAGGTCGCAGGCCAGGTCGATGGCCCGCACGCGGCAGGCCTGGTCGAAGCTGTAGCGGTTGCTCTCGCCGATGCGCTCGAGCACGCTGGCCGCGGACTCTCCCTGCGGCCCGCGCACCAGCGCCTCGTGGGCGTAGATGCGCCCGGCGCTCAGGTCCACGATGGGCTGGTAGGCGAAACTGAAGTCCAGTTCGCCGCCCAGGCCGTTGCCGCAGATCGCGCAGTGGTCCCGATCTCCCCCGCAATGCGGCGAACTTGCGTCCGAGGGGGCGGGCACGGGCTTAGGTGGCTGTTGCTCTGCCATCGGCAACTCCTTCTGATTCGAGCTTGGTGCAAGCGTAGCCGATGGCATGCGCGGGGCGCCGCGCTGCGTGCACGGCCGATCCCTCATCGCCCTCATTGCCAATAGGCCTCGGTGTCGGTGATGCCCCAATCCGCCGGGTTCTCGGGGCCGACGATGCGCTCGCGCGTGGCATCGGCGCCCAGGTCCACCAGCATGGGCTCGACGTAGGCGCGGGATCGGGTGCAGAAGAAGCTGCGCACGCGCGGCGTGAGCAGGGAGCCTTCGCCCTGTTCGACCACCACGCCCAGGCGTTCCGACTCCAGGCGCACCAGGCTGCCCACCGGATAGATGCCCACGCTCCTGACGAAGGCGGCGAAGATCCTCGGGTCCAGGTGCGAGCCGGTCCAGCGCGCCATGTTGCGCAGGGATTCGGCCGGATCCCAGCCCTTCTTGTAGGGGCGGTTGGAGGTGATGGCGTCATAGACGTCGCACACCGCGCCCATGCGGGCGACCAGGGAGATGGCCTCGCCGGCCAGCCCGTCGGGGTAGCCGGTGCCGTCCATCTTCTCGTGATGGTGCAGGCACACGTCGAGGGCCGCGTCGCCGATGCCTCGCACCTGGCGCAGCATGTCCCAGCCTTGGCGGGGGTGGGTCTTCATCACGTCGAACTCGCGCTCGCTGAGCTTGCCCGCCTTGTTCAGGATCGCCGGCGCGATGCGCGCCTTGCCCAGGTCGTGCAGCAGGCCCGCGGTGCCGGCCTCGCGGACCTGCTCGTCCGGGAGCTGCAACTGGCGGCCCAGCGCGATCATCAACGCGCATACCGCCACCGAGTGCATGTAGGTGTACTCGTCGCTGCTTTTCAGGCGGGTCACGCTGATCAGCGCCCAGGGATTGCGTTGCAGCGACGCGGCGATGTCCTCCACCAGGCTTGCCGCCGCCTCGGGATCGATGGCGCGCCCCAGGCGCGCTTCGGCGAACATCTCCCGCATCCTGGTTCTGGATTCCTCATACAGCTTGCGCGCGCGTCCGAGCTCGGAGGCCAGGTCGACCCTCTCCGGCAGGGCCCGCGCGACCCCGGGCGGGGCCGCCGGCGGCGCGGGCGGCGCCGCCGACGCGGGCTCGCGCGGCGCCTGCGTCTGCGCCGCCGCGGTCTCGCGCAGGTCGATGCCCTTGTCGGTGTCGATCCAGACCTCGGGGATTCCCGAGTCCAGGATCTTGCGCAGGTCCTCGGGCTCCTGCAGCAGGAAGGAGCGGCGCCAGAACGGATGCGCGAGCCACGAGCCTTCGAATCTCTGGATGAACATTCCTGGCTGCACGAGGGCGGCCGGAATCCTCTTCAACATATCCTGTTTCCTTGTCGACGCGTGGGCGGCCGGACCGGGGCCGCGCGCCGAGCCTCGGGTCACGTTCCGCCGTGGCACAGTCTCGCAGCTTGCCGGGGGGCGCGTCGACCCCGTGCGTGCGGGAAAGCGTCGCGAGTTGTTCAAAATCTCACACATTCGCTTCGTCCGACGCCGAAACCCGCGCCGGGGCTGGTCGCCTAGGATGGCTGCCAGACCCCCCACGAACCCGGCGAGCATGCAAACCCCTCCATCCCGCGCCGGCGGCACGACCGCCCGCTTCGTTGCGCCCGGCACGCTCGGCACCGTCGTCGCCGCCAGTTTCGGATTCGCGCTGGTGCAACTCGACGTCACCGTGGTCAACGTCGCGCTGCCGGCCATGGGCACGGCGCTGGGCGCGCCGGTCAGCGCGCTGCAGTGGGTGGTCGACGCCTACACCCTGTCCTTCGCCGCGCTGCTGCTCAGCGCCGGGCACCTGGGCGACCGCTTCGGCGCCAGGCGCATGTACATCGGGGGCTTCGCGCTGTTCGCGGCGGCCTCGGCCGCCTGCGGCGTCGCGCCGGACCTGGCGGTGCTGGCGGGTGCGCGCGCGGTGCAGGGGCTGGCCGCGGCGGCCATGCTGCCCTGTTCGCTGGCGCTGCTGAACCACGCCACCGCGCACGATGCGCGCCTGCGCGCGAAGGCGGTGGGCTGGTGGACCGCCGCCGGCAGCATCACCATCGCGGCCGGGCCGATCGTCGGCGGCCTGCTGCTGGGAGCCTTCGGCTGGCGCAGCATTTTCCTGGTCAACCTGCCGGTGTGTGCGCTGGGGGCGGCGCTGGCGCTGCGCCTGCCGGAGGCGCCGCGGCATCCGCCGTCGCGCGGCTTCGACCTGGTCGGGCAGTCGCTTTCGGCGCTGGCGCTGGCGGCCGTGGCCATGGCGGTGATCGAGTGGCGCCCGCTGGGCCCGGCCGATCCCCGGGTGTGGGGCGCCTTGCTGCTGGGCCTGGCTTGCGGCCTGGGCTTCGCCCGCGTGGAGTCGCGCAGCGCGCGGCCGATGATCCCGCCGGGCTTGTTCCGCCACCCGGTGTTCCGAGCCTGCCTGGCCTATGGCATCGTGGTGAACTTCACCTACTACGGCATGATGTTCGTGCTCAGCCTGTACCTGCAGCGCGTGCTGGGGCTGGCGCCGGTGCAGGCGGGACTGGCCTTCCTGCCGCTGACGGCGACCTTCTTCGCCGTCAACCTGCTCAGCGGCTGGTGGGTGGCGCGCGCGGGGTCGCGCGCACCGATGCTCAGCGGTGCGCTGATCGATGCGGCCGGCTTCGCCTGCATGTGCGCGCTGGGGGCGCACAGCCCGGTGTGGCTGATGCTGCCCATGTTCGCGCTGCTGCCCGCCGGCATGGGCCTGGGGGTGCCGGCCATGACCACCGCCGTGCTGGCCAGCGTGGACCGGCGCAGCTCCGGCGTGGTGGGCGGCGTGCTCAACGCGGCCCGCCAGGCGGGCGGCGCGATGGGGGTCGCGGTGTTCGGTGCGCTGTGCTCGGGCGGGGATGCGCAGATCCCGGCGGGACTGCATGCCTGCGCGCTGATCGCCGTCGCGCTGCTGTTGCTGGCCGCGGCCTGGGCCGCCAGGGCGGTGCGCCCGGCGCAGCCGCGCGGGACCGAAGCCGCGGGAGCCGCCGCGCAGGCGGAGCAGGGCCCTTAGCCTGTCAGCCGCCAGCGGGCTGGCCGTGCTCGAGCGGGCGCGGCGCTGGCGCGAGCCCGCAATGCTGGAACAACAGGTACAACTGCGCCGCGCTGGCCGACAGCGCCCTGGCGCGGCGGCGCAGCAGGCCCATGGTGCGCCGTACCTCGGGCTGGCCCAGCGCCACGCCCACCACCGTCGGCGCAGCCGGGGCGCCCACCCGATGCGAGGCCTCGATGGCGCTTGCCGGCATCGCGGCCACGCCCAGCCCGGCCTCGACCAGCGCCAGCGCGGCGCTGCCGGTCTGCACCTCGTAGGCCACGCGCGGGCGCAGCGCCATGCCGGCCAGCGCGCGGTCGAGCACGAGCCGGTTGCCGGAAGTGCGCGCCAGCGCGATGAAGGCATGGGCGTCGAGTTCGGCCCAGGCCACGCGCTCGCGCGCGGCCAGAGGGTGGTCGGCGCGGCAGGCCAGCACGAAGGCTTCGTCGTACAGGGGGCTGAACTCGAGGTCGCCGTCCTGCTCGTCGAGAAAACTCAGCCCGAAGTCGGCGTCCCCCTGCGCTACCGCCTGGCGCACTTCGTGGGCCTTGGCGTCGAGCACGACCACCTGCACCTTCGGGTGGCTCAGGCGGTAGCGCCGCAGCACCTCGGCGACCAGCCAGGGCACCACGCTGGGCACGCAGCCCAGCGTGACCCGCTCGCCGCGCGTGGCGGGGTCTCCGCGGATGGCCAGCAGCATGTTGTCCAGGTCGTCGAGCAGCACGCGCATCTTGCGCTCGAATTCGCGCCCCGCCGCGGTGAGCGCGACGCGCCGCGTGGTGCGTTGCACCAGCGCGACGCCGAGCGCGCGCTCGAGCTTGTCGATGCGCCGGCTGAAGGCCGGTTGCGACAGATGCACGGTCTCGGCGGCCTTGCGGAAACTGCCGAGATCGGCCAGCGCACGAAAGGCGACGAGGTCGTCGAGATCGAAGGGAAGGCGCATCGCGAGGGGTGGGAAGGGCGGGAAGCTTTGATGCGCATTTTCGATCAATCCTTGTGATCATTGCAATTGACCAAGGGTCCCGGGCCAAGCACACTGCCGGTCTATGCTTGAGACATCCCAATGCCTGCATGCAATGCCGGAGAGGCGGGCCGCATGATCGACGTGCTCGTGGTCGGAGGGGGCAACGCGGCGCTGTGCGCGGCGCTGACCGCGCGCGAGGCGGGCGCCACGGTGCTGATGCTCGAGGCCTCGCCTCGCGCATGGCGCGGGGGCAATTCCCAGCACACCCGCAACCTTCGCTGCATGCACGACGCGCCGCAGGACGTGCTGGTCGACGCCTATCCCGAGGAGGAGTTCTGGCAGGACCTGCTGAAGGTCACCGGCGGGCAGACCGACGAGGCGCTGGCGCGCCTGGTCATCCGCGCCTCCTCCACGGTGCGTCCATGGATGCGGCGCCACGGCGTGCATTTCCAGCCCTCCTTGTCGGGCGCGCTGCACACCGCGCGCACCAACGCCTTTTTCATGGGCGGGGGCAAGGCCCTGGTGAACGCCTACTACCGCAGCGCCGAGGCCCTGGGCGTGCAGGTGCGCTATGAAGCTCCGGTCGCGCGCATCGAACTCGAAGGCGAGCGCTTCGTCGCGGCCTGGGTGGGGGACGAGCGCATCGCCGCGCGCAGTTGCGTGCTGGCCGCCGGCGGCTTCGAGTCCAACCGCGAGTGGCTGCGCGAGGCCTGGGGGCGCAACGAACGCGGCGAGTATCCGTCGGAGCAGTTCCTCGTCCGCGGCACGCGGTTCAACACCGGGGTGCTGCTGCGTTTCATGCTGGACGCCGGCGCCGACTCCGTGGGCGACCCCACGCAGGCGCACATGGTCGCCATCGACGCGCGCGCGCCGCTGTACGACGGAGGCATCTGCACCCGCATCGACTGCGTCTCGCTGGGCGTGGTCGTGAACCGCGAGGGCGAGCGCTTCTACGACGAAGGCGAGGACTTCTGGCCCAAGCGCTATGCGATCTGGGGCCGGCTGGTGGCCCAGCAGCCCGGGCAGACGGCGTGGTCGATCATCGACGCCAAGGCCGTGGGACGCTTCATGCCGCCGGTGTTCCCAGGCACCCGCGCGCACAGCCTGCCCGAGCTGGCGCGCGCGCTGGGCCTGCCCGAGCAGCCGCTGCTGCGCACCCTGGACGCCTACAACGCCGCCTGTCGCCCGGGCAGCTTCGACCACACGCGGCTCGACGACTGCCGCACCGAGGGACTGGCTCCCGTGAAAAGCCACTGGGCCCTGCCCATCGACAAGCCGCCGTTCACCGCCTACGCGCTGCGCCCGGGCGTCACCTTCACCTACCTCGGCTTGCGCAGCGACGAGACCGCGGCGGTGCGCTTCGGCGGCCGCCCCAGCCCGAACCTGTACGTAGCCGGCGAGATGATGGCCGGCAACGTGCTGGGGCGCGGCTACACGGCCGGCGTGGGCATGAGCATCGGCACCGCCTTCGGACGCATCGCGGGCCAGCGCGCGGCCTGGTCGGCGCAAGGGGAGGCGCGGCATGGAGCAGCTTGAGCAACTGGTGCTGCAGGCACGCGCCACCGCCGAGGCGCGAAGCGCGGCCGATGCCGGCGCGCACGAGCGCGCCGATGCGGTGGAGGAGGCGTCGCGCATCCTGCAGATCTGCAACGCCTGCCGCTACTGCGAGGGCTTCTGCGCGGTGTTTCCGGCGATGACCCGGCGCCTGCAGTTCGACGCGCCCGACGTCGACTACCTGGCCAACCTGTGCCACAACTGCGGTGCCTGCCTGCATGCCTGCCAGTACGCGCCCCCGCACGAGTTCGCGGTCAACGTGCCGCGCACCATGGCCCGCGTGCGCCTGCGCAGCTACACCCGCCATGCCTGGCCGCGGCGCTTCGGCGCGCTGTACGCGCGCAACGGCCTGGTCGTGGCGCTGGCGCTGGCCGCGGGCATCGCCGCCTTCATGCTGCTGGCGCTGGCGCTGCACGGCAGCCTGGCCGAGGCGCCGGCCGGGGCGAATTTCTACGGCGTGTTCGCGCACGGCCTGCTGGCCTGGAGCTTCTCGGCGGCTTTCGCGTGGGCGCTGCTGGCGCTGGGCGTGGGGGTGGCGCGCTTCTGGCGCGAACTCGGGCCGGGCGCGCCCGACCCGGCGGCGCTGGGCGACGCGGCCGGCGCTGTGGCCACGCTGCGCTACCTGGGCGGCGGTCACGGCGAGGGCTGCAACAACGAGGACGATGCCTTCTCGCTGGCGCGCCGGCACTTCCACCAGGCCACCTTCTACGGCTTCGGCCTGTGTTTCGCGGCCACCGTGGTGGCCACCGGCTACCACTACCTGCTGCATCGCGAGGCGCCCTACGCCTACACCAGCGTGCCCGTGCTGCTGGGGCTGGTCGGCGGCGTGCTCATGGTGCTGGGTTGCACAGGCCTGCTCGGTCTGAACCTGCGCCGCCATCCCCTGCAGGGAGACCCCGCGCAGCGACCGATGGACCTGGGCTTCATCGCCCTGCTGCTGGCCGTCGCGCTCAGCGGTCTGGCGCTGGCCGCGTGGCGCGCGGGCCCCGCCATGCCCTCGCTGCTCGCGCTGCACCTGGGCGCGGTGATGGCGCTGTTCCTGACCCTGCCCTACGGCAAGTTCGCGCACGCGCCGTTGCGCGCGGCGGCACTGCTGCGCTGGGCCATCGAGCGGCGCCAGCCGAATCGTCTCGATTTGTCCGAGGAATGATCCAATAGCCCCTTTTCAGGCCCCGCGCGCACCGCAAGGAGCGCGGGGCACAAGCCGAAAGAGCCGTCCCCAAGCGGCCTTCGAGTTCCACTACGCGGCGTCACGCCGATCGGAGACCTTTCATGACAACAAGCACGACAGTCGCGGCCGCGCCTTCCCGCAACGACATCTACCGGGTGGCGCTGGCGAGCATCATCGGTTCCGTGATCGAACAATACGACTTCCTGGTCACCGGAATCATCGCCGCCACGGTCTGGGGGGGCGTGTTCTTCAAGCTTCCGGCGCTGGCGGCCGTCGCCGCGGCGATCGCGGTCTACGGCCTGGGCATCGTGATCCGCCCGGTGGGGGCCTTCATCTTCGGCAACATCGCCGACCGCTACGGCCGCAAGGACGCGATGGTCTGGGCGCTGCTGCTGATGGGCGTGAGCACGCTGCTCATCGGGCTGACGCCGACCTACGACTCCATCGGCGTGATCGCGCCGGTGCTGCTGATCGTGTTCCGGCTGGCGCAGGGCATCAGCTTCGGCGCCGAGTTCGGCACCGCCTCGACCTGGGTGGTCGAGCAGGCCGCGCAAAGCCCCAACCGCGCCTTCTGGGGGGCGTGGGTGGGATTCGCGATTCCCATCGGGCTGCTGCTGGGCTTCGGCTCGGTGATCATCGTGCGCTCGTCGATGGCCCCGGCGCAGTTCGTGGCCTGGGGCTGGCGCATCTTCTTTTTCATCGGTTTCGCGGTGGCCATCGTGGGCATCGTGATCCGCGCGCGGTCGATGGACAGCTTCGTGTTCGAGCGCTTCCAGAAGGACCGCCAGACCCTGGCCAGCCCGGCCGCGCAGGTGTGGAAGGAAATGCCCCTGCGCATCCTGCGCACTTCGCTGGTCAACGCGATGTTCGGCGGAGCCTTTTTCCTCAGCTTCGTGTTCGGCACCGGCTACATGAAGGCCGTGGGCTTCACCGGAACGCAGGCGGAAACGGTGGGCCTGATCGCCGCCGCGTCGATGCTGGTGTTCATGTTCATCGGCGCCAGGCTGGCCGACCGCATCAACCGCCGCACCGTGCTGCTGGTGTCCGCGGTGGTGTTCCTGGTGTGGGCGATTCCGTACTTCTACCTGATCAACGCGCACAGCTTCGCGCTGGCGGTGCTGGCCGAGGTGGTGGGATTCGGCTTCGTGTTCGGCTTCGGCTACGGCGCCATCCCGACCTTCTACACCGAGAACTTCCCCACCCGCTACCGCGCTTCCGGCGCCAGCGCGGCCTACCAGATCTCGCAGGTCTACGGCGGCGGGCTGATTCCCATCGTGGCGGGCCTGATCCTGCACGCCTACGGCATCCACAAGGCCTGGCTGTACATCGGCCTGTTCGTGATGGTCTACGCGGTACTGGCCATCCTGGCCATCCTGGCCACGCCGGAGACCAAGGGCGTGGACCTGGAGGCCTGAGCGCGCCGCGCCGGCACGCGGGGGCGCCGCGATGTTCGCACTGGCTCGCGCGCTGAGCGCGCAGATGTGGGCCGCGCTGGGCGGCGATCCGGCACGCCTGGGGCGCCTGCGCCTGCAGGGCGAGGGCGCGCTGCCCGGCGCCTTCGCGGTCAGCGACTTCGCGGCGGCGGCGGTGGCCTGCGCGGCGCTTGCGGCCGACGAGCTGCAGGGCCTGGCCAGCGGCGCGGCGGGCGGCGAGGCGCCGGCCGTGCGCGTGGACCGCCGGCTGGCCGCGCTGTGGTTCGGCGAGTCCCTGCGCCCGCAGGGCTGGAAGCCGCCTCCGGCGCGCGACACCCTGACCGGCGACCATGCCTGCGCCGACGGCTGGATCCGCCTGCATTGCAACGCGCCCCATCATCGCGCCGCGGCCTGCCGCGTGCTCGGCCTGGACACCGGCGCCGACGCCGCGCGCGCGGCGCCCGCGGTGGCGGCCTGGGCCGGAGCGGAGCTGGAGCAGGCCGTGGTGGACGCGGGGGGCTGCGCCGCGCAGATGCGCCACGCCGCGGCGTGGCGCGCGCATGCGCAGGGCGCCGCGGTGCGCGCGCAGCCGCTGGTGCTGCGCGAGGAACTGCCCGCGCCGCCGGCCGCGTGGGAGCCGGCCTCGGGCAGGCCCTTGCGCGGCCTGCGGGTGCTGGACCTGACACGCGTGCTGGCGGGGCCGGTGTCCACGCGCATGCTGGCGGGCCTGGGGGCCACGGTGCTGCGCATCGACCCGCCGTCCTGGGACGAGCCCGGACTGGTGCCCGACGTCACGCGCGGCAAGCACTGCGCGCGCCTGGACCTGAAGACCGCGCAGGGCCGCGAGCGCTTCGAACAACTGCTCGGCGCGGCCGACGTGTTCGTGCACGGGCTGCGCCCGGGCGCGCTGGATGCGTTGGGGCTGGACCCCGCGGCGCGGCAGGCCCTGCGCCCGGGGCTGGTCGACGTCTGCCTGGACGCCTACGGCTGGGCCGGCCCGTGGGCGGCGCGGCGCGGTTTCGACAGCCTGGTGCAGATGAGCTGCGGCATCGCCGAGGCCGGCATGCGCCATGCCGGCGCGAATCGCCCGGTGCCGCTGCCGGTACAGGCGCTGGACCATGCCACCGGCTACCTGATCGCGGCCAGCGTGCTGCGCGCGCTCGCCCGGCGCCTGCGCCATGGCGTGGGCACGCGCGCGCGCCTGTCGCTGGCGCGCAGCGGGGCGCTGCTGCTCGACGCGCCACCGCCCGAGCCCCGCGAGGCCCATGCCGCGCTGGACGAGGCGGACCTGGAGCCCGCGGTCGAGGCCACGGCCTGGGGCCCGGCGCGGCGCATCCGCGCGCCCTGGGCCATCGAGGGCGTGCACACCCACTGGGAACGGCCGGCGTCGCCGCTGGGAAGCGCCGAGGCGCGCTGGCCCTGAAGCCCGCGGGCGCGGCCGGCGAGGGGGCGCCGCGCGCTCAGGCCTGGTACAGGCTCGCGTAGTCGTCGCGCAGGCGGCGCTTGAGCAGCTTGCCGCTGGGGTTCTTGGGCAGCGCCTCGACGAACACGACCTTCTTCGGCGCCTTGAAATGCGCCAGCGTGTTCTCGCAATGCGCGATCAACGCCGCCTCGTCGAGCGCCTGCCCGGCCTTGAGCACGACGAAGGCGGTGACGGCTTCGATCCAGCGCGGATGGGGCAGCGCCACCACCGCCGCCTCGCTGACCTGCGGCAGCAGGTAGATGCATTCCTCCACCTCGCGGCTGGCCACGTTCTCGCCGCCGGTCTTGATCATGTCCTTCTTGCGATCGACCACGTACAGGTAGCCCTCGTCGTCCAGGGTGCCGAGGTCGCCGGAGTGGAACCAGCCGCCGTCGAAGGCGGCCGCGGTCTTCGCCTCGTCGCGGAAATAGCCGCTCATCAGCTGGGGCGAGCGGTGCACGATCTCGCCCACCTCGCCGGGCGCGAGGTCGCGCATGTGCTCGTCGACCACGCGGGTGCGCACGTTCAGCGCCGCGCGCCCGGCCGAGCCCGGCTTGCGCAACTGGTCCTCGGGCTGCAGCAGGGTGGCCAGCGGCGCGATCTCGGTCTGCCCGTACAGGTTCCACAGGCGCACCGCGGGCAGGCGCTGCGCGAGTTCGCGCAGCACCTGCACCGGCATGATCGAGGCGCCGTAGTAGCCCTTGCGCAGGCTGCCCAGGTCGGTGGTGTCGAAGTCCGGGCAGCGCAGCAGGCCGATCCACACCGTGGGGGGCGCGAAAAAGGAGCTGATGCGCTGCTGCCCGAGCAGCGCCAGCAGGCTTTGCGGCGAGGGCTGCGCGGTGATCACGTTGCTGGCGCCGACGTACACGGCGGGCCCCAGGAACACGTCGAGCTGCGCGCAGTGGAACAGCGGCAGCGCGTGCAGCAGCAGGTCCTCGGAGGCGATCTCGGCGCCCACCACGCAGCTGACGTATTCCCACAGCAGGGCCTCGTGGCTGAGCACGGCGCCCTTGGGCGCCGACTCGGTGCCGCTGGTGTAGACGATCTGCGCTGGATCCGAGCCCTGCAGCGAGGGCTGCGGCGCCTCGCCCTGCACGCGCAGCAGTTCGGTCCAGTCGATCATGCCTTGCGCGGGCGTACCCGCGCGCTCGGATTCCAGCCACACGAAGTGGCGCACCGAACTGCCGCGGGCCGCTTCGCGCGCCACCGGCGCGAACTCGCTGTCGCTGGCCAGCAGCATGGACTCGGAGTGGCGCAGGATGAATCCCGCCTCGGCCGGGCCGAGCATGAAGTTGACCGGCACCAGCACCGCGCCCAGGCGCGCCAGCGCGAAACGCATCGCCGCGAAGGCGTGGGAGTTGCGCGACAGCAGGGCCACGTGGCTGCCGCGCTGCACGCCCAGCGCGTGCAGCCCGCGCGCCAGGCGCTCGCACACCTCGGCGAACTGCGCGTAGCTCCAGCGCGTGTCGCCGCAGGCGATGGCCAGGCGCCGCGGGTGGCGCGCCGCGCTGCGCTGCAGCAGGTCGAACAGGGTCTGGCTGCGCGCGGGCAGGGTCATCGCTGGGGCCTCGTCGGGGGATCGTGCCGGGTGGGCACCGATTCTGGGTCGAGCGCGTAATTCTTGGCAACAAGGGTTGCCCCTGGGTCCTGCGCCGCATCAAAGCCTGCTAGTGTCCCGCAGGCGAAATGACAGTGATTAGCGGGACAGGACACTAGGCTGGCAAGAGACCACAATAACCCTCAGCACAAGCGAGGAGGCACCGATGAGCGACAGTCCGTCCGCGCAGGCATTCCTGCAGGCCCGGGATTTCCTGCTGCGCCACCGCAGCGACTACGAAACCGCCTACGCGGGCTTCCGCTGGCCGCGGCTGGAACACTTCAACTGGGCGCTGGACTATTTCGACCCCATGGCGCGCGGCAACCCGAGCCCGGCGCTGTGGATCGTGGACGAGCAGGGGCGCGAGGACAAGCTCAGCTTCGACCAGATGGCGCGGCGCTCCTCGCAGGTCGCCAACTGGCTGCGCGGACTCGGCGTGCGCCGCGGCGACCGCGTGCTGCTGCTGCTGCCCAACGAGGTGGCGCTGTGGGAATGCATGCTGGCCTGCATCAAGCTGGGCGCGGTGATCGTGCCCACCACCACGCTGGTCAGCGTGGACGACCTGCGCGACCGCTTCGAGCGCGGCGCCGTGCGCCACGTGATCTGCAGCGCCGCGGCGGTGGAGCGCTTCGCAGAGTTCGGCGGCCCCTACACGCGCATCGTGGTCGGCGGCCAGGCACCCGGCTGGCAGGGCTACGAGGCCTCGCTGCGGGCCGCCGAGGAATTCGTGCCCGACGGCGCGACCCGCGCCGAGGATCCGCTGCTGCTGTACTTCACCTCGGGCACCACATCGCGGCCCAAGCTGGTGCTGCACAGCCACCAGAGCTATCCGGTGGGGCATCTGTCGACCATGTACTGGATCGGCCTGCGCCCGGGCGACGTGCACTGGAACATCAGTTCGCCGGGCTGGGCCAAGCACGCCTGGAGCTGTTTTTTCGCGCCCTGGAATGCCGGCGCCACGGTGTTCATTTTCAACTACGCGCGTTTCGACGCCTGCGCCGTGCTGGACGCGCTGCGGGACCGCGGCGTGAGTTCGCTGTGCGCGCCGCCCACCGTGTGGCGCATGTTGATCCTGCAGGACCTGGAGCGCTGGAAGGTGTCGCTGCGCGAACTGGTAGGCGCGGGCGAACCGCTGAATCCGGAAGTGATCGAGAGCGTGCGCCGCGCCTGGGGCATCACCATCCGCGACGGCTACGGCCAGACCGAGACCACGGCCATCGTCGGCAACACCCCGGGGCAGCCGGTCAAGCCCGGCTCCATGGGGCGTCCGCTGCCGGGCTACCGCGTGGTGCTGCTGGACGTGGATGAACGGCCGGCCGCCGACGGCGAAGTGTCGCTGGCCCTCGACGAACGCCCGCTGGGCCTGATGCTGGGCTACGAGGGCCAGCCCGACAAGACCGCCGAGGCCTGCCGCGGCGGCAACTACCACACCTCCGACGTGGCCAGCCGCGACGCCGACGGCTACCTCAGCTACGTCGGGCGCTCGGACGACGTGTTCAAGGCCTCGGACTACCGCATCAGCCCCTTCGAGCTGGAAAGCGTGCTGATCGAGCATGACGCGGTGGCCGAGGCGGCCGTGGTGCCGGCACCGGATCCCATCCGCGCCGCGGTGCCCAAGGCGGTGGTGGCGCTGCGCGCGGGCGTGGCGCCCAGCCGCGAGCTGGCGCTGGACATCCTGCGCTTCGCGCGCGAGCGCCTGGCGCCGTACAAGCGCATCCGCGTCATCGAGTTCGCCGAGTTGCCCAAGACCCTGTCGGGCAAGATCCGTCGCGTCGAGCTGCGCAAGCTCGAACTCGGGCGCGAGCCCGGCGAGACACGCGAGCTGGAATTCCGCGAGGAGGACTGAAGCGCGATCGGGGGGGGGGCGGCCATCGCGCTGAGTCACAATGTGCGCGAAGGGCGCGCCGGCCTGCCGCGGGCGGGAGCGCGCCGGGGAGCCTGCGATGAATCCAAGGGGACGCGCGCGCCGCGCGTGGTTGGCCGGTGCACTGGGCGCGGCCAGCGCCTGGCCGGCGGCGAGCGCCTGGAGCTTCGACCTCGGACAACTGCAAAAGCAGCTCGGCGGCGCCTTGCCGGGCGCGCTGCCCGGCGGCCTGGCCGGCAGCGCGCCCGGCAGCGGCAACACCCCCGCGGGCTCCAACCCCCGGCTGGGCGAACTCAGCGACAGCCAGGTGGGCCAGGGCCTGAAGGATGCGCTGGGCCGCGGCGTGGACGTGGCGGTGTCCACGCTGGGGCGCCGCGACGGTTTCTGGGGCAGTCCGCAATGGCGCATTCCCCTGCCGCCGGCGCTCGAGCGGGCCTCCAGCCTGATGCGCATGGCCGGGCTGGGCGCGCAGGCCGACGCGCTGCAACTGGCCATGAACCGCGCCGCCGAGGCCGCGGTGCCCGAGGCGCGCAGCCTGCTGGTGTCGGCGGTGCGCCAGATGAGCATCACCGATGCGAAGAACATCCTCACCGGCGGCGACCACGCGGCCACCGACTACTTCCGCGCCAAGACCCAGACCCAGCTGCAGCGCAGTTTCCTGCCCATCGTGCACCAGCAGACGCAGAAGGTGGGCCTGGCGCAGACCTACGACCGCTACGCGGCGCAGGCGGCCCGCTTCGGCCTGGTCCAGCAGGACCAGGCCAGCATCGACCAGTACGTGACCGGGCAGGCGCTGGACCGGCTGTACCAGGCCATCGGCGACGAGGAGAAGTCGATCCGCGCCGACCCCGCGGCCGCCGGCTCGGCGCTGGTGCGCAAGGTGTTCGGCGCCGTGCAGGGAGGCTGAGTGGACATGCACCAGGCCACCCCCGCCCCGGCCGATACCGGTTGGGCCTCGCGCCTGCAGCTGCGCTACCTGCACGAGGCCGGGCGTACGCGCGCCCTGCACCGCCACGAAGGCGCGCTGCGCGTGCTGGCGGCGCTGTACCCCGAAGGCGAGGCGGTGTGCCACCACGTGCTGGTGCACCCGCCCGCCGGCCTGGCCGGCGGCGACAGCGTGCACATGGAGCTGGAACTGGAGCCCGGCGCGCACGCGCTGCTGACCACGCCGGGGGCCACGCGCTTCTACCGCAGCCTGGGCGCCGGCGCCTCGCAAAGCCTGCGGGCTCGCGTGGCCGCGGGCGCGCGCCTGGAATGGCTGCCGCTGGAAAGCCTGGCCTACGAGGATTGCATCGCCGAGAACCGCGCCGTGTTCGAGCTGGAGCCCGGGGCCGAGATGCTGGCCTGGGACATGCTCGCGCTGGGCCGGCCGGCCTCAGGCGACGCCTTCGCGCGCGGCCGTTTCACCCAGCACCTGGAAATCCCCGGCGTGTGGCTGGAACGCGGCTGCATCGACGGCACCGATCGGGTGCTGCGCGAGGCGCCGGGCGGCCTGGACGGGCGAGCCGCGATGGGCACGCTGCTGCTGGCCGCCGGAAGCCCGCTGCAGGCCGCGCGCCGCGAGGCCCTGCTGGAGACGGCACGCGCGCTGCTGGAGGACCTGCCCGAGGGCCTGCGCGCGGGCGTCACTTCGCCGCAGCCCGGCGTGCTGGTGCTGCGGGCGATGGCCCAGCGTGTCGAGCCGGTGGCGGATTTGCTGCGCGGCGTGTGGGCCGCCTGGCGCACCCAGGCCTGGGGCCTCGCCCCCTGCGTTCCCCGCGTGTGGTCGACTTGATGGACGGCCCCCACGCTCGCTGACGCTCGCTGCCCCCCGAGGGGGTCGCAGCCGCCTTGGGGCGGCCCGGCGCCGGCTGCGGGGCGGCCCTGCGATGACTTGATCTTGAATTTTCAGCCGGGCGTCAGCAGGCCGCGGGTCTCGATGAAGCGGATCACGTCCTCCAGGCCCTGCAGGGTCTTCAGGTTGGTCATCGCGTAGGGCTTGCCGGGGCGCATGCGCTCGGTGTCTGCGCGCATGATGTCCAGGTCGGCGCCGACGTGGGGTGCCAGGTCGACCTTGTTGATCACGAACAGGTCGCTGCGGGTGATGCCCGGGCCGCCCTTGCGGGGAATCTTCTCGCCCCCGGCCACGTCGATCACGTACAGGGTCAGGTCCGACAGCTCGGGGCTGAAGGTGGCGGCCAGGTTGTCGCCGCCGGACTCGATGAACACGATGTCGGCGTCGGGGTAGCGCTCGAGCATGCGGTCCACCGCCTCCAGGTTCACCGAGGCGTCCTCGCGGATCGCCGTGTGCGGGCAGCCGCCCGTTTCCACGCCCTCGATGCGCTCGGGCTCGAGCGCACCGGCCACGGTGAGCAGGCGCTGGTCCTCGCGGGTGTAGATGTCGTTGGTGATCACCACCAGGTCGTAGCGTTCGCGCATGGCCTTGCACAGCATTTCCAGCAGCGTGGTCTTGCCCGAGCCGACGGGGCCGCCGATGCCCACGCGCAGCGGCGGCAGGCGCTTGCTGCGCCCGCGCACGTGGTGCAGCGCGTGCACCTGGGAGCCGGGGTGGCGCGCGGCGGAGGAAGGCAGGGACGATGCGCCGACGGAGGCGGCGGTGGAGGCGGCGTCGGAGGCGGGCAGGGTGCTCATGGCGGGGCTCAGGATCGGAACAGACGGGAGTACTGGGTTTCGTGGCGCGCGCTGAGCACGGCCAGCATCGGGGAAAAGCTCTGCCACGACTCGGGCCGGTCGCGCAGTTCCAGCGCACGCTCCACCGCCGCGGGCAGATCCTGCGACAGCGCGTGCAACAGGCGCTGGCCGCTGCTCTGGCCCAGCGGCACGCTGCGCAGCGCGGCCTGCACCTGGTTGTCCAGCCAGGAGAAACCCAGCGCCTGCAGGGTACGGCGGGCGTCCAGGCCCAGCGCGCAGGCTCCGAGGGCGAAACCCAGCGGCCAGCAGGGCGCGGTGCCCAGCTGCGCGGCGCGATCGAGCAGCGCGTGCCCGGGCAGCAGGCGCGCCAGCCAGTCCAGCATGGAGCGGCCCATCTGCTGGCTTTGCAGGCGAAGCTCGGCGCTTTCGCGGGTCGCCAGCACCCACGACTGGACTTCGCGCAGGGCCCGCAGGTCGCCGGCGCGCCAGGCCGCGTGGGCGCGCGCGGCCGCCGGCAGCTCGGAGCGCGCCAGCACCAGTTGCAATTGCCCGCGCAGCCAGCGCAGTGCGCCGGCTTCGTCGGGCACGACCCCGGCGTCGACCGCGGCCTCCAGGCCCTCGGAGTAGCTGAAGCCGCCCACCGGCAGCGCCGGCGAGGACAGCCACATCATCGCCAGCTCGGGTGCCGGCAGGCCCGGCGCCGGCTCGGCGCAGGCGGGGATGGGGGCGGGGATGGGGGCGGGGATGGAGCCGGCGGGCGCCGTGGCCGCGTCCTGGTCCATGGTGGCCTGATCCACGCCCTCACTCCCGGCCGCGCTCGGCGCCGGGCGCGCCGGCGGCGTCGTATGCGTGGGCAGGCCCGTGCTCGTGCTCGTGCTCGTGCGCGGAATGGGCATGCGGCCTGTCGTGGCCCTGCCCCTGTCCGTGTCCATGGCCGTGGCCGTGTCCATGGCCATGCGCGGCGGAGGCACCGTCGTAGGCCCCCGCCTCGGGCTCGAAGGCGGCCAGCGTCTCCAGCACCTGCAGGCCCATGCGCCGCAGCATGTCGGCCAGCACCGGGTCGGGTTCGAGTTGCAGCAGCCCGGGGGCGACCTGCAACGGCACGTGGCGGTTGCCCAGGTGGTAGGCGGCGCGCAGCAGCGCCAGCGCGTCGTGCGCGCGCACCTGCAGCACCGGCTGTGCGGCGGCCCGCACGCGCAGCAGCGAGCCGTCGACGCCGACCAGGGCGTCGCCGTCGCGCAGCACGCTGCCGCGGGGCAGGAACACCGCCAGTTCGCGGCCCCGGCTGTCGCGCGCGCCGAAGCGGCTGCGCGAGCGCGTGTCCCAGTCCAGCACCAGCAGCGCGGCGCGTTCCAGCAGCGTGCGCGCCAGGCCCCGGCCGCCCGGGATGCGCTTGTCGACCTGCAGCCTGGTGTCGTGCATGGCCGCCTCCTCAGAACAGGAAATAGCGCTGGGCCATGGGCAGCTCCGCCGCCGGCTCGCAGCGCAGCAGCACGCCGTCGGCGCGCACCTCGTAGGTCTGCGCGTCCACCTGCATGGCCGGCGTATAGGCGTTGTGCACCATGTCGGCCTTGCGCACGCCGCGGCAGCCGCGCACCGCGCTCAAGGGCTTGCGCAGGCCCAGGCGCGCGCCGATGTCCGCGCCCAGCGCGGCCTGCGATACGAAGCTCAGTGAGGTCGCGGCCAGCGCGCCGCCGAAGGCGCCGAACATGGGGCGCGCGTGCACGGGCTGCGGCGTCGGGATGGAGGCGTTGGCGTCGCCCATCAGCGCCGCGGCGATGAAGCCGCCCTTGAGCACCACGCTGGGCTTGATGCCGAAAAAGCCCGGGCGCCACAGCACCAGGTCGGCCCACTTCCCGGGCTGCACCGAGCCCACCTCGTGCGCGATGCCGTGGGCCAGCGCCGGGTTGATGGTGTACTTGGCCACGTAGCGCCGGGCGCGGAAGTTGTCGTTGCGGGAGTCCGCGCAGACCGCGCTCAGGCCCGCGTCCGGGGCCGGCGCGAGCCAGCCTCGCTGGGCCTTCATCTTGTGCGCGGTCTGCCAGGTGCGCAGGATCACCTCGCCCACCCGCCCCATGGCCTGGCTGTCGCTGGACATGATGCTGATGGCCCCGAGGTCGTGCAGGATGTCCTCGGCGGCGATGGTCTCGCGCCGGATGCGGCTCTCGGCGAAGGCCAGGTCCTCGGCGATGGTGGCGTCCAGGTGGTGGCACACCATCAGCATGTCGAGGTGTTCGTCGATGGTGTTGACCGTATAGGGCCGGGTCGGGTTGGTCGACGACGGCAGCACGTTGGACTCGCCCAGCACCCGCAGGATGTCCGGCGCGTGGCCGCCCCCGGCACCCTCGGTGTGGAAGGTGTGGATGGTGCGCCCCTTGAAGGCCGCGATGGTGTCCTCGACGAAGCCGGACTCGTTGAGCGTGTCGGTGTGGATGGCCACCTGCACGTCGGACTCCTCGGCCGCCTCCAGGCAGGTGTCGATGGCCTGCGGCGTGGTGCCCCAGTCCTCGTGCAGCTTCAGCCCGATGGCGCCGGCGTCGAGCTGCTCGCGCAGCGGGTCGAGGCGGCTGGCGTTGCCCTTGCCGTAGAAGCCCAGGTTCATCGGGAAGGCCTCGGCCGCCTGCAGCATGCGCGCCAGGTTCTCCGGGCCCGGCGTGCAGGTGGTGGCGTTGGTGCCGGTGGCCGGGCCGGTGCCCCCTCCCAGCATGGTGGTGATGCCGCTGGCCAGGGCTTCCTCGATCTGCTGCGGGCAGATGAAGTGGATGTGCGAGTCGATGCCGCCGGCGGTCAGGATCATGCCTTCGCCGGCGAGGATCTCGGTGCCGGGGCCGATGACCACGTCCACGCCCGGCTGCACGTCCGGGTTGCCGGCCTTGCCGATGGCGGCGATGCGCTGCCCGCGCACCCCCACGTCGGCCTTCACGACGCCCCAGTGGTCGAGGATCAGCGCGTTGGTGATCACCAGGTCCATGGCGCCTTCGGCGCGCGTGGCCTGGCCCTGGCCCATGCCGTCGCGGATGGTCTTGCCGCCGCCGAACTTGACCTCCTCGCCGTAGCCGCCGGCACGCAGCGTGTAGTCCTGCTCGACTTCGATGAACAAGCCGGTGTCGGCCAGGCGCACGCGGTCGCCGGCGGTGGGGCCGAACATCTCGGCGTAGGCGCGTCGTGCGATGCGGCTCATGCCAGATCTCCCATCAGCTCGCCGCGAAAGCCGAACACGCGGCGCGCGCCGCCGTAGGGCACCAGTTCCACCGTGCGCTGCTGCCCGGGCTCGAAGCGCACCGCGGTGCCGCTGGCGATGTCCAGGCGCATGCCGCGCGCCGCGTCGCGGTCGAAGCGCAGCGCCGGGTTGGTCTCGGCGAAGTGGTAGTGGGAGCCGACCTGGATCGGGCGGTCGCCGGCGTTGTGCACCACCAGGCGCAGGCGCGGCCGTCCGGGGTTGAGCTCGAGCTCGCCGTCGGCGCAGAGGATTTCTCCGGGGGTCATGCTGGGGCTCCTCGGTTGGGGACGCGGGTTCAGGCGATGGGCTGGTGCACCGTGACCAGCTTGGTGCCGTCGGGGAAGGTGGCCTCGACCTGGATGTCGGGGATGAGTTCGGCGACTCCGTCCATCACGTCCTCGCGGCTCAGCAGTTCGCGGCTCGAGCTCATCAGCTCGGCCACGCTGCGTCCGTCGCGCGCGCCCTCGAGCACCGCCGCGCTGATGTAGGCGACGGCCTCGGGCAGGTTCAGGCGCAGGCCCCGCGCCTTGCGGCGCTCGGCCAGCAGCGCGGCGGTGAAGATCAGCAGCTTGTCCTTTTCGCGGGGGCTCAGGTCCATGGTGCGCAATGGGTGGGATGCGGGTGCATGCACCATGGCAAGAACCGTACCCGCCGTCGTGGTGCGCCGCGCAGGGGAGGGCGCACCTGCACTGGGCGTGCTCCCGCGGCGGCGCGTGGTGCGCCGACGCACGGCCCCGGTGCGCCGGCGCCCCGGGCGCCCGCCCTTGGTGCGCGGCGCGCATCGGGCGGGCGCCCTTCGAGCACGCGCGGGTCGCGCGCACGCGTGCGCCGGACGACCTTCCCCCCGGGGCGCGGGCGGATCGCGCATGCGGCGGGGTGGCACGGGACTTGCACGAGTGGCGGCATCCCTTGACCCCCCTTGAAGAGGATGACCAGCATGGACCGTCGCAATGCCATCAAAACCCTGGGCGGCGCCGCTGCCGCCGTCGCGGCCAGCAGCCTGCCGTTCCCGGCGATCGCCGCGCGCAAGTCGCCGATCAAGGTCGGCATCCTGCATTCCCTGTCCGGAACCATGGCGATCTCGGAGACCGCGCTGAAGGACGTGGACCTGATGACCATCGCCGAGATCAACGCCGCCGGCGGCGTCGACGGCCACCCCATCGAGCCGGTGGTGGTGGATCCGGCCTCGAACTGGCCGCTGTTCGCCGAGAAGGCCCGCCAGCTGATCTCGCAGGACAAGGTGGCGGCCATCTTCGGCTGCTGGACCTCGGTGTCGCGCAAGTCGGTGCTGCCGGTGCTCGACGAGCTCGACGGCCTGTTGTTCTACCCGGTGCAGTTCGAGGGCCAGGAGCAGGACCCGCACGTGGTGTACACGGGGGCCGCGCCCAACCAGCAGGCCATCCCCGCCACCGAGTACCTGATGAGCCAGGACGGCGGCGGCGCCAAGCGCTTTTTCCTGCTGGGCACCGACTACGTGTACCCGCGCACCACCAACGCCATCCTGCGCGGCTTCCTGCATTCCAAGGGAGTCAAGGACAGCGACATCGCCGAGGTCTACACGCCCTTCGGCTTCAGCAACTACCAGAACATCGTCGCGCAGATCAAGAAGTTCGCTTCCGCGGGGCCCACCTGCGTGATCTCGACCATCAACGGCGACTCCAACGTGCCCTTCTACAAGGAACTGGGCAACCAGGGCATCAAGGCCACCGACATCCCGGTGGTGGGCTTCTCGGTGGCCGAGCAGGAACTGGCGGGCATCGACTGCAAGCCCCTGGTGGGCCAGCTCACCGCGTGGAACTACTACGAGTCGCTGAAGAACCCGAGGAACGAGAAATTCGTCAAGTCCTGGAAGGCCTGGGTGAAGGCCAAGGGCCTGAAGGACTATCCGGTGACCGACGACCCGATGGAGGCCTCCTACATCGGTCTCCACATGTGGAAGCAGGCGGTGGAGAAGGCCAAGTCCACGAAGGTCGACGAGGTGCGCAAGGCGTTGGTGGGGCAGAAGTTCGCCGCGCCCGACGGCTACGCCGTGGAGGTGCTGGATAACCAGTACCTGAGCAAGCCGGTGCTCATCGGCCAGGTGCGCGCGGACGGGCAGTTCGACGTGGTGTGGAAATCCAAGGGCCTGGTTGCAGGCGAGTCCTGGAGCCCCTACATCCCCAAGCCCAAGAACGCCTGAGCGAGCCGGGTCCCGTCGACGTCCGAGTGCCACGCCATGTCCCGTTGCCCCATCGTCCCGCTGCTCGCGCGCCTGGTCCTGCCCCTGCTGATGGGCCTGGGCCTGTGCCTGGGCCTGTCGCGCCCGGCGCTCGCGCTGGACGCGGGGCAGGCGCTGGCCCTGAGTCGCGGCGGAACCTCGGCGCGTCTGCAGGCGCTGCACCAGGCGCTGCAGCACCCCGACGCCAGGCTCGCCGGATTCCTCGGCGCGCTGCTGGACAACCGGGTGCAGATCGACGGCGACACCGTGGAGCTGCAGCAGGGCGGGCAGTGGGTCGACGCGGCCACCGGCAAGGCCCTGACGCCGGGCGCGGACGCGCAGCCGGTGGTGAACAACAACTACCTGCGCAAGCAGTTCTCCGCCGCGCGCGCGGCCCTGCACCTGTTCTCCGCCGACCGCGCCGAGCGCCTGCTCGCGGTTCAGCGCCTGGAGGGCGACCCCGAGGCCCTGGACGCCGGCCTGGTCGAGCAGGCGCTGCAGCACGAGACCGACGCCGGCATCCGCCAGCGCCTGCGCCTGCTGGCGGCGGCCGCGCGCCTGCGCGCCGGGACCCCCGCGCAGCGCCTGACCGCCGCCTCGGAGCTGGCTTCCAGCGACTATCCCGCGGTGCGCGCGCTGCTGCTGTCGCGCCTGCAGCGCGACGGCCAGACCTGGGTGGAACCCGACGCCGCGGTGCGCCAGCGCATCCAGGCCTCGCTGCGCGCCATCGACTCGCGCCTGGCCTGGGGCGAGCGCGTGGGCATGCTGTTCTCGGGCATCAGCCTGGGCAGCATCCTGCTGCTGGCCGCGCTGGGCCTGGCCGTGACCTACGGGCTGATGGGCGTGATCAACATGGCGCAGGGCGAGTTCATCATGCTCGGCGCCTACGCCACCTACGTGGTGCAAAGCCTGTTCCAGACCTGGCTGCCGGCCTGGCAGAACTACGCGCTGGTGCTCGCCGTGCCCTGCTCCTTCCTGGTGGCGGGCGGTGTCGGCGTGGTCGCCGAGAGGGTGGTGATCCGGCGCCTGTACGGGCGCCCGCTGGAAACCCTGCTGGCCACCTGGGGCATCAGCCTGCTGCTGATCCAGGCCGTGCGCAGCCTGTTCGGGCCGCAGAACGTGCAGGTGGACAACCCGCCCTGGATGTCGGGCGGCCTGCACCTGATGGCCAACCTCATCCTGCCGTACAACCGCATGGTCATCCTGGGCTTCACCGCCTGCGTGCTGCTGGGCATGGCGCTGCTGATCGGGCGCACCCGCCTGGGCCTGTTCGTGCGCGCGGTGACCCAGAACCGGCCCATGGCCGCCTGCGTGGGCGTGCGCACCGCGCGGGTGGACTGGCTGGCCTTCGGGCTGGGCACCGGCATCGCCGGCCTGGCCGGCTGCGCGCTCAGCCAGGTGGGCAACGTCAGCCCCGAGATGGGCACCCAGTACATCGTCGACTGTTTCATGGTGGTGGTGCTGGGCGGCGTGGGCCAGCTCGGAGGCACCGTGGTGGCGGCCCTGGGCCTGGGGGTGGTCAACACCCTGCTGGAAGGGGTGGCCGGCGCGGTGCTGGCGAAGATCGCCGTGCTGGGCATGATCATCCTGTTCATCCAGAAGCGTCCGCAGGGCCTGTTCGCCCTGAAGGGCCGCAGCGTCGAGGGTTGAGGCCATGTCGTCGAGTCCACCGACCCTTTCCGCCGGCGCCGGCCGCGACCCGGCGGACCACGCCGCCGCCACCGTGGCCTCGCCGCGCGCCGCGCCCCCCGCGCACCGAGCCGGCTTGCTGCCGCGCTGGGGCTGGGGCGCGCTGGGCCTGTTCGTGCTGGCCAGCTGCGTGCTCGTACCCTGGCTGACGCTGGGCCTGCCGCAGGCCAGCGCATGGCATCTGTCGTCCTACTGGGTAGGCCTGGCGGGCAAGATCCTGTGCTACGCCATGGTCGCGCTGGCCATGGACCTGGTGTGGGGCTACGGCGGCATCCTGTCGCTGGGCCACGGGCTGTTCTTCGCGCTGGGCGGCTACGCCATGGGCATGTACCTGAACCGCGCGATGAACGCGGCCAGCGGCACCTTGCCCGACTTCATGCAGTTCATGCAGTGGACCCGCTTTCCCTGGTACTGGGCCGGCACGGGGCACTTCGCCTACGCCCTGTTCCTGGCCGTCGCGGTGCCCGGGCTGCTGGCCTTCGTGTTCGGCTTCTTCGCCTTCCGCTCGCGCATCCGGGGGGTGTACTTTTCCATCATCACCCAGGCGCTGACCTACGCGGCCATGCTGCTGTTCTTCCGCAACGAGACGGGCTTCGGCGGCAACAACGGGCTCACCGATTTCAAGGTGCTGCTGGGCTGGCCGGTGGGCACGGCCGGCATGACGGTGGCGCTGTTCGCCGCCACCAGCCTGAGCCTGGCGGCCTGCTTCCTGCTGCTGCGCTGGCTGGTGCAGGGGCGCTTCGGGCGCCTGCTCAGCGCCATCCGCGACGCCGAGAGCCGGGTCATGTTCTGCGGCTACGAGCCCTTGTGGTTCAAGCTGTTCGCGTGGACGGTCTCGGCCATGGTCTGCGGCCTGGCCGGCGCGTTGTACGCACCCCAGGTGGGCATCATCAACCCCGGCGAGATGTCGCCCGCCAATTCCATCGAGATCGCCATCTGGGCCGCCGTCGGCGGGCGCGGCACGCTGGTCGGGCCGATGCTGGGCGCGGTGCTGGTCAACGCCGCCAAGAGCTGGCTGACCGTGGCCTTCCCGCAGTTCTGGCTGTACCTGCTGGGCGCGCTGTTCGTGGTGGTCACGCTGTACGCCCCCGGCGGCATCGCCGGCCTGTTGCTCGCCTGGAGGCGCCGCCGTGGCTGAAGACTCCCCGCGCGCCCGCCCGCCTGCGGGCACCGCCGCCACGGACCCGGTCGCCGTGGACTGGCGCGACGTGGTGTTCCGCGAGGCGCCCGAGGCGGGCGAGGCCACCGGCGGACTGGCGCGCATGCGCCCGCGCGGCGTGGACCTCAGCCATGGCGTGGCGCTGTACCTGGACGACATCAGCGTGAGTTTCGACGGCTTTCGCGCGCTCGACCGCCTGAGCCTGTCCATCGACGCCGGCGAGCTGCGCTGCATCATCGGCCCCAACGGCGCCGGCAAGACCACGATGATGGACGTGATCACCGGCAAGACCCGCCCCGATTCGGGACAGGCCTGGTTCGGCCAGACCATCGACCTGCTGCGCCTGCGCGAGGCCGAGGTGGTGGCCGCCGGCATCGGGCGCAAGTTCCAGAAGCCCACGGTGTTCGAGAACCTGAATGTGCTGGAGAACCTGGAGCTGGCGATGAAGGCCTCCAAGCGCGTGCGCGACGCGTTGTGGGCGCGCCTGAGCGCGCAGCAGCGCCTGCGCATGCAGGAAGTGCTGGAGACCATCGGGCTGCAGGAGCAGGCGGGGCGCCGTGCCGGCGACCTGTCGCACGGCCAGAAGCAGTGGCTGGAGATCGGCATGCTGCTGATGCTCGAGCCCCAGCTGCTGCTGCTGGACGAGCCGGTGGCGGGCATGACCGACGCCGAGACCGAACGCACCGCCGAGCTGCTGTTGTCCCTGGCCGGGCGCCACACGCTGATGGTGGTGGAGCACGACATGGAATTCGTGCGCGCCATCGCGGGCCGGGTGACCGTGCTGCACGAGGGCAGTGTGCTGGCCGAGGGCAGCCTGGAGGACGTGCAGGCCGACGCGCGCGTGGTCGAGGTCTATCTCGGACGCTGACCGGGCCAGGGAGCAGGACGCATGCTGAGCATTCAAACCATCGACCAGTTCTACGGCGGCAGCCACATCCTGCGCGGGCTCAGCCTGCAGGTAGGGCGCGGCCAGGTGCTGGCGCTGCTGGGACGCAACGGGGTGGGCAAGACCACGCTGCTCAAGTCGCTGATGGGCCTGGTGCCCATCCGCGCCGGCAGCATCGAGCTCGACGGCCGGCGCATCGACCAGCTGGCCCCCGACGTGCGCGCGCGCCTGGGCATCGGCTACGTGCCCCAGGGGCGCGAGATCTTCGCGCGCCTGAGCGTGCTGGACAACCTGCGCATGGGGCTGGCCGGGCTGCCCGGGCGCCCGGAGATCCCCGCCGAGCTGTTCGAGCTGTTCCCGGTGCTGCGCCAGATGCTGGGCCGGCGCGGGGGCGACCTGTCGGGCGGCCAGCAGCAGCAGCTGGCCATCGCGCGCGCGCTGGCGGCGCGCCCGAAGCTGCTGGTGCTGGACGAGCCCACCGAGGGCATCCAGCCCTCGATCATCAAGGACATCGAGCGGGTGATCCGCCTGCTCGCCGCGCGCGGCGACATGGCCATCCTGCTGGTCGAGCAGTACTTCGACTTCGCGCGCGCGCTGGCCGATCACTACTGCGTGATGTCGCGCGGCGAGATCGTGCGCGCCGGGCGCGGCGAGGACATGGAAGCCGACGGCGTGCGGGCGCTGATCTCGGTCTAGGACCGTGGGCGGCGCATCGCCCCGCGTGCGAGCGGCAGCCGCGCCCCGCGCTGCGCCGGCGACGGGGTGGTCGGCCCAGGGGGGCCGACTCCGCCTGCGCTGCTCGGCAATCAGGCGCGCGGCAGAACTCGCTTCGCGCTGGCGCGCTGCGCTCGGACAGCTGCCGCAAGCATGATGTTGGAAGCGCGCTGCGCGCGCCGCCTGCCTGCCTGCGCCGCTCAGCCACCCCGAAACGCCGGCTTCGCGCGGCGCGCGGCCGCCGCTCGCAAGCACCGTCCATGGCGTGCGCTGGCGATCCACCGCGATTCTTCCCAGAAGGGCTGACCATGGGGGGCGCAGGATGCGCACGCCGTCGATTTCGACGCCTACTTGCGATCTTCTCGGGGCGGGCGATCTACCGGCCCGGGTTCACCACGCCGCGCCCAGCGCTGTCCGTTTCGTTTGCTCAAGAACTGCCGCCCTCGCGGACAAAAGGGCCATTATGAAAACGCGCTTTTGACAGCGTGGCTACCCGCCCATCTGCGGGCAGCGTATCTTGCAATCCGCGCAGAACGCGCCTTGACCAATACCGGTCATCTTTACCCTACGGAGAAAACGTCATACGTCGAATCTACCTGGAGCCAAGCCTCTCCCATCAATCGAATGATGCCTACAACAAGTTGATCCAACCGACAAGCGAGCAGGCTCAGTAATCCCCAACAGGCATGGGGCCTAGAGCGCTTGGAAATCGGTCAATATTGGCGGCTCCGTTTTTGAGTGGTACGCGAGATCGCTTAAACCGGATCAAGCAGCGTGAAAGCTTTCGCCCCATTGCTCCGGTATGCATGGAAGAGGACCTCATGGAGCATTTTGAGATAGGCGGAACGAGTCCTTACATGCTGCAATTCGCAAATGTCAGTTCACCAAAGCTAGGGGCCATCACTCATGTCGACGGAACGGCGCGTCCGCAATCAGTTTCGCGGGCGCAAAACGCGCTTCTTCACGACCTGCTGTTCGAATTTCGTAAAATAAGTGGCTACGGGGTGCTTTGCAATACGTCGCTGAACTTCAAGGGCCGCGGATTTATAAATAGAAGTACAGATCTTTTTCGGTTCGCGCGGGAGTTCGGGCTTGATGGGGTAGTCATCGAGGGGGCGCTTTTTCTCCGGGCCGAATCGATGATAGAGAGTGGGCATGTCTGATCCAATCCCTGCTGGCGCGGTACGCGCACTGCTAGTGACGCGATGCATAAGCAGCATCATACTTTGGATGGATTTTACATTGGTCTTTTCCATCCTCGCGTTTACTCGCGGCGCCTCCACGGCAACGATTGGGCTCGCAGCCAGTCTTTACGGATTTTCCAGCCTCTTCCTTGGTCCATGGATCGGCGCGCTGGCCGATAGGGTGCCTCCGATAACGGCGCTTTCGTCCAGCTACCTGCTTCGCGCTATCGCTTCCCTGGGGATCATTTTTTCGACCAAGCCAGCGGCGATGCTCGCGATGGTTTTTCTCCAAGGCGTATCAAATATTTGCGCAATGCCTGCCGAGCAGGTTCTCGTCAAGAGGCTGCTCCAGCGCGGGCAAATGATTTCCAACATACAAATAGTGACCGTGATCGATCAATCGGCCAAGATAGGAGCTCCCATCCTTGGTGGTCTGATCGCACAAAGGTTCGGGGCATCGGCGGGGTTTTGGCTTTCGGCCTGGCTTGTCGTCCCTGCGCTTGCTTGCCTCGAACTTCTTCGACGGACGGCTGCTGACCGTATGCGCCTGCGCAACCCACCACCAAGATGTCTGGCGGTCGGCGGGCAAATTTGGCAACTGCTGCGAAATGATGGGATGTATAGGCTAGCCTTCACCGCCATGTTGACCCAGACCGCTGTCTTGGCGCTTTATGATCCCCTGCTTGCGCTGTTTCTGAGGGGCCTAGGCTGCGGACCGGCGGTGTTTGGGCAGATTGTCTCGGCGACTGCCCTTGGTGGCATTGGTGGGGCGATCATCTTCAAATCGGTCAGTGATAGGGCGGGGCGGCGGCTCGCGCTGTTGTCGCTTGCAGGTTTTGGGGCGTCTGTACTGATTCCCGGCCTTCTCGCTTGGCTTGGAGCCAGCGTGTCCACGATCGGTTTGCTTGGTTTCTGGATCATCAACGGTTGCTGCTACGGGATCACAGCCATGTATTTTGGCGTCACACAACAGTTGCGTTGCCCGGCCGAGACCATTGGCGCAGTAGCCTCTACCGCGCGCAGTGCGCAGCTTGCAGTGCTGGTTGCGGGGCCTTTGCTCGGCGCGGCTCTTGCATCCTTGCTCGGCATCGGCGGAGTGCTCACTCTCGCGGGAGCCGCGGCCATCGCCTTGGCGCTAGGCGCCTCATGGGCCCGGCTCTGGAATGCGTGAAAGGAGACAAGCGTGACGAAGGCCGTGCTGTTCGACCTTTACGGCAGCGTTGTGAGCACCAGACCAGACTATCGCTAGGACCCTGGGCGCTTATTTCCGCGCTCCCGGACGAGTGCCGAGCTTGCGGTACACGGTGGCGCGGCTGACGCCGAGCGCGCGTGCCGCCTCCGCCACGTTGCCGCGCGCGCTGGCCACGGCCTGGCGCACCAGCGCGTCCTCCAGCTGCTGCAGGGACATGCGGCTGCGCGCCGAGGCCAGCGGGCCGCGGCCCTCCTGCCCCGGGCGGCGCGCGCGCAACTGCACCAGCAGCCCCGACCACAGGGCCAGTTCCATGGGCCCGGTGTCCAGCAGTTCGGAGGCCCGCGCGTGCTCGAACAGGCGCTGCGGCGCCAGCGCGAAGACCTCGCCCGCGTGCACCGGCGCTCCCAGCCCGGCCAGTTGCGGCAGCAGGGCGCGCGCCGCGCGATTGGCGGCGACGATCCAGCCGTCGGCGTCCAGGCCCAGCAGCGCGTCGGACTCGCCGCCCAGCCCGTGCCCGGGCCAGTTCAGGCGCAGGCTCAGCGCGTGCGGGCGGGCCAGCACCAGCGCGTTCTCGATGCCCCGGGCCGCTTGCGCGGCCAGGTCGGCCAGTTCCGGACGCTCCAGCGCGTCCACGCCGGTGAGGTCGAGCATGCCCGCGCAATGCCCGTCGGGCGCGAACAGCGGCGCGCCGGCGCAGCTGTAGGCCGAGGTGTCGCGGTAGAAATGCTCGCCGCGGTGCAGCCACACCGGTTGCAGTTCCCCGAGCGCGGCGCCGATGGCGCTGGTGCCGATGCTGGCCTCCGACAGATCCACCCCCACGCGGGCGATGTTGCGCACGCGCCGGTCGCCGCGGTCGGCCGCGCCGCGCACGTCGATCACCATGCCCTGCGCGTCGGTGAGGATGGCGAAGTAGTGGGTGCGGGCGATGGCGCGCGCCAGCTCGTCGAGCAGCGGCGCCGCCACCGCCAGCAGCTCGTGGTGGCGTTCCTCGCTGGCCTTGAGCTCGGACCTGGGCACGCAGTCGAACTCCACGCGCTCCTCGGGGCGGCGCCCGCGCTGCAGGCAGCGCCGCCAGGAGCGCTCGATCCATGCGCGCTGGGCTCCCAGCACCTGCGGTGGAAGCTCCCGACCCTCGGCCATGACCAGGCGCCGCGCCTGCGCGATGTCGTCCAGGCGAGCTTCAGCGGGCGGTGCGGTGAGGGCGTGCTGGGTCGATGGCATCGCGGATCGCAGGCAGTGTTCCATTTTGAGAAATTTCGAGGCAGCAGGGCTCGAACTCGGTGTTTTCCCTGAAATCCCTGACTTGAGACGGTCATGCGGGACTCCAACAATGGTTCCGTTCAGCATAACCGCGTGCCGGCGCTTTGTCCGCACGCTGCCACGAGGAGAGCCGCGATGCAAGTCACGTTGACCGTCAATGGGCGCCGGGCGTCGATCGACGTCGCCCCGAATACCTTGCTGGTGCAGGCGCTGCGCGAGCACCTGCGACTGACCGGAACCCACGTCGGATGCGACACCGCGCAATGCGGCGCCTGCACCGTGCTGATGAACGGCGACGCGGTCAAGTCCTGCAACCTGCTGGCGGCGCAGGCCGACGGGGCCGAGATCACCACCATCGAGGGTCTGGCCGCCGCCGACGGCACGCTGCACCCGATGCAGGCGGCGTTCAAGGAGTGCCACGGCCTGCAATGCGGCTTCTGCACGCCGGGCATGGTGATGAGCTCCCTCGACCTGTGCCGCAAGCATCCGCAGGCCGGCGAGGCCGAGGTGCGCGAGCTGCTCGAGGGCAATCTGTGCCGCTGCACCGGGTACCACAACATCGTGAAGGCCGTGCTCAAGGGCCGCGAGGCCATGTCCGGGTCCTGAACCCGCTCACCGCGCGACCGCCACTTTTCTCCGAGGAGACACGACATGGGTGCATCCGATTTCGCCAAGCTTCCGCATATCGGCGAGGCCGTCCGCCGCAAGGAGGACTACCGCTTCCTCACCGGCGGGGGCCAGTACACCGACGACATCCGGCTGGACGGCCAGCTGTACGCGGTGTTCGTGCGTTCGCCCCACGGGCACGCCGTGATCCGCTCCGTCGACACCGCCGCGGCGAGTGCCGCACCGGGGGTGCAGGGCGTGTTCACCGGCGCCGACGTGGCCGCCGACAAGATCGGCGGCCTGCCTTGCGGCTGGCTGATCACCAGCACCGACGGCACGCCGATGAAGGAGCCCCCGCACCCGGTCCTGGCGCAGGGCAAGGTGCGCTACGTGGGCGACCACGTGGCCATGGTGGTGGCGCAGACCCTGGAGCAGGCGCGCAACGCCGCCGAGATGGTCGAGGTCGACTACGAGGTGCTGCCCACGGTGACCCAGGTGGCCGACGCGGCCGCCGGCAAGGGCGCCGCCCTGCACGACGCGGCCCCCGACAACCATTGCTACAAATGGGCGCTGGGCGACAAGGCGGCGGTGGACGCGGCCTTCGCCAAGGCCGCGCACGTCACCCGGCTGGATCTGGTGAACAACCGCCTGGTGCCCAACGCCATCGAGCCGCGCTCGGCCATCGGCAGCTACCACCGGGCCACCGACGAGTACACGCTGTACGTGGCCAACCAGAACCCGCACGTCGAGCGCCTGCTGATGACGGCCTTCGTGATGGGCCTGCCCGAGCACAAGGTGCGCGTGATCGCCCCCGACGTGGGCGGAGGCTTCGGCTCCAAGATCTACCTGTACGCCGAGGACGTGGCCCTGACCTGGGCCTCGAAGAAGCTCGGCGGGCGCCCGATCAAGTGGACCGCCGACCGCAGCGAGGCCTTCCTCAGCGACGCGCACGGCCGCGACCACGTCAGCCATGCCGAGATGGCCATGGACGCGCAGGGCCGCTTCCTGGCGCTGCGCGTGCACACCGACGCCGCGCTGGGCGCCTACCTGTCGACCTTCGCCACCGCGGTTCCCACCATCCTGTACGGCACGCTGCTGGCCGGGCAGTACAAGACTCCGCAGATCTACGTCGAGGTCGATGCCTGGTTCACCAACACCGCGCCGGTGGATGCCTACCGCGGCGCCGGGCGTCCGGAGGCCACCTACCTGCTGGAACGCCTGGTCTCGCGCTGCGGCTGGGAGCTGGGCCTGGGGCAGGACGAGATCCGCAGGCGCAACCTGATCGACCAGTGGCCCTACCAGACCCCTGTCGCGCTGCAGTACGACACCGGCGACTACCTTGCCTGCCTGAGCCGCGCGCAAGAACTGGCCGACGTGGCCGGCTTCGCCGCGCGCCGCGCGGCCAGCGAGGCCAGGGGGCTGCGCCGGGGCCTCGGCTACTCCAGCTACATCGAGGCCTGCGGCCTGGCGCCCAGCAACATCGCGGGCGCGCTGGGAGCGCGCGCCGGCCTGTTCGAATGCGGCGAGGTGCGGGTGCATCCGACCGGCAGCGTCACCGTGTTCACGGGTTCGCACAGCCACGGCCAGGGCCACGAGACCACCTTCGCCCAGGTGGTGGCGGCGCGCCTGGGCATTCCGGTGGACAACGTGGACATCGTGCACGGCGACACCGGGCGCGTGCCCTTCGGCATGGGCACCTATGGTTCGCGCTCGATCAGCGTGGGCGGCGCGGCGATCATGCGCGCGCTGGACAAGATCGAGACCAAGGCCAAGAAGATCGCCGCCCACCTGCTCGAGGCCAGCGACGCCGACATCGAGTTCTCCGGCGGCAACTTCACGGTCAAGGGCACCGACAAGTCCATCCCCTTCGCCCAGGTGGCGCTGACCGCCTACGTGCCCCACAACTATCCGCTGGACAAGCTCGAGCCGGGCCTCAACGAGACGGCCTTCTACGACCCCACCAACTTCACCTATCCGGCGGGCACCTACATCTGCGAGGTCGAGATCGACCCCGCGACAGGGGTCACGCGCGTGGACCGTTTCACCGCGGTGGACGACTTCGGCACCATCATCAACCCGATGATCGTCGAAGGCCAGGTGCAGGGCGGCATCGCCCAGGGCATCGGCCAGGCGCTGCTCGAGCAGTGCGTGTACGACCCGGGCAGCGGCCAGTTGCTGACCGCTTCCTTCAGCGACTACGCCATGCCCCGCGCCGACGACATGCCGACGCTGAAGCTCGACACCGTGTGCACGCCCTGCGTGCACAACCCGCTGGGCACCAAGGGCTGCGGCGAGGCCGGCGCCATCGGTTCGCCGCCGGCCGTGATCAACGCCGTGCTCGACGCGCTGGCCCCGCTGGGGGTGAAGGACTTCGACATGCCCGCCACGCCGCTGCGCGTGTGGGAAGCCATCCGCCGCGCGCAAGCCTGAGGAGACACGCCATGTATGCCTTCGAACTGCAACGAGCCACCAGCGCCGCCGACGCGGCGCGCCACGCCGCCGCGGGCGCGCGCCCGCTGGCCGGCGGCCAGACCCTGCTGGCGGCGATGAAGCTGCGCATCGCCCAGCCCGACGCGCTGGTGGACCTGGCCGGAGTGCGCGAGCTCGCCGGCATCGCCCGCCAGGGCGCGGCGCTGCGCATCGGCGCCATGACCCGCCACGCCGAGGTGGCCGCCAGCGCCGAGGTGGGCCAGGCCATCCCCGCGCTGGCCGACCTGGCCGCGCACATCGGCGACCGCCAGGTGCGCGCGATGGGCACGCTGGGCGGCTCGGTGGCCAACGACGACCCCGCCGCCTGCTACCCGGCGGCGGTGCTGGCGCTGGGCGCCACCGTGCACACGACCAGCCGCGCCATCGCCGCCGACGACTACTTTCTCGGGCTGTTCACCACGGCGCTGCAGGAGGGCGAGCTGATCACCGCGATCGACTTCCCCATCCCGCGGCGCGCCGCCTACATGAAGTTCCGCCAGCCCGCATCGCGCTTCGCGCTGATCGGGGTGTTCGTCGCCCAGCGCGACGACGGCGTGCGCGTGGCGGTGACCGGCGGGGGCAACGGCGTGTTCCGCCATGCCGGCCTGGAGCAGGCGCTGAGCGCCAGCTTCACGCCGCAGGCCGCGGCCGGCGTGCGCATCGACGCCTCCGAGCTGGCCACCGACCTGCACGCCACCGCCGAGTACCGCGCCAACCTGATCGGCGTGATGGCGCAGCGCGCGGTGGCCAAGGCCCTGGGGAGCTGAGTGAGCAAGCGCGCCCCGGACAGCATCGACGCGCTCTGCGCCGAACTCGAGCGCGCGGGCTATTACGCCGACCGGCGCCTGGCCACGGCGGTGTTCCTGGCGCTGCGCCTGCAGCGCCCGCTGCTGCTCGAGGGCGAGCCCGGCGTGGGCAAGACCGAACTGGCCAAGGCGCTGGCGGGCGTGCTCGGGCGCCGGCTGCTGCGCCTGCAGTGCTACGACGGCCTGGAGCTGCGCGAGGCACTGTACGAGTGGAACTACTCGGCGCAGTTGCTGCACATGCGCGCCGCCGAGGGGCATGCGCAGGCCGAGCAGATCGAGCGCGAGGTCTACCAGGAGCGCTACCTGATCCACCGCCCGCTGCTGCAGGCGCTGCAGACCCCGGCGCCCGGCGCCTTGCTGCTGATCGACGAGGTGGACCGTGCCGACGAGCCCTTCGAGGCCTTCCTGCTGGAGTACCTCGGCGAGTATCAGGTGAGCATTCCCGAGCTCGGCACGGTGCGCGCCGAGCTGCCTCCGGTGACCGTGCTGACCAGCAACCGCACGCGCGAGCTCAACGACGCGGTCAAGCGCCGCTGCCTGTATCACTGGCTGGACTATCCCGAGCGCGAGCGCGAGCTGGCCATCGTGCGCGCGCAGGTGCCGCAGGCCGGGCCCGAACTCACGCGCCAGGTGGCCGAGTTCGTCTCGCGCCTGCGCAGCGCGCCGTATTCCGGCGGCTTCCAGCGCATGCCGGGCATCGCCGAGAGCGTGGAGTGGGCCCGCGCGCTGGTGGCGCTGGACACCCTGGACCTCGACCCCGAGGTGGTCAGCGACACCGCCGGCATCCTGTTCAAGCAGCGCGAGGACGTGGCCGCGCTGACCCGCGAACTGGCGGGCGAGCTGCTGGCGCCGCCCGCCTAGGCGCCGTCATGTTGCTGGGCGACGCGCGCCAGGGCAAGCTGCTGGGCAACCTGGCGGCCTTCGCGCGCACCCTGCGCCGCGCGGGGCTTCCGGTGGATGCGTCGCGCATGGCCCTGGCCGCGCAGGCGGTGCAGGAGGTCGGCATGCAGCGCCGCGACGACCTGGGCGCCGCGCTGGAGGCGGTGCTGGTCGGCCGCGAGCGCGACCGCGCAGTGTTCCGCGAGTTGTTCGACGCCTTTTTCCGCGACCCCGACGTGGCTTCCAAGCTGCTGGCGCAGATGCTGCCCAGCGCCGAGGGGCGCGCGGATCCGCCGCGCCAGCGGCCGCGGGTGCGCGAGGCGCTGGCCGCGCCGCGCACGGCGCGGGGCGCGCTGGAGCCGCCCGAGCAGGCGCTCGAACTCGACGCCTGCATGAGCGCCAGCGACCGCAGCCGCCTGCGCCACGCGGATTTCAACGCGCTGGGCGCGCAGGAATACCAGCTGCTCGAGCGCCTGGCGCGCGAAGTACCGCTGCCGCTGCCGCGCCTGCCCGCGCGCCGGCTGCGGCGCGGCCTGCGCGGGGCCCGGCCCGACTGGCCCCGGCTGCTGCGCGAGGCCTCGCGCAGCGCCGGCGAGTGCGCCTGGATTCCCCGCCTGCGGCGGCGCGGCGAGACCGTGCCGCTGCTGGTGCTGGTGGACGTGTCGGGCTCCATGGAGCGCTACGCGCGCCTGCTGCTGGCCTTCCTGCACGCCGCCACGCGGGGCCTGCGCCGGCGCGACGTGTTCGCGCTGGGCACCAGCCTGACCGAGCTGACGCCGGCCTTCGCGCTGCCCGATGGCGACGACATGCTGGCCGCCGCGGGCGCCGCGGTCGCCGACTTCGCCGGCGGCACGCGCCTGGGCGACTGCCTGGCCGAATTGCGCCGTCACCATGCCCGCCGCCTGGTGGGGCGCCGCAGCCTGGTGCTGCTGATCAGCGACGGGCTGGACACCGGCGAGCCGCAGGCCCTGCGGGAGGAACTGCAGTGGCTGCGCCGGCGCAGCCGGCGCCTGCTGTGGCTCAATCCGCTGCTGCGCTTCGAGGCCTACCAGCCCAGCGCGCGCGGCGCCGCGGCACTGCACGCGGCCAGCGACGCGATGCTCGCGGTGCACAACCTGGCCAGCCTGGAGCAGCTGGCCGGCAGCCTGGCGCAGCTGCTGGGCAGGCGTTGAAGCGCCTCGCGCGCAAGGCTGCTCAGACCTTCTGCCGCGCGGCCAGCGCCAGATGCGCCGGTTCGTCCACGTCCAGCAGCAGCCCGGGATCCTCGAGTTCCAGCCATTGGAGTGCGTGGCGGTGCGCCTGCAACACGCTGCGCGCGCCGCTATCGCCGCGCAGCGCGAGCAGCTCCTGCGCGAAGTCGCGGCCGAAGCCCACCGGGTGTCCGCGCAGGCCGCCGTGGGTGGGCAGCACGATGCCGCCGGGGCGCAGCGCATGGGCGACGGCGCGGATGCTCGCGGGCTGCAGCGCGGGCATGTCCCCCAGGCCGACCAGCCAGCCCTCGGCGCGCGGGGTCTGCAGCACGCCCCAGGCCAGGGAATGGGCCATGCCCAGGCCGGATTCGGCGCAGAAGGTGCTGGCCACGCCGAGCTCGCGCAATTGCGCGGCCAGCTCCTGTTCCTGCGGGTCGGGCTCGCGCAGCACCACCAGCAGCTGGTCGAGCACCTCGTCGCGCGCTTCCAGCCAGCGCTGCACGGTGCGCAGCAGCAAGGGCTGGCCGTCGAGGTTCGCGCGTCGCTTGTCGGTACCGAAGCGGCGCGATCGCCCGGCGGCCAGCACGATGCCCTGGATCATGCAGGCATTGTCGGGGCCCGTGCCGGCCCCGCGCAAGCCCGGGCGGGGCGGGGTTTCCCTGCAGGGACGGCCCGTTGCCGGTGTGCTGACGGGAAGCTCGCGGAGTTATTGCGCCGCGGTGTAATAGTGGTTCTGGGGATGGTCGACCTGGGCGAAGAAGTCCCAGCGCTCACCCAATAGTGCGGCGAATTGCACGATCAACAGCGGAAGCAGCCATGGCCACTGCGGCCGCGACCAGGCGATGGCCCCGAGCACCAGCGTGGGCAGCGCGAAGCCGGCCAGCATGTACAGGCTGCGCAGGCGGCGCAGCAGCAGTGCGCCGGCGTGCAGGCCGAATTCCTCCAGATTGGAGCTGCCCGCCGTGAAACCGCGCGAGACCTGGCGCACCGGGCGCGAGCCCGCGCCGATGGCCCCCTGGGTGCTGCCGGCGCGGCGCAGGCGGCGCAGGCGTGCCAGCGCGCCGGCGCGCGACATCCACGCCAGCAGCGACCACAGCAGCGCCAGGCGCTGCAGCCAGGCGGCCGCCGGCGCCTGCTGCCAGGCCAGCCAGGCGGCGCCCAGCAGGTGCCCGCTGGCCAGGCCCATGAGCGCGAAATTCAGCGGGGTCAGCGGCGTGGCCCATTCGCGGATGAAGGCGATGGCCGCGTACACCTTGCCGGTGCACAGCCACAGCAGCAGCGCCGCCAGCAGCGTCAGCGCGCGCAGCCAGCCCGGCCAGGCGCCGTTTCGGTCGAGCAGCAGCGCGGAGGCCAGGGTCAGCGCCAGGAAGGCCGGCACGGCGAGGACCTCGCGCGACAGCCAGGACGTGCGCCACATGGCCGCCGCGCGCCAGGCGCGCCGCGGCTGGCCCAGGTGCGCGAAGGAGCAGCCCAGGGCCACCGTGCCGAGCGCGAAGGCCAGCAGCAGGCCGTCGCGCAGCGCGTGGACGGAGGCGCCGCCGGGCACCACGCCGGCCAGCACCAGCGCGACCACCAGCCCCTGGGCGCAGCCGAGCAGGGTGGTGAACCAGATCACGGACCAGGCAGGACGCATGGCAATTGTCTCGTCGGGGAAGGGTGGATGTCGCGGTTCAGCGTCTTGCCGGCGCGGCGTCGCGGATCGCGTGGGTGGGGGCGGCGGCCGGTTGCGCGGCCTCGCCGGCCAGGCCGATCAGCGCGCCCAGCCAGTCGAGCACGCCGGCGCCTCGCGGCGCTGCTGCCGGCTGCTGCGCGGTCTGCGCCTCGGGCGTGGCCTCGCGCATGCTGCGGCGCGGCAGGTATTGGTTGGCCGGGCGCGTGCCCAGCTCCGGCATGGGCGCGAAGCCGCCGCGCTCGGCGATGGCCCGCGAGACCTCCGAGTCCGGGTCGTCCACGTCGCCGAACAGGCGCGCGTTGGTCGGGCAGGCGTTCACGCAGGCCGGCTTGCGGCGGCTTTCGGGAATCGAGTTGTCGTGCACGCGGTCCACGCACAGCGTGCACTTGGTCATCACGCCGCGGGGCTCGTCGAATTCGCGCGCGCCGTAGGGGCAGGCCCAGGAGCAGTACTTGCAGCCGATGCACTTGTCGGCGTCGACCAGCACGATGCCGTCCTCGGCGCGCTTGTAGGAGGCGCCGGTCGGGCACACCGGCACGCAGGGCGCGTCCTTGCAGTGCAGGCAGCTCTTCGGGAAGTGCAGCACCTCGGTGGCCGGGAAGGTCCCGAGCTCGAAGGTCTGCACGCGGTTGAAGAACACCCCCGAGGTGTCGGGGCCGAAGGGGTCGATGTCGCTCAGCGGCCCGGCCGCGCCCGAGGTGTTCCACTGCTTGCACGAGGTCACGCAGGCGTGACAGCCCACGCAGACGTCGAGGTCGATGACCAGCGCGAGCTGGGTCATGGCTGGGTCCTTTCACGAAGTTCCCCGGAGGCCTCCGGGGTGGCCTGCGAGCGATTGCGCGCGCCGGCCATGTATTGCAGGATGCGCCGCGCCGTGCCCTCGCCGCGCAGCTGGCCCGGTGCCGCGGGGGGCGCCTCGTGCGAAGGCCAGGTGCGCTGCGCCGCCAGCGGCTGCAGGTCGTCGCGCGACGCGCGCAGCGCCTCGCCCTGCACGCTCGCGTAGCGGGCGGGGTCGGCGTCGGCGCTGGTCTCGTCGGCGCGCGCCGGGTAGATGCGCACGCGCAGGTCGTACCAGCCGGCCTGGCCGGTCACCGGATCGCTGTTCGACAGCGGGCCGTGGCTGGCCGGCAGCTCGTCGGTGATCACGTGGTTGAGCAGGAAGCCGCGGCGCGACTCGTCGGCCCCGGGCTCCAGGCCCCACATGCCGCCCGCCTTGCCGATGGCGTTCCAGGTCCACACCGTGCCGGGTTCCACCGCTTCCGAGTACTGGGCCAGGCAGCGCACCTTGCCCCAGGGGGATTCCACCCACATCCAGGCGCCGTCGTCGATGCCGGCGTCGCGCGCCGTGGACGGATGCAGGTGCAGGCGGTTGTGGCCGTGGATCTGGCGCAGCCAGGCGTTCTGCGAGTCCCAGGCGTGGTACATGGCCATCGGACGCTGGGTCACCGCGGCCAGCGGGAAGGCCTCGAGGTCCACCGCCTGGTGTTCCAGCGGCTCGCTCCAGCGCGGCAGCGGATCGAAGTGCTCGAACACCCGCTCGCGCAGGTGGTGCGGCGGCTGGCGCCCCTCGGCCTGGCCGCCGGCGGCGAGCCGGAAGGACTGCAGGATGTCGCTGTAGATGGCGATCACCGCGGGCAGCTCCAGCTTGCGCCAGCCGTGCTCGCGGGCGTACTTCAGGTAGTCGCGGTTGACCCCGCGCATGTAGCGCATGGCGTGGGGCAGGTGGGTCAGGTGCACGCAGTCGTGGCTGGCGTACTCCTCCCACTGGCGCGGGTTGGGCTCGCCCTTGAGCGACTTGGAGCCGTCGGCGCCGCGCCAGCCGCTGAGAAAGCCGATGCCCGAGCCCGGCGCCGTCTCGTAGCCGACGATGAACTCCGGGTAGCCGGCGTACTTGCGGCCGCCGTCCGCTTGCGTGAAGGAGGGCAGGCGCAGGCGCGAGGCCAGCTCGATCAGCACCTCCTGGAAGGGCTTGCACTCGCCCAGCGGCGGCACCACGGGCACGCGCACCGAATCCATCGCGCCGTCGTACTCGGAGATCGGCCGGTCGAGCATGGACATCGCGTCGTGCCGTTCCAGGTAGGTGGTGTCGGGCAGCACGAGGTCGGCGAAGGCCGTCATCTCGCTGTGGAAGGCGTCGGCCACCACCAGGAAGGGAATGCGGTACTCGCCGGACTCGTCGCGGTCGCTGAGCATGCGGCGCACCCGCTGCGTGTTCATCGACGAGTTCCAGGCCATGTTGGACATGAAGATCATCAGGGTGTCGATGGGGTAGGGATCCCCGCGCCACGCATTGGTGATCACGTTGTGCATCAGCCCGTGCACCGCCAGCGGGTGTTCCCACGAGAAGGCCTTGTCGATGCGCATGGGCCGCCCCTGCTCGTCGACCATCAGTTCCTCGGGGCGCGTGGGCCAGCCCAGCGGCGCCGCCGGCAGCGGGGTGTTCGGGCGCACCTGATCCCAGCTGTTGATGGTGCGAACGCTGGGCGGGATTTCCTTCGGATAGGGCGGCTTGTGGCGAAAGCCCCCGGGCACGTCGATGGTGCCCAGCAGGCTCATCAGCACGGCCAGGCCGCGGATGGTCTGGAAGCCGTTGGAATGCGCGGCCAGGCCGCGCATCGCGTGGAAGGCCAGCGGGCGCGCGCGCACGCTGGCGTGTTCGCGGCCCCACCAGTCGGTCCAGGGCTGCGGCTCGTCCCAGGCTTCGTCCAGCGCGCAATGGGCCATTTCCTCGGCCAGGCGCTCGATGCGCCCGGCGGGAATGCCGGTGATGCCGGCCGCCCACTCCGGGGTGCAGGTCTCGGTCTGCTCGCGCAGCAGTTGCAGCGCCGTGGCCACGGGGGTGCCGTCGGGCATGGTGTGGCGCCCCCACAGCGCGGGCTGCACGCCCTCGGTCCAGGCCGGCACCGGGGCCTGCGCGGCCTCGTCCCACCACCAGAAGTTCAGCGGAGCGTCGGGCGAGCCCTCGTCGGCCTGCGGGTTGCGCAGCAGCATGCCGTCCTGCGCATGCCCGGGCTGCACCCGCACGAGTTGCGCGGCGTTGGTGTAGCGCACCGCGAAGTCGCGGTCGAAGCGTTCGCGGCGCAGCAGCAGGTGCAGCAGCGCCATGAACAGCGCGCCGTCGCTGCCCGGGCGGATGGGAATCCATTCGTCGGCCACCGCCGAGTAGCCGGTGCGCACCGGGTTGATGGAGATGAAGCGCCCGCCGCGGCGCTTGAATTCCGAGATCGCGGTCTTCAGCGGGTTGCTGTGGTGGTCCTCGGCGGTGCCGATCATCACGAACAGCTTCGAGCGCTCCAGGTCCGGACCGCCGAACTCCCAGAAGCTGCCGCCCACCGTGTAGATCATGCCGGCCGCCATGTTGACCGAGCAGAAGCCACCATGCGCGGCGTAGTTGGGCGTGCCGAACTCGCGCGCGAACAGGCCGGTGAGGGCCTGCATCTGGTCGCGCCCGGTGAACAGCGCGAAACGCTTCGGATCGGTGGCGCGCAGATGCCCCAGGCGCTGCTCCAGCAGCGCGAAGGCCTCGTCCCAGGAGATGGGCTCGAACTCCCCGGCCCCGCGTTCCGAGCCCGGCTTGCGGCGCAGCGGTCGGCTCAGGCGGGCCGGCGACACCTGTTTCATGATGCCGGCCGAGCCCTTGGCGCAGATCACGCCCTTGTTCAGCGGATGGTTCGGGTTGCCTTCGATGTAGCGCACCTCGCCGTCGCGCACGTGCACGTGGATGCCGCAGCGGCAGGCGCACATGTAGCAGGTGGTGGAGCGCACTTGCGTGTCGCCGGGAGGCTTCGCCTGCGGATCGTGCAGCGCTTCGCCGATGGAGAACACGCGGTTCCAGAGTTTGTCGATCATGGCCGGGATTTCGGGTGCCGGAGGGCAGTGCATGCGAATTTAGGAATCTTTCGTTCCGAAATCCAACGAATGCTTTGTGTAGCATCCAGCGATTTTTTCGATCAATGGGGCTCCGCGGCCCTGCCGGGCACGCCAGCGCCTACACTGCCTGGGCCTCGCCAGCCGCCCCGGAATCCCCGCCCGACCGCCTTGCCCGCCGCGCCCTCCGCACCCCCCGATGCCCCTTCCGGCCTGCCTCCGCGCGGGCTGCTGGTGCTGCACGGAAACCGTCTGGAAACCCTGCACGAACTCCTGCTGCACTGCCAGCAGCGCTGGCCGCTGGAGCCCATGCGCACGGAGCTGGTGCTGGTGCAGAGCAACGGCGCCGGCGAGTGGTTCAAGGCCGCGCAGGCCCAGGCCCAGGGCATCAGCGCCGCCTTGCGCGTGGAGCTGCCCTCGCGCTTCGTGTGGCAGACCTGCCGGGCCGTGCTGGGCGCGGCCGAACTCGGAGCGCGTTCCCCGCTGGACCGCCAGGCCCTGGTCTGGCGCGTGCTCCGCGTGCTGCCGCGCCTGGCGCGGGCGCCCGGTTTCGAGGCCATCGCCGCCTTCCTGGCCGATGGCGAGGCGCTGCGCATGCTGCAACTGGCGCAGCGCCTGGCCGGGCTCTACGACCAGTACCAGGTGTACCGGGCCGACTGGCTGGAAGCCTGGTCGCGCGGCGAGGACCTGCTGATCGACGCCGCGGGCCGGCACCAGGCGCTACCCGAGGGGCAGCGCTGGCAGGCTGCGCTGTGGCGCGAACTGCTCGAGGGCCTGGGGGCGCAGGCGCGGCTGCTGGTGCGTCCGCAGGTGCAGCAACGCGTGCTGGAGCGCCTGCATGCCGCGCCCCCCGGCAGCCTGGATCTGCCGCCACGGGTGAGCCTGTTCGGCGCCGCCACGCTGGCGCCGGCCGTGCTGGAGCTGCTGGTGGCCCTGTCGCGCCACGCGCAGGTGCTGATCGCGGTGCCCAACCCCTGCCGCTACCACTGGGCCGACATCATCGAGGGGCGCGAGCTGCTGCGCGCGCCGCGCCGGCGCCAGCCCCTGCGTGGCGGGCGCGACCTGGGTGCCGTGCCGCTGGAGTCCATGCACGCGCACGCCCACCCGCTGCTCGCCGCCTGGGGTCGCCAGGGCCGCGACTTCATGCGTCAACTGGAAAGCCATGAAGACCATGAGGCCCGGCCGCGCGGCGCGGCGCCGCAGGCCGCGGAACTGCCGCGCACCGACGTGTTCGACGAGTCCGAGCCGCGCAGCCTGCTCGGGCAGGTGCAGGCGGCGATCCGCGACCTGCTGCCGCTGTCCGAGCACGCCGCGCCGCCGATCGCCGCCGAGGACGACTCCATCCAGTTCCACGTCACGCACGGGGCGCTGCGCGAGGTCGAGGTGCTGCACGACCGCCTGCTCGAACTGCTGGCCCGCGATGCCGGAACCCAGGCCGCGCTGCGCCCGCGCGACATCGTGGTGATGGTGCCCGACATCGAGGTCTTCGCCCCCGCGGTGCGCGCGGTGTTCGGGCAGTACGGCGGCGGCGATGCGCGCCACGTTCCCTTCGACATCGCCGACCTGCGCCGGCGCAGCGGCAGCTCGCTGCTGCTGGCGCTGGAATGGGTGCTGGGCATCGCGCGCCACCGCGCCGCTTTCAGCGAGATCTGCGACCTGCTGGAGGTTCGGGGCATCGCCGCCCGCTTCGGACTCGACCCCGACGGACGCGCGCTGCTGCTGCGCTGGATGGCCGAGTCGGGCGCGCGCTGGGGCCTGCACGAGCGCCAGCGCGCCAGCTTCGGCCTGCAGGCCTGCGGCGAGCAGGGCAGCTGGGCCTTTGCCTTGCGCCGCATGCTGCTGGGCTACGCCAACGGCGAGACGCCGGCCTGGCTGGGCACCGAACCGATGGGCGAACTCGGCGGGCTCGATGCCGCGCTCGCGGGCTCGCTGCACGCCTTGCTGGAAGTGCTGCAGGGCTGGTGGGAGACCTCGCGCGAATCGGCCACGCCCGAGCGCTGGGCGCGGGCCGCGCGCGAACTGCTCGAGGCCCTGGTGCTCGCCGCCGACGAGTCCGAGACCCAGGCGCTGGCGGCGATGCACGAGGGCCTGGCCCAGTGGCTGCTGGACTGCGAGTGCGCCGGATTCGAGCAGGCACTGCCGCTGGAGGTGTTCGCCCAGGCATGGCTGGCGCGCATCGACGACACCAGCGTGGCCGGCCGCTTCCTGGCCGGCGGCGTGACCTTCTGCAGCCTGCTGCCGCTGCGCGCGATTCCTTTCCAGGTGGTGTGCCTGCTGGGCATGAACGAGGATGCCTACCCGCGCACCGCGCAGCGCAGCGACTTCGACCTGATGGCCTTGCCGGGGCAGTACCGCCCCGGCGACCGTTCGCGCCGCGACGACGACCGCTACCTCATGCTCGAGGCGCTGCTGTCGGCGCGCCGCGTGCTCTACATCAGCTGGTGCGGGCGCAGCGCGCGCGACAACTCGGAGCTGGCGCCCTCGGTGCTGGTCTCCCAGCTGCGCGACTACCTGGCCGCCGGCTTCGCCGCGGCGCAGCCCGGGCCGGGCGAGCCGCCGGGCCAGGCGCTGCTGCGCCAGCGCAGCACCGAGCACGCGCTGCAGCCCTTCGGCCGGCGCTACTTCGAGCCGGGCGGCCCGCGTACCTATGCCCGCGAATGGTTCGCCCTGCATGGCTCGCCCGCCGAGACCGGCGCGGCCACGCTGCGGCGCCCGGCCGAGGCCGAGGCGGCTCCGGCCGCCACGCTCGCGGACCTCGCCGCCTTGCTGCGCAATCCGGCGCGCCTGTACCTGCGCAGCGCGCTGGGGGTGGTGTTCGACGACGCGGACGAACTCGCGGACGACGACGAGGTGTTCGAGCTGGCGGGCCTGCAGCGCCACGGCCTGCTGCAGGAGCTGCTGCGCGACCCCCGCCAGCTGCTGCAGCAGCAGCGGCCGGATCCCGAAGCCCTGTTGCATGCCCGCCTGCTGCGCGCGGCGGCCGCCGGGCGCCTGCCCATCGGCGGCCCCGGCACGCGGGCGGCCGAGCAACTGCGGCGCGAACTCGCGCCGCCGCTGCGTGCCTGGGCCGAGCTGGCGGCGCGGCACGCGCACGAACTCCCGCGTGCCGCGCTGCGCCTGGACCTGGACGCCGCGCAGCTGGGCGGCGGCACCGGCGACGCGCCCGCGCTGGACGACTGGATCGACGGCCTGCGCCAGATCGACGGCTCCGGCGCGGCGCTGCGCCTGGAGCTCGGCGCCTCGCGCCTGCTGCGCGACGGCCGGCCGCGCGTGGACCGGCTGCTGCCCACCTGGCTGGGCATGCTCGGCGCCTCGGCCGCGGGCCTGCGCTGCGAGGGCTGGCTGCTCGGCCCCGATGCGGCGCTGCACTGGAGCGCGGTGGAGCCGGACACGGCGCGCGCGCGCCTGGGCGAGCTGCTGCGGGCCTGGCGCCTGGCCCGCCTGGAGCCCTTGCCCTGGGCCCCGCGCACGGCCATCGAGCATGTGCGCGGCAAGCCGGCGCGCGCCGTCTACGAGGGCTCGCGCCACGCGCGCGGCGAGGCCGAGGACGCCAGCCTGGCGCGCCTGTATCCCGACTTCGGCGCGCTGTGCGCCGACGGCCGTTTCGAGACCTTCGCGCGCCAGCTGTTCCTGCCGGTGTGCGAATGGGCGAGCCAGGGGGTGCAGGTGCTCGACCCCGCGGAACTGGAGCACGGCGCGGGCCGTTGAGCTGCCATGTCCGACACCGTCCATCCGCTCGACGCGCTGTGCCTGCCGCTGTGGGGCAGCCGGCTCATCGAGGCCAGCGCCGGCACCGGCAAGACCTGGACCATCGCCGCGCTGTACCTGCGCCTGGTGCTGGGGCACGGCGAATCCGGCAGCGCATGGCGCGAGCCGCTGGCGCCCGCGCGCATCCTGGTCATGACCTTCACGCGGGCGGCCACGCAGGAGCTGCGCGAACGCATCCGTGCACGCCTGGCGCAGGCGGCCGCATGTTTTCGCGGCGAGGCCGAGCCCGCCGCCGACGACGAGTTGCTGCGCCAGCTGCTGCACGCTGCCGGCGACGCCGCGCAACGCGAGACCGCGGCGTGGCGCCTGGCCCTGGCCGCCGATTCGATGGACGACGCCGCGGTGTTCACCATCGACGCCTGGTGCCAGCGCATGCTGCGCGAGCACGCCTTCGACAGCGGCAGCCTGTTCGACGAGGAGTTGCTCGCCGACGACACCGCGCTGCGCCAGCGCGCGCTGCGCGACGTGTGGCGCCGCGAGATCTATCCCTTGCGCGGGGAGGAACTGGGCGGGCTGCTGCGCCTGTGGCCCGAGTACCCGGCCTTCGAGGCCGCGGTGGGTGCCCGCCTGGCGCGGCGCGCCGCCACCGGTTCGGCGCGCGAACTGGAGCAGGCGGGCGCCCTGGGGCCGGCCTGGAGCCGCGTCGACGCGCTGCGCCGCGAGGCCATGCGGGGCCTGCGCGCGGCCTGGCGCGAGCAGCTCGGGCCCATGCGCGCCTGGATCGAGGCCCAGTGCGCGCAGGACTCCCCCTTCAACGCCCGCATGGTCTCGCCAGCGCGCCTGGCGCCGTGGTTCGACGCCCTGCAGCAATGGGCGCAGGCCGACGACGGCGAAGCCGTGGAGCTCGAGGACAAGGCCTGGCAGCGCCTGCAGGCGCAGGGCCTGCGCGAGGCCCTGAAAAAAGGCCGCGAGCTGCAGCCGCCGGAAGGCTTCGAGGACCTGGCCGGCCTGCGCGAGCAGCTGCGCGCCCTGCCGCGCGCCGATGCCGAGCTGGCCGATCGCGCCTGCGCGGCCGCGGAGCGGCAGCTGCTGGAGCTCAAGCGCCAGGCGCGCAGCTTCGGCTTCGTCGACCTGCAGCAGCGCCTGGCGCAGGCCGTCGAGGGCCCCGGCGGCGCAGGCCTGCGCCAGCGCATCCGCGAACAGTATCCGGTGGCCCTGCTGGACGAATTCCAGGACACCTCGGCCCTGCAATACCGGCTGTTCGACAGCCTGTACCGCGTGGGCGCGAACGACCCCGAGGCCGCCCTGCTGCTGATCGGCGATCCCAAGCAGTCCATCTACGGCTTCCGCGGGGCCGACATCGACAGCTACATCCGCGCGCGCCGCGCCACCGCCGGGCGCCACTACGCGCTGGACACCAACTACCGCTCCACGCAGGCGCTGGTGCAGGCGGTCAATCGCCTGTTCGAGCGCGCCGAGGGCGAGCAAGGCGGCGCCTTCGGCTATCGCGACGGTAGCGACGACCCGCTGCCCTTCGTGCCGGTGCGCGCCCGCGGACGCGAGGAGACCCTGTGCACGGCGGCGGGCGAGCTGCCCGCGCTGTGGATCGAGTACGACACCGAACTGCGGAACTCTTCCGAGGCGCTGGCGGACTACGCGCGCGCCTGCGCCGAGACCGTGGTCGGGCTGCTCGGCGATGCGCACTGCGGCTTCCGCGGCCCGGCGGGGCTGCGGCGCCTGCGCCCGCGCGACATCGCGGTGCTGGTGCGCACGCGCGAACAGGCATGGCAGGTGCGCGCCGAGCTGGGGCGCAGGCGCGTGGCCAGCGTCTACCTGAGCGAGCGCGAATCGGTGTTGGCCAGCGCCGAGGCGCGCGACCTGCTGCGCTGGCTGCGGGCGGTGGCCGAGCCGCGCGATGCGCGCCTGGCGCGCGCGGGCCTGGCCAACGCCAGTTTCGGACTCGAGCTGGCGGAGCTGGAGGCGCTGGCGCGCGACGACGAGGTGTTCGAGGCGCACGCCCAGCTGCTGCTGGAACTGCACGAGCTTTGGCGCTCCCAGGGGGTGTTGCCGATGCTGCGCGCCACGCTGCACCGGCTGGGGCTGGCGCGGCGCTGGCTGGCGCGCGACGGCGGCGAGCGGCGCCTGACCAATGTGCTGCACCTGGCCGAGCTGCTGCAGCAGGCCAGCTCCGGCGTGGACGGCGAGCAGGCGCTGCTGCGCTGGCTGGAGCAGGCCGTGGCCGGGCGTGCCGGCGCCGCCGACGAACAGGAGCTGCGCCTGGAAAGCGAGGCCGACCTGGTGCGCGTGGTGACCATCCACAAGTCCAAGGGACTGGAGTACCCGGTGGTGCTGCTGCCCTTCGCCACGCATTTCCGCAGCGCCGACGGCGACGACCAGGACGAGAGCGAACCCGATGGGGACGATGCCGGCGGCGGCGAGGGCGGCGACGCCGAGTCGCGGCGCCTGCGCGAGGACCTGCGCCTGCTCTACGTGGCGCTGACCCGCGCGCGCCATGCCGTGTGGATGGGGGCCGCGCCGCTGCGCCGCGGGCGCGCCTCGCAGTGCCTGCTCGCGCGCAGCGCACTGGGGTGCCTGCTCGGCGCCTTGCCCGGTGGCGGCCCCGAGCAGCTCGAGACCCTGCTGCGCGCGACCTGGGGCTCGCTGCCCCGGCTGCGCCTGCAGCCGCGCCGCCCGGTGGAGCCGCCGAGCCTGCTGCGCGCCGAAGCGCGGGCCGTGGAGCTGCGCGAGCCCGAGGTGTACGACGCCCGTTTCGAGCGCGACTGGCACATCGCCAGCTTCAGCGCGCTGGCGCGCAACCTGGCACCGCTGCGCGCGGCCTTCGGGGCGCGCCAGCACGCGTCCGACGACACCGCGCAGGAGACACAGCCCGCCGGCGTGCGCGGCGCCGCGGCGCGTCACGCCTTCGCGCGCGGCGCGCGCGCCGGCAGCTTCCTGCACGAGCAGCTGGCCTGGCTGGCCGAGCAGGGCTTCGCCGACGACGCCGCCACGCGTAGCGCCTTCGCGCAGCGCTGCGCGCGCCAGGGCTGGGAAGCCGAGGCCGACGAGGCCTGGGTCTGGCTGCAGCAGGTGCTGCGCACCGCGCTGCCACCCCTGGGCGCCAGCCTGCGCCAGCTGCGCGCCAGCCTGGCGGAAATGGAATTCTGGTTCCCCGTGGACGCCGCCAGCGCGGCGGCGCTGGACCGCCTGTGCGCGCAGGCCTGGCTGGGCACCCGCGAGCGCGCGCGCCTGGACGAGCGCCGCGTGCACGGGCTGGTCATGGGCTTCGCCGACCTCGTGTTCGAGCACGAAGGGCGCTACTGGGTGCTGGACTACAAGTCCAACGCGCTGGGCGATCGCGATGCCGACTACCACGCCGAGGCGCTGGCGCAGGCGATGGCCGCGCATCGCTACGACGTGCAGGCCATGCTGTACCTGCTGGCGCTGCACCGCCTGCTGCGCCAGCGCCTGGGCGCCGCCTACGAGCCGCGGCGCCAGCTCGGCGGCGCGCTGTGCCTGTTCCTGCGCGGCATCGAGGGGCCCGAACGCGGCTGTTTCGCCATGCCGGCCGACGTGGACTGGCTGGACCGGCTGGATCGCCTGCTGAGCGAGGGCGAGACCCTGGAGGAGCCGCGGCGATGAATCTGCCCCTGTTCGCCGCGGCCGAGCGCGAGCGCGTGCTGCGCTGCCTGCGCGCCTGGGCGCAGGCCGGATGGTTGCGCCATCTGGACGCGGGCTTCGCCGGCTTCGTCGCCGAGGCCGCGCCGCGCGACGACCCGCAGGTGCTGCTGGCGGCCGCGCTGGTGGCGCAGCTCGAAGGTCTCGGGCATGTCTGCCTGGACCTGCACGGGCCGGCCTGGGCGGAACTGGGCCTGCAGCCGGCGCTGGCCGCGCAGCTGCTGGAGCTGGCGGGCGAGCTGGCACCGGCGGGCGAGGACCCGGCGACGGCGTGGACGCGCGCGCTGCGCGACGCCGAGGCGGTGTGGTGCGTGGATGCGGGCGACGGCGCCGACCGGGGCCAGCCGCTGGTGTTCGAGCAGGGGCGCCTGTACCTGCGGCGCTATCGGGAGTACGAGCGGCGCCTGGCCGGGCAATGGCTTGCGCGCGCCCGGCGCCGCGAGGCGCCGGGCGCGCCGCGCACGGCGGCGGCGCTGCGCCTGCTGTTCGGCGAAGCGGGCGCCGCGTGCGCCGCAACCGACGCCGCAACCGACGCCGCAACCGACGCCGCAACCGACGCCCCGGCCGATGCGCCTGCCGATGCGCCGCTCGACTGGCAGCGCATCGCCTGCGCGCTGGCGCTGCGCTCCGGGGTGGGCGTGATCACCGGCGGGCCCGGCACGGGCAAGACCTTCACCGCCGCGCGCCTGCTGGTGCTGCTGTTCGCCACCGCGCCCCGGCCCGAACAGTTGCGCGTGGCGCTGGCGGCGCCCACGGGCAAGGCCGCCGCGCGCCTGAAGCAGTCCATCGACGGCGCGCTGCGCGAGCTCGCCGGCCGCCTGGGCGAGCACGAGTCCGCGCTGCGCCTGGCCTCGCGTATCGCTCCCGCGCGCACCCTGCACGCACTGCTGGGCGCGCGCGGCGACACGCGGCGTCTGCGGCATCACGCCGGCAACCCGCTGGACCTGGACGTGCTGCTGGTGGACGAGGCCTCCATGGTGCACCTGGAAATGATGGCCGACCTGCTCGATGCGCTGCCCGCGCATGCGCGCCTGGTGCTGCTGGGCGACAGCGACCAGCTGGCCAGCGTGGAGGCGGGTGCCGTGCTCGGCGAGTTGTGCGCGCATGCGCGCGATGGACACTACCGGCCGCAGACGGTGTGCGAGGTACGCGAACTGTGCGGGCAGACCATCCCGCCGGAGTTGCAGGACGCGGCCGGGCCGCTGCTGGCCCAGCAGGTGTCGATGCTGCGTCGCAGCCGGCGTTTCGGCGGGGGCATCGCCGCGCTGGCCGACGCGGTCAATCGCGGCGATGCGGGCCTGGCTCAGACGCAACTGCGCGGGCATGAGGACCTGCGCTGGCACGCCGAGGCGCAGCCGCGCGATGTGTGCGAGGCCGTGCTGGCCGACGCGGGGCTGCGCGCCTGCCTGCAACTGGCGCGTGCCGGCGTCGAAGGCGAGCGCGGACAGGCCGATGCCTGGGCCCTGCGCGTGCTGCAGGGTTTCGATGCGCTGCGCGTGCTGTGCGCCTTGCGCCAGGGGCCCTGGGGGGTCGAGGCGATGAATCGCCAGATCGAGCAGGCGCTGCGCGCACGTTCGCTGCTGGGCGAGGGCGCGCCGTGGTACGAGGCACGTCCGGTGATGGTCACGCGCAACGATCCCGAACTGGGCTTGTTCAACGGAGACGTGGGCATCGCGCTGCGCGGGCCGGCAGGCGCGCTGCGCGTGGCCTTCGCGCAGGCCGCGGGGGTGCGCTGGGTGTCCCCCGGGCGCCTGGCCCACGTGGAGACGGCCTTCGCCACGACCGTGCACAAGTCGCAGGGTTCGGAGTTCGCGCATGCCCTGCTGGTGCTGGGCGACGGGCTGGGCGTGACCCGCGAACTGGTCTACACCGGCGTGACCCGCGCGCGCTCGCGCCTGAGCCTGTTCACCGCGCAGGAGGGCGCGCTGCGCCAGGGCCTGGAGCGCGTGACCCGGCGCAGCAGCGGCCTGTCGTGGCGCCTGGGCCCGCGGGCCGAGGACACGGAGGCCTGATCCGGGTCAAAAGCCCTACGAAATATCGGGGCATTACATATTGTTCTAACGCGAACTAGTATCTGCTATCCCTTCCTTGCATGCATCCCTCACCCCCGCCTGGCCCCGCGATGTGCTCCGCCCGCGCCCACCTGCCGCTGCTGCGCGAACTCGTGCGCGCCTACCAGGCTTTCGAGCGCTATTCGGCCGCGCACGTGGCTCAGCTAGGCCTGACCCCGGCCCAGTTCGACGTGCTGGCCACGCTGGGCAACACCCCGGGCATGAACCCCAAGACCCTGGGCGCCAGGACCCTGATCACCAAGGGCACGCTGACCGGGGTGGTGGACCGTATGCTGGCGAAGGGACTGGTGCGCCGCGATCCGGACCCGCAGGACGGCCGCGGCCAGATCGTGTGCCTGACCGAGCGCGGGCAGGCCCTGTTCGAGCAGGTGTTCCCGGCGCACGGCGCCCACGTGGGCCGGGTCTTCGAACGACTTTCCGATGTCGACTTCGCCCGCGCCACCGAACTGCTGCACGCGATCCGGCTGGCCTTCGAGCAGGCGCAGCGCGCGCAACCCGGCCCTGCCGGCCCTCACGAGGAATCCTGACCATGGTCCAGCCGTCCCGGCGCTACACCGGTATCGCCATGCTGTTGCACTGGCTCGTCGCCCTGCTGATCTTCGGGATGTTTCCCCTCGGCCTGTACATGCACGGGCTGCAACTGTCGCCGCGCAAGCTCGAGCTGTATTCCTGGCACAAGTGGTTCGGCATCACCGTGCTGCTGCTGGTGGTGCTGCGCATCGTCTGGCGCGTCGGCCATCGGCCTCCGCCGCTGCCCGGCTCGGTGCCGCGCTGGCAGGCACGTGCCGCCGAGTCCCTGCACGGCCTGCTGTACCTGCTGATCCTGGCCATCCCCCTGTCCGGCTGGGCGCTGAGCTCGGCCGCGGGCGTCCAGGTGGTGTGGTGGGGCGTGCTGCCGCTGCCCAATCTGCTGGCGCCCGACCACGCGCTGGCCCGCGACCTGGCGCGCCTGCACGGCCTGCTGAACTACACGATGGCCGCGGTGGTCGCGGCCCACGTGGGCGCGGCTCTGAAGCACCAGTTCATCGACCGCGACGGCGTGCTGCTGCGCATGCTGCCCGGCCCTTCCAAGGAGTGAGGTGATGTACGACTCGGCCTTCCCGTGTGTCGCGCGGGCTCTCGCGCGCCCCTTCATCGTCCCGCTGGCCGCGCTCGGCCTTTCCGCCGCAGCGCAGGCCGCTCCCGCGGTCTATGCGCAGGTGCAGCCCGGCGCCCAGGTGGACTTCCAGGCCACGCAGATGGGCGTGGCCATGAAGGGGCATTTCGGCACCGTGCACGCGCAAGTGCATTTCACGCCGCAGGATCCGAAGACCAACAGCGTGCAGGTCTCGGTGGACACGGCCAGTGTCGACGCCGGCAGCGGCCAGACCAACGAGCTGTTGCGCGGCGCCGACTGGCTCGACGCCAAGGCCGACCCCCAGGCGCGCTTCGTGTCCAGCGCCTGGAGTGCCGCCGGTCCGGGGCGCTACTGGGTGGACGGGCAGTTCACCGTGCGCGGGGTCACGCACCCGCTGCGCGTGCTCGTGAGCACCCATGCGCAGGGCCAGGCGCTGGCCATGGACGCCGATTTCAAGCTCCAGCGCGGCATCTGGGGCCTGGGCAGCGGCAGCTGGGCCGATACCAGCGTGGTGGCGGCGGACATTCCGGTGCACGTGCACCTGGTGGTCGCCCCCTGATCTCCCTTCCCCCATGACAAGCAGGAAATCTCCGATGAACATCCTTTCCCGACTGAGTCTCGCGCTGGGCTGCGGCGCGTTTTCGCTGGTCGCGCTGGCGGCACCCGCCGGCGCGGCCGACGCGCCCGCGCCGGTGCAGGCCTATACGGTGCAACACGCCGATGCGGCCGGCAGCTACACGATCGACCCCGACCATTCGAGCGTGCAGTTCAGCATCGGCCACGCCGGCGTCGCGCTGGTGGACGGCGCTTTCACCAGGCTCAGCGGCAGCTTCCACTTCGACCCGCGCGACCCGAAGGCCGACAAGGCCGACATCACGGTGCAGGTGGACAGCGTCACCACCTATCTGCCGGCGCGTGACAAGATGGTCGCCGGCGCCGGCTTCCTCGACGCCGCGAAGTACCCGACCATGCACTTCGTCGGCACCCGCTACGTGCCGCACGGCCCGCGCGGCGGCGTGCTGCACGGCGAGCTGACGCTGCACGGCGTGACCCGTCCGGTGAGCTTTCGCGTGCGCCTGATCGGCGCCGGCGACGTGCCTTCGCTGCCCAAGCCCTGGGGCGGCTATCTCAGCGGTTTCGTCGCCGACGGCGTGATCGACCGCACCCAGTTCGGCATCGACACCTACTCGGCCGGCATCGGCCACAAGATCCACGTGCGCGTGGCCCTCGAATCCGTGCGCAACCCCTCCTGAGGAGCCCTTCCCATGAAACTGTATTTCTCCCCCGGCGCCTGCTCGCTGTCCCCGCACATCGTGCTGCGCGAACTCGGCCTGCCGGCCGAGCTGGTGAAGGTGGACCTGGGCGCCAAGACCTATGACGGCGGCCAGGACTTCCGCGCCGTCAACCCCAAGGGCTACGTGCCCGTGCTGCAGCTCGACGACGGCTCGGTGCTCACCGAAGGCCCGGCCATCGTGCAGTACCTGGCCGACCAGAAGCCCGCGTCGGGCCTGGCGCCGGCCAACGGCAGCCTCGAACGCTACCGCCTGCAGGAGTGGCTCAACTTCATCTCCACCGAACTGCACAAGCAGTACAGCCCGCTGTTCAATCCCCAGTTCTCCGAAGAGGTCAAGGAACTGCAGCGCCAGCGCCTGTACGGCCGCTTCGACTACCTGGCGCAGGTCCTCGGCGCCCAGGACTTCCTGATGGGCACGCAGTTCACGGTGGCCGACGCCTACCTGTTCACGGTGCTGGGCTGGTCGGACCACGTGAAGCTGGACCTGTCGCGCTGGCCCGCGCTGCAGGCCTACCTCGAGCGCGTGGCCCAGCGCCCGGCGGTGGCCGCCACGCTGGCCGCCGAGCGCGAGGCCAGGAAGTCCTGAGACCGCCGGCAAAACCCCTGCCGCGACGCGCTACTGGCCGGGCGGCGTGCACTATGGCATGCTGGGCATGCACGCACGCCCGGACCCTGCACTGACATGCCGCCTTCCGCCTCGACCCCGACTTCGGCCCCTGCCGCCATCCCCGCCCAGGCGCCTGCCTCGCGGGTCATCGCCCGCCCCGCCGGCCAGGCGCAGCAGCTGGTGCTGCTGTTCCACGGCTACGGTGCCGACGAAGCCGACCTGGAACCCCTGGGGCGCAGCCTGGCGGCCGAATTCCCGCAGGCCTGCGTGGTCAGCCTGCGTTCCCCCGAGCCCTGCGCCGCCGGGCGCGGCTACCAGTGGTTCGAGCTGCAGGGCATCACGGAAGCTAACCGGGCCGAGCGGGTGGCCCGGGCCATGCCCGGTTTTCTCGACGCGATCCGCCACTGGCAGCGCGAGACCGGCACCACGGTGGCGCAGACCGCGCTGGTCGGTTTCTCCCAGGGCGGCATCATGGCGCTGGAATCCACGCGCGATCGCGAGGCGCCGGCCGGGCGCGTGGCCGGCATCGGCGCGCGCTTCGCGCTGCTGCCCACGCGGCCCAGCGCCGGCACCACGCTGCACCTGCTGCACGGCAAGCGCGACCCGGTCATGCCCTACGCGCTGACCGTCGAGGCGGCCGAGCACCTGGTGCGCCTGGGCGCCGACGTCACCGCCGACGTGCTGCCCTTCGTGGGCCACGAAGCGGGGCCGGAGGTGGCGCGCTGCCTGCTGCAGCGCCTGCGCACCTACGTGCCGCTGCGCGTGTGGCGCGAGGCCATGGCCGCCGACCCGGGCACGCCGGGCGAGGGCGGCACCTTTCACTGAAGGCGGCCCCCGACGGGGTCGGAAAGCGTCTGGGCCAAGGCGCCTGGGCCGGATCTCCCGCGCCGGAACGGCCTCAGCGTCCTCCGGTGCCGGGCGGCGCCCACGGCGCCGGCTGCTTGGCGAGGAAGGCGGCGAAGCCCTTGCGCGCCTCCTCGGTGCCGCGCACGCGGCTGATGGTGCGGGCGGTGAGCTCCACCACCTCGTCGCTCACCGGGCCCACCTCCAGCGCGGCGAACAGCTGCTTGATCTCGCGCTGCGCCTGCGGCCCGCCTTGCAGCAGTTCGTCCACCGTGCGCTGCACCGCGGCGTCCAGCGCGTCGGGCGCCACCACCTCGTGCACCAGGCCGATGGCCAGCGCCTCGGCGGCGCCGATGCGCCGCATGCTCAGGGCCAGGCGCCGCGCCTGGCGCCGGCCCACGGCGTTGACCACGTAGGGGCCGATGACCGAGGGCAGGATGCCGAATCGCGCCTCGCTCACCGCGAAGCTGGCCTGCTCGGAGGCGATGGCGATGTCGCACACGCAGGCCAGCCCGAAACCGCCGCCCAGCGCCGCGCCCTGGATGCGTGCCAGCGTGGGCTTGGGGCAGGTGTCGATGCGCCGCAGCATCGCGGCGAAGCGCCGCGCGTCGGCCAGGTTCCACGCCTCGTCGGCCTCGCTGGCGCGCTGCATCCACTTCAGGTCGGCTCCGGCGCTGAAATGCTTGCCCTCGCCCGACAGCACGACCACGCGCACCGCGGGGTCGGCCGCCGCCTGCGCGAAGGCGGCGTCGAGCTCGGCGATCATGGCCTCGTCGAAGGCGTTGAACACCTGCGGGCGGGCCATGCGCAACTCGGCGACGCCGCCGGCGTGGCGGAGGACGGACAGGGTATCGGGCATCGAAGGAACTCCGTGGGAAAGGGGGGGCGGCGTGCGGACTCAGGCCAGGTGCAGGGCTTCGCGCGCCAGCGCGCGCAGCGCGACGAAGGTCGGCTGCAGCGCCTGGGCGCTGGTGTCGAGCGAGAACTCGGCCTTGGCGTAGAAGGGCTCGCGTCCGGCCAGGATGGTACGCAGGTCCCCCATGGCCTCGGCGCTGGCGGCCATCGGGCGCAGGTCGCCCTGGTTGATCACGCGCTGCATGTGGTCCTGCGGCGTGGCGCGCAGCCAGATGGTCGTGCAGTGCGCGAGCAGCAGATTGAAGGTGGCGGGTTCGGAGACCAGCCCGCCCGGCGTGGCGATCACCGCCTCGGTGTACAGCTGGACGGTCTCTTCCAGCGCGCGGCGCTCGTAGCGCCGGTAGGCGTTCATGCCGTACAGCGACTGGATCTCCGCCACGCTGCAGCCGGCGAACTGCTCGATCTCCCGGCTGAGTTCGACGAAGGCGAAACCCAGGTCCTCGGCGAGCATGCGCCCCAGCGTGGACTTGCCGGCGCCGCGCAGGCCCACCAGCGCGATGCGCGAACTGCGCGCCGCGTTGTCGCCGCCGGTGCCCAGCATCTCGCCGATGGCCGCGCGCACACGCTGCAGCGTGGCTTCGTCGCGGTGCTCCAGCAGTTCGCGGATCAGCACCCACTCGGGCGAGGATGCGGTGACGTCGCCCAGCAACTCGGCCAGCGAGCACTGCAGCGCCTGCGCCACCTGCAGCAGCACCAGCACCGAGGCATTGCCCACGCCGCTCTCCAGGTTCGCCAGGTGGCGCTCGGAGACCTCCGAGGCCTGCGCCACGGCCTTGCGCGTCAGCCCGCGGCGCGCGCGCAGCGCGCGCACCCGCTCGCCAAGCGCGACCAGGAAGGGGTTGCGCCCCGGCGCGCCAGCGCGCAGCGCGCGCGCTCCCTCGTCCGGCGCGGTCGCGCCGGCCTCGGAAACCGGAGAATCATGCAATATAGTGCTTGACATCGAGCGGGCGGAATTTTAGATTGACGGCAAGCACAATACTGCATATCGACCCGTCCCACAACCACGGAACCCGCGCGATGTCCTGCTTGTCCGATCTGCATCAAGCCGTGGCCGAATTGACCGCGGCCATTGCCAGCCAAGCCCTGGACGAGGCGCTGCAGGCGCGGCTCAACCATGAATTCCCCGCTGACAGTCCGCTGATGCAGCGCATTCGCGCGGCCTGCGACCAGGGCGTGGCCGAAGGCCTGATGTGCCAGCGCGAGGCCGGGGGCATTCGCTACGGCAGGCTGTTCAAGCCCGAAGAGGCCCTGCAGGGCTTTTCGGTGGACCTGGTCGACATGCAAGACATTGCAGGTCCGCAGCATGTGCATCCGCTGGGGGAGATCGACCTGCTCATGCCCCTGGACCCCGAGGCGAGCTTCGACGGCCACGCCACGCCCTGGGTGGTCTACGGCCCCGGCAGCGCGCACCGGCCCACGGTGCGCGGAGGGCGCGCGCGCGTGCTGTATCTGCTCCCGCAGGGCCTGATCGAGTTCGCACGCGCCTGAACGCCGCGCAGCCGCGGCTATAGTGTTTCGCGATCGGCGCAGGATGCGCCCCGGAAACACACCATGACATCGAGCTGGAAATCTTTCGCCCGCCTGGGCGCGGGCGCGTGCGCGCTGCTGGCCGCCGGCGCCGCGCCGGCGCTGGCCGCCCTGGGTGCGCCGTTGGCCGGCGCCGGGGCCGACGGCAGCGTCACCGTATCGGCGCACAGCCTGCGCGCCGGGGCCGCGCCCGGGCTGAGCCACGCCACCGTGCTCACGGCCTCGGGCGTCACCGTGCAGGAATACGCGGGCGCCGACGGCGTGGTGTTCGCGCTGAGCTGGTCGGGCCCCACGCTGCCCGACCTGCAGCGGCTCTACGGCAGCTACTTCCCCAGCTACGCCGCGGCACGCGACGCCCGCGCGCCCGGCGCCTACCGGGCCCCGGTGCGCCTGCGCGGCGCGCAACTGGTGGCCCACGCCTGGGGGCACATGCGCGACTATGCCGGTTCGGCCTACGTCCCCGCGCTGCTGCCGCCCGGCGTGGACCTGGCCTCGCTGGGGGTGCAGCCATGAGCCGCCGCGGCTGGGGCCGTGCGCTGCGCGCGGCCGGCGCGGCGCTGGGCGTCGGCTTGCTCGGGCTGCTGGACGGCTGCGGCGGGGGAGGGGGCAGTTCCGGCACGGCCCCGGTGGTGCCGGCGGTGGGGGCCAACCAGATGCTGGTGAGCATCGAGCAGAATCCGGCCCTGGCCGGTTCGGTGCCCACCGTGAACATTCCCTACGTCACGGTCACCGTGTGCGATGCCGGGGGCCGCTGCGTCGTGGTGGACCACGTGGTGCTGGACACCGGCTCCTACGGACTGCGCGTGCTGGAGTCGGCGCTGGGCGGGCTGAGCCTGCCCCCGGACACGGCCTCCGGCGGGACCCAACTGGCCGAGTGCGCGCGTTTCCTGAGCGGCTACATCTGGGGCGGGGTGAGCCACGCGAGCCTGCAACTGGGCGGCCAGGGCACGAGCGCGCTGCCCATCCAGGTCATCGGCGCCACCACGCTGCCGGCCGCCCCCAGCGGCTGCACCAACGCGGGTTCCGACATCGGCACCCTGCAGGCCCTGGGGGGCAACGGCCTGCTCGGCGTGGGGCAGTTCGTCGCCGACGGGCAGCCCTACTACGCCTGCGGCGGCGGCAGCTGTACCGAACTCACGACGCCGCCGCCGGACAGCGCGCAGGTGTCCAACCCGGTCCCCTACCTGAACAGCAGCGACACCAACGGCGTGGTGCTGCAGATGCCGGCGATCCCCACCGGGGGCGCCGGCACCACCTACGGGGTGCTCAGCCTGGGCGTGGGCACGCAGGCGGACAACGCGGTGACCGGCTACACGGCGCTGAAGGCCGACAGCGGCGGCAACATCACGGTGACGGTGCAGGGCCTGTCCTATCCGGGCTCCTTCCTGGACAGCGGATCGAACTTCAACTTCGCCTGGCTCAACGGCGTGCCCGCCGATTCCAGCGGCAACTACACGCCGGCCTCGCTGCTGAACCTGCCGATCACCCTGAGCACCTCGTCGCTCGTGACACCCCCGGGCTCGCTGAACGCCCAGATGTACGTGGGCGACTACTCGAGCATGGATTTCGCGCACGACACGGCCTTCAACGACCTTGCCGCGCAGGTGGCGTCCAGCAGCAGCCCGGTGGACCTGGGCCTGCCCTTTTTCTACGGCCGCGGCGTGGCCTACGTGATCCAGGGCATGAACAGCCCGCTGGGCTACGGCCCGATGTACGCGCTACGCTGATCCGGCGCCGCGCCGGGCGCGCGCAGCGACAGCCGGCGCAGCGCGCGCGCCTGCGCACGCGCCAGCACGTGGCCCTGCGCGGCCGCGCGGTGCAGCCACATCAGCGCCAGGTCGGGGTCGCGCGCCACGCCCAGGCCGCGCAGGTGGCAGTGGCACAGCCAGTGCATGGCGTCGGCGTGCTGCAGTTGCGCGGCCTCCTGCAGCAGGCTCACGGCGCCGGCGGCGCGGCCTTCGTGCAGCAGCTGGGTGCCCAGGCCGGCCAGCGCGTCGGCGTCGCCGGCGTCGGCGTCCAGCACCAGGCGCATCCATTCGCCGCGCGGCAACTGCGCCTCGCCGCCGCAGGGGGCCAGCGCTCCCAGGCCGTCGAGCATGTCCAGCACCTGTTCCAGCGCCACCAGCGCGCGCCCGGCGGCGTCGCTGCCCACCAGGCGCAGCGTGCCCTCGTCGCACCAGCGCCGCACCGTGCGCTCGCTCCTGCCCAGCACCACCGAGGCCATGCGCCGGCTGCATGCATTGATGTCCAAGCTCCCTCCCCCTGGCGCCGCCGCGGGCGCCGTGTCCAGCTATTTTGCCCTGACACGGCCGCCCGTGGCCAGCCCGCAGCCTGGACACGGTGCCGGCGCTGGCCGCTCGGGGGCCTGGACATCCTCCGCAAAGGCTTCGAAATGGCTCCGAAATCCCGTCCAGGGGCCTGGATCGGGCCTGGCACGCCGCTTGCTTCCTGTACATCGCCCCGGCAGGGGTTGACGTCGACCCGGCAGCGGCCGGTTTCGTACACCGGTGATGCACGCGAGGCCAGCCGCAGGCCCGGCAAGTTTCAACAACCAAGGATCCGCATATGAAAAAGCAATTGCAACAAGGCTTCACGCTGATCGAACTGATGATCGTCGTGGCGATCATCGGCATCCTGGCCGCGATCGCGATCCCCGCCTACCAGAACTACACCATCCGCGCGCAAGTGACTGAAGGCCTGTCGCTGGCCGATGCGGCGAAGACCGGCATCGCCGAGTTCTACACGGACCGAGGCCTCTACCCGACGGCGAATGGTTCCGCTGGTCTGGCGAGTGCTGGTTCGATCACCGGTAATTATGTCTCGAGCGTGGACATCGGCACGACGAAAGGCGTGATCACCATCACTTACGGCAACAAAGCCAACGCCAAGATCAGCGGCGCCACCCTCCTGCTGTCGGCGAAGACCACGGCCGGGTCGATCACCTGGACCTGCGTATCCGGTGGTACGAAGGCCATTTCGACGGTGTACCTGCCGTCCTCCTGCACCTAATCATCTCCAGAGTGTGATTCTTCAGAACCCGCCGCAAGGCGGGTTTTTTCTAGGCACGGCCAATCTCGACGTTCGTGTCCCGGAGTTCGCCATGAACAACAAGTCCCGCGGCTTCACCCTGATCGAACTGATGATCGTGGTGGCGATCATCGGCATCCTGGCCGCCATCGCCATCCCGGCCTACCAGAACTACACCATTCGCGCGCAGGTGGCCGAGGGCATTTCCCTGACCGACGGTTTCAAGCCGGCCTTGTGGGACTACTACACCACCTACGGAAAGTTTCCCGCGAGCAACCAGTCCGCCGGCCTCGCGCTGTCGGGGTCGATCCAGGGCAGCTACGTCAAGGACGTGAACCTGGCCAACGGCAAGATCACGGTGACCTACGGGAACAGGGCCAGCAGCAAGATCTCGGGGAGCACGCTGATCCTTTCCGTGTACTCCACGGCCGGGGCCTTGCTGTGGAACTGCAGCCAGGGCACCGTGCTGCCCGTCTACCGGCCCGAGTCCTGCAACTCGTGATGGCGCCTGCGCTTCAGCCGTAGCGCCGCCGGTCCACGAACAGGGCGTTTCCGGGCAGGCGCTTGGCCGCGCGCTTGAGTTCGGCCAGCACGTTGGCCACCTCGCGGTGGGAGTCGAAGTGGCCGGGGTTGACCACGAAGGCCCCGATGGACAGCGTGGGCACGGGAAAGAACATCGCGTCGCCGCGCCGGTTCTCCGACCAGTAGCCCTTCTGTTCCAGCACCGCGGGCTCGAAGAACTGCGCCACGCCGGCCTCGAAGGCCCGCAGCACCGCCTGCAACTGCGCCTCCCAGTCCCGCGAGCCGGACAGCACGACGAAATCGTCGCCCCCGATATGCGCCAGGAACTGCTCTCCCGGGGGCAGGTGGGTGCGCAGCAGGTCGGCCAGCATGAGGATGATCTCGTCGCCCATGCGGTAGCCGAACTTGTCGTTGAAGGGCTTGAAATTGTCGATGTCGGCGTAGGCCGCCGCGAACAGGCGCTCCTCGTGCAGCCAGCGGTCGATGCAGTCGTTGATCGGCACGTTGCCCGGCAGCAGGGTCAGCGGGTTGGCGTAGCGAGCCGCCTGCACCTGGAACTCGGTCACCAGGCGCAGCAGGTCGCCCACCAGCAGCAGCCCGCGGTACTGCCCGCCGTCGGTGACCAGCACGCCCTCGGTGGCGTGGCGGTAGCTGGAGTCGGCGATCAGGCTGCTGGCCTGCTGCAGGCTGCTCTTGGCGTCCAGGCGCAGCACGTCGCTGCTCATCACCAGGGTGCAGGGCTTGTTGCCGAACAGGTCGCGCACATGCGGGCGGAACAGCCGGTCGGCGACCACGTAGCGGTTGATGATGCCCAGCGCCTGGCCCAGGCCGTCGACGATGGGCACCGAGGTCAGGTCCGGGTCCTGCTCCAGCATGCGCAGCACGTGGTCCAGCTTGACCTGCGGCTGCACCGGGGTGATGGGCCGCGCCAGCCCCAGCACCGATTGCTCGATGCTGCCGCGGCTGGCCAGCGCGTGCAGCGCCGGCTGCGGGTTGCCCAGCACCTCGCGGGTGTGCGCGCCGGGCTCGGTGGCGGGGCTGCTCTGCGGGCGCGCGATGAAGTAGCCCTGGGCCATGCTCACGCCGATCTCGCGCAGGGTCAGCAGGTCGCGCTCGGACTCCACGCCCTCGGCCACCACCACCGACTGGCTGGCCTCGGCCAGCAGCAGCATGGAGCGCACGAAGGCGGCCTTGAAGGGGTCGGAGGCCAGGTCGGCGGTGTAGCTGCGGTCCACCTTCAGGTAGCGCGGACGCAGGCGTTTCCACAGCGCGAAGCGCCCGAAGCCCTGGCCCAGGTCGTCCAGCGCCAGGCCGTAGCCCAGGTCGCGCAGGAAGCGCGCCGCGGTGAAGGCCTGGGTGTCCTCGGCCAGCGAATCCGACTCCAGCAGCTCGAGCACCAGGCGCGACGGCGGCAGCCCCCGCTCCTGCAGCCAGCGCAGCGTGGGTTCCAGCGCGAACCAGCCCGAGTCGAACAGCGCCTCGGTGACGTTCAGGAACAGGTGCCCGGGCAGCGCGGCGGCGGCGAAGGCCTCGATGCCGGTCTGCACGCACAGGCGATCGAATTCGGCCACGCGCCCGCTGCGCCGCGCGCAGTCGAACAGGCGGTCGGGGCGTTCCAGCGGGCTTCCGGCGGGGCCGCGGATCAGCGCCTCGAAGCCGTGGAAGCTTCGGTTGCGCAAGTCCAGCACCGGCTGGAACACCGTGTGGACCCCTTTCCGATCCAGGATCTCATGAAAGGCCGAAAGCAGATCCGCCTCGGCGTCTACTGGGGGCAAGGGCAGGGCGATGGCGGCCATGGCGGCAAAGGGAACTTTGTCGCCCATCTTCGTACAGGTTCATGACAATGCGGTGACATCACAACAGGCGGCCGGTGGCGCGCGCGTCGGGGCCGAACATCGAGGCGAAGGGCGCGATGCCCGACAGCGCCGGCATGCGCCAGGCGCGCAGCCACCCCGGCAGGCGCCGCGGCTCCAGCGGCGGCGAGATCGCCATGCCCTGGCCGAAGTCGGCCTGCAGGTACTGCGCGTATTCCAGCAGGATCTGCGTCTCCAGGCCCTCGATGGTCACGCTCAGGTCGAGGCGCCGGGCCAGGTCGACCAGCCCGGTGACCAGCGGCACCGCGCGCGGGTTGTTGGCGACGATGCCGTGCACCAGGCCCTGGTCCACCTTGACCATGTCGATGGGAAGGCTGTTGAGCCGCAGCAGGCTGCTGTAGCCGGCGCCCAGGTCGTCCAGCGCCAGGCGCACGCCCAGCGCGCGCAGGCGGTCGGTGGTGTCGCGCATGGTGGCCTGCGTGGCCACGTCGCGGTCCTCCAGGATCTCCAGGCTGAGCCGGCGCGGGTCGATGCCGCGGCGCTCCAGTGCCGAACGCACCCAGTCCGCGCAATCGGCGTGGCGCAGCGTGGACGGAGGCAGGTTGAGCGAAAGGTCCAGTTTCAGGCCCTGGCGCTCCCAGTCGGCCAGCGCCTGCAGCGACTGGTGCAGGCCGTCGAGGAACAGCCGGTCGAGCTCGTGCTGGCCCAGCACCGGCAGGAAGCGCCCGGGCGTGAGCAGCGAGCGCTCGTCGAGCTGCAGCCGCGCCAGCGCCTCCACCCGGGTGCAGCGCTGCTCCCGCAGGTCGACGATGGGCTGCATGAACATGCGCAGCCCGCCGCCGAACAGGCGCTGGCGCCACAGCGCACGCTCGTCGGCGGCCACCGCCGGCAGCGCGATGCCCTCGCCCACGCGCGCCAGCTCCGCGGCCAGCGAGGCGCTCAGCGAGTCCAGCGCATGGCGCATCAGCTGGGTGGAGAACTGCCCGGGCAGGCGTCCGTACAGCTGCAGCACCACCAGCATGTTGCCGGCGGCGTCGAGCACCGGCACCGCCACCGAGCTGCGCACCCCCTGGCGCAGCAGTTGCCCGGCCCAGTCCTGGCCCTGGCGCGCCGCGCGCGCGATGTCCGGGCCGAGCTCGATGCCCGCGCGCAGCCAGCAGCGCGCCAGCGCGCCGCCGCGGGCCTGCGCGGTGTCGGGGTCGTGCGCCGACGGCGTGCTCCCGCCGCCCCAGGCTTCGTGGCCCGGGCTTTGCGCCTCCAGCACGAAGCCGCCGCGCGCGTCCTGCGTGTAGATGGCGCAGCAGGCCAGGTAGGGCAGGTGCTGCAGCGCCTCCACCACCATGTCCAGCAGGTCGCTGCGCCGGCGCGCCGCCTGCATGCCCGCGGCTAGCTGGCGCAGGCGCTCGATCAGTTCGTGGCGCAGCGCCTCCGCGCCCTGGTGCTGGAAGCCGATGTCGGCCTCCATGCGCCGCAGCAGCGTGCCCAGCAGCAGCGCGCGCTCGCTCAGGCGCGCGGGGATGCGGTGCGCCAGCCCCGCCACGGCCTGGTACAGCCGGCCCATCGCCCCCACCCCCACCTGCGCGGGCAGGCCCAGGGCCGCCAGCAGGCGCCCCAGGGCCTCGGCGTGTTCGCGGTGCCGGGCCTGGCGCAGTCCCGGCGCCAGCAGCAGGGGCACGTAGCCGTCCAGCTCGGGCAGCAGGCGCACGGCCTCGCGCGCCGGCAGCCCGCTGGCGCCGCCCTCGGGGGGGGCTTCGCACAGTCCGAGGCCTTCGAGGAATTCCTGGTTCAGGCGCGGCTGCTGCGGCCCCAGGAAGCGCTGCAGCCAGGCCATGGTGTCGGCGCTTTGCTCGCCGTAGGGGTCGAGGTCCTCGCTGCGCTGCTGCAGGTCGCGCTCGGCCTGGCTGAAAACGGCCGCTTCGGCCAGCCCGAGCAGGCGTGAGGCGCTGGTGGCGTCCTGCGGGAACAAGGCGCAGCCCACCGAGGCGGACAGCTTGCGCGAGCTGGCCGCGGCGACCGCGAAAGGCTCGCGCAGGCTCTTGATCATGCGCTCGACCACGCCGCGCCAGTCGTCGGCGGCGCTGCCGCGCAGCAGCACCCCGATGGAGTCCGCCCCCACCCGCGCCAGCATCTCGCTGCCGCCGAGCCCGCGCAGGCGCCGCGCCAGTTCGACCAGCACCGCGTCGCCGGCCTTCCAGCCCCAGGCCTCGTTGATGCTGCCGAAACGGTACACGTCCAGCACCAGCACCGCCAGGCGCTCGCCCGCGGCCGGGGAGGCCGCGAGCTCGGCCACGCGGCGCTCGAGGGCGACGCGGGTGGCCAGCCCGGTGAGCGCGTCGCGCGCTCCGCGGTCCCTGCGCGTCAGGGCGGCCAGCAGCCGGGCCGCCGCGAAGCGTCCGCCGTGCTCGGCGATGAATGGAAAGGGACCTGCGCTCATGCTTCCCCGCAACCAGGATGTTGCAGGCTATTCTTCTGCCGGACCCATTAAATCGGTATCAAGCTTCGAACAGTCTGGCGTGGCCTCGGCGCGCCCTGGCTTCTCACTCCCGCGCCGCCGCCGGGGCCTGCTCCGCGCGCACCCGTCCCACCAGCCAGTCGGTCAGGCGTTCGCGGGCCAGCTCGGCGGTGACGCCGTGGCCGCGGGCCTGCGCATGCCAGGTGCGCACCTCGGGCGGCGCCGAGCGCGCCAGGAAGCGCTGCAGCGCCGCCGAGACCTCGCGCCGCGGCATGCGAAGGCCCACCCAGTGCGCCGCCAGCGCGCCCAGCCAGGTGCTCACCCGGGTGGCGTCGACCCCCAGGCGGAAGCCGGCCAGCCAGCGCGGGAACTCGGCCGCGGGCATGGGGCGGGCCAGGCCGTAGCCCTGGGCGCGCGTCGCGCCCAGCGCCAGCACGGCCTCCAGCACGCCGTCGTCCTCCGCCCCCTCCACCACGATCTGGCGCTGCAGGTCGTGGCCCAGCTGGATGATCGCCCGCATCAGGCCCAGGGTCTGCAGCGGCGCGCGGCGCAGTTCCAGGGTCAGGCCCTGGTCCAGCTTGATGCTGTCGAAGGGCAGCATGGACAGGCGCTGCAGGCTGCTGTAGCCGGAGCCGAGGTCGTCCATCGCCAGGCGCACGCCCAGGGCCTTGAGCCCATGCAGCGCGGCGCTCTGGGTGCGCATGTCCACGTCCTGGTTCTCCAGCAGTTCCAGGGTCAGGCGCTGCGGCGCGATGCCGTGGCGCCGCAGCGCCTGCTCCACCCAGCGCGTGCATTCGGGGTCCAGCAGCGTGGACGGAGGCAGGTTCAGCGCGGCCTCCATGCCCAGGCCCTGCGCATCCCAGGCGCGCAGTTGCTGGCAGACCTGGTCGAGTCCCAGGCGCAGCAGCCGGTCGAGCTCGGTATCGCCCAGGATGGGCAGGAAGCGCGAGGGCGCCAGCAGCGTGCCGTCGGCCAGGCGCAGGCGCGCCAGGGCTTCCACGCGGCGACAGGACCCGTCGACCAGGTCCACCACCGGCTGCACGAACATCTCCAGGCCGCCGGAGAACAGGCGCTCGCGGCACACCTGCGCCTGCGCCTGGGCCAGGGGTTCGCAGGAACTCGCGCGCCGGCAGGATTGCCACACCCGCGCCGCATGCTGCTGCAGCGTGCGCGCGAACTGCTGCATGCCCGGGCTGGAGAACTGGTTCGGCCAGGCGCCGAAGAGGCCGAGCACGAACACCGGCTGCCCCAGCTCGCCGGGCACCGGAATGGCCAGCGCGCTGCGCACGCCGAGTTCGTCGGCCATGCCGCTCCAGTGCCGCACGCGGGGGTCCGAGGCATAGGAGTCGCAGTGGTGGATGCGCGCGCTGTGCCAGGCCTGCACCAGCAGCCCGCTGTCGTCGGAGCCGGTGTTCTCCAGGCAGGCGTTGAAGCGTGCGCGCCCCAGCCACTCGACGATGGCCGCCGAGCGCGGGCCGCTGCCGGCCTCGCGCTGGAACACGCCCTGGGTGTCCGGGCGCATCACGTGGCAGGCCAGCAGGCCCGGCAGGCGGCCGATGGGGGCGATGAGCTCGTGCACCGCGTCGCGCCACAGCGCGCGCGCCGGCAGCGCCTCCGGGGTCAGCGCCGAGAAATAGGCCGAGGCGACCTCGGCCAGCGCGCCCATCTGGGCCTGCAGGTCGTCCTCCAGGCGCTCCTCGATCAGGCGCAGCAGCTGGAAGCGCGCGCGCGCCGGCAGCCCGGAGTCCCCCAGGGCCTCGCCGGCCAGGCGGCGGTACAGACCCTGCGGGCGGATCATGTGCTCGGCGCTGACTCCCACCAGCGCGTGGACCTCGCCCAGGCGCCGCGCCTGGCGCAGCACGGCCTCGCGCGGCGTCGCCGCGTCCAGCACGAAGCGCAGATGCTCGGCGTGGCGCGCGCGCAGTCCCTGCAGCTCGCGGGGCTGCAGGGACTCGAGGATGGCCCGCGTCTGCCCGTCCCGCCCCGCGTCGTCGTAGAAGGCCTGCGCGAAGCGCTCGCTGGCCTCGGCCAGCAGCGCGCGCACCTGGCCCAGCAGCTGGGCGGCCTCCGGGCCGTAGGGGTCGAAGGCGGAGTTCTCGCCCGGCTCGGCCGCCTGGCGCACGCCGAGCTGCCACCAGCGCCGGCGCTGCTGCTTGCGCGCCTTCACCTGGTACAGCGCGGCGTCGGCCTGGCGCAGCAGGGTGTCGCCGTCGGCGCCGTCGCCGGGAAAGGCGGCCAGGCCCATGGTCATGCCCACGCTGGCCTGCACCGTCGCGCCGAGGCCGAAGGGGCGCTCCACCGCGGCGTGCAGGCGGCGCAGCAGCCGGCTGAGCTGGCGCGCCAGGTGCCGCGCCTCGAGTTCCTCGACGACCACGACGAATTCGTCGCCTCCCAGGCGCGCCAGGAAATCGCATTCGCGCAGCAGCGAACGCAGGCGCTGCGCGACCTCCTGCAGCAGGCGGTCGCCGGCGTCGTGGCCGAAACTGTCGTTGACCGGCTTGAAATCGTCCAGGTCGAGCATGCCCACCGCGACCACGCGGCCGTTGCGCCGTGCGCGCGCCAGCGCCTGCGGCAGGTATTGCTCCAGCGCGCGCCGGTTGGGCAGGTCGGTCAGCAGGTCGTGCAGCGCCTCGTGGCGCAGGCGCTGCTGCAGCCGGGCGCGTTCGGTGACGTCCTGGAAGGTCCACACCGAGGTGGCCTCGTCGTCGCGGGTCAGGCCCGCGGAGACGTCGCACAGCAGTTCCTCGCCGTCGCGGCGCAGCACGCGAACGTCCATGGCCAGCGCGCTGCCGTGCTGGCGCAGGCCCGGATACAGGTTGCCCACGCGCAGGTACTCGGCCTGCGAGGCGTAGACCATGCGCGTGGAGCGCCCGACCAGTTGCTCGGCGTCGTCGTAACCCAGCATGTGGGCGAAGCGCCGGTTGGCGCTGACGATGAAACGCCCCCGCACGACCACGATGCCGGCCAGCGTATGGTCCAGCAGCGCATGCTGCAGGCCGGTCAGTTCCCGTTCGCGGCGCGCGGCGTCCAGGCGATCGAGGCCGCGCGAGATGTTGTGCGCCAGTTCGGTGAGCAGGGTCTGCAACTGCTCGTCGAAGGCGTCCTCGTCGCCGTGCATGACCGTGAACACCCCCCACATACCCCCGCCGCGGCGGATGGGCAGCGTGGCCGTGGCGCGCATGCCGCAGCGCGCGGCGCGCTCGCGCCAGGGCTCGAGCATCGGCGAGCGCGCGAAGGAAGCCAGGAAATACGCGCGCTGCTCGCGCCAGGCGCGCCCCGCCGCGCCACGCCCCTCGGGGCGCTCGGGGCGGATGGACAGGCGCAGTCCCTCCAGGTAGTCGCGCTCGCCGGCGGTGGCCAGGTAGCGCAGCTCACCCTCGTCGTCGGGGCGCCCCACCCAGGCCAGGCGCAGGCCTCCGTCGGATACGGTCATGTCGCAGATGTCCTGCAGCATGAGCTGTTCGTCGGCCGCCTGCGCGATCAGCTGGTTGGAGCGGGCCAGTACCGCGGTGAAATCCGCGCGGCGCTGCAGGCGCCGCCGCTCGCGGCTCAGGTGCTGCGCGGCACGCCGGGCCTGCAGCAGATCCAGGGCCTGGCGCGCGATGCCGCGCAGCAGTTCGCGCTGGCGCGGGCTGGGCGAACGCGCCTCGGGGTCTCCGATCCACAGCGCGGCGAGTTCGCGGCCCTGCGCATCGCACAGGGTCTCGAGCTCGCACAGACCGAGCCGCGGCGGCTGCGGCGAGCAGGGGCCGGCTTCGGCGCCGGGCGCGCTGGCCGCGTCGAGCCCCTCGACGCGCGGCGCGGGCAGGCCCTGCGCGGCTCGCAGCAAGGCCCGGCAGGTTTCGGCGTCCCCGTGCAGCCCCTGCAGCCATTCCTGGTCGTCGTCGCGCAGGCGCGACAGGGCGGCCCTCACGTCCAGGGCCTGCGCGGCCAGTGCGGCGGCCTGGTCGAGCCAGGCGGCGTCGGGCTCGGCCGCCTCGTCCGCGGGCTGCCAGGCCGCTTCGGCGGCCGCCGGCGTGCGCCGAGGCGGGGCTTGCTGCGCGGTCTGCGGTTTCATCGCGGGTCGGGGCGTCGGGCGAGGTCTGCGGAGGCATCGGCCCGCAGGATCCGGCCGCACGCAGGCATGAGCTCCACCCCGGGGAGGGTCCAGGCGCGAACGGCAGGCCATTGTCGGATGCATCGCCGCCACGCATGCGTGAACAATGTCACGAAAACCCGGGCCCATTGCGGTTTTGCGAGCCGCGCCCGATGCCATGGCCGCGCCGAGGACGCAAAATCCCTCTCACGCAGACGAGGGCGCGACTTCGGGGTCGGCCCGTCCGCAGGACTTCGAAGCGTAGTTCCCAGCAACCGACCAGGGCCGCAACAAGGTGCAGCACGAGCATTCATCGCAGGCCGCGACGCCGTCCCCGTCTCCGGGCATGCCGCTTGGCGCGGAGCAGGAGGCCCGTCTGCGGGCCTCGCTGGGCCTGGTGGCCCTCGCGCAGGCGGCCGCCTGCGCGGCCTGCGCATGGTTGTTCGCTCCCGCGGCGGGCGAGCTGGCGGTGACGGCCTGGGCGCTGCTGGTGCTGGCCTCGCAATCCCCGGCGCTGCTGCTGTCCCGGCGCGCGTCGCGGCCCTGGCGGCCCGCGCGCATGCACCGCCTGCTGCGCGTGGCCGCCGCACTCAACGGCCTGCTGTGGGGACTCGCGCCGTGGTGGATCGCGCCGCGCGCGGGGCTGGCGGCGGGCCTGGCCGCCTTCGTCGTCGCCTGCGTGGCCGGAGGCGTCGCGCTGGCGCTGGCCTTCGATGCCGTCGCCGCCCTGGGTTTCGCGGCCGGCGCGCTGTTGCCCCTGGTGCTCTGGCTGAGCCTGATCGATGCCCCGGCCGCGCACGGGGCGGCCGTGCTGGCCGCGGGTTACCTGTTGTTCGTGGTGCTGGCGGTGCGCGGGGCGCAGCAGCGCTTCGCGCGCGGCCAGGCCTGGCGCCTGCGGGCCCAGCAGGAATTGCAATTGCGCGAGCACCAATCGCTGCGCGCGCACCGTCTGGCGCGCCTGAACGCCCTGCTCGCGGAACTGGGCCAGCTCGGCGCGCAGGCCGAGGACCTGGAGAACTACCTCCACACCGTGTGCCGGGTGGCGGTGCAGCGCGGCGGCCTGAGCCAGGCCTGGATCGCCCGTGCGAGCGAGCCCGTGGAAGACCGCCCCCAGGGCCGGGCCGCGTCCGGCGCGCCCGCCCAGGGGCTCGAGAACGCTTGGGGCGGCCCCGCGGTTTCCCGGGATCTGACCGTGCTGGCCAGCTTCGCGGCGCGCGAGGGCTCGCGGACCCTGCCCGGGCGTGAGCAGGCGCTGCGGGCCTGCGATGCGGCCCAGCCCTGCTTCTGCGGCCTGGAGGCGCCGCGGGATCCTGCACGGACGCCGGCCGGAGGCGGCGCGGGCCTGCCCGGCGCGTCGGTGGCCGCGTTGCCGCTGCGCGGCGACGGACCCGGGCGCGCGGGGGGCAGCCTGGTGCTGGTCTTGTGCCTGGACGAAGCCGAGGCCCTCGATGCGGCCACCGCGGACGTGCTGGTCAACGCGGGCCTGGCGGTGCAGCGCGCCTTGCAGGGCCTGGAGCAGCGCCGGCGCATGGAGCAACTGCAAAGCCTGTACCGCGCGCTGATGCGCGAGGTCGACGTGCTGTTGCAGGCGCGCAGCGTGCCCGACATGCTGCTGCGCACTTGCCAGACCCTCACCGAGGGCACGCAGTTCCACGCCGCGTGGATGGCGCGCCCGGACGAGGCCGGGCGCATCGAGGTGATCGCGCGCGCCGGCAGCGGGGCCGATCAGCTCGACGCGCTGCGCATCAGCCTGCACGACGCCGACAAGTCCCCGCTGGTGATCCGGGTGTGGAACAGCCATCGCAACGTCTGCTGCAACGACCTGCTGGGCGATGCCAGCCTGGCGCCGTGGCGCGGGTCGATGCGGCGCCACGAATGGCGCGCTGCGCTGGCCGCGCCGGTGTTCCGCGGCGCCTCCATCTGGGCGGTGCTGGTGTTCGTGTCCCCGCAGCCCGAGGCCTTCGACGACGCGACCACGGAGCTGTGCCAGCGCGTGGCCGAACTGCTGGGCCACGGGCTGGACGAGCTGGACACCAAGCGCCGGCTCAACGACCTGCAACTGGAGGAATCGCACCGCGCGCGCCATGACCTGCTGACCGGCCTGCCCAACCGCTTCGCGCTCAACCAGTACCTTCCGCAGGCACTGGCGGCGGCGCGGCGCGACGGCACCGTGCTGGCGGTGGGCATGCTCGACCTGGACGATTTCAAGCCGGTCAATGACACCTGGGGCCACGATGTGGGCGACGTGCTGCTGCGCGAGATCGGGCAGCGCCTGCGCGGCGCGATCCGCAAGTTCGACGTGCTGGCGCGCCTGGGCGGCGACGAGTTCGTCGTGGTCATCGAACAGATCGACTCCGCCCAGGTGCTGGCCCAGCTGAGCGACGTGCTGGGCCGCCTGCACGCGGCGGTCGAACAGCCCTTCGAGCTGGCGCCGGGATGCCGCGCCAGCGTGGGCATGTCCATGGGCCTGGCCCTGTTCCCGCTGGATGCGCAGGACCCCGAGGGCCTGCTGCGCCAGGCCGATGCGGCGATGTACCAGGCCAAGCTGCACAAGGGCGACCGCGCGCGCTGGTGGCAACTGGCACCCGCGTCGGTCGCCCGGCTGGAGGCCACCGGCCCGCGCGCCGTGCCGCCATGGCAGATGGTGTCCCCGTCGCGCGCATCCTGAGGCGCGGCGGGCCCGGCCGACCCGGGGCCCCTACGGGTCCAGCAGGCTCAGCTGCATCGACGCCGGGTCGCTGCCGAGCCCGGCGGCGTCCTGCAGCGCGGCCGCGCGCACGCCCAGCAGGCGCAGCCTGCGGTCGAGTTCGACGCGGCGCAGGCACTGCCCGGCCGCGTCGCGGATGGCGCGCGCGTCGGCCACCGGCCGCGGCAGCGACAGGTCGCGCGTGACCGTGCGGAAGTCCTCGAAGCGCAGTTTGATGCCGATGGTGCGCGCCGCGCAGCCCTTGCGCCGCAGGTCCTCGGCCAGCTGGGAGCACAGCTCGGTGAACAGGCGCGACAGCTCGGCACGGTCGCGCCGCGGATGCAGATCGTGCTCGAAGGTGGTCTCCCGGCTCACCGACTTGGGCTCCGAATGGGTCTGCACCGGGCGGTCGTCGCGGCCGTGCGCGACCGCGTGCAGCCAGGCCGCGTAGCCGCGGCCGAAGTGCTCCTGCAGCCGTTCGGGCGGCGCGGCGGCGAGTTCGCCGACGGTGACGATGCCCAGCCCGCGCAGGCGTTCGGCCGCCTTGGGCCCGATTCCGTTGACCCGCGCCGCCGGCAGGGGCCAGATGCGCTCGGCCAGCTCGTGCATGTGCAGCACCGTGACGCCGCCGGGCTTGCGCAGTTCGGAGGCGATCTTGGACAGCAGCTTGTTCGGGCTCACGCCGATGGAGCAGCTCAGGCCGGTGGCCTCGCGAACGGCGGCCTGGATGTCGCGGGCCAGCGTCTCGGTATCGCTTTGCGCATGCCCGCTCAGGTCGATGTAGATCTCGTCGATGCCGCGGTCCTCGATGCGCGGCGCGATGGCCGCCACCGCGGCCTTGAAGCGCCGGGAATACTCGCGGTAGGCCTCGAAGCGGGCCGGCAGCAGGATCGCGTCGGGGGCCAGCCGGGCCGCCTTCATCATGCCCATGGCGGAGAACACGCCGAGCGCGCGCGCCTCGTAGGTGGAGGTGGTGACCACGCCGCGCCCGCTGTAGTCGCGCAGGCGGGCGAAGCGCCAGGACCCGTCGGCCAGGCGTTGCGGCTGCCAGCGGTGGCGTCCTCCCACCACCACCGGCAGGCCGCGCAACTCGGGATAGCGCAGCAATTCGACCGACGCGAAGAAGGCGTCCATGTCGAGATGGGCGATGCGCCGGGGCGGGGTCTGGGCGGGGGCGGAGTCCATGCGGGAAGGCTGCGGCTGCGGCACCGCGGGACTGATCATATCCACAGTATGGCGGAGCATCCACCGCGGCCTTCTGGGGGCCCCCAGGGCCGGGCCATGCCCGGCCCGCCCCCCGTGGGGGTCAAGGAATCTTGGGGCGGCCCTGCGATTCCTTGAGAGCCCGCCTCCTGAAAATTGCGCCGGACCGCCCTAGACTGCGGCTGGGGTTGCGTCCGTGGCTCGCGGAGCCGCGCCGGCGAAACCGTGTTCCATCACCCCCCAGGAGATCCCAGCCATGGACAGCATCCAGGTCGTGTACACCACCAGCGCCACCGCCACCGGCGGACGCAACGGACACACCCGTTCGCAGGACGGTCAGGTCAGCGTGGACCTGTCCGTGCCCAAGGCCATGGGCGGACCGGGGCGTCCGGCCACGACCACTCCGGAAGACCTGTTCGCGGCCGGCTACGCCGCCTGCTTCGGCGGCGCGCTGGACTTCGTGGCCAAGCAGCACAAGAAGAACGCCTCCGGCGCCACCGTGACCTGTTCGGTGTCCATCGGCCCGCGCGCCGAGGGGGGCTTCGGACTGGCGGTGAAACTGCACGTGGAGGACCGCTCGCTGCCCCAGCAGGAACTCCAGGCCCTGGCCATGGAGGCGCACGAGAAGGTCTGCCCCTATTCGCACGCCACGCGCAACAACGTGGACGTGCAGGTGGAGGTGCAGGGCGCCTGAGGCGCCTCAGGCTTGCGCGGCGCTCCAGGCCCGCAGGGCCTGGGCGACGCGCCCGACCACCGCGTCCCAGGGCTCGCCCGGGGCCTGGCGGAACAGGCGCATCACCCCGGGATACCAGGGCGAGTCCTCGCGCTCCAGCATCCAGCGCCAGTCGCAGCCCACCGCGGGCAGCAGCACCCAGCAGGGCCGGCCCAGCGCGCCCGCGACGTGCGCGGCGGAGGTGTCCACGCAGATCAGCAGGTCCAGTTGCGCGAGGATGGCCGCGGTGTCGCCGAAATCGGAAACCCCCGGCGCCAGATCGGTGATGGGCTGCGCGTCCCCGGCGCGCGCGGCCTCGTCCTCGCCCTGGCCCTTTTGCAGGCTGACGAAGGCCGTGTCGGGGCAGGACCACAGCGGCGCCAGCACCTGCAGGCCCGGCAGCGAACGGTTCAGGTCGTTGCCGTGGCCGGCGGCGCCTTTCCAGACCAGGCCGACGCGGCGGCGGGCAACCGGAAGCCGGGGCGCCCAGGCCGCGATGCGCAACGGGTCGGCAGCCAGGTAGGGGAGTTGCGCAGGAATCGTATCCAGCGTGGTGCCGAGCAATCCCGGCAGGCTGAACGCCAGTACCCAGTAATCGTGTGTCGGGAAGACCTCCTCATCGCCGAATACCGCGTCGACGCCCGGTGCCGAGGCCAGAAGGTTCTTCAATGCAGTCCTGCATTGCAGCGAAACAAGCGCCGCACCCCGTTCCTTGAGAACTTGTGCGTAGCGCGCAAGCTGGATCTGATCGCCGAATCCCTGCTCGCCCACTACGATCACTGATCGCCCAGCCAGGGATTCGCCGCGCCACACCGGAAATGACAGCGCGGGAACGTAGGTCAGTGGTCTCGGAAGCGCAGGGTCATAGCGGGCTTCGTGAAACGGCCATGCTTCCCGCAGACGCCCCAGGCGCAGCAGTAACACGCTCAAATTCCAGCGGCTTGTCGGGTTGGTGGGCTCCAAACGTAGCGCCTCGCGGTATGCGGCTTCGGCTTCGCGTGGCCGATCCAACTCAAGCAACGCTCCTAGATTGTTGTAGGCGTCGAAGAAGTTCGGCTGTATTGCCAGAGCTTCGCGATAAGCGGCCTCGGCGTCGTTGATGCGTCCCTGCCGCTGGAGCAGATTTCCCGTGACCATGAGGCGGCGCGTGCTGTCTCCATCCAAGGCATACGCGCGGTCAAAGCACTCCCTGGCGCGCTCGAACCAGTGCCGATGCACGGCCAACTCGCCCAGCGCATACCAGCTCTCCGCATCATCGGGACGAGATTTCAGCGCAATTTCGAACGCTGCGGCAGCCTCCTCGAAACGCGCCAGAAGCTGAAGAGCGTGTCCTAGATGGAATTGAGCCTCTGCGAGCTCGGAGTCGATTTCGGTCGCGCGCTTCAACGCGTCGGCAGCTTCCTGCGCCTCGTGGAGCTTGAGCAGCGTGCGCCCCAGGTTCACGTGGGCCTGCGCGAAATCCGGCGCGGCCTGCAGCGCGCGCCGGTAGGCCGCCGCCGCGCCGCGGTAGTCGCGCTGCTCGAACAGCAGGTTGCCCAGGTAGAAGTTCAGCATGGCCGATTCCGGCGCGGCGTGCAGGCCGTTGCGGGCCGATTGCAGCGCCTGTGCCGCGTCGCCGGCCTGGAACTGCAGCCGGCACAGCTCCTGCCAGGCGAAGGCGAAGTCCGGCTTGCGCCGCAGCGCCTCGCGCAGGCGGCGCACGGCCGTGGCGGCGTCGCCGCGCAGCTCGGCGATCTGGCCCAGGAACAGATAGGGCTCCTCGCGCCCCGGGTCCAGTTCCACGGCCTTGTCCAGCCAGGACGCCGCTTCGTCCAGGCGCCCCAGTTGCTTCAGCGCGAAACCCAGGTTGGAGCAGGCGACGACGTGGCGCGGGTCCAGCGCCAGCGCCTGTTCGTAGCAGGCCACAGCTTCCTGCAGCCGCCCCTCGGCCACGCAGCGGTTGCCGCGCGTGGCATGGTTCGCGGCCTCGGCGAGCCGGGCCTCGTCGCGCCCATCGGCGGCCGCTGCCGGCGCGGTCTCGGCGGCGGCATTCGGCGCGTCGGGGGTCTCGTGTCGCGGCGCCTGGCCCAGCAGTCGGCGAATCGAACGCAGCATGGCGGCTCCCGGGGCTTCAGCGGGCCAGGGCCAGCACGATTTCCTTGACCAGCAGGTCGACGAAATCGTCCTCGTGCCCCAGGTCCTTCAGGGTCCACTTCAGGCGGTTGCTCAACTTGGCCTTCTTGTAGGTGTTGAGCGGATGGGCGGCCGCGAAATCGCGCGCGCGTTGCAACACCCTGGCGAGCAGCTTGCGGCGCTTGTCCTCGCGCTTGCCGGGGCTGGCCGCCGCGATGGCGCGCAGTTCGGAATCGCAATACCGGGCGAGTTCCTCGCCGAACGCACTCGCCTGAGCGGCGTCGAACCATCGCAGCAGCACCATCGCTCCCCATTCGCGTTGTCCGGCCGGCGGGCCGTCCGCCTGCCTGGATCCCATTATTGCTGAATGGTCTTGAGGGGTTCCAGGTTCGCGCGCCGCGCGTGCGCCTGACTTAAGCTAGGGGGCATGCCATCGCCCGACACCTCCGTTTCGCGCAATTTCTCCCTTCACTACGAGCAGGCGCGCGAGCGCTTCCTGGAGGCGGCCGCGGCGCGCGGCGCCCTGCTGGACTCGGCCGTGCTGCCCGGGCTGCGCGGAGCGCGCGGCGAGGAACTGGCGATCGACACCGCGGTGATCGGCGGCCGCGGCTCGCGCAAGGTGCTGGTGGTGAGCTCCGGCACCCACGGGCCGGAGGGTTTCGCCGGGTCGGCGGCGCAGCTCGCGCTGCTGGAGGACACGGAGCTGCTGGAGCGCGCGCAGCGCGCCGAGGTGGCGCTGCTGCTGGTGCACGGGGTCAACCCCTACGGCTTCTCGCATCTGCAGCGCACCAACGAGGACAACGTCGACCTCAACCGCAACCACATCGACTTCAGCCGTCCGCTGCCCTCCAATCCCGTGTACGCGGAGCTGGAGCCGCTGCTGATTCCGGCGCAGTGGCCGCCGGGCCCGGCCGAGCGGCAGGCCCTGCAACAGTGGATCGAGAGCCACGGCATGCCGGCCTACCGCAAGGCCGTCACGGCGGGCCAGTACGGTTCGCCGGACGGCGTGTTCTACGGCGGCACCGGACCGACCTGGAGCAATCGCAGCCTGCGCGCGATGCTGCGCCGCCACGCCGGCGCGGCCACGCACCTGGGCTGGGTGGACATCCACACCGGGCTGGGCCCCTGGGGCCATGGCGAGAAGATCTACGCCGGCCGCCCGCTGGAGCAGGACCACGCGATGGCCCGGGCCTGGTGGGGCGCCGACCTGTTCGCGCCCTTCGCGGGAGACTCGGTCTCGGCCGACGTGTCCGGCCCGGTGGTCACCGCCGCCTGCGACGAATGCCCGGGAGCCCGCCTGGCGCTGATGGGCCTGGAGTTCGGCACCGTCGAGCAGGAGGAGGTGCTGGGCTGCCTGCGCGCCCAGGCCTGGCTGCGGCGCCACCCCGAGGCGCCCCAGGCGCTGCGCGAGCAGATCGGGCAGCGCACGCTCGATGCCTTCTGCTGCGACAGCCAGGCATGGCGGGGCATGGTGCTGGGCCAGACGCGGGTGGCGTTGCTGCAGGCCGTGCAGGGCCTGCGGACCGCCTGAGGCCGGGCCCGCTCGCAGCCCGATCGCGCACGCCGGAGGCCTTCGATCCGCGCCGCCACGGCAAGCTTCCACGGAGGAGACGACACCATGCATTCGACCATCCCGAAAACCGATCCGGAAGCCGCCCGGGGCGCGCAGGCCGCGGGCCTGCTGGCGGCCGCGCCGCGCCGCGTGGTGGCCGCGGCCGTGGCGGGCAACGCGCTGGAGTTCTACGACTTTCTCAGCTACGCCTTTTTCGCGGTGTACATCGGCAAGACCTTCTTCCCGGTGCACAGCAGCTACATGAGCCTGCTGCTGTCGCTGGCGGTGTTCGGCTTCGGCTTTTTCGCGCGCCCCGTGGGCGGCGTGGTGTTCGGGCTGATGGGCGACCGCGTCGGGCGCCGCGCCAGCCTGATCCTGACCCTGGCGCTGATGACCCTGGGCACGCTGGGCGTGGCGCTGACGCCCTCGTATGCCAGCATCGGCGTGGCCGCGCCGGTCATCGTGGTGCTGGCGCGCCTGGTGCAGGGCTTCGCGCTGGGCGGCGAGATCGGCCCGTCCAGCGCCTTCCTGATCGAGGCGGCGCCGCGCGACAGGCGCGGCCTGTACGCCAGTTGGCAGTTCGCCAGCCAGGGGGCCGGCATCCTGGTCGCCGGCCTCATGGGCGTGCTGTTCGGCCGCCTGCTCGGGCACGAGGCCATGCTGGCCTGGGGCTGGCGCGCGGCCTTCCTGCTGGGCCTGCTGGTGGTGCCGCTGGCGCTGTACCTGCGCCGCTCCATGCCCGAGACCCTGCACGCCCGCGCCGCGGAACCGTCGCCGCGTGCCCGGCGCGCGCCGGTGCGCTACGTGCTGATCGCCGTGGGCGTGATCCTCGGCGGCACCGTGTCGGCCTATGTCGGCAGCTACATGACCACCTATGCCATCGCCACGCTCGGGATGCCCCCCACCGCGGCCATGGCCGCGACCGTGGCGCTGGGCCTGTTCACGCTGGTGTTCTCGGTGCTGGGCGGGCTGCTCTGCGACCGCTTCGGGCGCAAGCCGGCGATGCTGTGGCCGCGCGTGATCTCCGCCCTGGCCACGGTGCCGGCCTTCATGCTGCTGGACGCGTCGCCGGGAGCGTGGACCCTGGTGGCGGTCACCTCGGTGCTGGCGGCGATCAACGCCATCACGGGAGCGGCCACGCTGGTGGCCGTGCCCGAGGTGTTCGAGCGAAGGCACCGCGCCGTCGGCCTGGGCGTGGCCTATGCGATCGGCGTGTCGATCTTCGGCGGCACCACCCAGTTCATCGTCACCTGGCTGATCCACGCCACGGGCAACCCGATCGCGCCGGCCTGGTACGCCACGGCGGCCAGCGTGGTGGCCATCGGCGCCATGCTGATGATGCCCGAGACCCGCGACCAGGCCGCCTGAGCCTGGCCGCCCCGCAAGCTCCTGCCCGCGCACGAACCATGCAATTCACCAAGATGCTGCGCTCGCGCCTGCTCGAACTGCGCGACCTGCGGCGCCTGGACGCGCGCGCCGCCGCGCGCCGCGGCGACGACAGCCCGCTGGTCACGCTGTCGACCACGCCGGGGCGCATCGCCGGGCTGCGGCCCACGCTGGTCAGCCTGCTGCTCCAGGACCTGGCCCCGCGGGAAATCCACGTCAACATCGGCCTGGACCTGTTCGGCCAGCAGCCGGTTCCCGCCTTCCTGGAGGGCTTGCGGGTGGTCCAGGTGCAGCGGGTCGCGCGCGACCTGGGGCCGGCGACCAAGCTGATTCCCACGCTGGAGCGCCTGCGCGGCACGCGCCAGCGCATCGTCGTGGTGGACGACGACATGTACTACCACCGCGCCCTGCTGGGCCAGCTGGTCGATGCCGAGGCCGGCGGCAGCGGCCGCGAGTGCTTCTGCGCCAACGGCCTGCTGCTGCCGCGCAGCCTGCGCGCGCAGGACTGCCGCGGCGACCGCGCGCTCAGGAGCGGGAGCCGCCGCGTGGCCGTCATGCAGGGCGCCGGCGGCTACTGCCTGCGCGCCGACCTGCTGGATGCGGAGGCCTTGCTGGACCTGCGCGGCGCGCCCGCGCGCGCCTGGTTCGATGACGACGTCTGGTTCAGCGGACACCTGAGCCGCAACGGCGTGGTGAAGACCCAGGTCGCAACCGGGCGCCGCAAGAGCCTGGCCAACACGCTCGAATCCGCCATTTCCGGCGACCGTGTGGGGCTGATGAGCGAGTTGCTGGAGTTTTTCCGCAAGGACTGGGATCCGGCGGAATTCGCCGAGGCCTGATTCGGCCCGCGAGTCGCCGGGAGGGCCGGGTGCCGGGTATCGGCAGCCTGCTAGCATCCATGGCCAGAAGCACAAGACGCGCAGACCGCATGCGCGCCCGCGGCGAGCCAGACGGTTCCGGGGGGCCTGCGTTTTCTCCAGATTCCATGTCCACAGACCTCTTCGTCGCCCGGGCCCGACCGCCGCGCATGAGCATCCTGGGCCCGGCGGCCGTGCTGCTGGCCTTCACCCTCAGCCTTCCCACCGCGACCGGCTCGGCCGCGGCGCTGCTGTTCCTGGTCGCCTGGCTGCTGGGCGGGGGTTGGGCCTGGCAGTGGCGGCGCTTGCGCGCCAGCCCCACGGCGCTGTGGGCCACGGCGCTGTTGCTCATGTTCGTGCTGGGCATGGTCTACGGCAGCGGCACCCGTGCCCAGCAGATGGAGGTGATGGGCAAATACGCCAAGCTGCTGCTGGTGCCGGTGCTCATCGTCAGCGTGGGCGACGGCCCCTGGCGCCGGCGCGCGCTGCAGGCCTTCCTGTGGGGTGCGGTGCTGGCCTCGGCGCTGTCCTACGCGCGCTTTTTCGGGCTGGTTCCCGGGCGATGGTCCGACAGCATCGTGCAGGGCCACATCCACTTCGGCACCATCGAGGCCTTCGCGGCCTATGCCTTCGCGCGCATGGCCTTCGAGCCGGGCAGGCGGCGCGCGCTGTGGGTGCTGCTGGCGGCCTTGCTGGCCTTCGACGTGGTCTACGTCGGCATCGCGCGCACCGGCTACGTGATCGTGCTTGCCCTGATCGTGCTGCTGGGCGCGCAACGCCTGGGTGCCAGGGGCCTGCTGGCCGGCGGAGGCCTCGCGCTGCTGCTGGCCGCGGTGGCCTTCAGCGCCTTTCCGGTGGCGCGCATGCGCATGGAGCAGGGCGTGCAGAACCTGCGTCAGTACCAGCGCGCCGAGGCGGACCACGACCAGAACCAGGTCAACACCTCCTGGGGCCTGCGCCTGCAGTTCTGGAGCAATACCCTGCGCATCATCGCGCAGCACCCGCTGGTCGGCAGCGGCACCGGCAGCATGGACGTGCAATACGCGCGCGTCGCCCCGCATGACCTGCACACCTCGAATCCCCACAACGAATACCTGAACAGCGCCGAGCAACTCGGTGCTGTGGGCCTGCTGCTGCTGCTGGGCATGGCCGCGGCGGCTTGGCGCGATGCCCGTGGCCTGGATCGCATGGAGCGCGATTTCGCGCACGGCGTGCTCGTGACCATCGGCGTGGGCAGCCTGTTCAATTCGCTGCTGATGGACGTCAACGAAGGGCGCTTCCTGGTGGTCATGCTGGGGCTGCTGCTCGCCGCTGCGCTCGGCACGGGAAGGCGCGCCGGGGGCTGAGCCCGGCGCGCGCGGTTGCCGGTCGATACGCCGCGCAGTGCCGTCAGCGCTACGCCCATGAAAAAGCCCGAGTCCTTCGCAGGACTCGGGCTTCATGTCTGGCGGAGACGGAGGGATTCGAACCCTCGATGCGCTTTTGGCACATACTCCCTTAGCAGGGGAGCACCTTCGGCCACTCGGTCACGTCTCCTTGTGCTGCGCGGACAGCGCACGGGCAGCAGGACCCAGCTGGTTCCCGCGTGCCGTGCCCAGGCTTCTGGCCTGCCGCACAATACAGCCATCCATTATTGCATATCCGGCCGAGCTTCCTGCCCATGTGGATCGACACCCATGCCCATCTCGACGCCGCCGAGTTCGACGCGGGGCGCGCGGCCGTGCTGGAACGCGCTGCGCGCGCGGGGGTCGGCTGCGTGGTGGTGCCGGCGGTGGAACCCTCGAATTTCGCCGCGGTGCGCGAACTGGCCCATGCGCACGGCCACGCCTACGCGCTGGGCGTGCACCCGCTGTACGTGGCGCGGCTGCGCCGCGAGGACCTGCGGCTGCTGCGCGAGGAACTGCAGTGCCGCGCCGGCGACCCGCGCCTGGTGGCCGTGGGCGAGGTCGGGCTGGACCATTTCGTCGAGCAGGATCCGGCCGGGCGCGCCGAACAGGCCTGGTGGCTGGAGGCGCAGCTGGAACTGGCGGCCGAGTTCGCGCTGCCGGTGCTGCTGCACGTGCGCCGCGCGCAGGACGCTGTGGCCGCGGCCCTGCGGCGCCGCGCCTGGGGCGCGCAAGGGCGGGGCGGTATCGCCCATGCCTTCAACGGCAGCGAGCAGCAGGCGCGGGCCTTCCTGGCCCAGGGTTTGTGCCTGGGCTTCGGCGGCACCTTGAGCTTCGAGCGCTCGCGCAACATCCGCCGGCTCGCGCAGGGCCTGCCCGAGGAGGCGATGGTGCTGGAGACCGATGCCCCCGACATGGCCCCGCAGTGGATCGCCCATGGCCCGGAGCCCCGCCCCAACGAGCCGGCCGAACTGCCGCGCATCGGTGCCGTGCTGGCCGGGCTGCGCGGCTGGACCCCGCAACGCACCGCCGCGCTGACCGCCGCCAACGCGCTGCGCGTGCTGCCGCGCCTGGCCGCGCTGCTTGCCGGTGCCGGCGCGGCGCCGCCCGCGCGGGCTTGAAAAGCGCCCGGGCACCCCCATCTTTCGCGCAACGAGGGCGCGCTGCGGTGCACGCCGCGCGCCCGGGTTCCCGGCCGCCTCCGGCGGCCTCCCTGGCCTTGGCCCTTTTTCCGTTCCTGACCCGCCCACCATGAGCACAAGCACCTCGAATCCTCCGCAGGCCGGCGCGCCGCACACCCATGCCTTCCAGGCCGAGGTGCGGCAACTGCTGCATCTGGTCGCGCATTCCCTGTATTCCAACCGGGACATCTTCCTGCGCGAGCTCGTATCCAACGCCTCGGACGCCTGCGACAAGCTGCGCTACCTGGCCATCGACGACAGCGCGCTGTGGGAAGGCGACTCGGAACTGCGCATCCGCATCGATTTCGACCCCCAGGCGCGCACCATCACGGTCAGCGACAACGGCATCGGCCTGTCCATGGAGGACGCGATCGAGCACCTGGGCACCATCGCCAAATCGGGCACGCGCGAATTCATGCAGCGCCTGGGCGAGGACCGCAAGGGCGACGCCAACCTGATCGGCCAGTTCGGCGTGGGCTTCTACTCGGGCTTCATCGTCGCCGAGCGCATCGTCGTGGAGAGCCGCCGCGCCGGGCTGCCGGCCGCGCAGGGGGTGCGCTGGTCCTCCGACGGAAGCGGCGAATTCAGCGTCGAGGCCCTCGAGCGCCCGGTGCGCGGCACCGACGTGATCCTGCACCTGCGCGCCGACGCAGAGGAGCAGCAATTCGGGGACCTGCTGGCGCAGTGGAAGCTCAAGAGCATCATCGGGCGCTACTCCGACCACATCTCCCTGCCCATCGAGATGCGCAAGCGCGAGTGGGACGACGAGAGCAAGCAGGACGTCGTGCGCGACGAATGGGAGCAGGTCAACAAGGCCGCGGCCCTGTGGGCGCGGCCCAGGTCCGAGCTCGACGAGCAGCAGTACGTGGACTTCTACAAGCAGATCGCCCACGACGACGTGGCGCCGCTGGCCTGGACCCACAACCGCGTGGAGGGCCGCAGCGAATACACCCAGCTGCTGTACGTGCCGGCCAAGGCCCCTTTCGACCTGTACAACCGCGACCACCACGAAGGGGTCAAGCTGTACGTCAAGCGCGTGTTCATCCTGGACGACGCCAGCAGCCTGCTGCCCGGCTACCTGCGCTTCGTGCGCGGGGTCATCGACAGTGCCGACCTGCCGCTGAACGTGTCGCGCGAGCTGTTGCAGGAAAGCCGCGACATGCGCGCCATCCGCGACGGCAGCACGCGCCGCGTGCTGCAGATGCTCGAGGACATGGCCGGCAGCGAGGACGCCGCCCAGCGCGACAAGTACTCCCGCTTCTGGAGCGAGTTCGGCCAGGTGCTCAAGGAAGGCGTGGGAGAGGACTTCGCCAACCGCGAGCGCCTCGCCGGGCTGCTGCGCTTCGCCTCCACCCACCAGGAGGGCGACGCCCAGGACGTGTCGCTGGCCGACTACGTGGCGCGCATGAAGCCGGAGCAGACGGCCATCTACTACATCACCGCCGACAATGCGCGCGCCGCGCGCTCCAGCCCGCAGCTGGAGATGTTCCGCCGCAAGGGCGTCGAGGTGCTGCTGCTGACCGACCGCGTGGACGAATGGATGCTCGGCTCGCTGCACGAGTTCGGCGGCAAGCCGCTGCAATCGGTGGCGCGAGGCGGCGCCGACCTGGGCGCGCTGCAGGACGAGCAGGACAAGCGCCAGGCCGAGGAGGCCGCGCAGACCCACAAGGAACTGCTGGAGCGCATGAAGGCGGCGCTGCAGGGCCTGGCGAAGGACGTGCGCATCAGCTCGCGCCTGGTGGAGTCGCCCGCCTGCCTGGTGGCCGACGAGGGCGAGCTGAGCTCGCATCTGGCGCGCCTGCTGCGCCAGGCCGGACAGGAGGCGCCGCGCGCCCAGCCGATCCTGGAGATCAACCCCGAGCATGAACTGGTCAAGCGCCTGCAGGGGCAGGCGGCGGCCGGGGAGGCGCAGGCCGAGGCCTTCGGCGAGCTCAGCCGCATCCTGTTCGACCAGGCGCTGCTGGCCGAGGGCGGCATGCCGGAGGATCCCTCCGCCTACGTGCAGCGGGTCAACCGCTGGCTGCTGCGGGCCGTGGGCTGAGCGAGGGGGGCATGGGCGCCGGCACCCGGGCAGGGCCGGCGCTCAGGACACCCACATGGTGATGGTGACGACGGCCAGCAGCAGCATCCACAGCAGCACCGAGCGCCACACCAGGCCGACCACGCTGCGCAGGTGCCCGGACTGGGGCACCGCCCCGGGCATCTGCGGGGCCATCAGGGGTTCGGCGTCGATCGCCTCGCCCCAACTGTGTTCTCCCGGCTCCGGCCCTTCCGCGGGCACCGGGTTGGCGGTGGCGCCCAGGCGGATGCCCACCGCGCCTGCGGCCGAGGCCAGCATGGCGCCGGTATTGCTGTCGGGCCACAGGCGCGCGTAGTTGCGCCACATATCGGCCGCTTCCTCGAAATTGCCCACCACCGCGTAGCCCACCGCGGTCAGCCGGGCCGGCAGCCAGTCGAGCACGAAAAAGGCGCGGCTGGCGAATTCGCGCAACCAGGGGCTGGCCTCGGAGCCGCTGGAGTTCCACTTGCCGGCGGTGAACTCGGCCATGCGGTAGAGCACCGCGCCGGCCGGGCCCAGCGGCAGCAGGAACCAGAAGAACACCCCCAGCACGTAGCGCTGCGCGGCCACCAGCGCATGCTCGATGGTCTGCTGCACCACGTCGTCGGCCGACATCTCCAGCGTGTCCAGGGACTTCCACTGGCGCAGGATGGCGCGCGCGCCGGGAACGTCGCCGCGGTTCAACGCATCGCTGATGTCGGTGAAATAGTGGGAGAACTGCCGGAAGCCCAGCGTGAAGTACAGCACCGCGACGTTCCAGGCGAAGGCCAGCAACAGGTTCACGCGCAGCGCGGCCCAGTACACCCCCAGGGTCAGCAGGGCCGGCAGCACCACCGCGATGAACCAGGCGGCCAGCCCGTGGCGACGCTCGCCGGCGTCGAAATTGCGCGACGCGAAGTCGGCGACCCAGGTGCGCAACGTATAGACCAGGCTCAGGCGCCCGAGGGGCTTGACCTGTTCCAGCAGCAACGAAAGCAGGACGGAGAAGAACGCCATGTGCGCATGCTAAGCGATGAGCAGCCGGTACAGGTTGCGGATCATCGCGGCGGTGGCGCCCCAGATGAAGTAGCTGCGGCCGCTGTGCGCGTCCTGCCAGGGCATGGCGAAGAACACGCGCCGCCCCGGGCCGGCGCCGGGAACCGCGGCGGCGGCCTCCGGGCTGTCCCAGCCGCGCAGTTCGTGGTGCCGGGGGTCCATCAGGAACTCCAGCGGCACCTCGAACACCTCGGCGACCTCGCTTTGCTGCAGGCGCCAGCGGGCGCGCGCGTCGACCAGCGCCACCACCGGGGTGACGGCGAAGCCGGTGACCGTGGTGTACAACGGCATGCAGCCCAGGGTCTCCGCCAGCGCCGGGTCCAGTCCGATCTCCTCCTCGGCTTCGCGCAAGGCGGTGTGCACCGCGTCGCGGTCGCCGGGGTCGCGTCCGCCGCCGGGGAAGCTGATCTGCCCGGCATGCACGGAAAGCCGTGCGTCGCGCCGGGTGAGCAGCAGTTGCGGCCCCTGTTCGCGCAGCACCAGGGGCACCAGCACCGAGGCCTGGCGCGCCGCGCGGCGCTCGTGGGCTGCCAGGTCGCCGGCGTGCTCGGGCAGCCAGGCCGCGGCGCTTCCGGGCGCGCCGGCGCCGCGCCAGCGCGCGAAGGTCTCGCGCAGCGCCTGCGGCTGCAGGCGCCGGGGCGGCACCGCGGGCAAGTGCCCGTGGCGCTCCAGCACCGGGGCCTGTTCGGCCTGCGTGGTGGGCAGGGGACCGGGTGCGGTCATCGAAGTGCGGGCCTCGCCGGCCGTCCAAAAGCAAACAGCCGACCCTCGGGTCGGCTGCGCATCGGGCGGGATGCCTGGGGCATCGGCGCGACGATGGTCAGGCCAGCTTTTCCTTGATGCGGGCCGACTTGCCGGTGCGCCCGCGCAGGTAGTACAGCTTGGCGCGGCGCACGTCGCCGCGGCGCTTGACCTGGATGGAGGCGATCATCGGCGAGTACAGCTGGAAGGTGCGCTCGACACCTTCGCCGGAGGAGATCTTGCGCACGATGAAGCTGGAGTTCAGCCCGCGGTTGCTGCGCGCGATCACCACGCCTTCGTAGGCCTGGGCGCGCTTGCGCGAGCCTTCGACCACGTTGACGCTGACCACCACGGTGTCGCCGGGGGCGAAATCGGGGATCGGCTTGCCCTGGGTCAGGCGCTGGATTTCTTCCTGCTCGAGTTGCTGGATCAGGTGGGTGCTCATCAAAGACTCCTGGGATCTTGCGCCGCGCGGGTTGTAGGAACTGGTTCTAGGAACTCTTGTGCCGGGCAGAGGATCGCGAAAAACGCTCAAGTATACCCCAAGGCCCCGCCCGACCCGCCTCAGGCGCCGGCCGTGGGGTCCTGGGCGTCCTGCGCGCGCAACAGCTGCAGCAGGCGCAGGTCATGCCGGTCGAGGCGCCCGGCGCGCTCGAGCTCGAGCACCAGCTCGGGACGCCGGCGCCAGCTCAGCTCGAGCATGCGGTCGCGGCGCCAGCGCGCGATGCGCGCGTGGTCGCCGCCGAGCAGCACCGGCGGCACCTCGACCTCCTCGAACACCGGCGGGCGCGTGTAGTGGGGGCAGTCCAGCAGCCCGTCGGAGAAGCTGTCCTGCAGCGCCGACTGCTCGTCGCCGAGCACCCCGGGCTGCAGCCGGGCCACCGCGTCGAGCAGGGCCATGGCCGGGATCTCGCCGCCGGACAGCACGAAATCCCCCAGGCTCACTTCCTGGTCCACGTAGCGGTCGACGAAGCGCTGGTCCACGCCCTCGTAGCGCCCGCACACCAGCACGGCCCCCTCGGAGCCGGCCAGGCGCTGCACCTCGGCCTGGCGCAGCACGCGCCCGGCCGGGCTGAACAACAGCACGGGAGCCTCGCGCAGCCCGGCGGCGGCTCGTGCCGCCTGCGCCGCGCGCAGCGCTCCCAGCAGCGGTTCGGCCAGCATCACCATGCCGGGGCCGCCGCCGTAGGGGCGGTCGTCCACGCTGCGGTGCGCTCCGCTGGCATGGTCGCGCGGATTCCACGCATGCAGTTGCAGCGCGCCGCTGTCGAAGGCGCGGCGGCAGATGCCCTGGCTGCGCAGCGGCTCGAAGTAGCCCGCGAACAGCGTGAGAACGTCGAAGCGGGGCATCGACGGCGCTTCAGTCGTAGTCGGGTTGCCAGTCGGCGACGATGCGCCGCGCGTCCAGCTCGACCGAGACGATGTAGGCGCCGACGAAGGGAATCAACCGCTCAGCCGCCTGCGCGCCGTTCCCGGCCTCGGGGCGCCGGATGCGCAGCACCGATTGCGCGCCGCTGTCGAGCAGGCCGATCACGCGGCCCAGGGCCGCGCCCTCGCGGTTGCAGACCTCGCAGCCGATCAGGTCGACCCAGTAGAACTCGTCGCCCTCCGGGGGCGGGAAGTCCTCGCGGCGCAGATGGATGCTCCAGCCCTTGAGGGCCTCGGCCTGGTCGCGTCCGGGGATGCCCTCGAGCAGGGCCACCACGCTCTGGGCGTGGCGCCGGGCCAGGCGCCGCGGCAGTTCCAGGCGCCGCGACGCGCCGCGTGCGGCGGGACTTTGCAGCCACCAGGTGGGAGCCTTGAGCAGCGCGGCCGGATCGGCCGCGTCGGGCGCGACCTTGATCCAGCCGCGCGTGCCCCAGGCGTCGAGCACGTGGCCCACCTCGATCAGCCCTTCGGGCCAATGCACGGCGGCCGGCGTCTCGGCGGCCGGCGCGGTCGCCACGGGCGCGGCCGGCCGGGAAGTCTTGCGCGGGGCTGGGCTCATCGCGCCTTGCCCGGCCGCGGCCGGGCCGAACCGGGCATCAGGCGGGCATCAGGCCGCGGCGGCGGCCGGTTCCTGGGGCGTCTGCTTGGCCTGCTGCTTGACCAGGCGCTGCACGGTGTCGGACAGCTGGGCACCGACGCCGGCCCAGTACTGCAGGCGTTCCAGCGACAGGCGCAGGCCTTGCTCCTGGCCGCGGGCCACCGGGTTGTAGAAACCCAGGCGCTCGATGTAGCGGCCGTCGCGGCGGTTGCGCGAGTCGGTGGCGACGATGTGGTAGAAGGGGCGGCCCTTGGCGCCGGCGCGGGACAGACGAATGACGACCATGATCGGAATTCCTGCGATTGCTTCGAATCGGTTGCTGCGAGAAATCGGTAGCCCCGGTGGCCGGCTTCGGCCAGCTCGTTCGGGCAACCACAATCCACGGACTCTCGCGCCTGGCATGCAGGCGTGGGTCGCCGGGAAACATTTCATTATAGCCCCAAAAGGAGGCGATTCCGGCTTTCCGCCCGGCGGCGGGGGTTCAGGGACGCAGCGGGCCGATGCGCCGCAGCTGCTGGCCGCCGGCCCTCAGGCGTGCCAGCGCCTCGGCGATGGCCTCGCCGTCCGGCAGGCGCCACTGCGGGCGCAGCTCGGCCAGCGGGCCGAGCACGAAGGCGCGCTGGTGCATGCGGGGGTGCGGCAGGCCGAGCTCCGGGGTGTCCAGCCGGCGATCGCCGAAGCACAGCAGATCCAGGTCGAGGCTGCGGGGGGCGTTGCGCACGCCGTCCGGGCGCAGGCGCCCGTGGCGTTGCTCGATGCGCTGCAGCTGCCGCAGCAGTTCGTGGGGCTCGCAGGCGCAGCGCAATTGCGCGACCGCGTTGCAGAAGTCCGGGCCTTCGGCGTCGACCGGGGCGCTGCTCCACAGGCTCGAGCAGCCCAGCAGGGTGCAACCGGGGCAAGCGGCCAGCTCGCGCAGCGCGGCGCGCAGCGTGGCCTGGGCGTCGCCCAGGTTGGCGCCCAGGCCGACCAGGGCGATCTCGCCCGCACCCGCCGGCCGCGGGGCTTGCGCCGTCATGCGTGGTCCGGCCGCCCGTCGTGCGGCGCGGCATCGCGGTCGTCGCCATCTCCGCCGTCGCCATCTTCACGTGGCGCCGCGCCGTCCCCCGCCTCGCCCGCGGGCTTGCGCCGGCGGCGCCGGCGCTTTTTCGGGGCTTCCGCGGGAGACCCGCGGGCCGCCTGCTCCAGAAGCTCGGCGCGTCCGGCTTCGTCGGCGTCCTGGAAATCCTGCCACCATTGAGCCAGCTCGGGCGCCGCTTCGCCGGTGCGCGCGCGCAGCAGCAGGAAGTCGAAGCCGGCGCGGAAACGCGGATGCTCCAGCGCACCGTAGGCGTAGCGCGAACTGCGCCGCGCCAGGCGCGGCTGCAGCGCCCAGATCTCGCGCATGTCCACGCTGATGCGGCGCTGAATGGCCAGGCGTTCGGCCTGGGCCGCCAGCACCTCGTCGGCCGCCTGGTCCAGCGCCGCGATCAGCGGCACGCCCTCGACCTGCAGTTGCGCCCAGCGCTGTCCCACCTGGGGCCACAGCAGGCAGGCGAACAGGAAGGCCGGGCTGGCCGTCTTGCCGGCGGCGATGCGCGCGTCGGTGTCACCCAGGGCAGCCATCACGAAGGCCTCGCCGCGCGGCTGGCTCAGCGCCAGGTCGATCAGCGGCAGCAGCCCCTTGTGCAGTCCCAGGCGGCGCAGGTTGTCCAGCGAGGCCAGCGCATGGCCGGTCTGCAGCAGCTTGATGGTCTCGTCGAACAGCCGGGCCGAAGGCACGTTGCGCAGCAGTTCGGCCTGCGAGGCGATGGGGTGCAGCGTGCCCGGCGCGATCTCGAAGCCCAGCTTGGCGGCGAAGCGCGCCACGCGCAGCAGGCGCACCGGATCCTCGCGGTAGCGCCGCGAGGGCTCGCCGATCATGCGCAGGGTGCGCGCCTTGAGGTCGCGCAGGCCGTGGTGGTAGTCCACCACCAGGTCGCGCGAGGGGTCGTAGTACAGCGCATTGACGGTGAAGTCGCGCCGGGCCGCGTCCTCTTCCTGGCTGCCCCAGACGTTGTCGCGCAGCACGCGCCCGCTGGTGTCCACCGCGTGGTGGCGCCCGGCCAGCTTGCGGCCGTCGCGTTCGTCGCCGTCGACCGCCGCCGCCGGCTCGTCCGGATTGGAGCGGAAGGTGGACACCTCGATGACCTCGCGCCCGAACATCACGTGCACGATGCGGAAGCGCCGGCCGATGAGCAGGGCGCGGCGGAACAGCGGCTTGACCTGCTCCGGCGTGGCGTTGGTGGCCACGTCGAAGTCCTTGGGCTTGAGCCCCAGCAGCATGTCGCGCACCGCGCCGCCGACGATGTAGGCCTCGAAGCCGCCCTGCTGCAGCGAGCGCACCACGGTGAGCGCGGAGTTGGGCAGGCGCGAGGGGTCGATGCCCAGGCTGGCGCCCGGCGTCTCCATGCGTCTGCCCTGCGTGCCGGCGGACTTCTTGGGGGAAAACAGGCGGTCGATGAGTTTGCGGATCATGGGAAAAGGCTCAGGACGGGCCAGCCGCGTTGCGTGGCCAGCTCGGACAGCAGCGGGTCGGGATGCACCGCTACGGGGTGGCTGACGTGCTCGAGCAGCGGCCGGTCGTTGATCGAATCCGAGTAGAACCACGATTGGTCGATGTCGCCCCACTGCAGCGACTGCTGGCGCAGCCACTCGGTGGTGCGTTGCACCTTGCCTTCGCGGAAGGAGGGCACGCCCACCCAGCCGCCGGTGTAGCGGCCCAGCGCATCGCGCTCGGTGCGTACCGCGATCAGGTGCTGCACGCCGAAGGCGCGGGCGATCGGCCCGGTGACGAAATCGTTGGTCGCGGTGACGATGGCGCACAGGTCGCCCTGGGCCTGGTGCCTGCGCACCAGGTCCAGCGCCGCCGGGCGCAGCTGCGGAAGCACGATCTCGCGCATGAATTCCGCGTGGGCCCCTTCGAGTTCCGCCGGCGAGCGTCCGACCAGCGGCGCCAGCGAGAATCGCAGGTAGGCCTCCAGGTCCAGCGTGCCCGCGCGGTATTCGGCGTAGAAGCGGTCGTTGGCCTCGCAGTGCTGCTCGCCGTCCACCCAGCCCAGGCGCACGCAGAATTCGCCCCAGGCATGGTCCGAGTCGAAGGGCAGCAGGGTGTTGTCGAGATCGAACAGGGCCAGGTTGCGGTGCGGCATGCGCGCGAGGTATCAGGGTTGGGCCGGGCAGGGCCGCGGCAGGGCCCCGGAATCGGCGGCCGTCTCGTTCAGCATCGACTTGAGCAGCGGAATGCTGGCGGCACGGCCGTGGCGCAGCGCGTAGGTGTCGAGCCGGCGCAGCAGCTCCACCAGCGAGGCCATGTCCCGGGCGTGATGATCGAGAATATAGCGGCTCAGCTCGTCGCGCAGCTGCAGGCCGTGTGCCGCGGCGATGCGAGCCAGCACTCTTTGCTTGGCGGCGTCGTCCAGCGGCTGCAGGCGCAGGCCCAGGCCCCAGGCCATGCGGGTGCGCAGGTCCTCGCGCAGCGCCAGTTCCGCCGGCGCCCGGTCGCCCGCGGCGAGGAAGCCGCAGCCGAGCTGGCGGGCGGCGTTGTACAGGCCGAACAGCCAGTCCTGCTGCCAGTCGTTGAAGTCCTGCACATCGTCCACCGCCAGCAGCGCCAGGCGGCTCGCCTGCGCCACCTGGTCCAGCGAGGGCCAGTGCGAAGGCGGGATGTGCGGCCCCAGAAGCCAGGCCGCATGGCCCTGCCCCTGTACCGCCGCGCAGGCCGCGCGCAGCAGGTGGGTCTTGCCGCTGGCCGCGCCGCCCCACAGGTACAGCGCGCGGCCGGCCGCGGCCGCGGCCTCGCCCGCCAGCAGCGCGCGCAGGGCCTGCAGCGCCATGGCGTTGGCGCCGGGCTCGAAATTGTCCAGCGTGGGCTCGTCGATCCACTGCAGTTCCAGCAGCAGTTGGCGCGCCGGGGAAAGCGAGGCGGAAGGGCTCACCGCGGGGGTCAGGGCAGGTACAGGGCGCTGCCGCGGTACCAGTGCACCAGGTGCCGGGCCACCACCAGCATCAAGGCTCCCGCCGGCAGTGCCAGCAGCACGCCGAGGAAGCCGAACAGGTCGCCGAAGGCCAGCAGCAGGAAAATGACGAACAGCGGATGCAGGCCGATGCGCCGGCCGAGCAGGCGCGGCGTCAGGTAGGAACTCTCCAGCACCTGGCCCAGGCCGTAGACCACGGCCACCGCGCCCAGCGCATACAGGCTCTGGAACTGCAGTGCGCCGGCCAGCAAGGCCAGCAGCAGCCCGATGCCGAAGCCGATGAAGGGCACGGCCACCGCCAGCCCGGTGAACACGCCGATGGGCACCGCGAGCTGGAAGCCGGCCAGGCTCAGGCCCACGGCATAGAAGGCGGCCAGCAGCAGCATCACCGTGATCTGGCCGCGCAGGTAGCGTCCCAGCACCTCGTCGCATTCGTCGAGCAGCCCGCCCAGGCGCTCCCGGTGGCGCGGCGGCACGAGCCCTGTCGCGCGCTGCATGAGTTCGCGCCAGTCCAGCAGCAGGTACAGCGTGAGCACGGGCACCAGCACGGCGTTGCCCAGCACGCTCAGCAGCGTGCTGCCCCCGGTGCGGGCCGAGCTCAGCACCTGCATCGCCCAGCGCTGCGGGTCGCCCGAGATGCTGCGGCTCAGCGCCGTGCCCAGCGTGGCGAGGTCGAAATGGCTCTGCAGGCCCATGCGCGCGGCCACGGCGCCCAGCCAGTCGGTGAGCTTGCTCAGCAGCCCGGGCACCTGGCGCTGCAACTGCGGCAGCGTGGTGTCCAGCACCGACACGATCAGGCTGCCCAGGGCGACCAGCGCCACGGCCAGCAGCACCAGCGCCACGCTGGCGCCGAGCAGCCGGGGGATATGCCAGCGAGCCATGCGCTCGACCGCCGGGTGCAGCGCGTAGGCCACGGTGAGGGCCAGCAGGAAGGGCATCAGCACCGCGCCGAGCAGCCAGCCGGTGCCCAGCAGGGCCGCGAGCAGCAGCAGCCAGGCGATGCGGATACGGACGGATGGGGAAATGGGCACGGACGGCGGCGGGGGGAGCGCGGGTGGCGAGGAAAGCGCAGGTGGCGAGGAAAGCGGGCGCATCGGCGGCGTGGCGCGCACCCTACAATGCCAGGCTATTTTAGGCGTCACGGCCCGCCGGGCCTGCAGGCGCGGCCAAGACCACCCCGACATGTCCTCCCACAACGAATCCTCCCGCACCGGCCTGAGCTATCGCGACGCCGGGGTCGACATCGATGCCGGCGACGCGCTGGTCGATGCCATCAAGCCCTTGGCGGCTCGCACCATGCGCGAAGGCGTGCTGGCCGGCATCGGCGGCTTCGGCGCGCTGTTCGAGGTGCCGCGGCGCTACCGCGAGCCGGTGCTGGTGTCCGGCACCGACGGCGTGGGCACCAAGCTGCGCCTGGCCTTCGCCTGGCAGCGCCATGACAGCGTGGGCATCGACCTCGTGGCCATGAGCGTCAACGACGTGCTGGTGCAGGGAGCGGAGCCTCTGTTCTTCCTCGACTATTTCGCCTGCGGCAAGCTGGAGGTGGGGGTCGCCGCGCGCGTGGTCGGCGGCATCGCCCGCGGCTGCGAGATCGCCGGCTGCGCGCTGATCGGCGGCGAGACCGCCGAGATGCCCGGCATGTACCCGGACGGCGAATACGACCTGGCGGGCTTTTGCGTGGGGGCCGCCGAGAAGTCGCGCCTGATCTCGGGCCGCAGCACCCGCGCCGGCGACGTGGTGCTGGGCCTGGCCTCCAGCGGCGTGCACTCCAACGGCTACTCGCTGGTGCGCAAGATCATCGAGCGCGCCGGTCCGAGCCTGCCCGAGCGCCTGGACGGCATGGATTTCCGCGACGCCGTGATGATGCCCACGCGCATCTACTGCCGCCCGGTGCTGGCGCTGCTGGCCGACACCGAGGTGCGCGCCATGGCCCACATCACCGGCGGCGGACTGCTGGAGAACATTCCCCGGGTGCTTCCCGAGGACCTGCAATGCGTGCTCGACCCGGGTTCGTGGCGCCGTCCCGAGGTGTTCGACTGGCTGCAGCGCGAGGGCGGCATCGACGAGCAGGAAATGCTGCGCACTTTCAATTGCGGCATCGGCTACGTGCTGGTGCTGGCGCCCGAACTCGCCGACGCCGCGCAACAGGCGCTGCAGGCCGCAGGCGAGACCTGCACGCGCATCGGCCACATCGCCGTGCGCCCCGAAGGGCAGGCAGCGGTGGTGGCGCGCTGAGCCGGGCTTCGGGCCGGGCTCAGCTCCCGGCGTGGCTGCGTTCGAAGCGCTGCTGGCAGTCGGCGCAGCGCAGCGCGGCGGGCTGCGCGAGCAGGCGCTGCGCGTCGATGGCCTCACCGCAGTCGGGGCATCGCCCGTAGCTGCCGTCGCGCAGGCGCTCCAGCGCGGCGTCGATGGCCTGGATCTCCCCGGCGTCGCGCAGGCTTTGCGCCAGGTCCACCGCCTCCATCTCGAAATCCACGCCGCGGTCGCTTTCGCCGCGGTGGCTGGGCAGGCTGAGCAGGCCGTCCTCGTCGCGGGTCTCGCGCCGCAATTCCTCGACCACGGCGGCGCGCCGCTCGCGAAGTGCGCCTTCGATGCTTTGCAGGTCTTCAGGACTGAGCGACATGGTGTTCTCCGCCGACGGCGATGACCGTCCTGAGGCGCATTGTGGCCGCTGCGCGTCCCGCGGGCCTTGATCCGCGGCAAGCGCGGTGCCGGGCTTCGGCCCGCCTCACTCCGCGTGGCGGAAGTGTCCGGGACGCAGGCCCAGCAGCGCCAGGGTCGCGAAATACGCGATGGCCGCCGCCGCGAGCAGCCCGAAGGCGGCGCCCAGGCGCAGCAGGTGGGCGTGGGGCCCGGGCCAGTCCAGCCAGGGCAGGCGGGCGGCGCCCCAGCCGAGCACCAGTCCCAGCGGAAGCTGCGCCAGCAGCACCCGGGAGCCGAAGCCGGCCCAGCCGGCTTGGGCGCGGTAGCTGCCGCGGCGCCACAGGCCGTGCAGCAGCAGCCCGGCGTTGAGCAGCGCCCCGCAGGAAATGGCCAGCGCCAGCCCCGCGTGCGCCAGGCGGGGCACGAACACGATGTTGAGCAACTGGGTGCACACCAGCACGACCAGGGCCATTTTCACCGGGGTGCGGATGTCGCGCCGGGCGTAGAAGCCCGGTGCCAGGATCTTCACGCCGATCAGCCCGAGCAGGCCGAGGCCGTAGGCGCGCAGCGCGCGCGTGGTCTGCTCCACGTCGGCGGCGTTGAAATGTCCGTACTGGAACAGGATGGCCACCAGCGGCGTGGCGAACACCCCCAGCGCGATCGCCGCCGGCAGCGCCAGCAGCAGCGCCAGGCGCAACCCCCAGTCCAGCAGCGAGCTGTAGCGCAGGGTATCGCCGGCCGCGTGCGCGCGCGACAGGCTGGGCAGCAGCACCGAGCCCAGGGCCACGCCCAGCAGCGCGGTGGGAAATTCCATCAGGCGGTCGGCATAGGCCAGCCACGACACGCTGCCCGGGCGCAGGTGCGAGGCGATCTGGGTGTTGATGACCAGCGACACCTGCGCCACCGACACCGACAGGCTGGCCGGAAGCATCTGCTGGACCACGCGGCGCACCCCGGGCGAGCGCCAGGCCGCCCGGAAGTTCAGGTGCAGGCGCGGCAGCACCGCATAGCGCCGCAGCGCCGGCACCTGCACGGCCAGTTGCACGACGCCCCCGACCATCACCCCCAGCGCCAGCGCGTACACCGGCGGGTGCATGACGCCGTGCAGCAGCACGGCGGCGGCGATCACGCTCAGGTTGAGCAGCGCCGGCGTCAGTGACGAGACCGTGAAGTGCTTCCAGGTGTTGAGGATCCCGGCCGACAGCGCCACCAGCGAAATGATGCCGGCGTAGGGGAACATCAGCCGGGTCATCCAGGCGGCGGCGTCGAAGGCGGCCGGGTGCAGCCCGGAGGCGGTGAGCAGCACCAGCAGGGGCGCGGCGATCACGCCGACCACGCTGACCGCGGCCAGGATCCAGGCCAGCGCCGTGGCCACGTCGTCGATCAGCCGGCGGTTGGCTTCCGCGCTGTCGTTCTCGCGCGACGCCGCCAGGATGGGAATGAAAGCCTGCGAGAAGGCGCCTTCCGCGAACAGCCGGCGCAACAGGTTGGGCAGCCGGAAGGCGACGTTGAAGGCGTCGGTCCACGCGGTGGCGCCGAAGTAGCGTGCGATCAGCACCTCGCGCGCCAGGCCCGTGATGCGCGACACCAGGGTCATCAGCGAGACGGTGTAGGCGGCGCGCAGCAGGTTCACGGGGACGGATTATAGGGGCGAAGTCCGGCCTTTCCCGCGGCTTGGCGGCGGCCGGCCTTGGCGCAAGGGGCGCTTGACGCTATACTTGACACTTTTCCCGGAATTTTTTCGAGGACCATTTCCATGGCGACATCCGCGCAAGCGAAAAAGAAGAGCGCCCGCACGCCCTCCGGGCGCAAGCGCGCGCGTCAGGACATCAAGCTCAATGCCGCGAACTCGGCGATGCGTTCGCGCTTTCGCACCGCGGTCAAGTCGGTGCGCAAGGCCATCGCCGCCGGCGACAAGGAGCGTGCCGCGGAAGCCTTCAAGGCGGCCGTGCCGGTGCTGGACTCCATCGCCCGCAAGGGCCTGTTCCACCCCAACAAGGCCGCTCGCGACAAGAGCCGCCTGAACGCCGCGCTGAAGTCGATGGGGGCCTGAGGCCTTTCCATGCACGGCAGCCCGCCTCGCGCGGGCCAGGTACCGGGAAGCCCGCCTCGCGCGGGCTTTTTGCTGCGCGTCGCTTCCTTGGCGGTCCGAGCGCCGCGGGCACCTCCATCGTGCTGGAGAGGGGACATGCCGGGCAGCAGGATGTGGGCCGAGGGGCTGAACGCCACCGTGCTCGGCAGCTGGCACGACGAGGCGCATGCCTTCGATGCCGCGGCGGGCCCCGATTGGCAGGGCCTGCGGGGCGACTGCCTGCTGTGGCAGACCCTCGGGCGCCATGAGAGCCCCAGGGCCGGGCTGCGCCCAGCCCGCCCCCCGAGGGGGTCAAGAAAACTTGGGGCGGCCCGGCGTTTTCTTGAGAGGATCATGCCCGCACGGGCGATGGCGCGGAGCGCTGGATCGAGGCCTCGGCCATGCTGCGCCGCGATGCCGCAGGCGAGCCGGTGGGTATCTGGGAAGTGGTGCGCGACATCACCGAGCGCAAGTGCGCTGGAGCCGCGACGACGGCAGCCTGGTGCCGCCTTCGAGTTTCGTGGCGGTGGCCGAGGGCTGCGGCCTGATCGGCGAGCTCACCGCGTGGGTGCGCGAGCGCCGCTTCCTATAATCGACGCTTGCGCGCGAGTTCGCGGGCGGCAGCAAGGCGGCGTGCCCGGAGCGGGCGAGCCGCGGCGCCGCTGCCGCGATGCGCGTTCCCTGCAACGCAGGCCAGCGCAGGCCGGTGCCCGCCCGCCGCCGGCCCCTGCCCATGGCCCATCATCGAGGAACAGCCCATGCCCGGCCACCTGATGCAGAACTATTCCCGCCAGCCGCTGGCGCTCAGCCACGGCGAGGGCGTCTGGGTGTGGGATACGCAGGGCCGGCGCTACCTGGACGGACTCAGCGGCATCGCGGTCAACACCGTCGGGCACGCGCACCCGCGCCTGGTGGCCGCCCTGCGCGACCAGGTGGGCAAGCTGATCCACTGCTCCAACGTCTACGAGATCGAGTTGCAGGACCAGCTGGCAGACCGCCTGTGCGCGCTGTCCGGCGCCGATGCGGCGTTTTTCTGCAATTCCGGCCTCGAGGCCAACGAGGCGGCGATCAAGCTGGCGCGCCTTTGGGGCCATCGCCGCGGCCATGCGTTGCCGCAGATCCTGGTGTTCGAAGGCGCCTTCCACGGCCGTTCGCTGGCCACCTTGTCGGCCACCGGCAATCCCAAGGTGCAAAAGGGTTTCGAACCGCTGGTCGAAGGCTTCGTGCGCGTCGAACTCAACGACGAGGCGGCGGTGGAAGCCGCCGCGCGCGACAACCCGGGCTTAAGCGCGGTGTTCATCGAGGCCATCCAGGGCGAAGGGGGCATCCGTCCCGCGCAGCTGGAATTCCTGCGCTTCCTGCGCCGCATCTGCGACCGCCACGGCTGGCTGCTGATGATCGACGAAGTGCAGTGCGGCATGGGCCGCACCGGCAAGTGGCTGGCCCACCAGTGGGCCGAGCTGCGGCCCGACGTGGTGGCGATGGCCAAGGGACTGGCCTCGGGCGTGCCCATCGGAGCGCTGCTGGGCTACGGCGAGGCGGCACGCGTATTCGGCCCCGGCCAGCATGGCAGCACCTTCGGCGGCAACCCGCTGGCCTGCCGCGCCGCGCTGGAAACCCTGTCCATCATCGAGGACGAGGGCCTGCTGGACAGCGCCGCCCGCGTGGGCGGCTGGATGATGGCGCAGCTGCGCGAGCGCCTGGGAGGCCTGCCGGGGGTGCGCGATGTGCGCGGCAGCGGCCTGATGATCGGCATCGAGCTCGACCGTGCCTGCGGCGAACTCGTGGCGCAGGCGCGCGAGGCCGGGTTGCTGATCAATGTCACGCACGACACCGTGATCCGGTTGCTGCCGGCGCTGGTGCTGCGGCGCGAGGAGGCCGAGCAGCTGCTGGCGCTGCTGGTGCCGCTGGTGCAGCGTTTCGTCGCCGCCGCCTGAGGAGCCCACGCGATGAGCCGTCAAGCGCCCCGCCATTACCTGCAGTTCAGCGACCTCGACCGCGAGGAATACGCCTACCTGTTCCGCCGCAGTTCGCTGATCAAGGCCCGTTTCAAGCGCTACGAGATGCACCAGCCGCTGGTGGACCGCACGCTGGCGATGATTTTCGAGAAGCACTCCACGCGCACCCGGCTGAGTTTCGAGGCCGGCATGCACCAGCTCGGCGGCGCCGCCATCTACATCAACACCCGGGACAGCCAGCTCGGGCGCGGCGAGCCCATCGAGGATGCCGCGCAGGTGTTCTCGCGCATGGTCGACCTGGTGATGATCCGCACCTACGGCCACGACATCGTCGAGCGCTTCGCGGCCCATTCGCGCGTGCCGGTGATCAACGGCCTGACCAACGAATTCCACCCCTGCCAGGTGCTGGCCGACGTATTCACCTACATCGAGCACCGCGGGGACATCGCCGGCAAGGTCGTGGCCTGGGTGGGAGACGCCAACAACATGCTCTACACCTGGCTGCAGGCCGCGGCCATCCTGGGCTTCCGCGTGCACTTCAGCGGCCCCGCCGGCTACGGCGTGGACCTGCAGCGCGCCGGCTACCCGGTGACCGAGGCCGAACGCGCCTGCCTGGGCTGTTTCGACGATCCCCTTCAGGCCTGCGAGGGCGCCCACCTGGTGACCACCGACGTGTGGACCAGCATGGGCTACGAGGCCGAGAACGCGCAGCGCATGCGGGCTTTCCAGGGCTTCATGGTCGACACCCGCATGATGGCGCGCGCCGACCCCCAGGCCCTGTTCATGCATTGCCTGCCCGCGCATCGCGGCGAGGAAGTGCAGGGCGAGGTCATCGACGGCCCGCAAAGCGTGGTGTGGGACGAAGCCGAGAACCGGCTGCACGTGCAGAAGGCGCTGATGGAGTTCATGCTCCTGGGCCAGCTGCCCGACTGAGGCAGGGCCGCGCCCTGGCGCGCGGCCTCTCAGTGCCGCGGCGCCAGCAGTTCTTCCAGCACCCGCAGATACAGCGCGTAGCGCTCGGGGTCGATGCCGCCCGCCTGCACGGCTTCCCGCACCACGCAGCCGGGTTCCTGGCGGTGGGTGCAGTTCTGGAACCGGCACTGCCCGAGGCGGGCCGCCAGTTCCGGCAGCGCGTGCTGCAACTGGGTGACGCTCAGGTGATGCAGGCCGAAGGCCTGGAAGCCGGGGGAATCCAGCAGCGCGCTGCCTTCGGGCATCCCCGGTAGTTTCCACAGCCGCGTGCTGGTCGTCGTGTGTCGCCCGGCGTTGAGCGCCTCGCTCAAGGCCTGGGTCTGCGCCTGCAGGCCCGGCACCAGCGCGTTGGCCAGCGTGGACTTGCCCACGCCGGAGGCGCCGATCAGCATGCAGGTACGCGAGGCCAGCCAGGGGCGCAACCGCTCCAGCGCCTGCTGCGGCTGCTGGCGCGCCGACAGCTCCAGCAGCGCCTGCCCGCAGGACTCCAGCGGGCGCAGGCGCTGGCGCAGCGCGGCGCCGCTGGGCAGTTCGCATTTGTTCAGCAGCACGAGGGTCTCGATGCCCTCGGCGCGCGCCGCGATCAGCGCGCGTCCCACCAGGTCCAGGTTGGGCGACGGCTCCGGTGCGGTGACCACCAGCAACAGGTCCAGGTTGGCCGCGAACACCTTGCTGCGCCACGCGTCCTCGCGCCACAGCACGTTGCGCCTGGGAAGAACCTGCAGGATCAGCGCCGGGTCGCCGGGCTGCAGCAGCACCTCGTCTCCGCAGACCACATCGCTGCGCTTGCCGCGCGCCACGCAGGGGAACGCCGGTCCGGCGCCGCTGTCGGCCAGGTAGTTGCGCCCGAAGGCGCCGACGATGCGCGCACGCACGCCCTGCGCGGACGCCGGGGCCGCGGTCGAGCGCTGGATCGGCGGGGGCCGCACGCGCGCGCTCAGGCGGTCGCGGGCGCTGCCGCGGGCAGGCCCAGGCGGGCCAGGCGCTGCAGCGCCGGCGGGTGGCTGTAGTAGAAGCGCACGAACCAGGGGTCCGGCGTGAGCGTGGAGGCGTTGTCGCGGTACATGCGCAGCAGCGCGCTGCCCAGCGCGCGTGCGTCGCTGTGCTCGGCCGCGTAGGCGTCGGCCTCGAACTCGTGCCGGCGCGACCAGCCGGAGCCCAGCGGCGTCAGGAACACCCCGAACACCGGCAGCGCCAGGCTGAACAGGATCAGCGCCGCGGCGGCGTTGCTGCCCAGCAGGTCGGGCTCAAAACCCAGCCCGGAGTAGAACCAGCTGCGCGAGGCCAGCCACCCCAGCAGCGCGAAGCCGCCCAGGCTCATCGCCAGGGTCAGCAGCAGGCGCTGCTGGATGTGGCGCCGCTTGTAGTGGCCGACCTCGTGCGCCAGCACGGCCTCGATCTGCTGCGCGTCGAGCTGGCCCAGCAGGGTGTCGAACAGCACCACGCGGCGGGCCGAGCCGATGCCGGTGAAATAGGCGTTGGCATGCGCGCTGCGGCGCGAGCCGTCCATCACGTACAGGCCCTGCAGCGCGAAGCCGCAGCGCTGCATCAGCGCCTGCGCGCGGGTCTTCACTTCGCCGTCCGGCAGGGGCTCGAAGCGGTTGAACCAGGGCGCGATCCAGGTGGGGAAGATCACCATCATCGCCAGGCTGAAGCCGGCGAAACCGGCCCAGGCCCACAGCCACCACAGCGGGCCGAGGCGCATCAGCCACAGCACCAGCAGCGCCAGCGGCGCCATCAGCGCCGCGCCGAGCAGCAGGCCCTTGAGCTGGTCCGCCGCGAACAGCGCGGGGGTGCTGCGGTTGAAGCCGAAGCGCGACTCCAGCCCGAAGGTGCGCCAGATGTCCCAGGGTAGATCGAGCAGGGCGCCGAGCAGCCCGAATTCGGCCAGCAGCAGCAACTGCGCGCCCACGCCGCCGCCGAACCATGCCGCGTTCAGTCCCGCCAGCAGCTGCAGCCCGCCCAGCAGGGTCCAGGCCAGCACCACCGCGGCGGAGAACAGCGCATGCCACAGATCCTGGCGCTGGCGCGCGCTGGTGTAGTCGGCCGCCTTGCGGTGGGCCTCCACCCCGATGACTCCGGCGAAGGCCTGGGGTACGTGCTCGCGATGCAGCCGCACATGGCGGATCTGGCGCAGGCCCAGCCACAGGCGCAGCGCCGTGGCCAGCAGCAAGGCGGCGGCGAAACCCGCGCTGCACAGCAGGGACAGGTGCAAGGCGTTCATGAATGCATGCGGGCGGCGGGGCGCGGTGCGGGGAAAGGGCTCATGCGAGAATGCGGATCCAAGGCGCCGCGCGGGCTCGCGCGGTGCGCCCATTATCCCATCCGCGTGGTGCCGACGCGCGGCCGCGGCTCGCGGCACGGTCGGCCCCGCGCCCCGCGCGCATGAGCACCCTCCTGAACTCCTCCGATCTGCCTTTGCACGAATCCAACCTCCTGTGGGTCGACATGGAGATGACCGGCCTGGATCCGCTGAACGACCGCATCATCGAGGTCGCATTGGTGGTCACCGATGCCCAGGTCACGCGCCGGGTCGAGGGCCCGGTGGTGGCGGTGCACCAGCCGGCCGAGGTGATGGCCGCGATGGACGCGTGGAACCAGGGCACCCATGGGCGCTCCGGGCTGACCGCGCGGGTCGCCGCCAGCACCGTGGACGAGGCCCGGGCGGAACAGGCGATGATCGAATTCGCGTCCCGCTACGTACCGGCGGGCAAGAGCCCCATGTGCGGCAACAGCATCTGCCAGGACCGGCGCTTCATGGCGCGCTGCATGCCCCGGCTGGAAGCCTTTTTCCACTACCGCAACCTGGACGTCAGCACCCTCAAGGAACTGGCCCGGCGCTGGCGCCCGGAAGTGGCGGCATCGTTCAAGAAGCGCCAGGAGCACACCGCGCTGGCCGACATCCACGAGTCCATCGACGAGCTGCTGCACTACCGCGCGAACTGGCTCGACGCGGCGCCGCCCGCGCCCGAAGCTGCCGGGGCGCCGTAGCTGGCGTCGCGGCCGACCGCGGCCCCTCGGGAGGCAGCGAGCGCAGCGAGCGTGGGGGCTGATGTCCTCAAGCCTCGTTTTCGAGGTAGCGCTGCGCGTCCAGCGCGGCCATGCAGCCGGTGCCGGCGCTGGTGATGGCCTGGCGGTAGACGTGGTCCTGCACGTCGCCGGCCGCGAACACGCCGGGCACGCTGGTGGCGGTGGCCATGCCCTCCAGGCCGCTGCGGGTGACGATGTAGCCGTCCTTCATCGCCAGCTGGCCCTCGAAGATGGCGGTATTCGGCTGGTGCCCGATGGCGACGAAACAGCCCGACAGCGCGAGCTCGCTGGTCTGGCCGCTGCGGTTGTCCCGCAGGCGCACGCCGGTGACCCCGCTGGCGTCGCCCAGCACCTCGTCCAGCTCGCTCCACAGGCGCAGCTCGGCCTTGCCCTCGGCCACGCGCTGCATCAGGCGGTCGATCAGGATGGGCTCGGCGCGGAAGCGGTCGCGCCGGTGGATCACCGTGACCTTGCGCGCGATGCCGGTCAGGTACAGCGCCTCCTCCACCGCGGTGTTGCCGCCGCCCACCACGCAGACGTCCTGATCGCGGTAGAAAAAGCCGTCGCAGGTGGCGCAGCCCGAGACCCCGCGCCCCATGAAGGCCTGCTCGCTGGGCAGCCCCAGGTACTTGGCCGAGGCACCCGTGGCGATGATCAGCGCGTCGCAGGTGTAGGTGGCGCTGTCGCCCTGCAGCACGAAGGGGCGGGATTTCAGATCCACCGTATGGATGTGGTCGAACACGATTTCGGTGTCGAAGCGCCGCGCATGCGCCTCGAAGCGGGCCATCAGGTCGGGGCCCTGCACCCCGTCCACGTCGGCGGGCCAGTTGTCGACCTCGGTGGTCGTCATCAGCTGGCCACCCTGCGCCATGCCGGTGACCAGCAGGGGCTTGAGGTTGGCGCGCGCGGCGTACACCGCGGCCGAATAGCCGGCCGGGCCGGAGCCGAGGATGAGGACTTTGGCGTGTCGGGTGCTCATGAAAATCCCGTGAATGGTTGATGGAAACGCCGGGGCGGAGGGGGCGTGCCGGGCGCGCTCCCGGGAATCCGGAATTCTAGGGCGCGGCCCCGGCGCGCGCCGGGGCGTTCGGGCGGCCCCGCGCTGGGTTAGCATGCGCAAGGGCCACAGCGGCGGACACGACATGGTTGCGATCTCGAATATCGATCTGGTGCGGCGCGTGCCGATGTTCTCGGTGCTCACCGAGGCGCAAGCCTGGACGCTGTCGCAGTCCATCGTGAAAAAGCGCTACAAGCGCGGCGAATGCCTGGTCGAACAGGGCGGGCGCTCGAACGCGCTGTTCATCATCCTGGCCGGACGGGCGCGGGTGATCAGCGTGGATTCGCGCGGGCGCGAGGTCATCCTGGCGGTGCTGCATCCCGGCGACCACGTCGGCGAGATGAGCCTGATCGACGGCCAGCCCCATTCCGCCTCGGTCATCGCCGAGGTGCAGACCGACGTGCTGATGCTCGGGCGCGTGGCCTTCCTGCAGAGCCTGCCCGAGAACACCAGCATGAGTTTCTCGATCATGCGCGGGCTGGTGCACCGCCTGCGCGGCGCCGATCGCAAGATCGAGTCGCTGGCCCTGCTGGATGTCTACGGGCGGGTTGCGCGCGCGCTGCTGGAAATGAGCGAGCCCGACGGCGCCGAACGCATCGTGCGCAACAAGCCCTCGCGCCAGGACCTGGCCAAGATGGTCGGCGCGTCGCGCGAGATGGTCAGCCGCGTGATGAAGGATTTCGAACAACAGTCGCTGGTGCTCGACCGCGACGACGGCTCGCTGGTGGTGCGCGATCGCATCGCCAACATGACCTGAGCCGCGCGGGCGAGCACCGGCCGCGTACTACTCCGTTGCAACCTTGAGTCGTTTTTCCCTGCCCTGGATCGGTCCGCGCAACGAGCCGCGCCGTCCCGCCGCGCGCAAGAGCCGCCTGCTCGCCGAACTCCGCCTGGCCAGCGGCGCCATCGCCTGGCTGCTGCTGCTGCTGGCCTTGCTCAGCTACCACCGCGACGACCCCTCCTGGTCGACCTCCGGCACCGCCGCCCATGCCACCGCGAACCTGGTGGGCGCGGCCGGCGCCTGGGTCGCCGACATCCTGTACTTCCTGCTCGGCTTCTCGGCCCTGTGGATCCTGCCCATGGGCCTGTACGCGCTGCTGCGGGCCTGGCGCCACGCCCACCCGGCCGCGCTGGAGCCCGCCGAAGAGGCCGAAGCCGCGCCTTGGTGGCGCCGCCTGGGTTTCGCGGCCGGGCTCGCGCTGCTCCCGCTGTCCAGCGCGGCGCTGGAAGCCACGCGCCTGTGGCACCTGGGCGCGCTGCTGCCGGGCCAGGCCGGCGGGGTGGTCGGCTCCTGGCTGGGTGTTGCCCTGCAGCATCTGCTGGGATTCACCGGCAGCGCCATCGTGCTGCTGGCCATGTTCCTGTTGTCGCTGTCCTGGTTCGCCCGCTTCAGCTGGGTGGACGCCGCGGAGCGCACCGGCGCGGGCATCGAATGGGCCTGGACCCGCCTGCGTGCGCGCCGCGCGCTGCGCCAGGACCGCGAGGCCGGCCAGCAGGCGCTGCGCGAGCGCGAGGCCGACGTGCAGGACCAGGCGGCGCGCGAGGCCGAGGAGGTGTTCGCCCCCGTGTTCATCGAGCCGGCGGTGGTGCAGGTGGCGCAGTCGCCGCGGGTGCAGCGCGAACGCCAGAAGCCGCTGTTCCAGGAAATGCCCAACTCGGCCCTGCCCACGCTGGATCTGCTGGATCAGGCGCAGGCCGCGCGCGACGCGGTGTCGGCCGAGACCCTGGAGTTCACCTCCCGCCTGATCGAGAAGAAGCTCAAGGACTTCGGCGTGTCGGTGCGCGTGGTCGCGGCGCTGCCCGGCCCGGTGATCACCCGCTACGAGGTCGAGCCCGAGCCCGGCGTGAAGGGCTCCCAGGTGGTGACGCTGTCGCGCGACCTGGCGCGCGCGCTGTCGCTGGTGAGCATCCGCGTGGTGGAGACCATCCCCGGCAAGAACACCATGGCGCTGGAACTGCCCAACGCCAAGCGCCAGACCATCGGGCTGGGCGAGATCCTGGGCTCGCAGGTCTACAACGACGCGCAGTCCATGCTCACCATGGGCCTGGGCAAGGACATCGTGGGCAAGCCGGTGGTCGCCGACCTGGCGCGCATGCCGCACCTGTTGGTGGCGGGCACGACCGGCTCGGGCAAGTCGGTGGGCATCAACGCGATGATCCTCAGCCTGCTGTACAAGGCCGAGGCGCGCCAGGTGCGCCTGATCATGATCGACCCGAAGATGCTCGAGCTGAGCGTCTACGAGGGCATCCCTCACCTGCTGGCTCCGGTGGTCACCGACATGAAGCAGGCGGCGCACGCGCTGAACTGGTGCGTGGGCGAGATGGACCGGCGCTACAAGGTCATGAGCAAGCTGGGCGTGCGCAACCTGGCCAGCTACAACGCGCGCATCGCCGAGGCGGCGCAGCGCGGCGAGCACGTGCCCAACCCGCTGTCGCTGACCCCGGAGAGCCCGGAGCCGCTGCAGCACATGCCCTTCATCGTGGTGGTCATCGACGAACTGGCCGACCTGATGATGGTGGTGGGCAAGAAGATCGAGGAACTCATCGCGCGCCTGGCGCAGAAGGCGCGCGCCGCGGGCATCCACCTGATCCTGGCCACGCAGCGCCCCAGCGTGGACGTGATCACCGGGCTGATCAAGGCCAACATTCCCACGCGCATCGCCTTTCAGGTGTCGAGCAAGGTCGACTCGCGCACCATTCTCGACCAGATGGGCGCGGAAAGCCTGCTGGGCATGGGCGACATGCTGTACCTGCCGCCCGGCTCCGGCGCGCCGCAGCGCGTGCACGGCGCCTTCGTCTCCGACTCCGAGGTGCACCGCGTGGTCGAGCAGCTCAAGACCCAGGGCGAGCCCGACTACGTGCCCGGCCTGCTCGAGCCCGAGCTCGGTGCCGACGGCGAGGCCGGCGGATTCGAGGGCGGCGGCGACGCCGAGAGCGACCCGCTGTACGACCAGGCGGTGCAGATCGTGCTGCAGAACCGCAAGGCCTCGATCTCGCTGGTGCAGCGCCATCTGCGCATCGGCTACAACCGCTCGGCGCGCCTGCTGGACCAGATGGAGAAGGCCGGCCTGGTCTCGCCGCTGTCGAGCAACGGCAACCGCGACATCCTGGTGCCGGCGCGCGGCGAGCCCTGAGTCCCGGGCCCCGCGCGGGGCGCGCCGCCGCGACCGGCTTCCTGGTTCCAAGACATTTTCCCATCTCCGAGGCACCCGCCGATGTCCCGCATCCCCGCATTCCTTCCCGCCCGCCGGCGCCTGCTGGCGGGCCTGGCCCTGTTCGGCGCGGCCCTGCCGCTGGCCGCCTCCGCGGCGCCGCCCGACGGACTGGCGCTGCTGCAGCAGTGGCTGCGCGACACCCACGGCGCGCAGGCCGACTTCACGCAAAGCGTGGCCACCGCCAACGGCGGCACGCCGCAAGTGTCCTCCGGCAGCTTCTCCTTCGAGCGCCCGGGACGCTTCCGCTGGGTGTACCTCAAGCCCTACCGGCAGGACATCGTCAGCGACGGCAGCACCATCTGGACCTACGACCACGACCTGGACCAGGTGACCGTCAGCAGCCAGTCCCAGGCCCTGGGCGGCACGCCGGCGGCCTTGCTGGCCGGCGCCGACGTGCAGCGGGTGTTCCGGCTGCAGGCGCTGCCCGCGCAGGGCGGGCTGCAATGGGTGCAGGCCACGCCGCGCAGTGCCGACGGTTCCTTTGTCTGGGTGCGCCTGGGCCTGCGCGAGGGCGCGCGGGGGCCGCAGCTGGAGCAGATGGTGCTGCGCGATGCCTTCCGCCGCACCTCGACCATCCGCTTCAGTGCGCAGCGGGACAACCCGAGCTTTCCCGCCGGGACCTTCGAATTCACCCCGCCGCCCGGGGCCGCGGTGATCCGCCCCGGCGGCGCCTGAAGCCTCGCGCGCTCCGCCCATGGTCCGCAGCGCCGACCTGTTCGATCCCGACCCGAGCGAGCCCGCGAGGCCGCAAGGCCCGGGCCCGGCCGACGCGGGTGCCGAGGCGCCGCTGGCCGAGCGCCTGCGCCCGCGCGGCATCGACGAGGTGATCGGGCAGACCCACCTGCTGGCCCCCGGCAGGCCGCTGCGCCTGGCCTTCGACACCAGGCGCCTGCATTCGATGATCCTGTGGGGCCCGCCCGGGGTGGGCAAGACCACGCTGGCCCGGCTCATCGCGCAGCGCTTCGGCGCCCATTTCATCGCCATTTCCGCGGTGCTCGCCGGGGTCAAGGAAATCCGCGAGGCGGTGGTGCAGGCGCAGGCGGCGCGCGCCGGGGGCCAGCCCACGCTGGTGTTCGTCGACGAGGTGCACCGCTTCAACAAGAGCCAGCAGGACGCCTTCCTGCCGCACGTCGAATCGGGCCTGTTCACCTTCATCGGCGCGACCACCGAGAACCCCTCCTTCGAGGTCAACAGCGCGCTGCTGTCGCGTGCCACCGTGTACGTGCTGCAGCCGCTGCAGCCCCCCGAGCTCGAGTTGCTCGCGCGCCGCGGCCTGCAGGCCAGCGGCGTTGCGGACATCGAGCCCGACGCGCTGCGCCTGCTGGCCGAGCACGCCGACGGCGACGGCCGGCGCCTGCTCAACGCGGTCGAGGCGGTGGCCGCCACGGCGCGCGCCGCGGGCAGCGCCAGCGTGGACATGGCGCTGCTGCAATCGGCGCTGGCCGAGACCCTGAGGCGCTACGACAAGGGCGGCGATCAGTTCTACGACGTCATCTCGGCCTTGCACAAATCGGTGCGCGGCAGCGATCCCGACGCCTCGCTGTACTGGTTCACGCGCATGGTCGACGGCGGCGTGGACGCGGCCTACATCGGCCGGCGCCTGATCCGCATGGCCAGCGAGGACATCGGGCTGGCCGATCCGCGCGCGCTGTCGCTGAGCCTGGACGCGATGGCCGCCTACGAGCGCCTGGGCAGCCCCGAGGGCGAACTGGCGCTGGCGCAGGCCGTGCTGTACCTGGCGCTGGCGCCGAAGTCCAACGCCGCCTACGTGGCCGCCGGCGAGGCGCGCGAACTGGTGCGCCGGCACGGCAGCGCGCCGGTGCCCATGCACCTGCGCAATGCACCGACGCGCCTGATGCGCGAAATTGGTGCGGGCGCGGCGTACCGCTATGCCCACGACGAACCGGGCGCCTTCGCCGCCGGCGAGCGCTACTTCCCGCAGAGCATGCCGGAAGCGCGCCTGTACCGCCCCACGCCCCGCGGTCTGGAGGCGCGCCTGGGCGAGCGCCTGGCCGAGTTGCGGCGCCTGAACCGCCAGGCCCGCGCGGGCCTGCCCGGCGCGGCCGCCGGGGAGGACGCGAGCGGCGATGCGGCCGGCGATCGGGCCGACGATCCGGGCGGCGGTCCCAGCGATTGAGCGCCGCGGGCTCGCGCCGCCGCGCCGTGCGCACTCGCATTGTGCGTCGCAGCATTCAGGCATGCATCTTGCTGCTGCTTCCGCAGGCGCGCGCAAGCGAGCACAGCTCGGGAACATCGCGCAACAAGTTTTGCCCCCGGCCTGTGGGGGAGGCGGGTTAATCCCCGTGGTTATCATTACCGGTTAAACCTACAAAGTCGGCAAGATCACGGGTGCGCCTGTGTGGTCTGCCACCAGGAGACTCATCGGCATGCCGGAGTCCTGTCCGAGCCCACCAGGCACGGGCGGAGCCCCGGCGGGGGAAGCGCGGAATCACCTTCCGCGAGACCCCGAGGTCGCATGGGTAGCCGCATCGCGTGCACCGTACCCACAAGGACTTTCGGGATGCAAACACTTATTCAACAGTTGGTGAACGGCCTGGTGCTGGGCAGCATGTATGCCCTAGTCGCCCTGGGCTACACGATGGTCTACGGGATCGTCAACCTGATCAACTTCGCCCATGGCGACGTGATGATGGTGGGGGCGCTGACGTCGTACAGCATGTTCCGGTTCCTGCACGCGGTGACGCCGGGGATGCCCTGGCCGCTGGTGCTGGCGATCGCGCTGGTGGCGGCGATGGCGGTGTGCGGGACGCTGAACTTTTTCATCGAGCGCCTGGCGTACCGGCGGCTGCGCAACGCGCCCAAGCTGGCGCCGCTGGTGACGGCCATCGGCATGTCGATCCTGCTGGAGACGCTGGCGATGGTGGTGTGGGGGCGCGACTACAAGGTGTTCCCGGAGATGTTCCCGAACCGCGTGATCAACATGGACGGGGTGGTGATCACGCAGGTGCAGATTGCCATTCTGGTGGTCACGGTGGTGCTGCTGGTGGGGCTGACGGTGCTGATCAACCACACCAAGCTGGGGCGCGCGATGCGGGCGACGGCGGAGAACCCGCGGGTGGCCTCGCTGATGGGGGTGAACCCGAACCTGGTGATTTCGGCGGCCTTCGTGATCGGCGCGGTGCTGGCGGCGATCGCGGGGGTGATGTGGTACGCGAACTTCTCGACGGCGAACTTCTACATGGGCTTCACGCCGGGGCTGAAGGCCTTCACGGCGGCGGTGCTGGGAGGCATCGGCAACATGGGCGGGGCGATGGTGGGGGGGGTTCTGCTGGGGGTGATCGAGGTGCTGGGGGCGGGCTACATCGGCACCTTCACGCACGGGATGTTCGGCAGCAACTACCAGGACATCTTCGCGTTCATCGTGCTGATCCTGGTGCTCACGCTGCGCCCGCAGGGGCTGCTGGGCGAGCGCGTGGCCGATCGCGCCTGAGCGGGAGACGAGCATGCAATCGACCAATACGAGTAACACCAAGTTCCTGGGCTTCCTCATTGCCGCGGGCGTCATGCTGGTGATGCCGCTGGGGCTGCAGAGCTTCGGAGACGCGTGGGTGCGCATCGCGGCGTTTTCGATGCTGTACGTGATGCTGGCGCTGGGGCTGAACATCGTGGTGGGTCTGGCGGGGCTGCTGGACCTGGGCTACATCGCCTTCTACGCGGTGGGGGCGTACATGTTCGCGCTGCTGTCGTCGACGCAGCTGACGGACAACTTCGACACGCTGGGGAGGTTGTGGCCGCACGGCTTCAACGTGTCGATCTGGCTGGTGATTCCGCTGGGGGCGGGGCTGGCGGCGCTGTTCGGCATTTTGCTGGGCACGCCGGTGCTCAAGCTGCGGGGGGACTACCTGGCCATCGTGACCCTGGGCTTCGGGGAGATCATCCGCATATTCATGAACAACCTGAACGCGCCGGTGGACATCACCAACGGGCCGCAGGGGATCTCGGGGATCCACGGGGTGAGCATGTTCGGGTGGCACCTGAACCAGAGCATCCACATCGGCAGCTACACGATCAACTCGGTGACCGAGTACTACTGGCTGTTCCTGGCGCTGGCGGCGATCACGGTGTTCATCTGCTACCGGCTGCAGGACTCGCGCATCGGGCGGGCGTGGATGGCCATGCGCGAGGACGAGATCGCGGCCAAGGCGATGGGGGTGAACACGCGCAACATGAAGCTGCTGGCCTTCTCGATGGGGGCGACCTTCGGGGGCGTGGCGGGGGTGATGTTCGCGGCCTTCCAGGGTTTCGTGTCGCCGGAGTCGTTCTCGCTGATGGAATCGGTGAACGTGCTGGCGATGGTGGTGATCGGGGGCATGGGCAACATTCCGGGGGTGATCCTGGGGGCGATCCTGCTGTCGGTGCTGCCGGAGGCGCTGCGCTATACGGGCTTCATCTCGGACTGGCAGCAGGCGGCGTTCAACCATGTGTACATCGACAGCGGGATCCTGCGCCAGCTGATCTACTCGCTGGCGATGATCCTGATCATGCTGGTGCGTCCGAAGGGGCTGTGGCCCGCGCCCGAGCACGGCAAGTCGGTGGCCTCGCTGGGCATCGGCAACGGCGCGCGCAAATCGGCCGCGGTGGCGGGGGAGGTGCAATCATGAGCGCGCAACTCGACGTGATCGAGGAGCAGCCGCCGGCGGCTGGCGGTGGCGTGCCGACGCTGAAGGTCTCGGGCGCTTCCAAGCGCTTCGGCGGCCTGCAGGCGCTGTCGGAGGTGGGCCTGGAGATCCACCGGGGCCAGATCTACGGCCTGATCGGCCCCAACGGGGCGGGCAAGACCACCTTTTTCAACGTGATCACCGGCATGTACAAGCCCGACGGGGGCGAGTTCCTGCTGGAAGGGCGCGCCTACAAGCCCGAGGCGGTGCACCAGGTGGCGCACGAGGGCATCGCGCGCACCTTCCAGAACATCCGCCTGTTCCCGGACATGACGGCGCTGGAGAACGTGATGGTGGGGCGCCACACGCGCACGAAGAGCGCGGTGCTGGGGGCGGTGCTGCGCACGCCGCGCTTTCGCCAGGAGGAGCGCGCCATCCGCGAGCGCGCCTACGAGTTGCTGCAGTACGTGGGCATCGAGCAGTACGCCGACTACCGCGCGCGCACGCTGTCCTACGGCGACCAGCGGCGTCTGGAGATCGCGCGCGCGCTGGCCACCGAGCCCAAGCTGCTGGCGCTGGACGAGCCGGCCGCCGGCATGAACGCCACCGAGAAGCTGCAGTTGCGCGAGTTGCTGGTGACCATTCGCCAGGACGGGCGCACGATCCTGCTGATCGAGCACGACGTCAAGCTGGTCATGGGGCTGTGCGATCGCGTCACGGTGCT
>NZ_KB898478.1 GCF_000377645.1 Thiomonas sp. FB-6 | reverse complement strand
GACGAAGCGATGGTCGAGCGCATGGCGCGGCGCTTCGACGTGTTGCTGCGCTCGGTAGTGGCGTCGCCCGAGACGCCGATCGGGGAGTTGGCCTGGTACGACGCGGCGGAGCGCGAGCAGGTGCTGTCGACCTGGAACGCCAGCGAGGTGGACTACCGGATCGAAGGAGGCGTCGCGTCGTGGCTGCGTGCGCGTGCCGATGCCGTGCCGGAGGCGACGGCGCTGGTGTTCGGCGATGCGTCGATGTCGTACCTCGAGCTCGACCGCCTGTCGGAGCATTGGGCGGTGCGTCTGCGCGCGGCCGGTGTGGGACCGGAGGTGATCGTCGGGCTGGGCATGCGGCGCGGCTTCGGGCTGGTGGTGGGTCTGCTGGCCGTCGTGAAGGCGGGCGGGGCCTTCATGCCGCTGGACCCCGACTACCCGGCGCAGCGCCTGCGCCAGATGCTGGAGGACGCGGACGCGCCGGTGCTGTTGAGCGATGCGGGTAGTGCGCGGATGTTCGCCGAACTGGCGCCGTCGGCACGGGTGCTGGTGGTCGAGGCCGACGGCGGCCCGGTGCCCGAGGGGGCGGTGGAGCGCCTGGCCGACGAGGCGGGCCCGCAAGACCTGGCCTACGTGATCTTCACGTCGGGCTCGACGGGGCGGCCCAAGGGAGCGATGAACCTGCAGCGGGGGCTGGCCAACGACCTGCTGTGGTACCACCATCGGGTACTCGGCTTTCGTTCCGAGGACCGGGTTCTGCAATCGACGTCGATCAGCTTCGATCCGTCGATCTGGCAGATCCTGGGCACGCTGGCCTTCGGTGCGACCTTGGTGCTGCCGCCGCCGGGGCTGGAGCGCGATGTCGACGCGCTGGCGCTGGAGGTCGGCCGCCGCGGAATCACGATTCTCACGCTCGTGCCGTCGCTGCTGCGCGCGCTGCTGGCGGCGCCGGGGTTCCGCGCGCCGGTCCCGTTGCGCTACATGTTGTGCGGAGGCGAGGCGCTGGACAGCGATCTGGCCGGGCAGTTCCTGCATGCCTTTCCCGGGGTCAGGCTGGGCAATTTCTACGGCCCCAGCGAGGCGAGCTGCGACAGCGCGTGGCAGGAGGTGGCGCTGCCGCTGGAGCCGCGGGCCATCGTGCCGATCGGGCGACCGACGGCCAACGTGAAGCTGTACGTACTCGACGACAGAGGGCGCCCGCTGCCCTGCGGGGTGGCCGGGGAACTTTCCGTCGGGGGCGTCGGGGTGGGCAGGGGTTACCTCAAGCGCCCGGAGTTGACGGCCGAACGCTTCGTGGACGACCCGTGGCATGCGGGCGGCAGGCTGTACCGCACCGGCGACCGGGTGCGTTGGCTGGCCGATGGGCGCCTGGAGTTCCTCGGGCGCCTGGACACGCAGGTCAAGCTGCGTGGTCAGCGCGTCGAGCTGGGCGAGATCGAGGCCGCGTTGTATGCCTGCGCCGGGGTGCGCGAGGCTGCGGTGGTGACCCACGGGCAGGCGCAGGCCCTGGCGCTGGTGGCCTATGTCGTGGCCCCGGGGGGCGGGATCGACGATCTGCGCGCCGAACTGGCGGCGGGGCTACCTGCCTACATGGTGCCGGCGGCCTTCGTGGCGCTGGACGCGTTGCCGCGCCTGCCCAACGGCAAGCTCGACCGCCGCGCGCTGCCGGAGCCGAGTTTCGAGGCGCGGGAGCCGGACAGCTCGGGGCCGCGCAGCGGCGTGGAGGCTACGCTGCTGGAGATCTGGCGAGGGGTGCTGAGCAAGGCGAAGACTATCGGAACGCGCTCGAATTTTTTCGAGCTTGGGGGGGATTCGCTGAGTGCGACCCTGGTGGTGTCGCGGGTGCGCAGCACCTTCGGTGTGGACGTGCCGCTGTCGACCATGTTCGACCATCCGACCATCGCCGGGCTGGCGGAGGTGCTCGAGGGCAACTGGCCGCAGTGGTCGACCGAGGCGATGACCGCGGTCGACCGCGGCGGACCGCTACAGGTGTCGTTTTCGCAGCGCCGCATGTGGCTCATCCACCAACTCGACCCGCTCGGCGCGGCCTACAACATGGGGGATTCGCGGCACCTGCGCGGGGCCCTGGATGTCGGCAGCCTGAGGCGCGCCCTGACGGCGCTGGTCGCGCGTCACGAGGCCTTTCGCACCCGCTTCGCGTTCGGGAAGCTGGAGCCGATGGCGTGGGTAGACGCGCCGTCGGAGGCCCGGCTCACCCTGCTCGACGCCGGCTCCGATCCGGACTGGTCGGAGCAGCTCCAGCGCGCCATCGCCGAACCCTTCGATCTGGAGCGGGGTCCCCTGCACCGCTTCCTGCTGGTCCGTCTCGGCGAAGCGGAGCATGTGTTCGTGCTGGTCATGCACCACATCGTGCTCGACGACTGGGCCCGGGCCATCGTGTGGCGCGAGCTGGCCGAGCTGTACCGCGCGCAGCGGGCGGACGAGGCGGCCCGGCTGCCCGCGAAGCGTTACGACTTCGCCGACTACGCGTTCTGGCAGCGGCGCCGGCTCGACGACGCGGCCTTACAGGCCCAGGCGCAACGCTGGATCGAGCGCCTGCGTGGGATGGTTCCGCTGGAGTTGCCCACCGATCGCAAGCGCGGCATGCGCGAGACTAGCGCCGGCTCCTCGTTGCGTGCCGAGGTCGGCGTGGCCTGGATGGATCGGGTAAAGCGCTTTTCCTCGAGCCATGGGGTGACGCCCTTCATGACCCTGCTGGCCGCGTTCCAGCTGCTGCTCTCGCGCTGGTGCGGCCAGGACGACATCGCCGTCGGCTTTCCTGTGGCCAACCGGAATCACGAATACACCGAGGATGTCGTCGGCAGCTTGGTCAACACCCTGGTCATGCGCGTGCCGGTCGATCCCGACGCGACGGTCGCCGAACTGCTGCGCGAGGTCCGTGCCGCGGCCCTCGCCGCGTTCGAGAACCAGGACCTGCCCTACGACTATCTGATGGATCGTCTGCGTGCGGAGCGCATCGTCGAGGCGGGCGCCGATCTGCGGGTGTTGTTCAACGTGCTGAACACCCCTGAAAGCGAGGTGTGCCTCGACGGTCTCGACACGACGCCCTATCGCATGCACGGCCGGGCAACCCAATTCGACCTGTCGTTGCACGTGGCCACGGAGGTGGCGCCGATCCTCGGGTTCGCCTATTCCGACGAGCTGTTCTCCGAGGGCATGGTCGACGCCATGCTCCAGGCCTACCTGCAATTGGTCGAGCAGATCGTCGAGCATCCGAACGCGGCGTTGCGCACGCTGGCGACGACGACCCCCGCAGACCTGGAACACCTGCGCCAGTGGAACGCGACGGCGCGCGAGCTGCCGGCGGCGCGCACGGTCCACGCGTTGCTGCTGGAGCATCGCGGCGATTCGACTCCGGCGCTGCGGGACTCGCAGGGCCGGGAGCTCAGCCATGCGCAGCTGTGGCGCAGGGTCGAGCAGTTCGCGCGCATGCTGCGAGCGCGCGGGGCGCGCCGGGGCCGGCTGGTGGGGCTCGGGGTCGAGCGCGGCATCGACATGGTGGTGGCGCAGCTGGCGGTGCTGCGCAGCGGCGCGGCGTACCTTCCGCTCGAGCCGGCATTTCCCCGGCAGCGCCTGCAGGACATGATCGAGGATGCGCAACCGATCCTGCTGGTGACCACCGAGGCAAGCCAGGCGACGTGGGAGGGCATGCCCGTGCCGCTGCTGCTGCTGGACGCCGAGAGGGAGGCGCTCGAGGCGCTGCCGTCGGTGCCGCAGGAGCCGGACGCGGAGTGCGACGCCCGGGGCGAGGATGCGGCCTACGTGATCTACACGTCGGGCTCGACGGGGCGCCCCAAGGGTGTGGTGGTTCCGCATGCGGCGGTGGTCAATTTCCTGTCGTCGATGCGCCGGGAGCCTGGGCTTGGGGCCGCGGACCGCATCCTCGCGGTGACCACGCTGAGTTTCGACATCGCCGTGCTGGAGTTGTTGCTGCCGCTGGCGGTGGGGGCCTGCGCAGTGATCGCCACGCGCGAGGACGCTATGGACGCGGACCGCCTGCGAGGCCTGCTCGACACGCAGGCAATCACGGTGATGCAGGCGACCCCCGGCACCTGGAGCATGCTGGTCGACTCCGGGTGGTCCGGATCGCCCGGGTTCCGCGCGCTGGTGGGAGGCGAGAGCCTGTCGCCCGAACTGGCCGCGGCCCTGCTCGGGCGCTGTGGCGAGGTCTGGAACATGTACGGCCCGACCGAGACGACGGTGTGGTCGACTTGCTGGCGCGTGGTGCCTGGCACGCCGGTCATCTCGATCGGCAGGCCCATCGATAACACGCAGGTGTACGTACTCGACCCGCAAGGCCAGCCATGCGCGGTGGGCGTGTCCGGGGAGATATGGATTGGCGGCGCGGGGGTGGCCAGCGGCTATTTCGCGCGCCCGGAGCTGACTGCGGAGCGTTTCGTGAGCGATCCGTGGAGCGAGGGCGGGCGAATGTACCGCACGGGCGACCGCGGGCGGTGGCTGCCGGACGGCCTGCTGGAGCATCGAGGTCGGCTGGACTTCCAGGTCAAGGTGCGTGGCTACCGCATCGAGCTGGGCGAGCTGGAGTCGCGACTGCTGGCGCACCCGCAGATGCGCGACTGCGTGGTGATCGTGCGCGAGGACGTTCCCGGAGACGTCCGGCTGGTGGCCTACTGTGTGGGCGACGCGTCGGCGGATGCGCTGCGCGAGCACATGCGCATGACCCTGCCCGCGTACATGGTGCCCCAGCACTTCGTGGCGCTGGACGCGCTGCCGCGCCTGCCCAACGGCAAGCTCGACCGGCGCGCGCTGCCGATCCCGCGGGACGAGGCGCCGGCTCGTTCGGGCGCCGCGCAGGACCTGGGCACGCCGGCCGAGCGCCTCATGGCCGGGATCTGGTCGGAACTGCTCGGAAGCCCCGACGTGCGCCGCACGGACAACTTCTTCGACCTCGGCGGACATTCGCTGCTGGCCAATCGCGCCGTGGTCGAGTTTGCCGCGCGCGGTGGAGCCCGTATCGAGCTACGTCGCCTGATCTTCGAAACCCTGGGGCAGCTGGTCGCCGGAATCGAACTCGGTACGCAGGGCTCCGGCGAGGCGGAAGCGTCGATCGGAGGCGACGCGCCTGACGCGCCGGCGCGCGGACCTGGATCCTGGCTAAGACGCTTGTTGGGGCGTTGAGCTCCGGCGGCGGCGCGCCGCTCGCAGCCGGAGCAGCATGGCGCCGGGAACCAGCGCGCGCACGAGGGTTCGCAGGCTCAAGCTGCTGAGCACGCCGCGACGCAACAGGCTGGAGGCCAGCAAGGCCAGGGCCATGCGCCGTCGCTCGGGGGCGATGGCGTAGGCGGCCTGCAACTCCAGGCGCCCCAGTTGCCGGCGGACCGCTCCCGGCTCCAGCGAGCTCGGGCGCGCATAGCGTCGGTGCATGGCCAGGGCCACACGAAGTGAATCCAGGTTCATCGCCGGGCTGGAGGAAATCTGGCTCGCCGAGCGCCTGTATCCGAGCAGGGGCAGGTCGATATAGCCCACGGCTCCGGCTCGGGCGACGCGGACCAGCCATTCCCACTCGCATGCGATGCGTATGGAAGGATCGAAATTTCCTGCCAGGTCGAGGACTGCGCGCCGGAACATCACGGTCGGCGGGTGGATGAAATTTCCGAGCAGCAGTTGCTCGAAGGGCCGGCCCGAGTGCGTGGCAACCTCGCTGCCGATCGCCCGACCGCAGGCGGCGACCGGCAGGACGAATCCGCCATGCTCGTCGTAGCGCGCACCCACGCCTCCATGAGCGGCGTTGCAGCGCGAGTAGTAGGAACCGATGGAGGATCGCTCGATCCGGCCCGTGGCGTCGAAGCTGCTGAAGTCCGTGCTGCACAAAAGGATTTCGGGGCATGCCAGCAGGTAGTCGAGCTGGATCTGCAGGCGCGCCGGGTCGCAGATGTCATCGGCATCCATCAGGGCGATGAATTCCCCCCGCGCTTCGCGCATTCCGCGATTGCGGGCGGAGCCGATTCCGCCGTTCTCCTGGCGGAAGGTCCGCACCTTGTCGCCCTGGGCCTCAAGCAGTGCCCGAGTCCCGTCGTTCGAGCCGTCGTCCACGACCACGATCTCGAAGTCGGACCAGGTCTGCCGTCGAAGACTGTGCAGCGTCTCGCCCAGGGTCTCGGCGGCGTTGAAGGCCGCGATGACCACGCTGACAACCGGGGGCCTCGCCAGCGTCGGTTTCGCGCTCATGCCTGCAGCTGTAGACGCGCGGCGCCGGAGCCGTTCCCCGAGACAACGGGTCCGTGCCGATCGGCTTGGGCGGCGCGGCCCTTGTGCAGCGCGTTGCGCAGGCGCCCGAGAAGCTCGTGCAAGCGATAGGCGGTGTCGACCAGTCCGCGGCGGAATGCACGGATCTGCAGGTTCCGGCGCGAGTCCTGGAAAAAGTGGCGCTTGTATTCGTGATCGCCTTTGAGCATGTCGAAGATGTCATGCCCCTGGCCGATGGCCAACTCGACCGCGTAACCCATCAACACGTCCCCCGGGCTATGCTGCGCGTACGCTGGATCGAAACCCGTCTGGAACAGGCAGAAGCGTCCCTTGTACCGCAGGCCGTAGAGCATCGCGATGCTCCGGCCGCCGAGCTCGAGTTCCAGCAGGCACAGGCGTCCCTGGGGCACAAGCGCCCGCATGAGTTCCCGGTGGAACCCCATGTACTGCGCCGTGGAGAACGCCGGACGCTCGGTGCGACTCGACCAGCGCAGACGATGCAACTCGGCCAGGCGATCGAAGGCCGCGTCCACCTCGGTGGGGGCATCGACGAGCCTGCAGCATGCGCCGGCAAGCGCTTCGAACTTTCGCCGCTTGCGGCCCATGACCTCGCGCCGGTTGCGGCTCAAGCCCTTGCGGTAGGCATCCCAGCAGCTGGGCAGCCTGCCGAAGGTGATCGGATCCGACAGCACAGAGTTCACCCGCAGGCTCTCGTCGCGCAGCTCCGTCTGCAGCGCGTGGGCCAGTGCCGTGCCAGGTGCGAGGTCGCTCCAGTCGAGCATGTCCCATCGCCGGAACTCCCTGGCCAGGTAGCGCACGATGGCACGGCTGGCGTCCTGTTCGTGCTCGGGCAGGAACAGTCCTCCCAGATCGTCGGGCGCCGTGTCTCCGCCCACGCCGATCTGGCGCAGCTTGCGCGCCTCGAACAGTCCGCCAGCGCGCCGGTGACGCTCCACGTACAGGGGCAGCAGCCCGACCACCTGGTGGGCGATGCGAGCGACGACGATGCACAGTTCCCGGTCGCTCCCATAGTGCTTCCACCACAGGCGCTGCCAGTCCCAGCTCAGGAAAATGCTGCTGCTGGTGTCTCGGGACTGCAGCTCCTTCCAGTCCGGGGCGAGCTGGTCGAAGGCCTGGAGCTCCGAGACCACGCTGATGTCCAGGTCGGTGCACGGGCGCGACATGGGGGCCACAAGCATCGGGACCGCGGAGCGGATCGGCGCGACAACCTGCATGGTTCGTCGAAGCATGTCTGGACCTGGTTGCAAAAGTTACGAAATGACACATTCGGAGCAAAAGTCCGCATCCATGCGTTTTCGCAACTATAGGAAGGATGGCCGCCCGCGCACACCCCCCTGAATCCGGGTCAACCCCGCGAAGGCTGATCCAGCGCATGAACCATGCGCGTCCTCACCCCCGCTCCAGCAACATCCCGTCCCCGTAGCTGAAGAACCGGTACCGCTCCCGCACCGCATGCGCATAGGCCCGGCGGATCGGCTCCATGCCGGCGAAGGCGCTGACCAGCATCAGCAGCGTGGACCGGGGCAGGTGGAAATTGGTCAGCATCAGGTCGATCCAGGCGAAACGGTGCCCGGGGGCGATGAAAATGTCCGTCTCGCCGCTCCAGTCCCGCGCGGCGCCGGCGGCCAGGCCTTCGGCGCCCAGATCCCGGGCCACCGATTCGAGGGCGCGCACGGTGGTGGTGCCCACGGCCAGCACGCGCCCGCCGCGCGCGCGGGTCTCGGCGATGGCCTGCAGCGTGGCGCCGGGCACCATGAAGCGCTCGCTGTGCATGGGGTGGTGGGCGGGGTCATCGACCTTCACCGGCTGGAAGGTGCCGGCGCCCACGTGCAGGGTCAGGTGCGCGCTGCGCACGCCGCGCTCGCGCAGGCGCTCCAGCAGCGCCTCGTCGAAGTGCAGCGCCGCCGTGGGCGCGGCCACCGAGCCGGGCACGCGCGCGAACACGGTCTGGTAGCGCCGCGCGTCGTCGGCGTCGTCGGCGTGGGTGATGTAGGGGGGCAGCGGCACGTGGCCGTGGGCCTGCATCAGCGCGTAGGGCTCGCCACTCAGGCGCAGGTGGAACAGCGCGCCGTCGGGCTGCGGCCAGCGCCCCAGCACCTCGGCCTCGAAGCCGCCCTGCATGCTCAGCCGGCTGCCGGCGGCGGGCTTGCGGCTGGCGCGCATGTGCGCGACCACCTCGTGGCCGTCGAGCACGCGCTCGACCAGCAGCTCCACCGCCCCGCCCGAGGCCTTGGCGCCGAACAGCCGCGCCTTGATCACCCGGGTGTCGTTGAACACCATCAGGTCGCCGGGTTCGAGCAGCGAGGGCAGCTCGGTGTACACGCGGTCGCGCAGGTCCCCGCGGGCGTCGAGCAGGCGGCTGGCGCTGCGCTGCGCGGTGGGGTGCTGCGCGATCAGCTCGGGCGGCAACTCGAAGTCGAAGTCGGCCAGCGAGAACTGGCCGGGACGCAGCGCGGAGGTGGGGCTGGGCTGGGACATCAGGCCGGGTCGATGCGCATCCAGGTGGTCTTCAGCTCGGAGTACTTGTCCAGCGCGTGCAGCGACTTGTCGCGCCCGTTTCCGGACTGCTTGACCCCGCCGAAGGGCACGGTGATGTCGTCCTCATCGTATTCGTTGACGTGCACGGTGCCGGCGTGCAGCGCGCGCGACACGCGCACCGCGCGGTCCAGGCTGCGGGTCCACACCGCCGCGTGCAGCCCGTAGCTGGAGTCGTTGGCGATGCGCAGCGCTTCCTGCTCGGTGGAGAAGCGGATCACCGACAGCACCGGCCCGAAGATCTCCTCGCGCGCGATGCGCATGGTGTTGTCCACGCCGTCGAACACCGTGGGCGCGACGAACTGCCCGCCGGTCTCCTGCAGCACCTGCTCGCCGCCGGCCACGCAGCGCGCGCCCTGCTGCAGCCCGCTTTGGATGTAGTCCATGACGGTGGCGGTCTGCTGCGCGTCGACCAGCGCGCCCAGGCGGGTGGTCGGGTCCAGCGGGTCGCCGGGGGCATAGCCCGGGGTCAGCGCGGCCAGGCGTTCGACGAAGGCGTCGGCGATGCTGTCCTGCACCAGCAGGCGCGAGGGCGCGTTGCAGGATTCGCCCTGGTTGTAGAACATGGCGCCGGCCGCGGTAGCGGCGGCGCGCTCCAGGTCCTCGTAGTCGGCGAACACGATGTTGGCCGACTTGCCGCCGAGCTCGTTGAACACGCGCTTGAGGTTGCTGCGTCCGGCGTATTCCAGCATGCGCCGGCCGGTGCGGGTGGAGCCGGTGAAGCCGATGGCGTCCACGTCCATGTGCAGCGCCAGCGCCTCGCCGGCTTCGGCGCCGAAGCCCGGCACCACGTTGAACACGCCTTCGGGCAGGCCGGCTTCCAGCGCGAGCTCGGCCAGGCGCAGCGCGCTCAGGGGCGAGCGCTCGCTGGGCTTGAGCACCACGCTGTTGCCGGCGGCCAGCGCCGGGCCGATTTTCCAGGAGGTCATCAGCAGCGGGTAGTTCCAGGGCACGATGGCGCCGACCACGCCCACCGGCTCGCGGCTGACCAGCGCCAGCGCGTCGCGCCCGGTGGGGGCGATTTCGCCGTAGACCTTGTCGACCGCCTCCGCGTACCACTGGATGCAGCGCGCGGTGCCGGGCACGTCGGCCGACAGCGCGGCGGCGATGGGCTTGCCCATGTCCAGGGTCTCCAGCAGCGCCAGTTCCTCGCGCGCGGCGCGGATGCGCTCGGCGAAGGCCAGCAGCACCTTCTTGCGCGCCGCGGGGGAGCGCGCGCTCCAGCGCCCGTCGGTGAAGGCGGCGCGGGCGCTGGTCACGGCCAGTTCCACGTCGGCCGCCTGGCCGCGCGCCACGCGGGCGATGACCTTGCCGTCCAGCGGGGAGACGCAGTCGAAGCAGCGCCCGTCCACCGCGTGGTAGCGGTGGCCATCGATGAGCAGGCGCCCGTCGATGCCGGCGGAGATGCGGTCGGCCGCGCGGGCGTGCCAGGTGTCGCGCGCTGTGGGTTGATTCATCAGGGGCTCCTCGATCGGGGGTAGGCGCACACCGTGACTCGGCCGCGCGCAGGTGCAATCTTCGCACGTTTGTCCCCGCCTACGTCCTGCGTGCCGGAGCCCGCCGCCATGCGCGCGATGGCTCCGCGGCCGGGGCCCCGTTCATGCGGAACGCGCCGGCCGTCTTGGGCATCGTGTTCGCCAAATCCCTCCTGCCGGGCGCGCCGCGGGCACGATGACGTCCGCATACGTATCCGGTTGGCGCCTGCGCGCGGTGCTCGCAGGCTTCGCCACGGCGGGGTGGGGCCTGCGCGGGCCGGGGCTCAGAGTTCGTTGACCGGCTGCGCCTGCGCCGTGGGGAAGGCCTTCCTGCGGTTGAGCCAGAACGGCACCAGCCCGATGAGCACGCCGCCGATGGCGATGGTGTTGGTCATGGCGTCGAAGGTGGGCAGGCTGTACAGGCCGATGAACCACAGGAACAGCCCGGAGCACAGCGGCCACAGCAGGAAGAACACCACGTGGAACCACGATCCGCGCTGGTGCTTCCACACGTACCAGGCGCAGGCCAGGCAGGCCAGCCCATAGTAGAAGGAGGCCTGGAAGCCGATGGCGTCGATGGAATCCTGGATGATCTGGTTGACCGTGGGGATGAAGGAGGCCAGGAACAGCAGCAGCAGGCCGAAGCCGGCGATGGCCAGCGTGGCCACCCAGGGGGTGTCCCAGGTCGGGTGCAGGTGCGCGTAGCGGTGGTGCAGCATGCCGTCGCGGCTTTGCGCGAACATGGTGCGGGTGAACTGCAGGATGGAGGTCTCCAGCGTGCCCAGGGTGCTGAGCATCACGGCCAGCACCGCCATGTAGTTCCACGGGCGCGGGAACAGCTTGTCGGCGATGGCCAGCATGATGTTGGTGTTGGCGCCCTGGATCTCCTTGTCGCTCAGCGCCATCAGCGCCACCACCATGAACAGGATGAACAGCGCGATGATGATCAGCATGGCCAGCAGCGAGCCCACGCTGGCCACCCAGCTGCCATCGCGCGTTTCCTCGTTGAGGTTGACCGTGACGTCCCAGCCCCAGTAGAAGAAGATGGCCGTCAGCGCGCCCAGGGTGAAGACATGGGGGCTGAAGGCCCGGGGGTCGAAGTCGGACCAGTGGATGGCGTGTGCCGGCGCGGCGGAGAACTTCCACAGCGCGGTGCCGACGATGACCACCAGGATGCCGAGCTCGAGCATGGTCAGCGTGACCTGCACGTAGCTGGTCAGCTTGATGCCCTTGAGGATCACCGCGCTGACCAGGATCAGCCAGCCGGCGGCCACCAGCGTGACCACCGCGGTGTTGCCCATCGCGGCCGGATGCACCAGGGCCAGCGTGGCGGTGGCCGCCGGGATCGTGCCCGAGACCATGAACATGGCCGAGGCCACGAGCAGGGCCCAGCCGGCCAGGAAACCCAGGGCGCGGCTGAAAATGCTGCTCACCCAGGCGTAGGAGGCCCCGGCATTGGCGTCCAGCCGGTTCAGGTGCATGTAGGCGAAGGTCACGCCGAACATGATCAGCCCGCAGTACAGCAGGCTGGCGGGCGCCAGCACGCCCACGCCGGCCACCAGCGCGGCGCTGGTCGCGGCGATGGAGAACACGGGGGCGGTTCCCGCCACCCCCATGATCGTGGATTCGGTGAGTCCGAGAGCATTGCCGTCGAGCGCGACGGGTTCCGGTCGGTGGGGCATGGCGGGCAGCAGCGGGCAGGTCGGTGTCGTTGGGCGCTCGGGGCGCGGCGGCGGATCCGGCAAAGCCATCCGGCCGATGGCTCGGCCGGAAGCCCGGCCGGAAGGCCGGCCGGGGACTTGGCAGCGAATTATCCACCGTGCCGGGACCTGCGTACGCAATCGGCCGGCGTGGGGCGCGGCGCGCCCGGCGGGGGGTCAGGCGGGGGCGGCCCGGCGGAGCGAGCGCCGCGCCATGAGCAGCCCGAAGGCCGCCACCGCGAGCACGACCAGGTAGACCGTGACGGCGCCGACCACGTGGATGGTCGGGCTCAGGCCCAGGCGCGCGCGCGAGAAGATCAGCACCGGCAGCGGTGTCGATCCGGGGCCGGACAGGAAGGCCGAGATCACCACCTCGTCCAGTGACAGGGAAAAGCACAGCAGCCAGGCCGAGACCAGGGCCTGGGAGATCGAGGCCAGCGTGACCAGCCGGAACACCTGCAGCGGGCGCGCCCCGAGGTCCATCGCCGCTTCCTCCAGCGAGCGGTCGACCTCCTTCAGGCGCGACTGCACGACGACCGTGGCGTAGGACATGGCCATGACCGTGTGGCCGATGAAGATCGTGAAAAAGCCCTTGTGCGGAAAGCCCAGAGCCTTCTGCACGGCGACGAAGAACAGCAGCAGGGCCAGCGCGATGACCACCGTGGGCATGACCAGGGGGATGTTGACCATCAGGTTCAGCAGGCCCTTGCCGGCGAAACGCCGGTAGCGCGCGAGCGCGAAGGCTGCCAGGGTGCCCAGCAGCACCGACACGGTGGCCGTGGCCAGCGCGATGTTCAGCGACAGCCCGAGGGCGCGCATGAGTTCGCGGTCGGCTACGGCGGCGGCGTACCAGTCCAGGGTCCAGCCGCCCCACACGGTGACCATGCGCGAGGCATTGAAGGAATAGACCACCAGTACCGCGATGGGCAGGTACAGGAACAGGTAGACCAGGCCCATCCAGGCCCGCGCGAAGCCGCGGCCGGAGTTCATTCCACGGCCTCCAGGGAACGCGCGCGCGCCCGGCTGAACAGCACGATGGGAAGCATGACCAGCGCCACCATCACGAAGGCCACCGCCGAGGCGCGCTGCCAGTCCAGGTTGCTGAAGAACTCGTCCCACAGGATGCGCCCGATGTTCAGGGTCGAGGGCCCGGCCAGCAGCGAGGGGATCACGTACTCCCCCACCGCGGGGATGAACACCAGCGCGCAGCCGGCCAGCACGCCCGGGCGCGACAGCGGCACGGTGATGCGCCAGAAACTCTGCCACGGGGTGGCGCCGAGGTCGGCGGAGGCCTCCAGCAGGCGCGGGTCGAGCTTGACCAGGGTGGCGTACAGCGGCAGGATCATGAAGGGGATGTAGCCGTACACCATGCCGATCATGAAGGAAAAGGGCGTGAACATCATGTGCAGCGGCGCCTGCACGAGGCCGGCGGCCAGCAGCAGCTGGTTCACCAGCCCGTTGGTGTCCAGCAGGTTCTTCCAGGCATAGATGCGGATCAGGAAGGAGGTCCAGAAGGGCAGCATCACCAGCATCAGCAGCGCGGGGCGCCGGCCCGGGCGGGCGCGCGCGACGAAGTACGCGAACGGGTAGCCCACGAGCAGGCACAGCAGCGTGGTGGCCAGCGCGTAGCCCAGCGAGGACAGGTAGGTGAGCAGGTACAGGTGGTCGTGCACCAGCGCGATGTAGGCCGCCAGGCGCAGCTTGATCACCAGGTTCTGCCGCGCCAGCGAGACCATGGGCTCGAAGCCGATGCCCAGGATGTCGCTTTCCGACAGGCTGATCTTGAGCAGGATGGCGAAGGGCAGCAGGAGGAACAGGCCTAGCCAGGCCTGCGGCGCGGCGATCAGCGCCGCGCGGCCCCAGTTGCGCCGGGGCCGGTGCGCCGAGCCAGGCTCGGCGCGGGGAGAGGGGGCGGAGGCTGGCATGGCGCCCGGGCCCCTTCAGTCCTGGATCACCATCGCGGCCGTCTCGCTCCAGCGCACGGTGACCGGCGCGCCGCCGTCGAAGGCCTCGACGTGGCGGTCGGCGTTGGCCTGCGCCACCCGGATGCGCCGGCCGCCGGCGAGTTCGAGTTCGTACTGGGTGTAGCTGCCCAGGTAGGCGCGCGCGGCGACCCGCGCATGCAACTGGTTGGGCGCGCCGGGTGCATGGCCTGCCTGCAGGCGCATATTCTCGGGGCGCAGCGCGACGCTGACGCGCATGCCCAGCGTGCCGGGGATGCCGTGGCCGACGTGGAACAAGGCCTCCGGAGTGCGGATCTCGCAGCGCTCGGGCTCGTCGGTGACCAGTTCGCCGGCGAACAGGTTGACGTTGCCGATGAAGTCGGCCACGAAGCGGCTCTTGGGGTTTTCGTAGATCTCCAGGGGCTCGCCCACCTGCACGAAGCGGCCTTCGCGCATCACGGCGATGCGGTCGGCCATGGTCATGGCCTCTTCCTGGTCGTGGGTGACCACGACGCAGGTCACGCCCACCCGGCGCAGGATGGATACCAGTTCGATCTGGGTTCGTTCACGCAGCTTGCGGTCCAGCGCGCCCAGCGGCTCGTCCAGCAACAGCAGCTGGGGACGCCTGGCCAGGCTGCGCGCAAGCGCCACGCGCTGCTGCTGTCCGCCCGACAGCTGGTGGGGCCTGCGCCGCGCGTAGGCCTGCAGTTCGACCAGTTCGAGCATCTCGCGCACCCGCTGGTCCACGGCCCGCCGGTCCATGCCGCTGCGCCGCGGGCCGAAGGCGATGTTGTCGTACACGCTCAGGTGCGGGAACAGCGCATAGGACTGGAACATCATGTTGATCGGCCGCTCGTAGGGGGCCAGCGCCGTGATGTCGCACCCGGCCAGCAGTACGCGGCCGCGGTCGGGGCGCTCGAAGCCGGCGAGCATGCGCAGCAGCGTGGACTTGCCGCAGCCCGAGGCACCCAGCAGCGCGAAGATTTCGCCCTGCGCGATGTCGATGCTGACGTCGTCGACCGCGCTCAGCTCCTCATAGCGCCTGGCCAGGTGCTCGACGCGCACGAAGGGGGGCTGTGCGCAGGTGGGGGGCGGGGCGGCGACGGCGGGGCCGCGAGCGGGCGCGACAGGTGGCGCGAAAGGTGGCGCGAAAGGTGGCGCGACAGGCGGCGCCGGCATGGGGTTGTGCGTGGGCTTGGGCATGGGCTGGGCGGTCGCATCGCTGCGCGGCGCTGCGGATCAGAGGCCTGCGCGAAGGCGGGTGTACAGCCGGGTGGTCGTGCGGCGCTGCTCGGCGCTGTACACCTTCGGCGGGATCAGCTTGTCCATCATCGTGGGGTCGAGGAACACGAAGTCGTTGCCGGCCACGCGAGGCAGCACCTGGGCGCGCGAGGCGGGCACCGGGTTGGCGTAGTACACGGCGTTGCTGTCGGCCGCGCACACCCCCGGCTGCAGCCGGTAGTCGATGAAACGGTAGGCGTTGTCCACGTTGCGCGCGGTGGCGGGAATGGCCATGGTGTCGATCAGGATCACCGCGCCGTGGCTGGGGGGGAACACGCGGATCTTCGGGCCGTGGGGAACCTGGGAGGCGCGGAAGGCGGCGATGCCCATGTCTCCGGAAAAGCCCACGGCGGCGCAGATGGAGCCGCCCGCGAGGTCGTTGATGTAGCCCGAGGACGAGAACTCGGTGATGTCCGGCCGCACCTTGCGCAGCAGCGCGAAGGCGCGGGCGAAGTCGTCCGGATCCTCGGTGCTCTGCGGGATGTGCAGGTAGTTGAACGCGGCTTCCATGAGGTCGCCGCCGGAGTCGAGCATGGAGATGCCGCAGGATCCGAGGCGGTCGGCGTAGCGCGGGTCGAATACCAGGTCCCAGGGGTTGGCGGGCAGCGGCATGGTGCCCAGGGCCTGGCGCACGCGCGCCTCGTTGATGCCCACGGTGACGTAGCCCCACATCCACGGCACCAGGTACTTGTTGCCGGGGTCCACCCCCTGCAGCAGGCGCATCAGGCGCGGGTCGAGATTGCGCAGGTTGGGGATGCGCGCCTTGTCGAGCGGGCGCAGCAGGCGGCCGCGCAGTTCGATGGCCGCCCAGTTCGAACTCGGCACCACGATGTCGTAGCCGGAGTCGCCGCTGACCAGCTTGGCGAACAGCGGAGCGTTGTTGTCGAAGGTGTCGTAGCGCACCTGGATGCCGGTGAGTTTCTCGAAATCCGGCAAGGTGGTGGGAGCGATGTAGTCCGACCAGTTGTAGATGTTGAGCACCGCTTCGGCGGCCTGCGCGCGCGGCGCCGCCCAGGGCGCGAGCAGGCCGGCCAGCAGCGCCAGCGCCCATGCCAGGGCCTGCCTGGTCCACTGCGTCAGGGAAATGGCAGCCCCCGCCGAGGCGCCAAGGGGTGCAGCGCTAGAGCCAGCCATCGGCCCGCAGCCCGGCCTGGGTCCGATCCAGCGCGATGGCGATGCGCCGGACCATCTCGTCGAGCTCGGCCTCGGTGCTGACAAGCGGTGGCGCCACGATCATGCGCGAGCCGACCGCGCGCATGACCACGCCGGCATCGAAGCAGGCCTCGCGGCAGCGCAGCCCGGCCTGCGCCTCGGCGGGGAAGGGCACGCGCCGCGACTTGTCGCGCCACAGCATCAGCGCGGCGGTCAGGCCCAGGCCCGCCGGGTCGCCGGCCAGCGGATGGCGGGCCAGCTCGGCGAAGCCCGCGCGCAGGCGCGGCTCCGCGCGTTCGCGCACATGCTCGAGCACGCCCTCGGCGCGCAGCGCGCGCAGCGTGGCCAGCGCGACCGCGCAGCAGGCCGGATGGCCGGAATAGGTGAAGCCATGCTCGAACTCGCCGCCGCGCGCGGCCAGCTCGCCGCCCACGCGCGGGCCGAGCAGCACGCCGCCCAGCGGCAGGTAGCCCGAGGTGACCCCCTTGGCGAAGGTGATGAGGTCGGGCTCGATGCCGATGTGCGGGTGCTGGCAACCGAACCAGTGGCCCAGGCGTCCGAAGCCGCAGATGACTTCGTCGCTGACCAGCAGCACCTCGTGGCGCCGGCAGATGCGCTGGATTTCGCGCGCGTAGCCGGCCGGCGGCACGATCACGCCGCCGGCGCCCTGCACCGGTTCCATGACGAAGGCGGCGACGCGCTCGGGGCCGATCTCGGCGATACGCTGTTCCAGCCAGCCGGCGGCGCGCAGCCCGAATTCCTGCTCGCTTTCGCCGGGCCGGGCCAGCGCCAGCTGGTGCGGCTGCTCGATGTGCTCGAAGTCCGGCAGCGGCAGGCCGCCCTGCGCGTGCATGTCGGCCATGCCGCCCAGCGAGGCGGCCGCCAGGGTGCTGCCGTGGTAGCCATTGCGCCGCGCGATCAGCACCTTGCGCCCGGGCTGTCCCCGCAGCTCCCAGTAGCGCCGCACGATGCGCACCATGGTGTCGTTGGCGGAGTAGCCGCTTTCGGTGAAGAACACGTGGCGCATGCCCCCCGGCGCCAGCGCGGTGATTTCGCGGGCGAGTTCGGCCGCCGGCGGCGTGGTGCTGCGGAAGAAGGTGTTGTAGTAGGGCAGGCGCAGCAGCTGCTCGTGGGCCGCGTCGGCCAGGTCGCGGCGCCCGTAGCCCAGGTTGACGCACCACAGGCCGGACATGGCGTCGAGGATCTCGCGGCCCTCGCCGTCCCAGATGCGCACGCCCTCGCCGCGCACGATGAGCCGCGGCGGCCGCCGTTGCAGGTCGCGCGGATCGGTGAAGGGGTGCAGGTGGTGCTCGACGTCGGCGGCCAGCAGTTCGTCGACGCCGGGCGCGGCGGCGGGCCCGGCGGCGGGATCGGGGGCGGGCTGCTCAGACATGCTGCAACAGGTGTTCGCGTTCCCAGGGGCTGATGACCTTCAGGAACTCGGCATGCTCGCTGGTCTTGACCGCCTTGTAGATGCCGCAGAAGCGGCGCCCCAGCAGGTTCTCGAGCTCGGGTGCGTCGTCGAGCAGGCGCACGGCCTCCGACAGGCTCTGGGCCAGCGAGACGGCGCGGCCTCGGCCGTCGGCGCGGGTCTTCATCTCCGGCAGCGGCTCGATCTGCCCGACCATGCCCAGGTAGCCGCAGGCCAGCGTGGCCGCCAGCGCCACGTAGGGGTTGGCGTCGGCGCCGATCACGCGGTTTTCCAGGCGCCGGTTCTGGGGATTCGATTCGGGCACACGGATGCCCACGGTGCGGTTGTCCGTGCCCCACTCGACGTTGGTGGGGGCGGCATCCCCTCCGGCCAGGCGCCGGTAGGAGTTCACGTAGGGCGCGAACAGCGCCATTACGTGGGGTACGTAGCGCTGCAGGCCGCCGATGTAGTGCAGGAAGGCGGGTGCCGGCGTGCCGTCGGGCGCGCTGAACAGGTTGCGCCGCGTGACGCGGTCGACCACGCTCTGGTGCACGTGCATGGCGCTGCCCGGCTCTTCCGCCATGGGCTTGGCCATGAAGGTGGCGTACATGTTGTGGCGCAGCGCGGCCTCGCGCAGCGTGCGCTTGAAGAAGAACACCTTGTCCGCCAGGTCCAGCGCGTTGCCGTGCAGGAAGTTGATTTCCATCTGGCCGGCGCCGATTTCGTGGATCAGCGTGTCCACGTCGAGTTCCATGGCCTCGCAGTAGTCGTAGATGTCCTCGAACAGCGGGTCGAATTCGTTGACGGCGTCGATGCTGTAGTGCTGGCGCGAGGTCTCGGCGCGGCCGGAGCGCCCCAGCGGCGGGTGCAGGGGCTGGTCGGGGTCGGTGTTCTTGGCCACCAGGTAGAACTCGATCTCCGGCGCCACCACCGGCTCCCAGCCGCGCTGCTCGTACAGGCGCAGCACGCGCTTGAGCACGTTGCGCGGCGCGTAGTCGACCTCGAGGCCGTCGCGGAAATGGCAATCGTGGATCACCTGGGCGGTGGGGTCGGTGGCCCAGGGCACCGGCCGCACGGTGGAGGGGTCGGGCACCAGGTGCATGTCGCGGTCGATGTCGCTGATCAGCTCGGCGAGCCTGTCGTCCTCGGGCCAGTTGCCGGTGACGGTCAGGCCGATGATGCTTTCCGGCAGGCGCATGCCGCGGTCCTTGGTGAACTTGCTGCGCGGCAGGATCTTGCCCCGGGCCACGCCGGTCAGGTCCGGCACCAGGCACTCGATCTCGGTGATGCGCCTGCGGTTCAGCCAGGCTTCGAGTTGCGGGAAGTCGCGCGGCGCGGCGCCGTCTTCGGGAGTGGGCGCCAGCAGCGCGGGCAAGGCGGGGTGCGCGGGGTGCGCGGGGTGCTCGGCGGGGTGCTGCGCGGAAGGCTCGCCGGGCTTCGTGCCAGGATTCGTGCCGGGAGGCGCGCCAGGAGCCGCGCTCGGGATGGCGCTGGGGATGGCGCTGGGAATCGCACTGGGAATCGCCTCGGGGGCGTCGGCCAGGGCCGTGCGCAGGCTTTCGGGGGCGGAGGTGGGTTGCATGGTGGCTGGGCGTGATGCGCGCCGGCCAACGACCCGGGGCCCCTGGGCCCTGCCCGGACTGCTGGGCGGCTTCGCTCGAGCGAAGGCGTTCAGCAGTCCGGTTCAGGCCCTGCCGTTCACGCGGCTTCGGCTTGTGCCACCAGTGTGGCCCGCTCGGCCCTGCGTTGCGGGGCTTGCGGGGCCAGGCGCTGCGCCGCGTAGGCGCGGCAGGCTTCGCCGAAGGCGTGGAACAGGCTGCGGGACACCGGGTTGTTCATCGCGCGCCATTCAGGATGCCATTGAACCGCAAGCAGCAAGCCGGCAGAGTCGGCATGGGTATAGGCCTCGACCAGGCCGTCCGGCGCGTGCGCCTGGGCGACAAGCCCCGGGGCCAGGCGCTTGATGCCCTGGCCGTGCAGGCTGTTGACGCTCCAGTTCGGGCGCCCGACCAGGCCCTCCAGCCAGCTGCCCGGCACCGCGTGCACCTCGTGCGCGGGGCCGTACTGCTGTTCCAGCGGCAGGCTTTCGTCCTCCCGGTGGTCGGCGTAGCCCTCGGTGAAGTGCACCTGCTGCAGCAGGCTGCCGCCGAGGGCGACGTTGATTTCCTGGAAGCCGCGGCAGATGCCGAACACGGGCATGCCGCGCTCGATGGCGGCGCGGATCAGCGGCAGCGTGGTGGCGTCGCGCTCGGGGTCGGCCGGGGACTCCGGGTTGTCCAGCGCTTCGCCGTAGTGATGGGGCTCGATGTTGGACGGCGACCCGGAGAACAACAGGCCGTGCACCGAGGCGAGCACGTCGTCCACCGGCGTGCGGGTGCCGAAGGACGGCAGCAGCAGCGGCAGGCAGCCGGCGATCTCGAGCAGGGGGTCGACGTACTTGCGCGCCACCGCGTGCACGGGCTGGCCGCAAAGGGTCTTGATGTCGGTGGCCACCGCCACCAGGGGCACTGCATGGGTCATGGTCCGGGCCTGGCGCGCCCGGCCCGCGGCTCCCTGCGACATGAGGGGCCCGCGGCCGGGACCGCTAGGCCTCAAGTTTCTCGCCGCAGGCCCGAAAGCGCAAGGGCAAACCCTGATGGGGGCAGGACTGTTGCCCCCGGGCTTCAGGCGTGCGCGGCGTGCGCGACCCCGGCAAGCTGCTCCATGCGCGAGGTGTCGGCGCGCAATTCCGCGGCGGTTCCGTCGTAGACCACGCGTCCCTCGCCCAGGACGTAGGCGCGGTCGGCCAATTCCAGGGCCCCGAACACGTTCTGTTCCACCAGCAGCACCGCGATGCCCTCGCTCTTCATGCGGGCCACCGTGCGCATGACTTCCTGCACGATGATCGGCGCCAGGCCCTGCGAGGGCTCGTCGAGGATCAGCAGCTTGGGGTTGAGCAGCAGCGCGCGGGCGATGGCCAGCATTTCCTGCTCGCCGCCCGACAGGCGCCCGCCCTTGCTGGTGCGGCGCTCGTGCAGGCGGGGGAACAGCTTGTACACCCCATCGATGTTCCAGGTTCCTTCCGTCTGGCGCGAAACCAGCAGGTTCTCGTGCACCGACAGGTGGCCGAAGATGCGCCGCCCCTCGGGTACGTAGCCCACGCCGGCGGTCGCCACGCGGTGCGCCGGCGCCCCGGTGGTGTCCTTGCCGAACAGCTTGATGCTGCCCTTGCGCGGCGGCGTCAGGCCCATGATCGAGCGCAGCGTGGTGGTCTTGCCGGCACCGTTGCGCCCGAGCAACGCCACCAGTTCGCCTTCGCGGATGTTCAGGGAGACCCCATCAAGGATGTGGCTTTTCCCGTAATAGGTATGGATCGAATCGACTTCCAGGACCATGCTCATGTTCAGTACCTTGCTGACTTCCCGGCCTCAGGCCTGCTGGCCGAGGTAGGCCGCCTGCACCTTGGGGTTGCTGGCGATTTCCTGGGCGGTGCCCTCGGCCAGGAAGTGTCCGTTGTCGAGCACGGTGATGCGGTCGGCGATGCCGAACACGATCTCCATGTCGTGCTCCACGAACAGCGTGGTGATGCCCTGGTCCTTATTCAGGCGGCGGATCAGCCCGGTCATCATCTGGGTTTCCTCGTCGCCCATGCCGGCCGTGGGCTCGTCGAGCAGCAGCAGCTTGGGCTTGCGCGACAGCGTGATGGCCACTTCGACCACGCGCTGGTCGCCGTGCGAGAGCTCGCCGACGATGCGGTCGTCCTTGCCGGTCAGGCCCACCATGTGCATCAACTCGTCGACGCGTTCCTCCACGCGTTCGCGCTGCGCACGCGACAGCCACGGACGCGCGCTCCAGCCCAGCGAGACCTCGGCCGCGATGCGCACGTTCTCGCGCACGCTCAGCGACAGGAACACCTCGGTGATCTGGAAGGTGCGGATGATGCCGCGGCGCACCAGCGCGGCCGGGTTGACCCGCTGGATGGCCTCGCCTTCGAACACGATCTCGCCGGCACTGGGCGGGAAGAAGCCGCTGATCAGGTTGAACAGCGTGGTCTTGCCGGCCCCGTTGGGGCCGATGACCGCGCGCAGCTCGCCCTGGGCGACCTGGAGGGAGATATCGCTCAGGGCCTGCAGCGCTCCAAAGCGGCGCGACACGGAGCGCAATTCGAGAAGGCTCATGACTGCACCTTGCCCTTGCGTTGCAGGAAGCCCATGACGCCCAGCGGGAAGAACATCACGGACAGGACGAAGATCAGGCCGATCACCGTCATCCAGTTGCTGGTGGCGTTGCTGGCGTAGTCGCGCACCAGCACGAAGATGGCGGCGCCGACGAAGGGGCCCCAGAAATTGCGCATGCCGCCCAGCACCGCGATGATCACCAGGTCGCCCGACAGGTTGTTGCTCAGGCTGTTGGGCGAGGTGAAGTTGTCCAGCAGGGCGTTGAGCCCGCCGGCCAGCGCGACGATGAAGCCGGAGATGGCGAAGGACACGCCGGCGTAGAAGTGCACGTTCACGCCCAGGAAGCGCAGGCGCTTCTGGTTCTCGCGCACCGCCACGAAGCTGTGGCCCAGGGGCGAGTTGAGGATCGCGAAAATGACCCACGCGGCGATCGCGAAGCACAGCAGCACGAGGTAGTAGAAGCCCGTGGAACCCAGGGTCCAGGTCAGGCTCGGCAGCACGTGGATGGCGTGGCGCGAGAAGCCCGTGAGCCCGTCGTAGCCGCCGGTGACCGAGGCCCAGCGGATGGCGACGAAATAGAACAACTGGCCGATGGCGATGGTGATCATCGCGAAATAGATGCCGCGCCGGCGCACGCACAGGGGCGCCAGCACCGAGGCGACGATGCCCCCGGCCAGCGTGCCCGCGATCAGCGCCAGCGGCACGCTGTGGGTGGCGTACTTGAGCATCAGGCCCACCACGTAGGAGCCCAGGCCGAAATACGCCGCGTGGCCGAAGGACAGGCCGCCGGTGAAGCCCAGCAGCAGGTTCAGGCCCATGGCCGCCAGCGCGTAGATCAGCACCCGCGAGACGATGTCGGTGTAGCCGCCGACGTGGGTGACCCACAGCGGCAGGGTGACCAGCAACAGGCCCAGCACCAGCGTGCCGGGGTGGATGCGGTTGGCCGTGCGGCGCCTGCCGGGCGCCGCCGGCAGCTTGGCCGCGGTTTCGCTTGCACTCATTCCAGAAGTCCCTCCTGGCCGAGCAGACCGCGCGGACGCACGATGAGCATCAGCCCCATGAGCAGGTAGATCACGGCTTCGCTGGCCGCGGGATAGAAAGCCGTGGTGAAGCCGGCGGCCAGGCCGATCAGCAGCCCGCCGATCAGCGAGCCCAGCAGCGAGCCGACGCCGCCGACCACGATGGCCACGAAGGCGGGCATCAGCAGGCCGTCACCCATGGTCGGGTCCAGGCCGAGCTGGCCTGCGGCGAGGATCCCCGCGATGCCCGCGAAGATGATGCCGATGACGAAGTTGGCGCTGCGCAGCAGGTAGATGTTGACCCCCAGCGAGGCCACCGTCTCCAGATCGGCGTTGCCGGCGCGGATGCGGATGCCCAGGCGCGTGTAGCGCAGCAGCGCGAACAGCGCGCCGGTGCCGATCAGAGCCACCGCGACCACGAACAGCCGGTAACCCGTGAGGAAGAAGTAGGTCTGGCTCAGCGGATGCGCCAGGGCATCCGGGATGCTCAGCGGCACGCCGACGGGGCCCCAGACGGTGCGGATCATGTCCTGCATGATCAGCGCCAGGCCGAAGGTCATCAGCAGCGAATACAGCGGGTCGCGCTTGTACAGGCGCCGTACCAGCAGCATCTCGACCACCAGGCCGAGCACGCCGGAGAGCAGGGGCGCGACGATCAGTGCGCCCCAGAAGCCCAGGTGGGGCGCCAGGCTGTAGGCGAAATACGCCGACAGGGCCATGAAGGTGCCCTGGGCGAAGTTGATGGTGTTGTTCAGGCCCAGGATCAGCGCCAGGCCCAGCGCCAGCAGCGCGTAGAAGGCGCCGGTGATCAGGCCGTTGAACAAGTTGAAGAAGACTACGACGCTCACGAAGGTGACTCCGCGCGGGCCGGCACGGAAGCACCGGCCTGCGTTGGGTGGAAAAGCCCGATGCGCGGCTGAGTCGTCCGCCCGGGGCCGTGCAAGGCTCCGGGCGGACGCCATCAGGCGATCAGACGGTGGGCATCTTGCAGCCCATCTCGGCCGCCGACTTGGCGATCGAGGCGCCCGCCACGATGTTCGAAACCTCGAACAGGTCGGGGTACTTGCCCCCGGTGTTCACGTGGCCGGGGAACATGCTGATCATCAGCTGGTGGTCCGCGGCGCGGTACACCGGCAGGTGCGGCTGCAGCGCGACCTCGGGCGGCAGCTCCAGGCCTTCGAGCGCCTTGATCACCTTCAAGGTGTCGGTGGACTTGGCCTTTTCCACGGCCAGGCGGAAGGCGTGGGTCGTCGCGTAGCCGAACCACACGCGCGCCGTCGGGTACTCGCCGTTGTTGGCGGCGGCGAAGCGCTTGACGAAGTCCGCCACGTGCGGGGTCTTCGGCTGCTTCCAGTACCACTCCATGGTCCACCAGCCGTACAGGGCCGAGGGCGGAAGCGCCTGCGCCTGCTCGAGCTCGAACAGGGCGCCGCCGACGGCGATGTCCTTGTTGATCCCGAACTGCGCGATCTGCTTCATCGCGTTGACCTGGTCGTTGCCGGCCAGCAGCAGGCACAGCACGTTCGGGGCCTTGGCCTTCACGTCGATCAGGTAGGAGGAGAAGTCGGTGGTGCCCACCGGCGCCAGCGCGCCGCCGACCACCGTGCCGCCCGCCTTCTTGATCTGCGTCTCGTAGTCGGTCTGCTCGGACTTGCCGAAGGCGTAGTCGGTGGTCAGGAAGTACCACTTCTTGCCGAACTTGCTGAACAGGGTCTCGAAGTCCCCGGAGGTCAGCATCCAGGTGGTCGAGCAGGTGCGGAAGGTGAAGGGGTTGCAGGAGGTGCCGGTCAGCGCGTCGACGTGGCCGCCGGTGGCGATGAACACCTTCTTGTGGCGAGCGGCGAATTGCGACACGGCCAGCGAGGCGGCCGAGTTCACCGTGCCCATGAGGAAGTCGACGTTGTTCTGGCTCAGCAGGCGCGAGCACTTGTCGACGGCGGCGCCGGGGTTGCCGGCGCTGTCCTCGACGAACAGCTGCAGCGGACGGCCCATGACGCCGCCGGCCTTGTTGATCTCGGCCTCGGCGAACTTGGCCCCCTTGATTTCACTCTGGCCCAGCGCCGCGAAGGTGCTGGTGATGGGGTCCACCATGCCAATCTTGATGGGTTTCTCGCTGGCGGCCCAGGTGGGCGCCTGGGTCAGGAGGGCGGCCAGGCCGGTGGCGCCGGCGGTCTTGATGAAATCGCGACGGTCGAAATCGCTGCTGCCAAGCCCTTGCTTGCGCGGTTGCTGCATTGCGGTCTCCAATGGTTGTCGTGGGCCTTGGGGAGCCTCTTCTAGGGATGTAGGTAAGATGCACCGCGGATGCTAGAACCCGAAATCCCATTGCGGCATGCGGGTTTGCCGGGGTTGCGCGACGCAAAAAAGTAACAAGGCAAGACCTTGTCGTCAAACAATCAGCAAAGCGACACAAAAAAGCGCTCGAATGCGTCTGTTTGTCACGATGTATGCAGAAAGCAGCCCCATGATGCACCGAAAGCGGCCATCGGTATACGCAACAGGGCCGACAGCGGCAGCGCCGCATGCGGCAGCCCGGCGATGAGATCGAAGTCCGGGCTGGCGCCGGGTCCTCCGAGCAAGGCCTGCGCCGCCAGTTCCCCGGCCATGCCGGAAAGTGCCAGGCCGTGCCCGGAAAAGCCCTGCAGGTACACCGCCGCGGGGCCCAGGCGACCGAAATCGGGCGCGCGGTTGAGGCTGACGTCGATCCAGCCGCCCCAGTCGTGGCTGATGCGCAGGGATTCCCATTGAGGGAACACCCGCAGCATGGCCCGCCGCAGGCGCCGGCGGCGTTCGGCCGGATCGCGCAGCGCGCGCCCGGCCCGCCAATGCGCGCCGCCTCCGAACAGCAGGCGCCCGTCGGCCGAGAACCGGAAATAGTCCGGCACGAATTCCGTGTCGCACACCGCGAAGCCCGCCGGCGGCAGCGCCGCGCCCAGCGGTTCCGTGGCGCATATGCAACTGGCCACCGGCAGGATGCGCGCCTGCAGGCGCCGCAGCGGCAGCCCGGGCACCGCCCCGCCGGCCAGCAGCAGCAGGCGGCAGCGCAGCTGTCCCTGCGGGCAGGCCAGCTGATGGCCGCCGCCGGAGCCGGCCCGCAGGCTCAGCACCGGACTGTGCTCGTGCATGCGCACGCCCAAAGCGCGTGCCGCGCGCGCCAGGCCCAGGGTGTAGTTCAGCGGATGCAGTTGTCCCCCCAGCGGGTCGAGCACGCCGCCCGCGTAGCGCTCGCTGAGCAGGCCGGCGCGCAGTTCCTCGGCGCCCATCCAGCGCAGCTGCTCGGCACCGTAGCGCTGCTGGCGGTGGCGCATCGCGGCCTGCAGGCCCGCGGCCTGGCGCTCGCCGCGGGCGGCCAGCACGGCGCCGTCGCGCCAGTCGCAATCGATGACGTGCTCGCGGATGCGCTCGCGCAGGCGGCTCAGCGCCAGCTGCGAGATCTCCCAGGCACGCTCGGCGCCGGCGGGGCCCAGCCTGCGCTCCAGCGCCTCGATGCCGCAGGCGAAGTCGCCCAGCGCCTGCCCACCATTGCGCCCCGAGGCGCCGGAGCCGACGCGCCGGGCTTCCAGCACCACCACCTGCAGGCCGGCGCGCGCCAGTTCGATGGCGCCGCACAGGCCCGCGATGCCGGCGCCGACCACGCAGGCGTCGGCCTCGGCCGCTTCGCGTAGCGCGGGCAACTCCGGGCGGGCGTGCGCCGTCTCGGCATACAGGCAATGGCCGTCCAGCCGGGGCAGGGGACGGGGCGTGAACGGCGCGTAGGACATCGCGCCGTCCAGCATATGCGGGCGGGCCGGCGGGCGTGGCCGCCGGCCGCGATGACCCCACGCCCGGCCGGCGTGGGGTGGAAAACTCAGGGGCGCAGGTAGGCGAAGCCCGCGTGTTCGAGTTGCATGATGCGCGCGACGCCGGCGGGCACCACGGTGGCTTCCGGCACCACCACCGGCATGTGGCCGATCTTGCGCGCCATCGCCTTCATGGTGTTGTGGCAGGCGTCGAACTCCACGCCTTCACTGTTCTCGGATTCGATGCGCGCGGCCACCGGGCTGTTCTTGAGCAGCATGGGCAGGCCGGGCCCGAAGGCGACCACGACCACGCGGATGTTCTCCTGGCCGAAGAAGTCGAGCAGGTTCTGCGCGTTGTTCAGCACCAGGTTCCAGTAGGTGGGGTCGTTCTCACTCACCTGGATCACCACCTGGCGCGTGGCGAAGGGCAGTTGATGGGCGAAGGTGGGGTGGTCGAAGTCGAACTTGGCCACCGGTTGGGCCGGCGCATCGGCGGCGCCGGCCGGTGCCGCGACGGCCAGGCCGAGACCGAGGGCGAGCAGCGCGGCCCGGAAAGCGCGAATCAGCTTCATGGCAAAAATCTCCTCGAGGGTGGTGCAGCCCAGGCCGGCCGCGGCAGGATCGAATCGATCCATAAACACATGCCTATATAGAAAAACGAAAACGCATTCTGCGCAACAATCCGCAAAAGTCCAATGGATTCTTCCCATGGGTGTTATCGGATTTATCGTTACAAATACCCTGGACGGTATATCCAGGGCGGCGCCCGGACCTGCTCAGCTTTGCACCAGGCGGCGCGAGCGGGCGATGGACAGCAGGATTCCCGTGCCCAGCATCAGCGTGGCCAGAGCCGTGCCGCCGTAGCTGACGAAGGGAAGGGGCACGCCGACCACCGGCAGGATGCCCGAGACCATGCCCATGTTCACGAAGGCATAGGTGAAGAAGATCATGGTGATCGACGCGGCCAGCAGACGCGAGAACAGCGTGGGAGCCTGGGACGCAATGTACAGGCCGCGGCCGATGAAGAACACATAGCTGAGCACCAGGGTCACGTTGCCCACCAGGCCCCATTCCTCGGCCAGCACCGCGAACACGAAGTCCGTGTGGGATTCCGGCACGAAATTCAGGTGGGCCTGGGTGCCGTGCAGGTAGCCCTGGCCCCACACCCCACCCGAACCGATGGCGATCATGGACTGGATGATGTTGAAGCCTGTGCCCAGCGGATCGGACTGCGGATCCAGCAGCATCAGGATGCGCTGGCGCTGGTAATCGTGCATGAAATGCCACAGTACCGGAGCCGCCGCGGCCGCCGCCACCGCGCCGGCCAGCAGCACGCGCCAGGACAGGCCGGCGAAGAAGATGACGAAAAATCCCGTGGACAGCACCAGCATGGCGGTGCCGAGGTCGGGCTGCTTCATGATCAGCCCCACCGGAATGGCCAGCAACAGGCCGGCGATGCCGTAGTCCCGCAGCCGGATCAGGCCTTCGCGCTTCTGGAAATACCACGCCAGCATCAAAGGCATGGCGATTTTCATGATTTCCGAAGGCTGGATCACCACCCCCAGGTCCAGCCAGCGCCGCGCGCCCTTGCGCACCAGACCGAAGGCCGCGGTGGCCACAAGCAGCGCCACTCCCAGCGTGTACAGGGGCACGGCGATCTGCATCAGGCGCTGCGGCGGCACCTGAGCCACCGTGAACAGCACGAGCAGGCCGAACAGCAGATTGCGCAACTGGTCGCTGAAATGGATGGGCTGGCCCTGCAGCGCGGAGAACAGCACGATGCAGCCGATGGCCACCAGCATCAGCAGCGCGCACAGCAGCGGCAGGTCGAAGCCGCTGACGTAGGGGCGCAGGCGCTGACGCAGCGAGGGGCGGTCGATCACCGTGTTCACAGGCGCACTCCTTCGTCCGGCAAGGGGCATTCGTGGGCGGCGCCGAAGCGGCTGAACAGCGGGCCGCCGCCGCATGCCGCGCCAGCGTAGCGCCCTTCCTGCGCCAGCGCGGCGCTGGCGCGCGCCTGCGCGTAGCCGCCCGCGGCGCGGGGTGCTGCCGGGCCGGTCGGGGCAGCCGGCATGGAGGCCGCTGCGGAGGCAACCGCCGGCCAGGGGCGCACCGGAGGCGCCGCGGCGCTGGAGGCCTCGGCCGCGGAGGAAGCCCCCGCCTGGGGCGGCGCGTGGGCGCCGGGCACCGGCGGCAGCCCGTCGCGCACGCCGGCGTAGCGAAAGGGCAGCGGCACGGGCTTGCGCCCGGAGATCTTCTGGATTTCCTCGTCGCTGGGCAGCTTGCCCAGCAGGTGGTAGTCGATCAGCTTGCGCGCGATCGGCGCGGCCGCGCTGGCGCCCCAGCCCGCGTGCTCGACGATCAGCGCGACGCAGATGGTGGGGTTGTCCGCCGGCGCCCATACGGTGTAGAGGGCGTGGTCGAGCAGGTGGCGCGCGAGGTCGGCGGACTCGTAGCGCTGGTGCTGGCCCACCGTGAACACCTGGGCCGTGCCGGTCTTGCCGGCGCTGGTGTAGGGCGCATCCTTGAACACCGCGTAGGCGGTGCCCTGCTTTTCGGCGTTCACGGCCACCATGCCGTCGTGCACCACCTGCCAGTCCGCGGCGTTCAGGTGCAGGCGCTCGGCGACTTCCGCGGGCGTCGGATCGAAGCGGTGCGTGGCCATGTCCTCCACCATGCGCACCACGCGGGGCTTGTGGCGCGTGCCCCCGTTGGCCATGGTGGCCAGCGCGTTGGCCAGCTGGATGGGGGTGAAGCTGTTGTAGCCCTGGCCGATGCCCAGGCTGATGGTCTCGCCCGCGTACCAGCGTTGCAGCGCGGGGGTCTTGTAGGCGTGCTTTTTCCAGGCCTTGGAGGGCAGGATGCCGCGCGCCTCGCCGGGCAGGTCCACGCCGGTCAGGCGCCCGAATCCGAAGTGGCGCGTCCAGTCGTGCATGCCGTCGACGCCCCAGTCGTTGGCCACCATGTAGAAATAGGTGTCGCAGGACACTTCGAGGGCCTTGTGCATGTCCACCTTGCCGTGGCCGCCGGGCACGTCGTCGCGGAACTTGTGGTGCCCGAGCATGAAAAAGCCCGGGTCGTTCAGCGTGTAGCTGGCGGTGCGCAGGCCCAGGCTCAGCGCGCCCAGCGCCAGGTAGGGCTTGTAGGTGGAGCCCGGCGGGAAGGTGCCGCGCAGTACGCGGTCGAGCAGGGGGCGGCGGGGGTCGGTGTTGAGCTGGTTCCAGTTCTGCGGATCGATGCCCTCGACGAACAGGTTGGGGTCGAAGGTGGGCATCGAGGCCATCACCAGCACCTCGCCGCTGCGCGGGTCCATGGCCACGCAGGCGCCGCTGCGCTCGCCGTACAGATCCTCGGCCAGCTTCTGCATGCGCGCGTCCAGCGACAGCACCAGGGTGCTGCCGGGTACCGGCGGCTTGCTGCGCAGCTTGCGCACCGGCTTGCCGGCGACGTTGACCTCCACCTCGTCGAAGCCGATGGTGCCGTGCAGCTGGCGTTCCCAGCCCAGTTCCACCCCGGTCTTGCCGATGTGGTCGGCCCCCTGGTAGTTGGCGGCCTGGTCGGAGTCCTGCAATTGCTGCTGCTCGCCGGCGCTGATGCGCCCGACCATGCCGATCACGTGGCAGCCCAGCGAGCCCAGCGGATAGGAGCGGAACAGCCGGGCGTGCACCTCCACGCCGGGGAAGCGGAAGCGCTGCGCGACGAAACGAGCGACCTCGGCGTCGCTGAGCCGGCTGCGGATGGGGACGGACTCGAAGCTGCGGCTTTGCGACAGCAGCGCGTGGAAGCGCCGTTCGTCGTGCGGGGAGATGGGCACCACCGCGCGCAGCGCGGCGATGGTGGCCGCCAGCCCCACCGTCTTGCTGGGCGTGATCTCCAGCGTGTAGGCGGCGAAGTTGTCGGCCAACACGATGCCGTTGCGGTCGACGATGAGCCCGCGCGAGGGCTGCACCGGCACGATGGCCACGCGGTTGTCCCGCGCCTGCAGCGAGTACTGGCGGTGGCGCAGCACCTGCAGCCACAGCCAGCGTCCGATGAGCAGCCCGAAGGCCAGCACGACACCGCCCACGGCAAGCAGCAGGCGCCGCCTGAAGCGCAGCAGTTCGCGCCCGACGTTCTTCAGTTCCGGGCTGTTCACAGCGGCCGATTCTCGTCGGGCGAGGGTGCGCGCCGCTGCGGGGCCAGCAGCAGCCAGCTCAACAGCGGCCACAACGCCGCCTGCAGCAGCGGCGCGGCCGCGTAGCTCAGGCCCGGCGGCGAGGCGCCGGCCGTCATGGCCACGAGGAACTCGAGCAGGCGCGCGGCCGCGAACAGGGGCAGGATCTGCAGCGCCTGCTGGGGCAGCGAGAACCACACCAGGCGCCGGTGCAGCATGACGGCGAAGAAGGCCAGCAGGCTGTAGGCCAGCGCGTGCTCACCCAGCAGCGCCGCGTGCTGGGCGTCGATCAGCAGGCCGAACACGAAGCCGGAGCCGATGCCCACGCGGCGCGGCTGGTGAACCGCCCAGAACACCAGGGTCATGGCCAGCAGGTCGGGCAGCCAGGGCTGGCGCCCCAGGGGCATGAACTCGAGCACCAGCGCGGCCACCAGCGTGACCCAGATGAACCAGGGTTGCGCCGCCAGCAGCAGCACCTCGCCGCGCGAGGGGCCGTCGCCGGAGGATGGGCGCGGTCCGCGCAGGGAACTCATGTCCGGGCCCTCGCCGTGGCGTTCATCGGCGGCGCGCCGCCGGCGTGGGCGGCTTCGGCGCCGGCTCCAGCGGGCGCTGCGGGGTGAGCACCAGCACGTAGCGCCCGGCGTCCACATGGGCCAGCGGGGTGCACAGCACGCGGGCGAAGGCCGAATCGGGCTCGCGCCGGACCTTGTCGATGCGCGCCACGGCCAGGCCCGCGGGGTAGACCCCGTCGAGGCCGCTGGTCACCAGCACGTCGCCCGGGCGCAGGTCGCCGTCGTTGGCCTGCCACAGCAGTTGCAGCCCGCCGGTGGTGGTTCCGGCGTCGCCCACCAGCACGCCGCGCGCGCGGTTGCGGGCCACTTCCACCGGCACGGCGGAGTCGCGGTCGGTGATCAGCGTGACCTGCGCGCCCAGCGGCGACAGCATGGTCACCTGGCCCAGCAAGCCGTGGGCGTCGATGACCGGAGAGCCGGGCTCGATGCCGGCGGTGGCGCCGCGGTCCAGCAGCAGCTTGCGCGAGAAGGGGTCGCGCGCCTGCGCGACGATCTGCGCGGCCGACGCGTGCACCGGCACCGCCGCGCGCAACTGCAGCAACTGGCGCAATTGCGCGTTCTGGCGTTCCAGGTCGGCTTCGCGCTGCGCCGTCAGCGCCAGTTCCAGGTTGCGCTGGCGCGCCAGCGCCAGTTCGGACTGCGCGCGCTCCAGGGATTCGGTGTGGCCGGCCAGCGCCTGCCAGGCCAGCCAGGGGCTGCGCGCCACCTCCACCACGGGGGCGACGGCCACGTCGATGCCCAGGCGCAGCGGCCCCAGCAGGTGCCAGCGCGCGTCCAGCGCCATGGCCAGCAGCGACAGCGCCGCGTAGAACACCAGCCGGGCGGCGGCCGACGGCCCTTGCCGGAAAAACGGCGGCGGGGAGCGCTCCAGGGTTGCGAAGGCCATCGCGTGATGCGCGCGCGCGGGGCGTGCCCCGCGCGAGTCTTACTCCGAGGTGAAAATCGTGCCCAGGCGGTCCATGCGCTCCAGGGCCATGCCGCAGCCGCGCGCCACGCAGGTCAGCGGGTCCTCGGCGACCAGCACGGGCAGGCCGGTCTCCTCGGCCAGCAGCCGGTCCAGGTCGCGCAGCAGCGCGCCGCCGCCGGTGAGCATCATGCCGCGCTCGGCGATGTCGGCGCCGAGTTCGGGCGGCGTCTGCTCCAGCGCGTTCTTGACCGCCGAGACGATATGGTTGATCGGGTCGGTCAGCGCCTCCAGGATCTCATTGCTGGAAATCGTGAAACTGCGCGGCACGCCTTCCGAAAGGTTGCGGCCCTTGACTTCCATCTCGCGCACCTCGGAGCCCGGGAAGGCCGAGCCGATCTCCTTCTTGATCGCCTCCGCCGTGGGCTCGCCCACCAGCATGCCGTAGTTGCGCCGGATGTAGTTGAGGATGGCCTCGTCGAACTTGTCGCCACCCACGCGCACGCTGCCCTTGTAGACCATGCCGCCCAGCGAGATCACCCCCACCTCGGTGGTGCCGCCGCCGATGTCCACCACCATCGAGCCGCTGGCCTCGCTGACCGGCAGGCCGGAGCCGATGGCCGCGGCCATCGGTTCCTCGATCAGGTACACCTCGCTGGCGCCGGCGCCGAGCGCCGATTCGCGGATGGCGCGGCGCTCCACCTGGGTGGAGCCGCAGGGCACGCAGATGATGATGCGGGGAGAGGGCTTGAACAGCGTGGTCTCGTGGACCATCTTAATGAACTGCTTGAGCATCTGCTCGGTGACCGTGAAGTCCGCGATCACGCCGTCCTTCATCGGGCGGATGGCCTCGATGTTGCCGGGCACGCGGCCCAGCATGGCCTTGGCCTCGCGGCCCACGGCCTGGATGGTTTTCTTGCCATGGGGCCCGCCCTCGTGGCGGATGGCGACCACCGAGGGCTCGTCGAGCACGATGCCCTTGCCGCGTACGTAGATCAGCGTGTTGGCGGTCCCGAGATCGATGGCCAGATCGGTGGAGAAATATCGGCGGAAGAGTCCGAACATGGCGAAATGGGCGTCCCAATACGTCGGTAAAAAGCAACGGATCCGGCGGCTCGACGCGGCAAATCAAGCACCGGGAATCCAGACATGTTACTGGATGACGGGCCGTACAATGGCCTCTTTTGCCTGCTCCGCGCGAAACGCCGCGGACGCGTCCAAACCGGCCATGCCCCTGCAACCCAGCGACATCCAGCGCATCGCAAGCCTTGCCCGGCTGAACCTGGACGCGGCCGAACAGGCCGCGATGCTCGAACAGATCAACGCCTTTTTCACCGAGGTGGTGGAACCGATGCGCGCGGTCGACACCTCCGGCGTGGAGCCGCTGGCCCATCCGCTGGCCGTGCTGCACGAAATGCCCCTGCGCCTGCGCGAGGACGAGGCGCGTCCCCCCGAGGCCCGGCTGCGCGAGGCGGCCCTGGCCAATGCCGCCGCCGCGCAGGACGGTCTGTTCATCGTGCCGAGGGTGGTGGAATGAGCCTCGCCGAACAAGACCTGCGCGGCCAGTTGCAGGCGCTGCGCGACGGCAGCGTGTCCAGCGAGGAACTGGTGCGCCACCACCTGGCGCGCATCGAGCGCCACGCGGGCCTGGGCGCCTTCGTCCATGTGGACGCCGACGCCGCGCTGACGGCCGCGCGCGAGGCCGACGCCGCTCGCGCCTCGGGCTCGGCGGCGCCGCTGCTGGGCCTGCCGCTGGCGCACAAGGACGTGTTCGTCACCCGCGACATGCCCTCCACCGCCGGCTCGCGCATGTTGGCGGGCTACCGCAGCCCCTTCGACGCCACCGTGGTGGTGCGGCTGCGCGAGGCCGGCGCGGTGTGCCTGGGCAAGACCAACATGGACGAGTTCGCGATGGGCTCGGCCAACGAGAACTCGGCCTTCGGCGCGGTGCGCAACCCCTGGGACGCCGGCGCCGTGCCCGGCGGCTCCTCCGGCGGCTCGGCCGCCGCCGTGGCGGCGCGCCTGGTGCCGGCGGCCACCGGCAGCGATACCGGGGGCTCGATCCGCCAGCCGGCGGCATTCTGCGGCATCACCGGCATCAAGCCCACCTACGGGGTGTGCTCGCGTTACGGCATGATCGCCTACGCCTCCAGCCTCGACCAGGCCGGCGCGATGGCGCGCAGCGCCTGGGATTGCGCGCTGGTGCTGGGCGCGATGGCCGGTTTCGACCCGCGCGACTCGACCAGCGTGCAGCACCCGGTGCCCGACTACACGGCCGCGCTGGACGCACCGCGCGAGGGCGCCGACGCCGCGCGCCCGCTGGCCGGGCTGCGCATCGGCCTGCCGCGCGAGTGGTTCGCGCAGGGCCTGTCCGGGGAGGTCGAGCAGGCGGTGCGCGAGGCGCTGGAGCAGTTGCGCGGCCTGGGCGCGCAACTGGTGGACATCGCGCTGCCGCGCAGCGACCTGTCGGTCGCGGCGTACTACATCCTGGCGCCGGCCGAGGCCTCGAGCAACCTCTCGCGCTTCGACGGCGTGCGCTACGGCCACCGCGCCGAGCAGTACGCGGACCTGGCGCAGATGTACGCCAACAGCCGGGCCGAGGGTTTCGGGCCGGAGGTCAAGCGGCGCATCCTGATCGGCACCTACGTGCTGTCCCACGGCTACTACGACGCCTATTACCTGCAGGCGCAGAAGATCCGCCGCCTGATCGCGCAGGATTTCCTCGCCGCCTTCGAGTCCTGCGACCTCATCGCCGGGCCGGTGGCGCCCACGGTGGCGTGGAACCTGGGCGAGCAGACCGATCCGCTGGCCAGCTACCTGGCCGACCTGCACACACTGCCGGCCAGCCTGGCCGGGCTGCCGGCGATGAGCGTGCCGGCCGGCTTCGGCCGCGGCGAGCACGCGCGGCGCCCGGTGGGCCTGCAGCTGGTGGCGCCGCATTTCGGCGAGGCGCGGCTGCTGCACGCCGCGCACCAGCTGCAGCAGGTGAGCGACTGGCACCGGCGCGCGCCGGCCCTTTGAGGGCGCGGCCCCTTTCCTTCCCGCGAGTTCCGAGCGAGCACCATGTCCTCATTCGCCCTTCCCGGCTGGGAAGTCGTCATCGGGCTGGAGACCCACGTCCAGCTGTCCACCGCGTCGAAGATGTTCTCCGACGCGCCCAACCTCTTCGGGCGCGAGCCCAACATGCTGGCCAGCGAGGTCGACCTGGCGCTGCCCGGCACGCTGCCGGTGGCCAATCGCGGCGCCGTCGAGCGCGCGATCCGTTTCGGGCTCGCGGTGGGCGCGGTGGTGGCGCCCCTGTCGGTGTTCGCGCGCAAGAACTACTTCTACCCGGACCTGCCCAAGGGCTACCAGATCAGCCAGTTCGAGATTCCCGTCGTGCAGGGCGGCAAGGTGCCCTACGTGGCCGACGGCGAAGCGCGCGAGGTGCAGCTCACGCGCGCGCACCTGGAGGAAGACGCCGGCAAGTCGGTGCACGGCGTGGACTGGGGCGGCCAGGACGCCACCGGCATCGACCTGAACCGCGCCGGCACGCCGCTGCTGGAAATCGTCAGCGAGCCGGTGCTGCGCAGCCCCTCGGAGGCGGCGGCCTATGCGCGCGCGCTGCACGCGCTGGTGATGTGGCTGGACATCTGCGACGGCAACCTGCAGGAAGGCTCCTTCCGCTGCGACGCCAACGTCTCGGTACGCCGGCCCGGCGCGCAGCTCGGAACGCGCTGCGAGATCAAGAACCTCAACAGCTTCCGCTTTCTGGAGCGCGCCATCGAGTTCGAGGCGCGGCGCCAGGCCGAGCTGATCGAGGACGGCGGCACGGTGCGCCAGGAGACCCGCCTGTTCGACCCCGACCGGGGCGAGACGCGCACGATGCGCACCAAGGAGGACTCGCACGACTACCGCTACTTCCCCGACCCCGACCTGCCGCCGCTGCTCATCGAGCCGGCCTGGGTGGAGCGCGTGCGTGCGCAGCTTCCCGAGCTGCCCGCGCAGATGGCCTCGCGCTTCGAGCGCCAGCACGGCCTGAGCGCGGCCGACGCCGCCTACCTGACCCAGAGTCGCGCGCACGCCGGCTATTTCGAGGCCTGCCTGGATGCCGGGGCGGCGGCCAAGCCGGCCGCCAACTGGATCATGGGCGAACTGGCCGCGGCTCTCAACCGCGACGAGCTCGACATGGCGGTCTGCCCGCTGCCCGCGGCCGAGCTGGCGGCGCTGATCGCGCGCCAGGCCGACGGCACGCTGTCGGGCAAGACCGCGCGCGAGGTGTTCGCGGCGTTGTGGCAGGGCGAGCGCGGCGTGGACGCCATCATCGACGCGCGCGGGCTGCGCCAGATCAGCGACGCCTCGGCCATCGCCGGCGCGGTGGCGGTGGTGCTGGCGGCGAACCCGAAGAACGTCGAGGAATTCCGCGCCGGCAAGGCCAAGGCGCTGAACGCGCTGGTGGGCCAGGTGATGAAGGCCACCGGCGGGCGCGCCAACCCGCAGCAGGTCGGCGAGGCGCTGCGCGCGGCTATCGAGGGCTGAAGCCCGGTCGCTTCGGCCCGGCCCGCGGGGGCCGAGGCCCCGGCAGCTTCAGCCGGGGCTCATTTCGCCGGGGCGTCGTCCCCGGTGGCGCGCTGGCGCGCCCACAGCGGGCGCAGGCGCGCCAGCAGTTCCTGGTAGCGCTGGTCGACGCGGAGGATCTCGCGCTGCTGCGCGATGATCATCTGCTGTTCCTCCGCGCGCTGGGTCTGGTTGATCTGCATGCGCGAGCGCAGGTCGGCGGGGTAGTTGCCGTTGGGGTAGAACTGCGCGTCCAGCGCGTTGTCGTGACGTTCGCGCTCGAGCACCTTCAGGCGCTGGCGCGCCGCGTCGATCAGGGCCTGCACGCTGTGCAGGTCGGCGGCGTGGGCCGACTGCAGCGAGGCCTCGTCCGGGTAGCGGGCCAGCAGCGCGCGCTCCTCGCGCTGGCGCCGCAGCTGGCGATCGCGTTCGGCCTGTTCGCGCTGCTGCGCCTGCTCCTGCTGCGCCTGCTGCTGCTGGGTGAGGATCAGGCGGCGCACGCTGCCGTCGGGGTTGAGTTCCTTGCCCCCGTACTGCAGGCAGTCGGAGCCCAGGTGATCGGTGGTGACGGTGCCGCCGCGTCCGTCATGGCACAGGAACACCGTGGCCTGCGCCTCGGCGGGCAGGCAGGCGCAAAGCGCCGCCCACACGGCCCAGGAGGCGCGGCTGCGAACTGCTTGGCTTTGCATCGGTGCATTCCCTCGTGACTCGGTTCGCCGGCGATCGGAACGGCAGCGGCGATCCCCGACAGAATTTTGCGCCCGGGCGCACAATCGCGGGTCCGCATGCGCAAATCTGCATACGTCGCGCGCCGCCGCGCCACGCCGCAAGTCTATCCAACCGCCCCACGTCTTCGCCATGTCTCGAGCTTCCCCCGCGCCCGCGCTGCGCGTCACCACCCTGAACGCCAACGGCCTGCGCAGCGCGGTCACCAAGGGGCTGGGGCCCTGGTTGCTGGAGCAGGCGCGCCCCGACTGGCTGTGCCTGCAGGAGATCCGGGTGACGCCGGCCGACCTGAGCGACGCCATGCGCGGCCTGGGCGGGCTGCGCGGGGCCTTCCACCATGCCGAGCGCCCGGGCTACAGCGGCGTGGGGCTGTACTACCGCATGGAGCCCGAGGATGTGCGCGTGGGCTTCGGCAGTCCCGAGTTCGACGCCGAGGGGCGTTACCTGGAGGCGCGCTACCGCCTGGCCGGCGGCCGGCGCCTGGCCCTGGTGTCGGTGTACTTTCCCTCCGGGTCCAGCAGCGAGCTGCGCCAGCAGGCCAAGTTCCGCTTCCTGCAGGCCTTCGAGCAGCACATGCGTGAACTGCAGTCGCAGGGCGAGGTGATCCTGTGCGGCGACGTGAACATCGCGCACAAGGAAATCGACCTGAAGAACTGGAAGGGCAACCTGAAGAACAGCGGCTTCCTGCCCGAGGAGCGCGCCTGGATGAGCCACGTCATCGACGACCTGGGCTGGGTGGACGTATTCCGCGCGCTCAACGCACAGCCCGACCAGTACACCTGGTGGAGCAACCGCGGCCAGGCGCGCGCGCGCAACGTCGGCTGGCGCATCGACTACCACCTGGCCACGCCGGGGGTGGCGGCGCTGGCGCGCCGCGGCAGCGAGAGCATCTACGTCGACCAGCGCTTTTCCGACCACGCGCCGCTGTCCATCGATTACGAACTGTCGTTCTGAAGGCGCCGCATGCGAATCCGCGATCTGCTGCTGGCCCTGCTGACGGTGGTCATCTGGGGCAGCAACTTCGTCGTCATGAAGCTGGGGCTGCGCGGCCTGCCGCCGCTGCTGTTCTGTGCCCTGCGCTTTGCCTTCACCGCCTTTCCCGTGGTGTTGCTGGTGCGCCGGCCGGCGCTGCCCTGGTGGCGCGTGGCCGCGTGGGGGATCGCGCAGTTCGCGGTGCTGTTCGGCCTGCTCATGACGGGCCTGAAACTGGGCATGGCGGCCGGCCTGGCGTCGATCGTCATGCAGCTGCAGGCCTTTTTCACCATCGCGCTGGCCTGGGCCCTGCTGCGCGAGAAGGCGCGCCCGGTACAACTGCTCGGCGGGGCGATCGCGCTGGCCGGCATGGGCGTGGTGGCCTGGAACCTGCAGCAGCGCACCTCGCTGGTCGGCCTGTTGCTGCTGATCGTCGCCGCCGCGTCGTGGGCGGTGGCCAACGTGATGGCGCGCCGCCTGGGCCCGGTCAACGCGGTGGCGCTGGCGTCCTGGGCCAGCCTGTACGCGGTGCCTCCGCTGCTGCTGCTGTCGGTGCTGCTCGAGGGCGCCGGCACGGACCTGCGCGCGCTGCGCGACATGGACGCGATGTCCTGGCTGGTGGTGGGCTTCCAGGCCTACCCCGCCACGCTGTTCGGCTTCGGCCTGTGGGCCATGCTGATGCGCCGCTATCCCGCTGCGCAGATCGCGCCGTTCACGCTGCTGGTGCCGGTGAGCGGGATGCTCACCGCCGCGCTGGTGCTGCACGAGCCGCTGCAGGCCTGGAAGCTCGCCGCCGCCGCCATGGTGGTGGGCGGCCTGGCGCTGAACCAGATCCCTTCGCTGCGCCACCGGCTGCTGGCGCAGCGCGCCTGAGCAGGGCCGGCACGCCGTTGCCGGCGCAGTCGCGGCGGGCGCGGCCGTAACGGGCACAATCGCAAAGGGCACAATCGCAGCCTGAACACTGGAGACAGCGGCATGGATCTGCAACTTTCGGGAAAGCGCGCGCTGGTCACCGGCGGCAGCCGGGGCATCGGCAAGGCCGTGGCGCGGGCGCTGGCGCAGGAAGGCGCGCTGGTGGCGCTGCTGGCGCGCCAGGAGCCGGCGCTGCGCGAGGCGGCCGCCGAACTGGCCGCGCAATGCGCCGCCACGGTGGTGGCGGTACGCGCCGACACCACGGACGAGCAGCAGGTGCTCGCGGCGGTGCGCGAGGCCGAGCGCCTGCTCGGCGGCGGCATCGACATCCTGGTCAACGCCGCTGCCGAGCCTTCAGGCTTCGCGGCGCCGCCGACCATCGAGCAGATCCGCGCCGACTACCTGCTGGGCGAGGTGGACACCAAGGTCATGGGCTACCTGCGCTGCGCGCAGGCGGTGGTTCCGGGCATGCGCGAGCGCGGCTGGGGGCGCATCGTCAACGTCAGCGGCCTGGGCGCGCGCCAGACCGGGCACGCGGTGGGCAGCGTGCGCAATGTCGCGGTGTCCGCGCTGACCAAGAACATGGCCGATGAACTCGGCCGCTTCGGCATCCAGAGCTCGGTGGTGCACCCCGGCACCACGCGCACCGAGCGCACGCCCGCGCTGGTGGCGGCGAAGGCGAAGGCGCGCGGCGTCGAACCCGAGGTGATCGAGCAGGAGATGGCCGCCCAGAACTCCATCCGCCACCTGGTGGACGCTTCCGAGGTGGCCGACGTGGTGGCCTTCCTGTGCTCGCCGCGTTCGCGCGCGATCAACGGCGACGCCATCGCCGTGGGCGGCGGCGCGCCGCGCAGCATTCATTACTGAGCGGCGTCCCGCCTCATGTGCGGCGTCGCCGGCCTGCTCGATTTCCGCCAGGCGCCCTCGGCCGAGGTGGTCGGGGCCATGGTGCGCGCGCTGCATCACCGCGGGCCCGACGGCCGGGGCGTGCGCGCCTGCGGCCCCGCCGTGCTCGGGCATACCCGCCTGGCGGTGATCGACCCGAACGCGGGCGCCCAGCCGATGGGCAACGAGGACGCCAGCGTGTGGGTGAGTTTCAACGGCGAGATCTACAACCACGCGGAGCTGCGGCGCCAGCTGCTGGCCCTGGGCCATGTGTTCGCCACCCATTGCGACACCGAGGTGCTGGTGCACGGCTACGAGGCCTGGGGCGACGCCTTGCCCGAGCGCCTGGACGGCCAGTTCGCCTTCGCGCTGTGGGACGCACGCCGGCGGCGCCTGCTGCTGTCCCGGGACCGCACGGGAATTCGCCCGCTGTTCCTGCGCCGCGACGGTTCGCGCCTGGGTTTCGCCTCCGAGGTCAAGGCGCTGGCGGCCATGCCGGGGTGGAGCCCGCGCCTGGATCCGCAGGTGCTGGCGGAGGTGTTCACCACCTGGGGGCCGCTGGCCGGGCACAGCCCCTTCGAGGGGGTGCGCAGCCTGGAGCCCGGCAGCTGCCTGGCCGTGGACGAACAGGGCGAGCGCGCCTGGCGCTACTGGGACTGGAGTTTTCCGCGGCGCGAGGACCCGGCGCGGGATTTCGACGCGGACGCATGCGCGCAGGAACTGCTGCAACGCCTGCAAGCCAGCGTGGACCAGCGCCTGCGTGCCGACGTTCCCGTGGGCGCCTACCTCAGCGGCGGGCTGGATTCGGCGGCGGTGGCGGCGCTGGCCAGGCGCGGCGGCGCGCGGCATCTGCGCACCTTCTCCATCCGTTTCGACGATCCCGAGTTCGACGAAGGCGAACAGCAGCAGCAGCTGGTGCGCGAGCTCGGCTGCGAGCACGAGTCCTGGCGCTGCAGCGACCGCGACATCGCGCAGGCCTTCGCGCAGGCGGTCTGGCATGCCGAGGCCCCGATGCTGCGCACCGCCCCGGTGCCGCTGATGCTGCTGGCGCGGCAGGTGCACGCCGCCGGCTTCAAAGTCGTGCTCACCGGGGAGGGGGCTGACGAGGTGCTGGGGGGCTACGACCTGTTCAAGGAAGCGCGGGTGCGGCGCTTCATGGCGCGCGCACCACAGTCCGCCTGGCGTGCCAGCCTGCTGGGGCGCCTGTATCCCTAGCTCGCCCACTCGCCGACCGCCAGCGCCGCGCTGGCGCGCGGCTTCTTCCGCGCCGACCCGGAGCAGCTCGGCCGCCCCGGCTACGGGCACATGACCCGCTGGAGCACCACCCAGCGTTGCTGGCAGTTGTTCTCCCCCGAGCTGCGCGACACCCTGCGGGGCCGCGACGTGGCCGGCGATCTGGCGCGCGGCCTGCCGGCCGCGTTCGGCGCCTGGGGCCCGCTGCAGCAGGACCAGTACATCGAGTCCACCACGCTGTTGTCGCAGTACCTGCTGTGCACGCAGGGAGACCGCATGGCCATGGCGCACGCGGTGGAAGGGCGTTTCCCATTCCTCGACCATCACCTGATCGAGTTCGCGGCGCGCCTGCCCGCCCGCTACAAGCTCATGGGGCTGAACGAGAAGTGGCTGCTCAAGCGCGCGATGCGCGGGCTGCTGCCCGAATCCGTGCTCTCGCGCTCCAAGCAGCCCTACCGCGCGCCGGACAGCCGGTGTTTTTTCGACAACGGCGCCGAGCTGGACTGGGTGGCCGAACTGCTCAGCGCGGAGTCGCTGAAGGCTGCGGGCTATTTCGACGCGGCGGGCGTGGCGCGCCTGCTCGCCAAATGCCGGGCCGGGCGCGCCATCGGCTTCGCGGACAACATGGCCTTCGTCGGCGTGCTGTCCACCATGCTGCTGCACCGGCAGTTCGTGCTGGGCCGCCCCCCGCGAAGCCGGGAGGACCCCGGCGCCTGAATTCCGTACACTCGCCGGTCGCACCCACCCGGTTCCCGATCCCATGGCCCATCTGCTGCACCAGACTTTCGAGACGCAGGTGCGGCGCATTCCGGACAAGACCGCGCTGGTGCGCGAGGGTCGCCGCAGCAGCTACGCCGACATCGACGGGCTGAGCGCCGCGTTGGCTGCCAGCCTGCGCGCCCAGGGCATCGGCCGCGGCGACCGCGTGGCGCTGTTCCTGGACAACTCCGAGCACATGGTCGCGGCCCTCTACGCGGTGCTGCGCATCGGCGCCGTGTTCATGCCGGTGAACACCCTGACCAAGGCCGACAAGCTGGCCTACGTGCTGGCCGACGCCGAGGCCGCGGCGCTGGTCACGCAGCACGCGCTGGCCGAGGTGGCGCGGCAGGCGCTGGCCCTGGCGCCGGGCGTGCGCAACTGCTGGCTGGCCGACGACGGCTACCCGGCGCCGGCCCAGGCGCTGCCCGGGCAGCTCGCCTACCCGCCGGCAGCCGAGGGCGCGCAGGCGCGGGCCCCGGACGAAGGCGCGACCATCGACCAGGACCTGGCGGCCATCCTCTACACCTCCGGCTCCACCGGCAGGCCCAAGGGCGTGATGCTCAGCCACCGCAACATGCTCAGCGCACTGGGGTCGGTCAGCGGCTACCTGGGGCTGCACGAGCACGACGTGATCACCTGCGCGCTCCCGCTGGCCTTCGACTACGGCCTGTACCAGGTGCTGATGGCCTTCGCGCTGGGAGCCACGGTGCTGCTGGAGCGCTCCTTCACCTATCCGGCGCGCGTGCTGCAGGACATGGCGCGCGAGGGCGCCACCGTGTTCGCCGGCGTGCCGACCATGTTCGCCATGCTGCTGGGCATGGACCTGTCCAGCTTCGATCTGCGCAGCCTGCGCCTGGTGACCAACACCGCGGCGGCGCTTCCGGTGTCGCATATCCGACGCATCCGCGACGCTTTCCCGCAGGCCACCTTGTTTTCCATGTACGGGCTCACCGAATGCAAGCGCGTGAGCTACCTGCCGCCCGAGCAGCTGGACATCCGCCCGCAAAGCGTGGGCCGCGGCATGCCCAACGAGGAACTGTGGCTGGTCGACGAGCAGGGCCGGCGCCTGCCGCACGGCAGCACCGGCGAGCTGGTGGTGCGCGGCAGCCACGTCATGCGCGGCTACTGGAAGCAGCCGCAGGCCAGCGCCGAGCGCCTGCGCCCGGGGCCGCTGCCGGGAGAGATGGTGCTGTACACCGGCGACGTGTTCCGCAGCGACGAGGAAGGCTGGCTGTATTTCGTCGCGCGCAAGGACGACATCATCAAGAGCCGCGGCGAGAAGGTCAGCCCGCGCGAGGTGGAGAACGTGCTGCACGAGTTGGCCGGCGTGCAGCAGGCGGCGGTGGTCGGCGTGCCCGACGAACTGCTGGGCGAGGCGATCAAGGCCTTCGTGGTGCTCGCGCCCGGACAGGTGCTGGACCAGCGCGCGGTGCTGCGGCACTGCCAGGCGCGCCTGGAGAGTTTCATGGTGCCGCGGCAGGTGGAATTCGTTCCCGAGCTGCCGCAGACGGACAATGGAAAAGTGCGCCGCGCCTCGCTGCTCTGAGGACGGCGGCGCGGGGATGCAACCACGGGGGGCATGACGATGGCCACGACCATCCAGCAGCAGGTGCGCGGCTACATCCGCGAGAATTTCCTCATGGGCGCGCAGGACCTGGAGTTCGGCGACGCCGACTCGCTGCTCGACCGACACATCGTGGATTCCACGGGAATCCTGGAGCTGATCCTGTACCTGGAGGAGTCCTTCGGCGTGCGCGTGCTCGACGCCGAGATGGTGCCCGAGAACCTGGACTCCCTGGACGCGATCGCCGCCTTCGTGCAGCGCAAGCGCGAGACCGGGCAGCCGGCCTGAGGCGCGCCGTGCAGGAACTGTCCCCGCGGGTGCTGGAACTCGACTGCGACGCGGAGCTCGGTCGCATCGGGGAATTCCTGCGCGCCTCGCTGGCGCGCATGCACCGGCGCGGCCTCGTGCTGGGCCTGTCCGGCGGGGTCGACAGTTCGGTGTGCGCGGCTCTCGCGGCGCGCGCGCTGGGAGCGCAGCGGGTGGTCGCGCTGCTCATGCCCGAGCGCGAATCGGGCGCGGCGTCGACGCGCCTGGGCGAGCAGGTGGCGCGCGAACTCGGGCTGCGCTGCCTGCACGAGGACATCACGCCGGCGCTGGAGGGCCTGGGCTGCTACGAGCGGCGCGACCAGGCCATCCGCGAGCTGTTCCCCGACTACGGCCCCGGCTGGAAAAGCAAGCTGGCCATCGCCGAGGGCGCGGCCGGCCGCGTGCACTTCTTCGACCTGGTGGTGCAGGATCCGCAAGGCCAGCTGCGGCGCCGCCGCCTGCCGCTGCAGGCCTACCTGCGCATCGTGGCGGCCACCAATTTCAAGCAGCGCGTACGCAAGAACCTCGAATACCACCACGCCGACGCCTTGAACTACGCGGTGCTGGGGACCCCCAACCGGCTGGAGTTCGACCAGGGCTTTTTCGTCAAGAACGGCGACGGCGCGGCCGACCTCAAGCCCATCGCCCACCTGTACAAGACCCAGGTGTACGCGCTGGCGCGCCACCTCGGCCTGCCGCGCGAGGTCTGCGAGGCCCAGCCCACCACCGACACCTACAGCCTGGCGCAGGGGCAGGACGAGTTCTATTTCGCGCTCGCCTGGCCGCAGATGGACCTGGCGCTGTGGGCGCGCGACCACGGCGTGGCGCCGGAGCAGCTGGCCGGCGCGCTGGGCATCGACGCGGCGCAGGCGCGCCATGTGTACTCCGACATCGACGCCAAGCGGCGCGGCACGGCCTACCTGCACTGGCCGGCGCTGCGCCTCGAGGGCGGCGAGCAGGAGACGCAGGCGTGAACTTCGGCGGCGCGCATTCCGGGCAGCTTCTGCAACGCCTGCAGGCTTCGCTGCAGACCCTTCCCGACAAGCCCGAGGAGACGCCCGAGTCGGCGTTGCGCGCGCTGTGGTGCCGCGCCGCGGGGCTGCAGCTGTCGGTGCAGGCGGCGCAACTGCAGGAGCCGCCGGAGCTGGACGCCGCCGGGCTGGAGCGCCTGGACGCGCTGGTGGCGCGCCGCCTGGCCGGTGAGCCGCTGGCCTACCTGCTGGAGCGCCAGCGCTTCATGGACCTGGAGCTGCTGGCCCGTCCCAGCGCTTTGATCCCGCGGCGCGAGACGGAAATGCTGGGCGAGGCGGCGCGCGCCTTGCTGCTGGAAGCCGCCGGCGACGCGCCCTGCTGCATCGACGTGTGCTGCGGCAGCGGCAACCTGGCGCTGGCCATGTCGCGCGCGCTGCCCTCGGCACGGGTGCACGGCGCCGACCTGTCGGCGCAGGCGCTGGAGCTGGCGCGCGAGAACGCCGCGCTGCTGGGCCTGGATGCGCGCGTGCAGTGGCACGAGGGCGACCTGCTGGCGCCCTTCGAGGGCGCCGACTGGGCCGGCGCGGTGGACTTGCTGATCTCGGCGCCGCCCTACATTTCCAGCGCGCGCCTGGACTCCATGCCCCGTGAGATCATCGGCTTCGAGCCGGCGATGGCCTTCGACGGCGGCGCCTTCGGGGTGGGCATCCTGATGCGCCTGCTGCGCCAGGCCCCGGGCCTGCTGCGCGCCGGAGGCTGGCTGTGCGTCGAGGTAGGCCTGGGCCAGGGCCCCGCCATGCTGCAGCTGGCGCGCCGCGAGCGCCGCTACGACGAGGTGCGCGCGGTGCTCGACGCGCAGGGCCACGAGCGCGTGCTGCTGGCGCGCCGCGCGGCGGAGGCGCCAGGTGGCTGAGGCCCCGGCCTCGGGCTATCTCGTGGAGCCGGCGCGCCTGCCCGAGCAGGCCGCGGCGGTCGTCGAGCTGTGGAGCCAGGCCCTGGGCTACGCCGAACGCAGGCCGCTCAAGCTGGACTGGTTCTACCTGCGCAACCCCGCGGGCCAGCCGCGCCTGCTGCTGCTGGTGCACGATCAGCGGGTGGTCGGCGTCACCGGCCTGGGCGGCCGGCACCTGGGCTGGCAGGGCCGCGAACTGGACGCCGCGCTGATGGGCGACTTCGCGGTGGACCGCCACCACCGCACGCTGTACCCCGCCTTGCTGCTGCAGCGCGCCGCGCTGGAGCAGGGCCTGGCGCGCCACGAGCTGTTGTACGGCTTCCCGAACGCCAAGTCGCTGCCGGTGGTTCGGCGCGCCGGCTACCAGGTGCTGCCCGGCATGGGCCGGCACGCGCGGGCGTTGCGCAGCGAGGCCTACCTTCCGGCCGGCTGGCCCCTGGTGTTGCGCCGGGCCGTGGGCGCCGGGCTGGACGCGGTCTTCTCGCTGCGCCACGCGGCGGGGCTGCTGAGCGCCGGCCGTTCCTTGCAGGAGCAGTGGCTGGAAGGCCCGGATGCGCGCTTCGACGAGCTCTGGGCCCGCGCCCGCGCATCCCTGGGAGATTGCGTGCTGGGCCGGCGCGACCTGGCCTTTCTGCGCTGGCGTTTCGAGCCGCGCGCCTGGCACCGCACGCGCTTCGTCGTGCTGGCCGATGCGCGTTCGGGGCGCCTGGCCGGCTACGCCGCCTGCGAGATCGAGGGCGCCGCGATGCACGTGCGCGACCTGCTGGTGCAGCAGCCTTCGGCCCGGCTGGCCGCGCAGCTGCTGCGCCTGGCCGCGCGCAAGGCCCAGGCGCAGGGGCTGCGCAGCCTTTCGATGCAATGCGGCGGCCCGCCGTGGCTGCTGGCCGGGCTGCGCGCGGCCGGCTTGCGCCTGCGCGAGGCCGGCGCGCAGCCCATGATCCTCGCGCTGGCGCCCGGCACGCCGGCGCCGCTGGCGCAGGCCAGCTGGTACCTGACCGGCGCCGACTCCGACGAGTGAAGCCGGCGCGGCCGTTCAGCGCTGTACGCTGATGGCGATGCCGCGCAGCTGCCCGGCCTGCGGCGCCTGCGCCGGGCGCGCGTAGCGCAGCGGGTCGAGGCGGTGAAGCAGTTCGTCGCGCCGCAGGCGCGCGGACTGCACGGCGGCGAGCTTGACGTGGCCGAAGCCGCGGATCTGCTGCGGCAGCGAGGCCAGCGCGATGCCGAGCTCCAGCCTGGAGGCGTCGAGCTGGGGCAGCATCTCGTCGAGCAGCTGCTCGAACTCGGTGATCAGCTCGCGCTCCATGCGCCGCTCGGCGCCGTGGCCGAAGGGGTCCAGCCAGGTGCCGCGCAGGCGCCGCGCGCGCGCCAGCAGCTTGAGCGGGCCCAGCACCCAGGCGCCCACGCGCAGCTTGCGCGGCGCCGCGCCCGCGCGCGGGCGCGCCAGCCAGGGCGGGGCCAGGTGCAGTCGCAGGCGGGCTCCGCCTTCGAACTGCTCGGCCAGGGCCTGCGCGAAGCGCCCGTCGGTGTACAGGCGCGCCACCTCGTATTCGTCCTTGTAGCTCATCAGGCGCAGCAGGCTGCGCGCCGCGGCCTCGGCCAGGCGGCCGTCACCGCTCAGCTCGGCCTCGCGGCGGCGCACGGCTTCCACGCGGCGCGCGAAGCGCTGCGCCCAGGCCTCGTCCTGCCAGGCGCGCAGATGCTCCATGGCCGTGCGCAGCAGGTCGGGCGCCTCGGCGGGGGCCGGCTGCGGCTGCTGCAGGAGTTCGCGGCAGCCCGCCGGGTCGGCGGCCGACAGGCGGCCCAGCGCGAAGGCGATGCGGTTGGCCTGCACCGCCACGCCGTTGAGCTCGATGGCGCGCTCCAGCGCCTGCGCGCTGACCGGAACCAGGCCCAGCTGCCAGGCGTGGCCCAGCGCCAGCACGTTGGCCGCGGTGGTGTCGCCCAGGAATTCCTCGGCCCAGGCCTGGGCGTCCAGCGTGCGCACGTATTCGGCCCCGGCGGCTCCGCGCAGCTTGGCCAGCAGCTGCTCGGCCGGCCACGGCGCGTCGCGGTCGAGCACCGCGTGCGCGGTGGGCGCCGCGTGTTCGTTGACCAGGATGCGGGTGCGCCCGTGGCGCACGGTCTGCAGCGCTTCGGCGCTGGCCGCGGTGACCAGGTCGCAGGCCAGCATGGCGTCGGCCTGCTGGGCGTCGATGCGCACCTGGTGCAGCCGCTCGGCGCGGTCGGCCAGGCGCACGAAGGACAGCACGGCGCCGCCCTTTTGCGCGAAGCCCATGAAGTCCAGCACGCTGGCGTGGTAGTCCTGCAGATGCGCGGCCATGGCCACCAGCGCGCCCACCGTGACCACGCCGGTGCCGCCCACGCCGGTGACCATCAGGTCGTAGGGCGCGTCCCAGACATGGGGCGCGGGCTGGGGGAGGGCGGCGGCGCGCGCCAGCAGCTGCTCGGCCGCCTGCGCCTGCAGGCCCAGGCGGCGCTTCAGGCTGGCGCCCTCGACACTGACGAAACTCGGGCAGAAGCCCTTGGCGCAGGAGTAGTCCTTGTTGCAGGCGGTCTGGTCGATGCGCCGCTTGCGCCCCAGCGGCGTCTCCAGCGGCTGCACGGCCACGCAGTTGCTCTGCACCGAGCAGTCGCCGCAGCCTTCGCAGACCAGCTCGTTGATGAACAGGCGCTGCGTGCGCTCGGGCGCCAGCCCCTTCTTGCGCCGGCGGCGCAGCTCGGCCGCGCAGGTCTGCTCGAAGATGAGCACGGTGACGCCCTCCATCTCGCGCAGCTCGCGCTGCACGGCGTCGAGCTCGTCGCGGTGATGAAAGCGCGTGCCCGGCGGGAAGCGCCCCTGCATGGCGCGGTACGCGGCCACGTTCTCCGACACCACGGCCACGCAGCGCACGCCCTCGCTTTCCACCTGGCGCGCGATGGCGTCGACGCTGAGGGGGCCGTCCACCGGCTGGCCGCCGGTCATCGCCACCGCGTCGTTGAACAGGATCTTGTAGGTCATGCGCGAACCCGCGGCCACGGCCTGGCGGATCGCCAGGTAGCCCGAGTGGTAGTAGGTGCCGTCGCCCAGGTTCTGGAACACGTGCGGCGCGCGTGTGAACATGGAGTGGGACACCCAGTCCACGCCCTCGCCGCCCATCTGGATCAGGCCCTCGGTGTCGCGGTCCATCCAGCTGGCCATGAAATGGCAGCCGATGCCGGCGCGCGCGCTGGAGCCCTCGGGCACCCGCGTGGACGTGTTGTGCGGGCAGCCGGCGCAGAAGTAGGGGATGCGCCGCAGCGCGTCGACCGGGCTGGGCGGCAGTTGCGCGGGCAGGAAGTCGCGCACGTGGCGCCGGTGGTCGTTGAAGGTGGCCTGGTCGGGGAAGTGGCGCACCAGCCAGTCGGCCAGCAGCTCGATCAGGCGCGAGGGCCGCAGCTCGCCGGTGGCGCCCACCAGCGGGCGGCCGTCGCGGTCGTGCTTGCCGATGATCGCCGGGCGGCTTTCGGCCGGCTGGTTGTACAGCAGCTCGCGCAGCTGGCTCTCCACCACCGGCGCCTTCTCCTCCACCACCAGCAGTTCTTCCAGGCCGCGCGCGAATTCCAGCGCGCGCGTCGACTCCAGCGGGAAGGACAGCCCGACCTTGTACAGGCGCACGCCGGCCTCGGCCAGCATGCGCGGGCTGATCTCCAGGCGGCGCAGCGCTTCCATCAGGTCCTGGTGCGCCTTGCCGCAGGTGACGATGCCCACGCGCGCGTGCTCGCTGCGGATGAGCTCGCGGTCGATGCTGTTGACCCGCGCGAAGGCGCGCGCCGCCTGCAGCTTGTCGGCCAGGCGGGTCTCGATGCGCAGCGAGGGCAGGTCGGGCCAGCGGTAGTGCAGCCCGTCGGCCGGGGCCTGGTGTCCGGTGGCGGCCGCCACCGCGGCCGCGTCCAGCCAGGCCACGCGGCGCGCCCGCAGCAGGTCCAGGTCGACGCTGGCGCGGCTTTCCACCACCTCGGACAGGGCTGTCATGCCCACCCAGGCGCCGCAGTAGCGCGACAGCGCCCAGCCGTACAGCCCGAACTCCAGGTACTCGGCCACGCTGGACGGCGCCACCACCGGCATGCCCATGCCCTGCAGCACGAGGTCGCTCTGGTGGGGGAACGAGGAGGACACGCAGCCGTGGTCGTCCCCCGCCACCACGAGCACGCCGCCGTGCGGCGAGGCGCCGTAGGCGTTGCCATGGCGCAGCGCGTCGCCGGCGCGGTCCACGCCCGGGCCCTTGCCGTACCACATGGCGAACACCCCGGCGGCGGTGCGTTCGGGGTCGGTCTCCACGCGCTGCGTGCCCAGCACCTGGGTGGCCGCGAGTTCCTCGTTGACCCCGGGCACGAAACGCACGCCGGCGGCCTCCAGTTCCTTGCTGGCGCGCCACAGTTCCTGGTCCACCAAGCCCAGCGGCGAGCCGCGGTAGCCGCTGACGAAGCCGCGCGTGTCCAGGCCCTGCTCGGCGTCGCTGGCGCGCTGCATCAGCAGCAGGCGCACCAGGGCCTGCGTGCCGGTGAGCAGCACCCGCCCGCGCGAGGCCAGCAGCGCGTCGCGCAACTGGTAGTCGCCGCGCAGCGGCGGGTCGGAGGGCGGGGGGGTGGACGGGGAGGCTGCGGACGCAGCGGAATCGGCGGCGGCGGCGGCGGCAGCGGCAGCGGTGGATGCGGGCAGGACGGTGGACATGGCGGCCTCCAGGAGAGCACAAGAACCATAGTGCCCGGACGGAGAAAAAATCTTTCCGGATTCCCCCGTTTCGGCGCAGAATCGGGAAGGAATTTCGGGGGAATGGGTATGAGCGAGCAATTTGTCCTCGACGCCTACAGCCGGCGCATTCTCGAGGAGCTGCAACGCGATTCGCGCCAGACCGTGCAGCAGCTGGCGGACAAGGTCGGCCTGTCCAGCACGCCGTGCTGGCGCCGGGTGAAGGAACTGGAGGCCAGCGGGGTGGTGCGCGGCTACACCGCGCTGGTGGACCGCGCGAAGGTCGGCCTGAACCTGCTGGTGGTGGCCGAGATCAACCTGAGCCGGCACAGCGAGAGCATCGTCGAGGATTTCGAGCGCTCGGTGCTGGCGGTGCCGCAGATCGTGCGCTGCCTGTCGACCACCGGCCAGGCCGACTACCTGCTGACCATCGCGCAGCCCGACATCGAGAGCTACGAGCGCTTCCAGCACCAGGTGCTGTTCCGCCTGCCGGGGGTCACGCACGTGCGCTCGAGCATCGTGCTCAAGGAGATCAAGGCCGAGGTGCGGCTGCCGCTGGCGCGCTAATCCACCTGCAAGGCCGCCGAGCGCATGAACTGCTCGATCGGCACCGGGCGCCCGAGCAGGTAGCCCTGGTAGAGCTCGCAGCCGTGGTCGCGCAGGAAGCGCAGTTGCGCGTCCGTCTCCACGCCTTCGGCCACGATCTCCAGGCCCAGGCCCCTGGCCATGGCGATGATGGTCTGCGCCACCAGCGCGTCGCTGCGGCTGTCGGGCAGATTGCGCACGAAGGCCTTGTCGATCTTCAGCTGATCCAGCGGCAGGCGCGTGAGGTAGGACAGCGAGGAGCTGCCGGTGCCGAAGTCGTCCAGCGCGATGCGCAGGCCGTGGCTCCTGAGCCGGCCGAGCTTGTGCACGGCGTCGTCCAGGTCGTCCATGACCATGCTCTCGGTCAGCTCCAGCTTCAGGCAGCGCGGATCGATGCCCGAGGCGGCCACCGTGTCGAGGATCTCGGCGACGAAGTCCTCGCGCCGGAACTGCAGCGCACTGAGGTTGACCGACAGCGAGAGTTCGCGCGTCGCGGGCTCGCGCGACCACGCGGCGATCTGCGCGCAGGCCATGCGCAGCACCTCGCGGCCCAGCGCGTCGATCAGCCCCGTCTCCTCCGCCACGCCGATGAAACTGCCGGGCTGCAGCAGCCCGCGCGTGGGATGCTGCCAGCGCACCAGCGCCTCCGCCGCGAGCACCTGGCCTTCCCCGTTCACCTGGGGTTGCAGGTGCAGCAGCAACTGGCCCTGGGAGATGCCGGCGCGCAGGTCGTCCACCAGCCGGCCGCGGGCGTCGAGCTCGGCCTGCATCGAAGGCTCGAACACGCGGGTGATGTTGCGTCCGGCTTCCTGCGCCCGGTACATCGCGGCCTCGGCCTGCGCGAGCAGCGCATCGCTGTCCAGGCGCGCGTCGGTCTCCGGGCCGAACAGGCTCAGGCCGATGCTCAGGCCGACGCCGGGAATGCGCTTGTCCGGCCACTCGAAGGGCGCGCCGGCGGCCTCGCGCATCTGCGCCGCGGCGGCGCCGGCGCGGTGCGTGGCATGCATCCATTCGCCTCCGATGCCTTCCATGAGCACGACGAACTTGTCGCCGGTGAACCGCCCCAGCGCATCGCCGGGGCGCAGCGCCAGGCGCAGGCGCCGGGCCAGCTCCACCAGCACGAGGTCGCCGTGGCGGTGCCCGTGGGCCGCATTGATCAGTGCGAAATGGTCCACGTCGAGCATCATCAACGCGCCCAGCTCGCCGCTCTTGCGTGCCTGCGCCAGCGCGGCGCCGGCCAGCTCGCGCAGGTACTGTCGGTTGGGCAGGTCGGTCAGGGGGTCGTGGCGCGCCAGGCGCTCGGCCTGGCGCCTGGCCTCGCGTTCCTCGGTGATGTCGGTCATGGTGCCGACGTAGTGCTGCACCGTGCCGGCCTCGTCGCGCACGGCGGAGATGGCCACCCGTGCCAGGAAGGCCTCGCCGTCCTTGCGCCGGCTCCAGGTCTCGCCGCTCCAGTAGCCGTTGCGCGCCAGGCCGCGCAAGGGGCCCGCGCCCAGGCCGGGCCGGCGCTGCTCCGGGCGCAGCATGGCCGGGTGGCGGCCGATGGCCTCGGCGGCGCTCCAGCCCGTGATGCGCGAGAAGGCCGAGTTCACACGCTGGATGCTGCCGCGCGTGTCCGTGACCACGATGCCTTCCTGGGACTCGAAGGCGGCCGCGGCGATGCGCAGCTCGCGCTCGGCCTGGCGGCGGGCCGTGATGTCCTGCGAGTACACGACCCGGTAGCGCACCTGCCCTTCGTCGTCGTGCACCAGGGTCATGTCCAGGCTCACGGGAATACGCTGGCCGCCTCGCGTGAGGTGCTCGGACTCGAACACGCAATGCCCCTGCTGGGCGGCGCGCTCCAGCATCTCGCGCGCCTGGTCGCGACGGTCGGCCGGGTAGAGGCGCTCCAGCGGCATGCCGATGAGTTCGTCCACCGCGTAGCCGCGCTGGCGCGCATAGGCGCGGTTGGCCGCCACGATCTGGTCGCTGTGCACGTCGGACACGGCCACGCCGAAGCCGGCATGCTCGAAGGTGTGCGCCCACAGGCGGCGTTCGTTCTCGCTGCGCAGGCGCTCGCTGATGTCCAGCGAATACACGATGCGCCGCTCCGCGCGGCCGTCGTCGTCGAACATCACGGTGACGTCGAGCAGCACCGGGAAGCGTGAGCCGTCCTTGCGCAAGGCCAGCGATTCGTACACCGAGTGGGCCTGTTCGTCGCCGCGCGCGCGGTTGGCCAGATAGCGCGGCAGGATCTCGGCGGGAATCACGCTGGTCACGGGCTGGCCGGTCAGTTCCTCGCGCGTGTAGCCGCGCTGCTGCGCGAAGGCGGGGTTGACGTCCAGGTAGCGGTTGCTGCGCGCATCCGAGATGGACAGGCCGAAGCCGGCGTTGCGGAAGGCCTCCGCCCACAGCCGGATGGTGCTTTCCATGCGCCTGCGCTCGGAGATGTCGCGGGCCACGCCGAGCACGCCCAGGTAGCCCCCGCCGGGAGCGGGCACGGGGATTTTCAGGACCTCGAGCGCGAAGTCTCCGCCGTCCGGATTGGGCAGCGTGGCCTCGCTGCGCACTTCGCAGCCGCCGCGCAGTGCCTCGCGGTCGCCGGCGACGGTGCGCGCGGCGATGTCCTCCGGCAGGAAGTCGCCGTCGCGCCGGCCCAGCACCTGTTCCCGGGTCTTGCCGATGTAGCGCAGCGCGGGTTCGTTGCAATGCAGGTACACGCCGTCCAGGTCCTTCAGCCACATGCCGTCCGGGTTGGTCTCGACCAGGCTGTGCAGGCGCGCGCGCTCCAGTTCGAGCAGGGCCATCTGGCGGCTGAGTTCGGCGGTCTTCGCGCGCACCGCCGCACGCAGGCTGCGCACCCACAAGGCGACCAGCGCGCCCAGCGCCAGCAGGCCGCCGAGGCCGGCGTACAGCCAGCGCGCGTAGTCGGCGAAGTCCAGCGGCTTGCGCAGCCACTTGTCGGCCAGCGCGGCACGCTCCTGGGGCGTGATGCGTGCCATGCCGTCGGAGACGGTGCGCAGCATGGCGGCATCTCCCTTGCGCACGGCCCAGCGGAACTGATCGGTATACAGGGTGAAGGCCTTGGAGTAGCGCAACTGGCTGCGGTAGAGGTACAGGTAATAGTCCGCCGGATCGTTGTCCATGCAGAACATCTTCACCTCGCCGGCTCGGGCCGCCCGCAGCAGCGACGCGTAGTCCGGGAACAGGCGCAGCGAATCCACGCCCAGGGCGCGCAGGTGCGACACGCAGGCGTCGCCCTGCTCGACGCCCACCTGGAAGCCTCGCAGCGCCTGCGGCGAATCGATGCCGTGGAGGCCCTGGTCCACGTAGATGCTCACCGGAAGCGTCGCGTAGGGCTTGGAGAAGTCGTAGTAGGGCTCGCGCTGGGGCGTGCGGAAGATCATGTCGATCACGTCGGCGCGCCCGGCCAGCAGGTCGTGCTGGGCGTCGGCCCAGTGCTCGGCGCTGAACTCGACCGGGATGCCCGTCTTGCGCTGCCAGAGCTTCCAGATCTCGACCTCGTAGCCGCGCAGCGCGCCGTCGGCGCCGCGGAACACGAAAGGCGGGTAGTTGTCGTCCGTGACCACGCGGATTTCCCGCGGCGCCGGCTGCGCGTGCGCCACCGCGCCGGCGGCGGCGGCGAACTGCAGCAGGAACCAGAGGATTCTGCGCATCGGCGTACTCGGAAAGGCTCGCGCTGCAGGCTGCGATCGGAGGAGCCCCGCCCGGCACGCGCGCGCCGGAGCGCCACGCCCGGCGAGGACGCCCTCCCAGCGTACCTTCAGCCGGCCGCCTACGCAAAACTTATGGCGGTTTCATGATGTTTTCACGCCGCGCCCGGCGCGCCGGGGATCCTGGCCCAGCCCCGCCGCGCGCATGCCGGCTCGCGTAAGCTTGACGCCTGGCCCCCGTGCCGGGCTGCCGAGCCGATGTCCACCCCCGCCGCCCCCATCTCCGCCCCCATCTCCGCCCCCACCCCCACGCCGCCCGCGCCGGACACAGCTCCGCCGTCGCGCGACCCGCGTGCGCAGGCCTGGCTGAACGGCTTCGTGCCGCGCCTGCGCGGCGCGCTGCGCCAGGCGGTGGCGCTGGGCACCGCTTCAGGCGTGCTGGTGGTGGCGCAGGCGGGGGTGCTGGCGCGCCTCATCGCCTCCGCAGTCGAGCAGCGTGCGCTGCCGCGCCACGCGCCGGCGTGGCTGCTGGCACTCCTCGTGCTGTATCTGCTGCGCTTCGCGCTGGTGCGCGGCTCCGAGCGGGTGGCCTTCCGGGCCGGAGCCGCGCTGCGCCAGCAATTGCGCGGCGAGCTGCTCGCCCACGTGCAGCGCCTGGGGCCGCTGTGGCTGCGCGGCCGGCAGCGTGGCGACCTGGTCAACAGCCTGGTCAACGGCATCGAGGCGCTGGAAGCCTACTTCGCGCGCTACCTGCCCACCGCCCGGGTGACCGCGCTTGTGCCGGCCGCCATCCTGCTGGCGGTGTTCCCGGTGGACTGGATCAGCGGGCTGGTCCTGTTGTTCACAGCGCCGCTGATCCCGCTGTTCATGTGGCTGATCGGCCGTGGCGCGGAGGACATGAACCAGCAGCAGTGGCTGCGCCTGGCGCGTCTGTCGGCACGCTTCCTGGACACCCTGCAGGGCCTGACTACGCTGCGCCTGCTCGGCGCCAGCCGGCGCGAGGGGCTGGTGGTGCAGCAGGTGTCGGAGGAATACCGCGCGGCCACCATGCGGGTGCTGCGCGTGGCCTTCCTGTCCTCGGTGGTGCTGGAGTTCCTCTCCACCGTGAGCATCGCCATGGTGGCGGTGCTGATCGGCTTTCGGCTGATGTGGGGCCAGATGCATTTTCTGCAGGGCTTTTTCGTGCTGCTGCTGGCGCCCGAGTATTACGCGCCGCTGCGCGCGCTGGGCGGCGTGTACCACCTGCGCATGGACGCCATCGGCGCCGCGCAGCGCCTGCAGCCGGTGTTCGAGCTGCAGCCGCCGGCGCAGGCGGGCGGCCGTGCGCGGCCGCCCGCCACGCCGCCGGCGCTGCGTTTCGACGACCTGCATTTCGCCTACGAGCCGGGGCGCGAGGCATTGCGCGGCTGCGCCTTCGAGGCGCCCGCTGGCCGCGTGACCGCGTTGGTCGGCGCCAGCGGCGCCGGCAAGTCCACGGTGCTGGCGCTGCTGCTCGGGTTGGCCCGCGCGCAGCGCGGGCGCATCGAGGTGGACGGTGTGGCGCTGGAGTCCTTCGACACGCGGGAGTGGCTGCGCGGCGTCGCGCTGGTGCCGCAGCGTGCCCATGTGTTCGCCGCCAGCATCGCCGACAACCTGCGCCTGGCGCGCCCCGATGCGGACCTGCAGGCACTGCGCCGCGCCGCGCGCGCGGCCGGCGCCGAGGCGTTCATCGATGCGCTTCCCGAGGGTTTCGACACCCTGCTGGGCGAGCGCGGAGCGGGCCTGTCGGGCGGGCAGGTGCAGCGCCTGGCGCTGGCCCGCGCGCTGCTGCGCGACGCGCCGCTGCTGCTGCTCGACGAGCCCACCGCGAGCCTGGATGCCGATGCGCAGCAACAGGTGCTGGACGCGCTGCGCGCCGCCGTGCGCGGACGCACCGTGCTGATGGTGACCCACCGGCTGCGCACGCTGGAACTGGCCGACCACGTGGTGGTGCTGGAGGCCGGGCGCGTGGCCGAGCAGGGCAGCCCGGCGCAGCTCGCCGCGGCCGGCGGCGCCCTGGCTCGCCTGCTGCGCACGCAGCGCGGAGAGCCGGCATGAGCGCGGCCGGGGAGGGAGGTGGCGTGACCGAGCACCCGACCGCCTCGCCCGGACGCGGCCGGCGCGACCTGCTGCGCCTGCTACGCCTGATGGCGCCGCAGCGCGGCTGGATGCTGGCCGGTGCCGCGCTGGCCCTGCTGGCGGTGCTGGCCAACGTCGGGCTGCTGGCCGTTTCCGGCTGGTTCATCGCCGCCATGGCGCTGGCCGGCGCCTCCGGCGCGGTGTTCGACTACTTCACGCCGGCCGCGCTGATCCGCGGCCTGGCCATCGCGCGCACCGGCGGGCGCTACCTCGAGCGCCTGGCTACGCACGAGGCCACCTTCCGCATCCTGGCGCGGCTGCGGGTGTGGCTGTACCTGGCCATCGAGCCGCTGGCGCCGGCGCGCCTGGACCTGCTGCGCAGCGCCGACCTGCTGTCGCGCATGCAGGCCGACATCGACACCCTGAACCAGGTCTACCTGCGCCTGCTGCTGCCCGCCGGCGTGGCGGCGGTGGCCAGCCTGGGGATGCTTGCCGCCGTGGCGCTGTTCAGCCCCGCGCTGGCGCTGTTGCTGGGCGCCTGGCTGGCGCTGGCCGGCGTCGGCGTGCCCTGGTGGGCCTGGCGCCGCGGGCGCGACGCGGCCACCGGCGCGCTGCTGCAGCGCAACCAGCTGCGCATCGAGGTGGCCGACGCACTGGCCGGCGCGCTGGACCTGCGGGTCTACGGCGCCGAGGCACTGGCGCTGCGGCGCGTGGACCGCGCCAGCGCCGAGTTGCTGCGCCACCAGCGCCGGCTCAGCGACCTGGCGGGGCTGTCGGGCGCGGCCGTCGGGCTGTGCGCGAACCTGGCCGTGGGCTCGGCGCTGGTGCTGTTGCTGCCGGCCGTGGCGGCGGGGCGCACGCCGCCGGCGCAACTGCCCATGCTGGCGCTGTTCGCGCTGGGCGCCTTCGAGGCGGTAGCGCCCTTGCCGCTGGCCTTCCAGATGCTGGGCGAGATGCTGGCCGCCGCGCGCCGGGTGTTCGAGCTGGCCGACACCCCGCCGGCCGTGTCCGAGCCGACGATCCGGGAAGCGGGGCCGATGCCGGGCAGCGGCGCGCTGGAGCTTCGCGGCCTGCGCATGCGCTACGCCGAGGGCCTGCCCTGGGTGCTCGACGGGCTGGACCTGGACTTGCCCGCGGGTGCGCGCCTGGCGCTGGTCGGCGCCAGCGGCGCCGGCAAGAGCAGCCTGCTGCAGGTGCTCACCCGGCTGCGCGAGTACCAGCAGGGCAGCGTGCGCGTCGGCGGGCGCGAATTGCGCGAGCTGCGCGGCGACGACGCCCGCGCGTTGTTCACCGTGGTCGGCCAGGACGACTACCTGTTTCACGGCACGGTGCTGGACAACCTGCTGCTGGCCGATCCCGACGCTACGCCGGCGCAGGTCTACGCGGCCTGCCGCGCGGCCCAGCTGCACGAGTTCCTCGAATCCCTGCCCGAGGGCTACCAGAGCCCGCTGGGCGAGGGCGGCACGCGCCTGTCCGGCGGGCAGGCGCGGCGCCTGGGCATCGCGCGCGCGCTGCTCCGGGACGGCCCGGTGCTGCTGCTGGACGAGCCCACCGACGCGCTGGACGCGAACACCGAGCGCGAGCTCTACGAGGCACTGTCCGCGGCCATGCGCGGCCGCTCGGTGCTGCTGATCACCCACCGCCTGGGCGCGCTGGCCGCGCTGGTCGACGAGGTCGCCGTGCTGGAGCGCGGGCGCATCGCCTGGCGTGGGCCGGTGGCGCGCTGGCGCGAAGCCGCCCGCGATGCTGGATAGCTAACTAATGGCCTCAGCGGGGCAGCGCTTCGTCCTCGTCCTGCGTGTCCAGCCAGGCGCCGCCGGCGGCGGAGACCAGCACGATCATCACGGTGCCGACGATCCACGCGAAATACCACGAGGCGTAGTCGCCCAGGATCACGCCGAGCACGATGGTGACCAGCGCGATCAGCAGGTAGAGCACGAACAGGAAAAAGGTTTTCATGGCGTTCTCCGAGCTGCCGTTCAATACGCGTGTTCGTCCGATTCCAGCGCCTTCGCATCGACCTCGCCGCGCATGACCCAGAAGGCCCAGCTGGTGTACCAGAGGATCAGGGGCACGAACACGAGCGTGAAGCCGGTCATCCACAGCAGCGTGGTCAGGCTGGACACCGAGTTCCACACCGTCAGGCTCTGCGAGGGATCCAGGCTGGAGGGCATCATGAAGGGGAACAGCGCCACGCCGGCCGTGCCGATCACGCCGATCCAGGCCAGCGCGCCCGACCACCAGGCCAGCGTGGAGCGCCGCGCGCGCACCGAGGCCAGCGCCAGCAGCATGCCCGCGTAGCCCAGCAGGGGCACCGCCCACAGCAGCGGCTGCGCGCGGAAGTTGCCCAGCCAGGCGCCGGCGTGCAGGCTCACCGTCTGCTGCAACGGGTTCTGCGCGGCGGCCGGCGCGGGCCCGGCGTCGAGCACGTAGCCGTGCATGCGCGACACCCACACGCCGCCGGCGGTGAACAGCACGAGCGCCAGCAGCAGCGCGCCCGAGGAGGCCGCGCGCGCGCGACGCGCCACGGCACCGCCGGCGCGCCCCATCAGCATGGCCGCGCCCATGTGGATGGACAGCGTCAGCGACAACAGCCCGCACAGCACCGCGAAGGGGTTCAGCAGGGCCAGGAAGCTGCCCGTGTAGTACGAGCGCATGTTCCAGCTGAAGTGGTAGGGAACGCCCAGCAGCATGTTGCCCATGCCGGCGCCGTAGATGATCATCGGAACCGCGCCGCTGACCAGCAGCGCCCAGTCCCAGGCCTCGCGCCACGCGGGCGAGGCGATCTTGCTGCGGTACTCGAAACCCAGCGGACGCACGATCATGGTCCACAGCAGCAGCAACATCACGATGTACAGCCCCGAGAAGGCCGTGGCGTAGATCAGCGGGAAGGCGGCGAAGATGGCGCCGCCCCCCAGGATGAACCACACCTGGTTGCCGTCCCAGTGCGGGCCGATGGCGTTGAGGCACACGCGGCGCTCGGTGTCGTTGCGCCCCACGAAGCGCAGCAGCGTGCCCACGCCCATGTCCATGCCCACCATGATGGCCAGGCCCATGAGCAGCACGCCCAACAGCAGCCACCACAACACCTTGAGAGCGAGATACAGGTCCATGGCTCAGTCTCCCTTGCGCATCATGGCCGCCGCGGGGGCGAAGCCGCCGCCCCAGGCGGGCCGGTGCGACCCGGCCGCCCCGCCGTCATGCTCGGGCGGGCCCTGGCGGATGAATCGCAGCATCAGGTACATCTCGATGGCGATGAACACCGAATACAGCGTGACGAAGCCGATGAGCGAGAAGGCCATGTAGCCCACGCTGTGGGTGGAGGCGCTCATCCAGGTGGGCAGCAGTCCGTACACCGTCCACGGCTGGCGCCCGAGCTCGGCGGTGAGCCAGCCGAATTCGCAGGCCAGGAAAGGTACCGGGATCATCCACGGCGCCAGGCGCAGGAACCAGCGCTGGCGCTGCAGGTCGCGGCGCAGCGTGAACAGCGTGGACAGCACGAAAAAGCCCAGCATCAGCAGCCCCATGCCCACCATCAGGCGGAAGCTCCAGAACTCGGCGAATACGTCGGGAATGCTGTCCCAGGCGGCCTTGTCGAGGTCGGCCGGGCTCAGGCGCGCCAGGTCGTCGTCCGGCGCGTAGCGCTCGGCGAGGAAGCCGTAGCCCAGGTCGGACTCGTGGGCCTGGAACTGCGCCGTCGCGGCCGCGTCGCCCGGTTTGGCGCTGAGCTGCTTGAGCGCCTGCACCGCCTGCACGCCGCTGACGATGCGCTCCCGGTTGTGCTGCACGATGGCGTCGATGCCCGGCACCGTCTGGTCCATGGTGTGGGTCAGCAGCGGCGTGAGCACGTAGGGAATGCGCAGCGCGAAGGCGTTGTCGTGGCGCTTCTGGTCGGGCCAGGCCACGACGTTGAAGGCGGCCGGCGCCGGCTCGGTCTTCCACATGGCCTCCATGGCCGCCAGTTTCGAGGGCTGCGCGTGGGCGCCCACGAAGCCCAGCGCGTCGCCCAGGGTGATGACGCCGGCCGTGGCCAGCACGCCGAACAGCGCGGCCATGCGGAAGGAACGCCGCGCCAGCTCGACGTGGCGCCCGCGGTACAGGTACCAGGCGCTGATGCCGCACACGAAGATGGAGGCCGTGACGTAGCCGGCGATGCTGGTGTGCACGAACTTGGCCTGCGCGTCGGGGCTGAAGATCAGCGCCGGCAGGCTGGTCAGCTCCATGCGCATGGTCACCGGGTTGAAATGCGCGCCCTGCGGGTCCTGCATGAAGCCGTTGGCCACCAGGATCCACAGCGCCGACAGGTTCGATCCCAGCGCCACCAGGTAGGTCACGAGCAGATGCTGCATCTTGCTCAGGCGCTTCCAGCCGAACACCATGAGTCCGATGAAGGTGGACTCCATGAAAAAGGCCATCAGCCCCTCGATGGCCAGCGGGGCGCCGAAGATGTCGCCGACGAAGCCCGAGTAGAAGGACCAGTTGGTGCCGAACTCGAACTCCATGGTCAGGCCGGTGGCCACGCCCAGGGCGAAATTGATCAGGAACAGCTTGCCCCAGAACTCCACCATGCGCCGGTAGATCTCGCGACCGGTGGTCACGTACACGGTTTCCATGGCCGCGAGCATGAAGGTCATGCCCAGCGTGAGGGGGACGAACAGGAAGTGGTACAGCGCGGTGGCGGCGAATTGCCAGCGCGAGAGTTCCACGACGGTGGGATTGATCATCGCATGCTCCCGGAGCCGCATCGAACAGTGGCGATCCGCGCGGGCGCCGGCCGGCACGGCCGTGGGTCGCTTCCACCCGCAGGATCCTAGGACGGAACCATAGGCCGTGCCGAGGCTGCGCGTCTTGACGGCCCGCAAAGTTCGGGAATACCCCAGGGGGGTGCCTCGGATGGTGTCAAAACAACAAGGCGTGCGCCATCTCATGGGTTGATATGGCAAATCAAAACCGATTCACCGTGATAATCGCGTTAAATTCGGGACAAACCCCGATGCCTGCCTCCGGCTCCTTGCCGCGGCCGGCCATCCGGGATCCGGCGCACGAGAACGCGGAACAACATGGTGAGACCAGTCGCTTCGGGGGGATTCACGCTGATCGAGCTGATGATCGTGGTGGCGATCGTCGCCGTGCTCGCGGCCGTGGGCATTCCGGCCTACAACGCCTACGTCATGCGCGGGTACATGCATGGCGCGCAGGACGCGCTGGTGGAGCAGGCCAACGAAGTGCAGAAGTACGCGCAGGACAACGAGAAATATCCGACGAGCTGCCCCAGCCCGGTGACCGCGACCAACTTCACCATCACCTGCTCGTCGACGACCTCCACCTCCTACACCATCACGGCCACCGGCACCGGGCCGGCGGCCGGATTCATCTTCACCCTGGACGACCAGGGCAGCAGGAAGACCCTGGGCGCGGCTCCGGGCTGGACCGCCAACGCGAACTGCTGGACCCGGGACCAGGAGGGCGACTGTGCGGTGCAATGACCTTCCCCTTCCCCTTCCCGCTTCCCGCCCGGGCGCGGACGCCGCGCAGGCGGGTTTCACGCTGCTGGAACTCCTGCTCACCATGGTGGTCATGGGGGTGCTGCTGGCGATCGCCGTGCCCTCTTTCCAGTCCCTGGTGCAAAGCCAGCACGGCACCGACCTGACCAACCAGTTCGCGCAGGACCTGGCCTGGGCGCAGGGCGAGGCGCTGTCCGGCCAGGCGGTGGTCATGACCCTCAACGCCGACGGCTCCTGGAGCGTCACCGAGGACACGTACGACGCCTCGAGCAGTTCGATCAAGTCGACCGCATTCCCGGGGCACTCCCTGAGCTCGACCCAGTTGCAGGCGGACGCGCCCGGGGTGAGCTGCTCCCTGGTGGGCGGCTCCACCACCAGTTGTGCGGCCACGCTGACTTTCAACTCCATCGGCACCGTCAGCGGCGCGCCGGTCGGCGTGATCCAGTACAAGACCGGCACCACCACCGCGTCCTTCCAGGTCTTCGCCTCCGGCACCCTCGTGCCCAATCCCAGCTATGCATCCTGAGCGCCAGCGTCCGCGTCGCCAGTTCGGGGCCAGCCTGATCGAGGTGCTGGTGGCCCTGCTGATCTTCTCCTTCGGCCTGCTGGGCCTGGCCGGGCTGTACGCGCGCGGCGCGCCCACACCCTTCGCCAACCAGAACGTGATCAACGTGCAGACGGCGGCCGACAGCCTGATGGCCGCGCTGGCCAACAACATGTCGGGCCTGCCCTCCAGCGGAGTCACCAAGGTGAGCGCGCCGGCCAGCATGCCCAGCTGGCTGAAGGACTGGCTGACCCAGGCCCAGGCGCAGATTCCCAGCCTGGCCGTGACCATCGTGCCGGGCAATGACGCTTCGGGTAACAGCTGCTCGTCGACCAGTTGCGGCATCACCGCCACGCTGTACTGGAACGACGGTTCCACCCAACGTTCGCAGGTATTCCATGCGCAGATCGGCATCCACAGCTGAAGCTCCGCGGGCGAGCGGGCGCCGGCGCCAGGCCGGCGTGACCCTGGTCGAGCTGATGGTGGCCATCGCGGTGGCCCTGATCATGTCGCTGTCGATCCTGGGCGTGCTGGTGTTCTCGGCCAGCAGCAGCAAGAACGCCACCACGCTGGGTACGCTGAACAACAACATCCGCGGCGTGCTCACGCTGATGACCCGTGATGCCAACAGCGCGGGCTTCATGCTGGGTGCCGCGCAGGCGCAGTGCGCGCTCACGCTGATGCACGATTCCAGCCTGACCACGCAGCCCCCGAACATCTACCCGGTGTGGGGGCAGGGCCAGACCCACGGCGGCAACCTGCCGTTCACCAACGGCACCACCAGCTATCCGCCCTCGGGCTGGTCCAACAAGACCCAGGTGCTGCTGTTCGCGGCCTCGCCCTCGGTGCCCCAGTACACCACCACCGGCGCCTCGCCCAACGTGCTGCTGCCGTCGCCCATTGCCACCGCGGCCTACGGCAGCAGCTGGTCGAGCACCATGACCAGCGGCACCCTGCAACTGACCACCACCTCGGGCCTGAGCGCCGGCGACGTGGCGATGCTGCAGGTGCCCATGAGCGGCGCCCTGGTGTGCATGCGCATTCCCGTGTCCACCATTTCCGGCACCAAGGTGACCAGCACGCCCGGCTCGAAGCTCATGCCGGCCAACGCCTACAGCGACTTCGCCACCCAGATCACGGGCAATTCCACCAGCTACGGCACGCTGAGCGTGGGCCAGCTGCAGCACGCGCGCCTGCTCGACCTCGGGCAGTCCACCAGCTCGATGCAGATCGTCGAGTACTGGATCGACAACAGCAACGGCTACCCGGTGCTGATGCGCAGCGTGTTCAGCGCCCTGACCGACAGCCTGATCGGCACCGACGCGCTGGCGCCGGGGGTGGTCAGCCTGCAGGCCCTGTTCGGCACCATCCCGCAGGGCACCGCGCCGGGCACCGCCATTCCCACCTTCAAGGCCTGGAGCGACGTGAACCCGGCGACCGACCAGGTGGTCTCGGTGGCGCTGGCCGTGGTCACGCGCACCCTGTACGACGACAGCAGCTACACCGCGCCGTCCAAGATCACGGTACCGCAGCCGGCCAGCGGGCTGACGGCGCCGGACGCCTTCACCGACTACAGCGTGTCCACCGCCGAGAAGCATCGGCATTTCCAGGTCAACACCATCGTGATCGCGCTGAGGGACGCAACATGGGAATGAGCCCCGCACGCGGCCGCGCACCCGGCGCGACGCGCCAGCGCGGCGCCATCCTGGTGTACGCGCTGATCGCGCTGCTGCTGATCTTCCTGGGCGCGCTGTTCGCCCTGCGCGGCGGGCTGACCGACACCGGCCTGACCGACCGCTTCAGCGAGCGCCAGAAGAACACCCAGGCCAGCGACCTGGCGCTGCAGTGGATCTCCACCCAGATCGGCACCACCGGCGCCACCTCCCCGCTGGAGGTGTCCGCGACCTCCCAGGCCTGGTACCTCAACGTCAGCCCGGCCAACGCCGTGACGCCGAGCCCCGACTACTGGCTGACCTGCATCAACAAGGCCACCTCCACGGACACCTGCGCGAAGGCCACCATGCCCACCGGCACGACCCAGACCGCCTGGGTGTTCGTGCAGCCCACCGGGCGCACCGACACCTCGGCCTGCAACACCCAGGGACTGACGGCGGTGTACTACGACGTGTGGGTGCACACGCTGGATGCGCGCGGCCAGGTCGGCACCGATACCGAGGCCGTCTACAAGCTGTGCATACGCTGAGGCGCCGACCCGGTTCGGGCGCGCACGGGAGAGAATGATCATGGGCAAGCCATCGCAGTGGATGTGCGCGGGTCTGGGGCTGTCGGCGCTGATGGCCTGCATGGGCACGGCCGACGCGCAGACCGCGAACGTCGTGCAGGACAACTTCACGGGCCACCAAGCCACCAACAGCTGGGTCGCGCTGGGTGGAGCGTGCCTGACCGCGGGGGACTCCAGCACCACGGTCACCAGCGGCATCGGCGTTCCGGCCTGCATCGGCGATCCCTACTACACCTCGGCCAAGCTGCCCTTCGTGGGCCTGCCTTCGGGCGGGACCGCCGCCGACGCGTCGGGGTCGGGCGCGCTGCGCCTGACCAACGGCGGCTCGCAGGGCGGCAACGAAGCCGGCGCGATCATTTCCACCGTGCCCTTCCTGGCCAACGAGGGCATCCAGGTCACCTTCACCACCTACACCTATGGCGGCAATGCCTACGGGGCGAGCAACGGCACCCACCCTGGCGCCGACGGCATCGGTTTCTACCTGATCGACGCCAGCCAGTACGGCGACGACAGCCCCTACCTGTCTTCGGGTTACTTCGGCGCAGGCGACCTGGGCGCCTTCGGGGGCAGCCTGGGCTACAGCTGCTCCAACGGAAACTCCCCGTACAACGGCATGATCGGCGGCTACGTGGGCCTGGGCATCGACGAGTACGGCAACTACCTGAACTACGCCGACAACACCAACACCGGGCAGACCTCGGTGGCCGCCAACGAGGGCCACCAGAACCCGGGCGAGTTCGGCCTGCGCGGCCCCGGCAGCGTGAACTGGGCCTGGCTGAACACCAACTACCCGCAGTACTACCCGAGTACCCTGACCTCGTCGGACCAGAAGGCCGCGGTCAAGGCCACCTGTTCCACGGGCACGCTGTGGAACTACAACACCACCTCGACGACCTCGCCGCAGGCTGTGCAGACCAGCACCGCCTACAGCTGCCCCGCGGTCACGATTCCGGGGACGACCTACGCGGACCTGAACCAGAAATACTCAACCTACTACCCGCCCCAGCAGAGCGGCAAGGATTCGAGCAGCGGTCCTGGGGCTACCACCGCGCAACAGGGCCTGAACGACACCTGCACGGGCACGTCCAGCTTCCTGTATCGGTACGCCTACAGCAGCTATTACAAGACAGGCTATTGGAACAAGCAGTCGACAAAGATCACCTGCAGCCAGAGCACCACGACCGGCTACAGCACCACCTATGCGAATCTCAGTTCCGCCTACCCGAGCGACTATCCCTCGTCGCTGAGTTCGTCGCTGCAGACCCAGGCGCTGCAGAACACCTGCAGCACGGGCTACGTGTACGACTACTCGCAGTACGCCCTGCCCAGCTCGCCCTACGACACCAGCACTCCGGTCAACGACTACAGCGTGATCCAGTCCTCGGTGGTCACGCTTCCCACGAGCACGCCCATCTCGTCGCAGGAGGGCAGTTCCTCGGCCGTGCGCACCAAGGCGACCCCGATCACCTACAAGGTGATCATCACCTCCGCCGGGCTGCTTTCCTTCTATTACGACTACGGCAACCTGACCAATCCGGACGGCAGCCTGGCGTTCAAGCAGGTGATGAACCAGGTGCCGATTTCCGATACCAACGGAGCGCCTCCGAGCAGCTACCTGTTCGGTTTCGGCGGCTCCACCGGCGGCGGCACCAACGTGCACGAGATCACCTGCTTCGAGGCCTCGCCGGCGGCCCGCACCATCGGCTCGCCGGTGGCGCCGCTGACGGTGACTTCGGGCAGCCTGCTGTACACCCTGACCTCCAACCCCAGCCCGGTGCAGGGCTACGTCAACGCCTACGGCCTGGACGCCGCTGGCAACCCGAGCAGCACGGCGTCCTGGGAGGCCGGCAGCAAGATGACCGACGCGCTGCGCAGCGGCGGGCTGTATTCGACGGGTTCCGACGGCCAGACCGCGACCCTGCTGAGCTCGCTGGACAGCGCGGCCTTCGGCCTGCCCGCCACCCCCACCACCTGCGTGCCCAGCACCTCGGCGGTGGTCAACTACACCGTGGACCCCAACACCAGCTATTCCGCGACGCCCACGGGCTGCAGCGCGCCCTACCTGGGTTCGCGCGCGGTGGGCTCGCTGCTCGACGAATTCTCGCCCGGCGACTACGCCACGCTGCTGAACCCGCCGAACGACCCCACGCTGCTGACCATGCCGGGCTACGCGACCTTCGCGCAGACCGAATCCAAGCGCGCGCCGGCGCTGCTGTTCAGTAACGACGACGGCTTCCTGTATTCGGTGGACGCCAGCACCGGCACGATGAACTGGGGCTGGATGCCGCGCTCCTTCGTCAGCGGCCTGCAGAACTACACCACCTTCCCGTACCAGGACAACTTCGCCGGCAAGTTCGCGGTGGCCGACGCCTACGACACCTCGGCCTCGCCCGCCGCCTGGGGGAGCTACGTGATCGGCAGCGCCGCCGGGGGGGCGCTCTGGTATGACCTGAAGCTGCTCGACGGCACGGCCGGCTCGGGGAGCACCGAAGTGCCGACCCCCTCCAAGGTCATCGCCACCTTCGGGCCCTACCAGGCCACCATGCCGGCCAACACCACCGCGCTGCCCAGCGGCACCACCGTGGGCTACCCGCAACGCCAGGCGCCGGTCGTGGCCTCGATCGGAACCAGCCAGTACGCCGCGTTCCTGGTGAACGCGAGCAGCAGCGGCGGCAGCACCTCCACCTACCTGTACGAGTTCAACATCGCCACCGGGGCGTCGACCAATGCGCTGATCCCGGCCTCGGCCATCGGCAGCACCGGGCAGTACGTGACCAGCAACCTGTTCTACGACGGCAGCTCCGGGGTGATGTATTTCGGCACCTCCGACGGCAAGGTGTACTCGATGTCCTTCACCGGCGACGCGTCCACCGACATCGGCAACATCGGCCAGCTGGGCAGCACCGAGGACCAGCAGGCGGTGCAGTTTGTCGGCTACCAGCAGTACAAGAACCAGCCCTACCTGTGGGCCACCAGCACCACCGTGATCACGGTGTTCGGCATCAACAATGCCGGCTGGAACCCGCTGTGGGCCAGCGGCCCGGGCAAGAGCTACTCCTGGGGCACCTCGGGGTGGACCCAGTTGTCGAGCAGCACCACGCCCGCACCGCTGCAGACCGGCGCCACCATCTCCGACCTGCCGCTGGTGGTCAACGGGGTGCTGGTGGTGCCGATCTACGTGCCGCCGTCGGCGGTCGCGCAGGCCTGCAACGTGGCGGGCGAGGGCTACTACGACTTTTTCGACCTGCCCTCGGGCACCTTCCCGCTCAACAAGGTCGAGCAGAACGGCAAGTACCTCACCGCCAACCTCGACCTGGGCGAGGGCAAGGCCTATTCGCCCAGCATCTCGATCTCCGGCACCGCGCTGCCCCTGTACGGCAGCACCCAGCAGACCCAGAACCCGCAAAGCCCGCTGTTGTTCAGCCGCTCAGGACTGAACACCATCGTGCAGTGGCGCATCCATTGAGTCACTTGCGCGGCCCCGCGCCGGCGTCCGCCGTCCACAGGTGCAAGGCCGCGTAGGCGCGCCAGGGGCGCCACGCGGCGGCCCGGGCGAGCAGCTCGGGCGCACCGGGGCGCCGGCCGTCCACCGCGACGGCCCGCGCCAGGCCGACGTCGCCGGCGGGAAAGGCGTCCGGCTGGCGCAGCGCGCGCATCGCGATGTACTGCGCCGTCCAGTCGCCGATGCCGGGCAGCGCGCGCAGCCGCGCCAGCGAGGCTTCCAGCGCCTGCGTGCCCGTGCCGTCGCCGAGCAGCCCCGGGTCCTGCGCCGCCGCGCGCGCGAGCCCGCATAGCGCGGCGGCGCGGGCGCGGGGCATGCGTAGCGCCAGGCCCAGCTCCTGCGCCTCGGCCACCCGCGCGGCGCGGGGGAACAGGCGATCGATGCCGGCGAACACCGCATCCGGCGGGGCCGGCAAGGCTTCGCCGTGCAGCGCCACCAGGCGTGCGGCCAGGGTGCGCGCCGCGCCCAGCGTGACCTGCTGCCCCAGCACCGCGCGCACGCCGAGTTCGAAGCCCTCCCAGGCGCCCGGAACCCGCAGCCCGGGGCGCGCGGCGACCAGCGGCTCCAGCAGCGCGTCGCGTCCGAGGTGGGCGAGCATGGGTCCGGGATCGGTGTCGAGGTCGAACAGGTGGCGCAGGCGGGCGAGCAGCCGGGGGCCCGGGCTGCCCTGGACCAGATGCAGCTCGGCGCGCAAGGCCGATTCGCGCGGCGCCGGGCGCACCAGCATCCAGCCGCGCGCATCGTCCACGCGGATGCTGCGCGCGTAGGCCTCGCCGTGCACGGCCTCCACGCCGGGAATCGCCCGCAGCGCCAGGAAGCCGAGCATGGCCGGCCAGTCGTAGGGCGGCCGCAGCGGCAGGTCCAGCAGGAAGCGGCGCGCCCCGGGCCCGGCCGCCGGATCGGTGTTCATGGCCCGCCGAACCCCGGCCCGCGCGCGTGCACGGCCTCAGCCGTCCACCGGCCGCGCCGGCGTGTCCAGCAGCAACTCGTAGAAGGCCAGGTCCAGCCAGCGGCCGAACTTGAAGCCGACCTGCGGCAGCGTGCCCACGTGGCGGAAGCCCAGGCTGTCGTGCAGGGCGATGCTGCCGGCGTTGGAGGCGTCGATGCCGCCGATCATCGCGTGCAGGCCCTGCTCGCGCGCGGCCTCGATCAGGCGCCGCATCACCAGGCGCCCGAGCCCGCGGCCGCGCTGATCCTTGTGCACGTACACCGAGTGCTCCACCGTGTACTTGTAGGCCGGCCACGCGCGAAAGCTGCCGTAGCTGCCGAAGGCCAGCAGGGTGCCGGCGGCGTCCTCGGCGCCGATCACCGGGAAGCCGCCGCGGCGCTTGGCGTCGAACCAGGCCACCATGCTCTGCGGCTCGCGCGCCTTGTAGTCGTACAGCGCGGTCGAGTGCTCGATCGCCTCGTTGAAAATGTCCAGGATCGCTCCCGCGTGGCGCTCGAAGCTGCAACCCACGATCTCGACTGCATCCATCGCCTGTTTCCCCTGCTGGTTCCCTTGCATCGAAGCCCTCGATGCTAAGTCACCGCGGGCCCGCGCCCGCCTTCCGGCGGCGCGCGCTCAGGCGCCGCGCGCCACCTGCTGCCCCGCGTGCGGGTGCAGCGCGAAGCTGTCGCGCACGCCGAGCAGCGACACCGCCGCCACCAGCACGAAGGCGATGCGAAAGGCGAAGGCCGGCGCTGCCTGCGGCGCCAGCAGCGTGCCGGCGTGCCAGGCCACGGCGCCCAGCGCCACGCCCAGGCCCATGGCCAGCTGGAACACCGCCGAGAACAGGGTGTTGGCCGCCGTCATGGCCCGCGGCTCGATGTCGGCGAATGCCAGGGTGTTGAAGGCGGTGAACTGCATCGAGCGGGTCATGCCCCCGGCGAACAGGACCGCGCACACCAGCGCCAGGGGCATGCCCGGCCCGAGGCCCGCGCAGGCGGCGATGGCGCAGGCGTTGAGCAGGCCGTTGACCACCAGCACGCGGCGAAAGCCGAAGCGGCGCAGCACCTGGGTGGTGCCCAGTTTCATCAGCAGGTTGCCGGCGAACACGGCCATCAGCATGCCGCCGGCCTGCAGCGGCGTGTAGCCGAAGCCCAGCTGGAACATCAGCGGCAGCAGGAAGGGCACCGCGCTGACCCCCATGCGGAACAGCGAGCCGCCGCGCACGGTCACGGCGAAGCTCGGCACCCGCAGCGCCGACAGCCGCAGCATCGGATGCGGGCTGCGCTGGAGGTGCCGCACGCCCAGGAACAGCAGCGCCAGCCCGCAGGCCGCCGCGCCCGTGGCGGGGATCCAGGGCACGCGCGGGCCGGCCAGCATGTCGGCCACGCTCAGCAGCGCGAGCAGGGCGCCCGCGCACAGCACGAAGCCGCGCCAGTCGAAGGGCTCGCCCGCCTGCCCCCGCGTGTCGGGCACCAGCAGCAGGGCCGCCGGCAGCGCCAGCAGGCCCAGTGGCAGGTTGAGGTAGAAGATCCAGCGCCAGTTCGCCTGCTGCGCCAGCAGCCCGCCCAGCGGCGGGCCCAGCACCGGGGCCACCAGCGCCGGCCAGGTCAGCGTGGCGATGGCCTGCACCAGGCGCTGCTTGGGGGTCACGCGCAGCACCACCAGTCGTCCCACCGGCACCATCAGCGCCCCGCCGATGCCCTGCAGCACGCGCATGGCGACGAATTCGGCGAGCCCGCCGGCGTGGCCGCACAGCCAGGAGGCGAGGGTGAACAGCACGATCGCCGAGGCGAACACCCTGCGCGCGCCGAAGCGATCAGCGATCCAGCCGCTGGCCGGAATGAACACGCCCAGGGTCAGCATGTAGGCGCTCACCCCGGTGTTCAGCGCCACCGGGGGCACCGCGAAGCTGGCGGCCATCTGCGGAATGGCCGGAGTGATCACCGTGGCGTCCAGGTTCTCCATGAAGAAGGTGCCGGCCACCAGCAGCGCCACCGCGCCGAGGCCGCGTTGCCGGAACTCCTCGGAATCCGTCGAATTCATGGGGACGAAGCGTCCGGGGGGCGGCGAGCCGAGACGGGGTGACCGGCGCCGGGCGTCGCCGCGGGCGCTTCAGCGCTCGCCGAAGGCCGGTACCGGCGCCGGTGCCAGCGGGGGCTTCGCCCGCACCAGCAGGATGGCCAGCGCGGCACCCAGGCAGGCGATGCCGGCGATGAACAGCGAAGGCGAGTAGGTGTCGAGCAGCGAGCGCATCAGGCCGGCGCCATAGGCGGCGGTGGCCGCGCCCAGCTGGTGCGCCGCGAACACCCAGCCGAAGATCAGCCCGGCGCGCTCCGGGCCGAAGCGCGCGCCGGCGAGTTTCACGGTGGGCGGCACGGTGGCGATCCAGTCCAGCCCGTAGAACACGGCGAACAGCGCCAGGCCCGACAGCGTGAACTGCAGGTAGGGCAGCCACAGCAGCGACAGGCCGCGCAGGCCGTAGTACATGAACAGCAGCTTGCGGTTGTCGAAACGGTCCGACAGGTAGCCCGACAGCGTGGTGCCGACCAGGTCGCAGGCGCCCATCATGGACAGCACCGAGGCCGCCGGAACCGGCCCCAGGCCGTGGTCGCCGCACAGGGAGATGAAGTGGGTCTGCACCAGGCCGTTGGTGCTCAGGCCGCAGATGAAGAAGGTGGCGGCCAGCACCCAGAACGTGGGCACGCGCACGGCTTCGGCCAGGGTGCGGAAGGGCAGGCCCCAGTCGGCGCGCGGCGCGCTGGCCGCCGGGGCGGTGCCCGGCGCGGCGCCGTAGGGAAGCTGGCCCACGGCCTCGGGGCTGGAGGCCACGAACAGCAGCGCCAGCACGGAGACGAGGGCGGTGGCGGCCACCACCGGCAGCAGGGCCATGCGCCAGCCGTGGTGCTCGATCAGCCAGGCCGCCAGCGGCAGGAACACCAGCTGCCCGGTGGCGCTGCTGGCCGCCAGCAGGCCCATGACCAGGCCGCGGCGCTGCACGAACCAGCGGTTGACCACGGTGGCGCCCAGCACCATGGCCGTCAGCCCCGAGCCCACGCCCAGCCCCAGGCCCCACAGCACGAAGGCCTGGTCGATGTCGTGCATGCGCGTGCCCAGCAGCAGCGCGACGGCGATCAGCGCGGTGGCGAAAGCCACCACGCGCGCCACGCCGTAGCGCAACAGCACGACGGCGGCGAAGGGGCCCAGCAGGCCGTACAGCGCGAAGCGGGTGGCGAACACGGCCGACAGTTCCGCGGTGCTCCAGCCGAATTCGCGCGACAGGGGCTGCAGCAGCACCCCCGGCATGCCCAGCGCGGCCGAGGTCACCAGCATGGCCACGAAGGTGATCGCCGCCACGGCCCAGGCGTAGTGGATGCCGCGGCGTTCCAGGCGGGCGGCAAGGCGGTTGGCGAGCATCGGCGGGGTTCCTGGCGGGAAGGCGTTCGCGCCGCGCGCATGCGCGGCGACCCTGGGAACCGAGATGCTATTCGGCCTTGGCCGGAAATGCAGGGGGCGCTTCGGCCCGCGGGTCGTGGCCGCCCAGGCGCAGCGTGCAGGCCAGCCCGGCGGTGATCACCGCGCACAGCGCCAGCGGCGCGATGCCGCTGAGCGAGGAGCGGGTCCAGTCCCACAACTGGCCGCTGAAGATCGACACCGCCATGGCCCAGCCGTAGCTGATGGTGAACATGCCGGCCGAGGTGCGCGGCACGTCCGCCGGCGCGCACAGCAGCGAGGGCAGCGCGAAGGCCAGGATCAGGGTGATGGAGTTGGAAAAGCCCAGCACCGCGCACCAGACCACGATGCCCTCGCCGCGCGAGGCGATGATGCCCAGCACGCTGAGCAGGGACAGCGAGGCGGTGGCCACGTAGGCCCAGCGCCGCGTGGCCAGGCGCCCGGCCAGCGCGAGCATCAGGAAGGAGGCCGGAAGCTGCGCCACGTTCAGCGCCGTCAGCGCGCTTTCGATGAGTTCCGGGTGGCCGGCGGCGGTGGCGAAATCGGGCAGGAAGGCGTTGGCGACGAAATACATGGCGTTGACCCCGCCGAGCAGGAAGCCCAGGCGCCAGATCAGCGGGTGCTTCCAGTCGGGGATCCACTGGCGCGCGTTGGCAGCCGGGCGCCCCTTCGGCACCAGGTGGCGCCCGTAGGCCAGCACCAGCACGGCGGTGAGCAGCACCGGCAGCGCCCACAGCGCCACCGCGCCGCGCCAATGCTGCCCCACCAGCGGCAGCACCAGCGGGCGGGTCAGCGAGGCGGAGAGGATCTCGCCCACCAGCAGTCCGTTGGTGTACACGGCGGTGGCGAAGCCGATGCGCCGGGGAAAGCGGTTGCGCACCAGCGGGGGCAGCGCGGGCTGGGTGACGGCCACTCCGGCGGCCATCAGCGCGGTGGTCGCGTACAGGAAGTCCACGTGCGGCACCAGGCCGCGCGCCGCCGAGGCGAGGGCATTGAGCGCGAGCCCGGCGAGCAGCGTGGCGCCGATGCCGAAGCGCGCCACCAGGAAGGCCCCGGGAATCGCCGCCAGCGCGAACATCAGCGAGGGCAGCGAGGACAGCAGGCCGACCTGGCCTTCGCTCAGGTGCAGCTCCGCGTGCAGCAGGGGCATCAGCGGCGGCACCGCCAGGATGGTCATGCGCAGGCAGGCGCCCACCAGCCACAGCACGGCCAGGGCCACGAGGTCGTTGTCCTGCTCGGCGCTACCAGGAAGGGGCTGGGTCAAGGCGGACTCCGCGAAGGCGCGAAATGTCCGCGATCTTAGATGCGTCGGCAGCCGGACGCCGGATCCCCATCGGCATAGACTCGCGGGCTGATTCCCCGATGGAGCGACCGGCGATGTTCCCGAAATCCGCGATCCTGGCCCTGGCGCCGGGCGGCCGCCTGCGCGCGGCGATCAACCTGGGCAACCCGATCCTGGCCGGGCGCGATCCCGGCACCGGCGAGGCCCGCGGCGTGTCGGTGGATCTGGCGCGGCGCCTGGCCGGCCAGCTCGGGCTGGAACTGGACCTGGTGGTGGTGGACACGGCTGGCAAGTCGGTGGAGGTGGTCGCGCGCGGCGAGGCGGACGTGGGCTTTTTCGCTATCGACCCGGTGCGCGGCCGGGACATCGCCTTCACCGCCCCCTACGTGCTGATCGAGGGCTGCTACCTGGTGCGCGAGGCCTCCCCGATCCGCGCCAACGAGCAGGTCGACCGCGACGGCATCAGCGTGGTGGTGGGCCAGGGCAGCGCCTACGACCTGTTCCTCACGCGCGAACTGCGCCACGCCGACATCGTGCGCGCGCCGAGCTCGCCCGCCGTGGTGGACGTCTTCGTGGCGGGCGAGGGCGACGTGGCCGCCGGCGTGAAGCAGCAGCTCGAGGCCGACGCCGGGCGCGTCGGCGGGCTGCGCCTGCTGGACGGGCGTTTCATGGTCATCCAGCAGGCGATGGGCCTGCCCAGGAGCGCCGGCGCCGACGCGGCAGCGCTGCTGGCGGATTTCGTGGAGCAGGCGAAGTCCGACGGCTTCGTCGCCGAGGCGCTGGCGCGCCACCGCGTGCAGGGCGCCTCGGTGGCGCCGGCAGCGATCGGCTGATGCCGCGCTGCTTGCGCCACATCAGCATCCGGGTCGCGGCCGCTGCCCCGGGCTGCGGCAGGAGCCCTACATTGGTTCTCGTGCGGCGGGCCGACGCATAGGCATCGCGGCTCCGGAAGTGCGGGAGCCGGGCTGCAGCAAGGCGCAGACGGGATCTCCCCGTGCGTGTCGCCGGTCCCGCCGCACCCAGGATCTCGAAGCCATGGAGCCTGCATCGGAGCGCCCGAAGCCGCCGCAGTCGCGCGAGCTGCGGATTCCCGCGGGCGATGCCGTGCTGCAAGGCACGCTGGACCTGCCGCCCGCTGCCGTGGGACTGGTGGTGTTCGCTCATGGCAGCGGCAGCAGTCGCAACAGTCCGCGCAATCTGTACGTGGCGCGGCGCCTGTGGCAGGCGGGCCTGGGAACCTTGCTGTTCGATCTGCTGACTCCGGACGAGCAGGCGCTCGATCGCCGCGGCGCCGCCCTTCGCTTCGACATCGGGCTGCTCGCACACAGATTGGTGGACGTGGTGGACTGGCTGCAGCGGGGCGAGTCCGTGCCGGGGGCATGCCTGGGCTTGTTCGGAGCGTCCACCGGTGCCGCGGCGGCGCTGCTTGCCGCGGCACGCAGGCCACGACTGGTCACGGCCGTGGTCTCGCGAGGCGGCCGGCCCGACCTGGCCGGCGCGGAGCTCGCCCAGGTGCTCGCTCCGACCCTGCTGATCGTCGGCGGGCTCGACACCGAGGTGATCGAGCTCAACCGCCTGGCGGCCGGGCAGCTGAGCTGCGAGCACGACTTGCGCATCGTGCCGGGGGCGACCCACCTGTTCGAAGAGCCGGGCAAGCTGGGCGAGGTCGCCGAGCTTGCCGCCGCGTGGTTCCAGGCGCACGCCGGTGCCCCTTGCGGTCACTGACTGGTCGCTGATCGGGCGACCGATCGAGCCCGTCGCATCCGTCTCCCGGGCTGGGTCCCGAAGCGGGGCGCGCCTTTGGCCGCCCGGCAGGCATCGCGCAGGGTCGCGATTTCCCGCAGACACACGACCCATCAGGGTAATCCCCGGGCGGTGAATCCATGATTCTGCATAAGATCATGTATAAATTATTCGGGAGTCCACCTTCTGGCGCGCGTCCCTGCGCGCCGGGGTGGACGCTTCGGGTCGCTGCGCGAGGGATCGGATGGACATCTGCATTCTGGGCGGAGGACACGGCAGCCACGCGGCGGCCGCGGACCTCTCGGCCGCCGGGCATACGGTGCGCATGTGGCGACGTGACGCCCAGGCGCTTGCCGCCCTGGGCAAGCCGCCGTCCATCGATCTGGAGGATGCCGACGGTACGCGCCAGGTAGGTATCGAGCTGGCCACCGAGGACATCGCGTTGGCGCTGCGCGGCGCCCGGCTGGTGCTGATTGCGCTGCCGGCCACCGCGCAGGACGAGCTGGCGCGACGCATGGCGCCGCACCTGGTGGACGGGCAGGTGGTGTTCCTCGCGCCCGGCAGCTTCGGAAGCTATGCGATGGCCCGCCGCGTGCGCGAGCTCGGCAACCAGGCGGCAGTGCTGTGGGCCGAGACCGGCACTCTGCCCTACCTGGCGCGCAAGCAGGGGCCGCGCCAGGTGCGCGTGTCGGCGCGTGCGGTGCGCCTGCCGGTGGGCGTGTATCCGGCGCGTGCGGCCGACGAGGCGCTGGCCGTGATTTCCCAGGCCTACCCCTGCGTGCATGCCTGCGGCGATGCGCTCTCGGGCGCCTTGATGAACGCCGGGCCGGTGATCCACCCGCCGCTGATGGTCATGAACGCCGCACCGCTGCAGCATTTTCCCAGCTGGGACATCCATGCCGAAGGCACGCAGCCGGCCGTGCGCGCGGTCACCGACGTGCTCGACCGCGAGCGCATCGCGGTGCGCGAGGCGCTGGGCTACGGCGCGCCGCATTACCCTCTGGCCGACCACTACACCACCGACCGCTGGATGTACGGCGACGCCCACCGCGCGCTGGTGCGCTCGGGCGACTGGCGCGAGCACATCGACCTGCACGGGCATCGCTACATCGCCGAGGACACCGAGATCGGGCTGGCCTTCCTGGTCTCGGTCGCGCGCGAGGCCGGGGTCGACGCGCCGACCGCCGAGGGCCTGCTGGCCATCGTCGGCGCCTTTCTCGGGCGCGACCTGCGCCGCGGTCCGCGCACCCTGGCCGCCCTCGGCCTGCACGGCCTGGACCCGCGCGAGCTGCGCCGCAGGTTGCACGACGGAGAGTGAGTCCGCGATGACGACACCGGATCTCGATACGCAGCCGCCGCGCTACGCGACCGTCGGCGCCGGGCGCATGGGCCGGGGCATCGCGCTGGCCTTCGCGTGGGCCGGCCATTGCATCGCCCTGGTCGACCTGCGGCGGCGCGAAGCGCAGGCCCTGCAGGCCCTGCGCGCCGAGGTGGATGCCGAGCTGCGCGCCAGCCTGGCCGCGCTGGTCGAGCTTGGCGCCATCGACGCGCAGCTCACCGAGGCGGTGCTCGCGCGCATCGTCTGGACCCCCGAAGGCCGGGCCGACCAGGCGCTGGCCGGCGCCGAGCTGGTGCTCGAAGGCGTCACCGAGACCCTGGAGGCCAAGCGCGAGGCCTTCGAGCGCATCGGGCGCTGCTGCGGCGCCGACGCGCTCGTCGCCTCCACCACCAGCAGCATCTCGGTGGACCGGCTGGCCGCGATGGTGCGCGGGCCCGAGCGCTTCCTCAACATGCACTGGCTCAATCCGGCCTACCTGATGCCGGTGGTCGAGCTCAGCGTGCACGCGGGCACCGATGCAGGCGCGCTGGCGCGCACGCGCGAACTGCTCGAGTCCATCGGCAAGCTGCCCGTGGTGTGCGGCGCGGCCCCGGGCTACATCGTGCCGCGCCTGCAGGCCCTGATCATGAACGAGGCCGCGCGCATGGTCGAGGAGGGCGCGGCCAGCGCCGAGGACATCGACCGCGCCACGCGCTTCGGCCTGGGACTTCGCTTCGCGGCGCTGGGGGTGCTGGAATTCGTCGATTTCGGCGGCGTGGACATCCTCTATCACGCCAGTCGCGAACTGGGCGAGAGCGTCAGCGCGCAGCGCTACGTCACGCCCGAGGTGATCCGCGCCATGATGCAGCGCGGCGAGCTCGGCCTGAAGACCGGCCGGGGTTTCTACGACCACGCTTCACGGGACGGCCGCGCCTACCGGCTGGACGTGTTGCGCCGATCCCTGGAGATGTTGCGTCATGCCCGACTCTGGCATCCGCCGAGCCCCGACACCCTTGGCTGAAGCGGGCCCGCGGGGCGCGCTCCGCTCTTCAGTCCGCCGCTTCGTTCAGCTCGATGATCCGGCGCAGCATGGTCTTGAGCTCGGCCGCGTGGCCGGCGCCCAGCGGTTCCAGCACCCGCGCTTCGTGCGCCTTGGCCAGCGTGAGCAAACCCGCTACGACATCCTGGCCCGCGGCGGTGATGCGCACAAGGGTCACGCGGCGGTCGCTGGCGTGGGCGAAGCGCTCGACGTAGCCGCGCGCCTCCATGCGGTCGAGCATGCGCGTCACCGTGGGTTGCTTGTTCAGCGCCACGCGAGCGATCTCCCCCACGCTGCGCCCGGGGCTGTCGGTCAGCGTGGCGAGGATGCGCCATTCGCCCACGCTGAACCCGCCGGCCTGCACGATGCGATGGAACTCGGCCGAGATCAGGTGGCTGGCGCGCGCGAGCAGGGCCGCCAGGTAGTCGTCGACGAAGCTGGCTTGCGCTGCAGTCGTTTCCGCTTGTGCGCCCATGCGCGCATGATAAGGGCGAGCTTCGCGCGCGCAGCGCGGGTATCGGTCGGACGCCTGCGCGGCGCGCCCGGTGCGCCCCGGGCGGCGCAGGCAGGGGCTCGCCGCAAGGGAGACGCCCGATGATGGAGCTGCGCGTGGCCGAAGTGGAGGCCTGCAACCCGCTGGTGCGCGGGCTGCGCCTGGAGCCCGCGCCGGGCGCGCTGCTGCCGGGCTACGCCCCGGGCGCGCATGTGCGCGTGCAGGTGCGCCTGCCCGACGGCGCCGAGGACTGGCGCGCCTATTCCCTGATCGATGCCGAGGCGCCGCGCGACGCGCGGGCGGCGCGCCCGAGCTACCGCATCGCCGTGCGCCTGGAGCAGCCCGGGCGCGGCGGATCGCGGTTCATGCACGCCCTGCGCGAGGGCGACATGCTGCGCATCGAGGAGCCGCGCAACGACTTCGAGCTGCGGGCCGCGCCCGGGCAGTCCGTGCTGCTGGTGGCCGGGGGCATCGGCGTGACCCCGCTGGTGGGCATGGCCGCGCGTTGCCGCGCCTCGGGCATCGCGGTGCGCATGGTCTACGCCGGGCGCAGCCAGGGGCTCATGGCCTTCGTGCCCGAACTGCGCGCGCTGCTGGGCGACGCGCTGCAACTGCACAGCGACGAGCAGCAGGGACGGGCGCTGGACGTGCGGGGCCTGCTGGGCGACTGCGCGCCCGGCGAGCAGGTCTACCTGTGCGGCCCGGGCGCCATGCTCGACGCCGCGCGGGAAGCCGCCGAGGCGCTGGGCTGGCCGCGCGAGCGCCTGCGCTTCGAGAGCTTCGCCGCGGCCGCGCCGGGCCAGGCCGATCAGGGTTTCGAGCTGGTACTGGCCCAATCCGGGCGCAGCCTGCAGGTGCAGCCCGGGCAGACCATCCTTGAATGCCTGGAGTCGCATGGCTGTGATCCCCTGTTCGATTGCCGGCGCGGCGACTGCGGGGTCTGCGCGGTGCCGGTGCTGGAAGGCGAGGTGGATCACCGCGACCACGTGCTCAGCGCGGCCGAACGGGCATCCGGCAAGGTGATCCAGATCTGCGTCTCGCGCGCGCGCGGCGCGCGCCTGGTGCTGGACCTTTGAAGGCGACATGCGAGGAGGGCGCGATGGGCAGATATGAAAACGCGGCGGCGCTGGCCGCCCTGGTGCGCGACACCGAGGTGCACCGCGACTGCTACGCCGACGCGGAGGTGTTCGCGCTGGAGATGAAACACCTGTTCGCCAACACCTGGGTTTACGTGGGCCACGCCAGCCAGGTTCCCAATGTCGGCGACACCTACGCCACCACCGTGGGCGACCAGCCGGTGTTCATGGTGCGCCACGCGGACGGCAGCGTGCGCGTGCTGCACAACCGATGCCCGCACAAGGGGGTGCGCCTGGTGCAGGAAGGCTGCGCGCATGCCGGCAAGTTCATTCGCTGCCCCTACCACGCCTGGACCTTCCGTACCGACGGCAGCCTGCTTGCGGTGCCGCTCAAGCAGGGCTACGACCCCGCGTGCTTCGGCGCCACCGAGGCCGCCTCCGGGCTGGCGCCGGTGGGCGACGCGCGGGTGTATCGCGATTTCGTGTTCTGTCGGCTCAACCCCCGGGGGATCGGCTTCGAGGAGTTCTTCGGCGAGTCCCTGTCGACCCTGGACAACATGGTGGATCGCTCGCCCGAGGGCCGGCTCGAGGTGGCCGGCGGGGTGCTGCGCTACATGCACCGCTGCAACTGGAAGATGCTGGTGGACAACCAGACCGACACCTGCCACCCGATGGTCGCGCACGAGTCCTCCGCGGGCACCGCGGTGCAGGTGTGGAAACAGGCGCCGGAGGGGACCCCCAAGCCCATGGCGGTGGAACTGTTCGCGCCCTTCGTCAACCCCTACGACTTTTTCGAGGGCATGGGCATTCGGGTCTGGGACAACGGCCACGGGCACACGGGGGTCTCCGACTCCCTTCACGCCGCCTACTCGCCGGTGCCGGGCTACTGGGAAGGCATGGTGGCCGCCTACGGAGAGCAGCGCGCGCGCGCCATCCTGGGCGAGGTGCGGCACAACACCGTGTACTTCCCCAACATCATGGTCAAGGGGCCGGTGCAGACCCTGCGTCTGTTCAAGCCCCTGGCGGTGGAGCGCACGCTGGTGGAGAGCTGGACCTTCCGCCTGGTGGGCGCGCCGGACCTTCTGCTCGAGCGCACCCTCATGTACAACCGGCTGATCAACGCGCCCACCTCGGTGGTCGGGCACGACGACCTGGAAGTCTACGAACGCGCCCAGCAGGGGCTGGCTTCGCGCGCGCGGGACTGGATCAACCTGGCGCGCCTGTACGAGCCCGGCGAGGGCGGGCGCAGCGGCGTCGTGAGCAACGGCACCAGCGAGTCGCAGATGCGCAACCAGATGCGGGCGTGGCTGCGCTACATGACCGCGGACATGGCCGAGGGGGTGGCGGCATGAACGCGCCTGCGAGGTCCCCGAGCGACGCACGGCTGCTCGACTTCGTCTACGACGAGGCGGCGCTGCTGGACGAACAGCGCTACGACGCCTGGCTGGAGCTGTTCACCGCCGACGGGCGCTATTGGATGCCCCTGGAGGCCGGGCAGACCGATGCGCGCCTGCATTGCTCGCTGATGTACGAGGATCCGCTGCTGCTGCGCGTGCGCGTGGAGCGCCTGCATGGGCAGCGCACCTTCTCGCAGCAGCCACCCAGCCGCTGCCACCACCTGCTTCAGCAGCCGCGCGTGGTGGAGCGCGACGCCGCCGCTGGCGTCTACACCTGCCGCACCGCCTTCCACTACGTGGAGACGCGCGGCGACGAGCAGACCCTGTACGCCGGCTGGGCCACCCACACGCTGGTGCTCGAGGGCGAGGCCTTGCGCATGCGTCTCAAGCGCGTCGACCTGGTCAACAGCGACGCCGCCTTCGGCAACATCCAGCTGTTCATGTGAGGCCCCATGTCCGACGCGTCGTCTCCCGGCTTGCCGCTCGAATCCCTGCCTCGCGACTACGCGCCGGCGCAGCGCACCCTGCCCGAACTGCTGGCCCGCCAGGCCGCACGCCATGCCGGACGCCGGCTGTTCGTCGCCGGCGACACGAGCTGGAGCTACGCCGACGCGCTGGACATGGCGCGGCGCTGGGCCGGGCAACTGCGCGCCGCCGGCGTGGCGCCCGGCGACCGCGTCGCGCTGCAGTGTTCGAACCGCCCGGAATTCCTCCAGATTCTGCTCGGCTGTGCCTGGGCCGGCGCGGTGTGCGTGCCCATCAACACCGCGTCGCGCGGGGCGCAGCTGCGCCACATGCTGGAGAACTCCGGCGCCACGCTGTTCGTCACCGAACCCGACGGCCGCGATGCATTGCGGGTGATCGAGGCCGACGCCGGGCAGGCTCTGCCCGCGCTGCGCAGCCTGTGGCTGATCGACGCTGAGCCCGAGGGCGATGCGCGCGCCCGCGTCTTCCCGCGCGCCGAGGCCGGGCTCGCCGAGCCGGCGCCGCTACGCCCCGGCGACGATCTGGTGATCCTCTACACCTCCGGCACCACCGGGCTGTCCAAGGGGGTGCGCTGCCCGCATGCGCAGTTCTTCTGGTGGGGCGTGCACACGGCCGAGTTGCTCGGTATCGGCGACGGCGAGATCCTGCTGACCACGCTGCCGTTGTTCCACACGAATGCGATGAACGCCTTCTTCCAGGCCCTGCTCACCGGCTCGACCCTGGTCGTCGAGCCGCGTTTCTCGGCCTCCGGCTTCTGGCAGGCCCTGGCCGCGCACCAGGCCACCGTGACCTACGTGCTCGGCGCCATGGTGCCCATCCTGCTGTCGCGCCCGCCGGGCGAGCAGGACCGGGCGCACCGCGTGCGCATCGCGCTCGCGCCCGGCGTGCCGCGCCAGTTCCACGCGCGCTTCCAGGAACGCTTCGGATTCACCCTGCTCGACGGCTACGGCTCGACGGAGACCAATTTCGTCATCGGAGCGATGGCGCCCGAGCAACGGGCCGGCACCATGGGGCGCGTGCGCCCGGGCTTCGACGCCCGCGTGGTCGACGAGGGTGACAACCCCGTGCCCGACGACACGCCCGGCGAGCTGGTGCTGCGCGCGCAGGAACCCTTCGCCTTCGCCAACGGTTACTTCGCCATGGACGACCGCACCGTCGAGTCCTGGCGCAACCTGTGGTTCCACACCGGGGACCGCGTGCTGCGCGACGCCGACGGCTATTTCCATTTCATCGACCGCCTGAAGGACGCGATCCGTCGGCGCGGCGAGAACGTCTCGTCCTTCGAGGTCGAGCAGGTGCTGCTCAGCCATCCCGCGGTGGCCGTGGCGGCGGTTTTCCCGGTGCGCAGCGAACTCGCCGAGGACGAGGTCATGGCCACGCTGGTCGCGCGCGAAGGCGAGCGAATCGACCCCGTTGAACTGGTGGGCTTTTGCGCGCAGCGCATGGCCTATTTCGCGGTGCCCCGCTACATCGACGTGGTGCAGGCGCTTCCCGCCACCGAGAACGGCAAGATCCAGAAATTCAAGCTGCGCGAACGCGGCGTTGGCGCGGCCACCTGGGACCGCGAGCGCGCCGGCGTGGTGCTGCGCCGCCCCGGCGCCGGAGCCGGCCGATGAAGCGTCGCCTGGGCTACGAGGACGTGGCGCTGGCGCTGCCGGTGACCGTGCCCTACGTGCGCTACAGCATCCACGGCGCGCACTGGTTCATCGGCCAGGCGCTGCGTGCGCTGCTCGACGGCTCGGGCCTGCGCAAGGAGGAGATCGACGGGCTCGCGCTGAGCAGCTTCTCCCTCGCCCCCGACACCGCCGTGGGAGTCACCCAGCACCACGGCCTGTCGCCGCGCTGGCTGGACCACGTGCCCACGGGCGGCGCCAGCGGGGTCATGTGCGTGCGCAGGGCGGCGCGCGCCGTGCAATGCGGGGACGCCGAGGTGGTCGCCTGCATCGCCGCCGACACCCACCATGTGGATTCGTTCCGGCGCATGCTCGGCTCCTTCAGCGACTTCGCGCGCGACGCCACCTATCCCTACGGCGCCGGCGGGCCGAACGCCATGTTCGCCTTCATCACCGACCACTACATGCGCAGCTTCGGCGCCACGCGCGAGGACTTCGGGCGCATCGCGGTGGCGCAGCGAGCCAACGCGGCACGCAACCCGAACGCGTTGCTGCGCAAGCCGCTGAGCCTGGACGACTACCTGGGGGCGCGTCCCATCGCCGAGCCGCTGCACCTGTTCGATTGCGTGATGCCCTGCGCCGGCGCCGAGGCCTTCCTGGTGTTGTCCACGCAGCGCGCGCAGGACCTCGGACTGCCCCATGTGCGCCTGCTGGGAAGCATCGAGCGCCACAACGCCTATGCCGACGACCCGGTGATGATCCGCGGGGGCTGGGCGATGGACCGCGACGATCTGTACGCCCAGGCCGGCCTCGGCCCCGACGAGGTCGACCTGGTGCAGACCTACGACGACTATCCGGTGATCGCGATGATGCAACTGGAGGATCTGGGCTTTTGCGCCAAGGGGGAGGGCCCGACCTTCGTGCGCGAGCATGACCTGCGCGTCGATGGGGACTTCCCCTGCAACACCGGCGGCGGCCAGCTGTCGTGCGGCCAGGCGGGCGCCGCCGGCGGCTTCCTGGGCATCACCGAGACCCTGCGCCAGCTGAGCGGGGTGGCCGAGGGGCGCGCGGTGCCGGACGCCGAGGTCGGGCTGGTGTCGGGCTTCGGCATGGTCACCTACGACCGCTGCCTGTGCACCGGCGCGCTGCTGCTGGGAGCCGCGCGATGACCCGGCCGTTGCAGCCCCCGGTGCGGCGCGACCCGCTGCGGCGCACGCCCCGCATGACCCTGCCGCCGGCGCAGCGCGGGCGCGTCGCGCTGGGCATGGCCGCGGCCGCCGCCGAGGGGCGATTCGCGCTGCAGGTCTGCGCCGACTGCGCGCGCGTGCAGTACCCGCCGCGCGAGGCCTGCGTGGCCTGCTCCTCTTCGCGCCTGGCCTGGCGCGAACAAGGCGGCGAGGGCGTGCTGCTGGCGAACACCCGCCTGGCGCACAGCAACGACCCCTATTTCCGCGAGCGCCTGCCCTGGCGCGTGGGCATGGTACGCCTGGATGCCGGCCCCTGCGTGATGGTGCACCTGCACGGCGACGTCGCCGACCCGGGCCCGCCGGGTCCGGCCAGCCGCGTGCGGGTGCTTGCGCGCCTGGACCGTGCCGGCGCGCCGGTGCTGCTCGCCCTGCCCCTGGAGGAGACCCCGCATATGCACGACGATCCGATGTTGCGCGAGATGAGCAGCGACCCCAGGTACCGCAAGGTGCTGGTCACCGACGGCAAGTCGGCCACCGGGCAGGCGCTGGCGCGCGCCCTAGTCGAGGCCGGCGCCGAGCGCGTGTGGCTGGGCTGCGCCGAGCCCTGGAAGCGCGCGCCCGGCCTGGAGGCGCTGAGCGCGCTGCCCCAGGTCACGCCGGTGGAGCTGGACCTGGGAGACGAGGGCTCGGTGCGCGAGCTCGCCGCGCGCATCGGCGGCAAGGTGGACATCCTGCTCAGCAATGCCGAATACCTGCGCGGCGGCGGCATCGAGTCGCCGCGCGGCACCCTCAACGCCCGCTCGGAGATGGACCTGCACTACTTCGGCCTGCTGCGCCTGGCGCAGGCCTTCGCACCGGCCTTGCGCGCGCGCGCGGCCGACGGCGTCGCGCATGCCTGCGCCTGGGTCAACGTGCTGTCGGTGTACGCGCTGGCGAACTACCCGCCGCAGGGCACCTACTCGGCCTCCATGGCGGCGGCGCTGTCCCTGGCCCAGGGGCTGCGCGCGCAGTTGCGCGCCGGGGGCATCCGCGTGCTCAACGTATTCCCGGGCCCGATCGACCACGAGTGGAACCAGGAGCTGCCACCGCCCAAGCTGGCGCCCCGCGCGCTGGCCGCCGCCGTCGTGGCGGGGTTGCGCGACGGCGTCGAGGACCTGTACCCGGGCGACGTGGCGCAGGAATGGCGGGAGCGCTGGCGCGCCGACCCGAAGGTGATGGAACACGAACTCGCGATGCAGGGAGGCATGCCGTGAATCCGACCAGCCAGGCGGCGGGCGAAGCCGCCTCTATCCTCGGCGCCCTGGTGGGCGCGCTCGCCGGCGGCAGCATCCGCGTCATCGACCTGACCCAGACCCTGAGTCCCTCGTTTCCGCAGATCGCGCTGCCGCCCGAGTTCGGGCAGTGCCAGCCCTTTCGCATCGAGGAGATCTCGCGCTACGACGAGCGCGGCCCGGCGTGGTACTGGAACAACTTCTCCTGCGGCGAGCACACCGGCACCCATTTCGACGCCCCCATCCACTGGGTCACCGGGCGCGACCTGCCGCGCAATTCGGTGGACACCATCGACGTGCGCCACTTCGTCGCGCCGGCCTGCGTCATCGACTGCAGCGCGCAGGCGCGCGACAACCCCGACTACCTGCTGCAGGTGTCCGACATCGAGGCCTTCGAGGCCGCCCACGGGCGCATTCCGGCGGGAGCCTGGGTACTCATGCGCACCGACTGGTCCAAGCGCAGTGATCCCCGCGAGTTCCAGAACTTCGACGCCACCGGCCAGCACACTCCAGGGCCCGGGGTGGAGGCGGTGCGCTTCCTGGTGGAGCAGCGCGACGTGCTCGGCTTCGGCTCCGAGGCCATCGGCACCGACGCCGGGCAGGGCTACCACCTGCTGCCCCCGTACCCCTGCCATTCCATGATGCACGGCAGCGGGCGCTACGGCCTGCAGTGCCTGACCCGGCTCGACGAACTTCCCCCCACCGGGGCGGTGATCGTGGGCGCCCCGCTCAAGATCGAGCGCGGAAGCGGCAGCCCGCTGCGCGTGCTGGCCCTGGTGGACGCCGCCGCGGCGGGGAGGGAGCCGCGATGAACGCGACAGCGGATGCGAAGCCGGGCGGCGCCGGCATCGCGCTGGTCACCGGCGGCAGCGTCGGCATCGGCCGCGCCATCGTCGAGCAACTGCTGGCGCAGGGGCAGGAGGTCATCTCCCTGGCCGACCGCGGTCCGGGCCTGGAGCATCCCCGCGTGCGCAACATCGAGGTCGACCTCAGCGACCGCGCAGCCACCGCCCGCGTGGCGGCCGAGCTGGCCGCGCGCCACGAGGTGGGCACGCTGGTGCACAACGCAGGGGTGATCCGCGCCGCGCTACTGCCCGAGGTGCGCCTGGAGGACTTCGACGCCCTGGTCAACCTGCACCTGGGCGCGGCGCTGCAACTGGTGCAGGCCTTCCTGCCGTCGATGCGCGCACGGCGCTTCGGGCGCATCGTGCTCATCTCTTCGCGCGCCGCGCTGGGCCTGGCCAGTCGCACCAGCTACTCGGCCACCAAGTCGGGCATGCTCGGCATGGCGCGTACCTGGGCACTGGAGCTGGCCCCCGAGGGCATTACCGTGAACGTCGTGGCGCCGGGGCCGATCCGCACCGACATGTTCCACGACGTCGTGCCCGCGGGCAGCGAGCAGGAGCTGCGCCTGGCCGCGTCGCTGCCGGTGCGCCGGCTGGGCGAGCCCGAGGACGTGGCGCGCGCGGTGGGCTTTTTCGCCGATGCGCGCAACGGCTTCGTCACCGGGCAGGTGCTGTACGTGTGCGGCGGCGCCAGCGTCGGCACGCTCGCGCTGTGAGGCAGACCATGCAGCCCGTAAGCCTGCGTTCTCCCTCGCGCTGGACCCCGGAGTCCCTGCGCGCATTGGTCGAGCCCGACCGCGTGCACCGCGATCTGTACGTCGACCCGGATTTGTTCGAACTGGAGCGCGAGCGCCTGTTCGCCGGCGCCTGGCAATTCGCCGCCCACGCCAGCCAGTTGCCGCAGCCGGGCGACTACGTCACGCTGGAACTGGCCGGACGCTCGCTGCTGCTGCTGCGCCAGGCCGACGGCTCGATCCGCGGATTCCACAACCGCTGCGCCCACAAGGGCGCGCGCCTGCTGGGGCAGCCCAGCGGCTCCACCGGGCGCTTCCTGCGCTGCCCCTACCACGCCTGGTCCTACAAGCTCGACGGTTCGCCCCTGGCGCGGCCGCTGCAGGCCGGCTACGAGGGCGCGCGCCTGGGCGAATGCGAATCCGGCCGGGGCCTGCAGGAGCTGGAGGGCCTGCGCGTGTACCGCGACTTCGTGTTCGTGCGCCTGCTGGCCGGCGGCCCGGACTTCGAGTCCTGGTTCGGCGAGGGGCTGCGGGCCATCGACGACATGGTGGACCGATCGCCGGCCGGCCAGCTTCGGGTCGAGGGCGGCATCCTGCGCAGCGAGATCCGCTGCAACTGGAAGACCTACCTGGAGAACGTCAACGACACCGTGCACCCCGTCTCCACCCACGAGTCGGCGGTGCGCGCCGCGCGCACGGTGTGGCAGGGGCACGGCGAGAGCGCGCCGCAGCCCATGGCGGTGGAGCAGATCCTGCCCTTCGGCGCCGGCTACGACTTCTACGACGCGATGGGCGCGCGGGTGCATCCGCACGGCCACAGCGTGCTGGGCATTCACTTCAGCATCCACTCCGGCTACGGCATGTCCGAGGACTACCGGGCCGCGCTGGAGGCCGCGCACGGGCCCGAGCGCGCGCGCCAGGTGCTCGAGCACGCGCCGCAGAACGCTGTGCTGTACCCCGGCCTGGCGCTCAAGAGCTCGCCCCAGGTAATGCGGGTGATCCGTCCGCTGGCGGTGGACCGCACCCTGGTGGAGGCCTGGGTGCTGCGCGCGGTGGGCGCGCCGGATCTGCTGTACGAGCGCGGCCTGAGCTACACCCGCCTGGTGTTCTCGCCCATGTCGGTGGTGGCGCACGACGACATCGAGCTGTTCGAGGGCATCCAGCGCGCGTTGCACGCGGACGGCAACCCGTGGATCAGCCTGCACCGGGACTCACGCGGCGACGACGCCGGCCTGCTCGGGCAGCCGATCAACGCCACCAACGAGCTGCTGATGCGCAACCAGCACCGTGCCTGGCTCGAAGCCATGCTGGGGGATGCGCCATGAGCCTTCCCGACGACGCCGCGATGGCGGACTTCGTGCTGCACGAGGCGCGCCTGCTCGACACGGCCCGCTACCAGGATTGGCTGGAGCTGTTCGCCGCCGACGGGCGTTACTGGGTGCCGCTGCAAGGGGCCGAGCAGGACCCGGCGCGGCCCCACAACGCCTACGCCGACGAGGACCGTTTGCTGTTGCGCCTGCGCATCGAGCGCCTGCAGGACGCGCGCGCCTGGTCGCAGCAGCCGCGCAGTCGGGGCCAGCACCTGCTGCAGACCCCGCGGGTGGAGCGGCGCGAGGCGGCGCGGGCCCTGCTGTACACGCCCTTCCTGTACGTCGAGGCGCGCGGCGACGAGCAGCTGATGCTGGCCGGGCACTGGCAGCACAGCTTGTGCGTGGAGGGCGGCGCGTTGCGCATCGCGCTCAAGCGCGTGAACCTGGTCAACGCCGGCGCCAGCCTGCCGATGATCCAGCTGTTTCCCTGAGGCCCCATGCCAAGCCCCGCCCCCAGCCTCGCCGATCGCCTGCGCCATGACCTGGAGCAGGGGCAGATCCTCGACCAGGACCGGCGCTACCTGATGCTGCGCGCCGACGTGCTGATGGGCTTGTTCGCCGAGTTGGAGCCGGCGGCTCGTGCGCCGGCGCTGCGGGCGCTGGGCAGCTCGGTGCGGCGCCACGGCGCGGGCAGCGTGCAGGCCTACGCGCTGCTGCTCGCAGAACACCATGGGGCTTCCGAGGTGTCCGCGGCGCCCGCCTGGGCAGCCACGGCACCCTCGCCCGCCACGCAGGCGCTGCTGGGCGACATGGCGCGGGCCGCTGCCGCGCTGGGTTGGGGCGTCTGGGAATTCGAGCCGGACGGGCAGGGCCTGCGCCTGACGGTGCGCAACTCGCCCTTCGCCGCCGCCGCGCGCGGGCTGGGCCTGCACGGCGAGCCGGTATGCCAGGCCATCGCCGGCATGGCCGCGGCATTGGGGCAGGCGCTGTGGTCGGTGCCGGCCGATGTCAACGAGTGTTGCGCGGCGCAAGGCCCCCCGGGGGAGCCCCTGCGATGCGTGTTTCAACTGCGTCCGCGGGGGCGCGATCGAGGCTGCGGTACCAACCACCTGGAGGAGACAGAGCCATGAGAACACTAGGCATATCCCGAGCCGTCACGGCGGCCGCGGCCGCGGTACTGATGCTTGGTGCGGCGGCCGGCACGGCGGCGCACGCGGCGCAGATCAGGGTCGGTTTCATCACCTCCCTGTCCGGGCCGGTATCGTCGATCGGCATCCCGTACTCGAAAGGCATGAAGGCCGCCGAGAGCTACGTCGACAAGGTCCGCGGCATGGACATCAAGGTCTACCAGCTCGACGACGCCTCGGACCCGACCACCGCGGCGCGCGATGCGCGCAAGCTGGTCGACGACGACAAGGTGGACGTGCTGATCGGCAGCTCCGGCGTGCCCTCGGCGATGGCGGTGGCGGCGGTGGCGCGCGAGACCGGCACCCCGATGATCGGCGTCACGCCCATCGCCGGCAACGGCAACCCCTGGGTGGTGACCACCGTGCAGCCGGTGCCGCTGATGGTCGGGCAGGTGGTCGCGCACATGAAAAAGGACGGCGTGAAGACGGTGGCCTACATCGGCTTCTCCGACTCCTGGGGCGATCTCGTGTACTCCAACCTGAAGAAATACGCCGCCGAGGACGGCATCAAGGTGCTGACCGACGAACGCTACGCGCGCAGCGACAACTCGGTCACCGGCCAGGCGCTGCGCATGATGGCCACGCACCCGGACGCCGTGCTCACCGGCGGCTCGGGCACGCCGGGGGCGCTGCCCTACCTGGCGCTGTCCCAGCTGGGCTACACGGGCAAGATCTACGGCACCTATGCCTTGATCTCGCCCGACTTCGTGCGGGTCGCCGGGGCTTCGGCCGAGGGCATGTTGTCGTCCACGGGGCCGGTGATCGTGGCCGATCAGTTGCCGGCCGACTACCCGACGCGGGCGATCTCCATGGTCTACCGCGACGCGTACAAGAAGGTCAACGGCAGCTATCCCGACGATGCCTTCTCCGCCTACGCCTTCGACGCCTGGCTGGTGCTGGTGCATGCGGCCGGTACGGTCGACCCCAAGCTGCATCCGGGCACGCCGGCCTACCGCAAGGCGCTGCGCGATGCGATCTTCGGCACGCATGAGCTGGACGGCACCATGGGCGTGTTCAACTTCCATCCCGGCTCCCCCTACGGGGTCGACAAGCGTGCCTGCGTGATCGTGCGCCTCGAGCACGGCCAGTGGAAGTACGCCCCCTGAGCGGGCGCCGGCGGGAGCGACCATGAGCTGGGACATCGCGTGGATCCTGTTGGCCAACGGCCTGGCCAGCGGGGCCGTGTACCTGCTGGCCGGGCTCGGGCTGGTGCTGGTGTTCTCGGTCACCCGCGTGGTGTTCGTGCCCTTCGGCGACATCGCGGCCTTCGCGGCACTGAGCCTGGCCTCCTTCGAGACGGGGCGCCTGCCGCCGACCGTTCCGATGGTGGCCTTGCTGGCGCTGGTCGTGACCGCCGTGGAACTTGGCTCGGCGTGGCGGCGCCGGGAACTTGCGCGCTGGCCGCGCATCGTGCTGGGCTGGGGCATGGCGCCGCTGCTGCCCTGCGCGCTGGCCTGGGCGCTGGCCGGGCGGAACGCGCCACCCATGCTGCAGGTGGCCGCCGCCGTGCTGCTGGTGGTGCCGCTGGCGCCGCTGCTGGCGCGCCTGGCGCTGCAGCCTATCGCCGATGCCTCCACGCTGGTGCTGCTCATCGTCTCGCTGGCGCTGCATTTCCTGTTGGCAGGGCTGGGCCTGCTGTTCTTCGGGCCCGAGGGGGTTCGCACCCATGCACTGGTGCAGGGTGCGCTGCGCCTTACCCCCAGTTTCAGCCTCAGCGCGCAGACTCTGTTGATGATCGCCTGCGCGGCGGTGCTGTCGGGACTGCTGTACCTGCTGTTCGAGCGCACATCCACCGGCAAGGTGTTGCGCGCCACCGCGGTCAACCGCGTGGGGGCGCGCCTGGTGGGCATCCGGCCCGCGCGCACCGCCTTGCAGGCCTACGCGCTGGCCTCGGTGCTGGCCGGGCTGATCGGCGTGCTCATCGCGCCGGTGGCCACCGTCTACTACGACTCGGGTTTCCTGATCGGTCTGAAGGCCTTCGTGGCGGCCATCTTCGGCGGCCTGACCAGCTTTCCGCTGACCGCGCTGGGCGCGGTGGCGGTGGGCATCGCCGAGAGCTTCGCCTCCTTCTGGAACGGGGCGTTGAAGGACGTGCTGGTGTTCAGCCTGCTGATCCCCGTGCTGCTGGCCCGCTCCTGGCTGGGCCGGCATGTGGAGGAAGACGCCGAGGAGGTCGAGGCATGAGCGCCGCGCACGGCCGCTCCGAAGGGGCGCTCCACTCCCTCGGGGAGTCGAGCGTAGCGACGAGGGTAGTCCCATGAACGCCCCGGTGCCCGAAACGAGTCGCGGTACCGCCGCACAGCCCGCGTCCAGGCGCCTCGGGCCGGCCGCCGGCCTGGCGCTGCTGGCGGTGCTCGCGCTGGCGGCGCCGCTGCTGCTGGGCGGATTCGGCGTGTCCCTGATGAACGACATGGGCATCGGCGCGCTGGTCGCGCTGGGCCTGGTGCTGCTCACCGGGGTCGGCGGCGCCACATCCTTCGGCCAGGCCGCCTTCGTCGGCATCGGCGCCTACGCGACCGCCTGGCTGAGCACCGCCGGCGGTCTCTCACCCTGGCTGGGACTGCCCTTCGCGCTGCTGCTGACCGGCGCGGCGGCCTGCCTGATCGGCCTGCTCACGCTGCGCCTGGGCGGGCATTTCCTGCCCCTGAGCACCATCGCGTGGGGGCTGTCCATCCCGCTGATCTTCGGCAACATGGACGCGCTCGGGCGCTACAGCGGCATGGCGAATCTGCCCGCGCTGCGCCTGGGCGGGCTGCGCCTGGCCGACCCACGGGCGATGTACTACGTGATCTGGGCCTGCGTGGCCTTCGCGCTGTGGTTCAGCCACAACCTGCTGCGCTCGCGCCCGGGTCGCGCCATCCGCGGCCTGCGTGGCGGCCCGGTGCTGCTGGCCAGCGTGGGCGCCGACGCCTTCGCGGTGCGCCTGGGGCTGTTCGTGGTGGCCGCGCTGTTCGCCGGGCTGGCCGGCTGGCTGTACACCTACGCCAACCGTTTCGTGAGCCCTTCGCCCTTCGACCTGCGCGCCAGCATCGAATACCTGCTCATGGCCATCCTGGGCGGCGTGGGATACCTGTCGGGCGCGCTGGTCGGCTCGGGCCTGGTGCTGCTGCTCAAGGACCTGCTGCAGGATGTGCTGCCCATGCTGTCGGGGCGCGCCGGGCAGCTCGACGCAGTGGTGTTCAGCGCCTTGTTCATCGCCTTGCTGCACTACGCGCGCGGCGGAGCCATGAGTTTCGTGGCCCGCCGGCTGCGGCGGTGGCGCCCGGCGCGGCCGGCGCCGGTGCCCGTCGAGCAGGCCCCGGTGCTGCCCCGGCGCGCGCAGCCGACGAGGGGCGAGGCCTTGCTGGAAGTGCAGGGAGTGAGCAAGCGCTTCGGCGGCCTGCTGGCGGTGGACGCGGTGAGCTTCGAGGTGCGCGCGGGCGAGATCGTCGGGCTCATTGGCCCCAATGGCGCCGGCAAGTCCACCATGTTCAACCTGCTCACCGGCGTGCTGCCCAAGAGCGGCGGGCGCGTGCGCCTGCTGGGGCGAGACATCAGCGCCCTGAGCCAGCGCCGGATCGCCCGCATGGGCGTGGCGCGTACCTTCCAGCACGTCAAGCTGCGCCCGGCCATGAGCCTGCTGGACAATGTCGCGCTGGGCGCGCACGCGCGCACCCGCGGCGGCCTGCTGGCCGCCGGGCTGCGGCTGGATCGCGCGCAGGAGCGCCAGGCGCTGCGCGAGGCGGCCTGGCAATTGCGCCGCGTCGGCCTGGGCGGGCGCGAGCACGAGAGCGCCGGAGCGCTTCCGCTGGGCACCCAGCGGGTTCTGGAAATCGCGCGTGCACTGGCCGCCGACCCCTTGCTGCTGGTGCTCGACGAGCCGGCGGCGGGCCTGCGGCGCCAGGAGCGCGTGGCGCTGGCCGAGCTGCTGCGCCGCCTGCGCGACGAGGGGGTGACCATCCTGATCGTGGAGCACGACATGGACTTCGTGATGCGCCTGGTGGACCGCCTGGTGGTGATGAACTTCGGCGCCAAGCTGCTCGAGGGCACGCCGGCGCAGGTGCGCGCCGACGCCTCGGTGCAGGCTGCCTACCTGGGTAGCGCCGAGATCGCCGGGACGGACGCGCCGCGCGCGCCCGCCGCGCCATGAACGCCGCCATGGGCTCCACGCCCCAGGCCTTGCATGGCGACGCTGCGAGCGCCGCTTCGGCTGGCGATCGCAGCGTCAGCACTACGCCCCTGCTGCGCATCGAGGACCTGCACGTGTCCTACGGGCGGGTCGAGGCCGTGCGCGGCGTGAGCCTGGAACTGCCGGCCGGGAGCATCGTGTCGGTCATCGGCCCCAACGGCGCCGGCAAGACCACGCTGCTGGCGGCGGCGATGGGCCTGATGCCCTCGCGCGGCCGCGTGTGCTTCGACGGCGAGGACCTGGCGGGCTTGCCGGTGGAGGACCGCGTGGCGCGCGGCCTGTGCCTGGTCCCCGAGAGCCGCGAGTTGTTCGGCGCGCTCAGCGTGCACGACAACCTGCTGCTGGGCGCCTACTGCCGCGGCATGCGCGCGCCGGCCAGCCGGCGCGCGCTGGACGGGGTGTACGCGCGCTTCTCCCGTCTCGCCGAGCGCCGGCGCCAGCGCGCCGACACGCTTTCCGGGGGCGAGCGCCAGATGCTGGCGCTGGGCCGCGCGCTCATGTCCTCGCCGCGCCTGCTGATGCTCGACGAGCCCAGCCTGGGCCTGGCACCGCTGATCGTGCGCGATATTCTGGGCATCGTCGCCGGCCTGCGCGACGAGGGCGTGTCCATCCTGCTGGTCGAGCAGAACGCGCACGCCGCGCTGCGCACCTCCGTCCACGGCTACGTGCTGGAGACCGGCGAAGTGGTGCTGCAGGGCCCCGCCGCGCAACTCGCAGGCGACCCGCGGGTACAGCACACCTACCTGGGCGGCGGCACCGACGAATAGGGCCTGGCGCGCTGCCCTCCGGTCCCTCGGCCGTTTGTTCGAGGGGTCCCGACCGGGCTTCGCCGCGTCAAGGAGCGGCGTAGTCGATGTGAAGAGTGTGTCGACGTCGCCTAAGGCCTCGCCATTGCCACATGGGTTCGTAGCATGCAGTTCCAAGCTGGGCGCGCGCTCGATCAAAGACCACCACCGCCTTGCGGTCGTTGAGGTGACGCGAAACGTAGTAGATCCCGTCCACGCGGGCTGGATGCGCGTGCAACGCGGCAGCCCATTGCTGTGGCGGGTCATACGGAGACATCGTGGAAATCGAGCCGTCGCCGACCAAGGCCTTCAGCGCGGTCCCCGTGAAATTGGCAAGCCGCAGGATTCCTCCGCCAGGAAAGCGCACGATCTGTCGGCCTTCGAAATCGCGTTGCGCCACCTTGAAGCGGCCCTGCACCGGGACTTCGTCGTGCAGCACGGTCTCGGCGACCGCGGTCAGCACATCGAATCCCAGATAGCAGGTGCCGAAGCGCCGGGCCGGATCGTCGAAGCGGTTTGCAGCGCTATGCCCGAAAAAGGGCTCGCCGCTGTCGTACCGCGAAACGCGCACCAATCGATGCGCTCCGATCGTCCTGATCCTTGGCGCCAGTCTGGCAAATTCCGATTTGCCAGACGGCGCTCTCAGCAGCGTCGCCATGGCTCAGCGTTGCGCGTAGCCGATGGCCGCGGTCTTCACCCTCTCGAAATCGCCTTGCGCCAACGCTTCGAGTGGCGTTCGCGGGACGCCCTGCGATGGACGGGCCAGGGACGCCTTCGGTGTCGTGAAAAACAACCACTTGCTTCCGCCCGGGAGATCGCCCAGCAACCTGCAGACGGCCTCGACTTGCTTGCGTTGCAATGTCGGGTCCAGATAGAAGGAGGGATAGCCGCGGATCGCTCCCGCCTCGACGTAGAAGAGTCGGCCCGCACCCACGGCCTTGCTCAAGGCCTGGCGGCTGACGCCTGCGCGTTGCTGGAACCTGGCGCTATCCAGCAACGCGCTGGTGCGCAGCAGCGCCTCGAAGGCCGTCCAGGCCTCGCCGCGAGCCGATGCTTCGTCCGGCGCTGGTGATTTCCGTGCAGCCGGGCGCCTCGTCGAGCGCTTGCCGGGTCCGTCCGCCGGTTCCTGCGAGCCGGGGGGGGCGGCACCTTCCGGAGCTTCCTCCTCGACGTGGATACTTCGGAGAATCTCGTCGCGCACCATCTGGACTCGGCCGACCGCCTCCAACAGTTGGGTCATGCGGAGCCTGGCCGCCCGAAGATCGCGCTGTGGCGACTCGGCCGCGGCGCGCCGCACGATGTCCATCTGATCCGCGGCTGTCCGAAGCGCTTCCTCTGCCCTCCTTGACGCGGTTTGCAGCGCCTTGCCGGTCACGACGGGGAACTGGGTGATTGCTGACATGGACGGCGACTCCTGGAGCGACAACTCTAGGCTTCGATGTCAACCATGTCAACCACTGGGGGTGTGTCCGTTCGGACGTGAGGGGCGAGGTTGCCATATTCCATGGCGAGCGCATCGGCACCCTGGGTACTCGTGCCTGACCACCGCTGGTCCTCGACAGCGCTGGTCGTGCCCCGCCGGCCCGCGCGGGGCAGGGCCGCCGCTGTCGCACGCGCACTCGGCAGGTCGACATGCGTCGGTCACAGGCCTGCGTCAACCTGACAAGATCTCCGTCGGCCAGGCCCTAGCGCCCGCGCCAGCTCGGCGCCCGCTTGGCCAGGAAGGCCTGCACGCCTTCGTTGCGGTCCTCGGTTCCCGCCAGCAGCACGAAATTGCGCCGCTCCAGCAGCAGCCCCGCCGACAGTGGGGTCTCGAAGGCCTGCAGCACCGCCTCCTTGGCCAGGCGCGCCGCCAGCGGCGCCTTGGAGGCGATGTGCCGCGCCAGTTCGTGGGCCCGTTCCAGGCAGCGCTCGACCGGAAGCACCTCGGCGACCAGCCCGTACTGCAGCGCCTGGGGCGCGTCCAGCAGTTCGCCGGCCAGCACCATGCGCATGGCCTGGGACTTGCCCACCGCGCGGGTCAGGCGCTGGGTGCCGCCGGCGCCGGGCATGATGCCCAGGTTGATCTCCGGCTGGCCGAAGCGGGCCGATTCCCCGGCGAGCACGATGTCGGCCAGCATGGCCAGCTCGCAGCCGCCGCCCAGCGCATAGCCGCACACGGCGGCCACCAGCGGCTTGGGAAAGCGGGCGATGCGCGCGAACAGCGCAGGGCGCTCCTCCAGCAGCACCGCCTGCATGTCCTTGCGGGCCATTTCCTCCAGGTCGGCGCCGGCGGCGAACACCTGCTCGCCGCCGGTGAGCACGACGCAGCGTACCTCCGGGTCCTGCTCGGCGAGGTCCAGTGCGGCGACCACGGTGCGCAGCAGTTCGGTGGACAGCGCGTTGCGCTGGGCGGGGCGATGCAGGCGCAGCTCCTGCACGCCGTCCCGCGGGCCCGTCGTGCGCAGCGGACCGGCGTCGGCGTCGGCGTCGCCGTCGGGGCTCGCGGCGCGGGAATCCATGGAGGGCTCCTGCATGTGCTCAGTCCGGCAGTACCGCGGTGACCTCGATCTCCACCTTGGCGCGGTCCTCGACCAGGTCGGCCACCTGGATCGCGCTCATGGCCGGGAAATGGCGCCCCACCACGTCGCGGTAGGCCTGGCCGATCTCCTTCAGCCGCGCCTGGTACTCGCGCTTGTCCTTGAGGTACCAGGTCATGCGCACGATGTGCGCGGCCTCGCCGCCGGCGGCGCGCACGACGTCCACGCAGTTGCGCAGCGCCTGGCGGGTCTGCTCGACCAGGTCGTCGGTCTCGAAGCGACCCTGCGGGTTCCAGCCGATCTGCCCGCCCACGAACAGCTGGCGTCCCCGCGCCTCGATGCCGTTGGCGTAGCCCTTGGGCGTGGCCCAGCCCTCGGGCTGGATGGTTTTCAGGGTCATCGGGTCTCCTCGAAACGTTGAATGGCCTCGCGCAGGTCCTCGGGCCAGGGAATCGGGCGATGCGTGTCCAGCGAGGTGACGACGATGCGCTGCGCGAAGCGCACGCGTTCGTCGCCCGCGGGCCCCACGACGCGGTGCTCCAGTTGCAGGGAGCTGCGCCCCAGGTGCGCCACGCGCAGTTCGAAGTCCAGGCGTTCGCCCAGGAACGACGGCGCCACGAAGCGCGCGTCGAGCTGCGCCGTGGGCATGCCGATGCGCCGCTCGCCGATGAGCTCGGTCCACGGCAGGCCCAGATGGTCCCACCAATCCTCCACCACCCCGTTGAGCAACTCGTAGTAGCGCGGGAAGTACACGATGCCCGCCGGGTCGCAGTGCCCGAAGCGCACCGTGCGCGGTGCCACGAAGGGCAGGCCGGGGCTGGGCGGGGGCTGGGTGTCGCTGCTCATGGTCATGGCCCTTCAGCCGCCGAAGGCGGCGATGCCGGTGATGGCCCGTCCGAGGATCAGCGCGTGGATGTCGTGCGTGCCTTCGTAGGTGTTGACCACTTCCAGGTTGACCAGGTGGCGGGCCACGCCGAACTCGTCGGAGATGCCGTTGCCGCCCAGCATGTCGCGCGCCGTGCGCGCGATGTCCAGCGCCTTGCCGCAGGAGTTGCGCTTGACGATGGAAGTCAGGTCCGTGCTGGCGGTGCCCTCGTCCTTCATGCGCCCCACGCGCAGGCAGGCCTGCAGGCCCAGGCCGATTTCGCACAGCATGTCGGCGAGCTTTTTCTGCACCAACTGGTTGGCCGCCAGCGGACGCCCGAACTGCTTGCGCTCCAGGGTGTAGCGCCGCGCCGTCTCGAAGCAGAACTCGGCAGCTCCCAGGGCACCCCAGGCGATGCCGTAGCGCGCGCTGTTCAGGCAGGTGAAGGGGCCCTTGAGCCCGCGCACCTCGGGGAAGGCGTTCTCCTCGGGGCAGAACACCTCGTCCATGACGATCTCCCCGGTGATCGAGGTGCGCAATCCCACCTTGCCATGGATGGCCGGCGCCGACAGCCCCTTCCAGCCGCGCTCGAGCACGAAGCCGCGGATCTTCTGCTCATCGTCCTTGGCCCACACCACGAACACGTCGGCGATGGGGCTGTTGGTGATCCACATCTTGGCCCCGCTCAGGCTGTAGCCGCCGGGCACCTTGCGCGCGCGCGTGACCATGCCGCCGGGGTCGGAGCCGTAGCCGGGCTCGGTCAGCCCGAAGCAGCCCACCCATTCGCCGCTGGCCAGCCGGGGCAGGTACTTGCGCTTTTGCTCCTCGGTGCCGAAGGCCTCGATGGGCACCATCACCAGCGAGCTCTGCACGCTCATCATCGAGCGGTAGCCGGAGTCGATGCGCTCGACCTCGCGCGCCACCAGGCCGTAGCACACGTAGTTCATGCCGGCGCCGCCGTACTCCTCGGCCACCGTGGGGCCGAGCAGCCCGAGCTCGCCCATTTCGCGGAAGATCGCGCGGTCGGTGCGCTCGTGGCGGAAGGCTTCGAGCACGCGCGGGGCCAGGCGCTGCTCGCAGTAGCTGCGCGCGCTGTCGCGCACCATGCGTTCGGTCTCGCTGAGCTGCTGGTCCAGCAGGAAGGGGTCGTTCCAGACAAAGCTCGGTTGGCTCATGGGGGCTCCGACAAAGGTTCAGCGCGCGGCCTTGAGCAGCTCGCGCGCGATGATGAGTTTCTGCACTTCGGTGGCGCCCTCGTAGATGCGCAATGCGCGGATGTCGCGGTACAGGCTCTCCACCACCTGGCCGCGCTGCACGCCGCGCCCGCCGTGCAATTGCAGGGCCGAGTCGATGACCCGCTGCGCATTCTCGGTGGCCACCATCTTGGCCATCGCCGCCTCGCGCGTGGTGGGCAGGCGCTGCACGTCGCGGCGCCAGGCGGCGCGCGCGGTCAGCAGCGCGGCGGCATCGATGTCGGCGGCCATCTCGCCCAGGCGCGCCTGGGTGAGCTGCAGGTCGGCCAGGGTCTGGCCGAACATGCGCCTGGAGCGCGCGTGGCGCAGCGCCTCGTCCAGCGCGCGCCGGGCAAGGCCCAGCGCCGCCGCCGCCACCGAGGCGCGGAAGATGTCCAGCGTGCGCATGGCCAGCTTGAAGCCCTCGCCGGGCTCCCCCAGCAGGTTGCCCGCCGGCACGCGCATGCCGTCGAAGCGCAGGCGCGCCAGCGGGTGCGGCGCCATCACCTCCAGGCGCTCGGCGACCTCGAAGCCGGGCAGGTCGGGGGTCACCACGAAGGCCGAGATGCCCCGCGTTCCAGGCGCCTCGCCGGTGCGTGCGAACAGGCAGTAGACGTCGGCGATGCCCCCGTTGGAGATCCAGGTCTTCTCGCCATGCACGACCCAGGCGTCGCCATCGCGCGTGGCGCTGCACTGCATGGCTGCCACGTCCGAGCCGGCTTCCGGCTCGGTCAGCGCGAAGGCGGCGATCCATTCGCCCGCGGCCACGCGCGGAAGCACCGCGCGTTGCAGCTCCGGGCTGCCCGCCAGGGTGATGGCGCCGCTGCCCAGACCCTGCATGGCGAAGGCGAAATCGGCCAGCGCATCGTGGTAGGCCAGGCCTTCACGCGCCACGCACAGGCTGCGCGAGTCCAGTTCCGGCAGCGCGCCGCCGAAGGCGGCGGGCACGCAGTAGCGCAGCAGGCCGGCGCGGCCCAGGTCGCGTACCAGCGCGCGGCAGGCGCCGTCGGTGTCGGCGTGGTCGATGGGCCGAGCCTGCGCGCTCCAGGCGGCCACGGCGCGTGCGAGCTCGCGGTGCGCGGGCTCGAAAAAGGGCAGTTCCAGGTGGGCCTGGTCCATGGTCGGGTCAGTCACCCTGGAACTCCGGCTTGCGGCGCGCGGCGAAGGCCTCGAAGGCGCGGCGGAAGTCGCCGGTCAGCATGCACAGGGCCTGCGCCTGCGCCTCCGATTCGATCATCTCCTCGATGCCCATGGCCCATTCCTGGTTGACCATGGTCTTGGTCATGGTGTGCGCGAACCAGGGACCGTCGGCCAGCTCGCGCGCCAGTTCCTGCGCCTTGGCCGGCAGTGCCCCGGCGTCGTGCAGGGCGTTGTAGAAGCCCCAGGCCAGGCCTTCGTCGGCGCGCATCGAGCGCCCGGTCATCAGCAACTCGTTGGCGCGCCCCAGGCCGATCACCCGCGGCAGCAGGCCGCAGGCGCCCATGTCGGCGCCGGCCAGGCCCACGCGGGTGAACAGGAAGGCGGTCTTCGCCGCCGGCGTGGCCAGTCGCAGGTCGGAGGCCAGCGCGATCATCGCGCCGGCGCCGGCGCACACGCCGTCGATGGCCGCCACCACCGGCTGCGGCGCGCGGCGCATGGCCTTGACCAGGTCGCCGGTCATGCGCGTGAAGGCCAGCAGTTCCGGAGCCGCCATGCGCGTGAGCGGCTCGATGATCTCGAACACGTCGCCGCCGGAGCAGAAGTTGCCCCCCGCGCCGGTCAGCACTACGCTGCGCACGTCGCTGGCGTAGGGCAGCTCGCGGAACAGGTCGCGCAGCTCGGCGTAGGAGTCGAAGGTCAGCGGGTTCTTCTTGTCCGGGCGGTCCAGCGTGATGGTGGCCACGCGGCCGTCCTCGCTGCAGGCCCAGGCGAAATGGCGGGCGCGGTAGTCGCGCATCGGCCGCTTGTGCGCGGCCATCGGGTTGTCGTTCATCGGTGTCGTCCTCGGCTTGGTTCCACGATGGATCACATGACCTCGCCGCCTGCCACCGCGATGGCCTGGCCGTGCACCGCCTCGGAGCCGGGCAGGCACAGCCAGGCCACCGTGTTGGCCACCTGCAGCGGCGTGACCAGGCGGCCCTGCGGATTGCCGGCGGCCAGTTCCTGGCGCGCCTGCTCTAGGCTGCGCCCGGTGCGCGCGACGATGTTGCCCAAGGCCTCGTCGAGCAGAGGCGTGTCGGTGTAGCCGGGGCACACGGCGTTCACGGTGATGCCCTTGGCGGCCACCTCCAGCGCCAGCGCGCGGGTGAAGCCGACCACGCCGTGCTTGGCCGCGCAATAGGCGCTGACGTAGGCGTAGCCGGTCAGCCCGGCCGTGCTGGCGACGTTGACGATGCGCCCCCAGCGCGCGCGCAGCATGCCGTCCAGCGCCGCCTGGGTGCAGTTGTAGGTGCCGGTCAGGTTCACCGCCAGCATGTCCTGCCAGAGCTGCGGGTCGGTGCGCATCAGCGGCGCGCTGCGCGCGATGCCGGCGTTGTTGACCAGGATGTCGATGGGCCCGCGCTCCTCGGCCGCCTGGCGCAGGCAGGCCGCGACCGCGGCGTGGTCGCGCACGTCCACGCGCGCGCTGGCGTGGCCGGCGCCGGGCAGCCCGGCCTGCGCGCGCTGCAGGCGGCCGGCGTCGGTGCCCAGCAGCGTGAGCACGGCGCCGTGGCGCGCCAGCTCGGCGCAGATGGCGGCGCCGATGCCTCCGCTGGCGCCGGTGACCACCGCGTGGCGGCCGCGCAGCGGGGCCTGCTCGCCTGCGGGGGCTGAGTTGGAAGCGGGAACGGACATGGAGGGCGGCTCCGGCTCAGGCATTCAGGGCCATCTGCGCGGCGCGCTCGAGATTGCGCTCGAGCTGGGTGCGCCCGCCCGCGTAGGGGCGCGGCCAGGCGACGCCGGCGTAATGCTGCTCGGCGGCGGCGTGCAGGGTCCACGCCGGGTCCGACAGGTGGGGGCGGGCCAGCGCGCACAGGTCGGCGCGCCCGGCGGCGATGATGGTGTTCACGTGGTCGCTCTCGAAGATGTTGCCCACGGCGATGGTCGGCATGCCCAGTTCGTTGCGGATCTTGTCGGAAAAGGGGGTCTGGAACATGCGCCCGTACACCGGGCGCTCGTCCTTGCTCACCTGGCCCGAGGATACGTGCACGATGTCGGCGCCGGCCTCGCGGAACAGTGCCGAGATGCGCACGGCGTCCTCCGGCGTGGTGCCGCCGGGCACCCAGTCGTGGGCGGAGATGCGCACCGACATCGGGCGGCGCGCCGGCCAGACCCCGCGCATCGCCCGGAACACCTCCAGCGGGTAGCGACAGCGGTTCTCCAGGCTGCCGCCGTAGTCGTCGTCGCGCCGGTTGGTCAGCGGCGAGATGAAGGAGGACATGAGGTAGCCATGCGCGGCGTGGAACTCCACCATGTCGAAGCCCGCAGCCTCGGCGCGGCGCGTGGCGCCGACGAATTGGTCGAGCACGCGCTCCATGTCCTCGCGGGTCATCGCGCGCGGCACTTGCGATACGCCTGCGATCAACGGCAGGGGCGATGGCGCGACGAGCGGCCAGTTGCCCTCGGGCAGGGGCTGGTCGACGCCGTCCCAGGACAGGCGCGTCGAACCCTTGCGGCCGGCATGCCCGATCTGCAGCCCGATGCGCGCGCCGGAGGCCGCGTGCACGAAGTCCACCAGGCGGCGCCAGCCGGCGGTCTGCGCTTCGTTCCAGATCCCGGTGCATCCCGGGGTGATGCGCCCGTCGGGGGCCACGCAGGTCATCTCGGTCAACACCAGGCCGGCGCCCCCGAGGGCACGCGCGGCGTAGTGCTGGAAGTGGAAATCCCCGGGCATGCCCTCGGCGGCCGAGTAGGTGCACATGGGCGAAACCACCACGCGGTTGGCCAGATGCATGTCGCGCAGGCTGAAGGGCGTGAACATCGGCGGCACGGTGGGCGAGCCGGGGTCGTCGGGCAGGCCGGCGCGGCGCTGGAACCAGCGGTCGAAGGTCTCCACGTAGCGCGGGTCGCGCAGCTTCTGGTTGGCGTGGCCCACGCGCTGGCTGCCGGTGAGCAGCGAGAATGCGAACTGCTCCGGCTCCATGCGCGCATAGGTCTCGATGTTCTCGAACCAGGCCATGCGGTTGCGCGCCGCGCTTTGCAGCTTCAGGGCCTCGACCTCGCGCTCGGCCTGGAAGTCGGCGAGGCGCTCGGGCACCGTGCCCTCGGTGCTGCCGAGCACCCTCGCCAGCGCGATGGCGTCCTCCATCGCCAGCTTGGTGCCGGAGCCGATGGAGAAGTGCGCGGTGTGCGCGGCGTCGCCGATGAGCACGATGTTGTCCTTGAACCAGCGCTCGCACAGCACGCGGTTGAACTTCTGCCATACCGCCGATCCGCGCAGGTGGCGCGCGTTGGACACCAGCTCGTGGCCGTCCAGGCGCTCGGCGAACAACTGCTCGCAAAAGCGCAGCGACTGCTCCTTTTCCATCTGGTCCAGTCCCGCCTTGAGCCAGGTCTCCTCCGGGGTCTCGACGATGAAGGTGGACCAGTCCTCGTTGAAGCGGTAGGCGTGCAGGTTGAACCAGCCCCACTCGGTCTGCTTGAAGGCGAAGGTGAAGGCGTCCAGGCGCTTGCGCGTGCCCAGCCAGATGTAGCGGCAGCGGCGCACGTCGATGCGCGGGTTGAAGTGCGCCTCGTGGCGGGCGCGGGTGCGCGAGGCCACGCCGTCGGCGCCCACCACCAGGTCGTAGTCGCGCGCGTAGGTGTCGGGATCGCCGAACTCGTGTTCCCACACCATGCGCACGCCCAGTTCGGCGGCGCGACGCTGCAGGATCTCCAGCAGCTTGATGCGGGCAATGCCGCAGAAGCCGTGGCCGCTGGAGGTGATCCGGCGGTCCTTGAAGAACACGTCGATGTCGTCCCAGTGGTGGAAGTTGGCCTCGATCTGCTCCACCACCTGGGGGTCGGCCTCGCGGAACCCCGCCATGGTCTGGTCGGAGAACACGATGCCCCAGCCGAAGGTGTTGTCGGCCGCGTTGCGGTCGAACACGGTGATGTCGTGGGCCGGGTCGGCCTTTTTCATCAGGATGGCGAAATACAGTCCGGCGGGCCCGCCGCCCAGGCATGCGATGCGCATCGTCGTCTCTCCGCTGGCCGACCCGCTCGCGCGCCCCTTCGCGCGCCCCGGCAAGTCGTTTAGCAATAAGTAGTTGAACTATGAAGCAAAAGCCGAAAAAAAAGCCCTCGTGCTGCCTGGCCCGCCTTGCCCGGCGGGCCTACGGCATCGCGGGGGCGAGCTGGTTCTTCAGGCCGCCCAGCAATTCGTGCAGCTCCGACAGGTTTTGCTCGCCCAGCGGGGCCAGCAGGGACACCACCCATTGTTCGTGCTGCGCCGCCATGCGGGCGAACTGCGTGCGGCCCTGGCGAGTCAGGCACAGGTGGTAGGCGCGGCGGTCGGTCGGGTCGTCGCGGCGCTCCACCAGGCCTTCGGCGACCAGGCGGTCGGCAAGGCCCGTGACATTGCCCCCGGTGACCATCAGGAGCTTGGAGACCTCGCGCATGCGCAGCCCATCGGGGTAGCGGTACAGCTGGGACATGAGGTCGAAGCGTGCCAGCGAGGTATCGAACACCTCGCGCATGCGGGTACGCAGTTCGGACTCCAGCAGGTTGTGGCAGGCCAGCAGGCGCAGCCACAGGCGCAGTGCCACGTGGTCTTCGGGCACCGCGGGCTCGGAGCCGGCTTCGGCGGCGCGGGGGGATGGGGGGGGCGTCTTCGGCATGGCGGGTTCGCGGGCCGCGCGAGGCTGCAGCGCGGCTGCGTCGGCAGTGCGTAGTGTATCGGCAGCCTGCGGGGCGCTGCGGGGTCGCGGGTCGTTCATGGCGATGCCTTCAGGCGGAAGCGCTGCAGCTTGCCGGTCTCGGTGCGCGGCAGCTCGGTCACGAAACGGATCGCCCGGGGGTACTTGTACGGCGCCGCGTTGTTCTTGACGAAGTCCTGCAGTTGCGCGACCAGTCCCTGGTCGCCCACGAAGCCCCCGCGCAGCACCACGAAGGCCTTGACGATCTGGCCGCGCGCCTCGTCGGGCACGCCGATGACCGCGCAGTCGGCCACCGCGGGATGCTCGAGCAGCACCGACTCGACTTCCGGCCCCGCCACGTTGTAGCCCGAGGTGATGATGATGTCGTCCACCCGCGCCTGGTAGTAGAAGTAGCCGTCGGCATCCGCGTGGTAGGTGTCGCCGGTGAGATTCCAGCCGTCGCGCACGTAGCGGGTCTGGCGTTCGTCGGCCAGGTAGCGGCAGCCGGTGGGGCCGCGCACCGCCAGGTATCCGGTCTGGCCCACGGGCACATCGCGCATGTCGCCGTCCACCAGGCGCGCCTGGTAGCCCGGAAGCACCCGCCCCACGGCGCCCTCGCGGTAGTCCCGCGGCGAGGAGGCGACGTAGATGTGCATCATCTCCGTGCCGCCTACGCCGTCGTAGATGCCCGCGTCGCTGACCGCCTGCCACTGCTGGCGCGTGGCCAGGTTCAGCGCCTCTCCGGCGGACACGCATTTGCGCAGGCTGCGCAGGCCCTGGCGGTCGCCCAGCGCCGCCAGCTGCCGGTAGCCGGTCGGCGAGGTCACGCAGATGGTTGCGCGGTTGCGCGCGATGGCCTCCAGCAGGCGCGGCGGCGTGGGGCTTTCCAGCAGCACGGTGGCCGCGCGCGCGTGCAGCGCGAAGCACAGCAGGCCGCCGAGGCCGAAGGTGAAGGCCAGCGGCGGCGTGCCGACGAACACGTCGTCCTGCGAGGGCTCGAGGCAATGGCGGGGGAACACCTCGCACATCGCCAGCACGTCGCGGTGCGCGTGCACGCAGCCCTTGGGCACGCCGGTGGTGCCGGAGGTGAAGGCGATCAACGAGGGGTCGTCGGCGGCGCTGTCGTAGGCCTCGAAGCCGGGGGCGGCGGCCGCCAGGCGCTGCTCGAAGTCCGCGTCGCCCACCAGCAGCACCTGGCGCAGCGTCGGACAGTCGGCGGCCGCCAGCTCGAGCTCGGCGTGCAGCGAGGCCGCGCACAGCGCATGGGACACCTGCGCCTGCTGGAGGATCTGGCGAAGTTCCTTGGCGCGCAGCAGGGGCATCGAGCCCACCGCCACGCCGCCGGCCTTCCACACCGCGAGCCAGCAGGCGGCCAGCCAGGGCGAATTGGCGCCGCGCAGCAGCACGCGATTGCCCGGCACCAGCGCGAACTGCTCGCGCAACACCCGGGCCAGGCGGTCCACCCGGTCCTGCAGTTCGCGATAGCTCCAGGCCTCGGACTGCCCGTACACCGCCATGCGCTCGCCGTGGCCTTCGGCCACCGCGCGGTCGAGCAGTTCCACGCAGGCGTTGAGACGAGGCGGAAAATCCAGCCCGGGTCCGTCGAACAGCAGGCGCGGCCACTGCTCCGGCGGGGGCAGGTTGCGGCGTACGAAGTCGTCTTCCATGGCTCCCAGTGGAGCACGCGGAAGTCCTTTAGTCAAGAATGGTTGACACCTAAACGATTACTTCGCAAGGTGTCCGAGGGGCTGACGCCGAAGGCCTGGCGGTACTGGGCCGCGAAGCGGCTCATGTGCACGAAGCCGTGGGCCAGCGCGATCTGGGTCACCGACGACTCGCAGGTCGGGTCGCGCAGCGCGGCGCGCGCGGCCAGCAGGCGCTGGCGCCGCGCGTAGGCCAGGGGAGACAACTCGAAATGGCCCTTGAACGCGGTTTCCAGGGTGCGTGGGCTCACGCAGGCGTCGCGCGCGATGGCGCCCAGGCTCAGCGCCTGGTCCAGATGGGCGTGGATGTACTCGCGCGCGCGCCGCGGCGTGGCGCATCCAGGCCTCGGCGTGGCGGTCCAGGTTCAGGATCAGGTCCAGCGCGGCCTGCCACCAGGCGTCGACCTCGGCATCCTGCCGGCTGCGCGACAGCGCGAAACGCGGCGCGGCAGCGCCGGCGTGGTGGTCCGCCTCGCGCTCCACCGCGCCGCGCGGCACGCGCAGAAGGATCATCGAGCAGTCCTTGCTCCAGCGCATCAGGCTCACCGCATGCGGCTGCAGGACGCTGAGGGTGCGGTCGTCCACGCCCACGCGCTGAGCGTCGCAGTGCAGTTCGGCGCGCCCGCTGAGGGGCAGTTGCACCATGTAGAAGTCCCCGCGCGCGCCCGGATCGATCAGCACATCGGCCTCGTAGGCCAGCGCGTTCACCGAGATCTCCCCCAGCGCGAGTTGGTTGTGGCGCACGCGCAGCGCCTGCCGGCCGGGGCCGAGCGCCAGGCGATGGGGCGAGAACACGGCGCCCATGCGCAGGCTGACCTCCTCGGGGTCGCTGCTGCGCAGGAAGGGAAAGCCATCCAGCGGAAGCCCGCTGGCGGCCGTCGGTGCGGAGAGTTCCATGGGGCGCGGGCGGGGCGCCGCCGGGCGGCACCTGCGTGGGCTGAGTCTTGGGAAAGTATCCATCAGCCCTCCGGCGTCGGGCTAGGTGGTATCCCTAGTCAACGAGAAGTTCGCGATATTCCTGCGTAAATCGGATGCCGCGAGGTACCCGATGCGCGCTTTGCGGATAGTGTCTTTCTCGCCGACCCGGCAGCATTCCCGGCATGCAAACCCCAAGCTCCCGCTCCGTCGACGTGCTGCTCGTGGGCAGCGGCATCAACTCCCTGGTCTGCGCCGCGCTGCTGGCGCGCGACGGGCGGCGCGTGCACGTGCTCGAACGCGAGCAGGTGCATGGAGGCTGCATCCGCACCGACGAGCTGACCCTGCCCGGTTTCGCGCACGACACCCTGTCCACCGCGCACCCCTTGTTCGTGGTCGGCCCGGCGCACGCGGCCCTGGGCGAGGCGATGCGCCAGGCGGGGATGGAATACTGCAACAACGACACTCCGACCGGGGTGCTGCTGCCCGACGGTCGCAGCCTGGTGCTGTCCACCTCGCGCGAGCGCAACGTGCAGGCCTTCGAGGCCTGCCGGCCGGGGGCAGGCGCCGCCTACGCGGCGGCGATGGCCGAGGTGCAGGACAACGCGGAACTCGTGTTCGCCCTGCTGGGCCAGGAGCTGTGGCGCTGGCCCACCGCCAAACTGCTCGCGCGCAAGGCCTGGAAGCAGGGCGCCTTGCCGCTGTCGGGCTTTTTCGGCGCCGCCCTCGAGCCGGCGCGCGCCTGGCTGCAGCGGGCCTTCGGCGATGTCGATTCGCCGATCGCCGCACTGCTGGCGCCATGGACCCTGCACACCGGACTCGGCCCGGACTCTCCGGTGTCGGCGCTGATGGACAAGGTGGTCGCCTTCACGCTGGAGGCCGTGGGCATGCCCCTGGTCAAGGGGGGCAACGCCGGCACGGTGCGCGCGCTGCGCAGTCTGATCGAGCAGGCCGGCGGACGCCTGGAGACCGGCGCCGACGTGGAGCAGGTGCTGGTGCAGGGCGGCCGGGCGCGCGGCGTGCGCCTGCGTGACGGGCGCGAACTGCTGGCCTCCGACGTGGTGTGCAGCGTCACGCCCACCCAGCTGTACCTGCGCCTGCTGTCCGAGCAGACGCTGCCGCCCGAGGTGCTGCAACAGGCGCGCGCCTACCGCTACGGCAAGGGCAACATGCAGATCCACCTCGCCTTGTCGGAGGCGCCTCGCTGGCCCGACGCGGAACTGGGCAGCGCCACCTACCTGCACCTGAGCGGCGGGGCGAACGCCGTGTCGCGCGCCGTCAACGAAGCCGAGCGCGGGCTGCTGCCGGCGCATCCCACCATCTGCGTGGCCCAGCCCACCGCGGTGGACCCCAGCCGAGCACCCGCGGGGCGCTACATCCTGTGGATCCAGTTGCCCGAATGCCCGCGCGAGCCGCGCGGCGACGCGGCCGGCGAGATCGCCGTGGATCCCGCCGCGGGCTGGACCCCGGCGCTGCGCGAAGCCTACGCCGACCGGGTGCTCGCGGCCGTCGCCCGCCACGCGCCGAACCTGCCCGCCAGCATCCTCGGGCGCAGCGTGCTGTCCCCAGCCGACCTGGAGCGCCTGAACATCAATCTGGTCGGCGGCGATCCCTACGGCGGCGACTGCGGGCTCGACCAATCCTTCCTGTGGCGCCCGCTGCGCGGGCAGCGCAACCACGAGACGCCCATCGCGCACCTGTGGCACATAGGCGCCTCCACCCACCCCGGTCCGGGCCTGGGCGGAACCTCGGGCGTTCACGTGGCCAGCCTGCTGGGCCGGCACTGAAGCCGCGGCCCGAAGCCGCCCGAGGCCGGACCCCACGACTCTCAACCCTTCCGACGAGGAGACACGCATGCCCGAGCAACTTTCCGCCTTCGCCTCCGCCCTGGCCGCCGGCTCGATCCGCGTGGTCGACCTGACCCAGACCCTGAACGAGGAATTCCCTCCCCTGCAGCTGCCCCCGCAGTTCGGCCAGGTGTGGGGCTTCAAGCGCGAGCGCATCAGCCATTACGACGAGCAGGGTCCGGCCTGGTACTGGAACAACTTCTCCTGCGGCGAACACACCGGCACGCACTTCGACGCGCCGGCCCACTGGGTCACCGGCAAGGACCACGCGGCCAACACCGTGGACACCATCGAACCGCGGCGATTCATCGCGCCGGCCTGCGTGGTCGACGCAAGCGCCGAGGTCGCCGCCGATCCCGACTGGCTGCTCACCGTGGACTTCCTGCAGGCCTGGGAGGCCCGCCATGGGCGCATCGCCGCCGGCTCCTGGCTGGTGTTCCGCACCGACTGGTCGCGCCGGGTGAGCGACCCGGCCGCCTTCCTGAACATGCGCGAGGACGGCGCGCACACCCCGGGGCCGACCCAGCAGACCGTGGAGTGGCTGATCCGCGAGCGCGACGTGCAGGGCTTCGGCGTGGAGACCATCAACACCGACGCCGGCCAGTCCTACGCCTGGCCGCTGCCCTATCCCTGCCACACGCTGATGCACGGGGCCAACAAGTACGGCCTGCAGTGCCTGAAGAACCTGGACCAGCTGCCCCCGAAGGGCGCGCTGATCCTCAGCGCGCCCCTGAAGATCGAGCAGGGCTCGGGCTCTCCGCTGCGGGTCCTGGCGCTGGTGCAGGACTGAAGCCGCGAAACCCGACAAAACAACTCAAGGAGACAAGCCGATGACTACCAAGATTTTCCACAAGCTCGCCACCGGCGCGCTGTTCCTGGGGGCGGCCCTTGCGCTGCCCGCCGCGCATGCCGGCAACCTGGAGCCGGCGGGCATCAACACCGGCGGCACGAGCTTTTTCGACGGCTTCGGCGCCACCAAGCCGGGGCTGGCCTACCTGGGCTACTACCAGTACCAGCACTACGACCGCATCGACGACAACAACGGCAACGAGTCGCCGGGCTTCAAGAGCCCGAGCATCGACGTGTTCCTGATGCTCAACCAGCTGGCCTACACCACCGACAAGACCTTCTTCGGTGGCGACGCGCACCTGGGTTTCACCGGGCTGCTGCCGATCCTGCACTTCAACACCTCCTTCGGCGCGGGCTCGCCGACCACGCTGGACTCGCAGGACGGCGTGGGCGACCTCACGCTGGGGGCCTACCTGCAGTTCAACCCGGTGATCAGCGGCGGGCGCCCCGTGTACTCGCAGCGCGTGGAATTCGACGTAATCGTGCCCACCGGGCAGTACAGCTCGAACACCGACATCAACCCCGGCTCGGGCTTCTGGTCGCTCAACCCGTACTGGTCGGGCACCTGGCTGCCCACGCCCAAGACCGAGATCAGCTGGCGCCTGAACTACCTGTACAACCTGTCCAACAAGAACCCGCGCGACCCGGCCCACCTGGGCCTGACCAGCTCCAAGGCGGGGCAGGCGATGTGGGTGAACTTCACCGGCTCGTACGCGCTGAACCCGCAGCTGCACGTGGGGCTGAACGGCTACTACTTCCAGCAGTTGACCAACGACAGCTATGACTGGAAGACCGGCAGCACGCCGGTGGCCATGCCCTACGGCGACACCGGCAAGGCCGAGGTGCTGGCCATCGGCCCCGGCTTGTACTGGCAGGCCAACGAGCGGAACATGTGGTTCGTGAACCTGTACGACCAGGTGCAGGCCAAGAACCATGTCCGCGGCACGGTGCTCAACGTGCACTGGGTGCATCCCTTCTGAGGAGGACGGCGCGCGATGGCAGAACGTTCATTCGCCCGCGAGGTCGAGCAGCTGCGGGTTCCCGCCGGCACGACCTTCCGCGGCGAGGGTATCCTGGCGGTGACCAAGGCGCTGCTGGAGGCGGGTGTCGGCTACGTCACCGGCTACCAGGGCTCACCCATCTCCCACCTGATGGACGTGCTGTCCGACGCCCAGCCGCTGCTGGAGGAGATGGGGGTGTACTTCGAGCCCGCCGCCAGCGAGGCCGGCGCGGCCGCGGCGCTGTCCGCTTCGGTGCACTATCCGGTGCGCGGCGCGGTCACCTGGAAGTCCACCGTGGGCACCAACGTGGCCAGCGACGCGTTGGCGAACCTGGCCTCCGGCGGGGTCACCGGGGGCGCGCTGGTCATCGTCGGCGAGGACTACGGCGAGGGCTCGTCGATCATGCAGGAGCGCACCCACGGCTTCGCCATGAAGTCGCAGATGTGGTTGCTCGACCCGCGCCCGAACCTGCCGAGCATCGTGAAGGCCGTGCACGACGGCTTCGAGCTCTCCGAGGCCAGCAACACGCCGGTGTTCCTGCAACTGCGCATCCGCTCCTGTCACCTGCACGGCAGTTTCGTCACCGCCGAGAACCGGCGTCCGGCCTACAGCCTCAAGGAGGCGCTGGAGCATCCGCGGCGCGATCTGGAGCGCATCGTGCTGCCTCCGGCTTCCTTCCTGCACGAGCAGGAGAAAGTGCGCCGGCGCTGGCCGGCCGCCGTGCGCTTCATCCAGGAGCGCGGGCTCAACGAGGTCTTCGACGGCGACCTGGAGCACCTGGGCGTCATCGTGCCGGGCGGGCTGTACAACAACACCCTGCGCGCGCTGCGTCGCCTGGGTCTGGCCGACCTGTGGGGCAACAGCCGGGTACCGCTGTACGTGCTCAACGCGGTCTATCCGCTGGTCGACGACGAAGTGCTGCGCTTTTGCCGTGGCAAGCGGGCCGTGTGCCTGGTCGAGGAAGGCCAGCCCGACTACCTGGAGCAGAACCTCAACACCATCCTGCGGCGCAACGAGGTGCAGGTCGCGCTGCACGGCAAGGACCTGCTGCCGCTGGGCGGCGACTACACGGTCGCCGTGGTGGAGCAGGGCCTGCGCGGCTTCCTGGAGCGCCACCACCCGGCGGCCTTCGCCGCCGAAGTTCCCCTGGGGCTGCCGCGGCGCATGAACGGGGCCGTGGCCGCGAACTCCGAACCCGCGCCCGTCACCGCCCCCGTCGCCGACTGGAGCCTGCTGCCGCAGCGCCCGCCGGGCCTGTGCGTGGGCTGCCCGGAGCGACCCATCTTCTCGTCCTTCAAGCTGGTCGAGGGCGAGCTCGGCGAGCACCACGTGTCGGCCGACATCGGCTGCCACCTGTTCTCGATCATGCCGCCGTTTTCCATCGGCGCCACCACCATGGGCTACGGCCTGGGGGCCTCCAGCGCCTCCGCCTTCAACGCCGGCAAGCTGCTGGGCGCGGGCAAGCGCGCCGTGGCCTTCATGGGCGACGGCGGCTTCTGGCACAACGGGCTGGCCTCGGGCATCGGCAACGCCGTGTTCAACCAGCACGACAACGTGTTCGTGATCGTCGACAACAACTACTCGGCCGCCACTGGCGGCCAGGACATCCCTTCCTCGCGCGTCGAAAATCCCCATCGCAGCACCATGCACGCCATCGAGCAGGCGGTGCGCGGCGTGGGCGTGACGTGGGTGCGCACGGTGGATCGCACCTACGACGTGGCGCGCATGCGCGAGGTGCTGCGCGAAGCCCTGAGAACCGACTACGCCGGGCCCAAGGTCATCATCGCGCAAAGCGAGTGCATGCTCAACCGCCAGCGTCGCGAGCGCCCGCGCAAGGCCGCGGCCATCCGCGAGGGCCGGCGCGAGTTGCGCGAGCGCTTCGGGGTGGACGCGGCGGTGTGCAGCGGGGACCACGCCTGCATGCGCGTGTCGGGCTGCCCCAGCCTGACCCTGGCACCCAGCGGCGACGCGCTCAAGCCCGACCCGGTGGCGCGCGTGGACGAGCAATGCGTGGCCTGCGGGCATTGCGGCGAGGCGGCCGACGCCGCGGTGCTGTGCCCCTCCTTCTACAAGGCGCACAAGGTGCACAACCCCGGCGCCTGGGAAGCTGCCTGGCGGCGCGCGCAGACGGCGCTGATCGGCTGGCTGCAGCGCCGCGCCCGCGCGCGGCGCTCGCGCCTGGCCGTGTACCCGTCGACCTTCCCCTCGCAGGTGGCGCGATGAACGCCCTCGCGCGCGATGCGGTGCCGGAGCCGGCGCCGATCCACGTAGCCGTCATGGCCCTGGGCGGGCAGGGCGGCGGCGTGCTGGTCGACTGGATCGTCGCGCTGGCGGAGCGGCGGGGATGGGTGGCGCAGTCCACCTCGGTGGCCGGCGTGGCGCAGCGCACCGGGGCGACGATCTACTACATCGAACTCGTGCCGCCCGACCCGCTGGGGCGCACGCCGGTGCTGGCGCAGATGCCGGTGCCGGGGGATGTCGACGTGCTGATCGCCGCCGAGCTGATGGAGGCCGGGCGCGCCGCGCAGCGCGGCTTCATCACGCCCGCGCGCACCACCGTGATCACCAGCACCCACCGCGCCTTCGCGGTGGCCGAGAAAATGGTGCCGGGCAATGGCGTGGCCGACGGCCGGCGCGTGATCGAGCAGGTGCGCGCCAGCGCGCAACGCCTGGTCGCCGACGACATGCAGGCGCTGGCCGTGCAGGCAGGCAGCGTGATTTCCGCCAGCCTGTTCGGAGCCCTTGCCGGCAGCGGCGCGCTGCCCTTCGAGCCGGAGGACTTCGAGGCCGTGGTGCGCGACAGCGGCGTCGGCGTGGAGCCCAGCCTGCGCGCGCTGCGCGCCGGGCAGGCCTGCGCGCGCGACGTGCCGGCGCCGCAGGTGCTCGCCGCCGACGCCATGGTCACCGCGCCGCGGGCGCTGCCCGATCGCGCTGCCAGCGCCCGCATGCAGCCCCTGCTGGATCGCATCCGGCGCGACTTCCCCGCCGAGGCCTGGGACATGCTGGGCGAGGGCCTGCAGCGCACGCTGGACTTCCAGGACCTGGACCATGCCGTGCGTTACCTGGACACGGTGGCCTGCCTGGTCGCGCTCGACGCGGGCGAGGCCGCGCGGCGCGCCGGCCATGCGCTCAGCCGCGAGGCCGCGCACTGGATCGCGGTGGCCATGTCCTACGACGACGTCATCCGCGTGGCCGAGCTGAAAAGCCGCGAGGAGCGCTTCGCGCGCATCCGCGGCGAGGTCGACGCCGGCTCCGACGACGTGGTCGGGGTGGAGGAATACCTGCATCCGCGCCTGGAGGAGATCGCCGGCCTGCTGCCGCAGGCGCTGGGCCGGCGCGTGCTGGCGTCGCCGCGCATGCGGCGCATCGGCGAACGCCTGTTTCGCAAGGGCCGTCGCCTGCACACCATGCGCCTCGGGGGCTACCTGCAGCTGCGCCTGCTGGCGGGGCTGCGGCGGTGGCGCCGGGGCAGCCTGCGCCATGCCCAGGAAAGCGAGCACCTGCGCCACTGGCTGGACACGGTGCAGCGAGTGGCCCGCGAGGACTACGCGCTGGCGGTGGAGTTGCTGCGTTGCCGCCGCCTGGTCAAGGGCTATGCCGACACCCATGCGCGCGGCAGCAGCCGCTTCGACCGCCTGCTCGCCGCCGGCGCCGGCCTGCTGGGCCGTCCCGACGCGGCGCAGCGCGTGGCCGAGCTGCTCGAGCTCGCGCTGGCCGACGCCTCCGGCAAGGCCTTCGATCAGGGGCTCGAAGGCCTGGGCTGAGCCCGGTGCCGCCAGCTCAGGCGGCCCGCCGGACCCGGCCGGCCGCGGTCTCGCGCGGCAGTTCGCCGAAGCGTTCGCGGTAATAGGCCGAGAAGCGCCCCAGGTGGCCGAAGCCGCATTCCAGCGCCACGTCGGTGATGGAGGCGTCGCCGAGGCCGCGCAGGCGCTGGCGCGCGATGTCCAGGCGCAGGTTGCGCAGCCAGGCCATGGGGCCGACCCCGTACTGGCGTTTCCAGTGCAGATGCAGGGTACGCGGGCTCACGCCCGCGGCGCGCGCCAGGTCTTCCAGTGCGATGGGGGCGCAGATGCGGGCACGCACATAGCGCTCCACCGCCGGCGCCAGGTCGCCGCGCGCGCAGCCGCCGCCCAGGGGCAGGGGGGCGCACGCCGGGTGCGGCGGCGCGCTGCCCCTGCGGTCGTCGCCGCTGCGCAGAGTATGCAGGAACACCGCCATGCCCAGTTCGTGGTAATCCTGCCAGGCGGGGTGGGCCTCGGCGGGGGTTCCGCGGTCCGCCGCGACGTCGATGATCGAGCCGAGCAGGGCGTTCCAGGTGCGCGACGAAGCGCCGTCGACCAGGGTCAGCGGCGCCGGCATGTCGGCCGCCGCGCAAGCCTGTCCCGCCCAGGCTCCGGCGCCCGCGGCGGCGTGGCGCATCAGCGCGTTGGGCACGCGGATGATCAACTGCTCGCAGCCGCGGCTCCACAGCACGCGCAGGCGCTTGCGCGGGCACACCAGGGCCGACTGCCCGGGTACGAGGCGCTGGCGGTGGCCGTCGCAATCGATCTCGGTCTCGCCGCGCAGCGGGACCTGCAACAGGGAGAAGTCGTCGAAATGCAGCGGTTCGACCTCCACCTCGGGGCCGTAGCGCAGCAGCAGCAGGCGAAGCTGCCGCGCCTGCATGGCGAACAGGGCCACATCGACCTCGCCGCCGCCCCAGCGCAGTTCATGCTCGGTGATGGCCTGGCGCAGGTAGGGCTGCGAGGCGCGCAGGTCGGAGCAACGGAACACTGGGTGTCCGTACATCCTCGACGCATCCACGACGCCGGCCCCGCGGCCGACCGCACGCACGCACCCATCCATCCGCTGCTCCGGCAATCCGTCCGACGAGAACCCTGTCTCGGCGGACGCGACGTCCGCCGATTCCTTTATATCTAAAATACTTCAGGGATCGTCCCGACGCAATTAGGTATTTGCGCTAGGAGCATGGAACGTGCCAGGCACCGGCGTGGTGCGCCAAGGCTCAGAGGAACAGTTCCAGGTTGCCCAGCATGGCGTCGCAGTTCACCAGGTCCACGCGTTTGAGGCGCATGCGCCAGGCGCCGTCCTGCTGCGCCTGCAGCTTGTGGTGCACGGTGGCAGCGAACTGGCGCTGCTCCAGGCGCCATTCGGTGTAGAGCAGGCTCGAACGCACGATCAGGCAGCCCTCGGCATCCAGCCCCCGCACGCTGACGTTGCCCACCAGGTGGGAGCAGCGCGCCGGGGGCTGCTGGGACCAGTTGCGCGGGTTGGCCAGGCGTCGTACCCGCGTGTGGCGAAGCATGTGGTCCTCCCAGCACAGCGAGATCTGGCCGAAAGGGTCGGCCTGGCCCTCGAAGCGCGGAATCCAGTAGCGCCCGTCCTCGGCCCACAGATCCAGCCAGGCATCGAGCTCGCGGTCGTCGAGCAGCGCCACCTCGTGGTACAGGAACTGCTCGACCGAGCGCAGCGCCTCGGACGAAAGCCTGGAGCCCGAGGCGGGGCGGAGCTCGACGTCGAAGCTTCGGTCAAGCAGCTTCATGGCGCAACTCCTGGTTGTCCGCGCGAAGGGTGTCCTCGGGATCCAGCATGAACTGCCGCCAGGCGGCGAATTGATTGCGCATCGGCAGTTCGCTGGTGCCGTTGGTCGACACCATGCCGTCGGGCAGGGCGCGATCGCGCCCGTGGTAGCGGTGCATGCTGACCCATTCGCCGCCGCGCGTGGCGTTGCCCTGCTGGCAGCGGGCATACACCTCGACGTCGTCGGGCATCACGTTCGACGAGGGCGAGTTGATCAGGTTGGCGTAGGTCAGCGCGCGCTCGAACACGGCGTCCGGCGCGCCCTTGAGCCGGAACAGCTGGATCTCCACCAGCGTGCGGTCCACCGCCAGGGGGCGGATGACGCGGAACTGCTGGAACACGGTGTGCGGCGAGCCGCTGCCGTAGAGCACGGTGTTGTGCCGGTTCATGCCGAGGATCTCGCGTGCGCGCGGTTCGCCGTGCACGGCGGCCAGGGCCTCGAAGTGGGCCTTCGAAACCGGGTCGCGCGTGGCCGCCGAGGGGTCGAAAATGCCTTCCATGTAGCCGTGGCCGAAGGGATAGGCGCGCAGTTCGAGCTTTTCCCAGAACTCGTAAGGCTCGCCGTTGCCGTCCATGATCAGCAGCTCGAAGGGGCGCTCGCCCAGCGCCTCGCATTCCTCGCGGGCGGCGTCCACCGAGGACTGGTGGGTGACCCGCGCGTGCATGGTGTCGTGCAGGTTCTCGTAGAACACCTTCCAGTTGGAGCGCTGCAGCACCCGGAACGTTCCCCCGGCGACCTCCACCTCGCCCTGCGGCGAGCGGTCGCAGAAATTGTCCAGCGAGCTGATCGCTCCGCCCAGGAACTCGCGCAACTCCGGGCCCGAGGCGGCCTGGCTGGCGAACACGAAGCCGCGGTAGGACTCTACCCGGGCCAGCGGGGTCATGGAGAACTCCGGGCTGGTGGCGCAGAAGGACGTGCCCTCCAGCCCCTGCTTGAGCGGCGCGGCGAGATGGCTGCCGTCGAGCCGGAAGGTCCAGGCGTGGTAGGGGCAGCGGAAGAACTTGCCCACGTTTCCGCAGCCGTCGGGCACGATCTTCGCGCCCTTGTGCGGGCAGCGGTTGTACACCACGTGCACGCGGCCGTCGGCGCCGCGCACCAGCACCACGTCCTGGTCGCCCAGGCGCGTGGTGGCGAAGTCGCCGGGCCGCGGCACCTGGCTTTCGTGGCCCACGTAGATCCAGGCGCGGCCGTAGATGCGCCGCATCTCCAGTTGGAAGACGTCGGGATCGGTGTAGACCGACTTGTGCACGCTGTCCGGGCGCACCATGTCCTGCAGCGCGATGGGATCGAGGTTCATCTGCATCTCTCCTGTGGAATCAGGTCTCGTCGGCCTGTGGCTCCGGGCTCCACCATTGCGCGGGTGCTCGCCCCTGGTCGGGCCCGAGGGCGGAGAAGCCTCCGTCCACCGGCAGGTCGATTCCGGTGATGAAGCCGGCCGCGTCGGAGCCCAGGAACAACACGGCGCGGGCCACGTCGGCCAGGTCGCCCACGCGGCCCAGCGGATGCAGCCTCGCGCCCACGGCGTCGGCGCGGGCGCGGTCGCCGCCGGCCTGGCGCGCCAGCGCGGTGGACCAGGTCCAGCCGGGCGTGATGGCGTTGACCCGGATGCCCCGGGACGCCAGATCCACCGCCTGGCTGCGCGTGAGCTGCAGGATCGCCGCCTTGCAGGCGGGGTAGACCGCGCGTCCGCGCTGGCCGAACTTGCCGGCCACGCTGGACAGGTTCACCACCGCGGGCGTGGCGGAGGTCTCCAGCAGCTCCAGCGCCGACGCCAGCACCCGCGCGCCGCCCACCAGATTCACCCCCAGCGCGCGCATCCAGGTCTCGCGCGGCGAGGCGATGCCGGAGTCCAGGTAGACCACCGCGTTGTTCACCAGCAGGTCCAGGCGCCCGTGGGTGGCGGCGATGCGCCGCATGCAGCCGGCGATGCTGGCGTCGTCGGCCACGTCGGTGGCGTGGAACCAGGCGCTCGAGGCGCGGCGGGCGTTCAAGGTGTCGGCCAGCGCGTCGCCCGCGGCTTCGTCCACGTCGGCGATCCACACTGCGGCGCCGGCGGCGTGCAGCGCCTGGGCGATGGCGGCGCCCAGGCTGGTGGCGCCGCCGGTCACCAGGGTGACGGCGCCGGCATAGTCGAAGCGGGCGCGCCCGGCCGCCCCGGGGGCCGGAGCCGTGCCGGGCGACGGTGGCGGCGGCGATGGTTGCGACGGCGCCGGCGCCTCGTCGTCCGGGTCCCTAGTCATGTCCTTCGCCTGCCGCGGGCAGGCCCTCCAGTTGATCCATGCTGCACACCTCGGCCACCAGTTCCATGCTGCGCAGCGCGTAGTCGTGCAGCCCAGGGTCGGCGCTGGCGCAGGCGTCGGCTACCACGGCGACTTCATAGCCGGCGTCCGCCGCGGCAGCCACGCTGGTGGCCACCACCGAATGGGTGGACACGCCTCCCACCACCAGGCGCCGCACCTTCAGCGCGTCGAGCAGGTCGCGCAAGGGCGTGCCGTGAAAGGCGCCGACCCGTTGGTGGGTGATGGTGAATTCCCTCGGACCCTGCGCGCGCGGGGCCAGCGCCGGCAGGAATTCCGCGCCCCAGGTGCCGTCGACCGCGGCATCCAGGCGCACCACGTCGCGAAACACCTTGCAGTTGCGGATCACGTCCACGTGCCCGGGGCGGAAGGCGATGCGCACGAACACCAAGGGCAGTCCGTGCGCTCGCCCCCAGGCCAGCATGCGCGCGGCGCCGGCGATCACCGCGGCGCGGCGCGGATCCCCGGGCGCCAGGCCGACGCGGATGCGACCATCCTCGTGCAGCACCTCGTTCTGGTAGTGCAGCGCCAGCACGGCGGTGCCGCGGCGGGTCAGCAGGGCAAGGTTCATCGAGCGGCTCCGGTGGTTCGGCGCACGCCTCGCATCAGCGGGCGATCGCCAGCAGCACCACCAGCACCGCGGCCTCCACCGCCGCGAAGGCGCCGAACGCCGAGGCGAAGGAGTGGGTGGCCCCGATGATCAGGCCCATCAGCGCCGGCGCCACGAAGCTGGAGGCGATGCCGCCGAGTTCGGCGAAGCCGATGGCCGTGGGTGCCAGGGTCTCGCCGTAGGCCTCGCTCACCAGGCTGAAGATCGCCCCGCCGCTGAGCACGACGATGCCGCTGAAGGCCGCCAGCGCGAGCATCGCGCCCCAGGCCAGTTGCGTGCTCGCCGCGACGGTGAAGCCCAGGGCGGACAGCATGGCTAGCAGGGCGCCGATCTTGAGCAGGGCGGTGCGGGGCACGCGGTCGGCCAGCCAGCCGCCGACCAGCAGAACCGCCACCTGCGACAGACCCATCACCGAGCCCACCACCGCCGCGAGCGGAACCGGCATCTTCTGCACCTCGATGTACAGCGGAACCACCCAGGTGGATACGGCCGAGATGGCGAACAGGTCCCCGAAGATCGCCGCCGCGCCGACGTACACCCACTTGCTGCGCAGCACCGACCAGGTCGAGGCCTGCGCGGCGGCGTGCGCGGGCGCCAGGTCCCACTGGAAGTCCTTGTGGCCCAGGTCACGGGGGCCGCCCTTCAGCGTGGCGGCGCCGAGCAGCCCGCAGGCCACGGTGGCCGCGCCCAGCCAGCGGAAGAATTCCTGCCAGCCGTAGTGGGTGGACATGGGCACGCCGACCGCGAAGTCCAGGGTGATGGCCAGGCTGAAGGCGGCCAGCAGCGCGCCCATGGTCGCACCGTGGTGCTTCTTGGGATACCAGCCGACGATCAGCTTCATGGTGCCGACCCACACCGCGGCATCGAAAAAGCCGATGACGAAGCGCAGCGCGAGCAGGGTGCCGTAGTCGTGCGCCTGGCCCTGCAGCATCATGCCCAGGCCGGAGCCGACCAGGCCGATGGCGAACAGCGAGCGCGCCGACATGCGCCGCCCCAGCGGCGACCACAGCACCATGCCCACGGCATAGGTGATGGCGAAGGCCCCTTGCGCGAAGCCCGCCTGCGCCGGGCTCAGCGCGAGGGTCCTGGACACCAGCGGCATCACGGCCGCGAAACCGTACCAGTCGCCCGCGAGGAACACCTCGCCGAGCACGGCCATCAGCAGGGCGAAGGATTGCCAGGTGCGCACCCGGGGCGGGACGAGGACGCTCGGATCGATGGTGTTCATGCGCGGACCTCTGGGAGGATGATGCTGCGCGAAGGGGAATCGGCGCCGCGGCCGACCGGATGGCCCGACCGACTCTGCGGACCGGGTTGGCGGCCATTCTTGGAGCGCTGCGCGGGGATTTCTATCCAGCTTCGGCCCGCGGGCCCGGCTGCTTGTCCAGTTCCGGCAAGGCTCAGGGAGGACCCCGATCCGGCGTGTCGGCCGTGCCCCCGGCTATGCGCGAATCGGCTGGGCTCCTGCGCGAACTGGCTAGACCGGCCGCGCGCGCGCTGCCCACAATGCCTCGATACAACGACGAGCAAGGAGACGTGGCATGAGCGAGACGCAGCTGAGTACCGCGATCGAGGACCATGCCCTCGAGCGCGTCCCCGATCATGCGCGCCAGGGCTGGCTGGCGCTGTCGTGGAACACGGCCGGCATCGTCACCTCGTTGGTGCAGCTGTTCCTGGGGGCGCTGGTCTGCTTCGTCGCCGGCTACCGCATCGCGCTGGCCGCCGGAGTGTTCGTCACCGTGGTCGGCGCGCTGCTGGGCTGGGCCTGCGGCCATGTGGCGCACCGATCGGGACTGTCGAGCACGGTGATGTCGCGCCACTTCGGCTTCGGGCGTCAGGGCTCGATCATCTCCTCGCTGATCTTCGCCTTCATGATCATCGGCTTCCTGGCGCTGGAGAACGCCCTGCTGTACAAGGGCTTCCTGTTCTATTTCCACCTGTCCGACACCTTGACCAGCCGTATCGTCATCTACGGCCTGCTGTCGCTGGCCTGGGTGCTGCTGACGGCCTACGGCTTCGCGCTGGTTGCGCGCGTGTCCTCCATCACCCTGGTGGCCTTTCTCGCGGTGCTGGCCTACATCACCTACGTCGTGGTGTCCGCGGCCGCGCATCCGGGCGCGGAGCTGCTCGGTTTCGGCTCGCAGTTCCCGCCGCAGGCGCTGCAGGCCATGGGCGCGACCACGCCGATGGGCAAGTTCGTGTTCTGCGTCAACGTGCTCATCGGCTCGGCCGGCGCGCTGGCGCTGGTGGACGCCGATCTCGGGCGCTACGCACGCAGCTCGCGGGACATCGGCGTGGCCGCGCTGATCGGCAACGTGATGATGGACATCGTCATGCTTTCGCTGGGCGGGATCATCATGTACGCGGGCATCCCGGCGTTGATCGATTTCTACATGCACACCGACGGCATGACCCGCCAGGCCGCGGCGCAGGCCGCGCTGCACAGCCCCGACAGCATCACCGCCGCCTTCATCGTGTTCGGCGGAGCCCTGGGCGCGCTGCTCATGGTGCTGGCCCAGAGCAAGGCGCAGGTGCTCAACACCTACAGCGCTTCGCTGTCCCTGTCCAACCTGTTCGACGCCTTCGGCTGGCGTCCCGGGCGGCTGAGTTTCGTCATCCTCGGCAACGTGATCGGACTGCTGATGCTGTACGGGCGCATCCTGGCGCTGGTGAATTCCTGGATCACCATGCTCGGCGTGCTGACCACGGCTTTCGCCGGTGTGATCGTGGTGGATTATTTCCTCGTGCGCCGCCTGGTCGGAGCCGGCCGGGCCGATGCTTTCGAGCGCGTCGAGAGCGTGAATTGGGCCGGCGTGTGCACGGTGGTCGCCTCGGTGCTGCTGTCGCACTACGTGCTTAACCGCTACGTGCCGGTCGAGTTCTTCTCCACCCTCGTGCTGTGCCTGCTGCTGTACCCGGCGCTGCGCCTGACCGTGTTCCGCCCGGTCGCGGTGCTCGGCGGCGCGCGCGGCCTGTCCTGACGGGACGCTGGATCATCCACCGGAGAACCTTCCATGGCCGAGACCCTGCCCGGACTCATGCACGTCGACCACGTGGCCCTGACCCTGCCCGATCTCGAGCACGGCGTGGCTTTCTACCGCGACGTGCTGGGCGCCGTGGAACTGTACCGGCTCGGGCCCTTCGACGCGCGCGAGCTTCCGCGCATGCCCGACGGGCGCGACTGGACCCTGGCCCATCTCAACGTGGCCGGGGCGCGGCTGACCCTGGTGATGATGGCGCTGGGCACCAACCTCATGCTGGAGCTTTTCCGCTACGAGCTGCCGGCCGACGCCGCCACGCAGCCGCGGCGCAATTGCGACCTCGGCGCCAGCCACATCGCGCTGAAGGTGCGCGACCTGGACGCCGCGCTGAACTTCCTGCGCGCGCGCGGCGTGGCCGTTATGGACGGGCCCATCGTCATCGACGACGGGCCTTGCGCCGGGCTGCGCGTGAACTACTTCCTCGATCCCTTCGGCAACCAGTGGGAACTGGTCGAGTACGGGCATCTGCCCTTCATGGACGGCACCGACGTCGCCCTGTACGGACGTGCCTGAGACGGCGCCGGGGCCGGCTCAGGCGGCCGCCAGGGCCATCGCGCCGGCGGCGGTTTTGGAGATGGGGATGTGGTAGTTCCGGTGCACCAGGCGGGCCCCGTCGCCCAGTCGGGCTGTTCCACCAGGCTGCCCATGAAGCGCTGGTCGAAGTCCTTGTTGATGAATCCGGCGCGTCGGCCGTCGAGCTGGTGCGACAGCCCGCCGCTGCCCAGCACCAGCACGCGCTTGTCGCTGTCCCAGGCGCGGATGGCCTCGCCCAGGGCCTGCCCCAGCGCCCATACGCGCCGCGCACTCGGCAGGGGAAACTGCACCGTATTGATGCACAGCGGCACCGCGGGCGGAGCGCCGCCGTCGGGCCAGAGCAGTTTCATCGGCAGCGTGAAGGCATGGTCCACCAGCATTTCCTGGAAGGTGGTGAGGTCGAAGTCGGCGCCGATCAGGCGCTCGATCAGATGCCAGGAAAGATCCTGCTCCCCGCCGCGAGCAGGCGCGCCTGGAAGGCCTCCTTGCTCATGCCCGTCTGCTGGGCCCCGATGTCCTGCACGTCCAGCCCGAAGATGCCGGCGAGCTTGGCCAGGTAGTACACATTGCCCCCGGCCTCGATGAGCGCGAGCACGTCGCGCCGGCGCACCGCCTCGCGCTGCCGGGGGTCGAGTCCGAAGCGCGTGCAATAGGCGTCCTCGTCGGCCAGGAAGGCCGCGCGGTTGGCCGCGTCGTTGAAGGAAAAGCACATCTTGTTCAGCGCGTAGCCCTTGCGGGCCTGCGCGCCGTCGAACAGGGTCGTGCCCTCGATGGTCCGTGGTTTCTGCATGCTCGTTCTCCGGCTCGATCCCGTGTGGATCAGAAGGGCAGCCCGACGTAGTTCTCCGCCAGCGAGCGCATCGCCTCGCCCTCGGCCAGGTAGCGGCCCAGCCACTTGCGTGCTGTGGGCGGCGTGACGCCGTGCAAGCTCGCCGCGCGCCTTCAGGCAGCAGGTGGACGCGCGCCAGGCGCGCTGACGCACCGCCGCGCAGCGCCGACGCGGGGTCTCGGGCTCAGGCCGCAGCCTGCGCGCCTTCGAGCACGATGCGCTGCGCCATCCACTGCAGCAGCTCCTCCGTCGCGCGCTCCGCTCGCTGCGGGTCCACGGCGTCGCGGAACTCCTCGTACCAGCCGAGCACCCGGGCGTCCGCGACCGCCTGCGCGCGCAGGAAGCGTCCCAGCGCACAGTCCTCGGCGCCGGCGCCGGCGGAGCGGCGGGCACGCTGCGGGTCGCGCGCGCCCATCCACAGGCAGGCCAGCGCCCCGGGCCAGGTGCGCAACGGCGCCTCGGCGTCCTCGCCGCCCGCGCCGCGTTCGCGGCTCCAGGCCAGGAAGTCCTCCGCCGGCATCGGGCGCGACAGCGCGAAGCCCTGGCCCAGGCGCGCGCCCAGCTGGCGCGCCACCTCCACGAAACTGTCGTCCTGCAGGCCTTCGATCACCGTGTGGGGCGCGAATTCCTGGCCGATGCGCACCAGCGCGGCCAGCAGCCGGATGGTGCGCACCGGGTCCTTGGGCAGCTGGCGGATCAGCCCCTGGTCGATTTTCACCGTGTCCACCGGCAGCGAGGCCAGGCGGGTGATGCTGCTGTAGCCCGAGCCGAGGTCGTCGAGCACCAGGCGCACGCCGAGCCTGCCGATGGCGTGGATGGCCTCGTCGCTGCGCGACACGTCGAGGCCGTCGCTCTCCAGCACCTCCAGGCTCAGGTGGGTGGCGGCCACCCCCGCGCGGCGCAACGCCTCCTCGATCCACGCGGCGCACTGTTCGTGCAACAGGGTCTGCGGCGGCAGGTTCAGCGACAGCTCCACGTCCAGGCCCGCTTCGCGCCAGGCGTGCAGGTGCTCGAGGGTCTGGGCCATGCCCTGGCGGAACAGTGCGTGCAGTTCCTGCTCGCCGAAGGCGGCGAGGAACTCGCCCGGGTTGTACACGCTGCCGTCGGCGCCGCGCAGCCTGGCCAGGGCCTCCACCTTGGTGACGGCGCCGCTGTGCAGGTCGACGATGGGCTGCACCCACATGCGCAGGCCGTCGCCGTACAGCAGTTCGCGGAAGTGGCGCACCATCTCGGGGTCCACCGGCTGGTGGTTGCGCGCGGTGGCCGCGAACTGCGCGTCGATGCGCGCGCGCAGCAGCCCCAGCCAGGAGCGCGCCCAGCTGGACGAGAACTGGTGCGGAAAGGCACCGAACAGCATCAGCACGCTGTCGGTGTTGTCGCCGTGGGCGATGGGCACGGTGGCGGCGCTGCGCCAGCCGAACTCGCGCGCCAGGCCATGCCAGGGCAGCAGCCGCTGGTCGAGCAGATAGGCGTCGACTACCTGGAAGTCGCGCATGAACCAGGCCTTGGCCAGCGGGCCGCGCTCCAGGCCCGGCCGGGGGTTGAGGTTCGGATACAGCGACTTCTCGCGCAGGGCCGAGACCAGGCGCTGGCTGTGCGCTCCCGCGGCCGCCTCCTCGCGCAACACCCCGTGCTCGTCCGGCCGGAACACCACCGCGCCGAGCACGCCGGGCAGTTCGGCCAGTGCCTTCAGGGTTTCGGGCAGCACGTCCACCCAGCGCGTGCGCTCGCGCAGCGGCGGGTGCAACTGCGCGAAATAGCGCGAGGTGGTCTGGTCGATGGCCGACAGCTGGATCTGCACGTCCAGGCGCAGCCGCGAGGTGGCCACGCGCAGCACGCGGTAACGCTGGCGCGAGGAGATCAGCGCGTTTTCCAGTTGGGTGCGCAGCAGGTCCTCGTACAGCGCGAAGGCCTCCTCCATGCGCGCACCCGACACCCCGATCAGCGCATGCACCTGGCCCAGCTGCGCCGCCTTGGCTTCCAGCATCGCGCGCGTGGTGCCCGGGCCGAGCAGCAGCAGCAGGTGCTCGCCCTGGCTGCGCTTGAGGCGCTCGAGCTCCTCGGCGGACAGGCAGCGCAGGATGGCGGCCAGTTCCTCGTCGCGCGCCAGGGTGTCGTAGAAGGTGTTGCCGAAATCCGCCGCCGCCGTGCGCAGCAGTCGCTCGTCCAGCGCGGTCAGCAGGGTGCGCGATTCCGCGCCGAAGGCGTCGACCGGCGCCTCGCGGGAGAAATCGGGATCGCGTTCGACCTCCGCGGTGCCCACGCGCCACCAGCAGCTGCGGTCGTGCTTGTGGGTCTTGCAGGCGTACATCGCGGCGTCGGCCATGCGCAGCAGCCCGTCGGGCTCGCGGGCGTCGCGCGGGCACAGGGCCAGGCCCATGGTCATGCCCACCTGGGCGCTGCGCCCCTCGCCGAGGTCGAAGGGCGCCTCCACCGCCGCGTGCAGGCGCTCCAGCGCGGCTGCCAGGTCCTGCAGCGCGTGCAGGGGGTCGAGGTCCTCGGAGACGATGACGAACTCGTCGCCCCCCAGGCGCGCCAGGAAGTCGCCGCCGCGCAGGCGCAGGCGCAGCGCGCGTGCGAGCTTTTGCAGCAGCACGTCGCCCACCGCGTGGCCGTAGCGGTCGTTGACCGGCTTGAAGTTGTCCAGGTCCAGCATGCCCACGGCCAGCAGGCTTCCCCGCCGCTCGGCCCGCGCGATGGCGCCGGGCAGGAACTCGTCCAGCGCCAGCCGGTTGGGCAGGCCGGTGAGCGCATCGGTGCGGGCGCGCCGGCTTTCGGTGTCCTGCAGCAGTTGCAGCGTGTTCTTGCGGTCGAGTTCGTCCAGGCCGTGCCCCAGCAAGGCGGCCACCTGTTCGCAGGCGCCGCGGGTGGTGGCGTCGAAGATGCCGGGCGTGCGCGCCGTCAGCGTGAGCACGCCCCACAGCTGTCCGCCGCGCCGCACGGGCAGCGCCAGCAGTGCGGCCCAGGCCTGCGCCGGCTCGCCCGGTGCCTGCTCCTGGGTCACGCTGGCCTGGGCGTGCCAGGCGCGCGCCGCGGCCGCCTGCGGGTCGTCGAGGCGGGGGCGCTGGGTGTCGATCCAGGCGATGTCCCGCGCCTGCTCGCCGGCCTTGGCCAGCACCGCCATGTGCTCGTGCTCGTCCGGGCGCACCAGCCAGGCGGCGCTGAACTCGGTGCCGTCGACCAGGCTCTGGCACAGGCGCGCGATCATGCCGGCCTCGGTGGCCCCCTGCAGCAGGGAGTCGCTGGCGGCCGCCAGTGCGCGGTACACGCCCTGGGTCTGGCGCAGTTCGCGGGCCTGCTGGTGGCGTTCGCTGACGTCGATCTGGGTCCACAGGATGCGCTGCGCGCCGTCGCCCAGGTCCAGGCGCACGCCGCTGAGGTCGGTGATCACCGTGTGCCCGTCCACGTGGCGATGGCGCACGCCCTGCAGCGAGCCGCGCCCGGAGTGCAGGATCTCGCGCGCCATCCGTGCGACCCGTTCGGCCTCGGCGGCGTCGGCGTAGAACTCGGCCGCGGGGCGTGCCTGCAACTGCGCCAGGTCGGCGGTGCCCAGCATCTGCAGCAGGCGCGCGTTGGCGTGCTCCACCAAGCGCTCGGGGTAGCGCACCACGTTCACGCCCACGGTCATGTTCGACAGCAGCGCCACGTTGACGCGCGATTGCTCGCGCTCGCGGCGCACCGCGTCCAGCCGGTCCAGGCCGATGGAGATGTCCGCGGCGATCTGCTCTGCGACCTTTTGCAGCAAGGGGTCGAAGCCGCCGGGCACGTTGAGGTACAGGTTGAAATTCGCCCAGGGGCGGCCGCCGCGCAGCAGCGGCACGCTGGAGTTTCCGTACAGGCCGAAGGCCTGCATGCGCTGGGCCCACGGCGCCTGCGCCGGGTCGCCGCGCGCGTCCTGCACGTAGGTCGGATGCCCGGTGCGCCAGGAGCGCGCCGCCGGGCCCCGTCCGTAGGGGCTCGCGGTGTCCACGTCGATGCGGATGCCGTCCAGGTAGGCCTGCGCGGGCCCGGCCTTGGCGAGCACGCGAAAGCGCCCGGCGTCGTCGGGACGACCGATCCAGGCCAGGCTCACGCCCTGCAGCCCGATCATGAGTTCGCAGAATTTCTGCAGGAGCTCGACGTCGTCGTGCGCCCGCTCGATGACCTGGCCGATGGTCGACAGGATGCCCGCCAGCTCGGAGAAGCGCCGCAGCTGGCCGCGGAACTGGTCCTGCTGCTCGTCCAGGTGGCGCGCCTGTTCGCGGGTCAGCGCGTCGAGCTGCGAGGTCTGCGCCTGCAGGCGCTGCAGCGTGGCGCGATGCGCATGTTGCAGCGAGGAGGCGAATAGCACGGCGCCGCCGACCGCGAGCAGGAAGAACTCCAGGCCCACGATGGTCTGCGCCGACGAGGCCGCTTCCACGATGGGAACCCCCAGCGCGGCCGAGCCGGTGAGCAGGCAGAAGCTGAAGGCCAGCAGGCCGGCGGTGACCAGCGCGTCCAGCGCGAACACCGAGCCGATCAGGGGAAACAGCAACAGGCCGAGCAGGCCCGTGCGCTGGGCGTTGGCCAGCAACGTGCCGCCGGCCGCCAGCGCCCAGATGAGCAGCACCAGCGCGAACAGGCCTGCGATGCGCAGCGCGCGCCGGGCCGACAGCGGGGGGCGGGGCGCGGCGCGGCTGCGCAGGCCCAGTTGCAGCAGGGGCGTGAGCATGACCACGGCGCTGGCGTCGGCGATGGCCCAGTCGACGATGGTGTCCACCGCGGGGCCCTGCAGGCTGCCCAGCCAGGCCATGGCCCCCACCCCGATCAAGGCGGCCGCCAGGGATTGCAGCAGCCCCATGGACAGCAGGAAGGCCAGCACCGAGCGCGGGCTCTCCCACCACGCCTGGGCGGAGCCGCCCAGGCGGCGCAGCACCGCGCGCCCCAGCAGGGGCGCCAGCGCGTTGCCCGCCGAGGCCAGCAGCGCCGGCCCCAGGCCCAGGCGCGAGGCCAGCGCGTTGGCCATCAGCGAGGCCAGGAATACGCCGGGCATCGCCGCCGCACCCCAGCGCAGGGCGGCGAAAGCGGCCAGCGCCGCAGGCGGCCACAGCGGCGAGGCGCCCGGGAACCATGCCGCCGGCAAGGCGGCCAGGGCCAGGTAGGCCAAGGCCACGGCAACGTTGAGAAGCACGCGCGCGGCCAGCCCCCGCGCGCCTGGGTCGGCAGGCCGTGCGGGGTCCATCGGGGGGGCTGCCATGGTGTTCGGTGGGTACGCGGATGCTTAGATCATCCTAGCGTGCCGAGGCCCGGGCACTTCGCCAAAAAGTACCGGGTTTTGCCGAATGGATGACGGTTGCGTCTTTGGATTTCTGGAGAGGTGTTCGAGTCGGGCCTGGCACAGCTCGGGATTCATTCGAAGGCCGGTTGCTGCGGCCGGACCACCGGCAGCCCCGCCGCGGCCCAGGCGTCGAAGCCGCCGGCGATGGAGCGCACGTGGGTGTAGCCCATGTCGTGCATCACCGCGGCGGCCAGCGCGGCGCGTCCGCTGGTCTTGCAGTACACGACCACGTTCAGGTCGCGCGCATTCAGCTCCGGAGTGCTGCTGAGCTTGAATTCGAGCAGGCCGCGCGGCGCCAGCACGGCGCCGGGCAGATGCCCGGCCGCGAATTCGTCGGCCTCGCGCACGTCGAGCAGCACGTCGGCCTCGCGCACGGCCTGCGCGGCCTGATCCAGGGAAATTTCGGTGATGCGCGCCTTGGCTGCGCTGACCAGGTCGTGGGCGGTTTTCATGGGGGCTCCGTGGGGCAGGGGATCGGCGGCGCGCACGCTTGTGGCGCGGAACTCGGACTATACGGCGTGGTGTATCGGCGAGGGCCGCGCCCGCTTGTTCACCGGCCCGGGCCGGCTCAGGCCCGGAGCTGCCCGGCGCCTTCCGAAAGGGATTGCCAGATCGCCTTGACTTTCTCCTTGGTGTTTCTCCGGCATTCACAATAAATGCGAATCTCCATTTGCATCGAATATTCGCGTCCGGCGCAGGCCAGGAGTTTCTGTCCGATTTCCCGGCGCACCGCATTTTCCGGCAGAAAGGCCAATCCATGTCCTTCCAGCAGCATGGCCTTGAGCCCTTCGGCCATATCCGTCTCGCAGCGTATTTCCAGCAGGGGTTTCGACGCCATGCCCGCGAGAATGAAATCCACCATGCGTCGCAGGTAGGCGTTCGGCGCGTAGGACAGGAAGGGGATGGGCTGGCCGGGCGTGCCGGGAAGCTCGTAGGCCGCACGTCCCTGCTCGTCGCAGCGGGCATAGGGGTAGATCGACTCCACGCCGATGGGCAGCATGTCGAAGCGCGTGGGGTCGAGCTGCACCGGCTGGCTGGCGTGGTGGTAGACCATGGCCAGGTCGCAGCCCCCGTCGACCAGGGTCATCGCGGCATCGTGCACGTTCAGCGCGGTGACCTTGGTGCTCAAGCGCCCCACTCCCTGCTCCAGTTGCTTCACCCAGCTGGGAAAGAAGCCCAGCGACAGCGTGTGGGGCATGGCGATGCTCACCGCTTCCGCGTCCATGTGTTCGCGGCCGCGCAGCAGGGTGCGGGTCTCCGACAGATGCGCCAGCATCGACAGCGCCTCCGCGCGGAACACGTCGCCGGCGGGCGTCAGGCGCGTGGGATAGGTGGTGCGGTCGACCAGCGCCGAGCCCAGCCAGGCCTCCAGCGCCTGGATGCGCCGCGAGAAGGCCGGCTGCGTGACGTTGCGCAGCTCCGCCGCGCGCGAGAAGGAGCGCGTCTCGGCCAGCGTGATGAAGTCCTCGAGCCACTTGGTGTCCATGGTGCTCCCGTCGCGTGAGGCGCGGCGGACCGCGCGCAGGCATGCGCGAGCATTCTAGGAGCCGGGGTCGCGCCGAATCCATGCAAAACTTGCATAACGTTATCAAAAAACGGCATTTGCCCGGTTTGTTTCGCTCCCCTAGGATCTGCGGCGGTCGAATGCACGGCGGCGCGAGGGCGCCTTGTGCAAATGAATCAGGGGCCGTGGATTCCACGAGAATTCCGCCGGCCCGAAAGCGTGAAGGATACGTTATCGTGAATATGCGTGAAACCTTGAAACAACATGAATCGGCGCCTGCGAGTTCCCAGGCGCTTTCCTTTGCGCCGAGCCAGGAAGGCCCGTGGCAGACCTATCTGTCGCAGGTGGACCGTGTGGTTCCGTACCTGGGCCCGCTGGCGCGCTGGGCGGAGACGCTGCGGCGGCCCAAGCGTGCGCTGATCGTGGACGTACCGATCGAGATGGACGACGGCTCGGTGCGGCACTTCGAGGGTTTCCGGGTGCAGCACAACCTGTCGCGGGGTCCGGGCAAGGGGGGCGTGCGCTACCACCCGGACGTGACGCTGGAAGAGGTGATGGCGCTCTCAGCGTGGATGACGGTGAAGAACGCGGCGGTGGGGCTGCCCTACGGGGGAGCCAAGGGCGGGATCCGGGTGGACCCGGGGCAGCTGTCGAGGAAGGAGCTGGAGCGCATGACGCGGCGCTACACCAGCGAGATCGGGATCATCATCGGGCCGCAGCAGGACATACCGGCGCCGGACGTGAACACCAACCCGCAGATCATGGCGTGGATGATGGACACGTACTCGATGAACATCGGGGGCACGGCAACCGGAGTG
>NZ_KB898477.1 GCF_000377645.1 Thiomonas sp. FB-6 | reverse complement strand
CCTTTGCCCTTGGGATAGTGCGGCTCGATCACCTCGCACAACTGCGCCCACGGCACGATCTCGTCCATCGTCTGCAGGAACACGTCGCGCTTCGTCGGCTTACGGTATTGCTCAAATCCGGCGGCTTGATCGGCGGCCATGGCAAGGGTCTGTTGCTTCATCTACCTTCAACGCACGAGCCCCCTCGGCGGTGGACCTTCTTCAGCGTTGCCCTAGGCGCTTTCGCGTCTAAGCCGTTGATTTATTTGGCTCGCCGACCAAGGCGAAACTGGGCGCTGGATCGTGACGATGGCCGCGCGTCCTGGATCGTCCTTTTCGGCAACGCCGACAGCCGAAGGGCTTCCATCGCCCTCGTAACATGCAGGCGTTGAAGGCCGCCACGTGGCCGCACGTGGGGCCAGGCCCTTCCGGAGCTCCGCCACGTGCCCGAGATCGCGATCTACCAGACCCCTGCCGGGGAAGTCGAGGTCCGGCTTGAACGGGAGACCGTGTGGCTCCGTTTGGAGCAGATGGCGGAGTTGTTCGGCCGCGACCGCACCGTCGTGGGGCGCCACGTTCGGAACGTGTTCGCCGACGAAGAACTTGAGCGCGAGAGCAATGTGCAAAATCTGCACATTGCCGGCTCCGACAAGCCCGTCGGCTTCTTCAGCCTCGATGTCATCATCTCGGTCGGCTACCGTGTCAAGTCGCCGGAGGGCGTGCGCTTTCGCCAGTGGGCCACCGCCCTGCTGAAGCAGCACCTGACGCGGGGGTACACCGTCGACCGCCGACGCTTCGAAGCCAACGCACGCGAACTGGAAACAGCCCTCGACCTGATCCGCCGAACCGCCCAGAGCGAACATCTCGCGCTGGATACCGGCCGCGGATTGATCGACCTGGTCAGCCGCTACACCCGGACCTTCCTGTGGCTACAACGCTACGACGAGGGGCTGCTCACCGAACCCGAAGGCCACCCGGGAGGCATTCTCCCCACCATCGACCAGGCGCGCGAGCGCATCGCCGCCCTGAAACGTGACCTGCAACGCCGAGGCGACGCGAGCGAATTGTTCGCCCAGGGACGTGGTGACGGCCTGGCTGCGATTCTCGGCAACCTGGAGCAGTCCGTCTTCGGCGAGGCGGCCTACCCGGATATCGAGTCCAAGGCCGCGCACCTGCTCTACTTCGTCGTGAAGAACCACCCCTTCGCCGACGGCAACAAGCGCAGCGCGGCCCTGCTGTTCGTCGACTTCCTGCACCGCAATGACCGGCTCATCGACGCCGCGGGGCAGCCTGTCATCAACGACGTGGGCCTGGCCGCGTTGACGCTGCTGGTCGCCGAATCGGCTCCGAAGGACAAGGACATCCTGATCCGCCTGATCATGCACATGATCGGGACGGCGCCGGCACTCGCCGAGCAGGCGTAAAAAAGCCCCAGGCTTGTGGCCTGGGGCTTCGGATGGTGGCTCGCCGAACAGGGCGAAGATGGGCACTGGACCGCCGAGCTCACTGCAGGAAGGGGCTGAATGAAGCCATGGACGGCCAGCCTACAATGGGAAGTCCTTCCGTTCCATTCGGAGACCATGCCATGAGCGCCCGCCCGTCGGTGATCCTCGCCGCGCATCGCGCGGCCGTGCTGGGCATGGCACAGCGCCTGGGCGCTCGTAACGTGCGAGTGTTTGGCTCGATCGCGCGCGGGGAGGACACCGAGCACAGCGACGTGGACCTGCTGGTCGACGTACCCCGCGGAACGACTCTGCTCGATATGGCCCGCCTGCAACGCGCCATCGAGCAGGAGCTTGGCGTCTGCGTGGACGTTCTGACAGCGGGAGACTTCCCAGCCGCCACGCGCGAGCGCATCGTTCGGGAAGCCGTTCCGCTGTGACGCCGGCGCTGCGTGATGGGGAACTGCTCGGGCACATCGTGGCGGCCGCCACGAAGCTGCTGCGCTTCACCGCGGACAAGTCCGAAACGGATTTCATGGCGGACGAGGTTCTCCAGGATGCGGTGATTCGCAATCTGGAGGTCATCGGCGAAGCGGTCACGAAATTGTCTTCCGAGCTCAAGGCCCTTCATCCCGATGTCCCATGGAGCGACATCGCCGGGATGCGCAACCGGCTCATCCACGGCTACATGACGGTCAATCTCGAGATCGTCTGGGACACGGTCGCAACGGTTGTCCCAGCCTTCCTTCACCGAATCCACGCTATCGCGGACGCAGTCCGCTGACCAGGCACGGCGAAAAAAAGCCCCAGGCTTGTGACCTGGGGCTTCGAATTTGGCTCCCCGACCTGGGCTCGAACCAGGGACCTACGGATTAACAGTCCGGCGCTCTACCAACTGAGCTATCGGGGATCAAGCCGCACAGTATAAAGCGGAATTCGCCGACTGGGCAAGGCCCGGGCGGGCTCAGTCCTGGGCCGCCGGCGACGCGAGCATGCGTTGCACGTAGCGCGCGATCAGGTCGACTTCCAGGTTCACCGAGGCGCCCGGCTGCAGCAGGTGCAGGTTGGTGTGCTCCAGGGTGTGCGGGATCAGATTGATGTGGATGCGCGCGCTGCCGTCGGCGCAGTCGTCGACGCGGTTGACGGTCAGGCTCACGCCGTTGACCACCACCGAACCCTTGTACGCGAAAAAGCTGGCCAGCCCGGCCGGCGCGGCCAGCACCAGGTGGCGCGACTCCCCCGCCGGCTCGAAGCTGTGCACGCGCCCCACGGCATCGACGTGGCCGCTCACCAGGTGGCCGCCCAGCCGGGTGGACAGAGTCAGCGACTGCTCCAGGTTGAGCAGGCCGCCTTCCTGATCCAGCCCGCAGGTGCGGCGCAGGCTCTCGGCCGAGACGTCGAAACTGAAATGCGTGGGGCCCATGTCCACCACCGTCATGCAGGCGCCGCTGCAGCAGATGCTGTCACCCAGCGCCGCGCCGTCGAGCCAGCCCGGTGGCGTGGACACCTTCACACGCAGCCCCGCGCCGTCGCCGGGCAGCGCCGAGGTGGATTCGATGCGACCGAGCGCGGTGATGATTCCGGTGAACATGGCGGGCGGCTCCTGGACGGGCTCATTACACTGCGGGGCATGTTAGCGACCACTCCTTCCCCTTGTGATTCGTTCGCAAGATTCGTGTTGCCGCTTCGGGTGTACTGGGAAGACACCGACGCCGGCGGCGTCGTGTACTACGCCAACTACCTGAAGTTCTGCGAGCGCGCGCGCACCGAATGGCTACGCGGGCTGGGCATCGACCAGCAGCGCCTGGCCGACACCGAGCGCCTGATGTTCGTGGTCAGCAGCGCGCAGGTGCGCTACCTGAGCCCGGCGCGCCTGGACGACGCCCTGCTGGTGGGCGTGGACTTCGGCGCGCGCGGCGCGGCCAGCCTGGAGTTCGTGCAGCAGATCCGGCGCGACGACCCGGCGCGCACGCTGCTGGCCGAGGCGCGCGTGCTGGTGGCCTGCGTGCAGGCGCAGAGTTTCCGCCCCCAGCGCATGCCCGATCTGATCCGGCGCGCGGTGGGCTGAGGCGCAGGCGCGCCGCCCCCGGGCGCAGGCGGGGGCCGCCCGTGCCCACCCAGGCACAATAGAGGGCGCGCGGCAGGCCCTTTCCAGGCCTGCATTCGCGGCCCGACTCCCCCTGATCTTCAATTGCGCATGGACCAGAACTTTTCCATCGTTTCCCTCGTGCTCGGCGCGAGTACCGTCGTGCAGATCGTGCTGGCGCTGCTGCTGTCGGTGTCGCTGGCGAGCTGGACGGTGATCTTCCGCAAGTACTTTTCCGTGAAGGAAGCGCGGGTCAAGACCGACGAGTTCGAGCAGGAGTTCTGGTCCGGCACCAGCCTGAACGACCTGTACCAGGCCGCGATCGGCGCGGCGCGCCACGGCAGTCCGCTGCAGCGCATCTTCGCCTCGGGCATGCGCGAGTTCCTCAAGCTGCGCGAGCGGCGCCTCGACCCGACCACGCTGGTCGACGGCGCGCGCCGCGCGATGCGCGCCGCGCAGCAACGCGAGATGGACGTGCTCGAGTCCAACCTGTCGTTCCTGGCCTCCGTGGCCTCGGTCTCGCCCTACGTGGGCCTGTTCGGCACCGTGTGGGGCATCATGCACGCCTTCGTCGGGCTGTCCAACCTGCAGCAGGTGACGCTGGCCACGGTGGCGCCGGGCATCGCCGAGGCGCTGGTGGCCACCGCCATCGGCCTGTTCGCGGCCATCCCCGCGGTGATCGCCTACAACTTCTTCGCCCGTGACATCGACCGGCTGTCCATCCGCTTCGAGTCCTTCATGGAGGAGTTCTCCAACATCCTGCAGCGCCAGGTGTCGCCGCACCCGGGCTCGGGCACGGGGGTCGCCGCCGGCGCCTCGCGCTTCCCCTCGGACGCCGGAGGTCATTGACGTGGGCGCCATTCAGCAGCGTTCGGGCGGCGCGCGCCGGCGCGCGCTGGCCGAGATCAACGTCGTGCCCTACATCGACGTCATGCTGGTGCTGCTGATCATTTTCATGGTCACTGCGCCGCTGATCACGCCCAGCCTGGTCAAGCTCCCCACGGTGGGCTCGGCCACCCGCGCCCCCGACACCGTGGTGGAGGTGGACCTGCGGGCGGACAAGACCCTGCAGGTGCGTCTGGTCGACCCGAAGGCCAAGCCCGGCGACCCGTCGCTGCAGCCCCAGGACGTGACCCCCGAGTCCCTGGCGCAAAGCGTGGGTCAGCTGGCCGGGGCCTCCGGCGGCACGCTGGCCGACACGCCGGTGATGATCGCCGCGGACAAGAACGTCAAGTACGACGACGTGATGAAACTGCTCAACCGCCTCAAGCGGGCCGGCGTGCAGCGCGTGGGCCTGGCCGTGGCCGGCTCCGGCGGCGGCCGCTGACCGCGCCGAAGCCCTCGAGCCTCGCGTCAACGCGACGCCGCCCGCAGGCGTTGAACCCGATGAACCCGCAGCATTGCCCAAGCCACCCATGAACCAGCCCGCCGCCGACGCCCTGCGTCCGCCGCCCGAACGCCGCAACGGGCGGGCGCTGCTGCTCGCGCTGCTCATGCACCTGTTGCTGGTGGTGCTGATCGCCTTCGGCGTGCATTGGCACAGCCACACGCCGCAGGCGGTACAGGCCGAGCTGTGGGCCCCCACCGCGCGCCTGGCCGCACCGCCGCCGCCCAAGCCGGCGGAGCCGGTGCAGCCGCAACCCCAGCCGCAACCCCAACCCCAGCCCCAGCCGGCGCCGCCGCCTCCGCCGCCGCCCAAGGCGCAGGTCACGCAGCAGCCCGACCAGGCGGAGATCGCGCTGCGCGAGAAACGCAAGCAGGAGCAGGAACAGAAAAAGCTGCAGGCCGAGCAACTGGCCCGCGAACAGGCCGCCAAGCTGGCCGCGCAGCAACACCAGGAGGAGCTGCAGCAGCGCCTGGCCGCGCAGAAAGCGGCCGAGAAGGCGGCCGAGAAGGCGGCCGAGAAAGCCGCCGAACAGAAGGCCGCCGCGCAGAAGCTGGCCGAGCAGAAGGCCGAGCAGAAGGCCGCCGAGAAGGCCGCGAAGCTCAAGGCCGCCAAGGAAAAGGCCGAGCGCCTGGCCGCCGAGCGCCGCCAGGAGCAGCAACTGGCCAAGCTGCAGCAGCAAAGCCGCCAGGACTACATGAAGAGCCTGATGTCCCAGGCCGGCAACGGCGCCTCGCCGGCCGCGACCGCGGCGACCAGCGCGGGGCCCTCGGGCGGCTACGCCGCGCGCCTGGCCACGCTGATCCGCGAGAACGTGATCTACCCGCAGGTGGACCAGATCAACGGCAATCCGAAGGTCACGCTGTCGGTGAACCTGGATCCGAACTCGGGCGAGGTGCTGGGAGTCAGCGTGGAGCATTCCAGCGGTGTGCCAAGCTGGGACGCCGCGGTGGCGCGCGCGGTCAAGCGCCTGGGCAAGCTGCCCAGCGACCACGGCCACTGGTGGACGCCGATGGAAGTGGTCGCCGGCCCGCGCGACCAGACGAACTGATCCGGCCCCGGGCGGCCGGCGCCGCACGGCGCCCCGGCGCGCCCTGCCCTTTCGCGGCCTGTCAGTGCCAGGACGGCGGCTGCTGCGGCTCGCCGCCGCCGTCGTAGACCACCTGCACCTGCCCCTGCAGCGCCAGTTGCCCGAGCGCGGCCAGCGTGTCGTCGCCCGGGCGCAGGCGCAGCCGGTCCACGCGCAGCGTGGCGCGCGCGCCGCCGCGTTCGAGCTCGAGTTCCAGCGGCAGGCCGTCGTCGCCTTCCTGCGGCGCATGGCTGCGCGCCAGCTCGACCAGCGGGCTGGCGTCGCCCATGCCGTTGACCCGCATGCGGATGCGCCGGCCCAGGCGTTCGCGCGCCTGCTCCAGGGTCCACACCACGTCCACGTTGAAGCGGATGCCTCCGCTGAAGCGATCGGCCATCGCGCGGCCCTGGAACACCAGCAATTCGTCTTCGCGCAGCAGCGCGCGCACGGTGTCGAGCACGCGCTCGTTGACCACCGTCTCGAGCACCCCGGAGCGGTCCTCCAGCGTGACGATGGCCACGCGCCCGCGCTGGCCCTGCACCACGCGCACCCCGGCGACGATTCCGGCCACCAGCACGCTTTCGCGTGATTCGGTGAGCTCGGCCAGAGGGCGCGGCGCGAAGCGACGCACCTCGTCCGCGTGCGCGTCGAACAAATGGCCGCTGAGCACGAAGCCGATGGCCAGTTTCTCCTCGGACAGGCGCTGGCGCAGGTCCCAGGGCGGCTGTTGCGGGGGTTCGGGAGCGGCGGAATGCTCCTCGGCCAGCATGTCGAACAGGCCGCCCTGGTCGGCATGCTCGGCACGTTGGGAAGCGTGTTCCAGCGCCATGCCCACCGCGGCCATCAGCGTGGCGCGGTTGGGATCCAGGTTGTCGAAGGCGCCGCCGCGGATCAGCGCCTCCAGCACGCGCCGGTTGATGCGCGCACGGTCCACGCGCTCGGCGAAGTCCATCAGCGACTTGAAGGGGACGCCGCCCTCGCGCGCCTCCACGATGGCCTCGATGGCCGCGCGCCCGGTGCCCTTGATCGCGCCCAGCGCGTAGCGGATGGTGCGCGCGTCCACCGCGTCGAAGCGCCACTGGCCATCGTTGACGTCGGGCAGCAGGATGTGCAAGCCCATGGCGCGCGCGTCGTCCACCAGCACCTTGAGCTTGTCGGTGTCGTCGAGCGCGATGCTCATGTTGGCCGCCATGAATTCGGCCGGGTAATGCGCCTTCAGCCAGGCGGTCTGCACCGCCAGCAGCGCGTAGGCCGCGGCGTGCGACTTGTTGAAGCCGTAGCCGGCGAACTTCTCCATCAAGTCGAAGATCTCGTTGGCCTTCTCCGGGGGGATGCCGTTCTTCGCCGCGCCTTCGGCGAAGATGCCCCGGTGCTTGGCCATCTCCTCGGCCTTCTTCTTGCCCATGGCGCGGCGCAGCAGGTCGGCGCCGCCCAGCGAGTAGCCGCCGATGACCTGCGCCACCTGCATCACCTGCTCCTGGTAGACCATGATGCCGTAGGTCTCCTCGAGCACCGGCGCCATGCGCGGGTCCGGGTACTCGATGGCCTCGACGCCGGCCTTGCGCTGGCAGTAGCTGGGGATCAGGTCCATCGGGCCGGGGCGGTACAGCGCCACCAGCGCGATGATGTCCTCGAAGCGGTCGGGCTTGGCGTCGCGCAGCATGCCCTGCATGCCGCGCGATTCCAGCTGGAACACCGCCACCGTGTCGCCGCGCGCCATGAGCTTGTAGCTGGCCGGGTCGTCGAGCGGGATGTCCTCCATGCGGAACTCGGCCATCTCCGGGTGATTGCGCCGGATGTTGCGCAGCGCCAGGTCCAGGATGGTCAGCGTGGCCAGGCCCAGGAAGTCGAACTTGACCAGTCCGATGGCCTCCACGTCGTCCTTGTCGTACTGCGACACCGCGTCGGTGCTGCCGGGCTGCGCGTACAGCGGGCAGAAATCCGTGAGCTTGCCCGGGGCGATGAGCACACCGCCGGCGTGCATGCCGATGTTGCGAGGCAGCCCCTCGAGCTGCCGGGCCAGGCCCAGCAACTGCCGGACCTCCTCCTCCTGCTCCATGCGCTCCTTGAGCTGGGGCTCCATGCCGATGGCCTGCTCGATGGTCACGTGCTGGCCCGGCTTGTTGGGAATCAGCTTGGCCAGCTGGTCGCAGAAGTTGTAGCCCAGTTCCTGCACGCGCCCGGCGTCGCGCAGCGCGGCGCGCGCGGCCAGGGTGCCGAAGGTGGCGATCTGCGACACCGCGTCGACTCCGTATTTCTGCTTGACGTAGTCGATCACGCGGTCGCGGTTCTCCTGGCAGAAGTCGATGTCGAAGTCGGGCATCGACACGCGCTCGGGGTTCAGGAAACGCTCGAACAGCAGCTTGTAGGCCAGCGGGTCCAGGTCGGTGATGCGCAGGCTGTAGGCCACCAGCGAACCGGCGCCGGAACCCCGGCCCGGCCCCACCGGGCAGCCGTTGTCCTTGGCCCAGTTGATGAAGTCGGCCACGATCAGGAAGTAGCCCTCGAAGCCCATTTTCGCGATGGTCGCGAGTTCGAACTCCAGGCGCTCGACGTAGCGCGGGCGCTCGCGCTCGCGCCGCGCCGCGTCGGGGTACAGCAGCTCCAGGCGCCGCTCCAGGCCGGCGTAGGACTCGGCGCGGAAGAACTCGGCCAGCGGCTGCCCGTCCGGCGTCGGGAAATGCGGCAGCTGCGGCTTGCCCAGCACCAGCGAGAGGTTGCAGCGGCGCGCGATCTCCAGGGTGTTGCGCAGCGCCGCGGGCAGGTCGGCGAACAGCTCGCCCATCTGCGCGCTGCTCTTGAAATACTGCTCGCGCGTGAAATGGCGCTGGCGCCGCGGGTTGCCCAGGGTCTCGCCCTCGGCGATGCACACCCTCGCCTCGTGCGCCTCGAAATCCGCCTCCGCCAGGAACTGCACCGGGTGCGTGGCCACCAGCGGGATGTCCATTTCGGCGGCCAGCCGGGCCGCGGCCGCCACGTGACGCGTGCACTCGGCGTGCCCGCTGCGCTGCACCTCCAGGTAGAAGCGGTCACCGAACAGATCGCGGTGCTGCTGCGCCAGATGGCGCGCGCGCGCCTCGTCGCCGGCGAGCAGCGCCCGCCCGATGGCGCCCTGACGCGCCCCGCACAGCGCGATCAGGCCCTCGTGCCGGCCGTCCTCGGCCAGCCAGGACCACTGCATCTGCGCCTGCCCCGCGCGCTGGCCGTGCAGCCAGGCGCGGCTGAGCAGTTCGCATAGGTTGAGGTAGCCCTGGCGGTTGGTCACCAGCAGCAGCAGCGCGGTGGGCGCGTCCTGCGAGGCTCCCTCGGGCGCTGCGATGCGCACGTCGCAGCCGAGGATGGGCTTGACCCCGGCGTCGCGCGCCGCCGTGTAGAAACGCACCCCGGCGAACAGGTTGTTCAGGTCGGTGATGGCCAGCGCTCCCTGGCCGTCGGCGCACGCGGCAGTGACGGCGTCGTCCACCCGCAGGCTGCCGTCGACGATGGAGTATTCGGTGTGGGTTCGCAGGTGCACGTAGGACATCGGGGCATTGTAGGAAGCCGCAAGGCGGTGTGGGCGGCAGGCTAGCCCGGCCCCGCGCAATCCCCTGCGCAACGGAAGGTAGGACGCCCGCCGGACATTGCGGTTCCTATAATCGGGGACTCCTTCCGTCTGCGGGCGCGTGGCGGCCACACCCAGGCTGCCGCTGCACAAGCCCGCGTCCGCACGGGGCCGGCTGCGCCGTCCCCACGGGCCTTGTTCCACGCCACGCCGCGCGTTCGCCTTCACTGCGCGCGGTGCCCTGCCGGACCGACCGATGCCCTACCTGCACACCTTGCCTTCCCTGTCCCTGCACGCCGACGGCGTGTTGTGGGTCGGGCTCGCGCTCGTGCTGGCCACGCTGATGGGTGAATCCGTGCTGCGCCTGCTGCGCTGGCCGCGCCTGATCGGCTTCACCGCGGCCGGACTGCTCATCGCCGCCGGCGGCGGCGGCCTGGAGGCCCTGGCGCTGCAGCCCGGCGCCCGCGCCGTGGTCGACGCGGCGCTGGCCATGCTGCTGTTCGAACTCGGCCACCGCGTGAACCTGCGCTGGTTGCACGCCAACCCCTGGCTGGTGTTCACCAGCCTGGGCGAATGGGGCCTGAGCCTGCTCGCGGGCTGGGCCGCGCTGAGCCTGTTCGGGCTCGGCGGCATGCCGGGGCTGGCGGTGTCGGCCGCGCTGGCCTGCGCGTCGCCCGCGGTGGCGCTGCGCCTGAGCGGCGAGTTCCACGCCCGCGGCCAGGTCACCGAGCGCATGCTGCTGCTGTCCGCGCTGGGCACCACGCTGTCGCTGCTGTGCGTGGGGGTGCTCACCGGCTGGATCGGCGCGCAATCCTCCGGGCACTGGTGGGAGCCGCTGCTGCGCCAGGCCTACGCCCTCGGCGGCGCCGTGCTGGCCGCGGCGGTGCTGGCCTGGGCCGTGAACTGGGTGGAGCGCCACTTCGATTTCGCCGACGAAGGCGCGGCGCTGCTGCTGGTGGGCCTGATCCTGCTGGTGCTGTCGATCACCCGCGCGCTGCACTGGTCCAGCATGCTCACGCCGCTGCTGGCCGGCATGCTGCTGCGCCTGTACAGCGAGCGCCCGCGGGTATGGCCGCGGCATTTCGGCACGGCCGGCGGCGTGCTCGTGGTGCTGCTGTTCCTGATCATCGGCCTGAGCCTGAACACGCACATGCTGGTCGAGGGCCTGAGCGCCGGCTGCACGCTGGCGCTGCTGCGCGTGCTGGCCAAGCTGGCCGCGCCGCTGGCGCTGGGGCGCCCCTCGGGCCTGAGCTGGCGCCAGTCGCTGACCCTGGGCATGAGCCTGAGCCCCGCGGCGGGCGTGAGCTTCGTGCTGCTGCTCGACCTCGGCGCCTCGCAACTGGTGCTGCCGCCCATGCTGCTGGACGCCGGCTTCGCCGCCGTCGCGGTGCTGCTGCTGGCCGGCACGCTGGCCGCCCGCTGGGCGCTGGGCCGCGCCGGCGACATCAAGGCCCCGCCCGTCGCTCGCTGAGCCCCGGGCCGCGGAGAACCCCATGAGTCTTGGAACCTTCACCCACTCGGATGCGCTGAGCATCGGCGTCGAGCTGGAGCTGCAGATCGTCAGCCGCCACAACTACGACCTCATGCCCTGCGCGCCGGACCTGCTGCGCCTGCTCGAGGGGCGCAAGCTGCCGGGCGCGGTCACGCCCGAGATCACCGAGAGCATGATCGAGCTGTCCACCGGCATCTGCAGCGGCTACGCCGACGCGCTGGCCCAGCTCGGCGAGATCCACGAGGCGCTGGTGGAGGCCGCGCGCAAGCTGGACGTGGGCCTGGCCGGCGGCGGCACCCATGCCTTCCAGCACTGGGCGCATCAACGCATTTTCGACAAGCCTCGCTTCCTGCAGCTGTCCGACCTGTACGGCTACCTGAGCAAGCAGTTCACCGTGTTCGGCCAGCACGTGCACCTGGGCTGCCCCGACGCCGACACCGCGCTGTACACGCTGCACTGCATCTCGCGCTTCATTCCGCACTTCATCGCGCTGAGCGCCTCCAGCCCCTTCGTGCAGGGCGAGGACACGGGCTTCCACTCGGCGCGCCTGAACTCGGTGTTCGCCTTCCCGCTGTCCGGGCGCGCGCCCATGGTGCTGACCTGGCAGGACTTCGAGAAGTACTTCGGCAAGATGATGGCCACCGGCGTGGTGCAGAGCATGAAGGACTTCTACTGGGACATCCGCCCCAAGCCCGAGTACGGCACCATCGAGGTGCGGGTGATGGACACTCCGCTGACCATCCTGAAGGCCGCGCGCATCGCGGCCTACATCCAGACCCTGGGGCGCTGGATCCAGACCGAGCGCCCCTTCGAGCCCTGCGAGGACGACTACCTGGTCTATACCTTCAACCGCTTCCAGGCCTGCCGCTTCGGCTTCGACGGCAATTTCGTGGACCCGGCCACGCGCGAGCACCGCACGCTGCGCGAGGACATCCTGCGCACCCTGATGCGCCTGGAGCCCCACGCCATCGAGCTCAGCGCCGACGGCGCGCTGCGTGAACTGCTGGCCGACGTGGGCGGGCGCGGCAACGACGCGCAGTGGCTGCGCGAAGCGCACACGCGCGAACGCCACCTGCCCGAGGTGGTGCGCCAGCAAAGCGCGCGCTGGATGTCGCCGATGCCCTGACGGGCCCTCGGGCTTGCCCCGGCGCCCATCGGGCCGGAGCTCAGGCTCCCTCGGGAAGCGCCCCGGGCGCGGCCGACGCGAACTGCATGCGGTGCAGTTGCGCGTACAGGCCGCCGCGCGCGAGCAGTTCGGCCTGGGTGCCCAGTTCCACCAGGCGGCCCTGGTCGAGCACCGCGATGCGGTCGCAATGCGCAATGGTGGCCAGGCGGTGGGCGATGACGATGGTGGTGCGCCCGGCCATCAGCCGGTCCACCGCCTGCTGCACCAGGCGCTCGCTCTCGGCGTCCAGCGCGCTGGTGGCTTCGTCCAGGATCAGCACCGGCGCGTCGCGGTACAGCGCGCGCGCGATGGACAGGCGCTGGCGCTGGCCCCCCGACAGCTGCGAGCCGTTGTGCCCGACCGGAGCGCTCAGCCCGCCCGGCAGCTCGCGCACGAAGTCCGCCAGCGCCGCGGCTTCCAGCGCCGCCCAGGCGCGCTTCTCGTCCACCGGCTCGCCGAAGCTCACGTTGACGGCCACGCTGTCGTTGAGCAGCACCACATCCTGGCTGACCAGCGCGATCTGCTCGCGCAGGCTGCGCAGGCCCCAGTCGCGCAGCGCGACGCCGTCCAGGCGCAACTCTCCGTCCGTGGGCTCCAGCAGACGCGGCACCAGGCGCATCAGCGTGGTCTTGCCGGCACCCGAGGGGCCCACCAGCGCCAGGCTCTCGCCGGCGCGCACGCGCAGGTCCACGTCGTCCAGCACCGGGCGGTCCACGCCGGGCAGGCGCACCCCCACGTGCTCGAAAGCCAGCTCGCCGCGCGCCCGCGCGGCCTGGTGGCGCCCCGGGTCGGCCTCGCGCGGAGCCTCGACGATGCCGTGCAGGCGCTCCAGCGAGCTCAGCGCGCGCATCATCGGCTGCACGATGTCGGCCACCCGGCGCAGCGGCGACAGGGTCATCAGCATGGACGTGATGAAGGACACGAAGCCGCCCACGCTGTGGTAGCCCGCCACGTCGCTCTGGCGCAACGCGTAGACCATGACCAGCGACACCGCCAGCGCCGACAGCCACTGCGACACCGGCGTGGTGGACGAGCCCGACACCATGGCCTTCACGGTGACCCGCCGCAGGTTCTGGTTCAGCGCCTCGAAGCGCGACGCGAAGCCGTCCTGCGCGTTGTGCACGCGGATCACCGGCGCCGCCAGCATGCCCTCCTCCAGCGCGTAGGAGGTGGTCTCGGCGGCGCGCTGCATCTGCGCGTTCAGGCGCTTGGCGCGGCGGCTGATGAAACGCATGGCCACGATCAGCGGCAGCAGGATGGCCAGCGTGATCAGGGTCAGGCTCCAGTTCAGCCACAGCAGGTAGCCGAACAGCGCCACCAGGGTCAGCGTGTCGCGGGTGAGGGTGAGCAGCCCGGGGAAGATCATGCCCAGCGCCAGCTGCGCCTCATACACGGCGGCGCCGATCAGGCTGCTGGCGCTTTCCTTGCGCAGGGCGCCGAGCTCGGCGTGCAGGATCTGCGCATACACCAGCGTGCGCACCCGTGCCAGCACGTTCTGGGTCATCCACTGGGTGAGGAACTGCGAGGCCAGCCAGGCCAGGCCGCGCACCGAGAACAGGCCCAGCAGCACGGCCGGCACCATCCACAGCGAGAAATCCCGCCGCGGCGTGAAGCCCACGTCCAGCACATGCTTGATCAGCGCCGGCAACGCCGGCTCGGTGGCGGCGACGACGGCCGCGCACACCACGATGAGCAGCGCGGCCACGCGGTTGCGCGGGTCGGCGCCGAACAGCCGGCGCAGCAAGGCCATGCCGTCGGTGGACGAACTGGCCGGGGCCGCGCCGGAGGGAGGGGATGCCATGGAGAAAGAGCGAGAATGCGCGTCGGATCCGAATCCCTCTTTCTACCATAGGCCCCTGCGCCCGTTGCCCGCCATGCCCAACCGCCCCAGCGCTGGCCCCACGGTGTCGGCCGTGATCATCACCCGCGACGAGGCGGCCAACCTGCCCGCCTGCCTGGAGTCGCTCGCCTGGTGCGACGAGATCGTCGTGCTCGACAGCGGCAGCACCGACGCCACGCCCGAGCTGGCGCGCGCGGCCGGTGCGCGGGTGCACATCACCCCCGACTGGCCGGGTTTCGGGCCGCAGAAGAACCGCGCGCTGGCCCTGGCCGGCTGCGACTGGGTGCTGTCCATCGACGCCGACGAGCGCGTCAGCCCGGAGCTCGCGCACGAGATCCGCGAAGCGGTGCGCGCGCCGGGGGCTCCCACGGCCTTCGCCATGCCCCGGCTGTCGAGCTACTGCGGCCAGTTCATGCGCCACGGCGACTGGTACCCCGACGACGTGCTGCGCCTGTTCCGGCGCGGCAGCGCCCGCTTCAGCGACGACCTGGTGCACGAGCGCCTGCTGGTCGACGGCCCGCGCGGACGCCTGCACGCCCGGCTGCTGCACCACTCCTTCCGCGACATGCACCAGGTGCTGGCCAAGCTCGACGCCTATTCCAGCGCCGGTGCGCGGGCCATGCACGCGCGCGGGCGCCGCAGCGGCGTGCTGGGCGCGCTGGGCCACGGCGCCTGGACCTTCCTGCGCGGCTACGTGTTCAAGCGCGGTTTCCTGGACGGGCGCCTGGGCCTGGTGCTGGCGCTGTCCAACGCCCACGGCGCCTACTACCGCTACATCAAGCTGTGGCTGCTGCAGCGCGAGCCGGCATGCTGATCAGCCTGGTCGTGCTCAGCTACAACCGCAGCGACGCCCTGCTGGCCGTGCTGCGCGCGCTGGCGCTGCAGACCGACCGCGGCTTCGAGGTGATCGTGGCCGACGACGGTTCACGCGAGGAGCACGTGGCCGCGCTGCGCGCGCTGGCGCCCGCCCTGCCCTACCGCCTGGTGCATGCCTGGCAGGGCGACGTCGGCTTCACCGCGGCCGCGGCGCGCAACTGGGGCGCGCGCCAGGCGCGCGGCGACTACCTGGTGCTGCTCGACGGCGACTGCGTGCCGCGGCCTGATTTCGTGGCGCGCCACCGCGCGCTGGCGCGTCCGGGCTGCCTGCTCAACGGCAGCCGCGTGCTGCTGTCGCAAGGCCTCACCCGAAGCGCGCTGGCGCAGGGCCTGGATCTGGCGCGCAGGCCCTGGAGCTGGTGGCTGGGCCAGCGCCTGCGCGGCGGCTGCAACAAGTGGCTGGGCCTGTTCCTGCGCTGGCCGGCCGCGCTGCGCCGCGCCCGTCCCGGCTTCCGCTGGAAAGGCATCCGCAGTTGCAACATGGGTGTGTGGCGCAGCGACTTCGAGGCCATCGACGGCTTCGACGAGAGCTTCGACGGCTGGGGCCACGAGGACGCCGACTTCGTGCTGCGCCTGCAGCACCACGGCTGCGCCCGCGTGGACGGCTTCTGGGCCACCGAGGTGCTGCACCTGTGGCACCGCCAGGCCGCGCGCGCGCAGGAGAGCCGCAACCTGGACAAGGTGCGCGCGCGCATGCGCGGCCAGATCGTGCGCGCCGAGCACGGCCTGAGCAACCCCCGCCTGCCCGGACTCGAACGCCATTGCAGTGTGTTGCGCGAAGGGCCGGCGCCAGTCGCCCCGGCGCGCGCGCCCAGGGCCTAGAATTCCGCGCTGCAGCCTCTTGCCCGGCTGCCAGCCTGCCAGGAACCCCATGCAACGACGACGCTTTGTACTCGGTACGGCCCTGCCCGCAGCGGCCCGCGGCCTGCGCCTCGCCGGCGCCCTCGGCCTGGCCGCCGAACCCCTGCTGGCCCGCGCGCAGTTCCGCGTGGACGTCTCCGGCATCGGCGCGCGCCAGATCCCCGTGCTGATCGACACCTTCGCCGGACAGTCCGCCTGCCCGCAACCGCTGGCCGACATCATCCGCGCCGACCTCATGCGCAGCGGCCAGTTCCGCGTGACCCCGGCGGCCTCCTCGCCCACGCTCGGCGACGCCGGCCCGCCCGCCTACGCCCAGTGGCGCTCCGAACAGCTCGAGGCGGCCGGCGGCGGCAGCGTCGAGCCGGCCGGCCCGCAGACCTGGCAGATCCGCTTCCGCCTGTGGGACGCGGTGGGCCAGCGCGACCTGGGCGGCCTGGCGCTGCGCGTGCTCACCGGCGACCTGCGCCTGGCCGCGCACCGCATCGCCGATTTCATCTACCAGAAACTCACCGGCCAGCGCGGGGTGTTCGCCACGCGCATCGCTTTCGTCGGCAAGAGCGGGCGCAACAATTTCACGCTGCTGGTCGCCGACAGCGACGGCTACAACCCGCTGGCCGCGCTGCACAGCCGCGAGCCGCTGATGTCGCCCGCCTGGGCCCCCGACGGCGCCAACCTGGCCTACGTGTCCTTCGAGACCGGCAAGCCCGTGGTGTTCGTGCAGAACGTTCGCACAGGCGGGCGCCGCGCGGTGGCCAATTTCCGCGGCAGCAACAGCGCCCCGGCTTTCTCGCCCGACGGACGCACGCTGGCCGTGGTGCTGACCATGGGCGCGGCCTCGCAGATCTTCACGGTGCCCGTGGGCGGCGGGGCGGCCCGTCCGGTGATCCGCGCCAGCAGCATCGCCACCGAGCCGGTGTTCGCGCCCGACGGCAAGAGCCTGTACTTCGTCAGCGACCGCGACGGCTCGCCGCAGATCTACCAGGCCGGCCTCGACGGCTCGAACGTCCGGCGCATCACCTTCGCCGGCACCTACAACGTCAGCCCGGCGATCAGCCCGGACGGCAAGTCCCTGGCCTTCGTCTCGCGCCAGGGCAACGACTACCAGCTGTGGCTGCAGGACCTGCAAGGCGGCAGCACCCGCGCGCTGGGCGACGGCCCCGACGACGGGCATCCCAGTTTCGCGCCCAACGGCCAGATCCTGGTGTACGCGGCCCGCGAGGGCGGCGCGCAGGTGCTGCGCACGGTGTCCGTGGACGGCAGCGTGCGCACCACGCTGGCGGCCCGCGGCGAGGACGTGCGCGAACCCTCCTGGGGTCCGTGGACCACGCCGGCCTGACAGCCGGGGCGCCGCACCTCGGCGCCCCCGAGGCTCCATCGCGCCGGGCCGCGACGCGTCCTGGCGTACGCTCCCGCTACCGCAAGCTCCCCGCAGAACCGCTCCATGACCACCGTATCGCGCTCCTCCACCTGGCTGGCCGCGCTGGCCGCCGCCGCCACCTTCGCACTCGGCGGCTGCGCCTCCGACGTCAACCTCAACCACAAGGCCCCGGTCCAGGCCCAGACCGCCACCCCTGTCGGGGCGCTGGGAGCCGGCGGCGCCAGCGCCCAGGGCGCGGGCCAGAGCTCGGTGGCCGCGGTGCAGACCGGCGGCGCCGAGGGCCAGGGCGCCGGCGGGCCCAACTCCGGGCCCACCGCCGACGTCGGGCGCAGCGTGTACTTCGCCTACGACAGCTATTCCGTGGATCCGCGCTACCAGGCCACGATGCAGGGCAACGCCCAGTACCTGGCCTCGCACAGCGCCGCGCACGCGCAGTTGCAGGGCAACACCGACGCCCGCGGCAGCCGCGAGTACAACCTCGCGCTGGGCCAGAAACGCGCCGACGCGGTGCGCCAGGGCCTGGAACTGCTGGGCGTGAAACCGAACCAGATGGAAGCCATCAGCTTCGGCAAGGAAAAACCCAAGGCCACCGGCGACAGCCCGCAGGACTTCGCCGAGAACCGCCGCGTGGACATCGTCTACCAGCCCTGACCGATTGACACCAGCCCCGGAGATCGCGCCATGACGCTCAAGCCCTTCGCATCCGGCGCGCGCCTGCGCCGCGCCGCCGGCGCCCTGGCCCTCGGCCTGGGCGGCCTGGCCTGGACAGGCGCCGCCCACGCCGACCTGTTCGCCGACAACGACGCCCGCCGCGCCATCCTGCAATTGCGCCAGGAGGTAGCCCAGCTGCAGGCCGACCAGCAGTCGCAGGTCAAGCAGCTGCGCAACTCCCTGCTCGACCTGTCCAACCAGATCACCCAGCTGCAAAGCGAGATCGCGCAACTGCGCGGCCAGCAGGACACCAACACCCAGCAGCTCAACACCGCGCTGGCCAAGATGCAGGCCAGCCAGAGCGCGCTGAGCCAGCGCCTGGCCCCGCTGGAGCCGGTGCAGGTGCAGATCGGCGGCAAGAACTACAACGTGCAGCCCGCCGAGAAAGCCGCCTTCGAGCAGGCGCTGAGCACCTTCCGCGGCGGCCAGTTCGCCAACGCCACCACGCAGTTCCAGGCCTTCATCGCCCAGTACCCCACCAGCCCCTACCAGGGCGACGCGAAGTACTGGCTGGGCAACTCGCTGTTCGGCCAGCAGCGCTACCGCGACGCGGCCGCCGCGTTCCAGGACCTGATCCAGTCGCAGCCCGACGCCCAGCGCGTGCCCGAGGCCATGCTGGGCCTGGCCAACTGCCAGCTCGAGTTGCGCGAGGTCAAGACCGCGCGGGTCACGCTGCAGCGCCTGATCAAGAACTACCCGCAATCGGAAGCCGCCGCCGCCGCGCACGACCGGCTGGCGAAGCTGAAGTAATGGGACGGGCCGTGGTGCCGGCCGCGCCCAGGCGCGGCGCGCCGGCCGTGGTGCTGGTCTCCGGGGGCCTGGATTCCGCCACCGTGCTGGCGCTGGCGCGCGAGGCCGGCTACGCCTGCCACGCGCTGTCGCTGGACTACGGGCAGCGCCACCGCGCCGAGCTCGACGCCGCGCGCCGCGTGGCCCAGGCCCTGGGCGCCGTACGCCACGAGATCGTGCAAGTCGACTTCGGGCGCTTCGGCGGCTCCTCGCTCACCGACACGGCACTGCAGGTGCCCACCGACGCGAGCTCCGCCGGCATCCCCAGCACCTACGTGCCCGCGCGCAACACGGTGATGCTGTCGCTGGCGCTGTCGTGGGCCGAGGCGCTGGGCGGGCACGACCTGTTCTACGGCGCCAATGCCGTGGACTACTCCGGCTACCCGGACTGCCGCCCCGCCTATGTGGAGGCCTTCGAGCGCCTGGCCAACCTGGCCACGCGCGCCGGCGTGGAAGGCCAGGCCCTGCGCGTGCACGCGCCGATCATCGAACTCAGCAAGGCCGAGATCATCGCCGAGGGTCTGCGCCTGGGCGTGGATTTCTCGCTCACCGTCAGCTGCTACCAGGCCGACGACCAGGGGCGTGCCTGCGGGCGTTGCGACTCCTGCCGCATCCGCGCCGCCGGTTTCGCGGCCGCGGGCGTGGACGACCCCACGCGCTACCACCCGCGCTGAACTTGCGCGGGCCCCCTTGCGCGGACCCCGGCGCCACGTGGGACAATCGGCATCCCCCCGCATCGCGGCCTTTCCCGCCCGGCCTCGGCCCGCCGCGCAAGGCCCCACGCATCGCCCATGCCCACGGACCCCTCGACTTCGATGAGCAGCCTGAACCACCTGGTGCTTGGTAGCACCTTCGTGCTCAGCCTGCTGTTCGGCGCGGTGATGCACCGCACCCAGTTCTGCGCCATGGGCTCTGTGGCGGATATCGTCAACTTCGGCGACTGGACCCGCATGCGCATGTGGGCGCTGGCCATCGCCACGGCGCTGCTCGGTACCACCTGGCTGGCCGCCAGCGGGGAGATCGACCTGTCGGCCAGCATCTACACGGTGCCCAGCCTGACCTGGCTGTCGGCGCTGGTCGGCGGAGTGCTGTTCGGCGTGGGCATGGTGCTGGCCTCCGGCTGCGGCAGCAAGACCCTGGTGCGCCTGGGCAGCGGCAGCCTCAAGGCGCTGGTGGTGTTCACCATGCTGGCCGTGGGCGCCTACGCCACGCTGCGCGGCATCACCGCGCTGCCGCGGGTGTACCTGCTGGACCGCGTGGCCCTGCAGTTCGCCGGACACCAGGACCTGCCCTCGCTGCTGGCGCGCCACAGCGCCTGGTCCGCGCGCGCCTGGCTGCTGCTGCTGGGCAACGCCGGCGGCCTGGCCCTGGCCGCCTGGGCGCTGGCCCGGCGCGAAGGCCGCGACGCGCGCCTGCTGCTGGGCGGCCTGGGCATCGGCGCGCTGGTGGTGGGGCTGTGGTGGGTGTCGGCCCACCTGGGCTTCGTCGCCGAGGATCCGCAGACCCTGCAGGCCACCTACATCGGCAGCAGCGGCAACCACGCCGAATCCTTCACCTTCGTGTCGCCGCTGGCGGCCACCTTGAACTGGCTGCTGCTGTACAGCGACAGCAGCAACGTGCTGAGCATCGGCATCGTCTCGGTGTTCGGCGTGATCGCCGGCTCCGCGCTGCACGCGCTGGCCACGCGGCGCTTCCGCTGGGAAGGCCTGTCGGGACTGGAGGACACGGCCAACCACATCGTCGGCGGGCTGCTCATGGGCATCGGCGGGGTCACCGCCATGGGCTGCACGGTGGGCCAGGGCATCACCGGGGTGTCCACGCTGTCGCCCACCAGCTGGCTGGCGCTGGGCTCCATCATCGCCGGCGGCGTGATCGGCGTGAAATTCCAGGCCTGGCGCCTGGAGCGGCAGGCATGAGCGCCGCGCACGGCCGCTCCGAAGCGGCGCTCCACTCCCTCGGGGAGTCGAGCGTAGCGAGGAGGGCAGTCCAGTGAGCGCCGCGCACGGCCGCTCCGAAGCGGCGCTCCACTCCCTCGGGGAGTCGAGCGTAGCGAGGAGGGTAGTCCAGTGAGCGTGCAAGGGCCCGACGCACCCGATCCGCAGCGCCGCTTCGGCGGCATCGCCCGTCTGTACGGCCAGGCGGCGCTGGAGCGCCTGCGCGCCGCCCACATGGTGGTGGTTGGCGTGGGCGGCGTCGGCTCCTGGGCGGCGGAGGCCCTGGCGCGCAGCGGCGTGGGCGAACTCACGCTGATCGACCTCGACCACGTGGCCGAATCCAACATCAACCGCCAGGCCCAGGCGCTGGGCTCCACGCTGGGCGAGGCCAAGGTGCGCGCGCTGAGCCGGCGCCTGCACGACATCAACCCCGATTGCGTGGTGCACGAGGTGGAGGAATTCCTCAGCGCCGAGAACCTCGCCGAACTGCTTCCCGCGCGGGCCGACGTGCTGCTCGACTGCTGCGACCAGGTGCGCGCCAAGGCCGCGATGGCCGCGCAGGCCCTGCGTTCGGGCCTGCCGCTGATCGTCTCCGGCGCCGCGGGCGGCAAGCGCCTGGCCCAGCACGTGCGGCTGATGGACCTGGCCGACGTGCGCGGCGACCCGCTGCTGGCCAAGCTGCGCTACCGCATGCGCCGCGAGCACGAGGCCCCGCGCCAGGGCCTCATCGGCCTGCCCTGCGTGTGCTCCGACGAGCCCCGCGCCGCGCTGCTGCAACAGGCCTGCGCCGTGCCCGACGATCCCGGCGCCGGGCTGAACTGCGCCGGCTACGGCTCCAGCGTCATGGTCACCGCCAGCTTCGGCATGGCCGCCGCCGGCTTCGCGGTGGAAGCCGTGGCCCTGCGGCGTGAAGCCAGCCAGGAAGCGCGCCGCGCCTCCGGCAGGCAAAACGCACTTTGCTATGATTGAGTGTTTCGGTCGGGGTCGTTAGCTCAGTCGGTAGAGCAGCGGACTTTTAATCCGTTGGTCGCGTGTTCGAGTCACGCACGACCCACCAGCAAATTCAAGGGTTTGGCGAAATCTCGCCAAACCCTTTGGTTTTTGTGGGGAGGCGCGATGAGGCAAACTACCCCACATGGTCACATCCATCAGCACCTCCGATCGCCTCCGCGCAGCCTGCCGCGACGAGGCCACGACCCTGAATCGCGCCAGCGAGCACGAGGCGGATGCACGAAGCAGGCTCTTGGCGCTGGCCCTGCTAGAACGCCAGGCCCGGGACGACCAGTTGCTGGCCTCGGGCAAGTTGAACTACCGCGACTTGATGCTGTTCGGGCACGTGGACATGGCCAAGGACGTGAAAGTGGACCTCCTGCAGGGACTCGATCGTTGACGGGAGCGGCGATACCCGTCCGCTAGCATGGGCGCTCCCTCCGATGCCTGGATCTGCGCGTGCAAAGCCTGCTTCGAAAAGTCCTGCCTCGGCGCGTCGTGGTCACCGCGCGGCTTCAACAGATCTTCTTCGGCCAGTACGGGCACACCCGTCGCATCGACGGAATGCCGGCCGACGGAGCCGGGAAATTCCAGCCCTGGCTGACCTACCCGCTGATCGAGTACCTGAACGGTTTCGACTTCTCGGGCAAGGATGTGTTCGAGTTCGGCTCGGGCGGGTCGACGCTGTACTGGGCGGCCCGTGCCCGTTCGGTGTACAGCGTCGAGTTCGACGCCGCCTGGTACGGCGTGCTGCGGCAGCGGCTGCCGGCCAACGCCACCCTCGTGCACGAGGGCGACGGCGGCAAGTACGCGGACCTGCCCAGGACCCTGGCGCCGCGGCGATTCGACGTGGTCGTGGTGGACGGCGCGGAACGCTACCGCTCGGCGCGCACCGCGATCGAGGTGCTGGCTCCCGGCGGCATGATCATCCTGGACAACGCCGAGTGGTACCCGAACACCTCGGATCTGCTGGCCGGAGCCGGCTTGCTCGAAGTGCGCTTTTGCGGCTTCTCGCCGATCAACGCCTTCACGTCGACCTCCAGCGTGTTCCTCAGCCGCGACTTCGCATTTCCTCGTTCCGAGGCCGCGCGGCGTCCGCCGCGAGGGGGCAAGGGCCTGCCGCACGGCGCGCTGGACGACGGCCTCTAGGATCCTCGCCTCAGCGCCCCTCGATCGCCGCCCGGATCTTCTTGTCCGTCTTGTACTGGCCCAGCGAGTAGGCGGCCCAGATGGCGGCCGGGATCCAGCCCAGGATGGTGAGTTGCAGCACCAGGCAGATGGTGCCCGCGACGGGCCGGCCGATGGTGAAAAAGGCCAGCCAGGGCAGGAAGATGGCGAGGAACAGGCGCATCGCGGGCTCGCAGAAATCGAGGATGACGTCAGTCTACCTTGCGGGCCCCGCGGCACGAGGCGTGGCGGCCCCGGCTTCGCCGCGCTGCCCCGCGCGGCCCGGCGAGCCGTCGGCACAAAGGTTCGGGCAGGCCTTGCGCCAGGCCGACGAACCCTGAGCGGGCGTCGGGCTACTGGCGGGCATCGGGCGCGGCAGCGGCGGGCGCTACCGCGAGGCTCGGGAACTTGCGATCCAGCACGAGCTTGTAGATCAGGGTGGCGAAGAATCCCGCGAAAAAGCCGGCCCGCGCTAATGTGCCGAACAAGACGATGGAAGAATCGCTCCGCAGAAACTCTCCGTGGCTCGGAGCAGCCAGCCAGTTCGTCAGGAGATTGTCGACCAGCGAATAGCCGAGCGTGCCATCGCCCCGGAACAAGGCCGTGCCCAGCGAAATCGCGCAGCCCAGCATCCCCCCGTACAGAGCGGCCTTCAGGTGGCTCCGAGACTGGACCATGCGCCGCCGCAGGGCGCCGACCACGATCCCCGTGAGCAAGGCGGGAACGCCGGCGATCCCATAGGCCAGCAGCGCGGCCCCGAACCATGCCGTGCTCAGCACATCCCGCAGCGATCCGGCATGGACACGACCTTCCGCGACCATGCGCACGGCCTCATACAGCGCCTGCACCAGAACGCACAGATACACGCACAACGCGCCGAGCGGCGGGCCGAGGACGGCGAACAGCAACAGGGCGATCACCATCGGCGCGGCGGGCGGGTTCGGACTGGGCATGCGAGGATCTCCCCGGTACTGCCACGAGACCGAACACCGCCTTGTCGGCGAAGTTGATCATCATGAACAGGAACAGCATGGCGACACGGCTTGCACGCGCTTTGCGCGGAGCACGCATGCAGTTTCACACAACGAAACTGTAGGGCTCGCCGAATGCCGCCGCTTCAACCAGGTACGCCACTGGGCTCGGCAGCAGGCGGGATTTCGCAGCGCCACGCTCGCCTGTAGACCATGGTCCCGAGAAACCCCGCGCCAAAGCCCGCGCGCACCAGGGTAGGAAAGAGAAAAATGGGGGGAAGTCCCTGTGGAACACGTCCCTCGCGCAGCGGAGCAAGCCATTCGAAAAACATTTTGGCGTCCCGGGAATCAACCGGCCAGAGGGTACCGAACAAGCCGTAGCCCACGGCGATCGCGCATCCCAGCAGGCCGCCGAGCAAGCCGGCAACCAGATAGCCATGGCGGTACACGACGCTCCTGCGCAAGGCTCCGACTGCCGTCCCGGTGAGCATGGCGGGAATGACGGCGAAGTAGTAAGCGAGGACCGCGATGCCGACCCACTCCGAAGTGAACAACCAGCTCGTCGCCGGCCTGATGGACTTCCCGCTCTGGAACAAGAACCAAGCGTATTGAATCGGGTCCCACGCTATCCGAACGGACTCGATCAGCGTGCCCAGCAGCGGGCCGATGGCCCCGAACAGCAAGGTGGGAAACAGGATGGATGTGAATGCGCCTTTCGGATACGGCATGGAAGGGTCTGCTCGCGACGGGTTTCAACGGGGAAGTCCAAGGGATGAATGGTCGCCACGGCGAGCTTCACGCCCACCTGCCGCATGCTAAGGCGCCCCCGCACTCCATGGGCTCGGACTGCGAAGCAGCCCTGCGCTTTGTACGGCTCGCCTCCCTCCCCGCTCAGTCGCGCTTTTGCGGCAGGTACGGCGCCAGGTCACGCACCACGCATTCGCCGCCCAGTTCGACGAAGGCCTGCCCGCAGCCCGAGAGTTTCTGAAGCACGAAGCCGGTTCCGCCGAACACTCCGGCGCCCAGGCGCTGCTGCCGCCCGAGGCTGAAGTTCACGCCCGGGGTGGCGCAGACGAAGCCATGCTTGTGCACCATGTATCCGGCGCGCCCGTCGAGTTCCACCGGCGTGATGGTGCTCGGCAAGTGCGATGCGAACGCCACGCGCGCGCCGTCGCGCTCCGAGGCATATTCGGTCATGAACAAGGTACCTCCGCTCAGCGCGCGGCCCAGTGCGCCGAACAGACCGCCGGCCCCTCCTCCGCTGGTCGAGGTGCGCATCTGGATGTCGTCGTCCATCCACGAGAACTCGCCCGTTTCAGCCAAGATGCTCTGGCCGCGATCGAGGGTGATCTCGAGAACGGGCATGGTGGTGCCGAGAATGCGATGCTGCATGAATCACTCCTGGATGCGCGCTGTCCTTGCTCCTTGCATGGGCGGACTCGGCGGCTGCGTGGGAAGGTTCGCCGAGCACAGCGAATCCTCGGACAGGAGCTTTCGCGAGGCGGCCATGAGTCCGCGACGATCGATGTCGCGCGCCTCGGGCACGGTGGAACCGCCATATTTGCCCGCCCGGAATGACCCTGCGCCCGGTCGTCCCCTCCCGGGACGCCTCGCGTTTCCGAGGGTGTTCGACAGGGTGGTGGCGAACAAGGACCCGGCCGAACAGGGCCTGCTGGACCTGAAGCTGCGCAAGGAACTGGCCGCCAACCTGGAGCAGATCGATGCGCTGCAGCGCCTGCTGTCCGCGCCGGACATGCTGGAGCTGCTCGATTCCATCCGCCAGCAGCGCCAGCGCTACGAGCAGGCGGTGACGGCCATGCTGGCCGTGCAGCAGGACGGCAACCGCGCGCAGGACGTGTTCGAGCAACAGGTGGTTCCGCAGGAAACGCAGATCCGCCAGGCGCTGCGCAAGACCCTGGGGGACATGCAGGCCATCGCCGATCAGATCTCGGTGATCGACGACATCGCCTACCAGACCAACATGCTGGCCTTGAACGCGGCCATCGAGGCCGCGCGCAGGGCCTGCGCGACGCGGTGGCGCAATTCCGGCTGCCCGAGGCCGCGGATCCGGCCAGCTCCGGGCACGAGCTGCCGCAGGCTCCGGGCGCATCGCGGGAGTCGGGCCGCAGCGCCGCGCCTGCGCCGCAGTGGCGCCATGCGCCCGGCGGCACGCAGGCCCGGGCGCTTCCCGCCTGAGCGGGTGCAGACCCGGGGCCGCGCCTGACAGCCTGTCAGGGCTTGCGCGGCGGGGCGTACAGGCGCCGCTGATCACGATCGAGCATGCGCTCGATCAAGGGGTCGATCAAGGGGTCGATCAAGGGGTCGATCAAGGGGTCGATCGAGCGCTTGAGATTCGTCCCACTCGGCGCGCGCCCCCCACAGCGCTGGGCGGCCACCCAGGTGCGCAGGGTGATCGCGTCCGGGTCCCCGCTCTCGCGGGCCTGGCGCCACAGGCCGCGCAGCGCCGCGACGTCGCCGCGCCGGGCGATGCGGCGCCAGCGCGCGCGGCAACGGGCGATGCGCGCGGCCTGCACGCCCAGGCGCAGCAGGGCCAGCAGCAGCACCAGGCCGCCCACGGCCACAAGGGCCCGCACGATGCGCAGCGGGCGCGGGTCGTGCACCTGCACCCCGCCCCAGTCGGCCAGCGCCAGCCCCGGCGCGCCGCGCTCGGGGTCGTAGTAGGCCAGGCGCAGGCGGGGATAGGCCAGGCGCCCCGCCCGCTCCGCGCGCCAGGGCAGCTCGATGTCCCAGGCCGGCGCGGCTCCGAGCGCCGGGCCGGCGAGCCTGCGCAGACGCGGCTCGCCGATGCGCAAGCCGGGAGCGTGCGCGTCGGCCCGCAGCATCGCCGTCAGGGCCTGGCGCCCCACCTGCACACCATCGAGCCGCGCGCGCAACACGCCGGCCGCGCCGAGTTCGAGGCGCCGCGGTGCCGGCTGCACCCGCAGCGTGGCGTGCCCCACCGGCCAGCCGGCGGGCCAGTAGGCCGGCAAGGGCCGCACCGACCCTTGCAGCGAGGCGATCGGGAACACGAGGAGTTCGCCGAAACGGTGCCCTCGCAACAAGCCGAAGCGCACGGTGAAGTCCCCCGCGTGGGTGGGCGTGAAACTCCAACTCAGGCGCAACACTTCGACGGCGCCGTCGGCGGCGCGCGTGTCCAGCGAGCCTAGGGGGTGCAGGATGCCGTCGTCCGAACGGACGGTGAGCGGCTCCCAGGCCAGGCCGCCTCCGTCTGCGACGTCGAGTTCGATGCGCAGGGCCTGGCCCACGGTGGCGCCCGGCGTGACCACACGCGCGGCCACGTACAGGGGCGCCTGCCCGGCTTCGGCCGCGGCGATGCGTACGCGGCGCGGCGGGCAGCGCGCGCCGCCCGCGCGCAGCTCCGGCAGGCGCAGCCGGCCCGCGGCCAAGGGAAACAAGCGCAGCACCATCGTCTGCGAAGAGCCGCCAGGGCCGGAAGCGCGCTCGCTGGACTGGCCCTGCAGCAGCCAGGTCTGGCCGAGTTGCGCGGGCTGCAGAGGCGGCAGCGGCGCCAGGCCGCGCGCGCGGATCTGCCAGCGCAGCGCATGCCCCAGCACCGGCTGGGCGGGACGCAGGCTGCACACCAGGGCAGGCGCCGCTGCACCGGCGCGGGTCGCGGCGGCGGGCGGCGTTGACGCAGAGGCCATGGCAGCATCGGTCAGCCCCAGGGCCACGCATAGCCCCAGGCCCAAGCTCATGCCGAAGCTCATGGCCCCTCCGGCCGGTCGGCCGCCTCGCCGCTGTCCTGGCGCACCAGCGCGCGCAGCAGGGCGCCGCGGTGGTCGTGCAGCCAGGGCACGGCGCGCCGGGCGGCCCGCAGTTCGGCCGGGTCCAGGGCCAGGCCCGGGGCCTCGGAGCCGGGCTGGACACCGGATGCCTGCAGGCGGCCGCCAGCCTGCAGCCGCGTGTCCTGGTAGCCCTGCGCCTGCCGGGGCTTGCGGCGCGCCGCCATGCTGCTGGGCGTGGTGTCGGCCGTGTCCCCGAAGCGTCCGGCGCCCTGCGGCGTGCCGCGCTTGCGCATCGCCGCCATGGCCTGTTCGGGGTGTTCCTGCGCCCACTGCGCCTGCGCCAGGCGCAGGTTGCGCACGGCGCCGGGGTCGCCGGGGCGCAGCGCCAGGCTGGCGCGGTAGGCGTCGATCGCCTCGCGCAGCCCGCCCTGCAGGTGAAAGGCGGCATTGCCCAGGTTGTACAGGGCCAGAGCGCGCCGGGCGTCGTCCGGGGTGCCGAGCATGGCGCGGCGAAAGGCCGCCGCGGCCTGAGGCCACCGGCCGGCGCGGTAGGCGCAGTCGCCCTCGCCCAGGTGCGCGTCGAAACCCGGCAGGCCCGCGTACAGCCGGGCGCAGGCGGCGTAGTCGTGGCGGCTCCAGGCCTGCCAGGCCGCCCATGCCTGTTCCTGGTGGGCGGGCGCCTCGCCGGCCTGGGCACGCGGCAACATGGCCTGCGTGCCCGCCAGGCCCAGGGCCGCGAGCAGCAGCAGGGCCGGAGGGATCGTGGCGCGTGCACGGCGCAACTGCGGCACCTGCAGCCAGGCCAACAGCAGCAAGGCGGCGGCCAGCGGCAGCGCGTACAGCTCGCGCCACACCGGCTCGCTGCCGGGCGGCGCGGGGTTGGAGGGCAGGCGCGCGATGCCCCGGCCGTACAGCAGGGTCCAGGCCTGGGGACTGTCCAGCGCCGCGCTGGCGCCCCCGCTGCGGCGCGCCAGCGCCTGCAGCGCGGGGTCGATCTCGCCGGGGCCGGTCCACAGCAGGAACAGCGGCAGGCGCGCCGCCTCGAGGCCGCGCGCCTCGCGCTCCAGGCCCCGCGGCCCGGCGGCGCCCGCGGAGTCCTCCGGGGATACGCCGGCGCCGGCCAGCAGCAACACGGCCCGCGACGCGCCGGGCTCGCGCGCGAGTTCGCGCCGTGCCAGCCACAGCGCGGCCGGCAGACCGTCGCCGCGGCTTTCGCCGAGCAGCGCGGGCCCGGCCCGATCCAGAAAATCGTCGAACAGCGCGGGGTCGTCCGTGCAGGGCAGCAGCAAGCCGGCGCCCCGGCGGTACACCACGAGCCCGAGGCGCTCGCCCTGGAGCCGGCGCTGCAGTTCGTGCAGGGCCATGCGCGACGCCGCGAGGGTGTCGGTGTCCCGAGCCGGAACCCGCAGCACCACCATCACGTCCACGCGGTGCTGCGCGCGTGCCGCGCCCGCGGCATCCAGCGCGAGCAGTTGGCGCGGTCCGGCCAGCGCGGCCGCCGTCAGCAGCCAAAGCAGGGCCTCGGCCATGCGGCGCGCCAGACCCGCGCGGGGCGACCGGGCGTGCAAGGCCCAGGCGTGCAGATGCGCATCGGCATAGGCCAGCGCCTCGCGCGCTTGCAGGCCGCGGGCACGGCGACGCCACAGGGCCAGGCCCAGCGGCAGGCCCAGGCACAGCCAGGCCCAGGGGTGGGCCCAGTGCAGGCCGGCGAGCAGCCCCGTCACGCCCGGCTCCCCGTGCGCGCGGATCCGGCGGCTTGCGCCAGCAGCAGCAAGGCGCCGCAGGCCAGCGGCCACGCGAACAGCCCATGCGCCTGGCGGCGGCTGGGCGCCGGCCGCAGGGTCGGTGCGGACGCGGCGATGGCCCGGATGGCGCGCTGCTGGGCGCCGGCGTCGGCAGCGTAGAAGTAGGCACCGCCGGTGAGCCGCGCGATGTCCCGCAGGTCCGGCTGCGGAGCGTCGAAGGCCGGCACCTCGTAGGGGCGCCCGTCGGCCGGCCGGCCGCCGACCTGCACGGCGAACACGCGCACGCCCAGCGCGCGCGCCAGGGCGGTGGCCTGGGCCGGGCTGACGTGGCCGCCCTGGGTCCAGCCATCGTCGGAGTAGACCACCAGCACGGGCCTGCGGCCGCCCTGGCGGGCCACCTGGCGCAGGGCCAGGCCGATCGCGTCGCCCAGGCAGCCGCCGTCGCCCAGCAGGTCGGCGCGGGCGCGCCGCAGCATGCGCAGCGCCACGCGGCGGTCGAAGGTGGGCGGCAGCAGCGTGGCGGCGCGCGCGCCGAAGGCGATGATGCCGAAGCGGTCGCCGGGGCTGCCGCGCACGAAACCCGCGAACACCTGTTTGACCACCGCCAGGCGCTCGGCGGGAGCGCCGTTCCAGCGCAGGTCGTTCAGGGTCATGGACAAGGTGGTGTCGAGCAGGACGACCACGTCGCGTCCCTGCGCCGGGGGGCGCAGCCAGGGGCCGGGCAGCTCGGGCTGCGCCAGGGCGATCCCCCAGCAGGCGAAGGCGCCGGCCACGAGCCAGGCGCGCAGCGCCGCCGAACTGCGCGGCGCCCGTGCGTCCAGCAGCCCGAACAGCCGCGGGTGCAGGTACAGCATGGCGCCCTCGCCCGCGTGGGCGCCGCGCCGCAAGCTGAGCCAGCCGACACCCGCGGCCAGCGGCAGCAGGCCGAAGGCCCAGGGCCGTGCCCAGACGAGCTGGATCCACGCGTGGAGCAGTGGCTGCATCATGGCGCCAGGCGCTGGTCCAGGTAGTCGCACAGCGCAGCGGCGCCGACCTCGCGGGCGTAGAGCAGGCGTTGGTGCGGGCCACGGGCCGCGTCCCCGGCGCCGGGCTCGGGCAGTCCGGCGCGGCGCAGATCCTCGAACACGGCGGCCAGCAGCGGCGCGACCGGCGCATCCGCCGGACCGGCGCGAAGCCGTGCACGCGTGCGCAGCAGGCGTGCACGGGCACGCCGCCGGCGCAGCGCCTGGCGAGCCCACCGGCCTGCGGCGAAGACCACGAGCGCCAGGACCGCCAGCAGCACCACCACGGCCAGCCACCACGTGGTGCCGCCCTGCCACGGCGACACCGCGGGTGGAGGCGCGACCGGGCGCGGCGGCACGATGTCGGCGAGCGCGGCGAGGCGGTCGATCATGAGTCCAGCCCGGCCAGCAGCGCCTGGATCCGCGCCGCGGAATCAGTGGTGCAACTGCGGACCGACGCCATGCGCAGCGCCCGCAGGCGACGCTGCAGGCGCTCGCGTCGAGCCAGGGCCTCGCGCGCGAAGGCCTCGCGCGCGGACCTCCCCGGCGCCAGCCATCCGGTGGCGCCGCTGGTGCCATCGGCGAAGCGCGCGGGCGGCAACTCGGGCAGCGCCGCCTCGGCGGGGTCGAACACTTCCACCGCGGCCATGCGCGCCTCGTCGGCCAGTCCGGCCAGGCAGGCGCCGGCCCGGGCGTCCAGCCAGTCGAAGTCGCTGCACAGCAGCATCTGCGTGGGCTGCACCGAAGCCCGCCGCATGATGGCGGCCCAGGACTCCAGGGCCGTGCGCGAGACCTCGGCCGCCCGTGCTCGCTGCGCTGCGGTCGCGGCGCAGGGCGGCACGATGCGCTGCCCGGCCAGCCACGCGGCCAGGCTGCGCACCGCGGCGTGGCCGCTGCCGAAGGAGCGGGTCTGCACGCCCAGCGGCGTCCACAACGACGCCTCCACGCGCGACAGCGGCCAGCGCGAGACCTGCCGTGCCGCGCCTGCCAGCGCGCTGCGCGCCGCCTGCGCGGCCTTGGTGCGCGCGCGCGTGCCGAACAGCATCGAACCATGCACGTCCACCAGCGCGTGCCAGGCCAGCCTGCGTTCCTGCTCGAACACGCGCACATAGGGCCTGCCGGTGCGCGCGAGCAGCGCCCAGTGCATGAACCTCATGTCGTCGCCGGCCTGGTAGGGACGGCTTTGCGCGTAGTCCTGGCCGCGGCCGGCCAGGCGCGACGGGGCCTCGCCGGCGCGGTCCGGGCGCGCGGGCCCTGGCTCGAATTGCGGCTGCGCGCGAGCGGCGAGCAGCGGCGCGAGTTCGCGCCAGTCGGCCGGCTCCAGCAGCGCGAAGCTTCCGGGAGGCGCGGCGGCCTGCGCGCCGTCCGCGTTGCGCCGGGCCGTGACCATGGGATTCAGGCGATCTCGCGCGCCCGCAACAGCTCGCGCACCAGCGAGTCGGCGTCCACGCCCTGCAGCCGCGCCTGCGGGTGCAGCACGATGCGGTGGCGCAGCACGTCGGGCGCGAGTTCGACGATGTCCTCCGGCACCACGTAGTCACGCCCGCGCAGGTAGGCCAGCGCCTGTGCGGCGTGGGCCAGCGCCAGCACGGCGCGCGGCGATGCGCCGGCCTCGACCAGGTCCGGCAAGTCCGCGTCGGGCGACCGCGGCTCGCGGGTGGCGCGCACCAGATCGACGATGCTCGCGCGCAGCGATTCGGCCAGGTGCACGCGGCGTACCTGGCGCCGCGCCTGCAGCACCAGCGCGGCATCGATCACGGCCCTCGCCTGGCCCGCCGGCTCGCCGGCGCGCGCCAGGTCCAGGTCCAGGATGCGGCGCTCCTGCTCCGCGCTGGGATAGTCGAGCACGACGTGCAGCAGGAAACGGTCGAGCTGGGCCTCGGGCAACGGGTAGGTGCCGGATTGTTCCAGCGGATTCTGCGTGGCCATCACCAGGAACAGGGGCGGCAGCGCGTGACTGCGGCCGCCCACCGTGACCTGGCCTTCCTGCATGGCCTCCAGCAGCGCCGATTGCACCTTGGCCGGCGCGCGGTTGATCTCGTCGGCCAGCACGATGTCGTGGAACAGCGGACCCTCGACGAAGCGGCTGCGCCCCTCGGCCGGCAGGTACACGTCGCCGCCGGTCAGGTCGCCGGGCAGCAGGTCGGGGGTGAACTGCACGCGCTGGAAACTGGCGTGCACGGCCCGCGCCAGGGCCTTGATGGCGGTGGTCTTGGCCAGGCCCGGCAGCCCTTCCACCAGCAGGTGGCCGCCGCTGAGCAGCGCGACCACCAGGCGGTCCAGCAGCGCCTGCTGGCCGACGATGTCCTGCGCGAGCTGCTCGCGCAGGACCCCCACCGCGGCCTGGCAGGGGTCGGCGCCGCCGTTCCCCGCGGCAGCGGAGTCCAGGGGGCCGTGGGGGGTGGGGAGCGTGGCGGCTGGCTGCATCGTGGCCTCGTGGCCCGGCGGGCCCGGGGAATCCGCAATTATGCGTGTTTAAGGATATTCGCATTTGCTCACTTTCTCGGTCAAGCGGGTCAACCCTGGAGGCGCACGGCTCGGGCGCGTCGGCGATAGGATCCTGCGACCTCCTTCCCCGCTGCTTCGATGAGCCTTCCCGACATTCTTCTGGTCCTGCTGGCGCTGGGTTTCGCGTGGAGCATGGGCGCGCACTACACCGGGGCCTGCATGGGCATGCCGCATGCCAGCGGCAGCATCGGCGCGCGCGCGGCGCTGTGGACCATGGCGCCGCTGACCCTGCTCGGCGCCACCCTGCTCAGCCATGGCGTGCTGGTGCACGTCGGGCACGGCATCGTGGCCGGCGGCCGGCTGGCCACGCCGGCGGCCATCGCGGTGATCGCGGCCGCCTTCGCGCTGACCACGCTGTTCACCCAATTGCGCATTCCCACGTCGACCATCCAGATCCTGGTGTTCTGCATCGTCGGAGCGGCCGCGGCGCTGGGCCTGCACATCCATTGGGGAACGATTGCCCGCCTGGCGCTGCTGTGGGTGCTGGCGCCGGTGGCCGCCTTCGCGTTGGGCTACGCCTTCACCCGCCTGTTCGACCGCCTGCCGGGCCTGCGCGCCGGCACCCGCGCGGCGCCCGCGGTGGCGCGCGCGCTGGTGGTGGTGGGCGGCGCGGCCTCGGTGGCCATGGGCGCCAACGACGTGTCCAACGCCACCGCCGTGTTCCTGTCCACCGGACTGTGCGGCCCGCTGCTGGCCGGCTTCGTGGGCGGCCTGGGGCTGGCCGCGGGCGTGCTCACCTGGGGGCGCCCGCTGCTGCGGCGCGTGGCCTTCGACATGGTCCGGGTGGACCTGCCCATGGCGACGGCGGCGCAGCTGGTGCAGGCGCTGGTGGTGCTGACGGCGGTGGCCTTCGGCTACTTCACCTCCATGAACCAGGCGCTGATCGGCGCCATGGCGGGCACGGGCGTCGCGCGCGGGCGCGAGACCATCGACACGCGGGTGATGCTGGGCGTGGTGCGCGGATGGCTGATCGGCCCGGCGGCCGGCGCCCTGCTCGGCTACCTGCTGGCGCTGGCGAGCCGGGCCCTGTAGGCCCGCGCACGGGACGCACCCTCGCTGCTCAGCCGTGCAGGCCCAGCAGCAGCCCGCCCAGCGCCCCGGCGCCGATCAGCGCCAGCGGGTGCACCTTCCAGCGCATCACCGCCACCACGGTCAGCGCGGTCAGCGCCGCGGTCGCCCAGCCGGTGTCGGCGGCGGCGACCAGGGAGATCGCGGTGGCCAGCATCATGCCCACGGCCACATGGGACAGCGAGAAGCGCAGCAGCCCCATCAGTTCCCTGGCGCGCCCGCGCAGGCGCACGGTCAGCGCCACCAGGGTCAGCACGGCCGGAGGCACCACCAGGGCCAGCGTGGCGCCCACCGCGGCCAGCACGCCGCCGGCCTGCAGCGCCACCAGCGTGGCGTAGAGGAAATTCGGGCCGGGCGCCGCCTGCGCGATGCTGAAGGCGGCGACGAAGCCCTGGGGACTGAGCCAATGGTGCTCGACGACGACGAAGCGGTAGATCTGGGGGGTCAGCGAGACCACGCCGCCGCCCACGGCCATCATCGAGATGCCGCAGAAGTACTTGAAGATCGCCCAGGCGATCAGCAGCTGCGCCTTCATGACGCGCCGCCCACCCGGGACCGCTCGCGGCGCAGCAGCACCATGCCCACCGGGGCGAGCCCGGCGAGCACCATCCACAGCGGCAGGTGCAGCACGGTGATGCCCAGCAGGGCCAGCCCGGCCACCAGCAGGTTGCGTCCCCGCCGTGGCAGCCCGGCGGCCATGCGCAGGGCCATGACCACGATCAGCCCGGCGGCGGCGGCGGACATGCCGGCCAGCACCGAGGCCAGCAGCGGCGCGCGGCCGTGGCTCTCGTAGCCCAGGCCGAGCAGGATCACCAGCACCATCGGCCCGAGCATCATGCCGGCCAGCGCGCAAGCGCCGCCGGCGACGCCGGCGTGGCGCCAGCCGACCATCACGGCCATGTTGCAGATCGACGGGCCGGGCAGCACCTGGCCCAGCGCGAGGAGTTCGCGGAACTCCTCGGGCGAGAGCACCCGCTTGCGCTCCACCAGCACGCGGTACATCCAGGGCAGCACGCCCCCGAATCCCAGCATGGTGATGTGGGTGAACATCCAGAACAACTGGGCGCAACCCAGCGAGGGCTGGGCCGCGGGCGCGGCGGAATCGGTGTCAGGTGTCGGGTCCATGGGTGTCCTGTACGCCGCGCGGCGCAGCCGCGGCCTCCTGCCCGGCTTCGGCCAGCAGGAAGCCCCAGGGCTCGAACAGCGCGGCGCCGTGGTCGAATTCGACGCCGTCTCGCGGCGCCTGCCCTGCCCCCTCGAAGCCCGCGGGCAGGTGCCAGCGCAGCGGCTTGTCGCTGCAGTTGAATGCGCACAACACACGCCGGCCGTGCCGCTCGGATTCGCGGGTGTACGCCAGCAGCTGCTCGTGCGGCTCCAGCAGCTGCATGGTGCCGCCGTGCAGCGCGGGCTCGGCGCGGCGCCACGCCAGCAGCCGGCGGTAGAACTCGAGCAGCCCCCCGGGCGCCTGCCCCGCCACCGCGTGCGCGCGATGGCGTGAGCACAGCGGCAGCCAGGGCGTGCCCTCGCTGAAGCCGGCGCAGGGCTGCGCGGCATCCCAGGGCATCGGCGTGCGGCAGCCGTCGCGCCCCTTGAACTCCGGCCACATGGCGATGCCGTAGGGATCGCGCAAATCGCCTTCCGCGAGCTCGGCCTCCTCCAGTCCGAGTTCGTCGCCCTGGTACACGCAGGGCGTGCCGAGCAGGGTCATCTGCAAGGCCGCGGCCTGGCGCAGCAGGCGCGGGTCGGGATGCTCGCCTCCCCAGCGGCTGGCCAGCCTGGGCACGTCGTGGTTGGACAACGACCAGCAGGGCCAGCCGTCGCCGAGGATGCGCAGCAGGCGCTCGAGCATGGCGTGCAGGAAGGGGGCGTCGTGGCGCGGACCCAGCAGGTCGAAGCTGTAGGCCATGTGCAGCTTGTCGCCGCCCTGGGTGTACTCGACCATGCGCCCGATGCCGTCGTCGTCGCCGATCTCACCGACCATGGCGGTACCGGGATAGGCGTCGAGCAGGGCCCGCAGGCGCCGCAGGAAGGGCAGGTTCTCGGGGCGGCTCTTGTCGTACACGTGGCGCTGCCAGGCGTAGGGGTTGACCGCCGTCACCGCCGGGTCGCTTTCCACCGGCCAGCCGCGCGCCGGGTTCGAGCGCAGCAGGGGATCGTGGAAATAGAAGTTGGCGGTATCCAGGCGCAGGCCGTCCACTCCCTGGTCGAGCCAGAAGCGAACCGAGTCGAGCACGGCTTCCTGAACCTCCGGCTTGTGGAAGTTCAGATCGGGCTGGCTGGGGAGGAAGTTGTGCAGGTAGTACTTCTGCCGGCGCGTGTTCCATTCCCAGGCGCTGCCGCCGAACACGCTCAGCCAGTTGTTGGGCGGCGAGCCGTCCTGCAGCGGGTCGGCCCACACGTACCAGTCCGCCTTGGGGTTGAGCGCGTCGCGGCAGCTCTCGCGGAACCAGGCATGGCGGTCCGAGGTGTGGGAAAGGACCTGGTCGATCATCACCTTCAGGCCCAGCTCATGGGCGCGCGCGACCAGTTCGCGGAATTCGTCCAGGGTGCCGAACAACGGATCCACGTCGCGGTAGTCGCTGACGTCGTAGCCGTAGTCCTTCATCGGGCTGCGGAAAAACGGCGTCAGCCAGACCGCGTCCACGCCGAGCTGGGCGACATGGGGCAGGCGGCGCAGCGCGCCGCGCAGGTCGCCGATGCCGTCGGCGTTGCTGTCCTGGAAACTGCGCAGATAGATCTGGTAGATCGAGCCGACGCGCCACCAGGGCTGGGGGTCGCGGGAGGGAGCGGGGGAAGGACGCATGGCGTGGGCCTCGGGGTGCGGGTGCCGGAGCAGCGCAGCGGGTGCCTGGCTGCAGGGAGCCGATCAATTTAGCCCCAGCCGCCGCGCTCGCGCGCAGTAGCCCCACGAATTGTCAGGCCCCTCGCCCGCGTCGTGTCCCCCTCAGTTGACGTGGATATGCGCGGTCTGGATCACCTTGCGCCACTTGAACACCTCGCCGTGCAGGAAGCTGCCGAATTGCTGGCGGGTTCCGGGCTGCACGACCACGCCCATGGATTCGAGCTTGGCCTGGGTGGCGGGATCGTTCAGCGCCTGGTCGAGCAACTCGTTGAGCTTGCGCACGACCGCCGCCGGGGTCTTGGCCGGAGCCACCACGCCCCACCACACCGAGGCTTCGTAGCCGGGCAGCCCGGCCTGCGCCGCGGTGGGCACCTCGGGCAGCAGCTTCAGGCGCTGGTCGCTGGCCACGGCCAGCGCGCGCAGCTGGTGCGAGCGCAGCAGCGGCAGCGCCTCCAGCGGGTTCTGCACCATGAAGTCGATGCGCCCGCCCAGCAGGTCGGTGGTGGCCGGCGCGCCGCCCTTGTAGGGCACGTGCAGGGCCTGGATGTGGGCGTCCATCTTGAGCAGTTCGCCGGCCAGGTGCTGGGAACTGCCGTTGCCGGCCGAACCGAAGGTCAGCTTGCCCGGGTGGGCGCGCGCGTCGTCGAGCAGTTGCTTCAGGTTGTCGAAGCGCGACTTGCGCGCCACGATCACCACCAGCGGAGCCTCGCCCACCTTGCCCACGGGCGCGAAGTCCTTCAGCGGATCGAAGGGCGCGTCGGGGAACAAGGTGGCGTTGGCGGCCAGGCCGTTGGCGGCCAGCAGGATGGTGTAGCCGTCCGGCTTGGCGCGCGCCACGTAGCCGGCGCCCAGGTTGGCGCTGGCGCCGGGGCGGTCGTCGACCAGCACGGTCCGGCCGGTCTCCTTGGACATCTGCTGCGCCAGCACACGGCCGATCATGTCCACGCCTCCGCCGGGGGCGAAGGGCACGACGATGGTCAGGGTACGGTCGGGAAAGCCGGCGGCATGGGACGGAGCGCCGGCCAGGGCTCCGATCAGGCCGAGGGCCGCGGCGGCGGCGCGCCAGGGTTTGCGATGCATGCGAGTGTCTCCTGTGGGTCGAAAAACCATGCCCGTCCGCCCGCGTCCGCGGGCCGGGGCGTCATTCGGTGCGGATGGATTCCTTGCGGATCAGCGCCGCGTAGCGCGCTCGCTCGGACAGCAGCAACTGGCGGAACTGCTCGGGAGTTCCCGGATCGATCTCGCCGCCGGCGCCCAGGAGGGGGCGGCGCACCGCGGGGTCGGCCAAGGCCTGGCGCAGCGCCGCGTTCAGGCGCAGCACGGTGGGGCGAGGCGTGCCGGCGGGCGCCACCAGCCCGTACCAGACGGAAGCGGAAAAGCCGGGGTAGCCCGACTGCGCGATGGTGGGAACCCCGGGGAACACGGGTGAAGGGCGCGGGCTCATCAGCGCCAGCACGCGCATGCGCCCGCTGCGCGCCAGGTCCACCACCTCCAGGGCGTTGACGGCCACGCAGTCGACCTCGCCCGCCAGTGCGTCGGCGATGGCCGGTGCCCCGCCCTTGTAGGGAATGTGGCGAAGCCGCACATGCGCGGCGTGCTCGAACTGCAGCATCGCCAGGTGCGGCGTGGAGCCGATGCCGGGGGACGCGAAGGTCAGGCTGTCGGGCTTGCGGCGCGCGCCGCGCAGCAGATCGGCCAGGCTGCGCAGCGGCGATTCCGCGCCCACGGCGATGAGCACCGGAACGCGCCCGATCATGCCCACCGGCGCGATGTCGCGCTCGAGGTCGAAGGGTGGCGGCTGGTACAGCGAGACGTTCGCCGCCAGCGCGTTGGCCGCCAGCAGCAGCGTGCGACCGTCGGCGCGGCTTTGCAGCATGAGTTTGACCGCCAGGTTGCCCCCGGCCCCGGGGCGGTCCTCGACCACCAGCGGCTCGTGCAGCGAACGCGACAGCGCCGTGCCCACCAGGCGCGCCAGCGTATCCACCGCCCCGCCGGCGGTGTAGCCGACGATGATGCGCAGCGGCTGCTGGCCCCAGGCCTCGGGCACGACACCCGCCGCCGCCAGCGGCCAGGCCGCGCCCAGCGCGCCCAGCAGGCGGCGCCGGACCGGCGACACGCGTGCGTTGCGAAACCCGCGCCCGCTCATGGAACGGCCCTCCCCGCCACCGGCACCGCCACGCGCAGGCGCCGCATCCACGAGGCCAGCTGCACCCCCAGCACCAGGCAGCAGGCGGCCAGGAAGCCCGCGCTGATCGGCCGGTGCAGGAACACGCCCAGGTCGCCGCGCGACAGCAGCAGGGCGCGGCGAAAGTTCTCCTCCAGCAGCGGGCCCAGCACGTAGCCCAGGATGATGGGCGAGATCGGGAACTCCAGCAGCAGGAACACGGCGCCCAGCACGCCGAACACGGCCAGCTCGCCGACGTCGAACAGGCTGTTGCGTCCGCTGTACACGCCGATGCAGGTGAAGAACACCGCGGCGGGGACGAGCAGCCGGTAGGGCACCCGCAGCAGGCGCACCCAGACGCCGATCATGGGCACGTTGAGCACCAGCAGCAGCACGTTGCCGATCCAGAAACTGGCCACCAGGCCCCAGAAGATGTCGCGGTGCGCGGTGATCAGCTGCGGCCCGGGCTCGATGCCCTTGAGGATCAGCGCGCCGAGCAGCAAGGCCATCACCGCGTCCCCCGGGATGCCCAGCGTGAGGGTGGGAATGAAGTCCACCTGAGTCTTGGAATGCGAGGCGGCCTCGGGCGCGGCCACGCCTTCGATCAAGCCGGTTCCGAAGCGCTCGGGGTGGCGCGAGACCTTGCGCTCCAGGGCGTAGGCGATGAAGGTGGTGATGGTCGGCCCGGTCCCCGGAATGGCGCCGAACAGCGTGCCCACCAGGGTTCCGCGCAGCATGGGCATCAGCGAGCGCCTGAGCTCGGCACGGGTCGGGCGCATGTCGCGCATGGACATGCGCGCGTGCTCGGTCACGACCCGCTCGCGGTTCACGGTGACCAGGAAATCGGCGATGGCGAACAGCCCCATGCACAGCGCGCCGAGCTCGACGCCGTCGCTGAGCGAGGGCATGCCGAAGGTCAGGCGCAGCACGCCGGTGTTGACGTCGGTGCCGACCACGCCGCACATCATGCCGAACAGGGTCATGGCCACGCCCTTGAGCGGCGAGCCGCGCGACATGGTGGCGCCCGCGAGCAGGCCCAGCAGCATGATCGAGCTGACCTCGGCGGGGCCGAACTTGAAGGCGATGCGCACCAGGTAGGGCGACAGGAAGATCATCACCACGATCCCCACCGAGGCGGCGAAGAAGGAGGCCAGCATGGTCACGCCCAGCGCGGCTCCGCCACGCCCGGCACGGGTCATCGGGTAGCCGTCCAGGCAGGTCACCGCGTGCGGCGGATGGCTGGGCAGGTTGAGCAGGATGGCGCCGATCGCCCCGCCATACTGCGAGCCGTAGAAAATACCCGCGAGCATGAGGATGGCCGGCACCGGGGCCATCGCGTAGGTCAGCGGCAGCAGCATGGAAATGGTGGTCAGCGCGCCCAGCCCCGGCAGCACCCCCACCATGTTGCCCAGCAACACGCCGAACACCGCCCACAGCAGATGCGCGGGCTGCAGCGCGACGCCGAAGCCGTACCAGAGATCGAGCAGGCTGTGTCCCATGGGCGCGCCCTCAACCCCACTGGAAGGCGTTGAACTGCAGCTGCAGTCCGAGCCCGAACACCAGGTAGCCCAGCAGGCTGGCCGCGGCGGCCAGCAGCAGCGCCTCGCGCAGGCGGTTGGCGCGGTCGGCCAGCGCCGCCAGAAACACGCAGGCGAAGGTGGCCGGCACCATGCCGCCGTAGCGGCCGAGCACGATGAAGGCACCGATGGCCAGCAGCAGCAGGCCGGCGCCGCGCGGGTCGGCGCCGTGGCGCCGCTGCAGGTGCGGATCGCGCGGCGCCGGCCCCGGCGCGCGCCGCGCCAGCGCGCCCAGGCCCAGCAACAGGCCCACGCCGAGGGTCAGCAGGCCCAGCAGCAGGGGAAAGTAGCCCGCGCCCATGCGGGTGAGGCTGCCCACGCCGTAGACATGCCCGCTCCACGCCACCCCGGCGCCCAGCGCCAGCAGCAGCAGCGCACCAATGCGGTCTTTCGCGCGCGAGGACGCCAGGCTCATGCATGTCTCCGGGGTTTCTGGGGTTCCCGCGGTCGGGCCACGGTTGCATGAGACTGTAGGACCCCGCGGGCCCGCGGCGCATGTGGACATTACGTACCGGCCGGGCTGTGCTTGGGCGCCGCGGCCTCAGGGCGGCAGGCCCTGGGGTCCGGCACCCAGCTCGCGCATGCGGTTGGCCAGTTCCACCGCCGAGCGCACGCCCATCTTGTCGAACACCCGCGAACGGTGGACTTCCACCGTGCGCACGCTGATGTCCAGTTCGCGCGCGATCTCCTTGTTGGATTCGCCGCGGGCGATCAGGTCCAGGATCTGGCGCTCCCGCTCGGTCAGCTCGCGCAGCCGGTGCTGCAGCGCGTCATGGTGCTGCCTGGCGCGGATCACCGCCTCGCTGGCGCGCAGCGCCAGCTCGATGCGGTCCACCAGCCCGTTGTTGGAAAAGGGCTTCTCCACGAAATCGAAGGCGCCGCGCTTGAGCGCCGCCACCGCCGTGGGAACGTCACCGTGGCCGGTGAGAAAGATCACCGGCAACACCTGGCACAAGCCGCGCCGTGCCAGTTCCTCGAACAGGGCCAGGCCGCTGGTGCCGGGCATGCGGATGTCCAGCAGCAGGCAGGACGGCGCGCGCGGCCACGCCGGGTCCTGCGCCAGCGCCGCGTCGAGCATGACCTGGAAGGAGCCGGCGTCGGCATGCGCCTCGCACAGCAGGCGGCGCGAACGCAGCAGCCAGGCCAGGGCGTCGCGCACCACGGCCTCGTCGTCGACCAGATAGACCATCGCAATCCCCAGCGGGGCCTGTGCGGCGAGGACTTCAGGCATCGTGGCCCTCCTGCGATGCGGCCTGCGCGCGCCTGCGCGGCGCGGCGGTCAGCGTAAACCGGAAACGCGCTCCGGTGACGCGGCCCGTGGCGTCGAGCAGATTGTCGAAATCCAGCGAGCCGCCGTGCTGCTCGATGACCGTGCGGCACAGGCTCAGGCCCAGGCCCATGCCCTCCTCCCGCGTGGTGAAGAAGGGCGTGAAGATCTGCGCCCGCAGCTCCTCGCCCACGCCTGGCCCGCGGTCGACCACGGCGAACTCGACCAGGCCGTTGCCCAGCGGGAATACCTCGATGCGCAGCAGCGGTTCGGGCTCCTGCACGCAGGACTCCATGGCCTGGATGCCGTTGCGCGCGAGGTTGATCAGCACCTGCTCGATCATCGTGCGATCGCACAGCACGCGCGGCGCCGGCTGCGCCACGTGCACCTCCACGCGCGCGGAGCTGCGCCGCGCCTGCATGCGCACCAGCGGCAGGATGGCCTCGACCAGCAGATCCGCCTCGATGGGCAGGCGTTCGTGCTCGCGGCGGCGCACGAAGTCCTGCACGCTGCGGATGATGCGCCCGGCGCGCTCCGACTGCTCGGCAATGCGCTCCATCGCCTGCAGCAGCAACGGGGGCTCGGCCGCGCCCTGGGGATCGTTCATCAGGTTGATCGAGCCGGCGGCGAAACTGGTGATGGCCGACAGCGGCTGGTTGAGCTCGTGGCTGAGCAGCGAGGCCATCTCCCCGACGGTGGCCAGCCGGGCCGTGGCCTGCAGCCGCTCCTGCTGCAGGCGCGAGACGTCCTCGATACGGCGTTGCGCGCTCAGGTCCAGCGCGGTGCAGATCCAGCCCGTCTGCCGGCCGTCGGCGTCCAGCAAGGGCGACTCGTGGATCATCACCGGAAAGCGCCGGCCGGCGTTGGAGACGAACTCGGCCTCCTGGCCCTGCGAGCCGGGGCGCCCGCCCGGCGCCGCCGCCACCTCGGGCCAGTAGCGTTCCTCGCCGCGGCCCAGCAACTGCCCCGGCGTGTAGCCCACCATGTCGCAGAAGGCCTGGTTGACGAAGGTGACCCGGCCCTGCATGTCGCGGGCGCGCAGCCCCGCCAGCACCGAGTCCTCCATCGCCTTGCGGAAAGCCAGGGACTCGCCGAGCGCGCGTTCGGCGCGCGACCGGCGCCGCATGTCGTGCGCCAGGACCAGCACCACGCCGAACAGCAGCAGGGACAGCCCGAGCACCAGCGCGGTGCTCAGGTTGGGAATCACCCCCGGGCGCCCCGCGGCGCTGTCCACGTGCAGCTGCAGGCTGTGGCCGGGCACTCCCACCACGCGGTCGGCGACGAACACCCCCGCTCCGTGCGGGGAACCGGTACGCACGATGCGGGTGCCGTCGCCTTCGACGAAGGAGATCTCGTGGTTGCGCGCCAGATCCGGGCTCTCGACGCTCTCCAGCAAGGCGCCCAGCGAAATCGACCCGACGAGATAGCCCGTCAGATGCGCGTCGCTGACCTGCGCGGCGCACAGGTCCATCACCTCCTCGCCCAGGCCGTTGCCCAGTGGGACGAAATAGCTCTGGGAATACTGCGGCTCTCCGGCTCGGCGCGCGGCGATGCAGGCGCTTTGCGTGGCGAAGTCCAGCTGGTCGCGCGGCAGCACCGAGAACAGCGGCTTGTGCAAGGGGTTGTCGACCGCGCCGATCACCTTCAGCGAGGCGTCGCGCCGCTCCACGCGCAACAGTTCGCGCTGCGACAGCAGCAGCGCCGCGGCCTCCCTGCGCCACTCGCCCGACGGCTGCGTGGAATCGGCCAGCGCCGCCAGGCGCTGGGTGTCGATGAACAGGCGGTGGCGCAGCTGGGCGGCCAGCTCGGCGGTGATGGCGTCCACGCGCTGCTGCTGGCGCGAGGCCTGGAAATCCATGGTCAGCCACACCAGCCAGGTCTGCGCCACCGCGATCAGCGCGATCAGCATGGTCCACCACAGCCAGCGCCGGGGCGGCGCGGGCAGGCTGGGGGCGGACAGGGTGGGAGTGCTCATCGAAGCGCGGCGGCGCGTGGCGGTCCCGGCAATCTAGCAGGCCCTCGCGGCACGGGGCCCGGGATCTCGACCGGCTGCTAATGACCGGTCCCGCCGCAGTCCTTTCGGGGGCCGGGGTTGGCGCGTATGGACTGACGCAACTGCTCCAGTTCCTCGCAGATGCGCCGCGCCGGCCCGATCAGCGCGCTCCCCTGCGGCGTCGGCGCCACGCCCCGGAAGCTGCGCACCAGCAGCGGCGTACCGAATTGCGCCTCGAGCTCGTGCAGCAGCTTGCTCAGGCCCGGCTGCGACAGGCCCAGCATGCGCGCGGCGCGCCGCACGCTGCCCAGCTGGGCCGCCAGCACCAGGCCCTGCAACGCGTCGGGGCGCAGGTGCAGGCGCGCCGCGCGAGGCGCCGCGGAGCCGGCCCCGCCCTCCCCGTCGCGGACGCCCGGAAGGCTCACGGCCTGGGCGCCGCGTAGACGGCCTCGCCGGTCGTGCGCAGCACGGCACGGCGCTGCGCAGCGTCGAGGCTTTCGGTGGCCACCAGCGCGGCCTGCACCATGCGCCGGTAGGGCAGCATGGTGTTGCCCATGTCCGAGCCCCACATCACGTGGTCGGCGCCGAACACCTGCACCGCGCGCTGCACCAGGTGCTGCATCGCCTCGGGCTGGAAGTGCGCGTGTTCCAGGTTCTCGGTGGTGAATTTCCAGTACACGTTACGGGCCGAGGCCAGTGCCTCGAAGGGTGCGCCGATGCCGAAATCGGGGGCCGGACCCGCCATGGCCCAGGCCAGGTGGTCGAGCACGATCTTCGCGTGCGGGTAGCGCGCGGCGAGTTCGCCGATGTCGCGCAGGAAGCGCGGGTCCGGCGTGCGCGGATAGGGCATCAGTTCCACCACCAGGCCATGCTCGTCGGCGGCCTGCCACAGCGCCAGCATGCCCGGCGTGCGCAGCCAGGGGTAGCCGCCGTCGGGCGCGCGGTGGCCGAGCTTGCGAAAGCCCGCCACGCCGTGCTCGCGCGCCAGCCGCACCAGCTCGGCCGCCGCGCCGGGAGCCTCGGGGTTCAGGATCACCACGGGCCGCACCCGCGCCGGAAAGCGCGAGGCCACCGAGAGCAGGTAGCGGTTGTCGCCACCGTAGGCGGCGCCGTACTGGATGCCCACTCCCGCGCCCACGCCCTCGCGCTTCCAGTCGGCGAACACGCGCCGCGGCAGCGTGGGGTGCTCGGCGGCGCGCCGGGTCATCACCGCTTGGCCCATGTACGCGTGCTCGTCGTGCAGCGCAAAGTGCGCAAAGTCGTTGCTGTAGAAGTGCACCTGGGTGTCGAACAGGGCGAAGCCGGGCGCCTGCGCCGCCTGCGCGGCGGGCGCGCCCAGCGCGCCGGCCGCCAGGGCCAGCGCCGCGATCGTGTTTCGGAGTGCTTGCATGGCCGGGCTCCCGGTTCAGAAGGAATGACGCAGGCCGAGGTCGAGCCCGTTGGCGGACTGGCCGTAGCTGCCGGCGAAGGTGTTGGTGGCGTCGTGCACCCCGTAGGCGGCGGCGCTGCCGTTGGAGATGTGGCTCAGCCCGCCGTAGAGCATGGTCGACCTGGACAGCGAGTACTGATAGCCCACGCCGATCATGCTGGCGTTACTGGAGGCCACTTCCTTGTTGTCGGTATGGGAGTACGACAGGTTGAACTGCCCGCGCCCGGCCGGCACCGCGGCACCCACCATCCAGAAGCGGTTGTCCAGGCTCGCCGTGGAGGCCTTGACCGGCGTGAAGCCCGAGCCGGGAAAGCCGCTGGTGTAGGTCTGCACCATGGCGCTGAGCACGGCCACGTGCAGGTCGTAGTGGCCGAACAACTGGGTCACGTGCGTGGACGCGGTGCTGCCTACCGGGATCTTGCCCGACTCCAGCGCGGTGGCGGTGCGGTGGTCGTTGTACAGGTACGCGGCCCCCAGGTACAGCGGCCCGTGCTGGTAATGCACGCTCAGGTTGCTCAGGCTGCCGGCCTGGACGGAGCCGGCCACGGCGCCGAAGCCGTACACCAGCTGGGCGCTGAAGCCGTCGACCGTGGGCGTGGCGTATTCCACCAGCTGGGACTCGCGCAGGTAGTTGAAGGCCGACACCGCGCGGTTCAGGCTGGTGATGGACGCCGTGGTGCCGTTGCGGAAGGGGTCGATGGACACCGCGTTGGTGTACACGGGCATCAGGAAGCGCCCGGCGATCACCTTGCCGAAATGCCCTTTCACGCCCAGCAGCGAGGTGCGCTGCATGAAGCCGCCGCCGGTGCAGTAGCCGTTGGAGGGCAGGCTGGTGGCCGCGGTGCCGTTGGTGAAGTCGCCCGTGCCGCAGAAGCCCGTGGCCAGGTCGTAGATCACCGAGTTGCCGCCGCCCAGCGCCTCGGCGCCGCGAAAGCCGATCTGGTCGGGAAAATCGCTGCCCGCGGTCAGCTCGGTGAGCGAGCCGCCGGGCGTGCCGGTGGCGTGGGTGATGCCCACGTCGATGTTGCCGTACACGGTGGGGCCTTCGCCGGCACGCGCGTTCATCGCGCAGGCGGCGGCGACGGCACAGCTCAGGGCCAGCAGCTTGGGGGTCTTCATGGGGGTCTCCTCCGGGGTTCGTGATGGTTCTTCGGGGTGCACGAGGCCCGGCCCGGCCCGGCGCGAGCGCTCGGGGGGCCTGGCGCGGCGTGGGCCGCGTGCTTCAGTTCATGAGGTTGTGCCGCGTGGGCGTGGCCCAGGCCGCCAGCAGGTAGGCCACCGCGAGCAGGCCGGCGGAAATGGCCAGCGCGACGCTCAGGCCGCTGGAGGCCTTGGCGATCAGCGACACCACCACCGGCATGGAGCCGCCCAGGGCGAAGCCGATGTTCCACGACACCGCGGTGCCGCTGGAGCGGATCGACGTGGGAAAGCGCTCGTTGAGCACGATCAGCAGCGGCGCGTAGCAGAAAGTGCCCACGCCGCTGAGCAGCACCGAGTACAGGCCGATCTCGTGCAGCGAGGTGGCCTGCGCCAGCCCGTGGTACATCAGCGGGATCGCCACCAGCGACACCAGGCCGTAGACCAGCATGGCGGGCTTGCGCCCGACGATGTCGGTAAGCCAGCCCGACAGCACCGAGGAGGCGATCACGGCCAGCGCCGACAGGCTCAGGATCTGCCCCAGGTCCTTCGGCTTGACGTGGTTCACCAGCTTCATGAAGGTGGGCAGGTAGCCGGACGTCAGGTACGACAGACCGCCGCCGCAGGTGGTCAGCACGATGCACAGCAGCACCACCGGCACGAAGGCGCCCAGGCGCGCGGCGGGCGCGCTGGGCGCGGCCCGCTTCGCGTCGTCAGGCTGCGCACGCTGCAGCGCCTCCCACAGCGGCGACTCGTGCAGGCGGCTGAACACGAACAGGCCCAGCAGGGAACTGATCAGGCCGCTGAAGAACATGAAGCGCCAGCCCCACTGCGCGAAGGCGGGGCCGGGGAACAGCGCGGTCACGGCCAGGAACACCAGCGAGGCCATCAGCTTGCCCACGCCGGAGCCGCCGCCGGAGATGATGCCCGAGGCGAGCCCGCGGTGCCGCGGCGCGATGGACTCGGTGCCCAGGGTGTGGGTGGAAGCGACCATGCCGCCCATGAACACGCCCTGCACCAGGCGCAGCGCGAGAAACAGAGCCGGCGCCGCCAGGCCGATGGACTGCACCGTGGGCAGCGCGCCCATCACCGCGGTGGACAGGCCCACGCCGACGGCGGCCACCACCATGGCGCGCCGGCGCCCGCGCAGGTCGGCGAAGCGCCCGAACACCCAGCCTCCGGCCGGGCGCATGATCAAGGTGGCGGTGAAGGCGGCGTACACCCCCGCCAGCGACAGCATCTGCTGCCCGGAGGGAAAGAACACCTTGGCCAGCACGGGCGCGACGTACAGCAGGATGAACAGGTCGAACAGGTCGAAAGCCCAGCCCAGCGCGGAAAACGCGATCGCCGCGCTGACCTGGGCCTGACTGAGCGTGCTGGCCGATGCTTCGGCTCGGGATGCTTGCACGGAAGGGTCCCCCTCGTTATGTGTGGTGTGGGGCGCGCGCATGGACGCACCGCCCAGCCTGCATGCTCCGCCAGGCCGGCCCGCCATGCCAGCGGCCGGACGGACTAGCTGCTATGCATGATCTATATAAGCAGTATTACGTATCGGCGCCCCGCGCCGCAGGGCTACGATCGGCCACGGGCCATCGTGCCTGCGTGTCGCCACGACAGCAGCAGGCCCAGCGCGGCGAGCACGCTGCCCATGGCCAGGTAGCCGTCGCCCACGCGCCCGCTGGCCGAGGCCACGGCGGCGAACACCGAAGGCCCGGCGAAGGCCCCGCAGAAGGTGAAGAACAGCGTGCCTCCGGTGAGCACGCCCGCCATGCCGGGAGGCGCCAGGCGCGCCACCTCGGCCAGGTACACGCCGTTCCAGCCCGTGGCGGTGGCCCCGAACGCCACCGCCAGCAGCCACAGCGCAGGCCGCGGCCAGGCCGGAGTGAGCAGGCCCGCGAGCAGCGCGCACAGCCCCATGCCCAGCGCCAGCAGCGCCAGCATGCGCGACGGGCGGATCCAGTGGTCGCTGATCCAGCCCCAGCCGATGCGCCCGACCACGCCGGCGGCCTGCGCGCCGGCCAGCAGCAGGCCGGCGTGCACCGGGTCCATGCCCGCGCCCACGTGCGCCTGCGCCACGAGGTAGGTGGCCAGGCTGCCCTGCATGGCCGCGAAGAACAGCGTGGACAGCGCCAGCTCGCGCATCGGCCCATGGGCCCACACCATGCGCAGCGTGCGCAGCGACCCGCCGGCCCCGGCGCGCCGCCCGGCTTCGCGATGGCGATCGAAACGCGCGCGCAAGGGCTGCAGCAAGCCGCTGCACGCCACGCAGAGCAGGGCCAGCAGCGGCAAGGCGACACGCCAGCCCACGCGCTGGTCCGCGCTGGGCAGCAAGGCCCCGGCCAGCATGCCCCCCAGGGGCACGCCGGTCTGCTTGATGGAGAACACCAGGCCGCGCCAGCGCGCCGGCACCTCGTAAGCGAACAGGTGCGAGCTGGCGGGGGTGGAGGATCCGTACCCGATGCCGATCAGCACGGCGCCCACGGGCAGCAGCAGGGGCTTCGCGCTCGCCACCAGCAACAGGCCGCAGGCGACGATGCCCAGGCACCACTGCGCCGTGCGCATGGCCCCCAGCCGCAGCACGGGCAGGCCCGCGTTGATCGCCGACAGCATCGCGCCCACGTACAGCGCGCCGCTGTACAGCCCGACCGCGCTCAAGGGCAGCCCCGTGGTCGCGGCGACATCAGGGGCGATCGCCGGCACGGCCAGGGCCGCGGCCGAGGCCAGGGTCTGCACGAGCAGCATGCTCGACAGCGCCATGCCGGGGAAGGCGGATCCCGGTGATGGTTGCGGCGCGGCCGCGTGCGGACCCTGTGACGCGTTCAACCCACCAGCACCGCCTGCGCGATGGCGTCGCCCATGCCGCGGGTCGTGCCGTTTCCACCGAGATCGGGGGTCAAGGCTCGGCGCTCGGCGATCACCCGCTCCACCGCGCGCTCGATGCGAGCGGCCGCGGCCACCGCCGCGGCGTCGCCGCGGCGGCGTCCGAGCCAGTCGAGCAGCATCTTGCCGGACATGATCATGGCGTAGGGATTGGCGATGTTGCGTCCGGCGATGTCCGGCGCCGAGCCGTGCGTGGCCTGGGCCATCGCATGGGTCGGCCCCGCGCACAGCCCGGGCGCCATGCCCAGGCCGCCCACCAGGCCGGCGGCCTCGTCCGTGAGAATGTCCCCGAACATGTTCGTCGTCACCACCACATCGTAGCGCTGCGGGGTCATCACGAGGCGCATGGCGAAAGTGTCGACGATGGCCTCGTCGAAACGCACGTCCGGGAACTCGGGCGCCAGCTTGCGGCATTCCTCGACGAACATGCCGCAGCCGAGCTTGAACACCGTGTCCTTGTGCACCGCGGTCAGCTGGCCGCGCCGCGAACGCGCCAGCTCGAAGGCGGCGCGGGCCACCTTCGACGATCCGGCGCGCGTGATCACGCGCACCGAGATGGTCACGTCGTGGGTGGGGCGGAATTCGCCGCTGCCGGCGACCACGTTGCGGTCGGGCTGGAAGCCCTCGTTGTTCTCGCGCACGATCACCAGGTCCACGTCCTGGTGCACGCTGGGCAGCGTGGGATAGGACTTCACCGGGCGGATGTTGGCGAACAGGTCGAAGTGCTTGCGCAGGATCGGATGCGGGTTCGGCGCCTCGGGGACCTTGGGATAGGCCATGTGCCCGATGGGGCCGAGGATCCAGCCGTCCAGCGCGCCCAGGCGTTGCAGCGTGTCCTCCGGCAGGGTCGTGCCCAGCTGGTCATAGGCCGCGCGCCCGATGGGAATGGGCTCCCAATCGATGGGCACGCCGCTGGCCTGCGCGGCGGCCCGCAGCACCTTGACCGTCTCGGGGACGATTTCGTGACCGATGTCGTCGCCGTTCAGGATCCCGATTTTCATGTGTGCTTACCTCGTCGAATGGATGCAAAGCCTCAGGGGGAAAGGACTTCCAGGCTGCGCCCGTTGGTGGCGGGGCCGAAGGCACCGACGCTGATCACGATGGCGGCCATGGCCGCGCCGATCATCGCGAACACTCCGGGCGGGCCGAAGCCGGCGAGCAGCGCGGCGGCCCAGTAGCTGACGAAAATCGAGCTCACCCGGCTCCACGAGAAGGTGAATCCGACCGCGCGGGCCCGGATGCGCGTGGGGAACAACTCCGCGGCGTAGGGGTGGAAGATGGCGATCATCCAGTTGTTGCCCAGCGCGATCAGCGCGCCGCACAGCAGCACCACGCCCGCGCTGTGGCCGCTGGCGAAGCCCATGCCCGCGACCCCGATCAATACGGCCGTGCCCACCAGTTGCCACTTGCGCTCGATGCGCTCGGAAAAGTAGCTCGCGCAGGCCGCGCCGACGGGCGCCAGAAGCACGATCAGCGCCGTGTATTCCAGCGAATGCACGATGGTGAAGCCCTGCTTGATCAGCAACTGCGGCACGAAGGCCGTGAAGCCGAACACGGCGATGGTCTGCGCGAACTGGAAGATCGAGATCATGATCGTGCGCGGCAGGTAGAAGCCGGAGAACATCTCGCTCCAGCGGCCGGTGTTGGCCTCCGCCTCGGGCACGTCCTCCGCCGGGGGCGGCAGGGGGCGCCCGAGCTCGGCCTGCACGCGCGCCTCGATGCCGGCCACGACCCGCTCGGCCTCGTCCAGGCGGCCGTGCACCTCCAGCCAGCGCGGGGATTCGGGCAGACCCTTCTGCACGAACAGCACGACGATGCCGCTGGCAGCGCCGATGGCCACCACCCAGCGCCAGCCCTGGATGCCCAGCGGCGCATGCGGCACCAGCAGCGCGGCTAGCAGGGCCGACACCGGGATGGCCGTGAGAATGAAGATGAAGGACATGGACATGTACTGCCCGCGGCGCGCGCGCGGCACCAGCTCGGTCACGTAGCTGTCGTTGTTGATCAGCTGCATGCCCACGGCCAGGCCGGCGACGAAGCGCGCCACGTTGATCAGCACCGGGTCGCTGAGCAGCGCGATCGCGAACTGGGCGACGCTGTACACGATCATCGAGCGCGCGAAGATCGCGCGCCTGCCCGAGCTGTCCGATACGAAGCTGAACACCGAGGTGCTGATCAGCATGCCCAGGAAGAAGGAGGCCAGGAAGCTGGCGAACAGGCGCGGGTCGAACATGCTGCCCGCGCCGAACTTGTAGATGCCCGACTTGACCAGTCCGACGGCGATGAACCCAGGCATGAACAGCTCGTAGAACTCGAACCAGCCTCCAGATGCGATACGCCCGACCAGGCTGACCAGGTAGCGCGAGGGAGGCAATCGATCGATACGTGCCAGTACGTTCGGTCCCGCGCGCCGGGGCGCGCCGCTTGCAGCATTCATGGGTTCGTCTCCTGTCGTTGTAGGGGAAAAGGCTGGGCGCGGCTTCTACGTCCGCGCTGCCGCGGCGATGGCCGCGACGTCTTCCACGTGCTCGACGCTCCAGCAGGCGTCGAGCAGGCGCCGGCTGCGCGCCTGGCCGAGCACGTCCTCGCCGAGGCCGAGGAACTTGCGCTCCAGATCGGTGTTGCTCATCGGGCGGTGCTTGCTGCCGATGGCATGCTCCACGTGCAGCTCGAGCCTGCGACCGTCGTCGAATTCGATCTCGACCCGCGCTGCGTCGGCCTGCAGCCCGGGGTCGATGCTGGCGCTGACACGGCTGCGCAGCGCGACCACGGCCGGGTCGAGCACGGCGCGGTCGCTGAACTGGCGCTCGCCTCCATCGCCCTCGATCAGCGCCACCGCCGCGGCATGGAACACGCTGAACTTGCCTTCCAGTCCGCTGCGCGGCTCGGTCTTGCCGGTGAGTTCGAGCACCAGCGGGTGCACGCGCAGGCGCACCGCGCGCAGCGCCCCTGCATCGAGGCGCTCGCGTTCGCGCAACTGCAGGCAGGCGTCGATCACCGGGTGGATCACGATGCCGCAGGCGAAGGGCTTGTAGCTGTTCACCGAGATTTCGTAATGCTCGCCCAGGCCCTCGGTGATCTCGCGCGCATCGTGGCTGGCGCTGAGCACGTTGAGCCAGCCGCGCGGCGCCTCCAGCGCCTGCTCGGAGCTGGTGTAGCCGCGCGCGGCCAGCAGTGCCGCGGTCATGCCGTTCTGCGCCGCGCGCCCCGGATGGAAGCTCTTGGTCATCGAGCCGAACATCTCGCGCAGGCCCACCGGCTGGGTGGCGGCCAGGCCCAGCGCCCAGGCCATGCGCGTGGCGTCGAGCTCCAGCAGCTTGCCCACCGCGGCGGCCGCGCCGAACACGCCGGCGCTGCCGGTGATGTGCCAGCCGATGTCGTAATGCGCCGGGAACACGGCGTTTCCGATGCGGCATTCGACCTCCACGCCCAGCACCAGCGCGTGCAGGAAGTCCTCCCCACGCACCGGCTGGTGCTCGGCGAAGGCCAGCAAGGCGCTGGCTACCGGACCGGCCGGGTGGATCACCGTGCGCAGGTGGGTATCGTCGAAGTCGAACACGTGCGAGCTGATGCCGTTGAGCAGCGAGGCGAGCAAGGGATCGACGCGCTCGGAGCGGCCCAGCACGCTGGCGCGCGGCGGGCCGGAAAAGGGCCCCAACGCTTCCAGCGCGGCGTCCACCGCTTCGTGGCGCGACCCACCCACCGCGCAGCCGACCCAGTTGACGAAGGTGCGCACCGCCTCCTCGCGCACCGCGGCGGGCAGTGCTTCGGGGCGCGCCCCCACGAGGTAGGCCGCCAGCCTGGAGGTGACGGCATGGGACGGCTCGGACGGATGGGACATGGGCGGGGCCTCCTGCAGGGCATTTTGTCGATTGTCGACAATCCTACATGAACCTTGCAGCATGGTCGAGTGCCTTCACGCTACGATTCGCACACTCCCGGGAGCGCCCCGGAAGACCCCAAGGAAGTGCATGACCACAGCCCTCAGCAAGCTCCAGATCCTGCAGACGCGTTCGGTGTCCGACCTGGTGCGCGAAGAGATCCTGCGTCTGATCAAGACCGGCGAACTGGCGGCCGGGGACAAGCTCAACGAAATGATCTTCGCTCAGCACTTCAAGGTCAGCCGCGCTCCCATCCGCGAGGCCTTCCGGGGCCTGGAGGCCGCGGGCCTGGTCAAGCTGGAGAAGAACCGCGGCGTGTTCGTGCGCGAGATCGGCGAGACCGAGGCACGCGAGCTCTACGAACTGCGCGCCGCGCTGGACGAGGCCACCGGCCGCCTGCTGGCGCCGCGGGTCGGCGACCCACAGCTCAAGGAACTGCGCACCCTGCTCAAGCGCCTGGACGAGACGGCGGCGCGAGGCGACATGACCCTGTACTTCTCGTTGAACATCGATTTCCACGACCGCATCGTGGAGATGACGGGCAACGCCACCCTGCTGGAGTTCTACCGCCGCGTGATCGACCGCATGCATCTGCTGCGCCGGCGCTACTTCTCCGTCACCCACGAGAGCCAGGCCTCGCAGGACGAGCACCGCGCGATCGTCGACGCGCTGGCCACGCACGATCCCGAGCGCGCGGCCGCCACCATGCGCGCCCACGTCGGGCACGGCTACCAGCGCCTGGTGGCGGTGACCGCGCCCTGACCCATGCCGGCGCATGCTCCATGCCGGATGAATCCCGCTTGATGGATCAAGCCTGATGAACCCCACCACGCAGAACCGTCCGCGCCAGACCACGGTCGCCGGGCGCGGCCTCGAGGACTGGCTGCACAGCCACCCGCTGCTGCGCGATCTGCTCGCGCTGCGCGAAATCAGCTGGTTCAACCCGGCCGTGCAGCCGGCCGCGCGGGCGCTCGCCGGCTGCGGCCTCGGCGAGGCCGACGTGGACGAGGCGGCACGGCGCCTGCAGCGCTTCGCGCCCTGGGTGCAGCGCGTGTTTCCCGAGACCGCAGCCGCGCACGGCCTGATCGAATCCCCGCTGCGCCGCCTGCCCGCCATGCGCGAGGCCCTGCGCGCTCGCCACGGCGCCCCCCACCATGGCGAACTGTGGGTCAAACTGGACAGCCACCTGCCGATCTCCGGATCGGTGAAGGCGCGCGGAGGCATCCACGAAGTGCTGCAGCACGCCGAGAGCCTGGCGCTGGCGGCGGGGCTGCTGCGCGTGGACGACGACTACGCGCTGCTGGACGGCCCCGCGGCGCGCGAACTCTTCGCCGCCCACCGCATCGCGGTGGCCTCCACCGGAAACCTCGGCCTGTCCATCGGCATCGTCGGCGCGGCGCTGGGCTTCCAGGTCAGCGTGCACATGTCGGCGGACGCCCGCGACTGGAAAAAGCGCCTGCTGCGCGAGCGCGGCGTGCGGGTGGTGGAACACGCCAGCGACTACAGCGCCGCGGTGGGCGAAGGCCGGCGCGAGGCCGCCGCCGATGCGCGCTGCCACTTCGTGGACGACGAGAACTCGCGCCAGCTGTTCCTGGGTTACGCGGTGGCCGCGCGGCGTCTGCGGCGCCAGCTCGACGAGGCCGGCGTGCTCGTGGACGCCGAGCATCCGCTTTGGGTGCATCTGCCCTGCGGCGTCGGCGGCGCCCCCGGCGGCCTGGCCTTCGGGCTGAAGCTGGCCTTCGGCGACGCCGTGCACTGCCTGTTCGCCGAGCCCACGCACTCGCCCTGCATGCTGCTGGGCGTGTACACGGGACTGCACGATGCGGTGTCGGTGCAGGACTTCGGCATCGACAACAGAACCATCGCCGACGGCCTCGCCGTGGGCCGTGCCTCGGCCTTCGTGGGGCGCACCGTGCAGCACCTGGTCGACGGCTACTGCACCGTGAGCGACGAGGAGATGCTGGCCTTGCTGGCGCTGCTGGACCGCAGCGAAGGCCTGCGCCTGGAGCCGTCGGCGCTGGCGGGTTTCGCCGCCTGCACGCGCCTGCCGGAGTCGGCACCCTGCGCCACCCACCTGGCCTGGGCGACCGGCGGCGGCATGGTTCCCGAGGAACAGATGCGGGCCTACCTGGACGCCGGGCGCGACATCCTCACGGAAGCCTGAGGGGCCTGGCGCCCGGTCGCCCGGGCGCCCCCGTCCTACTTGCCGTAGCGGATCAGCTTCCAGGCGCCGCCGCGGATCTGCGCCACCGCCACCGCGCGCTCATCCAGCCCGTTGTGGTTGGCCGGGCCCATGTCGTAGACGCCCTGCGCGCCCGCCACGCCGTGCAGGCCCTCCAGCGCATCGCGCAGGGCCTTGCGGAAGGCCGGCAGGTCCTGCGGGCTGGCGTGCCGGAGTGCCACCGGGATGGCCTGCTCCATCATGACGCCGGCGTCCCAGGCCCCCACGCTGAACTGCGACAGCGTGTGGCGCCCGTAGGCCCCCTCGTAAGCCTGCGCGTAGCGCATGGCGGAGGCCTTGATCGGGCTCGACTCGGGCAGCTGGCGCGCCACCACTCCGGGCGACAGCGACAGCAGCGTGCCGTCGCAGTCAGCGCCGCACACCCGCAGGAAGTCCGGGTTGGCCACGCCGTGGGTCTGGTAGATCTGCCCCTTGTACCCCACCTTCCTGAGCTCGCGCTCGGGCAACGCCGCCGGGGTTCCGGAGGCGGCGATCAGCACCGCCTGCGGCTTGGCCGCCAGGATGTGCAGCACCTCGCCGGTGACCGAGGTGGCGGTGGGCTCGAAGCGCTCGACGTCGACGATGTCGATGCCCACCTTCTTGGCCTCGGTGCCGAAGTTCTGCAGCCAGTCCTCGCCCAGCGCGTTGGCGAAGCCGATGAAGGCCACCTTGCGCACCCCGTGCTGCGCCATGTACTGCGCGGTGGATTGCGCCATGAGCCCGGTGGTCTGCACCGAGTTGAACACGTACTGGCGGGGACCCTGCACCGGGAACACGATGCTCTTGCCCGAGGCCAGCGAAATGTTCGGCACCCCGGCCTGGCCCACCACGTCCACCATGGCCAGCGAGCTGGGCGTGGTGGACGCGCCGATGACCAGCGCGACCTTGTCCACGTCGATCAGCTGGCGCGTGTCCTTCACGGCCTCGGTGGGATCGGAGCGGTCGTCGAGCACCGTGTAGTCGATCTTCTGCCCGGCGATCTGCCGCGGCAGCAGGTCCAGGGTCTTTTTCTCCGGGATGCCCAGCGAGGCCGCGGGGCCGGTGAGCGACAGCACGAGGCCGACGTGCACGTCGGCCAGCGCCGGGGACACGGCGGCGGCGCACAGGGCCGCGCCGAGCGCGAGACGGGCGAAGGGTTTCAACGGGATCTCCTCGATGGTTTGTGCGGGAACGCGAAGGCTTCGGCCTGCGCGCGTCTTGTGCGTAAATTCTCTACGCTTTGCGTAATTCCTGGCGCCGGGATTACCCTGAAGCCGGCGCCGTGGGCTATAAAGGCGCCCGCGGGCGCCCCGGCCCCGGCCGGCAAGGCCCGCGCCACCCGCCCGGGCGCGCTTGCCCGGGCTCGCTCGCCCGGCGGTCCGCGCCGCCCCTTCCCTGGCCCTTCGCCGCGCCTTGCCGATGCCCCGTACGCCCGCCCCCCGCAAGTCCGCCGCCGCTCCTGGCGCTGCTGTCGCCGCCGCGCCGGCCAAGCCGCGGCGCCAGCGCGTGCAGGCTGCCGCCACCGGCGTGGCCGTGCTCAAGGCACTCGCCCGGCTGGGCGGGCGCGCCGGGCTCAGCGCGCTCGCGGCCGAAGTGGGCGAACACCCGGCCAAGGTGCACCGCTACCTGGCCAGCTTCGTCGAGGAGTGCCTGGTGTGCCAGGATCCGGGCTCCCAGCAGTACTACCTCGGCCCGGAAGCCATCCTGATCGGCGTGACGGCGATGCGCCAGGCCGACCCGGTGCGCATCGGCGAACCGGCGCTGGCGCGCCTGCGCGAGCAGCTGGAACTGACCAGTTTCCTGGCGGTCATGGGCAACAAGGGGCCCACCATCGTGCGCTTCGAGGAGCCCGTGCTGCCCGTCACCGTCAACGTGCGCGTCGGCTCGGTGATGTCGCTCCTGTGGTCGGCCACCGGGCGCGTGTTCCTGGGGCTGCGCGACGATGCCGCGATGCTGGCGCAGGCGCGCGCCGAACTGGCGCGCTCCAGCGCCGAACGGCGCGCCACCCTGGACGCCAAGGATCCGCTGGGCGCGCTGCGTCGTGAGATTCGCGCGCATCGCATGGCGGTGATCCGCGACGTCTACCTGCCTGGCATCAGCGCGGTGTCGGCTCCGCTGTTCGACGTCAACGGCGCGGTGTGCGCGGTGCTCACCGTGCTGGGTGCCAGCGGTAGCTTCGACGCCTCGCCGGACGGCGCCGTGGCGCAGGCCCTGCGCCGCGAAGCCGAGGCCTGCAGCACCCTGCTGGGCCACGGTGCCGGCGCGCCCCAGCGCCGGGGATGATGCGGCGCCCGGCTCGTGCCGGGCGCCTCCACGCGAACCGGCTCCGTGGCGCCCCGGCCCGCCACGGGTTTGCCCGCGTGCGTATTACGCTTTGCGTACTAGACTTACGCCACACGCGGAGCCTGACCATGCATCCTTCCTCCCCCATCCCCGCCGGCTGCCCGGTGCACGGCGCCCAGGGCGCCTGCCCCGCCGTCGGCGCCGAACGCTTCGACCCCTTCTCCAGCGGCTACCTCGACGACCCCGCGCAATACCTGCGCTGGGCCCGTGAGCAGCAACCGGTGTTCTTCAGCGAGGCCCTGGGCTACTGGGTGGTCACGCGCTACGAGGACGTCAAGGGCGTATTCCGCAACCACCGCGACTTCAGCCCCTCCAACGCCCTGGAAAAGCTCACGCCTCCCAGCGAGGAGGCCCAGGCCGTCATGGCCTCCTACGGCTACGCGATGAACCGCACGCTGGTCAACGAGGACGAACCGGCGCACATGGCCCGAAGGCGCCTGCTGCTGGGCCCCTTCACCCCCGAGGCGGTGCGCGAGCACGAGCCGCTGGCCCGGCGCCTGGCGCGCGAGTACGTGGACCGCTTCATCGACGCCGGACGCGTCGACCTGGTGGAAGCGATGCTGTGGGAGGTTCCGCTGACCATCGCACTGCATTTCCTGGGCATCGACGAGGAGGACATGCCCCAGCTGCGGCGCTACTCCATCGCCCACACCGTCAACACCTGGGGCCGTCCCAGCCCCGACCAGCAGCTCGCGGTGGCGCACGCCGTGGGCAACTTCTGGGCGCTGGCCGGTCGCATCCTCGACAAGATGCGCGCCGACCCCTCGGGCCCCGGCTGGATGAAATTCGGCATCCGCATGCAAGCCGAGCATCCGGACGTGGTCACGGACTCCTATCTGCACTCGATGATGATGGCGGGCATCGTCGCCGCCCACGAAACCACCGCCAACGCCACGGCGAACGCGCTGCGCCTGCTGCTCGAGCACCCCAGTGCCTGGCGCGAGATCTGCGAGGATCCCTCGCTGATTCCCAACGCCGTGGAGGAATGCCTGCGGCTTTCGGGCTCGATCATCGCCTGGCGCCGCGTGGCCCTGAACGAGGTCCGGGTCGGAGGCGTGGACCTGCCCGTCGGCTCGCGGCTGCTGATCGTGATGACCTCGGGCAACCACGACGAGGCGCGCTTCGCCGACGCCGAGCGACTCGACATCCACCGCGACAACGCGGGCGAGCACCTGTCCTTCGGCTACGGCTCGCACCAATGCATGGGCAAGAACCTGGCGCGCCTGGAACTGCAAGTGTTCCTGGAGGAACTGTCGCGGCGCCTGCCCCACATGCGCCTGGCCGGCCAGCGCTTCAGCTACGTGCCCAACATCTCCTTCCGCGGCCCCGAACACCTGTGGGTGGAGTGGGACCCGCGCGACAACCCCGAGCGTCGCGACCCGGCACGGCTGGGCGAGAGCCAGCCGGTGCGCATCGGCGAATCCACGCGCGCGGCCAGCGCCCGCCTGCTGCGCGTGGCGGGCTTGCGCCCGGTGGCCGAGCGCGTGCTGGAGATCGAGCTGCAGGCCGACGACGGCCGCCCCCTGCCGCGCTGGACCCCCGGCGCGCACGTGGACCTGGAGTGCGGCGAGACCGGCCTGACACGGCAGTATTCCCTGTGCGGCGACCCCGAGGACCCGCGCAGCCTGCGCGTGGCCGTGCTGCACGAAGCGGAGGGCCGAGGCGGCTCGCACTGGATCCACACCCGGTTGCGCGTGGGCGAGCGCGTGCGCCTGCGCGGGCCGCGCAACCACTTCGCCTTCGACGAGAGCGCCCCCGCCGCGGTGTTCGTCGCGGGCGGCATCGGCATCACGCCCATCGCGGCCATGGCGCTGCGCGCGCGCAGCCTGGGCATCGACTACGTGCTGCACTACAGCGGCCACGCGCGCGCGGCCATGGCCTACGTGGACGAACTGCGCGCGCTGCATGGCGAGCGCCTGCGCCTGCACGCCGCGGACCAGGGCGCGCGCGCCGACTACGCGCGCGAGCTGCGCGATCTGCCGCGCGGCTGCGCCGTCTACGCCTGCGGCCCGCAGCGCCTGCTCGACGCGCTGCAGGAACTGTCGGCCGCCTGGCCCCTCGGCACGCTGCGCGTGGAGCGATTCCAGGGCGCCGCCGGCGCGCTGGACCCGGCGAAGGAACACGCCTTCGACGTGGAGCTCAGCGACAGCGGCCAGCGCATCCGCGTGGCCGCCGACCAGACCCTGCTGCAGGCGCTGCGCGCCGCCAACATCGACCTGCCCAGCGACTGCTGCGAGGGCCTGTGCGGCTCCTGCGAGGTGCGCGTGCTCGAAGGCGAGGTGGACCACCGCGACGTGGTGCTCACCCCGACGGAGCGCGCCCGCCACGACAAGATGATGAGCTGCTGCTCGCGCGCCGCCAGCACGCGCCTGGTGCTCGAACTCTGAGCCGGGCGGGGCACCGCAAGCCTGACGACCCGGCGATAGGTGTGCAGCAGCCTGCCACCAGGGCCCAGCGCCAGCCCGCCGGGCATGCACCGGGGCGCTTCGTGAGGCTTGACCAGCGTGCGCGGATCGACCACCGCCACGCCGCCCAGCGCGGGCAGGCCGTCGAGTTCGGGCATCGCCACGTAGACCTTGCCCGTGCGCGCGTCCCACAGCGGCTGCTCCGGTCCGTGCGTGGCCCGCTCCCGCACCACGCGCCCGAGCACGCGGTAAGGGGGCCGCGTGAAAATGAAACTGGGAAAGGGCGGCTTGTCGGCGTTGTTGGCCGCGATCACCAGATGGTCGCGAGGGTCGAGGGCCATTTCATCCACGCGCCTGGCCCCGCCGGTGGACACGGTGGCGACAGCTGCAGGACCGACGCGAGAGCCTGTCCTCCCGGAGGCGATAGCTTCGGGTGCAAGCTGCCCCGCCCGCCCATCGACGAGCTGGCGACCTACCGGGCACAGCCCTAGCGCGAGTGCTCCGCGGTGCGGCGAAGCGCGGCGCGCTGGTCGGCGCGGTGGATCACGCGGTGCAGGACCAGCACCAGCCACACGCAGGCCATGCCGAACACCAGCGTGGCCAGGGCCCAGCCCCAGATCACGCGGTTGCCCTCGGAGGCGCTGAGGGAGCCCAGCGGACGCCCGGACATCGGCACCAGCATCCACGCCGATACGGCCGTGCCCGCCAGCACGAAGATTCCCACCGCGATGATGAACAGGTTGCGTCGCATGCGCCGCATCCTACGCGCCCCGCGCCCGGCGCGCAGCCCCGACCCTACGCGGCGTTGACCGCGCGCAGATCACCGGCCTCGCGCATCGGGGTGTCGCGCGTCTGCGCTTCGCGCGCCTGGGCCTCGCGCATCTGGGCCTCGGCCCTTTCGACCACGCGCGCGAACTCGGCCCCCGGCACCGCCTCGCTGAACAGGAAACCCTGCGCCTGGTCGCAGTGCAGGCCTTTGAGGTAGTCCTGCTGCTCGATCGTCTCGACACCCTCGGCCACCACCCGCAGTTGCAGGCGCTGCGCCAGCGCCACGATGGCCGACACGATGGCCGCGTCGTCGGCGTCGTGCTGCACGTCGCGGATGAAGCCGCGATCCACCTTGAGTTCGCTGGCAGGCAGGCGCTTGAGGTAGAGCAGGCTGGAGTAGCCGGTGCCGAAGTCGTCGATGGACACCCCCACGCCCATGGCCTCGAATTGTTTCAGGATGGCCATGCTGGCCTCGACGTTGCGCATGGCGGTGGACTCGGTCACCTCCAGCACCAGAGCACGCGGCGGCAGCGCGTGCCGGCGCAGCGCGTCGCGCACCGACTGCACCAGGCCCGGATGGTCGAACTGCAAGGCCGACAGATTCACCGCCACGCTCCAGTTCCCATGCCCCTCGGCACGCCAGACCGCGGCCTGGCGGCAGGCCTCGTCGAGCACCCAGTCGCCGATGGGCACGATCAGGCCAGCGTGTTCGGCCAGTTCCAGGAAGCGGTCGGGCGGCACGTTGCCTCGGCTGGGGCTTGCCCAGCGCAACAAGGCCTCCGCGCCCACCGCGCGGCCGCTGCGCAGGTCGAGCTTGGGCTGGTAGTGCAGGCGGAATTCCCCGCGCGCCAGCGCGCCGCGCAGTTCGGCCAGCAGTTCGAGGTTCTCCTGCGCGTTGACCAGCATCGAGGGGTCGAAGAAGTGGTGCGCGTCGCGCCCGCCCGCCTTGGCGCGGTACATCGCGGCATCGGCATGGCTGATCAGCTCCTGCACCGAATGGCCGTCCTTGGGGTACAGCGCAATGCCGATGCTGGCGGAAATGCGCAGACGGTGTCCGTCGAGCTCGAACTCCTGGCGCAGCACCGCGCCCACGCGCGCCGCCAGCGCATCGGCGTCCTCCCGGCGCACCCCCTCGGCCACGACCACGAATTCGTCGCCGCCGATGCGCGCGGCGATGTCCCCCGGGCGCATGGTCTCGCGCAGGCGCGGGCCGATCAGGCCCAGCAGGCGGTCTCCGGCCTGGTGGCCGAAGGCGTCGTTGACGGCCTTGAAACCGTCCAGGTCCACGAACAGCACGGCGCAGGCCTGCCCGCTGCGCCGGCTGTCGCGCATGGCCTGCTCCAGGCGGCGCTCCAGTTGCGGGCGGTTGGGCAGCTTGGTCAGCGCATCGTGCAGCGCCAGGAAGGCGATCTCGCCGTGCGCCTCCGACAGCGAGCTTTGCAGCAGGTCGCTGCGGGATTCGAAACGGCGGTCGAGCATGGACAACACGATGGCCGCCGCCAGCACGGCCACCGCCGCGGTCAGCACCATCGGCGCCAGGCCCTGCCCGCTCCAGCCGCCCGGCAACGCGCCGCACAGGCTGCCCTGGGGGAAGCCGGCGGCGGCCATGCCGGTGTAGTGCATGCCGGCGATGGCCGCGCCCATCAGGCTGGCGGCCCCCGCGCGCAGACGCAGGATGTGGTGCGTGCGCCGGCGCAGGCGGAAGGCGATCCACAGCGCCGCCCCCGAGGCCCCGATGGCGATGGCGATGGACAGCAGCACCAGCAGAGGGTCATAGGCGATGAAGGGGCTCATGCGCATGGCGGCCATGCCGGTGTAGTGCATGGCGGCGACGCCGCCGCCCATGCCCACGGCGCCGAAGGCCAGGCGGGTGCGCGGCAGATCGGCGCCGCTGACCAGGTACAGCGCGAAGGCCGAGGCCCCGATGGCGATGAGCAGGGACAGCAGCGTCAGCCCCGGGTCGTAGGCCAGCGGCACCGGCAGCGTGGCCGCCAGCATGCCGACGAAGTGCATGGACCAGATCCCCACGCCCATGCACAGCGCACCGCCGCCCAGCCACCAGGCGCGCGCCTGCGCCGAGCGCGCGGTGGAAATGCGCGCCGCCAGGTCCAGCGAGGTATAGGCCGCCAGCACCGCCACGAGCAGGGAGGCCAGCACGAGGGGCCAGGCGTAGGAGACGTGATCCATGAGAGGGTTCCGATGCGGCTGCGGGTGCGCACGCCGGAAGGCGTCGCGAGCGGGCTCCACCGCCGCGTGCGGATCCACGGTGACATTTTCCGGGGATTGTCACGATTCGAGGCTGGGCCGCGCCCGAGATTCATGATGCAATCGCGCATTAGTTCACGATCGAGCCGGAAGCCAGGAATCCGGCACGGGCAGGAGAGAGGCCTTGGTCAGGGGATGGGCAGCGGCGGCGCGTATCGCCATGGCAATGGGGTTGAGCTTGGCGGGCATGACGGCGGCGCGAGCCAACGTGCCGCAAGGGCAGACGGGTGCGGGCACTCCGTCGCGGGTGATCCGCCTGTGGCAACGCGATCCGCTGGCCTTGCACGCGGCCTCGGCCATCGTCGTGGACGCCGCCAGCCAGCGCGTGCTGCTGCGCAAGAACGCCGAGGCGGTGCGCCCGATCGCCTCGCTGACCAAGCTGATGACCGCCATGGTCGTGCTGGACGCGCACCAGCGCATGAACCACGTGATCACCATCCGGCGTTCCGACATCGACACCCTGAAGTGGAGCGAATCCCGCCTGCGTCCGGGCATGCGCTTCACGCGCGCACGGCTGCTGCAGCTGGCGCTGATGTCCTCGGAGAACCGCGCCGCGCATGCGCTGGCACGGCACTACCCCGGGGGCCTGGCTGCCTGCATCCGCGCGATGAACCGCAAGGCGCGCCGCCTGGGCATGCTGCACACCCATTACGTGGACCCCACCGGGCTGTGGCCCGGCGACCGTTCCAACGCGCACGACCTCGCGCTGCTGGTGGACGCCGCCACGCGCTACCCGACCATCCGCCGCGACACCACCCACGTGGGCACCGTGGTGCGGGCCGGCGGCGAGCGCCTGGTCTACCGCAACAGCGACCATCTGCTGTACGGCGGCGGCTGGCACATGGTGGTGTCCAAGACCGGCTTCATCAACGAAGCCGGTCATTGCCTGGCCTTCGATGCCTGGCTGCGCGGGCGCCGCGTGATCGTCGTGCTGCTGGGCACCTGGGGCGCCTACAACGACTTCGTCGACGCCATGCAGATCCGCGATTGGCTGCGCGAGCAAAGCCCCGAGCAGTGGGCGCGCCTGCCCGAACGCGCCCCGCCCCTGAACTGAACCAGGCAGCGTCGCCGGCACCGCGAGCCGGGCGCGCCCGGCTCGCGCGCGATCAGGCCTGCCCGGGCTGCGCCTGGGGCGGCTTGTCGAAGTCCGAGGCGTCGTGGCGCTCGGGCAGCTGCAGCGCGGCGTCGCCGAAGCTGCGGTTGACGCGGCGCCCGCGTTGCACCGGCACCCGCTGCGCCAGCTCCGCCGCCCAGCGCTGCAGGTGACGGTACTCCTGCACCTGCAGGAACTCCGCGGCGCCGTACAGCTCGCCCAGCGCCAGCTGCCCGTACCAGGGCCAGATGGCCATGTCGGCGATGGTGTAGGCCTCGCCGGCCACGTAGCGCGACTGCGCCAACCGGCGGTCCAGCACGTCGAGCTGGCGCTTGGACTCCATCGCGTAGCGATCGATCGCGTACTCGATCTTCACCGGCGCATAGGCGTAGAAGTGCCCGAAGCCGCCGCCCAGGAAGGGCGCGCTGCCCATTTGCCAGAACAGCCAGGACAGGCACTCGGCGCGCTGCGCCGGATCGGTGGGCACGAAGGCCCCGAATTTCTCGGCCAGGTACAGCAGGATGGCGCCCGACTCGAACACCCGGATGGGCTTCGGGCCGCTGCGGTCGACCAGCGCCGGGATCTTGGAATTCGGATTGATGTCCACGAAACCGCTGCCGAACTGGTCGCCCTCACCGATGCGGATCAGCCAGGCGTCGTATTCGGCACCGGCATGCCCGGCCGCCAGCAGTTCCTCGAGCAGCACCGTCACCTTCACGCCGTTGGGCGTGCCCAGCGAATACAGCTGCAGCGGATGGCGCCCCACCGGCAATTCCCGCTCGTGCGTGGCTCCGGCCACGGGACGGTTGATGTTCGCGAAGCGCCCGCCGTTGGCGGACTTCCAGGTCCACACCCGAGGCGGGGTGTAGGTGTCTTGTTCACTCATGCGCGGATCTCCAGGGCGTAGCCAGCATGAACCATAGCGCGCGAGCACGAAAGCTGCAGGGCGCGGCGCGGGCCCCGGCGCGGCGCCGCGCCGCCGGCCCACTCAGGTCGGCAGCTGCGCCACGTCCACCCAGTGGGCACCGGTGAGCCGTGCCAGACGATCGGGCTCGATGCGCAGCGCCGAGTGGATGGATCCGGCCGCCGGCAGCACCACCTCGAAGCGCCGCAGCGAGAGGTCCGCATACACCGGCAGCGGATGCGCCAGCCCGAAGGGACACACGCCGCCGACCGGATGCCCGGTCCAGTGCGCCACCTCCTCGGCCCCGAGCATCTTCGCCTTGACCCCGAAGTGCTGCTTGAACTTGCGGTTGTCCAGGCGCGCGTCGCCGCCCAGCACCACCAGCACCGCATGGTCCTTCAGCCACAGCGACAGGGTCTTGGCGATCTGCGCCGGCAGCACGCCGTGCGCGGTGGCCGCCGCGCTCACCGTCGCGGTGGGCTCGGAACTCTCCAGCACCTCGATATCGGGTGCGTGCTCGCCGAGGAAGGCGCGTACCGATTCCAGGCTCATGCCGCCCTGCCCCGCTGCGCGTCCAGGCCGCGCACGAAGCCGGCCAGGCGCCGCAGGCCTTCGCTCAGCTGCTCGCGCGACGCCGCGTAGGACAGGCGCACGTGGCGGCTCGCCCCGCATTCGCCGAAATCGTGGCCCGGCGTGAGCGCCACCCCGGCCTCGTCCAGCGCGCGCTCGCAAAAGCGCATGGAATCCAGCCGCGTCGAGCCGACGTCGATGTAGACGTAGAAGGCGCCGTCGGGCTCCACCGGCACCTGCAGGCCGGCTTCGCGCAGGCCCTCCAGCACCAGGCGCCGGCGCGCGGCGAATTCGGCGCGGCGCTGCTCGCACACGGCGATCGCCTCGGGGGTGAAGCAGGCCAGCGCGGCGTGCTGCGCCAGCGTCGAGGGGCAGATGTAGTAGTTCTGCGCCAGACGCTCGACCACGGGCACCATCTCCGGCGGCACCACGCACCAGCCCAGGCGCCAGCCGGTCATGCCGAAGTACTTGGAAAAGCTGTTGATCACCACCGCCTCGTCGTCCCAGGCCAGCACGCTGGGCGCGGGCCGTCCCGAGGCATCGCCGTCGGCCAGGTCCAGGTAGATCTCGTCGACCACGCGCCAGGCGCCGCGCTCGCGCGCGAACTCGCACATCGCCCGGAGCTGCTCCGGCGGCGCCGAGGTGCCCGTGGGGTTGGACGGCGTGGCGATCATCAGCCCGCGGGTGCGCTCGCTCCAGTGCCGGCGCACCAGCGCCTCGTCGAGCTGGAAACGCGTGGAGGCGTCGGTGGGCACCAGGCGCACGTCGGCGCCGAAACCGGCCAGGAACTGGCGGTTGCAGGGATAGGAGGGATCGCCCACCAGCACCTCGTCGCCGGCGTCGACCAGCGCCGCGGTCACCAGCAGCAAGGCCGCGGAGGCCCCGGCGGTGACCACCACGCGCCGCGGGTCCAACTGCAGGCCGTGCGCGCGCAGGTAGAAGCCGGCGATGGCCTCGCGCAGCTCGGGCAGGCCCAGCGCGGCGGTATAGGTCAGGCGCGTGCCCTGCGCGGCCCGCGCCGCGGCTTCCAGCACCTGGGGCGGCGCCCCGAAATCCGGCTCGCCGATGTTGAGCCGCACCACCGAGCGTCCGCCGGCTTCCAGTTCGGCGGCGCGCTTGCCGAACTCCATGGCGAGAAAAGGCGCGATGGCCTGGGCACGTGCCGAGAATTTCAGGGTCATGCGAAAGCTTCCTTGGGTGGGCGCGCGGGCAGCAGCCCGCATCGCATCGTCCTTGTCGGATCGTCCTTGTCAGATCGCCTGCGCCGGGCGCCGGCGCTGCGCGGGGCGCACCACCGCCAGGTAGGTGAGCAGCGCGCAGGTGGAGCAGAGCATCATGGTCAGGCTCATCGAGTGCGCGCTGCGGCCGTCGTCGAACCAGGCCACCATCGCGGAGGCGGCGGAACCGGTGGCCATCTGCACGAATCCGAGCGAGGCGCCGGCCACGCCCGCGATATGGGGCATGGGATGCAAGGCCCCGTGCACCGCGCTGGGAGACAGAAGCCCGTAGGAGAAGGTGCCCAGCAGCAGCGGCGGCACGTAGGCGCCCAGCCCGGCCCGCGGCAACCAGCCCAGCGCGAACACCATGCACGCGGCGACCATCGCGCCGCCCAGGCCGACGGCCAGCGGAAGATGGCCCGGCACGTGGCGGCGCCCCAGGTAGCCGCTGGTGCTGGCGCCGGCCACGATACCCAGCGCGGTGCAGGAGAACACGATGCCGTACTGCACCGGCGTCAGGCCCAGTACGCGGGTCATCAGCAGCGGCGAGCCGGCGACGTAGGCGAACAGGCTGCCGAAGGCCAGCGCATTGACCATCGCGTGCCCGAAGGCCTCGGGGTGGGCCAGCATGTCGCGGTAGTTCGCCGCCAGCCGGCGCAGGCGCAGCGCGTGCGGATCAGGTCGGCGCAGGCTCTCGCCCAGGCCTCGCCAGGCCACCAGCGTGACCAGGCAGCCGAAGCCGGTGAGCGACGCGTAGATGCCGCGCCAGGAGGACACGCGCAGCATCCACGCGCCGATGCTCGGCGCCAGGATGGGCGCGATGGCGCGGATCAGGTTCAGGGTGGACAGGTGGCTGCGCGCCCGCGAGCCCTCGTACAGATCGCGCACCACGGCCAGTACCACCACCATGCCGGCTCCCGCGCCGCAGCCGGCCAGCAGACGCGCGGCCAGCAGCGTGCCCATGCCCGGCGCGAAGGTGCAGGCGGCGCTGCCCACGCTGAACAGCACGCAGCCGCCGAGCAGCGTCGGGCGCCGCCCGAAGCGGTCCGACAGCGGCCCGAAAGCCAGTTGCGCGAGCGAGAAGCCGGCCAGGAACAGGCTCAGGGTCAGCGTGGCGTCGCGTTGCGGCGCGTGCAGCGCGACGGCCAGGCTCGGCAGCGCCGGCAGCCCCATGTCGATGGACAAGGCGACCATCGCGCTCAAGGCGCCCAGCAGCACGGGCAACAGGGGGGAATCGGCGGGTATTCGACGCATGGCCCCGATTCTAGGAGGCGCCGCAGCGGGCCGCTGGCTACACTTCGCCCTGAGCGGCCGCCCTGGCCCTGCGCGCCCGCTCGCCCGCTCGCCCCCGGAAAGGCCTTCCGGCCCCGCCTCCGGGCGCTCCGTAGCCGCCGTTCGCCCATGTCGTCCCCAACACCCCGCTCCGCTCCTTCCCTGCTCACCGCCCGCGGGCGCTTCGAGGCCGCGCGGCGCCTGCCGCGCCTGCCCAGCGGCCACCGCGCGCACGCCCTGCACGGCCACGGCTTCCAGCTGCGGGCCCAGCTGCCCGAAGCGGCGCTGCCCGCGCCACCCGGCGGGGAAGTGCAGGCGATGCGCGAGCACCTGGCGCGGGCGCTGGACCCGCTGGGCTACAGCGACCTCAACCAGCTACTGGAGCACCCGGACGACGCCGCGCTGGCGGCCTGGCTGGCCGCGCGCCTGCGCACCGATGCGGCGCCGGCGGCCCTGGAACTGCGCAGCACCCCGTTCCAGGGCGTGCGCAGCGACGCGCAGGGCACGCTGCTGAGCCTGCGGCGCTACCGTTTCCAGGCCGCGCACTTCCTGCCCCGGGTTCCCGCGGGACACAAGTGCGGGCGCATGCACGGCCACGGCTTCGAGGTCGAGCTGTGCGCGGCCGGCACCGGCCACGACACCCTCGACGCGCACTGGGCGCCGCTGGCCGCGCGTCTGGACCATGTGCTGCTCAACGACATCGAGGGCCTGGACAACCCCACCAGCGAAGTGCTGGCGGCCTGGATCTGGCAGCGCCTGCGCCCCTCGCTGGACACCCTGCGCAGCGTGTCCGTGTTCGAGACCGGCTCCTCCGGCGCGCGCTACGACGGCCGGGGCTACCGCATCTGGAAGGAGTTCAGCCTGGACAGCGCGGTGCGCGTGCGCCGCGCGCCCGCCGGCAGCGCGCAGGCCCGGCTGCACGGCCAGACCTTCCGCCTGCGCCTGGGCCTGAGCGCGCCGCTGGATCAGGTGCTGGGCTGGGTGGTGGACTTCGGCGACGTCAAGACCTTGTTCCGCCCGCTGTTCGAACGCCTGGACCACCAGCCGCTGTACGACATCGACGGGCTGGACGACACCGACACCTGTACGCTGGCACACTGGATCCTGCGCGCGTGCCAACCGCAGCTCGCGGCCCTCGACGCGGTGCGCCTGCTCGAGGCCGACGGCTGCGGGGCCGTCGCAGGCGAGGCCCCATGAAAACCACCGACCCCACCCCCCTGCCGCCGGACCTCCCGCAAAGCCCCTGCGTGGGCATCTGCTCGGCCTGCTTCGACGACGTCTGCCGCGGCTGCGGACGCACGCTGACGGAAATTTCCAACTGGCTGTTCATGAGCGACGCCGAGCGCCAGGCCATCTGGCGCCGCGTGCTCGCGCAGGGATGGCAGCCGCGGCGCCAGGGGCGCCGTTCCTGAGATGACCCAGACCTCTCCCGCCGACGGCTTGGACGCGGCCACGCGCGATTTCCTGCGCCGCACGCGCACGCGCGGGCGCCAGCCCCTGAGCGGACTGAGCGTGCAGCAGGCACGCCAGTTCCCCAGCTGGTTCGAGCTGCTGTTCGGACCGGCACCCGCGCTGGCGCGCATGCGCCACCTGAGCGTGCCCGCGCTGGACGGCACGCCGCTGCACGCACGCCTGTACGCCGACGACCCAGCGGCCGACTGCCTGGTCGTGTACTTCCACGGCGGCGGCTGGGTGCTCGGCTCGGTGGCGGCCTTCGAACCCTACACGGCGTTGCTGGCGCAACGCACCGGCACGGCGGTGCTGTCGGTGGACTACCGCCTGGCTCCCGAGCACCCCTTCCCCACCCCGGTGGACGATGCCGAGGCCGCGCTGCGCTTCGGCGCCGCCGAGGGCGCGCGCCTGCTGGGCCGGCCGCTGCGCCGCCTCGTGGTCATGGGCGACAGCGCCGGCGCCACGCTGGCCACGGTGGCGGCGCGCCGCCTGGCCGCCGCGGCGGGCACGCGCGGCGCCGACCTGCAGGTGCTGGTCTATCCGGTCACCGACGCCGGCTTCGACACGCCGAGTTACCGGGACTTCGCCGAGGGCTACCTGCTCACGGCTGCCGACATGCACTGGTTCTGGAACCACTATTGCGCCGATCCCTCGCTGCGCATGGACCCCGACGCATCGCCCTTGCACGGCGACCGGCTGCACGTGCTGCCGCCCACCCTGCTGTTCAGCGCCGAGCTCGACCCCTTGCGCGACGAGGGCGAACGCTACGCCGCGCGCCTGCGCGAGGCCGGGGTGGACTGCGAGATGCAGCGCTGCCCCGGCGTGCTGCACAGTTTCCTGGCCATGGCCAACACCCTGCCCGCCGCGCGCGAGGCCTTCGACCAGATCTGCCGCCGCATGCGCGAGCGCCTGGCCTGAGGCCTGTGCCGTGGCCGGGTGCGGCCCCGGCGCGAGGCGTGGCGTGAAATCGGTCACGCAAACGGCGTTTTCCTGGGCTGCGCGGGCGCCACGGCGCCCCGCTGACGCCGAGAATGGTGCACAGGGACAGGCCCCGGCAACCGCCGCGCGCCCGCCGTCCGCCCACTGCCGGGGAACGCACGATGGAGACCTTGCTCGATTTTCTGCAGCTCAGCGCCGACGAGACGCGTGCGCTGCGCGAGCATGCGCCGGCGCTGCTGGCACGCACGGACGCCGCCTGCGCGGCCTTCGAGACCCAGGCGCGCGCGCTGCTCGGGCGCGGCGAGATGCTCGAGGCGCTGGGCGAGGACGCGCTGGCGCAATTGCTGGAATTGCACGCCGCCCATTACCGCGAACTGCTGGCGCCTCACTACACGCCCGAGCTGCAGCAGCGCATGCTCGAGACCGGCAAGCTGTTCCACGCCTGGGGCCTGGGCCCGCTGTGGATCATGACCATGTCCTCGGGCTTCGCCGCCGATTTCGAACTCTTCGCGGCGGGCATGTCGCTGCAGCAGCGCCGCCCGCTGATGGGCGCGCTGTACAAGCGCCTGCGCCGCGACGAGGCCTGGCAGCTCGAGGGCTACCGCGAGGCCGGTGACGGACTGCGCCAGCGCCTGGAGCAAAGCCCGCTGCGCGACGGCCTGACCGGGCTGCTCAACCGCGCCGCGCTGGACGAGATGCTGCCCCCCGCGCTGGAGCGCAGCCGGCGCAGCGGCCAGCGCCTGGCCGTGGCCGTGCTGGATTTCGACGCCTTCGAGGAGCTCAATGCGGCCCACGGGCGCGCCGCCGGCGACGCCGTGCTGCGACAGTTCACGCAGCGCCTGCAGCGCGCGCTGCGCAAGACCGACCTGGTCGTGCGCAGCGACGGCGACGAGTTCGTGCTGGTGCTCGAAGGCATCCAGGGCATGCACAACATCGCCCCGCTCCTGGAACGCCTGCAGCTGGACTTCGACGTGCCCTATGCGCTGTCCGACGCGCTGTTCTGGCAGTGCCCGATCAGCATGGGCGTGACCCTGTTCCCCGACGATCCCGGCGAGGCCGCGGATCTGGTGCTGCATGCGAAATGCGCGATGCAGCAGGTCAAGGCCACCAAGTCGCAGCGCGAATTCTTCTGGGCCTTCTACCGCGCCTGAGGCGGCGGCGCGGGCGCCGTGCACGAAGCGCCTCGGCACGCATGGCGGGTGAGTACACTGGCTTCACGGCGCATTCGGCGCCGTCAACGACCATAACGACGGCTACGCTCGATGTTGCGGTGCACACCGCCGATCGCGGCGACGCCGAACACGGAGCCAGCAGTCCCATGAACGCCATTCCTCAGGCCAGCGCGCCGGGCACGGTGCCCGGATACGTGCGCAACGCCAAACTCATCGCCTGGGTCGAGCGCATCGCCCACCTCACGCAAGCCGAAAAAGTGCACTGGTGCGACGGCAGCCAGGAGGAATACGAGCGCCTGTGCCAGCAACTGGTGGATGCCGGAACCTTCCGGCGCCTCGACCCGGTGCGGCGCCCGAACAGCTACCTGGCCTGTTCCGACCCCTCCGACGTGGCGCGGGTCGAGGACCGCACCTTCATCTGCAGCGTGCGCCGCGAGGACGCCGGCCCGACCAACAACTGGGTGGACCCGGCCGAGATGCGCGCCTTGCTGCAGACCGGCGACAAAGCGCTGTTCCGCGGCTGCATGCGCGGGCGCACGCTGTACGTGGTGCCCTTCAGCATGGGGCCGCTGGGCTCGCCGATCTCGCACATCGGGGTCGAGCTGTCGGACTCGCCCTACGTGGCGGTGAACATGCGCCTGATGACCCGCATGGGCCGCGCGGTGGTGGAACTGCTGGGCACCGACGGCGACTTCGTGCCCTGCGTGCACAGCGTGGGCGCGCCGCTGCAACCCGGGCAGGCCGACGTGCCCTGGCCCTGCAACGCCGAGCACAAGTACATCGTCCACTACCCCGAGACCTCGGAGATCTGGTCCTACGGTTCGGGCTACGGCGGCAACGCGCTGCTGGGCAAGAAGTGCTTCGCGCTGCGCATCGCCTCGCGCATGGGGCGCGACCAGGGCTGGCTGGCCGAGCACATGCTGATCCTCGGCGTGACCACCCCGGCCGGGCGCAAGTACCACGTGGCCGCGGCCTTCCCCAGCGCCTGCGGCAAGACCAACTTCGCCATGCTCATCCCGCCGGCGTCGATGCCTGGCTGGAAGATCACCACCCTCGGCGACGACATCGCCTGGATCAAGCCCCGCGCCGACGGGCGCATGGTGGCGATCAACCCGGAAGCGGGCTATTTCGGCGTGGCGCCAGGCACCAATTCCGAGACCAATCCCAACTGCATGCGCAGCCTGGAGCGCGACGTGATCTTCACCAATGTCGCGCTCACCGACGACGGCGACGTGTGGTGGGAGGGCATGGGCCCGGCACCCCGGCACGCCATCGACTGGCAGGGCAGGGACTGGACCCCGGAGATCGCCGCGGCCACCGGCGCGAAGGCGGCCCACCCGAACGCGCGCTTCACGGTGGCGGCCACCAACAACCCGGCGCTGGATCCGGCCTGGGACGACCCCGCCGGCGTGCCCATCGACGCCTTCGTGTTCGGCGGGCGCCGCTCCGACACGGTGCCGCTGGTCACCGAGGCCCGCAACTGGCTGGAAGGCGTGTACATGGCCGCGACCATGGGCTCGGAAACCACCGCCGCGGCGGCCGGCAAGCAGGGCGTGGTGCGCCGCGACCCCTTCGCCATGCTGCCCTTCTGCGGCTACCACATGGGCGACTACTTCCGCCACTGGGTGGACGTCGAGCACAAGCTGCAGGGCGAGTCGGCCACGCTGCCGCACATCTTCTGCGTCAACTGGTTCCGCAAGGGGGCCGACGGGCGCTTCGTGTGGCCCGGCTACGGCGAGAACGCCCGCGTGCTCAAGTGGATGATCGAGCGCATCGAGGGCAGCGCCCAGGGACAGGACCATTTCTTCGGCGTCAGCCCGCGCCGCGAGGACCTGGACTGGGCCGGGCTGGACTTCAGCGCCGAGAACTACGCCTGCGTGATCGAGGCCGGCGCCGCGGACTGGCGCAAGGAACTGGCGCTGCATGACGAACTGTTCGCCAGGCTGGCCCCGCGGGTGCCCGACGAACTGCTGGCCGTGCGCCAGGCGCTCGGCGCCAACCTGGAGGATTGAGCCGGGGCCCGCCGCCGCCCCTGGCTCCTTGCGCGCCGGGCCCCCGGGGGCTCAGCGCGCGCGGGGCGGGGGCGCCAGTTCCAGGTCCGCGGGCGAGGCGCTCCTGCCGCAGCTCAGCAGCAGGCTGCCCACGCGCAGGCCGAACTTGCGGATCTCGATGCGGTTGACCGCCAGCCCGTCGCCCACCAGGTACATGCGGTCGTCCATGCGCAGGCGCACCCTGAAGCGGCCGACCGGCAGGTCCATGCGGTAGCTCCAGCGCATCTCGTGGCCCTGCGCCCGCCCGTGCGCGGTGCCCACCACGTCGGCGGCCGTGGCCTCGTAGCGCCGCACGCCCTCGTGCTCGGGAAAGCGGCGCAGGCTCCAGGTGCGCTGCTGGCGCTCGCCGTCGTCGAACACGTAGGACTCCTGCAGGCGCCCCCAGTCGCCTTCCCACAGCGCCTGCATGTCGATGCGCAGGCGTCGGCGCACGCGTCCGCGCCGGTCGCACACCACGCCTTCGGCCCACAGACGCCCGTTGAAGAATTCCTCCAGGAGCAGGGCGCGCTCGGGCAGCGCCGGCTCGCCGGGGTGTTCCGGCGCCGGCTCCGGCGCCTCGAACGCGAGCGTGCCGCCGCCCTCGGGCTCCTCGCCCAGGGTGTCGACGACGGTGTCGGGGTGCAGTTCGAAACTGGCGGGGCGGCGCTGGATCATGATGGAAACCTTCGAGGATGGCCGACGCGGCCGGCGCCGGCGACCGGAGCGCGAAGCCGTGATGGTACCGCCCGCGGCGCGGCGCCATCCGCGGGCGCGCCAGGTAGGCAAGAACTGCAAATGTCCAGGACAATTGACGACCCCGACGCGCGCAGAGTCCGCACCCATTATCATCCGGTCCTGCCATGCCCCAGCTCCCGAATTCCCAGCAAATCAACGTGCAACCGGTCGAGGACGCGCCGGATGACGCGCGCGGCCTGAGTATCGCCGCGGTCGAGCGCGACACCGGATTGTCGAAGGACACCCTTCGCATGTGGGAACGGCGCTACGGCTTCCCGGCGCCCTTGCGCAACGCGGCCGACGAGCGCCTGTACCCGGCCGAGCAGGTGCACAAGCTGCAGTTGCTGCGGCGCCTGATGATGCAGGGGCACCGCCCGGGGCGCATCGTGGCCCTGCCCCGCGAGCAGCTCGAGGCCATGGCGCCGCGCGCGCCGGCGGCGGCCGCCACGCCCGCCGGGCCCGGGCTCGGCCACTGGCTGGCCGTGCTGCGCGGACACGACGCGGAGCGCCTGCGGCGCGAACTGCAGCAGGCGCAGATCCGCCTGGGCCTGGAGCGCTTCGTGACCGAACTCGTCGCGCCGCTGACCACCGAGGTGGGCGAGGCCTGGATGCGCGGCGAGCTGCAGGTGTTCGAGGAGCACCTGTACTCGGAGACCATGCACCGCGTGCTGCGCGGCGCCATCGCCGCGCTGAGCGCGGCCGAGTCCCCGGCCCGCGAGCGCCCGCGGGTGCTGCTGACCACCATGGCCCAGGAACCGCACGGCCTGGGCCTGCTGATGGCCGAGGCGATGATGTCCCTGGAAGGCTGCCACTGCGTGTCCCTGGGGGTGCAGACCCCGATGGCCGACATGCTGCTCGCGGTGACGGCCCACCGCGCCGACGTGCTGGCGCTGAGTTTCAGCGCCCAGCCGGCGCGGGCCCAGGTGCGCGACACGCTGTCGGCCCTGCGCTCGGCCCTGCCCGACGCGGTGGAGATCTGGGCCGGCGGTTCCTCGCCCGCGCTGTCCCGGCCCCCGGCCGGGGTGCAGGTGCTGCGCACGCTGCAGGCCCTGCCCCGCCACGTGGCCGATTGGCGCGCGGCGCACGCGGCGCACGCGGCGATCTGAAGCACCCTCGGCTTGGCGCGGGCGGCGGGGGCTTCCTATACTGGACGCGCAGCCATCGCGTCGCCGGGTGCAAGGCCCGGCGCCAGGTCCCGCCCCTGAACAGGAGAACAACGTGTTTCCCGAATACCGCGACCTGATTTCCAAGCTGAAGACCCTCGATGCCCACTTCGCCAAGCTGTTCGAACGCCACAACGAGCTGGATCAACGCATCCGCAACCTGGAGGAAGGCATCGAGACGGGCGACGACGTCACCATCGAGACCCTGAAAAAGCAGAAACTCAAGCTCAAGGACGAGCTTTACCTGATGCTGCGGAAGGCCGCCGCCTAAGTGAAATCCCTGATGGGAGATCGCCGGTCCGCCCTGGGACCGGCCCAGGGGGCGATCGACAGTCTCAGCCGCGTGGTGTTCAGCCGCTATTTCACCAGCGGGCTGATCTCCGCCACCGGCACCTTCGTGCTGGGCTTCGCCGGTTACGCGCTGGGCGGCATGGGCGCCGCGCTCAGCCTGGGCACCGGCGCGCTGATGGTGTCCTTCGCCGACAACCCCGCGCCGGTCGGCCTCAAGGCGGTGGAACTGCTGTTCGCCTCCATCGCCGGAACCCTGTGCTTCGCCGCCGTCTGGGCCAGCGTGGCCCATCCCTGGGTGCAACTGGCCGTGGTGCCGCTGCTGGGCTTTCTCGCCGGGCTGGTCAGCCTGTGGGGCAAGCGGGCGGTGGCGGTGGCCTTCTGCCTGTTGTTCATCACCATCATCACCATGGGCATCCCGGCGCCGCGCAGCCCCGGGGACCTCGCCGCCGGCACCGCGCTGCTGCTGGCGGGCGCGCTGGCCTACACCGGCTACGCGCTGCTCATCGGGCGCTGGCTGCGCACCCGCGTGAAACAGCAGGCGCTGGCCGAACTGATCGACGGCATGGCCGCCTACGCGCGCTGGCAGGGCTCCATGTACCTGCGCCAGGCCGCGCGGCCGGCCGTGCCCGGCGAGGGCGACGCCTACGCGCAGGCGGCCGCGCTGCAAGGCGCCGTCAACGACGCGCTGCAGTCGGCGCGCGATCTGGTGCTGCGCGAGGGCCACGGCCCGCGCGACGCGCTGTGGACCCACATGCTGCTGGTCGCGCTGGACCTGTTCGAAACCCAGCTGGCCGCGCAGATCGACGCGGCCCCGCTGCGCGAGACCTTCGACGGCAGCGACGTGCTGGACGCGCTGGGCCAGGGCATGCAGCACAGCGCCGACATGCTGGGCGCGCTGGCGCTGGCCCTGCTCCACGACCGCGACACCTCCGAGCGCGCGCCCCGGCCCGAGGGCTGGGACGCCGTGCAGCAGCTCGCCGACGCCTGGCTGGGCCCGCGCCACGAGCCCGAGCTGCTCGACGCGCGCGCGCAGCTCGGCGCGCAACTGCAGACCCTGCGCCAGGCCGACCGCCTGATCGGCGCGCTGGACCAGGCCTACGCCATGCGCCACGCGCCCCCGGCCACGCCCGCGGTGCCCGAGGTGCCCGACGTACGGCTGTTCGTCAGCGCCTGGAAATACGACCCGAAGCAGGTGCTGTCGCACCTGCGCCTGGGCTCGCCCATCTTCCGCCACGCGGTGCGCCTGGCGCTGGCGCTGGCGCTTTCCCTGCTGGTGTCGCGCCTGCTGTTCTCGCACCAGACCCACGACTACTGGATCGCCCTGACCATCGCGGTGATCCTGCGGCCCAACTACGGCGTCACCCGCCAGCGCATCCGCGACCGTCTGTTCGGCACCATCGCCGGCTGCGTGCTGGTGGCGCTGTTCCTGGCGCTGAACCCCGGGCTGGACTGGTTGCTGCTGGCGCTGTTCCTGGCGATGGCGCTGGCGCGCACCTTCGTCACCACCCACTACCGCTTCACCGCGATTGCGGGCAGCGCGCTGGCTCTGCTGCTGGCGCATCTGCTGCAGGAGAACACCCACATCCTGGTGCAGCAGCGCCTGCTGGACACGGCCATCGGCGCCGCGCTGGCATGGGCCGCCAGCCATGTGCTGCCGCGCTGGGAATACCTGGACGCGCCGCGCCAGCTGCGCGACCTGCTGAGCGCGCTCAGCCGCTACGCGCAGGTCGTGCTGGAGCAGCAGGCGCACCAGGAACGCGAGTTCCGCGTGGCGCGCAAGCAGCTGTTCGACAATCTGGCGGCTATTACCGGCCTGTACGGGCGCATGCTGGAGGAGCCGCAGGCGCAGCGCCGCGCCCCGCAGGAGCTGGCCGGCATCATCACCCACGCCTACCTGCTGGCCTCGCAGCTGGTCTCGCTGCGCCTGCTGCGCGCCCAGCTGCAGCCCCAGGGGCGCATCGACGCGCAGGCCCTGCAATGGATCGAGCTCTGCCGCGAGCGCGTGCTGCGCCGGCTGGCGCCCGCGGCCAGCGCCGAGCCCGGCCCCGCCGAGGACTGGCTGGCCAGCGACGATCCGCTGCTGTCGCGCCTGGCGCGCATCGGCCTGGAAGCCGCGCGCATCGGCCAGATCCGCCAGCGCCTGCAACGCGAGATGCGCGCCGCCGAAGCCCAGGCGCGCGGCGCCGGGCCCGGGCGCGCGTGAGCCGGGTCTGGTGCACCGGCGCGGCCCGGCGGGCGGCCGCGCTGCTGCTGTGGGCCGCCTGCGCGCTGCCCGCCACGGCCGGCGCGAGCCCGTCCGAGACGACGCCGCCCGAGCTCTCGCATGAGCTGGCCGGCGGCCCCGGCCAGCATTGCGTGCGCAGCGGCGAAACCCTGCTGGCGATCGCCGCGCGCTACGGCGAGCCCCTGGCCCGGCTGCTGAGCGACAACGCGCTGGACGCGCGCGCCCCGCTGCGTCCCGGCCAGTGCCTGCGCATCGACAACCCGCAGGTGGTGCCGCCCGGGCCCGCCGACGGAATCCTGATCAACCTGCCCCAGCGCATGCTGTTCCTGCGCAGCGCAGGACAGCTGGTGGCGGCCTGGCCGGTGGCGGTGGGCCGCCCCGACTGGCCGACCCCGCTGGGCCGCTTTCGCGTGGCGCAACTGCGGCGCGACCCCGTGTGGCACGTGCCCCTGTCCATCCAGGAAGAAATGCGCCGCGAGGGCAAGCCCGTGCTCAGCGAGGTACCGAGCGGGCCCGACAACCCGCTGGGCCACGCCTGGGTCGGGCTGGACGCCCCCGGCTACGGCATCCACGGCACGAACGCGCCCGCCAGCATCCACAGTTTCCGCACCCACGGCTGCATCCGGCTGGACGACGACCACGCGACGCAGCTGCTGCAAGCCGTGCGCCTCGGCACCCCCGTGCACATCGTCTACCGCAGCTGGCTGCTCGCCGAACCCCCCGGGGGCCAGCTGTGGCTGCAGGCCAACCCCGATCCCTATCGCCGCGGCAGCGCCGCCGCCAGCCTGCGCGAACTGCGCGAACTGGCCGCCCGCGAAGGCCTGCAGGCACGCATCGACTGGCCGCGGGCGCAAGCCCTGCTGCAAGCGCCCCAGGGCCTGGCCGGGCGCATCGACCAGCCCGCGGGAAGATGAGTTACATCGCGTAGCATGTGCGCTGCCCGTGCCAGTTCCGCCCATGCCCCCGAAACTCCTGCCCTGCCCCACGCGCCGGCGCCTGCTGGCAGCCGCCGCCGGCGGCGCGCTGTACGCGCTGCCGCGTCGGCACGCCCGGGCCGCGCCCGCCGCGGCGCGCAGCCTGGCCTTCGAGAACCTGCACACCGGCGAGAGCCTGCGCACCGTCTACTGGGAACAGGGGCAATACCTGGAACAGCCCCTGCTCGACATCCAGCACCTGCTGCGCGACTACCGCAACGGCCAGGTGCACGCCATCGACATCGGACTGCTGAACCTGCTGCACGCCATGCGCGAGGGCCTGGGCGCCTCGCGGCCCATCCAGCTGATCAGCGGCTACCGCTCGCCGGCCACCAACGCCGCGCTGCACGCGCGCAGCGGCCAGGTCTCCAGCGGCAGCCTGCACATGCAGGGCATGGCCGCGGACATCCGCATCCCCGGCTGCGACCTGCCGCGCCTGCGCGCGCTGGCGCTGTCGCTGCGCGGCGGCGGCGTGGGCTACTACCCGCATTCGGATTTCGTGCACGTGGACGTCGGCCGCGTGCGTCAATGGACCGGTGCCTGAGTTCCACGCGCCGATGCCCCCGGCGTTGACAGCGCGCGAGGGCTCCCCGTATGTTCGTGCGGATTGCCGGGCGAACGCCGTTCGCGGCGCGCGGTTCCGGCCCGCGCCTTCGCGCGCTCCCGCCCCCTCCGCCCGCGCCCGCCCATGCCGCTTCGCGAAAGGCACCTGCCGTCCCGGCGAAGCGCCGCCTACGCGCTGGCGATCGTGCTGCCGCTGGCCGCGCTGAGCCTGCGCGAGGCCCTGGCGGGCGTCTACGGCGAACGTCCGCTGCTGGTGCTGTTCATGGTGCCCATCACCGTGTGCGCGCTGCTCGGAGGCCTCGGCCCCGGACTGCTGTGCACCGCGCTCAGCGGCCTGATCAGCGCCATCGGCCTGCAGCAGCTGCCCGGCAACTTCTCCGTCACCCATCCGCGCGACCTGCTGCAGTGGAGCCTGCTGGCCGGCAACGGCGTGCTGGCCAGCGTGCTGGCCTGGTTCGTCGAGCGCGCCCAGCGCGCCGAGAGCCGCGCGCGCGAGCTGCAGGCGGACACCGCATCCTGGTACCGCGCGGTGGTCGAAAGCTCGGACGACGCTATCGTCGGCACCGACCTGGACGGCATGATCATGGGCTGGAGCCATGGCGCGCAGGCCATGTTCGGCTACACGCCGCAGCAGGCCATCGGGCGCAGCATGGGCATGCTGTTCCACCCGGACGACGCCGTCGAACGCCAGCGCCTGCTGGAAAGCGTGCGCCGCGGCGAGGCGGTGCAGCACCACGAGGCCCGGCGCGTGCGCAGCGACGGCAGCGAACTCACGGTGTTCGTGTCGGTCTCGCCCATCCTCGACATCGACGGACGCCCCGTGGGCTCGGCGCGCATCCTGCGCGACGTCACCCATCTGCGCAAGGCCCAGCAAGAGCTGCGCGAGCAGGTGCTGCAACTCAACGCCGACCTGGAACGCCGCGTGGCCGAGCGCACCGCCGAACTGAGCGCGGCCAACCGCGAGCTCGACGCCTTCGCCTACGCCGTGTCCCACGACCTGCGCGCCCCGCTGCGCGCGATGAGCGGCTTCAGCCAGGCCCTGCTGGAGGACTACTCCGACGAACTGCCCGAGCAGGGACGCCTGTACCTGCGCCAGGTCGACATCGCCAGCCACAAGATGGGCGAACTGATCGAGGGCATCCTGGCCTTGTCCCGCAGCACCCGCGGCGAGGTACGGCGCGACCCGGTGGACCTGTCGGCCCTGGGCGAACAACTGCTGGGCGAGCTGGCGCGCGAGGAGCCCGCGCGGCGCGTGCAATGGGAAGTCGAGCCCGGGCTGCGGGCCCAGGCCGACCCGCGCATGGTCGAGGCCGTGCTGCGCAACCTGCTGGGCAACGCCTGGAAATACACGGCGCGGGCCGAGCCGGCGCGCATCCGCCTGTGCGCGGCCGAACTCGACGGCGCCGGCGGCTTCGCCGTGGAGGACAACGGCGCCGGCTTCGACATGGCCCACGCGGCCCGGCTGTTCCGCGCCTTCCAGCGCCTGCACCGGCAGGACGAATTCCCCGGCCTGGGCATCGGCCTGGCCACCGCGCAGCGCATCGTGACGCGTCACGGCGGCACGATGCGCGCGCAGGCCGCTCCCGGCCAGGGCGCCCGTTTCGAATTCACGCTGGCGCCGCAACCGGCGCCCCAAGCCGCTCCCGCGGGATCCCCGGATCCGGCGGGCCTGCCCACCCCCACCTGAGACGCGCCGTACCCATGAACCCACCATCGGTCCTGCTGGTCGAGGACAACCCGCAGGATGAAATGCTGATCCTGCGATCCCTGCGCAAGATCCACCTGGCCAACAAGGTCGAGGTGATGCGCGACGGCCAGCAGGCGGTCGATTACCTGATGGCCGAAGGCGAATTCGCCTCGCGCGACCGCAACCAGCTGCCCGCGGTGGTGCTGCTGGACATCGGCCTGCCGCGCCTGTCGGGCATCGAGGTGCTGCAGCGCCTGCGCGAGGCCGAGCACACGCGGCTGCTGCCGGTGGTCATGCTGACCTCCTCCGACGAGGACATGGACCGTCTGCGCAGCTATGAGAGCGGAGCCAACAGCTTCGTGCGCAAGCCGCTGGACTTCGGCGAGTTCGCAGAGACCGTGGCCAGCCTGGGCGCCTACTGGCTCATCACCAACCGCCCGCCCCCGGCCTGATGCCCGGGATGCTCCACGCCCCCTTGTTCATCCCGCGAATCTTCGGGTATGATGTGCGGCTTTCGGGGGTATAGCTCAGTTGGTAGAGCAGCTGACTCTTAATCAGTAGGTCCAAGGTTCGAATCCTTGTGCCCCCACCAGAACAGAAGACAAAGCCGGCCCGCGATGCGCGCCGGCTTTGTTTTTGCGCGTCGGAGGCGCCCGGACATCCCGGCCCGGGCTTTGCGTAGGATGGCGGGATCGGGCCTGCCGAGCCGGCCCGCAACTCCCCGAACATCCTGATGACCGACCCCATCCTCGTCACCGGCGGCGCCGGCTATATCGGCTCCCACACCTGCGTGGCCCTGATCGACGCCGGCTACACGCCGCTGGTGCTCGACAACCTGTGCAACAGCAGCGCCGAATCGCTGGCCCGCGTGGAGCGCATCACCGGCGTGCGCCCGGTGCTGGTCCAGGGCGACATCCGCGACCACGCGCTGCTGCAGCGCCTGCTGGCCGAACACCGCCCGCAGGCGGTGATCCATTTCGCCGGGCTGAAGGCCGTGGGCGAATCGGTGCAGCAACCCCTCGAGTACTACGACAACAACGTCGGCGGCACCACCACGCTGCTGCGGGCGATGCAGGACGCGGGGCTGCGCAACATCATCTTCTCGTCATCGGCCACGGTGTACGGGGACCCGGCCACGGTACCCATCCGCGAGGATTTCCCGCGCAGCGCGACCAACCCCTATGGGCGCAGCAAGCTGATGATCGAGGACATGCTCGCGGACCTGCAGCGCGCCGACCCGCGCTGGCGCATCGCGCGCCTGCGCTACTTCAACCCCGTGGGCGCGCATGCCAGCGGGCTCATCGGCGAAGACCCCCGCGGCGTGCCCAACAACCTGCTGCCCTACATCACCCAGGTAGCGGTGGGGCGCCTGCCGCGCCTGCGCGTGTTCGGCGGCGACTGGCCCACCCCCGACGGCACCGGGGTGCGTGATTTCATCCATGTCATGGACCTGGCCGAAGGCCATGTGGCGGCGCTGCGCCACCTGCTGGGCCATGAGGGCATGTTCACCGTCAACCTGGGCACGGGCCAGGGCTGCTCGGTGCTGCGGATGCTGCACGCGCTGGAACGCGCCAGCGGACGCGAACTGCCCTACGAGATCGCCCCGCGGCGCGCGGGGGACATCGCCGAGTGCTGGGCGGACCCCGGCGCGGCGCAGCAACTGCTGGGCTGGAAGGCCGTGCGCGACATCGACACCATCTGCGCCGACGCCTGGCGCTGGCAGCAGGCCAACCCCGAAGGCTTCGGCGAAACTTGAGCGCGTGGCCCGCGAAGCGGGCCACGCAAGGGCCGCCCGCAGCGGCGGCCGCGGGCTCAGCTGCCCGGCGAGTACACCGGGAAGGCGTCCGCCAGCTCACGCACCTGCGAGCGCACGCGCTCGAGCACCGCGGAGTCCTCCGGGGCCTCGAGCACGTCGCCGATCAGGTTGGCCGTGCGCACCACCTCGGCCTCGCGGAAACCGCGCGTGGTCATCGCCGGCGTGCCCACGCGGATGCCCGAGGTGACCATGGGCTTCTGCGGGTCGTTCGGAATGGCGTTCTTGTTCACCGTGATGTGCGCCTGGCCCAGCAGCGACTCGGCCAGCTTGCCGGTGATGTTCTTCGCGCGCAGGTCGACCAGCATCAGGTGGCTCTGCGTGCCGCCGGAGACGATGCGCAGGCCGCGGGCGGCGAGCGCCTCGGACATGGCACGGGCGTTGGCCACCACCTGCTGCTGGTAGACCTTGAACTCCGGCGCCAGCGCTTCGCGGAAGGCCACGGCCTTGGCCGCGATCACGTGCATCAGCGGCCCGCCCTGCAGCCCCGGGAAGATGGCCGAGTTGATGGCCTTCTCGTGCTGCGACTTCATCAGGATGATGCCGCCGCGCGGGCCGCGCAGGGTCTTGTGGGTGGTCGAGGTGACCACGTCGGCGTGGGGCACCGGGTTGGGGTACACGCCGGCGGCGATCAGCCCGGCGTAGTGGGCCATGTCGACCATGAAGATGGCCCCCACCTCGCGCGCGATGCTCGCGCAGCGCTCGAAGTCGATGTGCAGGCTGTAGGCCGAGGCCCCCGCGATCAGCAGCTTGGGGCGATGCTCCAGCGCCAGGCGGTGCATCTGCTCGTAGTCGATGCGTTCCTGCGCGTCCAGGCCGTAGGGCACGACCTTGAACCACTTGCCGCTCATGTTCAGCGACATGCCGTGGGTCAGGTGCCCGCCTTCGGCCAGGCTCAGGCCCATGATGGTGTCGCCGGGGTTGAGGAAGGCCAGGAACACCGCCTCGTTGGCCTGCGCGCCCGCATGGGGCTGCACGTTCGCGGCCTCGGCGCCGAACAGCTGCTTGACCCGCTCGATGGCCAGGCTCTCGGCCACGTCCACGTATTCGCAACCGCCGTAATAGCGGCGCCCGGGATAGCCCTCGGCGTACTTGTTGGTCAGTTGCGTGCCCTGCGCCTGCATCACGGCGGGGGACGCGTAGTTCTCGGAGGCGATGAGTTCCAGATGCTCGTGCTGGCGGCGGTTCTCGTTCTGGATGGCGGCCCAGAGTTCGGGGTCGGCCTGGGCAATGGCGATGGAGCGGTCGAACATGGAGGTTTCCCGGGAGGCGAAGCGCACACAGGCGCATGGAACGGCCGCCGCGGCCCGCGGAGCGGGCCGGCGGCGTGGTAGAGCCCAGGCGAACGGCGGCAACGGTTGCGCTTCCCGGTGGTCACTCCCACCTCGGCCCGCAGCGGCCACGCCGGCCGCGGCCCTGGGGGCCGCTACAGGCGTTGCCGGGCCTCATCGCCAGTCGCGCAACGGACATATGGTAACCGAGCCCCCGGCCCGGTGTGTCCCCGCAAAGGCGCGTTGTCGCAAGGGTCGGGCACGGCGCGGAGGCCGCGCCCACGGCCCGCGCGACTCAGGTGGCCGCAGCCTGGCGCACCGGCTCGCTGCTGGCCGTCTGCACCCGCGCCGCGATGGTGCGCGGCGCGTTCGGCTTGACCGAGGTGAGGATCTGCCGAAGGCGCGCCTGCTCGGCCAGCACCTTGGTGGCATAGCCGCCCTCGCTGGCATCCGAGGTGGCGCCCACGTACATGCGCAGCCCCGCCTGCAGCGAGCCGCCTCGCGCGATGGCGTCGCGCAGCACCACGGCCCCCACGCGCACGTTGGTCAGCGGATCCAGGCTGGCCCGCGGGCCGCCGTAGGGCGCGAACTTGTCACGGTGCACGCTGGCCATCACCTGCATCAGCCCGGTGGCGCCGACGGCGCTCTGGGCGTAGGGGTTGAAGGAGGACTCCACGGCCATGACCGCCAGGATCAGCGTCGGGTCGAGGTGCTCCTGGTGGCCGGCCGCCCAGGCTCCCGCCACCAGCTCGCGCATCGCCGCCGGGGCGATGCTGTAGCGCCGCGCCAGCCAGTCGGCCACCGCCGTCTGGCCCGGCTGCAGCGGCTGCAGCGGCTGGGGCTCGAGCACCGCCGCGTCGGCGGTGGAGATGCTCGGGCCCATGTCCGCGGCGCGCTGGCCGAGCGATTGCAGTTCCTGCATCGCCACCTTGCGCGCGGACACCCATTGCACGACGTTCTGCTCAAGCGACAGAACCGATTGCGGATGCACATAAAGGTAGGCACCCGCCGCAACCACGAAAAAACCCACCATCATCAGCGTGTTGTGGGTCCACTGAAGGACCTCCGCACCGATGCTTCGCCAGCTGGGAAGCCGGACTTGCGAGTCTTGCGACATCGTCTTCTCCTGTGTCGATTGGCGGGGCAGACGGGGCCGACAAGCGGCGCCGCGGTTGCCACCACCGGGCACAGATCCGGAACCGGCGCGTCGAAGCGGGCGTGCCTGGCCTAGGATGCGGCTGGCACGCCGTCACCGGGCTCGGGGCCGGGACGGTTCCGGGGCGATTCCATCGCACGCCCCGCGCGAGGCGAAGCCCGTAGGCCGCTGCGTAGGCCCTGACCCCAAGCGAGCAGGACCCATCGGTGGTGCGAGAACGAGCGCCATTTTAGAGCTTGCTTATATCCTGTCAATTGATAAGCCTTTTGTATACCAAACTTTTCGTTATATGAAATACCGCGATCTAAGGGATTTCCTGGATGTCCTGAGAGGTCAAGGCGACCTCGTCGACGTTGCGCAGCCGGTGGATCCGCGCCTGGAAATGACCGCGGTGTGCGACGCCATGCTGCAGCGCGGCGGGCCCGCGCTGCTGTTCCAGCACCCCACCGGGCACGGCATGCCGGTGCTGGGCAACCTGTTCGGAACCACCCACCGCGTGGCGCTGGGCATGGGCGCGCAGGAGGTCGGCGAACTGCGGCGCATCGGCGAAGTGCTGGCGGCGCTGCGCCAGCCCGAGCCGCCGCGCGGTCTCAAGGACGCCGGCGAACTGTTCCAGCTGGTGCGCGCGGTCTGGGACATGCGCCCCAGCACCCTGCGCCGCCCGCCCTGCCAGCAGGAATGCCTGGAAGGAGATGCGGTGGACCTGGACGCGCTGCCGCTGCAGACCTGCTGGCCCGGCGACGCGGCGCCGCTGCTCACCTGGGGCCTGGTGGTCACGCGCGGCCCGCGCAAGCCGCGCCAGAACCTGGGCATCTACCGCCAGCAGCGCATCGGCAGGCGCCAGCTGATCATGCGCTGGCTTTCGCACCGCGGCGGCGCGCTGGACTTCCGCGACCACGCCGCGATGCACCCGGGCCAGCCCTTTCCCATCGCGGTGGCGCTGGGCGCCGACCCGGCCACCATCCTGGGCGCCGTCACCCCGGTGCCCGATTCGCTGTCGGAGTTCCAGTTCGCCGGCCTGCTGCGGGGCTCGCGCACCGAGGTGGCCGACTGCGTGGGGCTGCCGCTGCAGGTTCCGGCGCACGCCGAGATCGTGCTGGAAGGGCACATCCCGCCGGCCGCGCCCGGCTTCGAGGGCCGCAGCGAGACCGGGGTCGCGTTGAAGGAAATCGGCGGCTGGCTGCACGCGCTGGAGGGGCCCTTCGGCGACCACACCGGCTATTACAACGAACAGGAATGGTTCCCGGTGTTCGAAGTGCAGCGCATCACGCGGCGCAAGGACCCCATCTACCACTCCACCTACACCGGCAAGCCGCCCGACGAGCCGGCCGTGCTGGGCGCCGCGCTGGGCGAGGTGTTCGTGCCCCTGCTGCGCCAGCAGTTCCCGGAGATCACCGACGTGTACCTGCCGCCCGAGGGCTGTTCCTACCGCCTGGCGGTGGTCTCCATGCGCAAGCAGTACGCCGGGCACGGCAAGCGCGTGATGATGGGCCTGTGGAGCTTCCTGCGCCAGTTCCTGTACACCAAGTTCATCATCGTCACCGACGATGACGTGAACATCCGCGACTGGCGCGACGTCATCTGGGCCATCACCACGCGCATGGACCCGGTGCGCGACACCACGCTGATCGACCACACACCCATCGACTACCTCGATTTCGCCTCGCCGCAGGCGGGCCTGGGGGGCAAGATGGGCATGGACGCCACCCACAAGTGGCCCGGCGAGACTTCGCGCGAATGGGGCCGCCCGATCGTCCCCGACGCCCAGGTGCAGCGCCGCGCGGAAGACCTGGTGCGCCAGCTGTGGCCCGCCGGCCGCGCCAGCGGGCGGCCGCTCTGACGGGCCGGAACTTGCGCTGAACCCACGTTTTTCTCGCGGGTTTTGTTCATAATGAGAGGATGATGCCGCCCTACGCTCGAATTTCGCTGCGCTGGTCGCTGCGCGTCCTCGCCGTCCTCGCGCTGCTGGTGCTGTTGCTGATGGCCGTCTCCCCCTGGGCCGTGCCTTCCCTGTTGCGCCGGGAGATCCCCCGGCTGGGCCAGCAGAGCCTGGGCCGCGTCGTCCACGTAGGGCCGCTGAGCTTCAACCCCGTGCTGCTGCGCCTGCGGGTGCAGGACCTGCAGGTGCTCGACGCAACCGGGCACGCGGATGCGCTGCGCCTGAAGCAAGGCAGCGTGCGCCTGGACTGGACCTCGCTGTGGGGCCTGCACCCGCGCATCGGCGAGCTGCGCCTGCAAGGCCTGAGCCTGCGCGTGGTGCGCGACGCGGCCGGCCGGATGGACTTCGAGGACATCCTGCGCCGCCTGGCCGCCAGCCCCTCGTCGAAATCGTCCGGCGGCACCCCGGCCTTCTCGCTGGACGACTTCGAACTCACGGACGGCACCCTGTCCTACGAGGACCAGGCCAGCGGCCTGCGCACGACCATGCGCAACCTGCACCTGCAGCTGACCGACCTGTCCACGCTGGGCAGCGCCGACGGCACGCTGCACGCCAGCGCCAAGGGCCTGCTGGACGGCGCGCCGCTGAGCCTGCGCTTCGGCGGCACCGTGTTCGGCGCCAAGCCCGTGCTGCGCGTCGACCTGCAGCTGGACAAGCTGGCGCTGGCGCCGTGGAGCGCGCTGCAGCCCAAGGACCTGGCGTTGCGCCTGAGCCAGGGCAGCCTGGACACCACGCTGCACATGCAGTGGCCGCTGCGCAGCGCCGCAGGCCCTGAGCTCTCCGGGCACGTGCAGCTGCAGGCAGTCACCCTGGAACGTTCGGGGCATGCGATGGTGCAGATCGCCAAGGCCGGCCTGGACCTGGTCTCGGTGCAGCCGATGCTGCGCAGCGTGCGCCTGGGAAGCCTGCAGGTCGACGGCGTCCAGGCGCGGCTGGACCGCTCCGAGCTGAGCGCGCCGGCCCCGGCCGCCGCCACCCGCTCCAGTGCTCCGCCAGCCTCCGCTTCCGCCCCGGCCACGGCTTCCTCGTCGGCTCCGGCCGGGCCCCGCGGCGCGGCTTCGGCGCCCGCGGCGCCGCCCTGGCGGGTGGAACTGGCCGGCGCCAGCCTGCGCGATGCGCAACTGCAATGGCATGACGCCACCGTCCACCCGGTGGTGGACTGGACCCTGCGCATGCCCCAGCTCAGCGTGGGCCCGGCGCAATGGCCCCTGCCGCCGGCCGGCACCGCCAAGCCGCTGCAGGCCAGCGCCCAGCTGCTCGGGCCCCAGGGCCTGAAGCTGAGCCTGCAAGCCAGCGCCGATGCCGCCAAGGCCGAGGCCACCGTGGACCTGCAGGGCCTGGATCCGCGGCTCGCGCAGCCCTACGCCGAGCCCTGGCTGCAAGGCGCTCCGCTGCCCTCCGGGGTGCTGCAGGCGCGCGCCCGGCTGAACTGGGCCGGCCACGCGCTGCACGCCGTGGTGCCCGAAGCGCGCTGGCAGGACTTCAGCTGGCAGCCCGCCGGCCCCGAGGCCGGCCAGGGCCCGCGAGCCAAGGCCCTGGTGCTGCGCGACGCCAGCGTGGCCTGGAGCGCAGGCCCCGCCATGCTGCGCATCGGCGCGGGCGCGCTGGACGTCGAGCAGCCGTCCATCGGCGGCCCGGCCGGCATGCACGCGGCAGGCCTGCAGATTCGGGACGCCAAGGTGGACGTGGACGCGCGCAGCCTGAGCCTGGGCAGCGTCGCCCTGCTGCAGCCGCAGGCGGCCGTCACCCGCGACTCCAGCGGCGCATGGTCGCTGCAGCGGATGCTGCCCGCCGGATTGCTGCCGGCGGCCAAGCCCGCGGGGTCCGCCGCGGCGCCCGCTGCCAGGCAGCCCGCCGGCGCGGCACGGCCGTGGAGCGTGCAGGTGGCCGACGCCAGCATCCGCGGCGCCACCGTGGGCTTCGCCGACACCCATGCGGCGCGCCCGGTGGTGCTGTACTTCAGCGGCGTGAACGCCGAGCTGCACCACGCCTCCTGGCCCATGCGCGACGCCGCCGGCCTGAGTCTGCAGGCCCATGTGCTCGACGCCCGCCAGGCCCCCATCCCCTCGGGGCCGCGTGGCGCCGCCGCCGGCGCGCTGATCAGCCTGCAGGGCCAGTTGCGCTCCGCGCCGTGGCGCCTGCACGGGCAGCTGCGCGCGCAGGGCCTGCCGGTGCAGGTGGCCGGCGACTACCTGCCGCGCGTGAATGCCCGCGTGGTGCGTGGCACCGCGGACGCCGACGGCAGCCTCGACGTGTCGCTCGCCGCGGGCGGGCCGCGCCTGGGCTTCGACGGCAAGGCCTCGCTCGACGGCTTCGCGCTCAACACCCAGCAGCCCGACGCGAGCCTGCTCGGCTGGCGCTCGCTGCAATTGCAGCCGCTGCACGTGCAGGTGGACCCGGCCGCCAGCCCGGCGACCCACGTGGACATCGGGCAGGTGCTGTTGCGCAACTTCTACGCCCGCCTCACGCTGAGCCCGCAGGCCCGCCTGAACGTGGCCGAGGTGCTGCGCCCGGCCGGCGCGGCCCCCGCCGCCTCCGCGCCCACCTCGCCGGCCGCGCCGCCAGCGCGCGCGGCGCCCGCCCAGGGCTCCGCCGGCCGCGCCAATGCCCTGCCGCTGAGCCTGCGCATCGGCGGCATCACGCTGGACGGCGGCCGCGTCGACTGGGCCGACCACTTCGTGCAACCCAACTACTCGGCCACCCTGGGCAACGTGCACGGCAGCATCGGCGCCTTTTCCTCCGACTCGCCGCAGCAGGCCAAGGTGGACCTGCGCGCAGTGGCCGAGGGCACGGCTCCCGTCACTCTCACGGGCCAGGTCAACCCCCTGCTCAGCCCGCCGCAGCTCGACGTGCACGGCCGGGTCGACGACCTGCAGCTGGCACCGCTGTCGCCCTACTCCACCCGCTACGCGGGCTACGGCATCGAGCGCGGCCTGCTGTCCATGGACGTGCACTACGACATCGACGCCGGCGGCAAGCTGGAAGCCGACAACAAGCTGGTGCTGCGCCAGCTCACCTTCGGCCCCCACGTGGACAGCCCGACGGCGACCAAGCTGCCCGTGCTGCTGGCGGTCAACCTGCTGAAGGATCCGAACGGCAACATCAACCTGGACATCCCCATCTCCGGTTCCCTCAACGACCCGCACTTCAGCCTCGGCGCGGTCATCGCGCAGGCCATCGGCAAGCTGCTGCTGCGCGCCATCACCGCCCCCTTCTCGCTGATGGCCCACATGTTCTCGGGCTCCGCGCCGCCGCCGCAACTCAACGTGGTGCCCTTCGCCGCCGGCGAGGCGCAGCTGCAGGCCGCCGATGCCACGCGCCTGGCCGACATCGCCCGGCTGCTGCAGGCCAAGTCGCAGCTGGTGGTCACCATCACCGGCGGCAGCTGCGGCAGCGCCGAGGCGTCCGCGCTGCAACACGCGGTGCTGGAGCGGCGGCTGCTGCAGGCGTGGCGGCGCGATCTGCCGCGCGCCGAGGCCTATGCGCATGCGAAGGACAGCCAGGTTCCGGCGAAGGACCGCGACCAGGCGCTGGCGGAGCTCTACCGCTCCACCTCGCTGCCCGACAAGCCGCGCAACGCCCTGGGCCTGGCCAGCAGCGTGCCGCCGCAGACCATGCAGGAGTTGCTGCTCAAGTCCATACCCGACGGAGCCGACCAGCAGCAGGCGCTGGCGATGCGCCGCGCCATCGCGCTGCGCGAGGCCCTGAGCAAGCTGGGCGTGCCCGCCGCGCGCCAGTTCATCGCCGCGCCCGAGGTGCAGGGCCCGGGCGCCAAGGAGTGCTCGCCCAGCGCGCGCCTGAGCGTCAGCCTGCCCTGATCTCCGGCACGGCGCGGCAGCCTGCCCGCAGGCATAAATTTTTGGGGTTTTGCTCTTGACGATGGACGAGCGCAGGCCTAGATTTGGAGGCGTCGCGGGGGTTTGAGCCGCCACGACCGCCGGCCCGGGTTCAGCCCGTGCCGAGCATGCCAACTCCGGCACTCCGTGCCGGGTGCGGTACTCGGCAACACACCCGGGTACCGCGGTCCTAAAGGCCGCGTCGCCGCTTCAGGCACGCGGCCTTCTCGTTTGTGCGCCGGCCCCGGCCTCGCGCGTGGACCGGGCCCCCTGCAGAGCTTCGCGCAATGGCGTATGGTCGGCCTGCAGGAGCCCTCGCCATGAGCATGACCGATACGACGAGCACGACCACCCCGCAGGACGCGGCCTCGCAAGCCGCCGCGCCGGCGCTGGAAACCATCACCCTGGCCGGCGGCTGCTTCTGGTGCGTGGAAGCCGCGGTGCTGGCACTGGACGGCGTCCTGGAAGCCACCAGCGGCTATGCCCAGGGACAGGTGGACCAGCCCAGCTACGAGCAGGTTTGCGGCGGGCGCACCGGGCATGCCGAGGCCGTCAGGGTGCGTTTCGACCCGCGGCGCCTGAGCCTGCAGGCACTGCTCGACCTGTTCTTCACCATTCACGACCCGACCACGCCGAACCGCCAGGGTGGCGACGTGGGCCCGCAGTACCGCTCGGGCATCTACTTCGAGCAGCCCGAGCACGAGGCCGTGGTGCGCGAGTACCTCCGGCGCCTGGAGCAAGGCGGGCGCTACGGCGGGCAGCCCATCGTCACCGAACTCGAGGCCCTACGGGTGTTCTGGCCGGCCGAGGCCTACCACCAGCGCTACTTCGAGCAGCATCCCGAACAGGGCTATTGCCAGGTGGTGATCGCGCCCAAGATGGCCAAGGTGCAGCGCGAATTCGCCGGCCGGCTCGCTCCCAAGGCCTGAGCCGCGCACGGGCACGGGCCCCGGCCACGCCGGGCGCCGCCCCACCCGCCCTGCCGGCGGCGCTTCAGGCCATCCTGGCCAGCAGCTCGCGCAGCTGTCCGTCGGAGGGCACGCCGGTGAACATGTCCGCCTGGCCGCCGCGCTGCTTCCACACCATCACCGGAACGCCGAACAGCTTGTGCTCGCGGTAGATGTCCAGGTTGCGCTGCAGCAGCTGGCGGGTCCGCGGCTCGATGTTCGCGGCCGGCTCGATGCCTCCACCGGGCTGGCCGTTGGCGGCGAAGTCGTAGTCGTGCTCGTTGGTCTCGAAGGCCTTGAGCCGGTCGGGCGCCTGCAGGATGGCCGCCGCCTTGGGCAGGCTGCTGGCGGTCAGCATGCCCAGGGCCACCCAATGCACCTGCAACTGGTCGCGCTGCAGCAGCGGGGTCAGCTTCAGGTACAGCTGGTGGCAATAGGGGCAGTTGGGGTCGAAGAACACATAGAGCTTGTGCCCGCCACGGCCTTGCTGGACGCTCGTGGCCTGGTCCATCGCCGCAAGCAGCGCCGCGGCCTGCGCGCCTTGCGCGGCCCGCGCGGCCGGCACGCCGGAGGCTGCCAGCAGCCCGGCGGCTGCGGCGCCCAGCATCAGGCGCCGAGGCGGTACCGGATTGGAAGCATCGTGACGCATCGAATGCACTCCCAGGGGTGTTTGACCGAGCCATTGTGACACCGCCGGCAACGGGGCGCACGACACCGGTGCGCTGTGCTCAGGGGGCCAGGCGCTGGCGTGCCCAGGTTCCGTCGGGTCCGAGGCGATAGGCCAGGCGGTCGTGCAGGCGCGACGGGCGCCCCTGCCAGAACTCCCAGGCGTCGGGCACCAGGCGGAAACCACCCCAGTGCGGCGGACGCGGCGGCTGCAGGCCGAACTGCAGGCCGTAGGCGGCGGCTCGCCGCACCAGCACCGAGCGGTCCGCGATGGGCTGGCTCTGCTCCGAGGCCCAGGCGCCGATGCGCGAGGCCAGCGGGCGGCTGGCGAAATAGGCGTCGGACTCCTCGTCGGACACCTTTTCCACATGCCCCTCGATGCGCACCACGCGCTCGAGCTCCACCCAGTGGAATTGCAGCGCCGCGACAGCATGGGCCTGCAGCTCGCGCCCCTTGCGGCTGTGGTAGTTGGTGTACCAGACGATGCCGCGCGCATCCACGCCCTTGATCAGCACCACCCGCGTGGAGGGCCTTCCGCTCTCCCCCACGGTGGCCAAGGTCATGGCGTTGGGCTCGGGCAGGCGCGCCCGCACGGCCTCGGCGAGCCAGTGCTCGAACTGACGGGTGGGGTCGGGATCGGCGTGCGCCTCGTCCAGCTCGGCGCGGGCGTAGTCCTTGCGAAGATCGGCCAGGTTGTCCATCGGGCCAGTATAGGAAAAGGGCGCCTGCCGCGCGTTGCGGCCGCGGCGCGCCAGCATGCATCCCCTCGAAGCGCGGGGATCGGGGAACCTTCGGGCGCTCGACGACTCCCAGTGTCCTGAGGCCTGGCTCGCACCCACCCGAAAGGACCGACATCATGCCGTCTTCCCGCATGGCCACCCGCATGGCCACCCTGGCCGCGCTTTCCTGCCTGGCCCTGGCCGCCGCCCCTCGCGCCCGCGCGGCCGAACCCGCTCCGATGCTCTGCCCCGCGATGACCAACGGCGAGCGGCCCGCGGGCGGCTGGAGCACCCGCAACTTCGACTCCGCGCACCCCACGGCGCTGATGGAAATCGGCTGGTACCCCGAGCCCGACGCCAGTTCCGACCGCGGGCGCATCGAGTGCGTGTACGCACCCTACTTCTCGCGTTTCCCCTACCCGCGGCTGATCGGCGAATTCCCGGTGCAACGCCCGGTCACTCCAGGCTGGATGCGCCCGAGCCCGACGGTGGACTGGCTGCTGTGCAGCGGCGCCACCATGACCCACTTCGACACCACGCAGTGCCCCTTCGTGCCGGTGGCGGCGCCGCCGCAACCCGGCCGCACCGAATCGCCATTCTGAGTGAGGGCCCCCAGGGCCGGGCTGCGCCCAGCCCGCCCCCCGTGGGGGTCAAGAAAACTTGGGGCGGCCCGGCGTTTTCTTGAGAGGGGCCGGTGGGGGGCGAGCCGGGCAGGCCGCCCGCCAGACCTCAGCGAGGCAGCTCGGTGGAACCCATGAGGAAGCGATCGACTTCCCGGGCGGCCTGGCGGCCTTCCCGGATCGCCCACACCACCAGGCTCTGGCCGCGGCGCATGTCGCCGGCGGCGAACACCTTGGGCACGTTGGTCGCGTAGCCGCCCGCGTCCTCGGTGCCGGCGCTGACGTTGCCGCGCGCGTCGCGCTGCACGCCGAAGGCCTCGAGCACCGGGGCCACGGGATGCACGAAGCCCATGGCCAGCAGCACCAGGTCGGCCTGCAGCATGAACTCGCTGCCCGGCACCTCCTGCATGCGCCCGTCCTTCCACTCCACGCGGCAGGCCTGCACCTGCTTGACCTTGCCCTTGTCCTTGCCGGTGCCCGGCACGAAGGACTTGGTGGCCACCGACCAGTCGCGCGAGCAACCTTCTTCGTGGCTGCTGGAGGTGCGCAGCTTGATCGGCCAGTACGGCCACACCAGGGGCTTGTTCTCCTGCTCGGGCGGCTGCGGCAGCAGCTCGAACTGGGTCACGCTGGCGGCGCCGTGGCGGTTGCTGGTGCCCACGCAGTCGCTGCCGGTGTCGCCGCCGCCGATCACCACCACATGCTTGCCAGTCGCGAGGATCTGGCCCTTGACCTTGTCGCCGGCGTTCACCCGGTTCTGCTGGGGCAGGAATTCCATCGCGAAATGCACGCCGTCGAGCTCGCGCCCGGGCACCGGCAGGTCGCGCGGATGCTCGGAGCCGCCGGTCAGCAGCACGGCGTCGAACTCGCCCAGCAGTTGCTGGGGGCTGCGCTGCTGGGCGGCCAGGTTGGTCACGGTGGCGCCGGGCCCTTCGGCCGGCATCTGGCCCACCAGGATGCCGGTCTCGAAACGCACGCCCTCTGCGCGCATCTGCTCGACCCGCCGGTCCACGTGGCTCTTCTCCAGCTTGAAGTCGGGAATGCCGTAGCGCAGCAACCCGCCGACGCGATCGTTCTTCTCGAACACCGTCACGTCATGCCCGGCGCGCGCCAGTTGCTGCGCGGCGGCCAGCCCGGCGGGCCCGGAGCCCACCACCGCCACGCGCTTGCCCGTGCGGTGAGCGGCCGGCTGGGGTTGCACCCAGCCCATCTCCCAGCCCTTGTCGATGATCGCGTGCTCGATGGACTTGATGCCCACCGGCGCGGCGTTGATGCCCAGGGTGCAGGCCGACTCGCAGGGCGCCGGGCAGATGCGTCCGGTGAACTCGGGAAAGTTGTTGGTCGAGTGCAGCACGTCCAGCGCCTCGCGCCACTGCCCGCGCCACACCAGGTCGTTGAAATCCGGAATCACGTTGTTGACCGGGCAGCCGTTGTTGCAGAACGGGATGCCGCAATCCATGCAGCGCCCCGATTGCAGCTTGGCCTTGTCGTCCGGCAGCTGGTGCACGAACTCCTTCCAGTTCTTCAGGCGCACCGCGGGAGCCTCGTAGCTCTCCTCCTGGCGCTCGAATTCCATGAACCCGGTGGTCTTTCCCATCTCGATTCCCTCGATGCTGTGCGCTGCGCGGACCGGCGCCGGGCCGGTCCGCCACGGATTTACTTGGCCTCGACCTGCGCCGACTCGGCCGCCTTGCGGGTGGCCGCGGCCGCCTCGCGGCGCGCGCCCATCTCGCCCAGGGCCCGCTTGTATTCCTGCGGGAACACCTTGACGAAGCGCCCGCGCGCGGCCTCCCACTGGTCCAGCAGCTCGCGTGCGCGCAGGCTGCCGGTCCAGCGGTGGTGGGCCTGCAGCAGCGCGCGCAGCTGTTCCTCGTCGGTGCGCCCGCGGTGCCACAGCGCCTCGCCCATGGTGGCGCGCTGCTCGGCGTCCGGCAGCACGCGCTCGAGCGCCACCATGGAGGTGTTGCAGCGGCGCGCGAACTGCCCGTCGGGGTCGTACACGTAGGCCACGCCGCCGCTCATGCCGGCGGCGAAGTTGCGCCCGGTCTCTCCCAGCACGACCACGGTGCCGCCGGTCATGTACTCGCAGCCGTGGTCGCCGGTGCCCTCGACCACCGCGGTGGCGCCGGAGTTGCGCACCGCGAAGCGCTCGCCGGCCACGCCGCGGAAGAAGGCCTCGCCTTCCAGCGCGCCGTACAGCACGGTGTTGCCGACGATGATGTTCTGCGGTGCGTCGCCGCGGAACTCGATGCTCGGGCGCACCGCGATGCGCCCGCCCGACAGGCCCTTGCCGGTGTAGTCGTTGGCGTCGCCGATCAGGTACAGCGTGATGCCGCGGGCCAGGAAGGCGCCGTAGCTCTGCCCGCCGGTGCCTTCCATCTGGATGTGGATGGTGTCGTCCGGCAGCCCGTCATGTCCGTAGCGCCGCGCCACCTCCCCCGACAGCATGGCGCCGACGGTGCGGTTGACGTTGCGCACGTTGTGGATGAACTGCACCTTCTCGCCGCGTTCCAGCGCCGGGCGCGCGCGCTCGATGAGCTGGTGGTCCAGCGCCTTCTGCAGGCCGTGGTCCTGCTCGTCGACCTGGCGCACCGCCACGTCCTCGGCCAGCACGGGGCGGTGGAACACGCGCGAGAAATCCAGGCCCTGCGCCTTCCAGTGCTGGATGCCGCCGCGCATGTCGAGCAGGTCGGCGCGTCCCACCAGGTCGTCGAAGCGGCGCACGCCCAGCTGGGCCATGATGGAACGCACTTCCTCGGCGATGAAGAAGAAATAGTTGACCACGTACTCGGGCTTGCCCTGGAAACGCCGGCGCAGCTCGGGGTCCTGCGTGGCCACGCCCACCGGGCAGGTGTTGAGGTGGCACTTGCGCATCATGATGCAGCCCTCGACCACCAGCGGCGCGGTGGCGAAGCCGAACTCGTCGGCCCCCAGCAGCGCGCCGATGACCACGTCGCGCCCGGTCTTGATCTGCCCGTCCACCTGCACGCGGATGCGCCCGCGCAGGCGGTTGAGCACCAGGGTCTGCTGGGTCTCGGCCAGGCCGATCTCCCACGGCGAGCCGGCGTGCTTGATGCTGGACAGCGGCGAGGCGCCGGTGCCTCCGTCGTGCCCGGCGATCACCACGTGGTCGGCCTTGGCCTTGGCCACGCCCGCGGCCACCGTGCCCACGCCCGACTCGGACACCAGCTTGACGCTGATGGACGCGCGCGGGTTGGCGTTCTTCAGGTCGTGGATCAGCTGCGCCAGGTCCTCGATGGAATAGATGTCGTGGTGCGGAGGCGGCGAGATCAGGCCCACGCCGGGCACCGAGTAGCGCAGCATGCCGATGTACTCGGAGACCTTGCCGCCGGGCAGCTGGCCGCCCTCGCCGGGCTTGGCGCCCTGCGCCATCTTGATCTGGATCTGGTCGGCGCTGGCCAGGTACTCCGCGCTGACCCCGAAACGGCCCGAGGCCACCTGCTTGATCTTCGAGCGCAGCGAATCGCCGGCCTTCAGCGGAATGTCGCTGACCACGCGCTGCTCGCCGAGCACGCTGCCCAGCGTGGCGCCGTCGCCGATGCCGGCGTCGCCCGAGCGCATTTCCTGGCGGTAGCGCAGCGGGTCCTCGCCGCCCTCGCCGGTGTTGCTCTTGCCCCCGATGCGGTTCATGGCCACGGCCAGCGTGGCATGCGCCTCGGTGGAGATGGAGCCCAGCGACATGGCGCCGGTGGCGAAGCGCTTGACGATCTCGGTGGCCGGCTCGACCTCGTCCAGCGGGATCGCACGGGCGGGGTCCACGCGGAACTCGAACAGCCCGCGCAGCGTGAGCATGCGGCGCGACTGGTCGTTGATGATCTGCGCGTATTCCTTGTAGGTCTGGTAGTTGTTCGAGCGGGTGGAATGCTGCAGCTTGGCGATCGCGTCCGGGGTCCACATGTGCTGCTCGCCGCGGGTGCGCCAGGCGTACTCGCCGCCGGCGTCGAGCATGCCGGCCAGCAGCGGGTTGTCGCCGAAGGCGTCGCGGTGCAGGCGCAGGGCTTCCTGCGCGACCTCGAACACACCGATGCCGCCGATCTGCGACGAGGTGCCGGTGAAGTACTTGTCCACCAGGTCGGAGGACAGGCCCACCGCCTCGAAGATCTGCGCGCCGCAGTAGCTCATGTAGGTCGAGATGCCCATCTTGGACATGACCTTGAGCATTCCCTTGCCCACCGCCTTGATGTAGTTCTTGACCGCCTTGTCCGGGCCCAGCTCGGGCGGCAGCTCGCGCGCCAGGTCGACGATGGTGTCCAGCGCCAGGTAGGGGTGCACGGCCTCGGCGCCGTAGCCGGCGAGCACGGCCATGTGGTGGGTCTCGCGGGCGCTGCCGGTCTCCACCACCAACCCGGTCTGCGTGCGCAGGCCCAGCTGGATCAGGTGCTGGTGCACCGCGCTGGTGGCCAGCAGCGCGGGAATGGCCACGCGCTCGGCGCTCAGGCGCCGGTCGGTGACGATGAGGATGTTGTGCCCGCTGCGCAGCGCGTCCACCGCCTCGGCGCAGATCGACGCCAGGCGCGCCTCGATGCCCTCGTGGCCCCAGGCCACCGGGTAGCAGATGTCGATCTCGTAGCTGCGGAACTTGCCGCCGGTGTGGGCGGCGATGTTGCGCAGCTTGGCCATGTCGTCGAAGTCGAGCACGGGCTGGCTGACTTCCAGGCGCATCGGCGGGTTGACCTGGTTGATGTCCAGCAGGTTCGGGCGCGGGCCGATGAAGGACACCAGGGACATCACCATGTTCTCGCGGATCGAATCGATCGGCGGGTTGGTGACCTGCGCGAACAGCTGCTTGAAGTAGTTGTACAGGGTCTTGGGGCGGTCCGACAGCACGGCCAGCGCGGCGTCGTTGCCCATCGAGCCCACCGCCTCGTCGGCGTTGACGGCCATCGGCGCCAGCAGGAACTTCAGGTCCTCCTGGGTGTAGCCGAAGGCCTGCTGGCGGTCCAGCAGCGCGAGTTCGCCGTCGGGCTCGTCGCCGCAGTGCTCGATGTCGTCGATGCGGATGCGCAGGTTCTCGATCCACTGGCGGTAGGGACGCGCGGCGGACAGCTGCTCCTTGATCTCCTTGTCGTCGACGATGCGCCCGACCTCCATGTCGATCAGGAACATCTTGCCCGGCTGCAGGCGCCACTTCTTGACGATCTGGCTTTCCGGCACCGGCAGCACGCCGGCCTCGGAGGCCATGATCACCAGGTCGTCCGAGGTGACCACGTAGCGCGCCGGGCGCAGGCCGTTGCGGTCCAGCGTGGCGCCGATCTGGCGCCCGTCGGTGAAGGCGATGGCGGCCGGGCCGTCCCAGGGCTCCATCATCGCGGCGTGATACTCGTAGAAGGCGCGCCGGCGCTCGTCCATCAGCGCGTGCTGCTCCCACGCCTCCGGAATCATCATCATCATCGCGTGCGACAGCGGGTAGCCCGCCATCACCAGCAGTTCCAGGCAGTTGTCGAAACTGGCGGTGTCGCTCTGGCCCGCGTAGATCAGCGGCCACAGCTTGCGCAGGTCCTCGCCCAGCACCGGCGAGCTCACCGCGCCCTCGCGCGCGCGCATCCAGTTGTAGTTGCCCTTGACGGTGTTGATCTCGCCGTTGTGGGCCACCATGCGGTACGGGTGGGCCAGCGGCCACTCGGGGAAGGTGTTGGTGGAAAAGCGCTGGTGCACCAGCGCCAGCGCCGAGACCACGCGCGGATCCTGCAGGTCGCGGAAGTACTCGCCCACCTGGTCGGCCAGCAGCAGGCCCTTGTAGACCACGGTGCGCGCCGACATCGAAGGCACGAAATACTCGCGCCCGTGGCGCAGGTTCAGGCGCTGGATGGCGTGGCTGGCCACGCGGCGGATCACGAACAGCTTGCGCTCCAGCGCATCGGTGACCATGACGTCGGGACCGCGGCCGATGAAGATCTGGCGGATCACCGGTTCCTTCGCGCGCACCGTGGGCGACATGGGCATGTCGCGGTCCACCGGCACGTCGCGCCAGCCCAGCACCTGCTGCCCCTCGGCACGCACCGCGCGCTCGATTTCCTGCTCGCAGGCCAGGCGCGACGCCGATTCGCGCGGCAGGAAGATCATGCCCACGCCGTATTCGCCCGGGGGCGGCAGTTCCACGCCCTGCACGGCCATCTCGGCGCGGTAGTAGGCGTCGGGGATCTGCAGCAGGATGCCGGCGCCGTCGCCCATCAGCTTGTCGGCGCCCACCGCGCCGCGGTGGTCCAGGTTCTTCAGGATCAGCAGGCCGTTGCGCACGATGTCGTGCGACTTGTGGCCCTTGATGTGCGCCACGAAGCCCACGCCGCAGGCATCGTGCTCGCGCGCCGGGTCGTACAGGCCATGCCGGGCCAGTTCCTGGATCTCGGTTTGCTCGGGCTGCTGCTGCATGGTCTGCTCCACGACGAAAGACTCGATAACTACGAGGGGAGCATGGACTCTACTGCAATGCGGCAAGGCGGGCAAGGAAAGTTTCCTTGCTCTGTCCCTAATTAAAAGAGGCGCCCGGAATCCCCCTCAAGAATCGGGGACAGATTATTGCGGCGCCTCGGAAGCACGCGGCCGGCCGCGCGAACGCGTGCGCAGGCTGCGGCCCAGCTGCTGCTCGGCCCAGGCCACGTACGCGGCGTCGCCCAGTGCCGCCGCGGCGCGCAGCGCGCGCTCGATGGGCTCCCGATGCTGCTGTGCAGCATCGGTTTTCAGCAGGGCCGCGTAGGCGGCCTCGCGCGCATAGGGAGTGTTGCCCAGTTCCCAGTACGGCGGCACCTCCCGCAGCCAGCCGCTGGGCTGGCGCCCGGTGTGGTGCCCCAGGCTGCTCCAGCCCCAGGTCGCGGCGTCGGCGCACAGGCCCTCGGCCTGCGGCGCCAGGTCCACCGTGCACAGCGCCGGCAGCAGCCAGCCGGCCTGCTGCAGCAGCGCGCTGCGGTAGCGCCCCTGCCACAGCCCGGCGCCCTCGCCGCGCCGGCGGCTGGCGCAGCGCGCCAGGGTCTGCATGAGCGAGGACAGGCCGGCGCAATCGGCGGGGGTGAGCACCAGCCACACCGCGCTCGGCAGCAGCGCGTAGCCGTGCACCTGCACCCCGGCGCGCTGCGCGGTCTGCGCCAGGCGCTGCAGGTAGTCCTCGTAGTCGGCGGGCTCGCGGAACACCTCGGCGCTCGCGCGTTGCAGCACCAGGTGCGCCTGTCCGGGCAGGCAGAGTCGGGCTTGACGGGCCATGCCCGCATTGTGCGCCCGCCCGGGTGCGATTCAGGCTGCTTTGGGAGCTGCTTTGGGAGCTGCTTTGGGAGCTGCCCTGGGAGCTGCTTCAGGGGCTGCCCTGCGGGGCTGCTGCGCGGGTTCCGGCGCGGGATGCGCCGCCTCAGGCCGGCGCCCTCGCTTCCGCCTGCGTCCCCACGCCTTGCGCCAGCTGCTCGCGCCAGCGCAGAGCCGCCTGCGCGATCGCCTGGCCCTGGCGCACGGCCTCGGCCGGGTCGGCCGCGCCCACGACGGCGCCGACCACCGCGAATCCGTCCAGCCCGCAGTCCATCGCCGCGGCGGCGCGCTGCAGGCTGATGCCGCCGATGCCCACCAGCGGATACAGGGGCTTGCAGCGCGAGGCCAGCTCGCGCAGACGGGCCAGGCCCAGCGGCACGTGGGCTACCTGCTTGCCCGTCGTCGGCCACACCGCGCCGAGCGCCAGGTAGCTGGGGCGCAGCGCGTGGGCGCGCGCGAGCTCCGCCGGGTTGTGGGTGCTCAGGCCCAGGCGCAGCCCGGCCGAGCGCATCGATTCCACATCCCCGGGGCGCAGCTCCAGCAGATCTTCCTGGCCCAGGTGCACGCCCCAGGCCCCGGCATCCAGGGCTTCGCGCCAATGGTCGTTGATGAACAGCTGCGCGCCGCGGGCACGCGCGGCCTCGGCGGCCGTGCGCACCTGCGCGCGCAACTCGGGGCCCGCCAGGTCCTTGGCGCGCAGCTGCACCGTGTCCACGCCCAGCTCCAGCAGGCGCAGCACCCAGTCGGCATCCGGCACCACCGGGTACAGGCCCGGCGCGCGCGGCAGCGGCGCGAAGGCGCCGGCCTCGGCGGGAACCCCCGCGTACAGCGCCGGGAAATCCCCGCTGCCGGGGCGCGCCGCCGCATGGGCCATCGCGCGTCCGCCCGGCGACACCCAGGCCTGCGCGATCGCCGCGTGGGTGCGCCACTGCGCCTCCACCGCCGCCTGCACCAGGTCGGCACCCTGCGCCAGCATGCCGGCCAGCGCCGAGGCATACACGCAGCCGGTGCCGTGCACCCGGCCCCCCGGCCCCGGCGGCAGGCGCGGCACGGCCAGCGCCTGCACGCCGTCGGCCGTGCACAGCCAGTCCACGCTGCTCGCTCCCTGCGCGTGTCCGCCCTTGATCAGCACCGCGCGCGTAAGCCCGCCCTGCAGCCAGCGATCACGCAGCGCCGCCAGCCAGGCGGGCGGCGGCGCGCCCTCGCCTTCCCAGGGCTCCACGCCCAGCAGCCGGGCCGCCTCGACCCGGTTGGGGGTGATCACCGTGGCGGCGCGCGCCAGCCGGCGCAACACGTCGGGGCCGGCATCCAGCAGCGGCACGCCGCCGGCGGCGGCTCCGAGCACCGTATCCCATACCACCGGCACGTCGAGCGCCTCGCAGAAGGACGCCACCTCGGCGGCGGCTTGCGCCCCGCCCAGCATGCCCAGCTTGACCGCCGACGGCCGCAGCTCGCGCAGCGCCGCCGCCAGCGCGCCGCGCAGCACGGGCAGCGGGGTGGGCTGCAGTTCGCGCACGCCCTCGGCGTCCTGCACGGTGAGGGCCGTGCACACGCTGCTGGCGTGCAGGCCCATGGCCTGCCACACCGCCAGGTCGGTGCCGATGCCGGCGCCTCCGCTGGGGTCGTGCCCGGCGATGCTCAGCAGCGTGGCGCCCGCGCTCAAGAAGCCGCTCCGCCGCCCGCCGTGGCCGTGCGTTGCGCCTCATGCCAGAAGGGCATGCCCACCGTGGGGGTCGAGGCCTGCGCGGTGTCCCGCTCGGGCATGATGCCGCCGAGGTAGCCGTCGCGCCCGGCGCGCACCGCCGCGCCGAAGGCGCCCGCCATGCGCACCGGGTCGGCAGCCTCGGCCACCGCGGTGTTCAGCAGCACGGCGTCGAATCCGATTTCCATCACCTGCGCGGCGTGCGAGGGGCGGCCCAGCCCGGCATCGCACACCAGCACGGCGTCGGGCAGGCGCTCGCGCAGCGTGCGCAGCGCCTGCAGGTTCTGCGGCCCGCGCCCGGAGCCGATGGGCGCCGCCCACGGCATCACCGCGGCCACGCCGGCATCCAGCAGGCGCCGCGCCAGCACCAGGTCGTCGGTGGTGTAGGCGAACACCTCGAAACCCTCGGCCGCCAGCACGCCCGCCGCCTCCAGCGTGCCGAAGGGGTCGGGCTGCAAGGTGTAGTCGTCGCCGATCACCTCCAGCTTGATCCAGGGGGTGCCGAACAACTCGCGCGCCATGCGCGCCAGGTTCACCGCCTGCTGCGCGCCGTGGCAGCCGGCGGTATTGGGCAGCAGGTGCCCGCCCAGCTCGCGGATGCGCTGCCAGAAGGCGCTGCCCCCGCCACTCTCGGGCTGCAGCCGGCGCAGGCCCACGGTGAACACCTGCGCGCCCGAGGCCTGCGCGGCCTGCGCCAGCACCTGCGGGCTGGGGTAGTGCGAGGTACCCAGGAACAGGCGCGAATGCAAGGTCGCGCCGGCCACGCTCCAGGGCTCCGAACTCGCGCCGGACGCTGCGGCCGGATTGACGGACGGATGGCCGGGCGAACCGGGGTGCGGACCGGCGTGCGAACCGGCGGGCACCGCGGCGGCGGCCGCCGTGGCCAGGCCGGCGGCTGCGGCGCCGGCGCCGGGGTTCCAGGCTTCGGGGGCGGTGATTTCGGTTTCCATGACGACTCCGGGGACTGCGGATTGCAGGGAATTCCAGGCGCGGCGCGGGCGGCTCAGCCGCCCACCACGGGGGCGACGACGTCCACGCAGTCGCCGTCGGCCAGAAGCCGTGCGGCCCATTGCGCGCGGGGCACGAAACTGCCGTTGACGGCACAGGCGAATTCGCCGCGGACGGGGTCGAAGCCGCACTCGGCCAGCAGCTCGTGCAACGTGCCCGCGGCACTGCGCAGGCTCTCGCCGTTCACCGACAGCGCGAGCACGGCCGTCCCCGCGCAGGCCAGGGATTCAGGCCGCATCGCGAAACTCCTGGTCCAGCGCCGGCGGCAGGCCCAGGGCCTCGGCGATGCCCCGTTCGGCCTGCGCCACCACCGCGGGCGCGATGAGGTAGCCGTGGCGGAACAGCCCGTTGATGCGCCACACGCCCTGCGCATCCGGGGCGGCCACCGGCTGCCGGTCGGGCAGCGCGGGGCGCAGCGCGGCGGCCAGGCGCAGCACCCGCGCCTCGCCGAATTCCGGATGCAGGCTGTACAGCGCGCTGCCCAGCTCCAGCGTGGAGCGCAGGGTGATCGGCCCGGGATCCTCGCTGTCCAGTTCGGTGGCGCCGACGATGAAGCGCCCGCCGGGGCGCGGCGCCACGTACAGCGCGTAGCGGGGGTGGATCAGGCGCACCGGGCGGCGCAGCTCGACGCCGGGCGCGGCCACCGTCAGCACCTCGCCGCGCACGCCGTGCAGGCCCGGCATGTCGCCGCGCGCGCCCACGCCGCGGCAGTCCACCGCGAGCTCGAAGTCGTGGCGCGAGCCGTCGCGCGCCAGCAGCGCGTGCGGCTGCACGGACTCGATGGCGCAACGCTCGTGCCAGGCGCCCCCGCAGGCGGCCAGCGCCTGGTCCAGCGCCGCCGCCAGCGCCTCGTAAAGCTGGTCGTTGGCCAGCTGGCCTTCCTGCGGCAGGTACAGGCCCTCGGCGAAGCGCCCGGCCAGCAGCGGTTCCAGCGCGCCGATGCGCTGGGCATCGGCGGCCTGCACCGAGGCCGCGGCCTCGGCGGCGGGCAGGTGCGCGCGCAACAGCGAAGCGTAGTGCGCGAGCGAGCCGCGGTCGGGCGCGTGCGCGACCACCAGCGTGCCCTCGCGCCGGAAATACACCTCCTTGCCGGTCTGCGCGTGCAAGGCCTGCAGCCAGTTCGCCCACAGGTCCAGCGAACGGCTGCCGAGCTCGTGGATGTGCGCGTCGGCCACCGCCAGCTCGGCGGTGGGCGACAGCATGGCCGCGGCGGTCGGCCCGGCGCTGCCGCGGTCGTCGCGCGCGCCGGCGTCGAACAGGCTCACGCGCACGCCGCGGCGCAACAGGCGCCAGGCCAGCAGGCGCCCCGCCAGCCCCGCGCCCGCGATGCCGACGTGCGGCGAGGCGGACGCCGAGTTCACTGGTAGATCTCCCCGCCCGACTTGCGGAACTCCGCCGCCTTGCGCGCCAGCTCGTCGCGCAGGGCCGAGGCCTCGGTGGCCTGCCTGGACTCCGCCGCGGCCGCGTTGCGGATGTCCTGGCTGATTTTCATCGAGCAGAACTTGGGGCCGCACATGGAGCAGAAATGCGCGGTCTTGGCCGCCTGCTTGGGCAGCGTGGCGTCGTGGAAGGCGCGCGCGGTGTCGGGGTCCAGCGCGAGGCGGAACTGGTCCTCCCAGCGGAACTCGAAGCGCGCGCGGGAGATCGCGTTGTCCCACAGCTGCGCGCCCGGGTAGCCCTTGGCCAGGTCCGAGGCGTGGGCCGCGATGCGGTAGGCGATCAGCCCCTGCTTCACGTCCTCGCGGTCGGGCAGGCCCAGGTGCTCCTTCGGCGTCACGTAGCACAGCATCGCGGTGCCGGCCCAGCCGATGTTGGCGGCGCCGATGGCACTGGTGATGTGGTCGTAGCCGGGCGCGATGTCGGTGGTCAGCGGCCCCAGGGTGTAGAACGGCGCCTCGTAGCAGTGCTTGAGCTCTTCCTCGACGTTGACCGCCACCATGTGCAGGGGCACGTGGCCGGGGCCCTCGATCATCACCTGCACGTCGTGCTTCCAGGCGATCTGCGTGAGCTCGCCCAGCGTGTGCAGTTCGCTGAACTGGGCCTCGTCGTTGGCGTCGGCGATGGAGCCCGGGCGCAGGCCGTCACCCAGCGAGTAGGTGACGTCGTAGGCCTTCATGATGTCGCAGATTTCCTCGAAATGGGTGTAGAGGAAATTCTCGCGATGGTGCGCCAGGCACCACTTGGCCATGATCGAGCCGCCGCGCGACACGATGCCGGTGACCCGCGAGGCCGTCAGAGGCACGTAGCGCAGCAGCACGCCGGCATGGATGGTGAAGTAGTCCACCCCCTGCTCGGCCTGCTCCACCAGGGTGTCGCGGAACAGTTCCCAGGTGAGGTCCTCGGCGACGCCGCCGACCTTCTCCAGCGCCTGGTAGATCGGCACCGTGCCGATGGGCACCGGGCTGTTGCGCACGATCCACTCGCGGGTCTCGTGGATGTGCTTGCCGGTGGACAGGTCCATCACCGTGTCGGCGCCCCAGCGGATCGCCCACACCATCTTGTCCACCTCGTCCTCGATGTCGGACGTGACGGCCGAGTTGCCGATGTTGGCGTTGACCTTGGTGAGGAAATTGCGGCCGATGATCATCGGCTCGATCTCGGGGTGATTGATGTTGGCCGGGATCACCGCGCGGCCCGCCGCCACCTCGCTGCGCACGAACTCGGCGTCGATCGGGCGCTGCGCCTGGAACCAGCTGCCGCGGTGCTGGCCGCCGTTTTGCTGCAGGGCCTCGGGCAACTGCGCGCGCTGCAGGTTCTCGCGCAACGCGATGAATTCCATCTCGGGGGTGATGATGCCGCGCCGCGCCAGGTGCATCTGGGTGACGTTGGCGCCGGCGCGCGCGCGGCGCGGCTGCGGCGGCGACGTGAAGCGCAGCGAGGCGGTTTCCGGGTCGTTCTGGCGTGCGTGGCCGTATTCGCTGCTGGGGCCGTCCAGGCGCTGCATGTCGTCGCGCGCATCCAGCCAGGGGCCGCGCAGCGCGGGCAGGCCGGCACGCACGTCGATGGGGATCGTCGGGTCGGTGTAGGGGCCCGAGGTGTCGTACACGCGCAGCGGCGCGTTCTTCTGCAACTGGGTGACGCCGGGCGCGGTCTCCAGCAGGGTGTCCGACAACGCGATCTCGCGCCACGGCACCGGAGCGCCGGCCACCTCGTCGAGGTAGACCTTGCGCGATCCCGGGAAGGGGCTGCGGGTGATGCGGCTGGAAAGGCGCGCCGGATCGACGCTGCGGCGAACTTCGGACATGGCTGGTCTCCTGGGTGTGAGAGGCCTGCCGAAGCGCTGGGGCGACTTGGTTTCCTACGCGGGAATGACCCCGATCAGGTTCTGCGGATTCCGCCCGGGGGCAGTCTCAGCCGGCACGCTACGCGCATCCGGCACTCCGACAAGCATGGTTCAGTATAGACCTGATTCGATCTGTTGCGACGCCACCGGAACGCCGCGTCGCGAAAAACGCCCGGCGCCCGGCTCAGGGCTGCGCGCGCCTGCCCGCCTGCCCGCGCGGGTACAGGCGCTGCGCCACCACGCTGCCGGCGAGCACCGCCAGCAGCGTGCCCAGCAGCACCCCCATGCGCGCGGCATCGAAGGCGGCCGCGCCGTCGGGCCAGGCCAGGTCGGCGATGAACAGGGACATCGTGAAGCCCACCCCGCAAAAGCCCGCCAGCGCCAGCATCAGGCGCCAGCTGTAGCCCGCCGGCAGGCCGCCCGCCGCGCGCGAGGCCGCGAACACGCCGACCAGGATGCCCGCCGGCTTGCCCAGCAACAGGCCCAGCGCGACGCCCCAGGTGACGGGGCTGCGCAGCAGCTCGTACAACGAGCCGTGCAGTTCGATGCCGGCGTTGGCCAGCGCGAACAGCGGCAGCACGCCCCAGCTGACGAAGGGCGCCAGCGCGTGCTCCACGCGCCTTCCCGCACCGCCGGTGCGCTGCTGCGGCAGCAGCACGCCGGTGAGCACCCCGGCCACGGTCGGATGCACGCCCGAATGCAGCACCCACCACCACAGCAGCAGGCCCAGCAGCAGATAAGGCCAGGCTCGCAGCACGCCGAAACTGTTCAGCAGCGCCATCGCGATCACCGTGGCGACGGCCAGGCCGAGCATCGGCCCGGACAACTGCGCCGTGTAGAAGGCGGCGATGATCATCACCGCGCCCAGGTCGTCGAGCACCGCCACCGCCGTCAGGAACACCCTGGCGCGCGCCGGCAGCCCGCGCGCGAACAAGGCCATCAGGCCCAGCGCGAAGGCGATGTCGGTGGCCGCCGGTACCGCCCAGCCGGACAGGTTGCCCGGGCGCGAGGCATTGATGGCCACGAACACCAGCGCCGGCACCAGCATGCCGCCCAGCGCGGCCGCCACCGGCAGCACGCGGGCGCGGCGGTCGGCCAGCGCGCCGAACAGCCATTCACGCTTGATCTCGATGCCCACCTGCAGGAAGAACAACGCCATCAGCGCGTCGTTGATCCAGCGCAGGTTGCTCTCCGCCAGATGCACGGGCCCCAGCGAGAAGCCCCAGCGGGCATCCAGCAGCGCGTGCCAGGACGCGGCCAGCGCGCTGTTGCTGAGCACCATGCCCAGCAGCGCCGCGGCGGCCAGCACCACGCCGGCGCGCGCGCCGGCGTCCACCGGGCCGTCAGCGCTGCCTGCCTGGCTCATGCGGCGCTTCGAAGCGCGCTCAGCCGCGGTCGACCTGCGCGTAGCGCTGGGCGCTGGCGTTGATCTCGGCACGGGCGGCGTCGATGCCGGCCCAGCCTTCGGTCTTCACCCACTTGCCGGCCTCGAGGTCCTTGTAGTGGTTGAAGAAATGCTCGATCTGGCGCAGCAGCTCCGGGGCCAGGTCCTCGGGTGTGCGGATGTTGCGGTACACCGGCAGCAGCTTTTCCACCGGCACGGCGATCAGCTTGGCGTCGGGGCCGGCTTCGTCGGTCATCTTCAGCATGCCCACCGGGCGGCAGCGCACCACGCAGCCGTGCACCAGCGGGATCGGCGTGACCACCAGCACGTCCACCGGATCGCCGTCTTCCGACAGGGTCTGGGGGATGTAGCCGTAGTTGCACGGGTAGTGCATCGCCGTGGCCATGAAGCGGTCGACGAACAGCGCGCCGCTGGCCTTGTCGACTTCGTACTTGACCGGCGGCGCGCCGGCCGGGATCTCGATGACGACGTTGAAATCGTCGGGCAGGCTCTTGCCGGCATTCACATGGAGCAGACTCATCGGAGTTCGACCTCTGGTTGGGAAAATCCTTCCGCCACCCGCGCTGTCCGGCAATGCCGGGGCCCGTCACGAGCCCCGGCCGCTACGGCCCTCAGGGCTTGGCGGGCTGCACCGGCGCGGAGCCGGGCGGGGTGACGGGAGTCTGCGAGGTGTTCTTGTACTGGGTTTGCAACTGCTGGGAGCTAATCATAGTGAACAGAGTCACCACCTTCTTGACGCCGGACACCCTTGATGCGTCGTCGGACGCCCGCTGGGCCTCCTCCGGCGTGACGATGCCCTGCAGGTACACGATGCCGCCCGAGGTGGTGATCTGGAAGGCCTGCGAGTACAGCTGGGAGTCGTCGATGAAGGTGGCGCGCACCTTGGAGGTGAGGTAGGTGTCGTTGGCCTGCTGGCCCAGCGAGGAGTTCGGCCCCACCACCAGCTGGTTGGCCACCGACTTCACGTTGGCGATGCCCGCCACGATGTTCTGCGCCTGCACCTTGTCGGCCTCGGTGGGCACCTGGCCGGTCAGCAGCACCTGCTGGTTGTAGCAGTCCACGTTCACGTTGCCGGCACCCGCCAGCAGGTCGCTGATGCGGCCCGAAGCGGTGAGCTGGATGTTCTTGTCCTCCAGCTGGGAGCCGGCCGTGCGCCGGTCGGTGGCCACCATCGCGGTGCCTCCGACGGCGGCGGCGCCCAGCACGAAACAGCCCTGCAGCTGGCTGGCGGCCAGCACCGTGGCCAGCAGCCAGCCCGCGCGGCGGGCCGCGACGCGGCCGCGGCCGCTGCCAGGGGTACTGCCATTGCCTTGCATGCGTTGCATCATGTCGATTCCTCCGGGTTGCCCATCAAGGTCCAGTCGACGCCGTCGCAGATGCAGTGCAACAGCAGCAGGTGCACCTCCTGGATGCGAGCGGTGCGATCGTGCGGCACGCACAGGTGCACGTCGACGTCGCTGAGCAAGGCGCTCAGCTTGCCTCCCCCCTTGCCGCTGAGCGCGACGATCAGCATGTCGCGCTCCTGGGCCGCTCGGACGGCCTCGATGACGTTGGGTGAACTTCCGCTGGTGCTGATGGCCAGCAGCACGTCGCCGGGCTGGCCGAGCGCACGCACCTGGCGGGCGAAGATCTGGTCGAAGCCGTAGTCGTTGGCCACGGCGGTAAGGATGGAACTGTCGGTGCTCAGCGCGACCGCGGCCAGCTCGGGCCGCTCGCGCTCGAAGCGCCCCACCAGCTCCGCGGAGAAGTGCTGCGCGTCGGCGGCCGAGCCGCCGTTGCCGCAGGCCAGCACCTTCGCGCCGTTGCTCAGCGCATTGGCGATGGCGCCGATGGCCTGCGCCACGGGCTCGGCGAGCAGATCGGCGGCGCGCAGCTTGAGCTGCGCGCTTTCCTCGAAATGTTGACGGATTCTGGACTCGAGCATCGGCTGGGTTCCGTGACGGAGGGTTCCTGACAATACTGGGCGCGGCCTCGGGGCCGTCCTGATCCGCGCATTTTTCCACGTTTCCGTCCCCAGACCGATGACAAGGCGGAAGTTCGCGCTCCCAGCCCTGCTAGATACAGCCCATCGCATCGAAGGCGCCGCGGATCCAGCACAGCCGGGCGCCGTCGATGGCCACCACGTCGAAGCGGCACTGCGCCTCGGCCCAGGCCGCGCCGGCGCAGGCCAGGTAATGCCGCGCGGCCAGCACGATGCGCGCGCGCTTGCGGGCATCCACGCTGGCGGCCGCGCCGCCCCAGCCCGCGTGCCTGCGGCAGCGCACCTCCACGAACACCAGCGCCCGGCCGTCGCAGGCAACGATGTCGACCTCGCCGCCGCGCACGCGATAATTGCGCCGCAACACCCGCAGCCCGGCGCGGCGCAGGTGCCGGCAGGCGGCGTCCTCGGCCTGCTGCCCGAGCAGTTGGCGCGAAGCCGGCTGAACAGGATCTCCGCCGCCCTGCCTGGCGCCCCCGCCCTGCCCGCCCTTGCGGCCGCCCTCGTGGCCACCCCACCCATCTCCCCGCACCGCTCCATCCCCTTCCTCCGCAGCCGCCCGAGCGCCTTTCCGATGCCCCAGACCACGCCGCCCGAAGCGCCGGATTCCGCGCAAACCCCCGCCGAACCCAGCGCACCGCAAGGGGCCGACGCGACGCGCATGGCCTTGACCGCGGCCCGTGCATTGTGTGCCTCGCAGCAAATCCCCACGGCCTGCCTGCTCATGGTGGCCACGCCCATCGGCAACCTCGCCGACGTGGGTCTGCGCACGCTGGCGCTGCTGCAGCGCTGCGACGTCGTCGCCGCCGAGGACACGCGCGCCGCGCAACGCCTGCTGCGCGCCTGGGGCCTGGAACTGCCCCTGCTGCGCGCCGACCGCCACCGCGAGCAGGCCGCCGCGCAGCAGGTGCTGCGCCACCTGAACGAGGGGCGCCGCGTGGCCTTCGTCAGCGATGCCGGCACCCCCGCCATCCGCGACCCCGGCGCCGCGCTGGCGCGCGCCGCGCGCGCCGCCGGACACCCGGTGCTGGCGCTGCCCGGCCCCAGCGCGGTGACCACGGCGCTCAGCGCCTGCGGGCTGGAGCTGGACGAAGGCTACGTATTCGCCGGCTACGTGCCGGCCACCCAGGGCCAGCGCACCGACTTCTACACCCGCCTGCTCAACAGCCCGCGCGCCGTCGTGTGCTTCGAGACCCCCCACCGCATCCACGCCAGCCTGGAAGCTCTCGGCGAACTCGCGCCCCAGCGCCGCCTGGTGCTGGCCAAGGAATTGACCAAGCAGTTCGAGACCTTCGTCGAAGGCAGCGCCGAGGACCTGCTGCGCTGGCTGCACGCCGACCCCCACCACGCCCAGGGCGAGTTCGTGCTCATCCTCGAACCCGCGCCCCCCGGCGAGGCTGGGGCGCTTCCCGAACAGGCCCTGCAATGGGCCCTGCGCCTGGCGCGCGAACTTCCCGCCTCGCGCGCCTGCGCGGTGGTGGCCGAAATGACCGGCGCCGACCGCCGCGCCCTGTACCGCTGGCTGCTGGATCAACCCGGCCGCGGCGAGACCGACGAGCCCGCAGCCAACCACGGCGACGCGCCATGACGTGCAAGCGCGCCTGGATCAGCGGCCGTGTGCAGGGCGTGGCCTTCCGCGCCTACACCCGCGCCCAGGCCGAAGCCCTGGGCCTGCGCGGCTACGCCCGCAACCTGCCCGACGGCAGCGTCGAGGTGCTAGCCTGCGGCGACGAGCAGGCGCTGGACGCCCTGCTGCGCTGGCTGCAGCACGGCCCACCCGCCGCGCGGGTGGACTCGGTACGTTCGGAGGACGCCCCGGCGGATGACTGCCCGCCGGGCTTTCGGGTGCGCTGAAGCTCCGCAAAGTGCCATCGGGGGCCTACGGACGCGGGTGCCGTCTCGTAGCCCCGACCACCGCAAGAGCGAGATGGTCGAGGAAACGGTCGAAGTCCCGCAGAACTTCGGGGGCCAGCTCGATGCGCGCCATCGTCGTCATCGCTTGAGTGGACGCGCGGCCGGCTTGCGAGGACGTTCACCGCGCGCGCATGCCGCGACATAGGCGCTGGCCTCGTCCCAAGCGATGGATTTCCCGCCGGCGAGCAAGCTCACCCAGCGTTGCTCCGCAACCCGATGAAATGCGTCCTCGATTTCGGATTGCTCGATGCTCCGTTCGATGGCCTCCAGAATGAAGACATGGGCCGTCGTGCCCGCACGTTCGGCGGCCGCGGCAAGTCGGGCCTTGAGTTGTTCGTCGAGCCGAATGGTCGTCGTGCTCATGGGGCCTTCAATATCCGCGCATGGATCGCCCAAGGGTCGCACAAACGTGCTACTCGCGGAACATTGACCCCGCCAAGGTCCCGGGAGGCGACATGCGCCAAGCGGCTGCGGTGCAGAGTCATGCGGCGTGCTGGATCAACACTCGGCAGGCGGCGCCACCGCAGCACTACCTCACGCGTTTCGATGTACCCGGCGTCGCCGGACTCGTAGGCATCGTCCATGAAGGCACCTCGGCGTGAACGAACATTTGGCCCTGCTTGTGGCCCTGACGGCCACCATGTGCTCAGCGGTCGCTCAGGTCGTCGTCTCGCTCCGATTGACGCGCTCGCGCAGCGTCGGAATCTCCTCGGTGGTCGCACCGCTGGATCGGCATGAGGCATATCGAATCGAACTTTTGCGGGGTGCGCATGTCGATGATGCCCAGGCGGTGCAGATCCACGGCTGTCTCATGGACGGCCTCGAGAATCCGGCTCCTCGCCTTCCGTTTGGCAATCATTGCAACTCCCCTGGTAGGCGCCGTCCTTCGCGGAAAGGTTCCGTTGCGCCCCCGACAGGGCCAGCAACTCGCGCATCTGCGCTCTACCCGCTCAGCAAGTCAGGCCGCCCGGTCAGCGGACCCATACCCCACGACTGTGCCCTCGGGGAAGCCAAGGCGGAAGTGCGCCCTTACATCGCTTGCGGTCATTTCGCGCTGGGGCCGCTTCGAGAGCAGGATTGAATCCTCCTTGCGCGTAAGGGGTTGGCATGCGAGCGACCCAGCAGATGAGCATCACGCTGCCCACCGAGATGGCGGATGCGGTCAGGGACAAGGTGCGCAGCGGTGAGTACGCCAGCGAAAGCGGAGTGATTCGCGACGGCCTGCGTGCACTGCTTGCGCGTGATCGTGCGATCGGGCTCTGGCTGCAGGAGCAGGTCGGCCCAGCTTCCGACGCCCTGAAGGCCGATCCCTCCCGCGCCGTGACATCCGCTCAGGTGCGCGCGCGCCTGGCCGAGGAACAGGCCAAGGAACGAGGCTGCACGGAGTCGTTTTCAGCCCGGAGGCACAGCAACAACTCGTTGACTTGTATCGCTGCATCGCCTCCGCGGCCTCGCCAGCGGTGGCTGTCGACATTCATGCGGCGTGCTGGATCAACGGCAGGCGCAGATCGATCTCATCCCATGGCACGAAGACGCGACGGTCTTCTCGTCGACGGATCGTGTCCCATTGCATCAGTGCGACGACATCGTCATGGACGTTCTTGTAGTTCCGGCCAAGCCGGCGAGCCAACTCGGCGACCGTCAACGGCCCATCCTGACGCAAACGCGAAACCAATTCCCAGCGCCGCGGCGTGAACACGCCGAAGAACTGCGGCAGGGAATCGAAGCCGATTCCAAAATAGGGGAACGGCCTCTCTCCACGCTCGATGGCCTGCATCGTGGCCTTGGCACGATCGAGCGTGGCAGCCATCGGATCTCCGACGCGAATGTGCAGGATGTTCATCTCGCAGCCTCCTTGACGTCTGCCCAGAAATCTTCGACGAGAGTCGGGACATCGTGGAAGACATAGCCCGTTTGGCGATTGCCCAGATGCCGATGATCTCCCTTGCCGCGCTCGTTGTCGTAGCCCACGATGCGCACGCCATCGACGACGTAGACCATCCGGTACTTGAACCGATGCTCCGATGGGGGGACCGGCTCGGTCAAGGCCCACACGACGATCTGAACGAAGCCACGGCCGAAGGCACGCTTTTCATGCAGGAGTGCGACAGCAGGCATGCCGACCATCAAATCATAACCGCGTTATGGCGTCAAACACCATATCTCCGGCGTGGGTTTGGCTTGCGAAATCTGCGGGTTGCGCCAAGCCCCGCTCGCATCTGCGGCTGACATCTGTGTCCACTCGAAACATTCGCCAACGAAGTCCCGGAATCCTCTAGATTCAGCCATTCTTGTTGTCAGCAATTCGGCGGATCTCGGCAGAAGTGCGCATGGACTCGAGCCAATGCGCAACACGGCGAGGGGGGAGATGGTCAAGAACCAGCACTGGGCAGGCAGAGCCGTGGCAGCGCCACCGCTGCGCTACGTCACGCGTCTCCTGGGCGTGCTCGCCGCCCTCTGGCTGTGCGCGGCAACCGGCAGCCTCGCCAACGCCGGCCAGCCTTGGCCGGCGCCCCGCCCCAACCGCCTTCCCGGCGCACACGGTCAGCCCTGGCTGGAAGGCCACGCGGCGGAGCCCGCCTGCCGCGACGCGCTCACGCTGGCCCGCTCGGTGTATTTCGCGGCCGGCCCCGATCTGCACCCCGTGAGCGTGAACGGCAAGGCGCACGACTTCGAGTTGATCGCGTATCCGGCCACGGCCGACTCCATGTCGGACATCGTCGCCGACGCACAGGTGTTCACCCCGATCGCCTCGCGCTCGCCCTCCTCCGACGTACCGGGCCAGCCGGCATCCTTTTTCAAGAACGCCGGTTATCGGCAGACCGAGCGCAACGCCGGCTGGCGCCTTGCATTGACCTTCAGGAACCAGAGCTGGAAGGCCAACAACTACTTCGCGGTGCTTCAGCCGCAGGGGACGACTCTGCGGGCAGTGCTGCAATCGATGTACGAGCTTCCAGGCTTCGGAGCCGGCTTCCAGCGCGACGCCACGAGCACCGCGCTTGTCTCCTACTTTCCGATGACCGTGTTGCGGGACACAGCGTCGGAAACCCTCGCCATCATTCGCTCCGACTACTCCAAGAGTTGGAGCGCATGGACCATCTTCCGCATCGCCCCCTCAGGTTTCAAGCAGCAATGCAAGGTCCGCTTCCGCCCGCATGTAACGGCCGATGGCGATTTCACCCCCTACCCAGCGGACCACCTGCTACCCCCTCCGGTCCGGCGCCTGGCGGCCTTGCTGGACAGCACACTCGGTTCCGGCGACCAGGACGGAGAGTTGCAATCGACTTTGCATCTACGAGACGACGCACGCGCCATCTGGCTAGCCGTGGCACTGCGGCCCTGGGCCATGCAATCCACCCCCTACAACTCCAGGGATGAAGTGGACGCAGGCCTGCGCCTCTGGTCCATCCAAGGGAAGGCCTATCGCCAGATCTACGACGCGATCCAGCAGGACTACCCCATCGCCAGACGAGCACTGGCCAGGTATTACGAGCGCGCGTTTGATTTGCCAAGTGCGCGGGCGGCGTCCCTCTCGGATTACACGCTGGACGTCGCCTTCCGTAGTTCTTTCGTGTTCCACAGTGATAGAGGATTTGGCGCCGAATCAGGAGGCGACAATCCTTGGGAGATCTCTTCGTGATCCTGGGCAAATCGCTCAAGCCAGGCTTCACGCCAACGCGATACGGAACGGGAGGCGGCGATAGCCACCTTTTTCAGAGGCTGCAAATCGGCCTGAACGGACTCTCACCCGATTCGGCCTAGAGGCAGGTCACGATGCAGCGCCGTCCGACACCAACCGAGAGCGCCGACGTTCGGCAACTCGCCGTCAAGGTCGGCAGCGAAGACGATGCAATGACGGTTGTGTGCCTCCCCCCTAGTGTCCTGTCCCGCTAATAACTGTCATTTCGCTGGGCCGTATCGGGGCCCAGGCAAGGCGCGGGTGCGGGTCCAGGCTGCACGCCTGGCCCCGTGGCCGCAACGCAGCATGGGCCCCGATACGGCCCAGCCCGAAGGGTTCGGCGCCTGCGGGGCCCTCGCCGGCACGCGAACGAAATGCCAGTTATTAGCGGGACAGAACACTAGGAGGCCATCCACAATGCTTGTGGTCGAGAAACGTAGTTGTTGCGCAGGCGAATCAGGCTATTGACCGCGGTCGCAGAAATCATCGGGCCAGCTCGCGCATCGCCATGTCCGAGTACGAGCGGTCCATCAAGGGAGGCCAGAACAGCAATGAAGATTCAGTCAGTTCGGATCACGAACTTCCGCACGTTGAGTGACGTCACCATTCCTTTCGATTCCGTCACGACGTTCATCGGGCCGAATGGTGCCGGCAAGTCAACTGTGCTTCGCGCGCTTGACTGGTTCTTCAACGGCAAGCCAGGCTCTCTCACAGAGAAGGATTGTTCGTTCGGCGCGACTACCGAGAACATCGAGGTTCAGGTTGGCTTCACTGATCTGACCAACAAGGACCGCGAAGCACTTGGCAAGTACGCGCCGGACGTCGTTGCCAACTTCACGGCATGGAAGCGTCGGTCGCCCGATGGTGCTGAGGTACTTTCCGCGAATGCGAAAGGTCTTCCAGAGTTCAATGCGATCAAGGCAGCGGGCAGTGCGGCGGCGAAGAAGGATTTGTACGCTGCGCTTCGCAGCAGCCGGGCGGAGTTGAATCTTCCGGTTGCCAACACTGGGGCAGCGGTGGAGCAGGCGATGACGGCCTGGGAGTCCTCACACACCGATCAGCTGGTCGATGCCCCAGAAGCACTACAGACCAACTTCTTCGGTTTCAACAGCGGCGGCAAGATGAGTGGCCTCTTTGACTTCGTCCTCGTCACCGCAGACCTTCGGGCAAGTGAGGAGTCGATCGACGGCAAGTCGAGCATCATTGGCCGAATCCTTGAGCGTTCGGTCGATCGCGCAGCCGCCGATGACGAGATCGCAAAGATTGTCGAGGAGTCGCGCGCTAAGCAGCAACAAGTCTACGAGGAGAAGTTCAAGGCGCAACTCGATGCCATTACTACGCAGCTCAATGAAGTCGTCGGATCCTATGCCCCGGGCCGGGCTGTCACGGTATCTCCGGCCGAGGTGGAACTCAAGGCTCCTCGCACGACGTTCGACGTGGCTGTGCTGGACGGAACAACCGAGACTGTCGTCGAGCGACAAGGGCATGGCTTTCAACGCACGCTTTTGATCTCCGCGCTGCAGCTCCTGGCACAGTCGGGTGCGGCTTCGTCAGAGGGCATCATCTGCTTGGCGATTGAGGAACCAGAGCTCTTCCAGCACCCGATCCAAGCCCAGGCCTTTGCAAAGGTGCTCCGGGCGCTTGCCGAAGACGCTGGCAAGCGCATTCAAGTGACCTACGCGACACACAGCCCATACTTCCTGGAGGCTCGCCACTTTGATCAAGTCAGAAGGCTGACTCGATCGGCCGACAAGAACCCCGCAGTTGCCGTCCACTTCGCCACGGTCGCCGAAGTAAAGGCGAAGCTCAGCGGGACGGTTGATGCTGACCAAGTTGCCCGTCAACTGGATGGCATTGTCACGAATCGGCTCGCAGTCACGCTGTTCGCGGCGCGTGCGCTACTGGTCGAAGGGGATACGGAGGCGGCCGTGTTCTACGGAATCGGCGATCGGGATGCCGTGGGTCGGCTCGAATCCCAGGGGCTGTCAATAGTCTCGGCGGGCGGCAAGGGTGGAATCCCGCTTGCTCATGCCATCCTTGTGAGTCTTGGGATTCCGACCTACGTGCTCTTCGATGGAGATAGTGGCTTCGAGGCGCGTGCCAAAGCCGTAGGTAAGACTCAGAGCGCCATAGAAGGCGAGCGCACGAAGTTCTCGACGGAGAACCGTCGGCTCTTGAAGTACCTCGGCGAGACCGAGGTTGATTTCCCATCAGAACAGGTGGGCGACCGTGTAGCGACTCTAAGCGACCACCTTGAGAGCTACCTTGAGTCCAACTGGACGGAGTGGGTGACGTCCTGTGCGGCGATTGAGGCCGCTGCCGGAATCCAGCTCTCAAAGAATCAGTACGCCTACCGGACAGCAACGCTTGAGGCGAAGGGAGCGGCCCCAGATCTTCTCAAGCAGATTCTGGCGAAGGCCGGAGGAGCATAGACATGCACGAGATCATTTGCCCGCATTGCGGGAAAGCATTCAAGATCGACGAGGCAGGATACGCGGACATCCTGAAGCAGGTTCGCGAAAGCGAGTTCGAGCAGCAGTTGCACGAGCGGCTTGCATTGGCCGAGCAGGACAAGAGGAGCGCTGTCGAGCTGGCCCAGACGAAGGTCGCGGCCGAAATGCAGAAGGCTACCGCGGCCAAGGACGGTGTGATCCGGGATCTCCAGGCCAAGATCGAGGCAGGTGAGGTCGCGCGGAGGCTTGCAGTGGCCGAGGCACTGAGCGCCTTAGAAAGGGAGCGTGATGCGCTCGCCAACGAACTCAAGCAGGCCAAGCACGACAAGCAAGCCGCTGCCCAGCTGGCGGACGCGAAGCTCGCCAACGAGCTGCAGCGAGCCGCTGCGACGAAGGACGCGGAGATACAAGACTTGAAGGCAAGGCTCGGAGCCGGCGAGGTTGCTCGTAAGCTTGCAATTGCAGAGTCCGTCAGCGCGGTGGAGAAGGAGCGAGACGAGCTGAAGAGCGGCTTGGAACGAGTGCTCCTTGAGAAGCAACTCGCTGAAAAGTCCCTGAAGGACAAGTACGAGACGCAAATCAAGGATCGCGATGATGCGATCGAGCGACTTCGGGATATCAAGGCGCGGCTGCCAACCAAGATGGTCGGTGAAGCCCTTGAGCAGCACTGCGAGACCGAATTCAACCGCATCCGGGCCACGGCTTTTCCGAGAGCGTACTTCGAAAAGGACAACGACGCGCGCACCGGCAGCAAAGGTGACTTCATCTTCCGCGACGCGGACGAAGCGGGCACCGAGGTCGTCTCGATCATGTTCGAGATGAAGAACGAGAGCGACGAGACTGCCACTAAGAAGAAAAACGAGCACTTCCTGAAGGAACTCGACGGGGACTGTGTCGAAAAAGGCTGCGAATACGCTGTGCTCGTTTCACTTCTGGAGCCCGACAGCGAGCTCTACAACACCGGGATCATCGATGTCTCTCATCGGCAACCGAAGATGTATGTGGTCCGGCCGCAGTTCTTCATTCCGGCCATCACGCTGCTTCGCAACGCCACCCAGAACTCGCTGCAGCACAAGACCGAGCTTCCGCTGGTCAGGTCGCAGAACATCGACATCACGAACTTCGAGAGGCAGATCGACGACTTAAAGACGGCTTTCGGTCGGAACTGGCGACTTGCCTCTGAAGGCTTCGTCGAGGCCATCAAGCGGATCGACGAGGCGATCAAGGATCTGGAGAAGACGAAGGAGGCGCTGCACAAGTCGGCGAACAATCTACGACTCGCCAACGACAAGGCAGAGGACCTAACGATCAAGCGGCTGACCCGCGGCAATCCGACAATGGCCGCAAAGTTCGCGGAACTTAAAGGCCCAGACGCTGCTGACCCGGCCTGACCAAGGAGAGTTGCCACGATGACAACCGGACCAACCTCGGGCGCCGCATCGGCCACTGAAACCGCGCCTCCCGCGCCGGCACTGCCGCAACTCCACGATGCCGCTCAGCAGGCAAGGAATCTCCGTCAAGTTCTTCAGGACGACAAGCAACGCCTCGGTTGCTTTCTTGGTGCAGGCTGCCCTCTCGGGGTTTACGACGCGGCTGGTGAGAATAGCGTCGTACTCATTCCCGCTGTCATCGAATTGACCCAACGGGTCGCCAATGCATTGCAAGCCATCGACAGCGCACCGGGCGCCACTTCCAAGTTCAAGACACATTGGGACGCGATGTGTGGAGAGTGCAAACCGTTTGATGGAAAAGAGCCAACAGTCGAGGACGTTCTGACAGAACTCCGGGCATTGGCCAATCGCCGAGGGAACGCAGAAATCCTCGGGATGAAAAAAAAGAACCTTATTGATCTCGATGAGGCGATTTGCACGCTGATCGCCAACGAGATCAGCAAGAGTCTCCCGACCTATCGAAACTCTTACAATCGTTTTGCCTCGTGGATCGGCGGCGTCCAGCGAGATTGGCCTGTGGAGATTTTCACGCCCAACTACGACCTACTCTTTGAGCAGGCTCTTGAGCAGCATCCACTGCCACACTTCGACGGATTTGTCGGGTCGCGTGAACCCTGGTTCGATCTTTCTTCGATCGAACACGATGCGATTCCCAATCGCTGGACGCGGCTCTGGAAACTCCACGGTTCGATTAACTGGGAAAAGAACGAGGAGACCGTGAACGCGACGATGGTGACACGCATCGTTCGGGTCACCCGTGCCGCTGCGGCGGGAAAGGTGATGATCTATCCATCACACTTGAAGTACGACCAAAGCCGTCGCATGCCGTACTTGGCGATGCTCGATCGTTTGCGGGCTTTCTTTCATGGTAAAGATGCGCCTCGGTTAATCGTCTGCGGCTATTCGTTCCTCGACGACCACCTGAATGAAATCCTGCTCGATGGCCTGCGCGGCAACCGCAACGCCCAGTGCTTTGCCCTGATGTACTCCAGTCTCGACGCACATCCCCGGGTCGTCGAATACGCATCGAAGCAAAGCAATCTGACCGTACTCGCCTCAGACGGGGCAGTGGTGGGAACACGTGCTGGACGATATCGCCCCGGAATTACGGGTGGCGATGAAAACTCGCCGTGGTTGACCGAGGAATCCGCCGCGGGCGTCGATCCGAAAGATCGAGTACTACGCTGCCGCCTCGGAGATTTTCATTACTTCGGACTGTTCTTGGAGCAACTTTACGGTGGGGGACCTTCCGATGCACACGTCTTCGTCTAACTTGGCCCCTTCTCGGCTCGGCACCGTGGAGAATGTTGATGGATCGAGTATCAGTGTAAAACTCGAAGAGAATACTCCGGGAGGACTCCTTTTTGTTAACGGAGAGGCGTACCAAGTCGGCCAAGTTGGCGGGTTCGTTCGCATCCCCTCCGGCTATGTTGACCTCTTCGGGGTGATCTCCCAAGTTGGTGCAGGAGCCGCGCCTGGCCCCCCCGAGCTTGCTCCGCAGTTCGGCAATCGGTGGCTTCGTGTGGAACTTGTCGGCCAAGGGCGTCGAGGCACGAAGTTTGAGCGAGGCATAGCTCAATACCCATCCATCGGGGACACGGTTCACGTAGTCACCGAGTCTGACCTCAAGACCGTTTACGCTCCAGGCGACGAAGACGGGTACGTTGCTATTGGCCGAGTTGCCAGTGCCGAGTCGATTCGTGCTTATCTTGACTTGAATCGGCTCGTCAGTCGTCATTCTGCGGTCGTCGGAAGCACCGGCGCCGGAAAGTCCAATGCGGTTGCAAATTTGCTCGGCGCCGTCTCGAATCGGGACCGCTTCAAATCAGCCCGCGTCGTGTTGTTTGACCTTCACGGCGAGTATGGAAAGGCATTTGGTGACCTAGCCAGAGTCTTCAGAGTCGGCGCGGATACCCAAGCCGGAGAGCGTGAGCTGCACGTGCCGTTCTGGGCATTGACAGCCGAAGAATTCATTTCGATGTCGATGGGGTCCGTCACCTCAACTCCGCTGACATTGCTGCAAGAGAGACTGCTTGCGAGCAAGAAAGCATCCAAAGCTGGCGGTGTTGCTCACGTATTGCCCGACCTCTCGGTGACAATCGACACACCGCTGCCATTCTCTGTTTATCAACTCTGGCATGACTTGTACTCGCTGCATTGCGCGAGTCACAGTGTTAGCAAGAACCAGAACCAGAGCGAGAACACGCGCGCCTACGCCGAGGAAGGCGCGCCCCCTGCGAAGATGGTCGGGGATGCGGACAAGCTTGAGCGGCCACGGTTTCGAGCACTCAAGGACGACAAGAACGATACCGACAAAGTCTACGCCGGCCTTTACACCGACATGCCGCGCTCGCACTTGGACGTCTTGGAAAGCAAGCTCCGCGATCCTCGGATGCAGTTCCTCTTTCGCCCAGGCAAATGGTCCGTCGCCAAGGACAACTCAACTTCCGCAGACCTTGATGCACTACTTGCAGAGTGGATAGGCGCAGACTCTCCAATCTCTGTCTTCGACCTCTCAGGAATTCCCACTTCGGTTGTTGACGATCTCGTCGGAGCCGTGCTTCGCATTCTCTACGATGCCGTATTTTGGGGACGACAGAAACCCGAGGGCGGCCGGCAAAGGCCGCTGATGATCGCGCTGGAGGAGGCGCATGTATATCTGGGAGCACAGTCGAAAAGCCGTGCAGCAAATGCCGCACGACGTATCGCAAAGGAAGGACGAAAGTACGGTGTTGGCTTGATGCTAGTTAGCCAACGCCCCGCCGAAGTTGATCCCACGATTTTGTCTCAGTGCGGCACCATCATAGCAATGCGGCTAACGAACGACTCGGATCGTTCGCAGGTCACTTCTTGCGCTTCAGACAACCTCAAAGGATTGTTTTCAATGTTGCCGGTACTACGCACCGGTGAGGCGCTGGTGGTCGGAGAAGCGGTTAACATGCCAATCAGGGCGATCATTGATCGGCCTAGCGAGGGCCGGCGCCCAGACAGTGACGATCCGATGGTCGTCGTTCCCAAAGACCCAGCCGGGAAGCGCATACGAAGCGGTGGCTGGACGGAATCCGTGCAAAATGAGAATTACAAGCCTCTTGTGGAGGCGTGGCGCACGCAAGACCCGGACGCAGGTACAACTGCACCAACGGACCCGACACCCTAACTGAATCAGGAGAAACGATCGTGGAACGCACGCCAGTCAGCTCAAGCAACATCGCCTCCATCGGCTACGATGAGGACAACCAGATACTTGAGATCGAGTTCAATGACGGATCGGTCTACCAGTATTCCGGCGTGCCTTCTAGCGAACACGATGGAATCATGAACGCAGATTCCAAGGGGAAGTATCTTCACGCCAACATCAAAAAAAAGCGATATTCATTTGTGAAGCTGTGATTAGCGGGCACAGTGGTGAGGCTCACTGCTTGGATTATTGCGCCCATGACAATTGGACTTGTCGAATGTTGATCACGGCACGGTTCGGCATAGCCCCTCCAACGTGGCGGGCGAAAGCAAAATTCATGGCGCAACTCTCTGCGCCCTGTCATTCGCTGCACTACGCCGCTGCAAGTTGTCGGCTCGTCTCCATCCAGTCATAAGCTCCCCCTTAAGTCGGCACTCGTAACTGGAGCCTTTCCGGTTGTTAGGGTAAATGCACCAACTCGCGGACGCTAGAGGCAGCCGCTCTGGTTGCCAGCAAGCTCGGCGGCCGCTGCTTCGCGCATTGCCGCCGCCGGCCCAGACGGCGGCCAGCGCCTGCTTTGGCCGAAGGGGAGTCATTGGGCCTGGCTCAGCGCTTAGCCGGTGGCTTGGCAAGATCTCTTCGACGGATCCACTTCACGCGACGGGCCGTAACATGCGCCGGCAGCCACAGGCGAAGAATGCCATCCGTCTTCGATGAAAGGTGCAAGGAGCCGTATCGATGCATGAAATCATCTGCCCGCATTGCGGCAAAGCCTTCAAGATTGACGAAGCCGGGTACGCGGACATCCTGAAGCAGGTTCGCGACGGCGAGTTCGAGCAGCAGTTGCATGAGCGGCTTGAACTGGCCGAGCAGGACAAGCGCAATGCCGTCGAGCTGGCCACGACCAAGGTCGCCAGCGAGATGCAGCGGACTGCCGCGGCCAAGGACGCCGAGCTTCAGGAGATGAAAGCCCGGCTGGATGCCGGCGAGGTCGCACGCAAGCTAGCCGTGGCGGAGGCCCTCAGCGCCGTTGAGAAGCAGCGCGACGCGCTGGCCAACGAGCTCCAGCAGGCCCGGCACGACAAGCTGACCTCCGCCAGGTTGGCAGAGTCGCGATTCGAGGGCGAACTCCAGAAGACAGCCGCCGCCAAGGATGAGCAGATCCAGGACCTCAAGGCGAAGCTGGACGCTGTCGGGCTGCAGCAGAAGCTGGCGATCACCGAGGCGAGGAGTGCACTCGAGAGGGAGCGGGACGAACTGAGAAGCGACCTGGAGCGCGCCAAGCTGGAGAGGCAGCTCGTCGCGAACTCGCTCAAGGAAAAGTACGAGACGCAGCTCAAGGATCGCGATGACGCCATCGAGCGCCTGCGTGACATGAAGGCCCGCTTGTCGACCAAGATGGTGGGCGAGACCCTTGAACAGCACTGCGAGACGGAATTCAACCGCATCCGCGCGATGGCCTTCCCGCGCGCGTACTTCGAGAAGGACAACGACGCACGCACGGGGAGCAAGGGCGACTACATCTTCCGCGACTCCGACGAGGCGGGCATCGAGATCGTCTCGATCATGTTCGAGATGAAGAACGAGAGTGATCGCACCGCGACGAAGAACCGGAACGAGGACTTCCTGAAGGAACTCGACAAGGATCGCACGGAGAAGGGCTGCGAGTACGCGGTGCTGGTCTCCCTGCTCGAGCCCGACAGCGATCTCTACAACGCGGGCATCGTCGACGTGTTCCACCGCTATCCGAAGATGTACGTGATCCGGCCGCAGTTCTTTCTGCCGATCATCACCCTGCTGCGCAACGCGGCGATGAACTCGCTCCAGTTCAAGACCGAGTTGGCGCTGGTCAAGGCGCAGAACATCGACATCACGCATTTCGAGGAAGGCCTCGAAACCTTCAAGGCGGCATTCGCGAAGAACTACGACCTGGCATCGAGGCGCTTCCAGACGGCCATCGAAGAGATCGACAAATCGATCGATCACCTGCAGAAGACCAAGGAGGCCTTGCTCGGCACCGACCGCAACCTGCGCCTTGCCAACGACAAGGCCCAGGACGTGACGATCAAGAAGCTCACGCGCGGCAACCCGACCATGGCGGCCAAGTTCGCCGAGATCAGGAATCCGGCGGATCCTGATGCCGACTGAATCCGCTCAGGGTTCCGGCACTCCGGCGTGCTGGAAGCGGATGGGATTGGGCGCCTGATCAGGCCAGCAACTCGCGGGGGCGGCTACTGTCGGGTGGCCAGCCTCGCGGCCGGCGCCACTCACGGCGCCGCTTCCGCCTCCGGCGCGGCCTCGTTGCTGCCCAGCCGCTTGCGCATGGCCTGCAGGCGGGCCAGGGCCTGGGCGCGGCCGTCGGTCTTGGGGAGTTCGGCGCGCAGCTCGGCCAGGAAGCGGCTGGGCTCGTAGGTCTTGCCGCCGCGTCCGGCGGGGCGGCGCTTGCGGCAGTGGCTCAGGCTCAGGGTCTGGCGCGCGCGGGTGACGCCCACGTACATCAGGCGCCGCTCCTCCTCCAGGCCGCTGTCGGTCAGCGGGCGGTCGTCGGTGTACAGCGGCAGGATGCCTTCGTCGCAGCCGGCCAGCCAGACGTGAGGCCACTCCAGGCCCTTGGCGGCGTGCAGCGTGGAGAGGGTGACGGCGTCCTGCTGCCTGCCGCGCTCGGCCAGCTGGGTGATCAGCGCCACGGTCTGCGCGATGCGCTTGAGGCCGACGTTGTCCTCCTGCGCCTTGCGGGCGATCCAGTCGCAGAAGTCGTTCACGTTGCTCAGGCGCTGGGTGGCCTCGCGCTCGTTGTCGGAGTTGTCGCGCAGGTAGGCCTCGAAGCCGATGCTCTCCAGCAGCTCGCGCAGCAGTTCGCCGGCGGGGGCGGTGCGCTCGCGCCAGTCGATGTCGTGCATCAGGCGCGCGAACTCGCGCAGGGAATCGGCCTGGCGCGCGCCCACCGCGGCCACCACGGCGTCGCGGAACAGGGCCTCGAACATGGAGACCTTCCATTGCGAGGCGAAGGCGCCCAGGCTTTTCAGGGTGGTGGCGCCGATGCCGCGCTTGGGCGTGCTCACCGCGCGCAGGAAGGCGGGGTCGTCGTCGGGGTTGGCGAGCAGGCGCAGGTAGGAGCACACGTCCTTGATCTCGGCGCGCTCGAAAAAGCTCTGCCCGCCGCTGACGGCGTAGGGAATGTTGGCCCGCCGCAGCGCCTGCTCGATGGGGCGCGACTGGTGGTTGGCGCGGTACAGCACGGCCACGTCGGACCATTGGCAGCCGCGCCCGCCGCGCAGCGCCTGCAGGCGCGCGACGATTCGCTCGGCTTCGTCCTCGTCGCTGTCGGCCTCGCGCACCTCCACCGGGTCGCCCTCCCCGTGCTCGCTCCACAGGCGCTTGGGGTAGATCTTGGGGTTGGAGGCGATGACCGCGTTGGCGGCGCGCAGGATGGCGTTGGTCGAGCGGTAGTTCTGCTCCAGCTTGATGATTTCCAGGTTCGGGTAGTCCTCGGGCAGGCGCCGCAGGTTGTCCAGCGTGGCTCCGCGCCAGCCGTAGATGCTCTGGTCGTCGTCGCCCACCGCGGTGAAGCGGCCGTTGGTTCCCACGAGCAGGCGCAGCAGCTGGTACTGGGCGTCGCTGGTGTCCTGGTATTCGTCCACCAGCACGTAGCGCAGGCGCTGGTTCCAGCGCTCGCGCACGTCCTCGTGGTCGCGCAGCAGGCGCAGGGGCAGCACCATGAGGTCGTCGAAGTCCACGGCCTGGTAGGCGGCGAGCGACTCGTTGTAGCGCTCCCAGACCTTGGCGGCCTGCACGTCCTCGGGGTCGCGCGCCTGCGCGGCCGCCTGGCGCGGGTCCAGCAGCGCGCTTTTCCACTGGCTGATGCGCCAGGCCCAGGCGCGCGCCTGCTTGATCTCGGTGGTGCCGCCGGCCTCGCGCAGCAGCGAGGCGACGTCGTCGCTGTCCAGGATGGAGAACTGCTGCTTGAGGCCCAGGGCCTGGCCGTCCTCGCGCAGGATGCGCACGCCCAGCGCGTGGAAGGTGGAAATGACCAGCTGCTTGGCGGCCTTGCGGTCGTCGAGCAGGTCGCGGGCGCGCTCGCGCATCTCGGCCGCGGCCTTGTTGGTGAAGGTGATGGCGGCGATCTGCGAGGGCTCGTAGCCGGCGCGCAGCAGGCGCCCGATCTTGTGGGTGATCACGCGCGTCTTGCCGCTGCCGGCGCCGGCGATCACCAGGCAGGGACCGCCGAGATGGGCCACGGCGCGTTCCTGGGCGGCATTGAGCATCTTGAGGACTTCCGGAAAACCAAAGACCCGGCCTGCGCGCCCGCGCGGGGCGCCCGGCCGGATGGGGGGGGGAATGGGGAGGCGCGGCCGCGCCGGGCTCAGCGCCCGGCGTGGCTGCGCAGGGTGTCGTATTCGGTCTGCGGGCCCAGGTGGCGCAGCCAGGCCGGGGCCAGGGCCTCGGCGCTGGCGGGATGGGCCACGCCGAGTTCCGGCGCGAAACCGGGAAGCTTGCCGTCCGGAACGCTGGGCACGCGCATCGAGTCCAGATTGTCGCGGCTCATCAGCGGGCCGCCGGGGGCCAGTTCCAGCAGTGCGGCCAGCGGCGCGGCCAGGGCGTGGGGCAGGCCCACGATGGGGCGGCCGCGCCCGTGGTTCACGCCCGCCCAGACGCCGGCGGCGCGCACTAGCTCGCGCAGCGTGCTCACCTGCGGGCCGCCGAGTTCGTAGATGCGCCCCACCGTGGCGCGGGCCTGCGGGCCGATCAGCGAGGAGACCACCGCTTGCGCGAGGTCGCCCACGTACACCGGCGCGAAGCGCTGCGAGGCTCCGCCCAGCAGCACGAAGGGCAGATGGCGCTGCAGCCGGGCGAACAGGTTGAGGAAGTCGTCGTCCTCGCCGAACACCACCGAGGGGCGCAGGATGGTCCATTGCAGGCCCGCTTCCTCGGCGCGCACGGCGGCCTCGCCGTCGCCCTTGGAGCGCAGGTACATGGAGGGGCCGTGGCTGTCGGCGCCCAGCGCACTCATGTGCACGAAGCGCCGCACGCCGGTTTCGGCGCAGGCCTGGGCGAGTTTTTGCGGCAGGCGCACGTGGGCGCGCGCGAAATCGGCCCCGTAGGGGCGCCCGCGGCGCCCGTGCAGGATGCCCACCAGGTTGACCACGGCGCCGCGCCCCTGCACCAGGCGGCGCAGCGTGGCGCTGTCGAAGGTGTCGATCTGCACCAGATCCACGGTGGGAAGCGGCAGCAGGTGCTTGGCGCGTTCGCGCCGGCGCGTGGGCACCAGCACGCGGCAGCCCGCCGCGCTCAGGCGCGCCACCACTTGCGTGCCGATGAATCCCGAACCACCGAATACGACGATGTCTTGCATACCTGGAACTCGTTGCGGAAGGGCCGGGCCGCCGCCGACAGGCGCTGGCCCTCTCAGGGCATCGGCTGCGTGGCGGAGATTCGCGTCGGCGCAGCCAGGGCCAGACGCGATTCTAGGGACTGCGGATCACCTCCGAGCAGCGCGGAATAGACCGTCGCGTTGGCCAGCACGCGCTTGACGTAGTCGCGGGTCTGTTCCACGGGGATGCTTTCGGTGAACACCGCGCCGTCCAGCGCCTGCTGATCGGGCAGCGGCATGCCGCGCCAGCGCGCCGGGCGCCCGGGGCCGGCGTTGTAGCCGGCGGCCGCCATGGCCTGGGAACCGTCGAAGCGTTGCAGCAGCATGCCCAGGTAGGCCGCGCCGAGGGTGACGTTGGTGCCCACGTCGTTCACCTGCCCGGCCTGGAAGCCGTCCATCCCGGTCTTGCGCGCCACCCAGCGCGCCGTGGCGGGCATCAATTGCATGAGGCCGTCGGCGCCGGCCCAGGAGCGAATGCCCGCGGCGAAGCGTGATTCCTGGCGCATGATGCCGTACACGAAGGCTTCGCTGACCCCGGTGCTGCGCGAGGCCTGCGCCACCTGCGCGCGGAAGGGCATGACGTAGCGCTGGGCCCAGTCCACGCTGCCCTGCATGCGCTCGCTGGCGGAGATGCACAGCAGCCAGGCACGCTGGTCGCAGGCCAGTTGGGCCGCCGCGTGCCATTGCGCGTCGCCGGCGCCGTCCAGCGCGGCGCGCCACTGCCAGGCGGCCGGGGCATAGGCCTGCACCCGGTACAGCAGCAGGGCCTCGCGCACGGGGTCGCGCGCGGCCTGGGCGTACACCAGGCGCATGTCGGGTGGCATGGGCGCCTGCTCGGGCACGCGCACCGGGCGGCCCAGGGCCTCGGTGGCCAGCTGGCCGTAATAGCTCCAGGGCTCGGCCAGGCCGCGCCACAGTTCGCGCGCCTTGCGGCTCTCGCCGGTGGCGTTCAGCGCCACCGCGCGCCAGTAGGTGGCCTCGGCGAGGTCGCCGGCCTTGCCGTCGCGCAGCAGCGCCTGCGTGGCCTGTTTCACCAGGCCCCAGCGCGACTCGCGCAGGGCGGCGCGCAGGCACCATTTCCAGCTTTCGGGATCGGCTTGCCAGGCGGGGTCGATGCGCAGCGCCTGGCGGAACAGCTCGGCCGCGCCCGGCAGCAACTGCACCGAGGCCGCGCGCGCGGCGCGCCAGGCGATGGCGGCGCGCAGGTCGGCGCGCAGCCCGCGCAGGCTGCCGCCGAGCAGGCGCATGGTCTGCTGCGGGTCCTGGTGGGCCATGTTGAACAAGGCGAGCACCAGCACGCGGCGCTGCACGGTGTCGGTGGGAACGCCGCTGCGCGCGGCGTCGAGCATCACGCCCAGCGGGTCGTCGACGGCGCGGCGCACGCCCTTGGCCTGCGGATCCGGCAGGCTACTGAGGAACGGCAAGGCGGCGCGCGCGCGCCCGTCCGCGAAAAATCCCCTCAACCGCCCCCACAGCGCTTCCTCGCCGATGAGCCCGGCGCCCAGCAAGGCCTTGGCCGCGCTGTCGCAGCCTGTCCCCCCGGAGGGCTCCTGGCTCCACAGCGCGAGCACCTTGGGTGCCGTGTTGTCGGCGGCGGTCTCGAAACGGGCCTGCGCCTGCAGGCACTGCAACTGGGCGTTGTCGCCGTCGTAGGCGGCGTAGGCGCCGAGGTAGCCGGCCCAGTCCTTGCGGCGGGCCAGTTCGAACAGCCATTGCGAGCGCAGGCGCTGCAGCGGCAGGCTGTCCGGCCAGGCCTTGGCGAAGGTGTCGATGTCCTGCTGGGTGGAGGTGTGCAGGCGCGGCTCCAGGGCCCAGTAGGCGATCCAGGGCTCGAGCAGCGTGCCGCGCAGGGCCGGCAGCGCGGCGGTGGCCGGCGCCGGATCGCCCTGCTGGAAGCCCAGCCAGGCCTGGGTCGCGAGTTCGGCCGCGCCCGGGGCCAGCGCCGGCGGGGGCGGAGGCACGCGCGGCACCGGCGCGGACGCGGCGGCGGCCTGCGTGGGCGAGCGCGAGCCGGGTACGGAGGAGGAAGGCGTCGCGGCCGGCGCGGCGAAGGAGGCCGGCGTGGAGGCCGAGGCCGCCGGGAGGGTCGCCGGGAGGGAGGCCGAGAGGCGCGCCGGGGACTGCGCCGCCGCCAGGCCCGGCACGGCGCCCAGCAGCAAGCCCAGGCTCAGCACCCGCGACAGGGAGCGCGGCCCGCGGCCCGGGCCTTGCGGCCGGGCTCTCCAGATCGTTGCGAGCACAATATGCACAACCCGTTCGACGAACTTCATAACCCCAAGCTTAGCTTGAGCATGGTCTTTGGAACACCCTCTGCGCATGACGCCGCGGGCCTCCCACGCGCCCGGTTGCGCGAGGCGCTCTTGCGCAAGCGCGACGAGTTGCCGCAACGCGCGCAACGCGAAGCCGCGCTGGACACCGCGCTAGACCGCGAATTGCGCGGCCTGCAGGCCCGGTGCATCGGCGCCTATTGCGCCAGCCGCAATGAATACGACGCGCTGCGGGTGCTGGCGCGGGTGGGCGCGGAGCTGGGCTGGCCCTGGCGCATCGCGCTTCCCGTGGTGCAGCGCGCCGAGCGCGCCATGCGCTTTTGCGCATGGGCGCCCGGGCAGGCGCTGCGCGCGGGCCCCTACGGCATCGAGGAGCCGGCGGACTGCGGGCTGGAACTCGAACCCGACGCGCTGCTGGTGCCCTGCGTGGGTTTCGCCGCCGACGGCCTGCGCCTGGGCTACGGCGGCGGCTACTACGACCGCTACCTGCAGCACCGCCCGCGCGTGCTGTGCATCGGCGTGGCTTTCGACGCCTGCCACGTCGAGGGCCTGGCCGCGCAGCCCCACGACCGCCCGCTGGACATCGTGCTCACGGAAAGCCGGCGCTACCTGCGCGCGCCCTCGCCCCGATGAGCGGGGAACCGGAGGTCCGCGCCGAGGCCCTGCAGCGCAGCGCGGACGGAGAGCCCTACAGCGCGCGCTACGGCGACGTCTACGCCAGCCGGGCCGGCGCGGCGGGCCAGGCGCGCGAGGTGTTCCTGCGCGGCTGCGGCCTGCTGGGCGAGGATGCGCGCTGGAGCGGGCGCCGGCAGTTCGTGGTGCTGGAAACGGGCTTCGGCCTGGGCACGAATTTTCTGGCGACGTGGCAGGCCTGGCGCGACGACCCCCGGCGCCCCGATCTGCTGCACTACGTGGCCCTGGAACTGCACCCCCTGCCCGCCGAGGAGCTGCTGCGCGAATGCGCCGACCCGAGGTGGCACGAGCTGGCGCGGCAGCTTGCCGAGCGCTGGCCGCCGGCGATGCAGGGACTGCATCCGGTGTGGCTGGACGCCGGCCGCGTGCGCCTGCTGCTGGCCTTCGGCGACGCCGCCGACATGCTGGCGCGGCTGGAACTGGGCGCCGACGCCGTGTACCTGGACGGCTTCGCGCCCTCGCGCAACCCGCGCATGTGGAGCCCCGAACTGCTGGCGCAGGTGGCGGCGCTGTGCCGGCCCGGGGCCCGCGCGGCCAGCTACACGGTGGCCGGCGCGGTGCGCGAGCACCTGTGCGCGGCCGGCTTCGAGGCGCGCAAGGCGCCGGGCTACGGCGGCAAGCCGCAGCGCCTGGAGGCCGAGTTGCGCCAGCCGGCCTCGACCCGGGCGCGTGCGCCGGGCCCCGGGCCCGGCACGGCGCTGGTGATCGGAGCCGGCCTGGCCGGCGCGGCCGCGGCGCGCGCGCTGGCCCGGCGCGGATGGAGGGTGCGCGTGCTGGATGCCCAGGGCGTGGCGGCCGGGGCGTCCGGCCTGCCCGCCGGCCTGGCGCACCTGCGGCCGGCCGCCGCCGGCGAGGGCCTGGCTCGCCTGACCCGCGCCGGGCTGGCCTGGCTTCGCCAGACGCTGGAGGAACAGCCGGCCCAGTTGCAGGCCGGCGACGGCGTGTGGATGTCGGCCGCTCACGCGCGCCTGGCCAAACTGGCCGGGCACGCCGCGGACTGGCCGCCGCAATGCCTGCGGGCCGCCGAGGCCGACGCCTGCGCGGCCGCGGCCGGCCTGCCCGAGGCGCCGGCGGCCTGGTGGACGGCCGGCGGCGCCGTGGCCGCGGGCGCGCTGTGTGCCGCCTGGCTGCGGCAGCCGGGCATCGAGCTGCGGACGCCCTGCGCGGTGCACGCGCTGGGTTTCGACGCGGCGAGTGGCGAGTGGCTGGCGCTGGACGCGCGGGGCCAGGAGCTGGAACGCGCGCGGGTGTGCGTGCTGGCCTGCGCCGGCGACGGCGAGCGCCTGCTGCGCGCCAGCGGCCTGCTGGAGGCCTCGCGCAAGCCCTTGTTGCGTACCCAGTCCGGTCAGGGTTTCGTGGTGGCGGCGGGCGAACTGGAGACCCTGCGCGGCTTGCGCTGCGGGGTGATGGGCTCGGCCTACGCGCTGCCGCTGCCGCCGGCGGCGGTCGCGGCGCGTGGCCTGGACCCGGCGCAGCGCTGGCTGTTCGTGGGCGCCACGCACGAGCACGCGGGCCAGCCCGCGTGGTCGGCGGAGCAGGCCTGGCAGCATGTGGGCGCGGGGTTGCAGGAGTGGTGCGCGGCCCCGGGCTGGCCGCGGGCCCTGCCCGCCGGCGCGCTGGGTTTCCGGGGGGAGCGAACCGGGGGCGCCGACCGGCTGCCGCTGGCGGGGCGCTGGGCCGGAGCGCAGGGCGACTGCCCGCCAGGGCTGTACTTGTCGCTGGGCATGGGCTCGCGGGGCCTGCTGCTGTCGGCGCTGGCCGCCGAAATCATCGCCGGCGAACTCGAGGGCGAACCTGCGCCGCTGGAACGCGATCTGATGGATGCGCTGGCGCCGGGGCGTTTTAGCGCCCGGCGCGGAGAAACCTGAAACTCAGGCTGCGCCGAGGCCGGGAACCAGGGATCCGGGGGCCTGCGCGCCCTTGTGGCTCGCGGTGAAGTCCAGCATGCGCTGTACCGAGCGCCGGGCGCGCGCGCCGAGTTCGCGGTCCAGCAGGATCTCGCCGCTGCCGCTGAGCAGCGCATGTTCCAGGCTGCGCAGCCCGTTCATGGCCATCCACGGGCAATGCGCGCAGCTCTTGCAGGTGGCGCCGTTGCCCGCCGTGGGGGCGGCGATGAAGCGCTTGTGGGGGTTCTGCTGCTGCAGCGCGTGGAACATGCCGGTGTCGGTGGCCACGATGATGGTGCTGCGGTCGGACTCGCGCGCGGCCTTCAGGATCTGCGAGGTGGAGCCGACGACGTCGGCCAGGGCGATCACCCCGGCGGGGCTTTCCGGGTGGACCAGCACCAGGGCTCCGGGGTACTGCTCGCGCAGCAGCTCCAGCTCCAGCGCCTTGAACTCCTCGTGCACGATGCAGGCGCCCTGCCACAGCAGCATGTCGGCGCCGGTCTCGCGCTGGATGTAGCCGCCCAGGTGGCGGTCGGGGGCCCACAGGATCTTGCGCCCCTGGCGGTGCAGGTCGGAGACGATGTCCAGCGCGCAACTGGAGGTCACCACCCAGTCGGCGCGGGCCTTCACGGCGGCGCTGGTGTTGGCGTACACGACCACCGTGCGGTCCGGATGGGCGTCGCACCAGGCGGCGAACTCGGGCGCCGGGCAGCCCAGGTCCAGCGAACAGGTGGCGTCGAGCTCGGGCATGAGCACGCGCTTGTCCGGCGACAGCATCTTGGCCGTCTCGCCCATGAAGCGCACGCCCGCGACCACCAGCGTGGAGGCCTTCTGGGCGGCGCCGAAACGCGCCATTTCCAGGGAATCGGCCACCAGGCCGCCGGTCTGCTGGGCCAGGTCCTGCAGGTCGGGATGCACGTAGTAGTGGGCCACCAGCACGGCGTCGCGCTCGGCGAGCAGGCCGCGGCAGCGTTCCATCAGCCCGGCGCGTTCGTCGGCCGCGGGCTCATCGGGCACGCTGGCCCAGGCTTCCTGGGTGCCGCACACGGGGCTCTCGACCTGGATCGAGATGGTCTGGTTCATGCTCAGGCTCCGGCAAAACGCATCGAGTAATCGGTGGCGACCACGTCCTTGGTCAGCTTCCCGATGGATATGCGGTCGACTCCGGTGCGCGCAAGGTCGCCGACCGTGTCCAGATCCACGCCGCCCGAGACCTCGAGCTCGGCGCGCCCGGCGTTCAGGCGCACGGCCTCGCGCAGCTGCTCCAGGCTCATGTTGTCCAGCAGCACCATGCGCGCGCCGGCCGCCAGGGCCTGCTGCAGCTGCTCCAGGGTCTCCACCTCGATCTGCACGAACACGTCGGGCGGGGCGATGGCGTGCGCGCGCTGCAGCACGGCGGCGATGCTGCCGGCCGCGGCGATGTGGTTTTCCTTGATCAGGATGCCGTCGTACAGGCCCATGCGGTGGTTGGTGCCGCCGCCCACGCGCACCGCGTACTTCTGCGCGACCCGCAGGCCCGGCAGGGTCTTGCGGGTGTCGACGATGCGCGCGCGCGTGCCCTCGACCGCCTGCACGTACTGCGCCGTGCGGGTGGCCACGCCCGACAGCAGTTGCAGGAAATTGAGCATGCTGCGCTCGGCCGTCAGCAGCGTGCGGGCGCTTCCAGTCACGCGCAGCACCACGTCGTCAGCGCGCACGCGCGCGCCCTCGGGCACCTGCCACTCGACGCGCAGGGCCGGATCGAGCTGGCGCAGCACGGCTTCCACCCAGGGGCGGCCGCAGACGATGGCCGGCTCGCGCACCAGCACGCGCGCCTCGGTGCGCGTGGACGCATCGATCAGGGAGGCCGTGAGGTCGCCGCTGCCCACGTCTTCGGCGAGGGCGTTGCGCGCATCCTGCGCGGCGACGGTTTGCAGACTGGGGCCGTTCATCAGCACGGAACTCGTTGGCGGGGTGGAAACCCTCCAGTTTAGGCCGCGGCGCGCGAGTCTGAAGGCGCGTCAATTTTCGCGGCCCCGGGGCGGGTTTCTCCCAAGATGTTGCGAGGGGTTACGCCCTTGACAACAGTATATTAGCAAAGACTAATATTGAGCATCCTCAAGGGAAGGAACGCTCATGGACCAGGCGGTTGATTTTTCTCGAATCCCAGTGACCACGCGGGCTCCGGCGGCTCGCGCGCCCGGTCCGGTTGCCGTGCCGATTCCGGTGGTGCCGCAGGCGCCGGCGGGTTGTTCGGCCAAGCGCGTCGCGGCCGGGGAAGTGGGCAGCGCGTGGCGCGGTGCCTCCGACTGCCGCAACTGCGGGGTGCGGCGCATCGCCCTGTTCGGCGCGCTGGGTGTCGACGATTTCCAGGAAATCCACCAGGTCATCGACGACATGCAGTTCGCCTCCGGACAGAACCTGTTCGGCGAGGGCCAGAGCGGCCAGTACCTCTACACGGTCAAGACCGGCTTCGTGAAGCTCGAGCGCGTGCTGCCCGACGGTACCCGGCGCATCACCCGCGTGGCGCGCCGCGGCGACCTGATCGGCCTGGAAGCCTTCATCCAGCAGCCCTACATGCACCACGCCTCGGCCATCGGCACGGTGCGGGTGTGCCGCATCCCGGTGGAGGTGATCCGCAACCTGGAGGAGCGCATTCCCAACCTGCGCCACGAATTCCTGGAGCGCTGGCACCGCGCGGTGCGCGAGACCGACGAATGGGCGCTGTTGCTGGGCTCCGGCACCATTCCGTCGCGCATGGCGCGGCTGCTGCTGCGCCTGGCGGAGCCCGAGCTCAACGACACCATCGTGCTGCCCAAGCGCAGCGACCTCGGCGCGATGCTGGGGGTGGCGCTGGAGACGGCCAGCCGCGTGATCGCCCAGTTCGAGCGCGACGGCCTGGTCGAGCACGTCGGCCCGCGGCTGTTCCGCATCAACCGCGCCGGCATGCAGGAGCTCATCACCCCCGCGCCGCGCCTGGCCGCCTGATCGAATTCAGGGTGCGTCGGCCCAGGCGGTGATCGCCTGCCACTGCTGCAGGTCGCGCTCGACCTGCGCGGGGCGCAGGTCCCACAAGGTCAGGCCGTGCGCGGCCATGTGGGCGTAATTGGTGGTCGGGCGCAACATGCCCAGCGTGGGATACGGCAAGGCCCGCAGGAATTCGCGCAACTGCTCGGCCGCGCGCGTGCGCTCGTCCACGCGCACCCCCACCAGGCCGATGCGCAGGTCCTTGAGCTTGCGCTGCTCGGCCACGCGGTCCAGGAAGTCCTTCGCGGCGTAGATGTCGAACACCGAGGCCTGCACCGGCACCAGCAGCCGGTCGGCGGCGCCCAGCACCTCGTCGAAGCGGCGCCCGTGCAGCCCGGCCGGGGTGTCGATGATCACGTGGCTGGTGCCCTGCGGCGGGCGCGCGACGCCGTCGGAGCCGATTTTCCAGCTGCCGATCTCCGGCAGGCTGGCGGGACGCAGGGACAGCCACAGCCGCGAGGACTGCTGGCGGTCGGCGTCGCCGAGCATGACCTTGTGGCCCCGCCAGGCCCAGTACCCGGCCATTTGCGTGGACAGCGTGGACTTGCCCGCGCCACCCTTGGGATTGGCGACCACCAGCACCGGCATGAGCGTCTCCCCGGCCTCCGACCCCGGCGGCCTTTCGGCGCTAGCTTATCAGTCCCCGGCGCCACCCACGACGCGCGGCCGGGGCACAATGTCGCCAGCGAGCCCCAGGCCCTGTCCACAGCCCTTCCGATGTTCAATCCCAGCAAGGACGAAGTCCGCAACTTTTTCATCGACGCCTGGCGCAGGCGCAGCACCGGCGTGCTGACCCCGCTGGAGACCCTGGCGGTGAGCTGGATGGAGCAGCACCCCGAATACCACGAAGACCTGTCCGCGCCGGACGCGCTGGAGCGCGACTACGGCGTGGAGGCCGGGCGCAGCAACCCCTTCCTGCACCTGTCGATGCACCTGTCGATCACCGAACAGGTTTCCATCGACCAGCCGCCCGGCATCCGCCAGGCCTGCCAGCTGCTGAGCGCGCGCCGCGGCGAGCACGAGGCCCACCACGCGATCATGGAGTGCCTGGGCCAGATGCTGTGGAGCGCCCAGCGCAGCGGGCTGCCGCCGGACGGCGAGGCCTACGTGGACTGCGTGCGCCGCGCCGCCACCCGGGACTGAGCGCGGCCCCGCGGCGCTGAGCCGCTGCCCACACCGGGCAAAGTCGATCAAGCCCGCGGGGACGCCCGGCGCCGGCCCGGCGGCGCGCCGCCGGGCTGCCTAGCATGGGCCCATGCCTTGGCCACGCCCATTCCCTGCATTTCCCGCACTTCCCGCGATTCCTGCATTCCCTGCCCTGCTCGCGGCCTGCCTGCTCGCGGCCTGCCTGGGCCCGAAGCTCGCGCTTGCCGCCGCCGCGCCGGCCGTCGCGGCCGGCACCGGCCCCGCGCCCGAAGCGGCCCCGCCCCGGGAGCCGGTGCGCCCGCTGGAATTCTCCTCCCCCGAGCACGCGTTCCTGGGTTCGCGCGTGGTGCTGCAACTGCCCGGCGGCCGCAGCGCCGGCGGCGACAGCGTGGTGCTGCTGCGCACGCGAAGCTCCGAAGGCACCGAGCTGGCGCTGAGCTATGCCGAGTTGCTGTACCTGGCGGGCGACTTCTACGGCGTGCCCTATGCGCGGGTGGGCGACGGCAAGCCCTTCGATTCGGCCTGGTCCGAGCGCAGCGAAGCCGCCAGCGTGGCCTTCCGCCGCGACCTGCTGAGCCTGTCCTACCAGGGCCATGTCGACGACCTGCCCCGGCTGCGCGAGCTCGAACAAGGGCTGATGCAGCGTTTCCAGCAGGCGCGCGAGCAGGGCCGCCCCCTGCCCACCGACCACGAGGACGACTGCGCCTTCATGCTCGCCACCGGCGCCGAGGCCTGCATCCGCAGCGCCTACGACCTGATGCACCTGTACGACTACCTCGGCCGCTACTTCGATCTGGCCAGCCGCAGCCAGGACCACTTCGGGGACAACGCGCAAAGCGCCTTCCTGGTGGGCCAGCGCCTGGCGCTGCAGCAGGCGCTGCACGCCCGCGGCGAGGAGGACCTGCTGCGCGCCTACCTGACGGCCGCCTTCGCCGCGCATTTCGGCAGCGACGCCTTCGCCGCCGGCCACGTGCGCACCGACAAGCAGGCCATCGACGAATACTGCTCAACGCGCTTCGGCGAGGCCCCGCTGGGCGGCTACACGGCCCAGGTGCTCAGCGGCGTGCTGGTCAAGACCATGCACGATCGCGAGAACCGCGACGGCATCGTGCTGGTCGGACGCGACGGCCGCCGCTGGACCGCGCATGGCGACAACTACCTGTCGCTACCCGGCGGCGAAGCCGAGATGCAGCCCATCGTGCGCAGCCTGCAGCTGGCCGCGGACCAGGTGTTCGAGGCCTACGGGCAACGCGGCCGGGCCGACGAGGCGAGCTACGTGGAGGACAGGATCGCCGCGCTGCGCCGCACGCTGCCCGACGTCGCCGCCACGCGCGACGCGGCCTCCGGCAACCCGCCGGCGCTGTTCGAGGCCCGCGACGGCAGCGTGATCTGGAACGACCCGGAGCGCACCAGCCTGCCGCTGAACTGCGACACCGCCTTGTGGCGCTACGCCCCCGACCTGGCGCGGGCCGCGGCTGCGGCTGCCTCGGCGCCCGCCGCTGCCTCTGCCTCCGCCTTCGCTTCCGTTCCCGCGGCATCCGACACGGCGGGCCGCGGCGCCGCGGCCGGGAAGGCCCCGGGGGCCGCCGGGGAAGCGGCGCGCTCCATCGACGTCACGGTGCGCCTGGAAAGCCCGGCCGGCGCGGCAGGCGCCGCGCCACGCCGCCTGAGCTGCGACTGGGGGCGCATCGACCACGGCGATTTCCCCGCCACCGACGGCCATTTCAGCCAGCAGATCAGCGCCCACCTGGAGAGCAACGGCGGCGGCACCGGGGCCGAAGGCGATCTGTACTGCCTGGTCTCCACGCCGGACCTGCGCGAGGTGGCCTGCCAGTTCGCCGTGCATTACGACAACCCCTACTGGGGCAGCGACAGCCAGACCCTGCGCCGGAGCGCGGGCGCCTGCACGGTCGAGCTCGACGACGCGGGGCGCGGGAACCACTGGCACCCGCGCGTGGTGGTGCGCTGAGGCCGCAGCGGCCCGGCCGCCGCGGTGCGCTTTACTGCAGGCCCTTGTCGAACACCTTCTGGAAGCCGCCGGAGGCGATTTCCAGGTGCAGCCACTGGTCGACGAAATTCTGGAAGGGCAGATCGTCACGCGGGATCAGATAGGCCTTCTCGCCGTAGGTGAAGGGGTGCTCGGGGTGCACGGCGCACAGCTGCGGATGCAGCTTGTGCTGCAGCAGGGTCTCGGTGCCGTCGGTGATCATCACGTCGGCCTTGCCGTCGACCAGTTGCTGGAAGATCGTGTTGTTGTCCGGATACACGATCACCTTGGCCTGGTGGATATGGGCCTGCACGAACTTGAAGTTGGTGCCGCCGGGGTTGGTGATCACGCGCACCGAGGGCTGGTCGATCTCGGCCAGGGTCTGGTACTTGGACACGTCGCCGCAGCGCACGATGGGAGTCTTGCCGTCCACCAGGTAGTGGGTACTGAAGGCGGCGGTCTTCATGCGCGCCAGGGTCACCGAGATGCCCCCCATGGCGACGTCGCACTTGCCGGCGTCGAAATCCTTCATCAGGGTGGGCCAGGTGGTCTTGACGAACTGCGCCTTCACGCCCAGCGCCGCGGCCAGGCTGTTGGCCTGGTCGATGTCGATGCCCACGTAGCTGCCGTCCGGCTGCAGGTAGGTGAAGGGCCGGTAGTCGCCCGTGGTGCAGACCCGCAGCACGCCCGACTGCATCACCCGATCCAGCGTCGAGCTCGGCTGCTGGGCATGGGCCGGCGCCCACGCCATGGTCGTTGCCGCCGCAGCGCACAAGGCCGCGCGGCGCAGCCAGTTCCAGGTTCCGTTCATGGTGTCTCCTTTTGTTTGGTATGGGCGCCCCGCCGAAGGGGGCGGGCCGCGGGCGAGACTATACGCAGGATGCCGCGGCCGCGCACACGGCGCGGGGCCGCTTGTCGGCCATCGGTAGATTCACGAGGCAATGCATGGCGTTTCCTGCATAACATCATGGATTCGCCCAGAACGCGTCCCGATATGTTGAAAAAAATCCGGCCGGACCAGGTCAGGCAGGGCATGTATGTCGCCAAGATCGAGGGGCCGTGGCTTCAGCACGGCTTCTGGCGCGGAGCATTCCTGGCGCGCGACGAGGAGCAGCTGCGGGCCCTGCGCGACCCGGGGGTGCAGGCGCTGTGGATCGACACCGCGCGCGGCGAGGACCTCGAAGCGGAGCCCGACGCGGCCGCCGCGCCGCAGGCGCCGCGGGTCCAGCTGATCGACGACATCTCCATCGACACGGCGCAGGCGCCGCAGCCGATCGCCGCGATGGACGCGACCCGGTCCGCGGCGGCGCCCTCGCCCAGGCGCCCGCTGCGCGAGGAACTGTCCCGCGCGCGCCGCGTGTTCCTGCGCTCCAAGCCGATGCTGGAGAGCATGTTCGCCCAGGCCCGGCTCGGGCGCTCGGTGGACACCGCGCGGGCGCAGGAATTCCTGGAGGAGATTGCCGAATCCCTGCAGGACAACCCCTGGGCCCTGCTCAGCGTGGTGCGCATCAAGCGCGCGGACGACTACACCTACCTGCACTCGGTGGCCGTGGGCGCGCTGATGGTGGCGCTGGCCCGCCAGCTCGGCCTCGACCGCGAGCAGACCCGGGTCGCGGGCCTGGCGGGCATGCTGCACGACATCGGCAAGGCCGCGATTCCCCACGACATCCTCAACAAGCCCCAGGCGCTGAGCGAAGCCGAATTCGAGATCATCAAGACCCATCCGCGGCGCGGCCACGAGTTGTTGCAGCGCGCGGGCGACGTGCACGCCACGGCGGTGGACGTGTGCCTGCATCACCACGAGCGCATCGACGGCACCGGCTACCCCGACGGCCTGGCGGGCGAGCAGATCAGCCGCATCTGCCGCATGGCGAGCATTTGCGACATCTACGACGCGACCACCTCCAACCGCCCCTACAAGGCCGGCTGGGACCCCGCCGAATCCCTGCAGCGCATGGCGCGCTGGGCGCCCGCGCACATCGACCAGGAAATCTTCCACCATTTCGTCAAGGCCATCGGGATCTACCCCGTGGGAAGTTTCGTGCGCCTGGACTCGGGCCTGCTCGGGATCGTGGTCGACCAGAACCCCGGGGAACTGCTGCGCCCGAAAGTGCGCGCGGTGTACTGCACGCGCAAGCAGGACTTCGTGCCGCCCCGGCTGCTCGACCTGGGCGGCCACGCCCGCGACGAGCGCATCGCCGGCCTGGAGCGCGCGGCGCGCTGGGGCATCGCCGACCCCTCGCTGTACCTGCGCGAGGAATGAAGGGCCGGCGCCCGGCAAGGGCGCCAGGGGCCGCGCCGGGAATTTCCTAAGTCGCGGCTAAGTCCCCGCGCCTAGGCTGTCGCAAACCGGAATGATTCCGGATTGCGTGCCGGCCCCGGCCGGCCACCGAGCCATGCCCCAAGCCCTGAACCCTCCCCCGGCCGCGCCGCGCACGGGCAAGCTGCCGCTGCTGGCCGCCTTCGTCCCCCCGTTGCGCAGCCAGCGCCTGCGAGCCCGGCGCCTGAGCCAGGCCGTCAGCCTGGCCACCCTACTGCTGGTCCTGGGCGGCTGCGCCGGCTACCGCCCCCACCCGCTGGCCGAGCAGCCCGACTCGCTGCAGGCGCTGCGCTCGCTGCGGGTCGACACGTCGCGCATCGCCTTGCCGCGCCTGGCCGCGCAGCCCATCGAACTCGACAAGCCGCTGCCGATGGGCACGGTGGCGGCGCTGGCCGTGCTGGACAACCCGCAGCTGCGCCTCGCACGCGACCGCCTGGGCGTGGCCCAGGCGCAGGCCTTCGCGGCCGGGCTGCTGCCGGACCCGAAGTTCTCCGCCACGCGCGATTTCCCGCGCCACAGCCCCGGCGCCACCACCAGCGCCTACAGCTACGGGCTGGACTTCGACCTCGGCAGCCTGCTCACCCGGCCCGCCGCCGAGGCGGCCGCGCGCGAGCATCTGGGCAGCGTGAACCTGGACCTGCTGTGGCAGGAGTGGCAGACCGCCGCGCAGGCGCAACTGCTTTACGTGCGCCTGGCCTCGCTGCAGGCGCGCCGCGGCCCGCTGCTGCGCGAACTGGCGCTGGTGCGCCAAAGCCTGCGGCGTACCCGTGCCGCGGTGGCCCAGGGCGATGTTCCGCGCGGCGACGCCGACGCGCTGTGGCTGCGCCTGCAGTCACTGCGCCAGCGCCTGGACGCCGACCAGCGCAGCCGCCTGAGCCTCGACGCCAGCCTGCACGCGCTGCTCGGGCTTGCACCCGGCGTGCCGCTGCCGCTGGCCGGGCTGCCCGCGATCCGGCCCGAGGCCTCGGCGCAGGCCCGCGCGGCGTTGGCTCGCGTGGCCGATATCCGCCCCGACCTGCTCGCGCTGCGCGCCGGCTACGCCAGCCAGGAGCAATCGCTGCGCAAGGCGGTGTTGGAGCAGTTTCCCTCGGTCAGCGTGGGCCTGAGCCGCGCACGCGACACCAGCGACGTGAACACCGTGGGCTTCGGCCTGAGCTTCAACCTGCCGCTGTTCAACGGCTCGCGCGGGCGCATCGCAGTGGCCCGTGCGACGCGCCGCGAACTGCGCGACGCCTACCAGCTGCGCCTGGACCAGACCCAGTCCGAGGTCGAACAGGCGCTGGCCCAGCTCCGCTTGCTGCGGCGCCAGCAGGCCGCGCTGCGCGCGGGCCTGCCCGCGTTGCGCGCCACGGCCGACGCCGCGAGCCAGGCCCTGGCCGACGGCAGCTACACGCTGCAGCAGGCGCAATCCCGGCAACTGGCGCTGCTGGACCAGCAACTGGCGCTGCTGAAGGTGCAACAGCAGCAGGCCGAACAGGCGCTGAGCCTGGAACTGCTCACCGGCGCAGGCCTGTATCGCGGCAGCGCCGCGTCCTCCGCATCCAATCCCTCCACATCATGAGCCTGCATCCTTCTGCCGCCGCGGCCGCCGTGCGGCGCCGCGGCTTCCCGCCCCGCAAGGCGGCCCGCATCCTGAGCCTGGCCTGCGCGCTGGCGGCAGCCGGCTTCGCGCCGGCGCACGCCGACGTGGCGCCCGCCGCGCCCTCCGCACTCGTGCGCACCGCCGCGCTGCAACGCGGCGTGCTCACGCGCAGCATCCGCTGCGTGGGCACCGTGCAGGCGGACAGCGGCGGCACGCTGAGCGTGGATTTCGCGCGGGCCGTGCGGGTGCGCCGCGTGCTGGTGCGTGCCGGCCAGAGCGTGCGCCGCGGGCAGGCGCTGCTCGAGGTCGGCAACACCGCGGCGGGCGAGGCCGGCTATGCGCAGGCCCGCGAGGCGCTGCGCTTCGCCAAGGCCGAACTGGCGCGGCAACTGCAGTTGCGGGCTCGCCAGCTGGTCACGCAGTCGCAGGTGGACGCTGCGCGCAGGAGCCTGGCCGACGCCCGCGCCGCGCTGGCCGCGCAGCAGGCGCAGGGCCTGGGCCGGAGCCTGCAGATCGTGCATGCGCCCTTCGACGGCGTGGTGCAGTCCCTGCGAGCGGCCCCGGGCATGCGCCTGGGCGCCGGCGCCACGGCGCTCGAGCTGGCGCCGCGCGAGGGGCTGCAGGCGGTCGTGGGCGTGGACCCGCGCGACGCCTCCGAGCTGGCCCCGGGCACCGTGGCGAAGCTGCGCTCGGTGTTCGACCCCGCGCAAGGCCTGCGCGCCACCGTGCTGGACGTAGCGGGGCGCGTCGACCCGGCCAGCGGACGCGTCGAGGTGCGCCTGGCGCTGGGCGCCGCGCCACGCTGGCTGCTGCCCGGGCTGGCCGTGCAGGCCACCCTGCCGCTGCACGCCTGGAGCGGCTGGCTGGTGCCGCGCCAGGCCGTGCTGCGCGACGCCGACGGACAGGCCTACGTGTTCCAGGACGACCATGGGCACGCCCGGCGCGTGGCCGTGCGGGTGGAAGGCGATGAGGGTGAACGCAGCGCCATCTCCGGCGCGCTGCGGCCGTCCCTGCCGCTGGTGGTGCTGGGCAACTACGAACTCGAGGACGGCATGGCCCTGCGCAGCGCCGCGGGCAAACCGTCGGGGCCGGCCCGATGAACGCTTCGCTATGGTTGCAACGGCACCGCCGCTCGGTGCTGTTCCTGGTGTTGCTGCTGGCCGCCGGCGGCATCCTGGCCGCCTTCAAGCTTCCGGTGGGCCTGTTCCCCGACGTGAGCTTCCCGCGGGTGGTGGTGTCGGTGGACGCCGGCGTGCGCCCGACCCGCCAGATGGTGCTGCAGGTCACGCAGCCGCTGGAGGAGGCCATCCGCCGCGTGCCCGGCGTGGTGACGGTGCGTTCGGAGACCAGCCGCGGATCGGCCGACATCTACGTCACCTTCCACTGGGGCGGCAACATGGGGCTGGCCGCGGTGCAGGTCAACGAGGCCGCCAACCAGGTGCTGCCGATGCTGCCGCCGGGAACCACCATCCGCAGCAAGCGCATGGACCCGACGGTGGATCCGATCATCGCCTACAGCCTCACCTCCACCACGCTGAGCCCGGTGCAGCTGTATGACCTCGCGCAACTCAGCCTGCGCCCCTTGCTGTCGGGCGTGGGCGGCGTCGGGCGCGTGCAGGTGCAGGGCGGCCGGCAGGAGGAATACCACGTGATCGTGGACCCGGCGCGGCTGCAGGCGCTGAACCTGGGCCTGGGCGACGTCGAACGCACGCTGTCGCAGGGCAACGGGGTGCAGGCCCTGGGTCATCTGGAAGACCGCTACAAGCTGCTGCTGGCGCTGGCCGATTCGCGCCTGCACGATGCCCGCCAGATCGGCGAGCTGGTCGTGCGCGCGACTCCGGCCGGCGTGGTGCGCCTGCGCGACGTGGCCAGCGTGAGCCGCGGCACGGTGCCGCAGTGGACAACCGTCACCGCCGACGGCAAGCCCGCGGTGCTGCTCAACATCTACCAGCAGCCCGGCGGCAACAGCGTGCGCATCGCGCGCGACGTGCGCCAGTTGCTGGCCGCCACCAGGCTGCCGGCCGGGGTGCACCTGTCGAACTGGTACGACCAGAGCCAGCTGGTCATCGACTCGGCGCTGAGCGTGCGCGACGCCATTCTCATCGGCGTGGTGCTCGCCGGCCTGGTGCTGCTGCTGTTCCTGCGCAGCCTGAAGATCACGCTGATCGCCATGGTCACGGTGCCGGCGGTGCTGGCGGCCACCGTGGTGCTGCTGTACGCGCTGGGCATGAGCTTCAACATCATGACCCTGGGGGGCATGGCCGCCGCGGTGGGCCTGGTGATCGACGACGCCATCGTGATGAGCGAGCACATCGTGCGGCGCCTGGGCGAAGGCGGCGCCGGCGCGGCGGGCGGGCGCGTGCGACACGGCGGCGTGATGCACGCGGCGATGGAGTATTTCCGGCCGCTGGCGGGGTCGAGCGCATCCACCGTGGTGATCTTCATTCCCCTGGCCTTCCTGTCGGGGGTCACGGGGGCGTTTTTCAAGGCCCTGGCGCTGACCATGGCGGCGGCCCTGGTGATTTCCTTTTTCGTGTCCTGGCTGGCGGTGCCGCTGCTGGCCGACCGCCTGCTGGGCGCGCGGGACATCGAGCGCGAACGCCAGCGAGAGCATGGACGCGTGCTCGACGCCTTCCAGCGCGGCTACGCCCGCCTGCTGCCGGCCCTGCTGCGCAAGCCCTGGCTGGCGCTGTTCGGGGTCGTGCCGCTGCTGGCCGCCGGCTGGATCGCCTACCACGCGGTGGGCAGCGGCTTCCTGCCGCGCATGGACGAGGGGGGCTTCGTGCTCGACTACGTCGCGCCGCCCGGCACCTCGCTGGCCGAGACCGACCGTCTGCTGGGCCAGATCGAGCACATCCTGCGCACCACGCCGCAGGTGCAGACCTTCTCGCGCCGCACCGGCCTGCAGCTCGGCGGCGGCATCACCCACGCCAACGAGGGCGACTTCTTCGTGCGCCTGAAGCCGCTGCCGCGCGAACCGATCTGGCAGGTGGAGAAGCAGGTGCGCGCGCGCATCCACGCCCAGGTTCCTGGCATCGACATCGACACCGCGCAACTGATGCAGGACCTGATCGGCGACCTCACCGCGGTGCCGCAGCCGGTGGAGATCAAGATCTTCGACGACAATCCGCGGCAACTGGCGGCGCTGGCCCACAAGACCGCCGCGGCGATCTCCAAGGTACAGGGCATCGTCGAGGTGCGCAGCGGCATCGTCGTCGCCGGCGACGCGCTGGACATCCGCCTCGACCCCACGCGCCTGGCCCTGGAGGGCGTGGACGCGCGCCAGGTGCAGTCGCAGCTGGCGGCGCTGATCGGCGGCAGCGTGGCCACGCAGCTCGAGCAGGGGCCCAAGATGGTGGGGGTGCGGGTGTGGGATTCGGCCGGGCTGCGGCGCACGCCGCAGGACATCGCCGCGCTGCCGCTGCGCGCGCCCGGCGGCCGCGTGTTCCGCGTGGGCGACGTGGCCGAGGTCTCGGTGCTCACCGGCCAGCCGGAAATCATCCGCGAGAACCTCAAGCGCATGGCCGCCGT
>NZ_KB898476.1 GCF_000377645.1 Thiomonas sp. FB-6 | reverse complement strand
CAAGCCGGACGTGATTTTCTACGGCGGCATGTACAGCCAGGCCGGCCCGATGCTGCGCCAGATCCAGCAGCTGGGCATCAAGGCGCACTTCATGGGCGGCGACGGCATTTGCGCGCCCGAGCTGGCCAAGCTGGCCGGCGACGCGGCCGACATCACGATCTGCGCGGAAGGCGGCTCGCCGATCGCGCAGATGCCGGGTGGCGAAGCGTGGAAGAAGCGTTACGACGCCGAGTTCGGCGCGGCGGCCTTCCAGATCTACTCGCCGTACTCCTACGACGCGACCATGGTGCTGGCCAAGGCGATGGAGAAGGCTGGTTCGGTGGAGCCGGCGAAGTACCTGAAGTTCGTTCAGAAGATCGACTACAGCGGCGTGACCAAGAAGGACATCCACTTCGAGAAGAACGGCAACCTGGCCGATCCGACCATCACCCTGTCGGCCTTCGACCACGGCGCCAAGAAGGTGGTGGCTGTCGAACAGGTCAAGTAAATCTCGGGCTTCCCGAGGCTACGAGCCTGGGGCGCGCCGCTGCCGGAAGATCCCGGAAGCGGCGCGCCGAACCAACGCCCGCAAGCGGGCGTTTTTTTATTCCCGGTGCACGCATGAGCAAGGCATTCGTTTCCGAACGCGAGTCCGACGACGACGACGACGAGGAGGGCGCGCGCCTGCCCGAGTTGCCTGCCGGAACGCGTAACTACATCACCCCGGCCGGCTATGCCAGGCTGCGCGACGAGCTGCGCGAGCTGCTCGACGTCGAGCGCCCCAAGGTGGTCGAGGTCGTCTCCTGGGCCGCCTCCAACGGCGACCGCTCCGAGAACGGGGACTACCTCTACGGCAAGAAGCGCCTGCGCGAGATCGACCGCCGCATCCGCTTCCTGGGCAAGCGCCTGGACAAGGCCGAGGTGGTCGACCCCAGCGCCCAGTTCGGCAACGAAAGGGTGTACTTCGGCGCCACGGTGAGCTATGCCGAGGCCGACGGAACCGAGCGCGAAGTGACCATCGTGGGCATCGACGAGGTCGAGCCCGAGCACGGGCGCATCAGCTGGATCTCCCCGGTGGCGCGCGCGCTGCTCAAGTCCACCGTGGGCGACGTCGTGACCCTGCCCACGCCGGGCGGAGTGCGCAGGCTCGAGGTGCTGGAAGTGCGCTACCCCGAGCCCCGGCCCTGAGCAGGCCCGGCCTCAGGCGCGCGGCTTGATGCGCGCGGCGCGAGAGACGAACTTGTGCGCGCGCACCGCGCGCAGCACGTCGGCCAGGTGCTTGCGGTCGCGTACCGCGAGAATGAAACGCAGCTCGATCGTGGGCTGGCCGGCGTCGTCGTCCATGCGCACGTGGATGATGTCGGCGTCGTGTTCGCTGATGGCGGAGGCCAGCTTGGCCAGCACGCCCTTGCCGTTGGTGACCACCACCGACATGCCGACCTGGTACAGCCCGCTCACCGAGGGCGACCAGCTCAGGTCGATCCAGCTGCGCGGGTGCTTCACGAACAGACGCCGCGCCTGCGGACAGTCCTGCTGGTGCACGGTGAGGCCTTCGCCCTTGCCCAGGTAGCCCAGCACCGCGTCGCCGGGGATCGGGTGGCAGCAGTCGGCGTAATGCACCGAGGCGCCTTCGCTGCCGTCGAGTTGCAGCGAGCCGCGCGCGGCCGCTTCCGAACCGGGCGCGGCCGGCTCCTCGAGCGAGCGCTGGTCCAGCGCCGCGCGCTGCATCTGCACCCGCTTGGACACGATCTCGGCCACGCGCTTGCCCAGCCCGATGTCGGCGTACAGTTCTTCCTGGGTCTTGTTGCCGCTCCAGTGAAGCAGCCGGCTCCACTGCGTGCTGTCCAGGTCCTCCAGGCGCAGCTCGAGCTGCTGCAGCGCGCGCACCAGCAGGCGCCGGCCCAGGGCCTGCGACTCGGCCTGCTGCGAGACCTTGAGTTCGTGGCGGATCTTCGAGCGCGCGCGCCCGGTACGCACGAAACTCAGCCAGTTCGGGTTGGGGCGCGAATGCGGCGCGGTGACGATTTCGATCACGTCTCCGCTGAGCAGTTCGGTGCGCAGCGGCACCAGTTCACCGTTGACCTTGGCCGCCACCGTCTGATTGCCCAGGTCCGTGTGCACGGCATAGGCGAAGTCCACCGGAGTGGCGCCGCGGGGCAGGGCCAGGATGCGCGACTTGGGCGTGAACACGTACACCGCGTCGGGCGCCAGGTCGACCTTCACGGTCTCGATGAACTCCGCGGCGTCGCGGTTCTCGTTCTGGATGTCCAGCAGCGACTGCAGCCAGGCGGCGGTGGTGACCTGCGCGATCGCGTCGGCGCTTTCCCCGGCCTTGTACAGCCAGTGCGCGGCCACGCCGCTTTCCGCCACGCGGTGCATGGCCTCGGTGCGGATCTGGAACTCCACCGGCACCCCGGTCGGGCCGATCAGCGTGGTGTGCAGCGACTGGTAGCCGTTGAGCTTCGGGATGGCGATGAAGTCCTCGAACTTGCCCGGCATCGGCTTGTACTGGGCGTGCAGCACGCCCAGGGCGCGGTAGCAGTCCAGCACCTCCGGCACGATCACGCGAAAGCCGAACACGTCCTGCACATGGGCGAAGGAACGGTGCTTGCGCTGCATCTTGCGGTAGATCGAGTACAGGGTCTTCTCGCGCCCGTACAACTGCGCCTGGATGCCCGCGTCGCCCAGCGACTTGGTGGTGGCCGCCAGGATGCGGTCCACCAGGTCGCGGCGGTTGCCCCGGGCCACGCGCACGGCCTCGCTGAGCACCGCGTAGCGCATCGGGTGGCTGTGCTGGAAACCCAGGTCCTGCAGTTCGCGGTAGACCTGGTTGAGCCCCAGCCGGTAGGCGATGGGCGCGTAGATGTCCATGGTCTCGTCGGCGATGCGACGGCGCTTTTCCGGGATCATCGCGCCCAGGGTGCGCATGTTGTGCAGGCGGTCGGCCAGCTTGACCAGGATGACCCGGATGTCCCGCGCCATCGCCAGCAGCATCTTGCGGAAGCTCTCGGCCTGGTTTTCCTCGCGGTTGGAGAACTGGATCTTGTCCAGCTTGGTCAGGCCGTCCACCAGCATCGCCACCGTCGAGCCGAAATGCTCGACCAGTTCGGCCTGGGTGATGCCCTTGTCCTCGGCGGTGTCGTGCAGCAGCGCCGCCATCAGCGCCTGGGTGTCGAGCTTCCACTCGGCGCAGATCTCCGCCACCGCCACCGGGTGGGAGATATAGGGTTCGCCGCTGGCGCGGTACTGGCCCAGGTGCGCGGCGTCGGCGAAGCGATAGGCCCCGCGGATCAGTTGCAGGTCGGCTTCGGGCAGGTAACCGGACAGGCGCTCGAGCAGCCCGGCCAGGCTGACCGCCGCCGCGCGCTCCGGTGTCGCGGGCGCCACGCCCTCGGCCAGCGCGGCCTGCGCAGCGCGTTGCTGCGGCCGGCGGTGAACCGCGGGCCGCTTGCGTGCGGTGGGGGTGGATCCCGAGGGAGTGGGGCGGCTTTGCATGGAGCTGGGCAGGTCGGGAACGTGCCGGGCCGCCCCGGGAAAAGCCGCCCGCGCCCGGGCGCTGCGGCCGGGCGCGGCAAGACTCAGGCCGGTACGCGCTTGAGCATTTCCAGGCCGACCTGACCGGCGGCGATCTCACGCAGCGCGGTCACCACCGGCTTGTCGCGGGTCTCGATCTTCGGAGAGTGACCTTGCGCCAGCATGCGTGCGCGATAGGTCGCGGCAAGCACGAGCTGGAAGCGGTTGGGCACCTTCTCCAGGCAATCTTCGACGGTGATACGGGCCATGGTGGTTCCTTCAGTTGCGTTGCGCCGGGGCCGCCGCATCGATGCCGAGTGCCTCGAAGACCTCCGGGTGCACGCGGCGTTGGGCCGCGAGCCGCAGGCGCTGCGAGACCACGATCGACTCCAGCTCGCGCAGCGCCTCGTGAAAATGTCTATTGACGATTATAAAGTCGAAGTTCGGAGCCTGGGCGATTTCCACCCGGGCCTCGGCCAGGCGCCGCACGATGGAGGCGTCGCTGTCCTCCCCGCGCCGGCGCAGCCGGGCCTCCAGTTCCTCGTAGGAAGGCGGCAGGATGAAGATGCCGACGGAATTCGAGAAATGTCGCCGCACCTGCGAAGCGCCTTGCCAGTCGATTTCCAGCAGCACGTCCACGCCCTCGGCCATGCGGTGCTCCAGCCAGGCGCGCGAGGTGCCGTACAGGTTGCCGTGCACCTCCGCCCATTCCAGGAATTCGCCGTCGCGCACGCGACGCTCGAATTCCGAGCGGCTGACGAAACAGTACTCGCGGCCGTCTTCCTCCTGGCCGCGCGGCGCCCGCGTCGTGGTGGACACCGACAGGCGCAATCCCGGATCGCGCGAGAGCAATTCGCCCACCAGGCTGGATTTGCCGGCCCCGCTGGGCGCGGCCACGACGAACAGGTTCCCGGGAAAATCCATCGTTCGGAGTCTGATTCAGGCACGCGAACCCTGCCGCGCGGTGCGCGAGAGTCTATCAGCCGGGTCCACGGAGCCGGCGGCGGGTGCTGTTTGGCGATCGCGAGGCCATCAACTCCACGAAGGAACGAACCTTGGCAGTGCGGAAACGCGCTGCGGGAAATACGGCGTGAATGCCGCCGGATGGGAGGGTCCAATCGGGCAGGACCTCGATGAGCCGGCCCGAAGCGAGGTCGTCCGCGGCGGCGTAGTCCGGCAGCACGGACAAGCCTGTACCTTGGCAAACGGCCTCGCGAACCGCCAGGGTGGCGTCCAGGAAGATGGCCGGGTGGAAGTTCACCTCGCGCTGCTCCGAATCGCCGCGCGCGAATTGCCATTGCGCCGGATGGCGCAACGCGGTGTTGGCCACGAACGGCAGATCGCCGAGTTCTTCCGGGCCCGCCAGGCGCCGCACCTGTCGACGCCAGCCGGGCGCGGCGACCAGCACTTGCCGGAACGTCCCGATCTGGCGCGCCTGCACATGAAGCTCGGTCAACCATCCGACTCTCAGCGCCAATTCGACCTGTCCCGACATCAGGTCGAGGGATTGGTCCGTGAATGCCGCCTCCACCTTGCACTTCGGATATCGCCGGATGAATTCCGCGATGGCCGGCACCACGGCAATGATCCCGTAGTCGATTGGCGCAGTCAGCCGCAGCGTGCCCGATGGCTCGCCGGCAACGTCCGCCAGTTCGTCGAAGGCCTCGCCGGCCTCGCGCAGGATCGAGGCGCAGCGCTGGTAGAACGCCTTGCCGGCCTCGGTCGGAAGCACCGAGCGCGTGCTGCGCGTCAACAGCGTCGTCTGGAAATCCCGTTCCAGCCGGGCCACCTGCTGGCTCACCACGGCCTTGGTGATGCCCAGGCGATCCGCAGCGGCCGTGAACGTCCCCGCTTCGATCACCGCGGCGAAGTAGGCCAGGCGTTTGAGGTTGGCGAAATCGCCAAGACCCGGCCCTGACTCATTGTTTGCTTTTGCCATACAGAGTTTCTACATCATCGGCATTTATCTTTCAATCTTGCCTTCCTACGATGGCAGCACTGAACGACGACCGGAATCGCTGATGCGCAAGACCCTGTACTACGTGTTCGACCCGCTCTGCGGCTGGTGCTACGGGGCCAGCGGCACCGTGTCGGCGGCAGCCTCGGCCGACATCGACCTGCGCCTGCTGCCCAGCGGGCTGTTTTCGGTCGAGAAGGGCCTCGCCGAGCCGGGTGCCCGCCTGCACCGGCCGGATGCGGCACTGCGCATGGCCAACGACGCACGCGTCGCCGAGGCGCGAGCCTTGTTGCAGGCCTTCGATGCGCGCGGTGTGCCGAGCTTCATCGTCGAACGGAACGGTCGACGACACCTGCTGCAGGCCAGCACCGCCTCTTCCGATCCGCAAGCATTCCTCGACCAATTCGCCGCTGCGTAGCAGGGCGATCGTGCGCCCCTGACTCGCTTTCCCTCCACCTGCCACGACCCGACAAGGAAGACCATGATGACCCGCAGGGACTTCATCCAGACCGCCGCAGCCGCCGGCACGACCGCCGCGCTGGGCGGTGTCAGCCTGGGCGCACAGGCCGCCTCGCCGCTGGAGTGGAAACACTTCCCGGCCGGCGAGCACGGCTTCTACCGGGCGCCGGTGTTGCTGTCCGGTGCCAAGGAGGCGATCCTGATCGACGGCGGGTTCAGCCTGCCCGACGGGCGCGCGGTTGCCGAGGCCATCAAGGCCTCGGGCAAGACGCTCACCACCATCTACATCAGCAAGAGCGACCCCGACTACTACTTCAGCCTCGGCCCGATCAAGGCCGCCTTCCCGTCCGCCAAGGTCGTTGCCGCCTCGGCCACCATCGCCGCGATCAAGGCCAGCGTCGAGAAGAAGCTCGCGATCTGGGGCCCGCAGTTGAAGGAGAACGGCCCGCAGTCGCTGGCCGACATCGTGATGCCCGAGGCCTTCGACGGTCAGTCGCTGAGCCTGGAAGGCCACGCCGTCGACATCGTCGCGCCCGCGGGCTCGGCCGACCGCCGCTACGTCTGGGTGCCGTCGCTGCAGGCCGCATTCGGTGGCGTGATGGTGTTCTCCGGCCTGCATGTGTGGACAGCCGACACCGCCACCACCGCGTCGCGCGCCAGCTGGATCAAGGACCTGGAAACGCTCGCGGCCCGCAAGCCGGCCGTGGTGGTGCCCGGCCACATGGCAGAAAACGCGCCGCTGGGCCTGGCCGCAGTGACCTACACGCGGGACTACCTGTTGGCCTTCGAGCAGGAAGCGGCCCAAGCCGCCGACAGCACCGCCTTGATCGCCGCGATGACACGGCGCTACCCGAACGCGGGCCTGCCGGTGGCATTGCAGCTGGGCGCCAAGGTGGTCAAGGGCGAGATGAAGTGGGGGTGAGCGCCACGGCGAGCACGAACCTCGAGATGGAGCAAGTCGTGGACAGCCGATCAGTAGGCTGGCTTCGTGTATGAGGAGTGCGCGCCGGACAAAGGGCGGCCGCTTTCGAACCCGGCATCGGATACCCGCTGATCACAGGCTCATGATCCCCGCCTGAACCGATCCCAGGACGGTTCGTCCCCGAACATGCTGGCCAGCCGTTCCACCAGCAGCCGTACCTTGAGCGGCACGTGGCGAGCACTCGGGTAGACCGCCTGGATCGTCAGCTCGGACGGCCGATATGCAGGAAGCACTTCGACGAGGTCTGCCTGCGCGATGCGCTCGCCGAACACGAAGGTCGGCCCGTAGGCGATGCCTGCGCCGGCAAGGGCCGCGGCGAGCAGCATCTGCGTGTTGTTCGCGGTCATGCGCGTCGGGCCCTCGATGACGTGGGGGCGGCCGCGGCGGTCGACCAGTGTCCAGTCGCCGGCCGAGATGGCCTGACTGAACGCCAGCCGCTGCGCGCCGCGCAAGTCCTCGATCGTGCGCGGCGTTCCGTGTCGCTCCAGATAGGCCGGCGCGGCACAGACAACCATGCGACACGGTGCAACGCGCCGGGCCACCAAGCTGGAGTCGGTAAGCCGTCCGATGCGAATCGCCACGTCGATGCCGGCGGCCAACAGGTCCGTGTAGCGGTCATCGAGCGTCACCTCGACGTTGACCTGCGGATTTTCCTCGAGATATCGCGAAACGACGCTGCCCAGGTGCATGGCGCCAAAGGTCACCGGCGCGGCGACACGCAGCACGCCCCGGGCAATGGTCTGCGAATCGCTGGCCTCCCGGTTCGCTTCGTCGAAGGCATCGAGCAGTCGCTTGCAGCGCTGGTAGTAGTTCTGGCCGACGTCGGTCAGGCTCAGGCGGCGCGTCGTTCGCTGAAGCAGCCGGGCGTTCAGTTGCGCCTCCAGCGCATTGACGTACTTGCCGGCCATCGCCGGAGACAAGCCAAACCGTCGGCCGGCGGCGGCAAAGCTTCCGTCGTCGACGGCGGCGACGAACACGCCGATGCAGGTGAAGCGGTCCAAGAGACTCTCCCGTTATTCGATCGCGTGATTATCGAGTGATCATCGTCGCAGGTGGATTATCAATCCAGGGGGAGGTATCTACGATCACATCCATGGACTCGAGCGGCTGAGCCGGACGGGCCCGGTTCCAAGACGTCACCCACAGCAGGAAATCGACATGCATCTCCCATCGAACGGCATCCGCATCCACGTCGCCCAACAGGGCGAGGGCGACCTGGCGCTCGTGTTCCTCCACTACTACGGCGGCTCTTCGCGCACATGGCGCCTCGTCACGGGACAGCTGGCGGATCGCTACCGCACGATCGCCACCGACCATCGCGGCTGGGGCGAGTCGCAGGCGCCGGAAGGCGGCTATGGCATCGGCGATCTGGCCGACGACGCGCAGGGCATCATCGAATCGCTTGGCCTGAAGCGTTTCGTGCTCGTCGGCCACTCGATGGGCGGCAAGGCGGCGCAACTGCTGGCATCGCGACGGCCTGAAGGACTTGCAGGCGTCGTGCTCGTCGCGCCGTCGCCGCCGTCGCCGATGCAGCTTTCGGACGAGCAGCGCGCGGGGATGGCGGGCGCCTACACGTCACGGGAATCCGTCGGCTGGGTGCTCGATAACGTGCTGACGGCCAGCCGGCTCTCCGACGAGTTGCGCGAGCAGGTCATCGAGGACAGCCTGCGCGGTGCGCCGCAAGCCAAGTGGGCCTGGCCGAACGTCGCGATGCGCGACGACATCGCAGCCCAGGTCGCCGCCATCCACGTGCCCGTGCTCGTCCTGTCCGGCGACCGCGACCAGGTCGATCCCACGCAGACGCTGCGCGCGGAACTGCTGCCTCGAATCCCGGGCGCGCGTCTCGAGGTGCTGCCCGGCATCGGCCACCTGTCGCAGCTCGAAGCGCCTGGGTTGCTGGCCCGGGCGATCGATCACTTCGTGGCGGGGTTGCCCACGCCATCGCGCAGCGCCACCGCCCCTTCCGCCGTGCTGGTCAAGTAGCCCGGTTCCAACCCGACACGAAAGACGACCATGCACAAAAAGCCTCTCATCGTCACGATTCCCATCCTGCCTCTGGGAATGGTTCATTGCCACGCGATCATCGGGCCGAGCGGATGCATCCTTGTCGATACAGGCACGCCCGGCTCCGAGGCGAAGATCGAGCGCGCACTGAAGAATCAGGGCCGCGGATTCAGCGACGTCAAGCTGATCGTGGTGACCCATGCGCATACCGACCACGCCGGATCGGCGGCGCGCCTGCGCGAACTGACGGGCGCGCCGATCGTCGCGCATGCCGATGACCTCGACTACTACGAACGCCGCAAGGAGATGACCTACTGCGTTGCGCATTCATGGGGGCCGCTCTTCCTGCGCTCGGGCGTCCCCGGCGAGCCCTACCTCGCGTTCACGCCCGACATCCTGCTCCAGGATGACGCCACGTTCGACCTGCGCTCCTACGGCGTCGAAGGTTTCGCCAAGCACACGCCCGGGCATACATCGGGGTCGATCTCGATAGAACTCGCCAGCGGAGACGCACTGGTGGGCGACTTGGTTGCCTCCGGCGTTCTCCTTGGCGGTGTCATGCGCACGGGACGCGCCATCCGACCGCCCTTCGAGGACGACCCCGCGGCCGTCGGCGCCCAATTGCTCGAAATGGTGGACTCGGGCATCGAGCGGTTTCACATGGGGCATGGCGGGCCGCTGCCCGCAGGCGAGGTACGCCGGCACGCGCTCGCGCTGCAAAAGATCAGGCGCGGCCGCAGGTATGGATTGCGACCACTGGGCTGTGATTGTTCGAGGCGTGAAATCGTGGAGATCACCGACGCTGCTTGATTCGTGACCCCGGACTGAACGGCGGCTTGCTCACGACGGCCGCTCGGTAGCGATCTTCGCAAACCCTGTCATTTCGCGGTCTCCAGCGGGATGAGTGGGTTTTTTTGCCCGGACCAGGCCGGGCAGGCGTGGGGTTCGACCCTACTCGACGTTCTGCACCTGCTCGCGCATCTGCTCGATACACACCTTCATGTCCACGGCGATCTCGCTGAGTTCGAGCACCGCCGACTTGGAGCCCAGGGTATTGGCCTCGCGGTGGAGTTCCTGGATCAGGAAATCCAGGCGCTTGCCGGTCTCGCCGCCGCCGTGCACCACGCCTTGCAGCGCGTCCAGGTGGGAGTGCAGGCGGCCGATTTCCTCGGCCACGTCCACGCGTATCGCGAAACTCGCCGCTTCCTGCAGCAGGCGTTCGTGGGAGGCCTGGGCGTCGGCCGAGCCCCCCAACAGTTCCAGCGCCTCGCGGAAGCGTGCGACAAAGCGCTCCTGCATGCGCGCCACCGCCTGGGGCGCCACCTGGCCCGCCTGCTGCGCCAGATCGCGCAGGCGCGCGCAGCGCTCCAGCAGGAAGGCACGCAGGCGCTCCCCCTCGGCCGCGCGCGCCGCCTGCAGCGCGCGCAGCGCCGCCGCGGCCGCGCTGGAGGCGGCCGCCGCCAGGCTCTCGGCGCCGGCGCGCGGCGCCGCCTGCCCGCCGCCCATGCGCCAGGCCTCGGCCACGCTCAGCGGCTGCAGCTGCGGCCAGCGGCGCAGCAACTCGGCCTGCGCTTCCAGCAGCGGCTGCAGCGCCGCCGCCTCGGGCAGCTGCAGCGTCGCCGCGCTGGCTTCCACGTTCACCCGGCACTCCAGCTTGCCCCGGCGCAGCTCGCGCACCAGCAGCGCGCGCAGCCCGGCCTCGGCGGCGCGCAGCTCGTCGGGCAGGCGGAAAGAAATATCCAGGAAGCGGCCGTTTACGCTGCGCAAATCCACATGTACGCTGAGGGCGCCGGGCGCCTCGACCGCGGCCGAGGCTTCGCCGTAACCGGTCATGCTATAAATGGCTCCCACTGGGACCTCCCGGGTTCTGGGGTTCTTGATTCCTTCCAGCGCATTCTTCCACAGCCCGCCACCGCGCCGGCCCGCCGCGAACCGCTCCAGCATGTCGAACAAGAACAAGCCCGCGCCGCTCGAGCCGGACAGCCAGGTCGGCGGATACCGCGTGTTGCGCAAGCTCGCCAGCGGCGGATTCGGCGTGGTCTACCTCGCCGTGGGCGGCGACGGCCAGCGCGTGGCCATCAAGGAATACCTGCCGGCCTCGCTGGTCGAGCGCCTGCAGGGCGAGACCGTCCCGGTGGTGCAGCCGGAGAAGCTCGCGCTGTACCGGCTGGGTCTGAAGAGCTTTTTCGAGGAAGGGCGTTCGCTGGCCCAGATCTCCCACCCCAGCGTCGTGGGCGTGCTGAACTTCTTCCGGGAGAACGAAACCGTCTACATGGTGATGAACTACCTGGAGGGTTCGTCCCTGCAGGAATTCATCATCACGGCGCGCGACCTCAAGCGCAAGAAGATCTTCCGCGAGTCGACCATCCGCTCGCTGTACGACGAGATCCTGCAGGGCCTGCGCGTGGTGCACCAGCACAAGATGCTGCACCTGGACATCAAGCCGGCCAACCTGATCATCACCGACGACGACAAGCCCATCCTGATCGACTTCGGCGCCGCGCGCGAGGTGATCGGCCAGCAGGACAAGCGCTTCCGCCCCATGTACACCCCCGGCTTCGCGCCGCCGGAGATGTACAAGCGCGACGCCTCCTTCGGCCCGTGGACCGACATCTACGCGGTGGGCGCCTGCATCTACGCCTGCATGACCGGCTACCCGCCGCACGAGGCCACGCAACGCCTGGAGAAGGACCGCCTGGGCGCGCAACTGGCCAAGCTGCGCGGGGTGTACTCCGACAACCTGATCGAGATCGTCGAGTGGTGCATGTCGCTGGACCCGCTGGCGCGTCCGCAGAGCGTGTTCAACCTGCAGAAGGAACTCGGCGCCGAGAACCCGCGCCGCTACACCCAGCTCACGCTGAGCGAGAAGCTGCGCATGCAGATCGACGAGCTGGTCAACGACACCAAGGCGCGCGTGGACAAGGCCATCCAGGCCACGCGTTTCGGCAGCGGCGCGCGCCGGCATTGAAGGCGCGCGCGCTCCTCGGAGAATTGCCATGAGGTTTTCCGTCTACCAGGTCAGCCGCCGCGGCGGGCGCTCCAACAACGAGGATCGCGTCGGCTACTGCTTCACGCGCGACAGCGTGCTGCTCGGCCTCGCCGACGGCATGGGCGGGCATCCGCGCGGCGACGTGGCCGCGCAGATCGCGCTGCAGACCGTCTCGGCCATGTTCCAGCGCGAGGCGCAGCCAGCGCTGGACGACCCGCGGGCCTTCCTGCGCCGCGCCGTGCAGACCGCGCACGAGCACATCCACCGCTACGCCAGCGAGCAGCGCCTGGAGGACTTCCCGCGCACCACCATCGTGCTGTGCGTGCTGCAGAACGGCGTGGCGCAATGGGCCCACGTGGGCGATTCACGCCTGTACTACCTGCGCGAGGGCGCGATGGTCACGCGCACGCTGGACCACTCCCACGCCGAGCAGCGCCTGCTGCAGACCATTCCCGGCGCCTCGGCCGCGCAGGCCGCGATGCCGCGCACCACCAACCGCAACGTGCTCTACACCTGCCTGGGCTCGCCGCAGGCCCCGTTCATCGAGATCGGCGTGCCGCAGAACCTGCGCACCGGCGACCTCATCATGCTGTGCTCGGACGGACTGTGGAGCCAGATCGACGAAAGCTCCATCGTCAGCGTGCTCAGCGCGCGCGCGCTGTCCGACGCGGTGCCCGAGCTGGTCGAGCGCGCGCTGCGCAACCGTTCGTCCGAATCGGACAACGTCACCGCGCTGGCCATCGAATGGGAGGCCGACACCGAGCGCGACACCACGCAGGGCGTGAGCACGCAGAATCTAGCCCCGGGCGTGTTCGCCTCGACCTTCCAGGCCGAGCTGCGCGACCTGCCGGTGGACGACCTCGACGACGCCGCCATCGAGCGATCGATCGCGGAGATCAACGAGGCCATTCGCCGCGCCGCCGCCAAGAAATAATCCTTCACCCTTCCAAGATGTCCGATTCCCGTTTCGATGGACGCACGGCCGACCAGCTGCGCGAGATTCGCTTCACCCGTTCCTTCACCTGCCACGCCGAGGGCTCGGTGCTGGTCGAGTTCGGCCGCACCCGCGTGCTGTGCACCGCCAGCGTCGAGGAGAAGGTTCCTCCGCACCGGCGCGGCAGCGGCCTGGGCTGGGTGACCGCCGAATACGGCATGCTGCCGCGCGCCACCCACACCCGCAGCGAGCGCGAGGTCAAACGTGGGCGCCCGCAGGGGCGCACCGAGGAGATCCAGCGCCTGATCGGGCGCAGCCTGCGCAGCGTGTTCGATTTCTCCGCGCTGGGCGAGCGCCAGATCGTGCTGGACTGCGACGTGCTGCAGGCCGACGGCGGCACCCGCACCGCCGCCATCACCGGTGCCGCGGTGGCCGCCTGGGACGCCTGCGAGGGCCTGCTGCGCACCGGCGCGGTGTCGGCGCACCCCATGCGCGAACTCGTCGGCGCGGTCTCCGTGGGCCTGCTGGGCGGACGCGTGCTGGTCGACCTGGCCTACGAAGAGGACTCGCGCTGCGATTGCGACATGAACGTGGTGGGCACCGGCGCCGGCAACCTGGTGGAAGTGCAGGGCACCGCCGAGGGCGATCCCTTCAGCCGCGCCCAGCTCGACGCCATGGTGGACGCCGCGCAGGCCGCGCTGCGGCGCATCCACGAGTTGCAGCGCCAGGCGCTGCGCGACGCCGCCTGAGCCCCGCCATGCATCCCGCGGACATCGTGCTGGCCACCGGCAACCCCGGCAAGCGAGCCGAATTCCAGGCCCTGCTGTCGGGCCTGCAACTGGAACTGCACCCGCTCGACCCCTCGGTGCCCGAGTGCCCCGAGCCCTTCGGCACCTTCGTCGAGAACGCGCTGGCCAAGGCGCGCCACGCCAGCACCCATACCGGCAAGCCCGCGCTGGCCGACGATTCCGGGCTGTGCGTGCGCGCCCTGGGCGGAGCCCCCGGCGTGGTGTCGGCGCGCTACGCTGCGCAGCAGGGCCAGGCCCCGCTGCCCCGCGCCGAGCAGGATGCGCGCAACAACGAGCTGCTGCTGCAGCGCCTGCACGGCGTGGGCGAGCGCCGCGCGCATTTCGTCTGCGTGCTGGTGGCGCTGCGCCATGCCCAGGACCCCGAGCCGCTGATCGCCCACGGCTGGCTGCACGGCCACGTGGCGGCTGCCGTGGCCGGCGACGGCGGCTTCGGCTACGACCCGCTGTTCGTGCTGCCGCAGCGCGGCCTCACGCTGGCCCAGCTCGATCCCGCCGAAAAAAATCGCATCAGCCACCGCGCGCGCGCCGCGGCGCAGATGGCCCAACTGCTCGAGGCCTTCTGGGGCGTGGCGCCCAGCGCCCAGCACCAGGCGATCTGATGCCCGTCATCCCGCTGCACCCCGAGGGCGCCGCGCCGGGCGCGCCGGGGGACCACGAGCGTTCCCTGCAGCGCGCCGCGGCCGAACTGCCGCGCCACATGCGCGCGGGCACCCTGCAGTTGCGCGAGCTGCCGCCGCTGGCGCTGTACGTGCACCTGCCCTGGTGCCTGCGCAAGTGCCCCTATTGCGACTTCAACTCCCACGCGCGCCGCGAAGGCCAGGGCGCCATTCCCGAGCGCGCCTACGTGCAGGCACTGCTGCAGGACCTGGAGACCGCGCTGCCGCTGGTGTGGGGGCGCACCGTGCTCAGCGTGTTCCTGGGCGGCGGCACCCCCAGCCTGTTCGCGCCGGATTCCATCGACGAACTGCTGGCGGGCATCCGCGCGCGCGTGCGCCTGGCCGCCGACGCCGAGATCACGCTGGAGGCCAACCCCGGCACCTTCGAGCGCGAGCGCTTCGCCGCCTACGCGCAGGCGGGGGTGAACCGCCTGTCCATCGGCGTGCAGAGTTTCGACGACGCCATGCTCGAGCGCCTGGGGCGCGTGCACGACAGCGCGCAGGCCCGCGCGGCCATCGAGGAAGCCGCGCGCGTCGTGCCCAGTTTCAACATCGACCTCATGTTCGCGCTGCCCGGGCAGGACCTGGCCCAGGCGCGCGAGGAACTGCGCCGCGCGCTGCAGTTCCAGCCCCCGCACCTGTCGCTGTACCAGCTCACCATCGAGCCGCAGACGGCCTTCGCCCGCCGCCCGCCGCGCGGCCTGCCCGAGGCCGACCTCGCGGCCGACATGCAGCAGGCGCTGGCCGAGCAGGCGGCGGCGGCCGGCCTGCAGCGCTACGAGGTCTCGGCCTACGCGCGCGCCGGCCACGCCAGCCGCCACAACCGCAACTACTGGGAGTTCGGCGACTACCTGGGAATCGGCGCGGGCGCGCATTCCAAGCTGTCCTTCGCCCACCGCATCCTGCGCCAGACCCGCCACGCCCAGCCCGAGCGCTACATGAGCCAGGCCGCGCAGGGCCTGGCGGTGGACTCCGAGCACGAGGTGAGCCGGCGCGAGCTGCCCTTCGAGTTCCTGCTCAACGCGCTGCGCCTGGCCGAGGGTTTCGATCCGGCGAGCTACGTGGAGCGCACCGGCATGCCCCTGTCGAGCCTGCAGCCCGGCCTGGGCCGCGCCGAGCAACTGGGCCTGCTGCAGTCCAGCCCCACGCGCATCGCCGCGACGCCGCGCGGCTGGGAACTGCTCAACGAGGTGCTGGAGCTGTTCCTGCCCGAGGAACCGCGGCCGCCGGCATAGAATGACGGGTTCCCCGGAAGCGTGGCAGAGTGGTCGATTGCACCGGTCTTGAAAACCGGCGACGGGCAACCGTCCGTGAGTTCGAATCTCACCGCTTCCGCCAAAATCTCAATGCAACCATTGGGATAGGCGAACCATCCCACGATTCGCCCCACAAATTGGCCGGGAACCTCAACCAGGTGACCCGCAATAGGTCCGTGCCTGCGCTGCGCTCACCAACTTGAGCAGAGCAATGGGCTGCTGCCGGTTTCGTAGACACCTTCAACGTGCTGGTGAACCGCACGATGATCCTGCCGCCGTATCCAGGGCGGTAGAGGGCAGGGCAAGGCGTGCCGCATGGGGATATAGCGACCACGCGGCTGAAGCAGGACTACGGAAATCCCGTATAATTCAGTCGTGCGCACGGTCATCGAAACCCCGACGTTCCAGAAGCAGGCGGATCGCATCTGGGCCGAAGAGGATCGGCTGCAGTTCATCACATGGATCGCCGAGCATGCTGACGCGGGCGACGTGATTCCGGGGGCGGATGGAGCCCGCAAGGTGCGCTGGAAGCGCGCAGGCAGCGGCAAGTCCGGCGGGGTGCGCGTGATCTACTTCAACCTGACCGACGAGGAGGTCGTGCTGCTGGTGGCGGTCTACGCCAAGGCTGAGCAGGACAACATGCTTCCCAAGGACATCCGAAAGGTGGTGTGACATGGACGTGAACAAGATCGTCAGGGCTATCGAGGCCGACGCGGGCGAGCCACTGCCGGATCTGCGTCAGGCCCTGGACGAGGCGAAGGCGCGGGTGGGGCGCGTGACGACTGCCGAGCAGATTCTTGTGCGCAAGGCTCGAGAGGCGTCGGGATTGACGCAGGCGGCGTTCGCGGAACGCATCTCGACACCGGTCGCAACCTTGCGTGATTGGGAGCAGGGGCGTTTTGCTCCGCCTGGCGGCGTGCTGTGCCTGCTGCGCCTCATTGCACGTCACCCGGACCTGACGCAAGAGCTTGCCGTCTGAAGGCGCAAGGGGGCGCTTGAGAAATGCTTCAGAACCGACTTCTTCATGGTTCGGCACATGGCATCAACGCACGATTCTGATCGCCTGATCGCCGCCCGCCGGGCTCGCTGCCCGGCAAGGTTTTCGGCACGAAGAAGTCGCGGCTTCTTCAGCCGCAGGCGGATGGGAGGACCAGCGCCGCGCCTCACCGCGTGCAGGGCGTCTCGCGTGGCCATGTGCAGCGCAGGTGGGCCACCCGCCGCAAGTCCTTGAGCGGGACAGGACACTACTGGCTACGTCAGGTTCAATCCGCCGTCTGCAAGGACGACCTCGCCGGTGAGGTAGTCCGATGCGACCAGCAGCGAGACGATCTGGGCAATGTCCTCGGGGCGTGCCGCGCGACCCAGCGGGGCGCGGTTCTTCCAGAGCTGCTGTGCCTGAGTCCAGTCGGCGGTGAGGGGCGTGTCCACGAGCCCCGGGGCGACGGCGTTGACACGGATGTCCGGGGCCAGTGACAGCGCCAACAAGCGGGTCACATGGTTCAGCGCCGCCTTGGTCGCCGCATACGGTATCGACGCCCCTTTGGGCCGTATCCCTGCATGCGAGCTCACGTTGACGACACAGCCGAGCCTCCCTCGTCCAGCGGCGTTGCGCAGCGCGGACTCCGCCTCGGCGACCAGGCGGTACGGGGCGATTACGTTGACCTCATGGAGCTCTCGCCAGACTTCGGGCGTTGCGGCTTTCAGGTCCGAATGGGGAATCACATGGCTGATGCCCGCGTTGTTGACCAAGACGTCCAGGCGACCCCAAGCCGCGATGGCGTCCCGAACAAGGGCGATGCGCTGAGCATCGTCCGCGAGATCTGCCTGAAGGTAGATGGCGGAACCGAGCTCGCGCGCGAGGGCCGACCCGATCTCGTGGGAACGGCGCGAATGCAGGACAAGCGCGTAACCATCCACGGAGAGCCGCCGCGCAATCGCAGCGCCAATCCCCGAGGTGGAGCCAGTGACGAGCGCGACGGGACGTGCCTGGCTCATGGGCGATGCGAAAGCGCTAGCAGGGCGGAGTCCATCCTGTTCATGGGGTGCGATGTGCAAATGTGGCAACGTGCCCTTGTGACTTCGAGCCCGTTCGTGACAGAGCATAAACGCGCGCCGGGATGTCGCGGGCTTCGCAGGCCTGCTCCATGCCTCGCAGCCAGCCAGGTGGCCAGGTAGCCAGGCTCCTCGCGCTCATGCACGAAGGGCATCGAGCAGTTCATCGAGGCGCTCGAGGGTGGAGGCCAGACCCTCCTTCATGCCCACGTCGATGACCTTCTGCAGCGGCTTTCGTCCTTGTCCGCGGCGAAGTCGAATCGCAATGCAGCTTTCATGCGCTGCTCCCTGGAGTTTGTCCAACAGCTTGTCGAGGTTGTGGTACCGGTCTGCCCAGATGGCGCGTTGCTCTTCGAACCATCGCTCCGCCGCTGCCAGCCGTCTGCGTTGCAGCACGCAGGTTCGGCTCCGGCCCACCTTCCGGGACCGGCCCAGGCTTCAGGCCGCGGCGCGCCAGTGGTCGCGCAGCAGATTCAGCACCTTGCGGCGCGATTCCCTGTACAGGGTGGTGTGGGCGCCGCTGATCGCGATCGCGCGGTTTTGCGCGAGCGCGCGGGCGAGCGCGCTGTCGTGCAGCCGGTTGTGTTCGATGAAGCGGTCCAGGCAGGAAGGCAGGGCGAGGAAGGCCTCGCGCAGCTGCGGCCAGGCTTCGATGGCGTTGAATTCCAGGTCCCAGAGAAGGTGCCCCGCCATGGCTCCCAGGGCGGTGGTGACGGTGGGCGTGGCCGAATGCGTGTAGTCGCGCGTCCAGCGCAGGACCTCCGAGGCCGGCATGGGCCGGGCGATGGCATAGCCCTGGCCGTAGTTGGCGCCGAGCAGCGTGGCGGCCTCCACGAGACCGAGGTTCTCGAGTCCTTCGACGGTCACGGGGAGCCCGCGGGCATGGGACAGGCGGGTGAGGTGCAGGATGAATTCGAGGGCATGTTGCGGCTCGGCCATGGCGCCGCGCACCAGACCCTGGTCGATCTTGACCGCATCGAAGGCGAACTGCTCGAGGCGCAGCAGCGAGCTGTGGCCCGAGCCCAGATCGTCCTGCGCGATCAGGATCCCGGCGTCGCGCAGGCGGGTCAGGAAGTCGCGCACGCGCGTGTCGCTGGCCCCGAGGTCGCCGTGCTCGAGAATTTCGAGCACCAGCCAGCGAGGGTCGACGCCGCTGGCCGCGATGGAGGCGAACAGGGCCTCCTCGTAGCGGGGATTGACGAATCCCTCCGGCGGGAAGTTCAGCCCGACATGGATCGGCAGTGCCTGGGCGTCGAATTGGGCGCGCATCTGCAGCGCCTGCTGGATGCCCTGCTCGAACAGGCCCAGCAGTTCCTCCTCCCCGAAGGTGGGGAGGAACTCGCCGGGCGTCACGAGCCGTCCGTCCTCGCCGTCCAGGCGCGCCAGGGCTTCGAACTTGGCGATGCGCCCGTCCTTCAGGCCGACCACGGGCTGGAACACCATGCGCACGCGTCCGCGCCGCAGCAGGTCCAGGTACCTTCGCTGCTCCGCGAGCGCCACCACACGCGGTTGGGGGCGATGCTGGAGTCCGTGGCTCAGGATCTTCTGCGCGTGCGACAGAAAGTAGCGGATCCGCCGCGAGGAAAAGTAGCCGGGCCAGGTGCTGTACAGGTTGAACAGCGCGGTCGAGCGCCCGGCACGATCCAGCAGCGGAATCGCCGCGCCGGAGCGGAACCCAAGCCCCAGCCCGACTTCTCGCCACGGGCCCAGCGACGCATCCGCTGCCCAGGAGGGAACCAGCGCGATGGTGCCCGTCGCCCATGCGCGCTGGATGGGGGAGGGAGCCGCCCCCTCGGGCGCCCAGAGGGACTTTCGGGGTGCGTCCGGGGCCACGAGGGCCGCGTGGTACAGCTCGGCGCGCCGGCCGATGGAGGCCTCGATCTGCAGCACGCCGTCGGCGTCGGAACGTCCGAACAGTCCACAGACCTCGCCCTCGATCGATGCGATCGCGGCCAGCACGCCGTGCACGAGATCGGGCAGGTTGCTCGTCTGGATCGCGATCTGGTCGATGCTCGCGATGGCCGAGAAAATGCTGTCGTCGACCCGGCGGAAGCAGGAAATCCTGTACTGCATGTCCAGGAATATGCGGCTGCTGATCGCCCGGGTGGCGCGTTCCTGCAGTGCCGCATCGGCAGGGCTTTCGCCGATCGCCCGCGCAGCGGCTTCCTGCAGGCTGTTGAACACCTCGATGCGCCACAAGGTGTCGGCGCCGACCAGGGCGTGCTCGAGGCCGATGGCCATGGCGGCCGCCTCATGCTCTTCGGAGGTCCAGTCCGGGTTCTGCAACAGCAGGACGTGGCGCAGGTCCCGCTCGGCGAAGCAGCGCCACTCGTCCTCGGTCAGCTGCCGCAGCACGGGGTCGTGGCTCGTCGCCGCCCGGTACTGTTCGTCGAGCTTCGCGCCATGGCGCTCGAAAAGCCCGCGGAGAACCGGAGCCACGGCACGCAGCGCCTCGGCGGCCGGCGCGCCGTACGCGCGCGCCAGGTGATCCTCGTGGAGGGTCATGAAACGCAGCGGCGGCGCAGCGCCCGCGACCCTGGAACGGCTGGCGGCGCTTCGAGGCGCGCCGCACGCCGCGGCCGCCCGCGGACATGGCCGGCAGGGGGAGTGGGGTTAGCCAGGCGCATGGTCGCCCGCGGCCGCATCTGAACTACGGCTTCTCGCTGATCGGGTTGTCATTCTTGTGGGATCGAGGCCATCCTGAGGCCTGTTCCAGTCTACATTCACGCCCAGAGGCTGTGAATGATTCCGGGCTGAGGGCACGTTGCACATCCGGCGCGGGAGCGGGGCAGGGCATGGCGACCATTCTGTACTTCAGCGACATCCACATCGAGATCCGCGAGCAGCAAAGCGGGAGGGCGTGGACCAGCCGACATCCGTTGGGGCTGGGGCCGGACTTGCGCGCCCACGTCGGCCGGGTCGATCTGCGCGTGCTGGGCGCCAGCTGGAGTTCTGAAGCCGCCGGGGCGCTCAAGCGAGACCGGCCTTGTCCAGTCCGTAGACCTTGTCCTTCGAGCCCGGCGTGGTGCGGAAGGCGACGCTCAGGCGGTTCCAGCCGTTGATCGCCGTGATGCGGAAGGCCAGTTCGGCCAGCTCGGCCTCGGTGAACTCGGCACGGCCGAGTTCGTAGAGCTCGTCCGACAGGCCATGGGGGCCGATCTGGGTCAGCGCCTCCGTCCAGGCCAGCGCGGCGCGTTCCTTGGCCGTGAACAGCGGGGATTCGCGCCAGACGGCGACATGGTGCAGCCGCAGTTCGCGCTCGCCGTGCATGCGCGCCTGCTTGACGTGCATGTCCAGGCAGAAGGCACAGCCGTTGAGCTGGGAGGCCCGGATGTCGACCAGCAGCGCCAGGCCGTGGTCCATGTGAAAGGCCTGGCTGAAGGCCAGGTAGCGCTGGAACAGGTCCGCTCCGAGGCGCGCGTAGTCGAGTCGCTGGTTCATGGGGGCGTGGGAAGGGTGCGGGAGGGAGAGCAGGGAGCTAGCCCAGCTCGGGAAGCAGCGCGAGCAGGTCGGTGACCCCGACGTCGGCGCCGGCCTGGGTCAGCAGCGTGGTGGCCTGTCCGCGGTGGTGGGTCTGGTGATTGAACATGTGGAGCAGCAGGCCGTGCAATTCCCGGCAGTAGGGCTGGCCCTTGGAGTTGGCGTAGTGCAACGCGGTGTCCAGGTCCTCGTCGTGCAAGGCGCCCGTCCATTCCAGGATCCACGCGTCGAGCTCGCCGCGGTGCCGGCGCAGTTCCGGCAGCGTGGGGAACACGATGGCGTCCAGCGAGGCCGGAACCGGCAGCTGCAGCACCGGCGCGATCTGCGGCCACTGGCGCGGGTGGCGCGCGAAGCGCCGCAGCCACAGCGTGTCGGCGACCACGAGGTGGTTCAGGGTGCCGAGGATGGAGCCGAAAAAGGCGCCCCGGTCACGCGCGAGTTCCTCCGGGCCGAGGCGGGCCGCGGCCGCGTAGACCCTTTCGTTCATCCACCGGTTGTACTCGGCCAGCAGTTGCAGGTGCGCGATACGCGAGCTCATGCGGGTCTCCACGAGGACGGAGCTTGCAGCATAGGGCAGGGCGCGGCGCGGTGGCGCCCTTGCCGGCGCCGCGGCCGGCCTGCTCGCGTTCACGGTCTACACCCGGGGCGACGGGCCTTGAGCCAGGCCCGGCGGAGCCGGGAACGCCGCGCGCCGGTTCCGCGGACTCAGTCGGCGCCCGGCCAGGCGCGGCCGGGCGCGAGAAAGGCTTCGAACTCCTCCGCCGGAACCGGCCTGCCGTAGAGGTAGCCCTGCGCTTCGTCGCAGCCCTGCTCGCGCAGGAAGGCCAGTTGCTCGGCGGTCTCGACGCCCTCGGCAATGGTCTGCAGGCCCAGGTTCCTGGACATGCTGATGATCGCCGCGACGATGGCCCGGTCCTCCTGGTCGCTGCCGATGTCGCGCACGAAGGAGCGGTCGATCTTGAGCTTGTAGACCTTGAACTTCTTCAGGTAGTTCAGCGACGAGTAGCCGGTGCCGAAGTCGTCGATGGACATGCGGATTCCGCGCCGGTGCAGGTCGTCCATCACCTCGATGGCCTTCAAGGGGTCGTGCATGGCCGCGCCCTCGGTCAACTCGAGTTCCAGTCGATCCGCGGGGACGCCCTGTTCGTCGAGCAAGCGTGCGACCAGCTCCGGCAGGTTGGGGTGGCGGAACTGCACCGCCGAGAGATTGACCGCGACCACCATGGAAGGATGCCCCGCATCCATCCAGCGCCTGAGCTGCCGGATCGCGCTGCGCAGGGTCCATTCGCCGATCGGCAGGATCAGCCCCGACTCCTCCGCCACGGGAATGAACTCCGCCGGCGCCACGGCGCCCAGTTGGGGATGGTTCCAGCGCAGCAGGGCCTCGGCGCCCACCAGGCCCTTCGAGCCGATGGACAGCTGGGGCTGGTAGTGCACCTGCAACTGCTCGCGGTCGAGTGCCTGGCGCAGCGCATTGAGCAGTTGCATGCTGCGTGCCGCGCGCGCCTGCATCTCCGCGGTGAAGAAGCGGTAGCCGTTGCGGCCCTCGTGCTTGGCCCGGTACATCGCGGTATCCGCCTTGCGCGCGAGGGTCTCCATGTCCTCGCCGTCCTCGGGAAACATGGCCACACCGATCGAGGCGGTCAGGCTCAGCTCGTGGTGCCTGTGCGGGAAGGGCTCGGCGATGGCCTGCAGCAGGCGCTGCGCGAAGCCGGCGGCGCCGCGCGCATCGCTGCCAGGCAGCATGAGCACGAACTCGTCGCCACCCAGGCGCGACACGGTGTCCTCGGCGCGCAGCAGCGCCTGCAGGCGCCGGGCCACCTCGATCAGCACGGCGTCTCCCACACTGTGCCCCAGTGTGTCGTTGACGTCCTTGAAGCGATCGATGTCCACGAACATCACGGCCAGCAGGCCGTTGTTGCGCCTGGCCAGGTGGATGGCGTACTGCACGTGGTCCTCGAGCTGGGCGCGGTTGGGCAGTCCGGTGAGGGCGTCGAAATTGGCCAGGTAGCGGATGCGTTCCTCGTTGCGCCGCTGTTCGGTGATGTCGCGCGTGACGCCCAGCACGGCCTCGATGTGCCCCCGGGCGTCGCGCATCGGCGCGGCATGGGTCTCGAGCCAGCGCCGTGTTCCGCGCAGGCCCACGATCTCGAACTGGAGCCGGTCGCTCTGCCCCTGCAGCACCCGCCTTTGCAGGTCGACGAAGGCGTCGCGGTACTCCGGCACGAGGTAGTCGAGCAAGGGCCGCCGGCGCAGCTGTTCCACGCTGTCCGCTTCCAGCATGTCCAGGCCGGCGGCGTTCATTTCGAGCAGCTGGCCGTCGGCGGACAGCAGTTTCACGCATTCCGGCTCGGTCTCGACGATGGTGCGCAGGTGGCGCTCGCTGGCGCGCAGCGCAGCCTCGGCCTGCTCGCGTTCGGCCTCGAGCACGAAATGATCCAGCGCATAGTCGAGGTCCCGGGCCATCGCGACCAGCAGGGACTGGGTCTGGGCGTCGAAGGCATGGGGCGTGTCGGAATACAGGGTCAGGGTGCCCACCGGAATCCCCTTGCGGTGCAGGGGGATCACGGCCGAACTCCTCCAGCCGAAGGCCTGCGCGCGTTCGCGCCACGGGGCGCTGCCGGGATCTTCCTGGAAGTCCTGGCACCAGTAGAGGCGGTTCTCGCGCAGCGCGGTGCCGGTGGGGCCGCGGCCGGTGGCAAGGGCGCCGTCCACCGAGATGTCGATGCCCTGCAGGTACTCGGTGCCGATTCCATCGGCCGCCACCGGACGGATGCGCCCCGTGGCCGGGTCCAGCAGGCCGATCCAGGCCATGTTCAGGCCGCCTGAGCGCACGGCGGCCCGGCAGATGCGCGGCAGCAGCTCGGCTTCGCCGGCGCTTTGCACGATGGCCTGGTTGCATTGGCTGAGCGCGGCGTAGAGCTGCGACTGGCGCAGGGCGGCCGATTCAGCCTCCTTGCGCTCGGTGATGTCCACGATGGTGCCCAGCAGGATGTCCGCGCCTTGCTCCGCGTCGTGCTGGAGTTCGGCCTGCGCATGCACCCAGATCACGCTGCCGTCGGGGCGCCGGATGCGGTGATCGATGGCATAGGGCTTGATGCGCCGGATCGCCTGCTCCAGGCTGGCGCGCACCCGTTCCATGTCGTCCGGATGGACCAGCGCGGCGACGAATTCGGGGGTCGTGGGCAGGGCCCCGCGCTCCACCCCGTACAAGGCGTAGACCTCCTCGGAGCAGATGAGCTGCTGGGTCTGCAGATTCCATTCCAGGAAGCCCATGCGCGCCACGCGCTGGGCCTTCGCCAGGCGCGCCTCGCTTTCCAGGCGCGAACGCTCGGCACGCTCGTGGACGATGGCGATCGCCGCGACGTGCGTGGCCAGGGCGATGAGCTCCAGGTGGCGCGGATCGGGGCGCCCCGGCTGGGGGTAGTACATCGCGAAGGTGCCCAGCACCCGCCGCTGTTCGTCGAAGATGGGCGTGGACCAGGAGGCGCGCAGGCCGTGGCCCAGCGCCGCGGCCCGGTAGCGCTCCCACAGCGGGTCGGTGGCGATGTCCTCGACGATCACGGCCTCCTTGCGGAAGGCCGCGGTGCCGCAGGAGCCGGCGGCAGGCCCGATCGGCTGCCCGTCCACGGCGGCGATGAACGCGCCCGGCAGGCTGGCGGCGGCGCCATGGCGCACGTGCACGCCGTCGCGGTCGAGCAGCAGGATGGAGCCCAGCATGCCGGGGGATTGCTGCTCGATGAAGCGCACCAGCGCATCCAGCGTGGCCGCCAGGGGCTGGCCCGTGGCGATCATTTCCAGCAGGCGGTTGTGTCCGCCGAGCAGGATCTCGGCGCGCTTGCGCGCGGTGATGTCCTGCAGCAGGGCGCTCAGCTCCTGCGGGTGGGGGGATCGGGCCGCATGCGCGACGGGATCGCCCTGCGGCCGGGCGGCGACGTCCGTGCCGCGGGAATCGTGATCACGCATGGCTCCCCCGAGGTTCGTGGCCGGCCGCTGGTCGCGGCGGCCGGCCCATTATCTCCGCCGCCGGGGCCGCCGGGAATGGGGGCCTTGCACCACCTGCCGGCGGCCAGGCCCCGCGGGCTCGGAGCTCAGTGATCGGCCCGGGAGCGGGCCGGGGCGTCGGAGCGCCTGCCCAGCGCGAGCCGGGCGAAGCGCAGCAGCCTGCGTGGCCGGCTGCGGTCGCGCACATGCACCAGCAGTTGCGGGGCCGGCGCCTGCGCCGGCTCGCCCGTGTTCGCCTGCAGCGAGCCCAGGGCCCAAACACCGGGAGCTCGCGGGTCGAGTTCGCTGGAGTCCTCGACATCTTCGATGGGAATGGGGTGCATGGCCGTCTCCTCGGGGCAATCGTGGCCGTTCAGCCGCGTGGAATTCATGCTAGGCAGGGCGGCGCAGGCGGGCGTGCAACTATTTCACGGAAACCGGGGCAATTTCACGAGCGTGGCGGGGATGAAACCGTCCGCCGCCGGACCGGCGCCCGGCGGGGGGCGGGGCGGGGGCCGGCGGGACCCACTTCTGGTAAGATTGCGGTGGAGCGCTGCAGCTCGCTTACCTGTGCAGCGCCTTGACAGATTGCGAGCGCTTGCGCGCCGCATGTTCAGCAGCGCGGTTCCTCCCGTGGATTCGCCTGCACCCAGGCAAGCTTCGTCTGGGTCATGAAAACCGGGCAGCCGCCGTGTCGGCGCTTCTGGCCCCGTGACCTGATCTGTACAAACCGTGGGCGAGCGGGCGCGGCCGAGCGCCCGGCGGCGCATGCCCGAACGCGTGGCGCCCGCCCGCAACACGCCCCCCTAAGAGGACAACGATCATGGCCAAGGAAGAACTCATCGAAATGCGCGGAGCGGTGGACGAGGTGCTGCCCGATTCGCGCTACCGCGTCACGCTGGAGAACGGCCACGTGGTGGTCGCCTACACCGGCGGGAAAATGCGCAAGCACCACATCCGCATCCTGGCGGGCGACAAGGTCACGCTGGAACTTTCGCCCTACGACCTCACCAAGGGGCGCATCACCTTCCGGCACCTGGAACCGCGCAGCGGTCCCGGACCGGGCGCGCCCGCCCGCCGCCGTTACTGAGAATTCAGCTTACGACGACGCTGCGCAAGGCAAGGGTCGTCCCTGAGTCGCGCGCACGCGCTGGGCGCGCGACAATGCGCCCATGTTGCGCAAAACCATTCTTCTCGCATCGCTGCTGGCGGTGCTGATGGGCGCCACCGGACTGCGCATGTGGCTGGGCGTATCCGCCTGGGGCCTGTGCGCGTCCGTGCTGCTGGCCGCCGAGGACACCAGCACCGCGGCGATCGGTGTCTGGGGCTCGGCGGTGGTCGCCTTGCTGATCCTGAATTGAGCGCTGTCCTGGCGGGGGTATCCTCCCGCATGGGCGAAGTATCGGAATCGGCCGCGCCCGCCGCGCGGGGGATATCGGGCACAGCGAGAAGGACCTGGCCATGAGCCTGGGAACCGCGGACGAGCGGGTCTACGGCGCGGGCGTGGAAGCCTGCCTGCAGCCGGTGCAGCAAGCGGTCGCCTGGAGCGCGGAGCGCTTCACCGAGCGTTTCTACGACTCCGTCGGGCGCACCTCCGAGGGGGCGCAGGTGCTGCAGGCGCTGCTGCCCGAGGAGTTCGAGCGCCTGAAGGCTCGGCAGGCGGCGCATCTGCGCCTGCTGTTCTCCCCGACGCTGAGCCTGGCGGAGCATCAGGCGGCGGCGCAGCGCGCGGGCCGCGCGCATGCGCTGGTCGGCGTGGACCTGACCACGCTGATCGAGTCCTACGGCGCCTACCAGCAGGAGATCCAGGCGGAGATCCTGCCGCTGGTATCCGGCGAGTCGCGCGAGCAGGTCTCGCAGTTGATCAACCGGCGCATTTTCTCGGACCTGCAGGCGCAGGCGGTGAGCTACCGGCGCATCGAGGTGGAACTCGCGCTGGCGGTGTCGCAGATCGACGAGCTGATCCAGGGCACGGGCAATTTCTCCGACCTGGTGCGCGGGGTGATGGCGGTGATCGGCGACATCGACGGCGATCTCTCGGCCTTTTTCGCGCGCTGCGATTCCCAGGGGGAGTTGCAGATCGAAGCCTCCCAGGGCGCCTCGGGCCACCGCTACCACGAGGCGATGATGTCCGGCCTGGTGCCGCGCATCAGCATCGATCCGGCGCGCGAGGCGGGGCAGGGCCCGGGCGGGCGGGCGTGGCGCAACGGCCAGGTCATCATCTCCGAGGCCTGGGCCATCGAAGCGCGCAACAAGCCCTGGCAGGAGCTGGGGACGGAGCTGGGCTTTCGTTCCAGCGCGGCGGTGCCCCTGCTCGACGACTCGGGCACGACCATCGCGCTGCTGAGCCTGTACAGCGCGTGGCCGCGTTTCTTCTCCACCCTGCGCATCGGGAATTTCCTCAACCATGTGCAAAAGGCGCTGAGCCACGCGGTGCAGCGCCTGAACACCACCCCCGTGGTGCCCCTGCCGCGGCGCCAGATCTACCGGCGCTGGATCGCCGAGGGGCGGGTGCGTTTCCTGTACCAGCCGATCATCGACCTGCGCAGCGGCGAACTGGTGAAGGTGGAGGCGCTGGCGCGCCTGCTGGACGAGGAAGGCCGCCTGGTGAGCCCCGACCGATTTCTTCCCGCCTGCGGCAACGAGGAGCTGTTCCTGTTGCTGCAGTACGGGCTGGACCGCGCCTGCTCCGACGCTGCCCGGCTGCTGGACGCCGGCTTGCGCGTGGCGGTGGCGCTGAACTTTCCCGCCGAGGGCATCGGAGACGCGCGCTGCGAACGCGCCATCCTGCAGGCGCTGGAACGTTGCCGCCCGCGGGGCACCTGCCTGGAACTGGAGGTGCTGGAAAGCCACGAGGGGCCGGGCAGCGACGAGCGCCGCAACGCCTTCCTGCAGGGGCTGCGCGAGGCCGGCGTGCGCCTGGCCGAGGACGACCTGGGCTCGGGGCACAGCTCCCTGCTGCGCCTGGACCAGTACGCCTTCGACGACGTGAAAATGGACCAGGGACTGGTACGCGGATCCACCCGGCGTCCGCAGCGCGCGCTCGAATTCATGTTCTACCTGACCCGCCTGGTGCATGCCTTCGGCATGCGCCTGACGGTCGAGGGCCTGGAGCACCGCGGGCTGATCGAGAGCGCGGCCATCCTGGGCGCGGACCAGGGCCAGGGCTACGGCATCGGGCATCCCATGCCCATCGAGCAGATCGCCGACTGGCACCGGGATTTCCGCTACGACGTCGACCCGCTGCGCCCCCGCACGGCGCTGGGCGCGCTGGCCACCTACCTGCTGTGGGACATGCAGCTGGGTTCGGCCGCGGCGGACGGCCACGGCGGGCTGGCCCACGCGCGCGAGACCGTGCGCGGCTTCATCGCCGAACGCGGCTTGCAGGACTCGGAGCTGGCGCGCCTGCTGGACGAGCATTTCCAGGGCGGAGCCTCGGCGCGCCCGCGCATCCGGCACCACGTGATCGAGGGCTTCACCGCCATCTGGTGCGACGAACTGGCCGCGGCCTCCTGAGGGATTCCACGGCTCCGATGCCTGGGATTCGTAGCAGCGGTAAGCGGATGTGATCCGCCGTTGACGCTCGCCGCGCCGGCTTCTACGGTGTGAGCGCCAGATGCTGGCGTAGCCGGAGCGAAGCGATGCCGAAGATTCCCGATTGCCTTGCCCGCGCGCCGGGCCCGTTGCGCGCGGCCTGCGCCGCGGCGCTGTTCCTGTCCGCCGCGGCCTGCGCCTGGGCGGCGCCGGCGCCGCCGGTGTACGTGCACATGAACGGAGCGAACGAATTCCTGGAGAATGTCGTGGCCGTGCGCCCGGGCCAGCCCGTGGTGTTCGTGGACCAGGACACGGGCGCCCACACCATCGTCGGCTACGCCCCCGCCACCGGCGCGGGCAGCAAGCGCTTCGACGGCGCCGTCGCCGGCACGCCGGGGCCGGGGCATCCGGTGCACACCTACACCGTGCGCTTTCGCCACCCGGGGCTGAAGTACTACTACTGTTCGGTGCATGCGGAACTCGCCAAGGAACCCGGCGGCGTGACCCTGCCGAAAAAGCGTCCCACGGTGGGCGGCTACGGCACGCCGATGGCCGGACTGATCATCGTCACCACCGACCCGCACCTGCTCGCCGACAACCCGGCGAGCTCCTCGCACAGGATCCTGCCCGGCTTCTTCGGCGGGTAGGGCGCCCGCGCCGGGACGCAGGCCGCGCCACGCGCGGCCTGCGGGTTTGAACGGACATGAAGGAAGTCGCTGATTCAAATCGAAAGAATTCGTTTATCAATGTGACCCGCCCCTCCGATACTCCCGCCACAACAACGAATCCAGGTGGACGTATGAGTATCCGCCGGACATCCGAGCCAGGCTTGACCAAGGAGGAGAGGAGTGATGGGCACAGGGAACAAGGTTTTCGATTCGGCCTCGCGCCGAGACATCCTGCGGGCGGGCGCCTTGGGCGTCGGCTCCGTGCTGGCACCGGCGGCCTTCGCCGCGGGCAGTATCCGGCTGCCGTTGCCCGGCGGGCCTGACGAGCGCCGCCTGACCACCGACTTCCCCGGCAAGGGGGAGATGGTGCTGCAGCGCACGCGGCCCCCGCTGCTGGAGACCCCCTTCTCGGTCTACGACAAGGCAGTCTTCACGCCGGTGGACCAGTTCTACGTGCGCTGGCACTGGGCGGGCGTGCCCACGAGCGTGGACGCGGCCACACACACGGTGACGGTCAGCGGCCATGTGAATAACCAGGTCCGCTTCACGCTGGCCGAGCTGATGAACGGCTTCCAGCACGTGGAGCTGGCCGCGGTGAACCAGTGCTCGGGCAATTCCCGCGGCTTCTTCGAGCCGCGCGTGCCGGGCGGCGAATGGGGAAATGGCGCGATGGGCAACGCGCGCTGGGTGGGGGTGCGCCTGCGCGACGTGCTGGACGCCGCCGGCGTCAAGGCGGGCGCCGTGCAGGTGCAGTTCGAAGGGGCCGACCGCCCGGTCGTGCCGAACGCGCCCAACCTGAAGAAGTCGCTGTCGGTGGACCACGCCCGCGACGGCGAGGTGATGATCGCCTGGCAGATGAACGGCCAGTCGCTGCCGCTGCTCAACGGCTTTCCCTTCCGCCTGGTGGTGCCCGGCTGGTACGCGACCTACTGGACCAAGACGCTGCAGCACATCCGGGTGCTGGACCACGAGGACACCAATTTCTGGATGCACCCGGCCTACACCATCCCGGACAACTGGCCCCACGCCAACATGAGCCCGGGCGAGAAGGGCGTGAAGTTCGTGCCCATCAACCGCATGGTGCCGAGGTCGTTCTTCACCAACATGGCCGGCGCGGGCACGGTGCGCGCCGGGCACGCGGTGGAGCTGCGCGGCATCGCTTTCGGCGGCGACGCCGGGGTGCGCACGGTGCAGGTGTCCAGCGACGGCGGCCGCAACTGGCGCCCGGCGCAGCTGGGGCACGATTACGGGCGCTACAGCTTCCGGCAGTGGAAGGCGCAGGTGCAACTGCCCCGCGGCGAGCACACGCTGATGGTGCGCTGCACGAACACGGACGGGCTGAAGCAGCCGATGAAGCCCAACTGGAACCCGGGCGGCTTCATGCGCAACGTGGTCGAGTCCGTCACCGTCACCGCCGCCTGAGGGGAGCCAAGCCATGAACCACAAGCAATCGTCGCGCCTGCTGGGTGCCCTGCTGCTCGGCCTGGGCCTGTGCGCCGCGGCGCAGGCCGCACCGGCGGCGGATGCCACGCCGATGCGCAAGAGCATCGAGCTGCCGGTCAGCACCCGCGTGTTCCCAGGGGACAGCGCAGGCGCGAAAGCGGCCAATTCCTACTGCCTGATGTGCCATTCCTACGGCATGGTGGAGACCCAGCCCACGCTGAGCAAGGCGGCCTGGCTGGTCGAGGTGGGCAAGATGAAGAACGCCTTCAAGGCGCCGATCCCGCAGGATCAGGTGCAGGTGATCGCGGATTACATCGCCCAGCTCAAGGGCGCGCACTGAGGGCACCGTCCGCCCGCGGCTGCCGCCGCAGCTTCCTACAATCCTCCCCGTCGCGCCGCGTGGGCGCGCGGGGAGGATTTTTCATGCCGGGCAAGCTGCCGCCACCGCAGGCCAATGTGGACAACGTGTTGCCGGGCCTGCTCGAGGACATCCGCAGGCGCCGGGAGGCGCAGCAGGGTGCCTCCGCCGGTGCCACCGTTGCGGCTTCCGAGCCCGCGCCGGGCCAGGGCCCGGGCGGCGCACCGGCTCCGGCGGCGGCGCCGCCCCGGCCGGGCGAGCTCGATGCGCTGCGCGCGGAGCTCAGGCGCGTGCGCCGATGGGCCGGCCTGGCGCTGGCGCTCGCGCTCGCGCTGGCCATCGCATGGCTGTCCGGCTGGCACCCCTGAGGGGCGCCCACGCGCACGCACCGGGCTACTTGATGTAGTGGTAGCCGGCGGCCTGCAGCTCGGGAATGGTGGCGACCACTCCCGGCGTGAGCACGGCGCCCGGGATCAGGTGGTTGCTCAGCTCGGCGGCGAGCTGCTCGTGGCTGAGCTTGTCGGGATTGTTGCCCTTGGCGATCAGCGCCCCGCTGAATTCCCAGATGGCGTTGTGACAGGCCAGGAACACCACGCCGCGGCGTTGCAGCACCGTGACCGAGTTGTCCGCCGGGGAGAAGGCGCCGACCGGGTTCTCGAAATCCGAGGCCGCGGCCCCGGCGGCGGCCGGAGTGTCCAGGTAGCTGTTGCCGCCGGCCTTGGCGCCGATCAGCGCGGCGAGCTTGTACTTGGCCCACACATGCTCGTCGTACAGCGCCAGATGGGCCGAGCCGTGCGTGGCCGACACGGCCAGGAAGTCCGGATGGCCCCAGGACCAGACCTGGGCGTTGAGCGCGTTGCGCATCAGGTTCAGCCACGGACTTTTCACGTCGGTGTTGTCCCAGACCTGCTTGGGCCCGCCGGTATAGGCGCGCAGCAGGCGAAGGGCCTCGTCGTCCCAGTCGGCGCGATCGGTGAGGATCATGGGCACGGTCTTGAAATCACGCCGGCGCCTTGCGCGCTCGAGCTGGAGGTGCAGCGCCTGCAGGGTGGAGGCGCCGGGCTGGGCCAGGTCGAGCGAAGCCGAGGCGTGGGCGGCGGCACGGGCCGGGCCGGCGGCGAGCAGGCCGCCGAATGCGGCCGCGGCCGCGCCGGCCTGGACGAAGAGTTGACGACGTTGGGTCATGGGCATCAGGGGTTCGTGCGGGACTCCGGGCTGCGGAGCGGAAAGGCTGGCGAGCAGTTTGCGCCGGGGCGCCGCGCGGCGTCCAACGCATAGTTTCGATCCCGGACAGCTAAAAAATAAGTAAATAAGAATGTACTGATATGTCTCCCGCAAGGAAGCTGGCGTGGCGGCTGCTCCTCGCGCAGCTTCCCTCAGGCCGTGCCGACGGGCAGGCGCTGCGCCCATGGGCGCGCCGCCTCCAGCTGCGCGCCCAGCTGGAACAGCAGGTCCTCGCGTCCCCAGGGGGCAATGAACTGCACGCCCACCGGCAGGCCGTCAGCCCCCTGGTGCAGGGGCACGCTCATGGCCGGCGTGCCGGTCAGGTTGGCCAATTGCGTGAAGGGCGTGCGCGCGAGGTTGGCGCGCGCCAGCTGCTCGACCGTGCCGCTGTGGCGCAGCAGGCCGCCCAGCCCCAGCCCGAGCAGCGCGCGCAGCGCCGCGCGCTGCCATGCGGGAGCGTCGAGTTCGCCGATGCGCGCGGCGGGCTGGGCCGTGGTGGGAGTGAGGTACAGGTCATGGCGTGCATGGAAGGCCGCCAGCGCGCGCGCGAAGCCGTTCCAGCGCCGGCGCAGTTCGACGAAGGCCGGCGCCGCCAGGCTTTCGCCGATGGCCGCCAGGGCGCGCGTGTCCGGCTCGAAATCCCGCTCGCGCGCGCCGAACTCCCGCTTGCATTGACGCAGGTCGGCCGCCACGTGGCCGTAGTAGATGCCGAGGTAGCTTTGCGCCAGCTGCTCGCCGTCGATGGCTGGCGCAGCCGGCTCGGCCGCGTGGCCCAGCTCGCGCAGCAGCTCCACCGTGCGCAGCACCGCGGCCGCGTGCTCCGGGTGCACCTCGGTGCCCAGCGGAGACTCCACGCTGAAGCCGATGCGCAGGCGCGGCGGGGCGGCGAGGGCGTCGAACGCGTAGGCACGCGCCGGAGGCGCCACCGTGAAGGGGTCGCCCGGCGTGGAGCCCAGCACGGCATCCAGCAGCGCGGCGCTGTCGCGCACGCTGCGCGTGAGCACGTGGGTGGCGCTGGCGCCGTCCCAGAATTCGTCGGCCTCGGGGCCTTCGCTGACGCGCCCGCGCGAGGGGCGCAGGCCGAACAGCCCGCAGTAGGCGGCGGGAATGCGGATGGAGCCGCCTCCGTCGGAGGCCCCGGCCACCGGCACGATCCCGGCCGCCACCGCGGCGGCGGCTCCTCCCGAGGACCCGCCCGGTGTACGTTCGAGGTCCCAGGGATTGCGGCAGGGGCCGAACAGCGCCGGTTCGGTCACCGCCTTGAGCGCGAACTCCGGCAGGTTGGTCTTGCCGAAGGGCAGCAGGCCCGCCGCCTGCCAGCGCGCCACGACCCCCGAGGTGTCGCGCGCGAGCACCCCGGCGCGGGCCCGGCTGCCCCAGGTGGAGGGGCGCCCGCGCAGGTCCTGCCCCAGGTCCTTGAGCAGCAGCGGCACGCCGGCGAAAGGCCGGGCGCGCTCGGGCGCGGCGGGCGGCAGCGCGTCGAAGGCGCGCGCCTGCTCCAGCGCGCTGTCGCGCCAGTCGGACACGACGGCGCGGATGCGCGGATTGATCGCGTCCAGCCGGGCCAGCGCGGCTTGCAGCACCTCCACGCTGGCCACCTCGCGCCGCGCGATCAGCGCGGCCAGGGCCGTGGCGTCGAGCGCGGCGTATTCGGCGAACATGGGGCGGGCCGCCGGCTCAGGCGGCCGGCTGCGCGGCCGCCGCCATCGGGTTGGGCGTCGGTGCCTGCACGCGGCTGAGCAGGTTGCGGTCGGTGTGGTGGAAGGGCTCGCTCTGGCCGCGGATCATCATCACCGTGTCCTCGTCGTAGCTCCAGGTGCCATCGGCGTGGATGCTGACCCGGATGCGCTACTCGATGGTGCGGAAGGCGTGGTCCAGGAACGGGTTCGAACTGATGTTGGCGTGGGCATCGCCCAGGCGCGCCGCCAGTTCGAACTCGGTGGCGTCGGGCGCCGCGTGGCCCACCGCCATGGCGATCTGCCCGCGCGGAATCGCCAGGGTCTGGATCAGCGTGCCGGTGGCCGGCTCCCACAGCCAGTAGCCCACCTGGTCGTGGTAGGTCTTGACCTGGCCCGGCTTGACGATGTGGGTGTGATAGCGCAGGCCGTAGAACAACTGGGGGCCGTTGGTCTGCGGGTCGATGGGCTGCAGTTCGATGCGCTCGATGAAGGCCTGCTTGCGGGGGCCGTCGGCCTTGGGCTTGACGTCCAGGCCGCGCGGGCCTTCCCAGATGCCGGCCATCGGCGCCAGCGGGCCGAGGCAGCGCAGGGTGTCGAAATCGAGATTCGCGGGTTCGGTGTAGATGTCTTCGGGAAAGCTGCTCATCGAATGCGGAGGAACCTGGTTGGGGAAATCGGTGACGGCGCGCCTCAGGCGCGCCCGATCGGCACGTAGCGGCGCTTGCCGGTGCTGCGGTTCTGGTAGACGGCCATCGGGCGTCCGCTGCCGGGGTCGACGAAGGTTTCGTCGGTGCGCTCCCAGTCCGGCCCGGTGGGCGGCGCGTCGGATTCGCCGTAGCGCAGGCGCTCGAACAGGGTGCCCGCCAGCAGCAGCAGGCCCAGCACCAGCGCCTGCAGACCGGCGCCGCGCGGGCCGTGCACGAGCAGTTCCAGCACGCCGCCGACGCTGAGCGCCGCGCCCAGCAACAGCACGAACATGCGCAACATGGGAAGCAGCCCTCGCTCGGCCTCAGACGGGGTCGATCACCACGGCGGTGCCGTAGGCCACGATCTCGCTCATCGACTGGCCGAGTTCGGAGGAATCGAAGCGCATCATCACGATGGCGTTGGCCTTGCGCATCAGCGCGTTCTCCACCATGCGGTCGATGGCGTGGCGCCGGGCTTCCTCCAGCATCTGGGTGTACTCGGGGATCTCGCCGCCGACGATGGTGCGCAGGCCGGCCATCATGTTGCCGCCCAGGCCGCGGCTGCGCACGGTGACGCCGAACACCTGGCCCTTGACCTCGCGCACCGTGTGTCCGGGCACGTTCTCGGTGGTGACGATCAGCATGAAGGACTCCCTGGATTCCGTGTTGTCGGGCCTAGTGTTCTGTCCCGCTAATAACTGTCATTTCGCTGGGCCGTAGCCTAGAGCCTGGCGTTGCCGCTGGCAATCCTGGCGCCCCGGCGCGCGGCGACCGCGCGCGCTCAGGGAAGCCGGCTCGCCATGACGATGTCGCGCCAGCCGTTGTACTGCTGCCAGACCGCGGTGACGCTGCCCGCCGCGTCCACTGCCAGGGCGGGGAAGCTGGCCTGCACGGTGTCGCGCGGGTCCGACAGCAGCAGGGCCGGCTGCCAGCGTCGGCTGGAGGCGTCGAAGCGCGTGGCGAACACTTGCAGGCCCTGCGGTGTGTCCTGGTACCAGGCGCAGACCAGGTTGCCCGCCGGGTCGCTGACCAGCACCGGGTTGCCGGCATTGCGTTGCCCGGGCGGATCGATGCGTTCGCCCGGCTGGGGCGCCGGCGCGCCGCGCATCCAGCGCGTGGCTTCGATCACGTAGTCGCCCTGGGCGGAACTCTGCTGCTCCCAGGCCACCGCCGCGTCGCCGGCGGGGTCGAGCCCCAGGGCGGCGGAAACGGCCGGGCCCTGCAGGCCGGCGCCGCCGAGCAGGCGCGCCGGAGCGCCGTCCCAGTCCGGAAGGGCCAGCCGGCGCAGGGCCACGCGCCGGGCGTCGGCGTCGCCCTGGATCCACGCCGCCGCCAACTCACCCTGCGCGTCCAGCGCGAGCGCGACGCGGCGGCCTCGCACGCCGGGGGCGCTGAGCAGGCGCGGCGCCGACCAGCCGCGGCCGGTCCAGCGGCTGGCCGCGACGCGTTCGCGGCCAGCCGCTCCGCGCTCCCAGGCCGCCACGAACTGGTCGTCGCCCGCGCCGGCCACCGCCGGCGCGTAGTCGGGCGCGGGCGCGGAATCGAGGCGCCTCGCCGCGCTCCAGCGCCCCTGCGCGGCGCTCCAGTGCGCGGCCCAGGCCTCGGTACGCCGCGCCCCGGGCTGCTGCCACACAGCGACCGCATTGCCGGCCGCGTCGGTGGCCAGTTGCACGGCGGTGGGGCTGGCGGCCACCCGCGGGTCGTCCAGGCGGCGGGCGGGAGCGTGCGCGTCGTCGCCCAGCACGCGGGCGAACACCGCCGCGTGGCCGTGCAGGTCCTGCAGCCAGGCCGCCAGCACGCGGCCGTCGGCCAGCGTGGCCAGCGCCGGCAGCGTGGCGCCAGCGCCTGCGCGCAGGTCGATGCGCCGCGGGCCCTGCCAGGCGCCGGTGTCGGGGCTCAGACGGCTGGCCTCGATGGCGCTGCGCCGGCCGTCGCTCTGGAACCAGGCGGCCCAGGCTCCGCCGCCCGCGCTGGCGGCCACCTGCACGGCGTCCGCGCCGCGGTCAGGGCGCCGCGAGCTGCGCCGGTCGTCGATCTGTACCGGTTCGCTCCAGCGGCTGCAGGCCGTGGTGAACCCGACCTCCGGCTGCGCCGGGCCGGCCCCGCCAGGCGCCAGCCTGTAGTGCGTGCAGCCGGCCAGCGGCATGGCGGGTTCGAAGTTGATTTCGGCGCCTTCGACGCGCAGCACGCCCGGCACCGGCAGTCCCAGCGGCCCCAGCAGTTCCACCCCCGCATGCAGGGCCTCGCGCGCCTGCGCCGCCGAGGCCAGGCGAATCCGCGGTTGCACCAGCCTGTGCACGCCTTGCGCGCCGTCGGCCGGCTCCACCTGCAAAGCTGCGCGCGGCGCCGAGCTCTGCGCCAGCGCAGGGTGCGCCGCGGCCAGCGCGGCGGCCAGCCACAACGGGCCCGTGGCGGTGCCGGCGAGCCCGCGGAGGCAGGAGCGGCGGCGAGGGCGGGCGAGCAGGGCGGACGAGGCGGACGAGGCGGACGAGGCGGACGAGGAGGGCATGGGAGCAGGGCGCAGAGCTGCGGCGAGCGCAAGTATGGCACCGCCCGGCCGAGCCTGCCGGGCACGCGCAGCCCCCTTGCGCCACGTCGACAGCCGGCTAGCCGTGGCGCTCCAGATGCACCAGCTGCATGGGAATGGATTCCTGCAGCAGGGCGTCCACCCGCACGGCCGCGCAGCAGCGGTTGCGCCCGGCGGCCTTGGCGCCGTAGAGCGCCGTGTCCGCGCGTGCGATCAAGGTCTCGGCGCGGTCCGCAGGGTGGGCCTGGGCCACGCCGATGGACACCGTCAGCCGCAGGTGCGCCACCAGGGCCGACCAGTCCTGGCCTTCCACCAGTTCGCGCAGGCGCTCGGCGATCTCCATCGCGTCGAGTTCGCCGGTCGAGGGCATCAGCAGCACGAACTCCTCGCCACCGAAACGGGCCAGCCGGTCGCTGGCGCGCAGATGCCCGTGCAGCAGGTCCACCAGCGCGCGCAGCACGCGGTCTCCGGTGAGGTGGCCGCAGCCGTCGTTGATGCTCTTGAACCAGTCGATGTCGATCATCGCCACGCAGCTGTCGGCTCCATGGGCCCGCAGGCGCTCCAGTTCGCGCTCCAGCAGCGGAGCCAGGCCGTCGCGGTTGAGCGCCCCCGTGAGTCCGTCGCGCGTGGCGCGTTCGCGCGCCGCGGCCGCCTCGGCCGCGAGTTTCGCGGCCTCGCGCGTGGAGCGGGCGTGCAGCGCCATGGCCCGGAAGTTCAGCACCAGGCAGCGCAGCAGCAGCGTGGAAAAGCCCACGACCGTGCCCGCGCGCACCCAGGTGGATTCGCGCAGCGCCGGCGCCATGGCGCCCAGCGGCGGGAAACGCCACATCAGCAGCGCCAGCGCGCCGCTGGTGGCCGCCCACATCCACAGCGCCGAGCGCAGCGGCAGCCGCAGCGCGCCGAAGGAGAACACCACGAACATCACGCCGACGAAGTAGCCGGCCACCGCCGGCGCCCACAACATCGCGCCCACCTGCATGGCCAGCGCCCAGGCCATCTGCAGGCCGGTGAGGTTCGGGTGACGCATGCGTTCGGTGGCGCCGCTGAGTTGCAGCGCGCCGAACAGCACCAGGTGCGACAGGGCCAGGCCGGCGTACAGCGCCAGAAGGCTGCCCGGCACGGCGCCGCCGAGGCGGAACAGCGCCAGCACGGCCAGGTCGACCGCATAGCTCAGGCCCACCAGCGTGCTCATGTGGGCGCGGCGCCGGCGCAGGCGCCTGCGCTCGGAGGCGGCCATGGGCGCCGCGGCGGGCGCGGCTTCGCCGCCCGCCCACCATTCGTCCAGCCATGCGGCACCCATTGCTTCCCCCCGGGCCGCGCCAGCCCGCGAACCCCTCGCGGTGCCTCGCGGCTCCCTTGCGCAAAGCCTAGGAGACCGCGCCCGCGCTGTCCTTGTGCTGGCGCAAATCCGGCCGCCGCGCAGGCGCCGATCCTGGCGCCTGCGGCAGAGGTGTCAGGCCTCGGCGGGCAGGGCCTGCTGCGCCTCGCGCAGCACGCGCGCGCCGATGTCCAGGCTGCGCAGGCGCAACTCGGGGTCGAATACGTCGCTGACCAGGACGAATTCGTCCGCCCGCGTGGCCTCGGCCAGGGTCTCGAAACCGGCGCGGACGGTGGCGGGGCCGCCGATCACCGCGGCGCCCAGGAAGTCGGCGATGGCCGCGCGTTCCTGCGCGTGCAGCCCCTGCAGGAAACCCCGTACCGGCGGCGCCAGCAGGCCGCGCCGTCCGGTGACGATGCCCAGCACCCGTTGGTAGGTGCTGCTGGCCAGGAAATCGGCCTGCTCGTCGTCGTCGGCGGCGATCAGCGGCACGCCGACGGCCACATAGGGTTCGCGCAGGTGCTCCGAGGGCTGGAAGCGCTTGCGGTACAGCTCCAGCGCCGGCAGCAGCAGGCGCGGCGCGAAATGCGAGGCGAAGGCGAAGGGCAGGCCCATCTGCGCGGCCAGCGAAGCCGAGAACAGGCTCGAGCCCAGCAGCCAGATGGGCACCTGGGTGCCGGCTCCCGGCGTGGCGACCAGGCGCTGGCCCGGCGCGGGCGGGGCCAGCAGTTGCTGCAGCTCGGCCACGTCGCGGGGGAAGTCGTCCTCGGACTCGACGCGGTCGCGGCGCAGGGCGCGCATGGTCAGCGGGTCGGTGCCCGGCGCGCGGCCGAGGCCGAGGTCGATGCGTCCCGGGTACAGCTCGGCCAGGGTGCCGAAGGCCTCGGCGACGACCAGCGGCGCGTGGTTGGGCAGCATGACGCCCCCGGAGCCCACGCGGATGCTCTGGGTGCCGCCGGCGATGTGGCCCACCAGCACGGCGGTGGCCGAGCTGGCGATGCCCGGCATGTTGTGGTGCTCGGCGAGCCAGTAGCGCACGAAGCCGAGCTTCTCGGCGTGGCGCGCGGTGCGCAAGGCGACGGCCAGCGCGTCGGCGACGCTGCCGCCCTCGCGCACCGCGACCAGGTCGAGCATGGAAAGACGAATACGGGAAAGGGCTTGCATGATGACCGGATTGTGCAGCGCGCGGCGCAGCCTTGCAGGAGCGCCGGCGCAGGCCCGGCGCGGCGGCTCCCCGCTCGCCTAAAATGCAGCCCCGGAGGCCTCGTCCATGAAACTGTTGCGTCTACTGCTTTGCGCCGCCGCGCTGGTCGCGGGGTTGACGGCCGCCCAGGCGGCGCCGGCCGCGGTGCCCTCGATCCACGATGTGTACACCGCGGCCAGCACCGGCCACGCGGCGCAGGCGCGCCGCGAGATCGACCAGGTGCTGGCAGCCTACCCGGGCTCGGCCAAGGCGCACTACGTCTCGGCGCGGGTGGCCGCGCTGCAGGGCGACTGGCCCCTGGCCTCGCGCGAACTGGGCAAGGCGCAGAGCCTGGACCCGGGCCTGGGCTTCGAGCGCCGTGACACCCTGCAGGCCTTCACGCAGCAGGTGGCCGGCCACGCGGGCCGCGCGGCACCCGCGCGCCGCGGCTTCCCGATGGGGGCGCTGGGCATCGCGCTGGTGGTGCTGGCGCTGATCGTGCTGTGGGCCGTGTACCGGGCCTCGCGCCGCCCGCCCGTGCAGATGATGGCCCCCGGCTGGCCGGGCACGCCCGGTGCGCCGGGGCAGGCTCCCTATCCTCCCGGCTACCCGCCGCAGCCGATGGGGCAGGCGCCTTACGGCGCCTACCCGCCCGGCGCGCAGGGCAGCGGCATCCTGGGCGCGGTGGGCACCGGGCTGGCGGTGGGCGCAGGCATGGCCGCCGGCCAGATGGTGGTGGACAAGCTTTTCGACCGCGGGGGCTCCGCGCTGCCCGACGCCCAGGCGGCGCCGCCGATGGCGGACCCCGGCGCGGCGCTGCCGGACGACCAGGATTTCGGCATCAGCGATCCGGGCTCGTGGACCGATGATTCCTCCTCCGGTTCCTGGGGCGACGACTCCTCCGGATCGGACAACTGGAGCTGAGGGGCAGGGCATCGTCGCCGGGCTTGACCACCATCAGGCGGGATCCGGGTTAACCCTGAGCCCGTCGAGAGGCTTCGGGGCTACAAAGTCTCAGATTCGCAGCCGCGCGAAAACCGGTTCGTCGGTGCCGTCAGGTGTATGCTGCCGGGGTTGCGCGGGCCGCGCGCGGGATGCGCGAGCCTGGCGGGAATGAAACGAATCGCGCTTTCCGGTTTTTGATTTTTCGATATTTACAGCAAGCAAAAAGGAGTCTTCGATGAGCGTCGTGCTCGATCCAGTCCATGCGCCGGCACATGATGCCGACCATGCCCACGACCACCCGCATGGCTGGCGGCGCTGGCTGTTCTCGACGAATCACAAGGACATCGGCACGATGTACCTGGTGTTCGCGCTGTCCATGCTGTTCGTCGGGGGCCTGCTGGCGATGGGCATCCGCGCCGAGCTCTTCGATCCGGGGATCCAGTTCCTGAATCCCCAGATGTTCCTGTCGTTCTCGACCATGCACGGCCTGATCATGATCTTCATGGCCGTGATGCCCGCGCTGACGGGGCTGGCCAACTGGATGATCCCGCTGCAGATCGGCGCGCCGGACATGGCCTTCCCGCGCATGAACAACCTCAGCTTCTGGCTGCTGATCCCGGCGGCCATCCTGGGGGTGTCGGCCTTCTTCGTGCCGGGCGGCGCTCCGGACGTGGGCTGGACCCTGTATGCCCCGCTGACCGTGCAGCAGGGCATGAGCATGGACCTGACCATCTTCGCCGTGCACATCCTGGGCGCGTCGTCGATCATGGGTTCGATCAACATCATCGTCACCATCCTGAACATGCGCGCGCCGGGCATGACGCTGATGAAGATGCCCATGTTCACGTGGACCTGGCTGATCACCGCCTACCTGCTGATCGCCATCATGCCGGTGCTGGCCGGCGCGGTCACGATGACCCTGACCGACCGCCACTTCGGGACCAACTTCTTCAACACCGCCGGCGGCGGCGACCCCGTGCTGTACCAGCATCTGTTCTGGTTCATGGGGCACCCCGAGGTGTACGTGCTGATCCTGCCGTCCTTCGGCGTCATGAGCACCGTCGTGCCCACCTTCTCGCGCAAGCCCCTGTTCGGCTACAGCTCGATGGTGTACGCGACCGCGTCGATCGCCATCCTGTCGTTCATCGTGTGGGCCCACCACATGTTCACGGCCGGCATGCCGACCTTCGGCCAGCTGTTCTTCATGTACGCGACCATGCTGATCGCGGTGCCCACCGGCGTGAAGGTGTTCAACTGGGTGGCCACGATGTGGCGCGGGGCGCTGAGCTTCGAGACCCCGATGCTGTTCGCCATCGGCTTCATCGTGGTGTTCCTGATCGGCGGCTTCACCGGCCTGGTGCTGGCCATGGTGCCCATCGACACCGCCGTGCACAACACCTACTACGTGGTGGCGCACTTCCACTACACGATGGTCGCCGGCTCGCTGTTCGCGATCTTCATGGCCGTGTACTACTGGGGCCCGAAGTGGTCCGGGGTGATGTACGACGAGCGCGCCGGCCAGATCCACTTCTGGCTGTCGATGATCGGCTTCAACCTGACCTTCTTCCCGCAGTTCTTCCTGGGCCTGGGCGGCATGGTCCGGCGCTACGCCGACTACCCGCTGCAGTTCACCGACTTCAACCAGCTGTCGTCGATCGGGGCCTTCATCTTCGGCCTGGCGCAGGTGTACTTCCTGTTCGCCGTGGTGCTGCCGATGCTGCGCCACCAGGGCGTGAAGGCGCCGCAGCGCCCCTGGGACGGTGCCGAGGGCCTGGAATGGGAAGTGCCTTCGCCGCCGCCCTTCCACACCTTCGAGACCCCGCCGCGGCTCAACGAGGCGGCCACCCGCGTGCTGCACGACTGATCCGCGACTGATCCGCGCGAGTTCGCCCGCATCGACCCCCACGACCATGACGGCGTGGGGGTTTTTTCATGCCCGAGAGGATTCTGTAACACGGACGGCAGCGCCTCGCTGTTAACCTTGTGCACTGCAGCAGACACGACGCGATCCCGCGTTGCCTGCCGTACGAGCCCAAGAGCGAGGCGAACATGCCGACCAAGAAAGCAAGTACTTCCTCCAGCTCCTCCCGATCGTCCAGGCCCTCCCGATCGGCCCGATCCGCCCAGCCTGCCGTCGCCGAAACCACCGACCAGCGCTGCGCCGAGTCCGAATGCATCCTGGTGCTGCAAGGCGGCGGCGCGCTGGGGGCCTACCAGGGCGGCGTCTACGAGGTCCTGCGCGCGGTCCACCGCGACCCCGACTGGGTGGCCGGGGTGTCCATCGGAGCCATCAACGCCGCGCTGATCGCCGGCAACCCGCCGGGCAAGCGCCTGGAGCGCCTGCGCGAGTTCTGGGACGTGGTCAGCTCGCCGATGCCCGCCGGCCTGGCCCACGTGCTCGACGGAGACTTGCGCGGCGCCTTCAACGAGGCCAGCGCCTTGCGCGGCGTGCTATTCGGCGTGCCGGGCTTTTTCATGCCCCGCATCCCTCCGGCGGGCTGGCATCCCCGCGGCACCGACGGCGCGGTCAGCCACTACGACACCTCGCCGCTCCAGCGCACGCTCGAGCGCCTGGTCGACTTCGATCGCATCAACGACGGGCCGACCCGGCTTTCCGTGGGCGCGGTGAACGTGCGTACCGGCAACTTCGAGTATTTCGACTCCACCACGCGGCGCCTGGACGCGCGCCACATCATGGCCAGCGGCGCGCTGCCGCCGGGCTTCCCGCCGGTGGAGATCGACGGCGAGTCCTACTGGGACGGCGGCCTGGTGTCCAACACGCCGCTGCAGTACGTGCTCGACCAGCCGGCCGAGCGACGGCGCGTGGTGTTCCAGGTCGACCTGTTCTCGGCGCTGGGCCCCGTGCCCGGCACCATGGGCGAGGTGGTGGCGCGCGAGAAGGACATCCGCTTTTCCAGCCGCACGCGCCTGAACACCACCCACGCGCTGGAACGCCAGCGCCTGGCCCAGGCCGCGCGCAGGCTGCTGGACAAGCTGCCCGCGCAGCTGCGCGACGACCCCGACGTGCAGGCGCTGGCGCGCCTGCACCAGCGCCGCGCGGGCATGGACATCGTGCACCTCATCTACCGCAGCAAGGGCTACGAAGGCCAGTCGAAGGACTACGAGTTCTCGCGCCGCTCGATGGCCGAGCACTGGCAGGCCGGCGTGGCCGACATGACCCGCACCCTCGGCGATCCGAGTTGGCGCAACCACGATCCGGAGGCCGACGGCGTCCACGTATTCGACGTGCCCGCGGCCGACGAGAAACCAGGAGGACCCCAAGCATGAAGCTCGATGACGTACGACGCAATGCCTTCGCGATGCCCCTGACCAGCCCGGCCTTTCCGCCGGGGCCCTACCGCTTCGTCGACCGCGAGTTCCTGGTGGTCACCTACCGCACCGACCCCGACGCCCTGCGCGCGGTGGTGCCGGAGCCGCTGCAGATTCCCGACGAGCCGCTGGTCAAGTACGAATTCATCCGCATGCCCGACTCCACGGGCTTCGGCGACTACACCGAGTCCGGCCAGGTGATCCCGGTGCTGTACCAGGGGCGCAAGGGCAGCTACGTGCACTCGATGTTCCTCAACGACGAGGCCCCGATCGCCGGCGGGCGCGAGCTCTGGGGTTTTCCCAAGAAGCTGGCGGCCCCCTTGCTGCAGGTGCAGACCGACACCCTGCTGGGCACGCTGGACTACGGCAGCGTGCGCGTGGCCACCGCCACCATGGGGTACAAGCACCGCGCGCTCGACGCGCAGGCGCTGCTGCCGGGCCTGCTGGAGCCGAACTACCTGCTGAAGATCATCCCCCACGTCGACGGAAGCGCGCGTATTTGCGAGCTGGTTGAATACCATCTGGAAGACGTGGTGGTGAAGGGCGCGTGGACCGGCCCCGCGGCCCTGCAGCTGGCCGAGCATGCGTTGGCCCCGGTGGCCCGCCTGCCGGTGCTGGAAGTGGTGTCGGGCGTGCACGTGCTCACCGACCTCACGCTGGGCCTGGGCCGCGTCGTGCACGACTACCTGGCCTGAAGCCGCGCAACCCTCGCAACTCGCTCTACCAACCTACAACGACACGGAGATCAGCCATGAAACTCAAGGACAAGGTTTGCATCGTCACCGGCGCGGCCAGCGGCATCGGCAAGCAGATCGCGCTGACCTATGCGCGCGAGGGCGGCAAGGTGGTGATCGCCGACATCAACCTGCAGGCCGCGCAGGCGGTGGTGGACGAGATCCAGAAGGCCGGCGGCCAGGCCATGGCGGTGACCATGGACGTCACCAGTGAGTCCGAGGTGAACGCAGCGGTGGACAAGGTGGTGAAGGCCTGGGGTGGCGTGGACGTGCTGGTCAGCAACGCCGGCGTGCAGATCGTGCACCCGGTGGAGGAGTTCCCCTTCGCCGAATGGAAGAAGATGCTGGCCATCCACCTCGACGGCGCCTTCCTCACCACCAAGGCCTGCGTGCCCCACATGAAGGCCTCGGGGCGCGGCGGCAGCATCATCTACATGGGCTCGGTGCACTCCAAGGAAGCCTCGGTGCTCAAGTCGGCCTACGTGACCGCCAAGCACGGCCTGATCGGCCTGTGCAAGACAGTGTCCAAGGAAGGCGGCAAGCACGGCATCCGCGCCAACGTGATCTGCCCCGGCTTCGTGCGCACGCCGCTGGTGGACAAGCAGATTCCCGAGCAGGCCAAGGAACTCGGCATCAGCGAGGCCGACGTCATCGCCAAGGTGATGCTCAAGGAAACCGTGGACGGCGAGTTCACCACCGTGCAGGACGTGGCCGAGGTGGCGCTGCTGTTCGCGGGCTTCGAGTCCAACGCGCTGACCGGCCAGTCGCTGGTGGTCAGCCACGGCTGGTTCATGCAGTAAGCCCCGGGGCCCGCGCCGGCGCGCGGGCCGCATGCGCGCGGCCGCCCTCGCGCCGCGCGCGCGGCGGTGTCAGCGCCGCGAGCCCAGGCGCCGCGCGGCCGGCAGGCTGGCGCCCATCAGCACACCCAGGCCCAGCAGGCCGACGCCCGACAGCATGGGCAGGGGAATGCCGAACAGATAGGGAATGTCGCTGCACAGGCCGTCCGCGCGCAGCAGCCAGGGCGCGAGCGCCGTCACCCCCCAGGCATTGATGCGCGTGGCCAGCGGGTCCAGCCCGCAGGTCTGCTCGGGGTGATAGAGCAGCCACACGTGCTTGGCGGCGAAGATCACGCCGCCCAGCACCGCCAGCAGCCCCAGCCACAAGGCCGCGCGGCTCAGCCCCGGGCTACGCATGCCGAAGCCCAGCGCCGCCAGCAGGGAAAAAACCAGCACCCCCAGGTAGGCCATGCGCTGCAGCACGCACAGCGCGCAGGGCAGGGCGCCTTGCGCCTGCTGCACCCACACCGCGCCGCCCAGGATGGCCACGCAGGCCAGCGCCACGAGCAGGTTGATCACCAGGAACCACGGGGAAACGGAGCGATTTCGCGAGAGCTGCATGGGTGGAATGAGGCTTGGCAAGGGACGGGTACAAACCCTCGCCTAGAATACCAGCTTCGGGGTGTAGCGCAGCCTGGTAGCGCATCTGCTTTGGGAGCAGAGGGTCGGAGGTTCGAATCCTCTCGCCCCGACCAAATTTCATGTGTCCTGGAGCAAGGTCCGATTCCGCCGGGCCGCGGCCCGGCGCACCATCGGATGCCCGATGAGGCGATTAGCGTGACCGAGCGATATCGGCCTCCAGCAGCATCCGCACGTAACGCGAACAGGGCAGGCCCTTGCTGGCCGCCTTGGCCTTGATCGCATCCAGCCACGCCGCGGGGATGCGCATGTTCAGCGCCGCTTCCTTCCTGGCGATCTCGAATCGCATCGCATTGTCCCGGTCGAAGCCCCTGACCCGCTTGCCCATGTGCGGACCCATGTCTACCCATGAACAAGCGCTGCATCACGCCATGGGATCCACCGCGTCGCCACTGGCTGAACGCCAGCCCCAAAAAAAGAAACCCAGCGCCGGGGCTGGGTGAAGCTCGCTCGCCATCCAGAGCAGGAGCAGGGGAGACAACCTGGTGAGCAGCGTAGCCTCGACGTGTTGCTGGCGCATTGCCGCAACGTGAAGCCTTCCTGCGCGCCGCGCACGCGCCGGCGCCGACGCGGCTAGCATGGCCGGACCCCCATTCGTCGCGCGGCGCAGCCCGCCTGCCTGGTTCCATGGAACTTCCCGAAGCCTTCTATCTGCAGACCGGTGAGCAGGACTACGAGCCCACGGTGGCGGCGGTCGGCCCCTGGGCCCCGGAGCTGTTGCACGGCGGTCCGCCCATCGCCTTGCTCAGCCATGCGATCCGGGGCTTCGAGCCGCGCGAGGAACTGCAGATCGCGCGCCTGGGCGTGGAAATCCTCAGCCCCGTGCCGCTGGCTCCGTGCCGCGTGGAAGTGCGCATGGCGCGGCCCGGACGCCGGGTCGAACTGGTCGAGGCGCGCATGAGCGCGGGCGGGCGCGAGGTGTTGCTGGCCCGCGCCTGGCGCCTGCAGCGCGAGCCGGGCTGCGTGGGCGCGGTGCCCGAGCCCTTCGAGCCTCCCGCGTTGCCCGGGCCCCAGGCGCAGCAGTTGTTCGAAGGCGTCGGCAGCTTTCCCTACGGCGAGGCCATCGAGTGGCGCTTCACCCGCGGCGGCTTTGCCAGCCTGGGGCCGGCCACCGTGTGGGCGCGGCCGCGCATTCCCCTGGTGCGCGGCCAGGCCGAGTCCGGGCTGGAACGCCTGTTGCTGCTGCTCGATTCGGCCAACGGCCTGAGCGCCGAGTTGCCCGTGCATTCGTGGAGTTTCGTGCCGGTGGACCTGCAACTCAGCCTGCAGCGCGAGCCTCGCCACCCCTGGCTGGGCATCGACGCGCGCACGACCATCGACGATGCCGGCGTGGGCACCAGCCATACCACGGTGTTCGACGCCGACGGCGCCTTCGGGCGCAGCCTGCACACCCTGTTCATCCGCCCGCGCTGACTCCGGCCGAAGCCGCGCCGGGCAGCGCGAAATCGCAGCGTACGAAGGGATCCACCGCGCAGGCCACCAGGCTGGCCGTCTGCGCCACCTGGCGCGGCGTGGTCCACGCGATCGAACGCAGCAACTGCGCAGCCGTTCCCTGGGGGTGGAAATTCCACTGCGCCGGCGCGAGGATCAGGCAGCGCGCGATGCGCTCGCCGTGGTCGAGTTCCACACCATAGGCGAGCAGGCCGCGCGCGGAGTCGGCCAGGCCCAGGCCCGCGGCGGCCTTCATGGTCGGCGGCATGTCGGCCTCGCCCATCCAGGCCAGCAGGGTCTCGGCCAGTTCCAGCAGGCGCGCGGCAAAGCGCGCGACCAGCGGCGCCGCGGCCGGCGCACCGTCGCCGGCCAGGTCGCGCAGCAGCGCGCGCTGCTGCAGCCGCGCCCACGGCCCGGTCTCGCGGCAGCTTCCGTGCCACTGCGGATCGCTCTGGAAACGCCCCGTCGGGTCGCCGAGCAGCCTGGCCGCGAACTCGCCGGGCGGGGGCGTGCCCAGCGGCGGCGGCAGTGCGGCGGCGGCCAGCGCCAGCGGCTGATCGGCCAGCCAGGCGATGAAGCGCGCCGGGGTGAGGGTGTCGTGCTCGCGAGCCCAGCGCAGCAGGGCGTCGGCGCTGTCGATCTGCAGAAAGTCCCGCGCCGGCATGCCCAGGCTGCGCGACTCCACGAGTTCGCGCAGCGCGGCCAGCGCCTGGGGCTCGGCGCGCGGAGCGTCCAGCGAGCGCGCCACGGAGTCGATGTCCTGCAGCGTGCTCTGGGAAGGCGCCTGCGCCATGCACAGGGGCCAGTCGCGGTGCAGCGGCAGCAGGTGTTCGTGCAGGCGCTCGAGCAGCAGCGGGCGCTGGTCGATCCACACATTGCGCCCGTGGTCCGGCTGCAGGGTTCCGAGGGCCGCGGCAGCGGCCGCCCGGTGCGCCTTGCCGCTGACCGGAACCAGATTGGGAAGCAGGGCCAGCGCCTGTTGCGCGTTGCGCCCGATGAGCATGCGATGGGCCTGCGAGGGGCGCCGGGGCAGCGGCTCCACCAGGGTGAGCCCATGCCCGTCCGGGCGCAGCACCATGCGCAGACGGTGTTCGCTCAGCAGGGTGGCGGCCGCGGATGCGACGCCCAGTGCGGCCATCGAAAGGGTCTCCGGACGACGCGCCGGCGTGGCGCGGGGGGTATGCGTAGCATAATCGACCGTGCGGGCCTGCCCGTCGTGGGCCGGCCGCGATCGCATTCCGCCGGGGAGCTTGCGCGATGCCACCGAAACCAGGAATTGCCGCCTGCGGGCCGTCGCCGGCGCGGCGCGTGCGCGCGGGCGTGCGGGCGGGCCTGCTGGCCGGCCTGCTGATCGGCGGGGCCCTCGGCGTGGCGCCTGGCGCTGCGAAGGCGGGGGAGTTCCGCGTGTGGAGCCCCACGCTGCGCGACGGCGTGCCGGCGCAGCAGCGCTACGACGGCCCCGGATGCGGCGGCTCCGACGTGTCGCCGCGCATCGACTGGAGCGGCTTGCCGCCCGGAACCCGCAGCCTGGCGCTGACCGTGTTCGACCGCGACGCGCGCAAGGGCGCCGGCTGGTGGCACTGGGCCGTGGCCGATATCCCCGCATCGGCACCGGGGCTGGCGCTGGGCGCGGGGGCGGCCGGCGGCGCCGCGCTGCCGGCGGGCGCCCGGCAACTGCGCAGCAGCTTCGGCAACCAGGCCTACGGCGGCCCTTGCCCGCCGCCGGGCAGCGGCCAGCACCACTACGAGTTCACGCTGTGGGCGCTGCCCATGGCGCGACTGGATCTCGCGCCCGATGCCGACGCGGCGCAACTGGCCGAACGGGCGTCCGCCCAGGCCCTGGGCGTGGCGCGCATGCAGGCCGTGTACGGGCGCTGAGGCGCCGTCCGGGCTGGGGCGTCAGCCCGCTGCGCCGGCGCGGGCGTGCGTCTTCAAGCCTTCATCGACGCGATGCGGTTCTCGCCGTCCAGCAGCGCGATGCGCGGCCGGAAGGCGCGCGCGGTGGCGTCGTCCATGGCGGCGTAGGTGCAGATGATCAGCAGGTCGCCCAGCGCGGCGTGGCGCGCGGCCGAGCCGTTGAGGGTGATGTGCCCGCTGCCGGCGGGCTCGGAGATCGCGTAGGTGCTCAGGCGGGCTCCGTTGGTGACGTTGTAGATCTCGATCTGTTCGCCGGGCAGGATGTCGCAGGCGTCGAGCAGGGACTGGTCGATGCCGCAGGAGCCTTCGTAATGCAGGTCGGCGCCGGTGAGCGTGGCGCGGTGCAACTTGGCGCGCAGCATCACGCGGGCGGGAGGAGTGACAGGAGGCATCTGGTGGGGCCGCCGCGCCGTGCCGGCGCCGCGGGCTGGAAGCGAAAGGGCAGGGCGGGATCGTAGCAAGCGCCGCGCCCGCGCACCGCGGGCGATTGCGCGAGGCCGTAAGATGGGCCCTTCGACTTTCGACGCATGCAACGACGAGGCCCGCCGTGGAATCTTCCTCCTCCGTGAAGCAAAGCCTGGACCGCCTGCGCGAGGCGCTGGAATCGGGCGCCCCGCTCGATGCCGGCCTGCGCGCCGACCTGGCCGCGCTGGACGCCGACATCCGCCGCGCCCTCGGCACCGCCCAGGCCGAACAGGCCCAGGGGCTGGCGCAGCGCGTGCGTGAAATGTCCCTGCGCTTCGCGCAACAACACCCCACCGCGGCCGCGGTGCTGCGCGAACTCGGCGTGCTGCTCGAAGGCATCGGCGCCTGAAACCCGGCGGCGCGAGCCGCCCCAAGCCCATGGATTCCCGAAACCGCCCGAACGAGACGGCGTATCAGCCCGACTATTACGCGGGCACCGAGGCGCCCGCGCCCGGCGTGCCGGTGCCCATCGCGCCCGGCGTGCACTGGCTGCGCATGCCCATGCCGATGGTGCTCGACCACATCAACTTGTGGCTGCTCGAGGACGGTGACGGCTGGACCGTGGTCGACACCGGCCTGTGCAACGATGCCACGCGCGAGGCCTGGGAACAGGTGTTCGCGAACCACCTGCAGGGCCGCCCGGTGCGCCGGGTGATCTGCACCCACATGCACCCCGACCACGTCGGCCTGGCCGACTGGCTGTGCAAGCGCTGGAACGCCCCGCTGCTGATGACCCAGGGCGAGTACCTCAGCGCGCGCCTGGTCAGCGCCGGCATGGAACCCACCGGCACCGAGGGCCTGCTGGGCCTGTTCCGGGCCCATGGCGCCTCGCAGGAACACCTGCAGGCGCTGGCCGGACGGGGCAATTTCTACATGCGCATGGTGCCGACGCTGCCCCAGTCCTTCCAGCGTCTGGAAGCCGGGCAGCGCCTGCGCATCGGCGCGGCCGAATGGCAGGTGATCGAGGGCGGAGGCCACTGCCCGGAGCATGCGTCGCTGTGGTGCGCGGAGCACCGCGTGCTGATCTCCGGCGACCTGCTGCTGCCGCGCATCTCCACCAACGTGTCGGTGTACGCCATCGAACCGGATGCCGACGCGCTGGGCCGCTACCTGCGCTCGCTGGAGCGTTTCGACGCGCTCGATGCGAGCACGCGGGTGCTGCCCTCGCATGGTTTCCCCTTCACCGGCGTGCACGGGCGGGTGCGCCAGTTGCGCGAACACCATGCCGATCGCCTGCAGGCGGTGCTGCAGGCCTGCGCGCAGCGCGCGCTGAGTTCAGCCGAACTGATTCCGCTGTTGTTCAAGCGTCAGCTGGACACCCACCAGCTGAGTTTCGCGCTGGGCGAGGCCATCGCCCACGCCAACCGCCTGTGGGCCGTCGGCGCGCTGCGCCGCGAGGCCGACGCCGACGGCGTGCTGCGCTTCAGCACCGCGCAGCCGGCGCCGGCCCCGGCCACCGAGGCGCTGGCCCGCGCCGCCGCGGGCCTGGCGATGCCCCTGGCCGCCTGAGCCAAGGCCCCGCGCCGCGGCGCGCCGCGCGGGGCCCACTACACTTGCGACGCGCCCGGCGGGCGCATGCTGCCCGTAGCTCAGCTGGATAGAGCAACAGCCTTCTAAGCTGTGGGTCGGGGGTTCGATTCCCTCCGGGCAGGCCAAGGAAATCGTGTCCGTCCCTGAGAACTTCACCGCAATTCCGGAGAATCGGACGGTGGCGCCAAGCTCAACGCCGGGTAGCGCATGGGCTCGAGTCAAGGCGACCCCAAAGGGTCACAAATCGTCAGGCCAGGCACGGTCGCCGATGCGCGCCTGCAGGCGCTGGCCCTCAGTCTGACCCCAGTAGCCCGAACTCGAGCAAGGCTCGGCGAGCTTTGCTGTCAAGAACTATAGCGAAGTGCTATATTTGCTGTGCACGTGATCTCTCGCACTAGGCTCGCAGCCTTCTGGACGGCTCACTCGAAGGCCAAGGGGCCGATGGAGAAGTGGCACGCGGCCGTCGAGCATGCTCGATGGGGCTGCTTCGAAGACGTCCGCCAGACCTACCGATCCGCAGACGTCGTTGGCACGTTTGTCGTCTTTAACGTGAACAGCTTTCGGATCGTGACGAAGATTCGCTATCAGGATGGGAAGGTGTTCATCCGTGAGGTGATGACTCACCCGCAATACGACCGATGGACACCCAAGGAAGACCCGTGGGAATGAAGATCGATTGGCGCGCAGTTGCGGATGCATGGCAGACGCTCGAGACCAACCTGGGGCCGATCGGGCTGGCGTTCACGCCCGAGAATGCCGACGCAATGATGGCCCGCGTTGACTCTTTGCTGGACATGGCCGAGGCCCCGCGGGCGCCAGAGGCCCTCCATCGCTTGCTCGCGGCGCTGTCGGACTGGGTCGGCGAGTATGAGCGTATGAAGGTTCCAGTGCCAGGCATGTCCGGGCGGGAGTTGCTGCGCTACCTGATGGAGGAGAACGATCTGCGCCAGCAGGACTTGGCTGACCTAGTCGGAGGTCAATCGGTCGTAAGCGATCTGCTGCGCGGCCATCGTCAGATCAATGCACGCCAGGCGGTTGCCCTTGCGCATCGCTTTAGGGTGGATCCGGCAGCCTTCATCGTGGAAGTCGAAGAATCACCGCGCACCGCTGAAGAAATCGCGGACCTCAGAACTTCTACAGTTGGCGCTGCAGGGGCGTGTGTCGTGTTGTCGGACGACACGACGGCGGATACGGCGTCGGCCGAGATGATCGTATACGCGCCGTCGTATGGGTGGCTTTCGTGCGCCCCGCGGGTTTAGTGTCGATGTGATATCAGCATCAATGAGGTAAAGCATGAGCGACCAATCAGCGCACGATCCTGGTCCCGTTCAGTTGCCCCGAACGACACCACTTCATGAGTTTCAGTGGGAGGAAGTGGCGCGTGCGCTGTTTAGGGAGAGGGGCATTACGTCTGGCTTGTGGCACGTGGGACTTCGTCTTCAGTTTGCTGCAACAGCTGTGGGCCCTACGCCTGCAGAATTGCTTCCAGGCGCGATTGTTGGGGTTCAGACAGTAGCGCTCACGAAGGTCGAGCAGCCTGGCCCGTTGGTCTATGACGCCGGCGTACCAAGGCGACGTCGGAAAGGTTCGAGCGCCGGAGCAAGATAGGACCGGCGGCGCTCCCTCCCGGTACCAGGATGGCGGTCAGCACGACGGAGGCCGCGATTTCCACGGTGGCCTGCTGCACGAAGGGGTGACCGTGCAGATCGAGCGCGGCCACCGCGGCCGGGTTGGCGATCGAATTGCCGGAGGAACTGGATAGTGAATTGCAGGGACAGGCCCTGGACCGCCTGCACGGCTCGAAGGTGCTGACGGCGCATCTGGCTTCGGTGCTGCGCACCATGACCCTGGACGGCCGCGGCCTGGCGTGGCTGCCGCAACTGCTGGTCGGCGAGGACATCGAAGGGGGCAGGCTGGTGGTGGCGGCGCCCGAGGAGTGGTCCATCGATCTGGAGGTTCGCCTCTACCGGGGGCGTGCCGCGCTGGGCAGGGCCGCCGAGGCCTTCTGGCTCGCCGCCGAGGCGGCGGTCGAGGGCGCCTGAGCGAGTCCTGGCAGCGCTTGCGCAAGCTACGCGGTCTCGGCGTGGCCTCCGTGGGAGGCGGTGTCCCCGAGCAGCCTGCAGCGGATGGTTCCTTCCACGCCCGACAGCTCCCGCAAGGCGTCCGGGTCGCAGGTGCCCTCGACGTCCATGACCACGTAGCCGAGTTCCTCGTCGGTGCGCAGGTATTGCGCGGCCACGTTCAGGCCGGCCGCGGCGACCCGCTCGTGCAGGCCCGCCATCACGCCCGGGCGGTTGCGGTGCACGTGCAGGATGCGCAGGCGCCCGGCGTGGCCGGGTAGCGCGACCTGCGGGAAATTCACCGCCGACACGGTCGAGCCGTTGTCGGCGTAGCGTGCCAGCTTGGTCGCGACCTCGCGGCCGATGCTGGCCTGCGCTTCCAGGGTCGAGCCGCCGACATGCGGGGTGAGCAGCACGTTGTCGAAGCGCGTGAGCGGCGATTCGAATCGGCCGTCGTTGCCCTTGGGCTCGGCCGGGAACACATCGATGGCGGCGCCGGCGAGCTGCTCACGGTCCAGCGCGTCGACCAGGGCTTCGATGTCGACCACGCTTCCCCGGGAGGCGTTGATCAGGTGGCTGGCCGGCTTCATGCGCGCGAGTTCGCGGGCGCCGATGAGATTGCGGGTCTGGGGCGTCTCGGGGACATGCAGGCTGAGCACGTCCGCGGCCTGGAGCACGGCATCCAGGGTGTCGAGCTGCCGTGCGTTGCCGAGGGCCAGCTTGGCCTCGATGTCGTGGAACACCACCTGCATCCCCAGGTGCTCGGCGAGCAACCCGAGCTGGGTTCCGATATGCCCGTAGCCGACGATGCCCAGGGTCTTGCCGCGGACCTCGTGCGAGCGGGCCGCGCTTTTCATCCAGCCGTTTCGGTGCAGCAGGGCGTTGCGCTGCGGGATGCCCCGCATCAGCAGGATGGTCTCCGCCAGCACCAGTTCCGCGACGCTGCGGGTATTGGAGAAGGGGGCGTTGAACACGGGGATGCCGCGCCGCGCCGCGGCGCGCAGGTCGACCTGGTTGGTTCCGATGCAAAAGCAGCCGATCGCCAGCAGCCGGGGGGCCGACGCGAGGGCTTGCTCCGTGAGCTGCGAGCGTGAGCGGATGCCGACGAAATGCGCGTCGCCGATCGCCCGGGCGAGTTCCTCGCCGCTGGCCGCCCCGGGCAGCGCGAGCACCTGCGAGAAGCCGTCCGCGTGAAGCAGGTCCACCGCCGACGGATGAATTCCCTCCAGCAGCACGATCTTGATTTCCGGCTTGTCAAACAGGATGGGAAGATGGTTCATTGAGGCCTCTGTCGGCAGGGGGATGCATGCGCGAGGAACTCCATCCGCGCAAGGGATGAGCTGGTGGGTTGCGTATTTGCCTCATTGAACCAGGTGTTTCGGGTTCGGATGCCGCCGCCCGCGATGCCCTTGTTGACGACAGGCTTATTGATATCAAAGGGGCATCGTAGATGTACGATTGATCCATGAACCTCGATGCTTCCCTCGAACGATCGCTGTCGGCCCCCTATGCGGCCGGTTTCGTCACGGACATCGCCGCGGAGACCATCCCCCCCGGCCTGTCGGACGAGGTGATCCGCCTGATCTCGCGGCGCAGGAACGAACCCCCCTTCATGCTGGAGTGGCGGCTCAAGGCCTATGAGGCCTGGCTGCGCATGCGTCCTCCGCGCTGGGCAAACCTCGAACAGGCGGCCATCGACTACCAGGCCATTTCGTATTTCTCCCGCCCGCGCTCCGCCGGCGAGGCGCCGAAAAGCCTCGACGAGGTCGACCCGAAGCTGCTGGAGACCTACGAGAAGCTGGGAATCCCGCTGCACGAGCGCGCCGCCCTGGCCGGCGTGGCCGTGGATGCGGTGTTCGACTCGGTGTCGGTGGTCACGACCTTCCGCAGGCAACTGGCCGAGGCGGGGGTCATCTTCTGCAGCCTGTCGGAGGCCTTGCAGACCCATCCCGAACTGGTTCGGCAATACCTGGGCTCGGTGGTGCCGAGCGACGACAACTTCTACGCCGCCCTGAACTCGGCGGTGTTCTCCGACGGGTCGTTCGTCTACGTGCCCAGGGGCGTGCGCTGTCCGATGGAACTGTCCTCGTATTTCCGCATCAACGCGGCGAAGACCGGGCAGTTCGAGCGCACCCTGATCATTGCCGAGGAAGGCGCGTCCGTGAGCTATCTGGAAGGTTGCACGGCACCCAGGCGCGACGAGAATCAGTTGCACGCAGCGGTGGTCGAGCTCGTCGCGCTGGACGACGCACAGATCAGGTACTCCACGGTGCAGAACTGGTACCCCGGCGACGAACACGGTGTCGGCGGCATCTACAACTTCGTCACCAAGCGGGCGCATGCCCGGGGCAAGCGTTCGCGCATCACCTGGACCCAGGTCGAGACCGGCGCGGCCATCACCTGGAAATATCCCAGTTGCTGGCTGATCGGCGAGGGTTCCGTGGGCGAGTTCTACTCGGTGGCGCTGTCGAACCATCACCAGCAGGCCGATACCGGGACCAAGATGGTGCATATCGGCCGCGACACCCGCAGCACGGTGATCTCCAAGGGGATCTCGGCGGGGCACGGCCGCAGCACCTACCGGGGGCAGATCAAGGCGGCGCAGACTGCGTCGGGCGCGCGCAATTTCACCCAGTGCGACTCGCTGCTGCTCGGCAGCCGGTGCGAGGCCCACACCCATCCCTACATCGACAGCCGCAATCCCGGCGCCTGCTTCGAACACGAAGCCACCACCTCGCGGGTCAGCGACGAGCAGCTCTTCTACTGCCGGCAGCGCGGGCTGAGCGCCGAGGAGGCGCTGGCGCTGGTGGTCAACGGTTTTTGCAAATCGGTGTTCCAGCAGCTGCCGATGGAGTTCGCCGTCGAGGCGCAGAACCTGCTGAACGTGAGTCTGGAAGGAGCCACCGCATGACCCCCCCCGTGTTGCGACTGCGCAATCTGCGCGCCAGCGTCGGCGGCCGCCAGGTGCTGCGCGGTGTCGACCTCGACGTCGGCGCCGGCGAGGTGCATGCCATCATGGGGCCCAACGGCGCGGGCAAGAGCACGCTGGCCGCGGCCCTCGCCGGGCGCCCGGACGTCGCCGTCGAGGCGGACGCCGCGCTGTTCGACGGCGAGCCCCTGCTCGGGCGCACGCCGGAGCAGCGGGCCTGCAAGGGCCTGTTCCTGGGATTCCAGTACCCGGTGGAACTGCCGGGGGTGCACAACCTGCTTTTGCTGCGCAGCGCCCTGAACGCCGTGCGCCGCGACCAGGGCCTGGCCGAGGTGGACGCCTACGACTTCCTGCGATCGGCGCGCGCGCTCGCCAAGACCCTGGGTCTGGGGGAGGATCTGCTTCAGCGCGACGTCAACGACGGGTTCTCGGGCGGGGAGAAAAAGCGCAACGAGGTCCTGCAACTCGCGCTGCTGCAGCCGCGGCTGGCGATCCTCGATGAAATCGATTCGGGCCTGGACATCGACGCACTCAAGCAGGTCGGCGCCGCCTTGCAGGGCCTGCGCGACGGACGGCGCAGCTTCGTTCTCGTCACCCACTACCGGCGGCTGCTCGACCTGGTGCCGGTGGACCGGGTGCACGTGATGGTCGACGGGCGCATCGCCGCGTCGGGCGGCATCGAACTGGCCGAGCGCCTGGAGCGCCAGGGCTACGAGTGGGCCCTGCAGCCCGAGGCGGTGGGGGAGTAGCCGCACCATGGACGCATCCGATCTCTGCGCGGTGCTCGCGCCCTCCGACGAATCCGGGCCCGTCGCGCGCTGGCGTGCGCAGGCCCGCGAGCTGCTGGCCCAGCTGGGGCTTCCCGGCAACCAGGATGAACATTGGAGGCGCGCGGACCTGCGCTTCCTGGCCGGCGCGACACGCGGTGCCTTTGGCGCCGCGCCGGCGCGGGCGCCAGGGGGCGTGGAGGCCACGCCGGGCCTGGCACGGTTGCACGCCCACACCCACCTGTGCTTCGACGGCGGCCGCTTCGCGCCGGCGCCGAGTCGCCTCGGCGGCGACGACGCGGTATGCGCCGGCCGGCTCGGCGCGGCCACCAGCCCCGACGGCCCGGGATTGCCGGGGCTGGCGCCGCATCGCGGGCTCGCCGGCGACCTGCGCCTGGCCCTGCTGGGGCGTGCGGCCGGAGCCGACGGCGCGCAGATGCTGGTGCTGCGCGGGCGCACGCCGCGCCGCCCGCTGGTGCTCGAGCACATCGGCTCGCGCACGGGGGCCGCGACGGCCTGTGTGTCGCACCGGCTGTGTCTCGAGCCGGGCGCGTCGGCCATCCTGGTCGAGTTCCACGATGACCGCTCGGAGCCGGACTTCACCCTGCTCAGCGAACTGAGCATCGAGCTGGGCACGTCCAGCCGCCTGCTGCACCTGCGGCTGGTCGCGCCGACGCATCGCGCGCACCTGGTCGACACCCTTCAGGTGGAAATCGGCCGCGACGCCGAATATGTCGAGCGCAGCCTGATCGCCCCGGCCGGCGTGCTGCGCAGCACGCAGGCCGTGCGCCTCGCCGGCGACGGTTCGCGTGCCGCCTTGCATGCGGGCGCCTTCGCGGGCCTCGGCTCCGACCTCGACCTGCGACTGCTCGCCGAACACGAAGCCGACGCGACGCGCAGCGAACAAACCGTCCAGGTGCTGGCGGCACGCGCCCGCGCGACCGTGGATTCCGAGGTCATGGTGCCGCCGGGGAGGCGGCGCGTGGTTTCGCGGCAGTCCCTGCGCGCGGTGCTGCTGGAGCCCGGCTGCGACGTCGCGTTGCGGCCACGTCTGGCGATCCGCTCCGACGACGTCGACAGCAGGCACGGCGCGACCACCGCGGCCCTGGCGCAGGACCAGCTGTTCTACCTGCGCAGCCGCGGCCTGGACCTCGCCCAGGCGCGGCGCATGCTGGTCGCCGCGCAGTTGCGGCAGGCCTTTCCCGAGACTGGCGACGAGGCGCTCGACGCCCTGGTGCGAAGCCTGCTGCAAGGAGCGCTGGACCGCGCGCTCGGCGAGCCTGGAGGCGGCGCGCCATGAACCCTCGCGATCTCCCCGCCGCGCTGCCTGGGGCGGCCGCCTCCAGCTTTCCAGCGCTGGCGCAGACCGTGCACGGGCAGCGGCTGGTGTACCTGGACGGAGCGGCATCGACGCTCACGCCGCGCTGCGTGATCGAGGCGATCGCGCACTACCAGTCCTTCGACCATGCCAACGTGCACCGCGGCGTGCACGCCCTGGCCGAACGTGCGACGACGCGCTTCGAGGACGCCCGCGAGGCTGTGCGCGCCTTCGTGCATGCCTCGGCGACGCGCGAGATCATTTTCACGCGCGGCGCCACCGAGGCGCTCAACCTCGCGGCCATCGGACTGGGCGCGGGGCTGAGGCCGGGCGACGAAGTGATCGTCACGGCGCTCGAGCACCATGCCAACCTGGTGCCGTGGCAGATGGCCTGCGCGCGCAGCGGTGCGCGCCTTCGCTTCATCCCGGTGCGCGACGACGGCCTGCTCGCCGTGGAGGCTTTCGAGGCCCTGCTCGGTCCGCGCTCGCGCGTGCTTGCGCTCACCCAGGTGTCCAACGTGCTGGGTACGGTGGTCGACCTGGCCGCGCTGCTCGCGCGCGCCCGCGCCGCCGGGCTGGTGACGGTGGTCGACGGGGCGCAGGCGGTCGCGCATGCCGAGGTCGACGTGCAGGCGCTGGGTTGCGATTTCTACGCCTTCTCGGCCCACAAGATGTACGGCCCGACGGGAATCGGCGTGCTCTACGGCCGTGAATCCGTTCTCGAGCGCATTCCTCCCTTGTTCGGCGGGGGAGACATGATCGAGACCGTCACGCTGGAGTCCGCGACCTACGCGCCTCTGCCGGCTCGGCTGGAGGCCGGCACGCCCAACATCTCGGGAGCCGTGGGCCTGCACGCGGCCATCGCCTTCCTGGAGAGCTTCGACCGGGCCAGGCTGCTCCAGGCCGAGCACCAGCTGCTGGCGGCGATGGAACGCGGCCTGAGCGCGCTGCCCGGAGTGCGCGTGCTGGCCGCCGGCACGCCCAAGCAGGGAGCGCTTTCCTTTGTCGTCGACGGCGTGCACGCGCACGACGTCGGTACCGTCCTCGACCGCCGCGGCATCGCGGTGCGTGTCGGCCATCATTGCGCGATGCCCGTGATGCGGCGCTTCGGGGTGCCCGCCACCGTGCGCGCCTCGCTCAGCGTGCACAACACCCTCGAGGACGTGCAGGCGCTGCTCGATGGCGTGCGCGAAACCTGCGAGAGACTGCGATGAACGACGAACTCAGCCTGCTCTACCAGGACGTGGTGCTGGACCACAAGCGCCACCCGCGGCACTACGGTCCCCTGCCGGATGCCACCTGCGAGTCCCACGGCCACAACCCGCTATGCGGAGACACCATCACCTTGCGCCTGCGCACGCGTGGCGAGCGCATCGAGGACATCGCCTTCGAGGGCCAGGGCTGTGCGATCTGCATGGCCTCGGCCTCGCTGATGACCGAGGCGGTGCATGGCGCCAGGCTGGTCGACGCGCGCGTGGCCTTGCGGGCGATGCATCGCATGCTGACGCTTGACGGCGAGGTCGACGAGCCCGTGCTCGGCAAGCTGGCCCTGCTGCAGGGGGTGCGGCGTTTCCCGTCGCGCATCAAGTGCGCCGCGCTGGCCTGGCACGCGCTGGGCAAGTGCCTGGGCGAGCCGGCGGCCGGGACACAGGAGCGGGAGCAAGGCGATGAAGCCGGGCGCGCGTGAAGCCGTGGCGGTGCGGCGGCAGGTGAGGGCGCAGCAGGTGCCGTCGGGAGACTGGTACCTGCTCGAGCCCGGATTGGAGGGGGTGCTGACCCAGGCGCTGGGATCGAGCTACACCGTGCTGGCCGACGGCCTGTTGTGGCGCATCGACGGCAGCGACGGCGACGCCATCGGGATGCCGTGCCGCGAGGCGGCGCGGCGCCCGACCGAGCCCAGCGACGAGGAATTGCAGCGATGGGTGTGGGAGGAACTGGGGGAGATCTACGACCCCGAGATTCCCTGCAGCATCGTCGAGCTCGGCCTGGTGTACCGCTGCGACCTTCGCAGGCAGGATGACGGCCGCTTCGACCTGCGCATCGAGATGACCTTGACCGCAGCGGGCTGCGGCATGGGCCGGCAACTGGCCGACGAGGTGGCCGAGCGGCTGCTCGCGCTGCCGCGGGTGGCCCGCGCCGAGGTCGACGTGGTGTTCGATCCGCCCTGGAACCGCTCGATGATGAGCGAGGCGGCCCGGCTTTCACTGGGGCTGCTGTGAGGCGGCGGGCGCTGCCCGCATGCGCAGCCATGGAGACCCTTGCATCATGACCTACGTTGTCACCGAGGCCTGCGTCGCCTGCAAGTACACCGACTGCGTGGACGTGTGCCCGGTGGATGCCTTTCGCGAAGGGCCGAATTTCCTGGCCATCGACCCCGACGAATGCATCGACTGCGCCGTGTGCGTGCCCGAATGTCCGGTGGGCGCCATCTTCGCCGACGACGACGTGCCCGGCGACCAGCAGGAATACATCGCACTGAACGCCGAGCTGGCGCGCGCGTGGAAGCCTATCGTGAAGACCAAGCGGGCTCTGCCCGATGCGGACGAGTGGGCGGCCGTGCAGCGCAAGCGCGACAAGCTTCTGCGCTGAACCTCCATCCCGCGCGGCCCCGGGCCCGCGCCGGCCCTCATCGGGCGGCTCGGCTCAACCGTCGCGCCCGTCGAGGCGGGTCGCGAGCAGCCAGGGCGCGAAGCGCGCGAGGTAGGCGGCGAAACCGAGCATCCACAGAAGTCCTGAAGCCAGCAGCGCCGGCACGCTCAGCGCAGGCAGCAGCAAGGGGGCTGCCACCCGCACGAGGGCGGCGAGGAGCAGCGCCGCATAGGCGGCCACCTCGACCGGGCCCGCCTGCAAGGGGCGTGCGGTATGGCCGCGCGCGGTGCGGGTGAGCATGCCGATGATCAGTCCTCCCATCGAGCCCACGGTCAACGCGTGCAGCGCCGGCGACGCTGGAATCCATCCCACCTGCGCGGCCGCCAGCAGTGCCAGCCCGACCGGGATCCAGGCATACCCCAGGTGCAGCACCCACAGGATCGGGCGCCCCAGGCTGCGCCACGGTTTCCACGACAGCAGGCGCAACGCCTGCAGCACCGCGGTGGCGGCGAGCAGCACCGCGGTGGCGGTCGCCGGCGCTCCCAGGACCCAGGCCAGCAGCCCGATGCCGGTCACGGCGGCCGCCAGCAGTTCGCGCCGTGGCGACACCGCCAGTTGCAGACCGGGCACGGCGTTGCGGCTGAACTGCGGGATCACGCGCCCGCCGATGATGCACTCGAGCAGGACCACGAGGGCGATGGCCGCGTAGATGGCGCGCATCGGATCGATGGGTACGACCGCCAGGACGGCGAGATGGAACAGCACGTTGGCCAGGGCCAGCAGGGCCAGCAGGGCCAGCACGCCGCCGACCGCGGCATTGCGCCGGTTCCCCGCGCGCAGCAGCAGCCCCGCGAACACGGCGGCGACGATGATCAGGAAGGATCCATCGAGCAGGAAGAAGAGCATGTAGGGGCCGCTGGCCGCGGCGACGCGGCCGGCCGCCCACAGCGCGAACAGCGCGCCCAGCGCGGGCCCGCGCGGGGTCGACAGCTGGGTCCAGACCCGGCCGGCGGTGAGCAGGAAGCCCACGATCACGGCCACGACGAAGCCGTAGAGCATCTCGTGCGCGTGCCACAGCACCGGGCTCAGCCGCGGTGCGACCTCCATGCGACCGGTGAAGACGAGGAACCAGAGCCCCATCGCGAGCACGGCATAGGCCGACGCGCCCAGGTAGAAGGGCCGAAAGCCCAGGCGCAGCAGCGGCCATCCCGTGGCGGCGGGGTGCGCGGCAGTTTCCGCGGAAACCTGTAATCGAGCCACGATGGCCCTCCAAAACATTCATGTAGAATGTCTATTATAGAAAGGCGATCGTCGCTTGCAACTCCGGGCTCCGTACCAAGCACCCAGCAAGAAGCTGCGTCGCAGGCGCTTGTGCCCGGGGCAGGAATAAGATCACTTCCTGAGGAACGATAAGGAGACCACGCCATGCGGCTGACCATGCGCACCGACTATGCGCTGCGTGTTCTGATCTACCTGAGCCTGGAGCGCTGCGGCCAGGGCAGCGGCACCATCGACGAAATCGCCGATGCCTACCGGATCTCCCGCAGCCACCTGAAGAAGGTGGTCAACGAACTCGCGCACCATGGGGTGCTGGAAACGGCGCGCGGCCGGGCCGGCGGCGTGCGCCTGACCCGAGACCCCGCTTCGATCTCCATCGGGGAGATCGTGCGCATGGTGGAGAAGGATTTTGCCGTCGTGGAATGCCATGACGCGGCCGCGGAGCCCGATTGCGCGATCGCCCAGGTGTGCAACCTCAAGCGGGTGCTGCGGCGCGCGGTCGACGCCTTCATGTTCGAGCTCGACAAGGCGACGCTGGCCGATGCGGTCGCGGCGCCTTCGGTGGTGGCGAGCATCCTCGGAATCGGTGCGCCGGGCGACGGCGCTCAATCTGCGTCCGGGCAGCGGCGGCCGATCGCCGTGATTCCCGTCGATCCGTCCGGCCCCTGAACCCGGCGGCCCCGGGGGCTGCGGAGTCCTCGGCTAGAACACTAGAACTTGACGAACTGCTCCTGCGCCAGCGCCTGCGCGGCGGCGGGGCCGGCCGCTGGGGCCGAAGCCGGGCGCGCGGCAGCTTGCGTCGCCGCCCGCGGGACGTGGCCCTGCGCCGGGCGCAGCGCGCCGGCGTCGGACGCGACGATGCCCCCGGGCCCCGGCAGGCGGAACTGCACCACCTGCGACTGCAGCTCGGCCGACTGGCCGTGGAGCTGCTCGGCGGTGGCCGCCAGCTGCTCGGAGGCCGAGGCGTTCTGCTGGGTGGTGCCGTTGAGCTGGGACATCGCCTGGTTGATCTGTTCGATGCCCGTCGACTGCTCGGCGCTGGCGGCGTCGATTTCCTCGATGAGTTCGCTGGTGCGGGTGATGGCCGGCACCACCTGGTCCAGAAGTTCGCCCGCGGCCTCGGCCTGCCTGACCGAGCTGGAGGCGAGCTCGCCGATCTCGCGCGCGGCGACTTGCGCGCTCTCGGCCAGCTTGCGCACCTCGGCGGCCACCACGGCGAAGCCCTTGCCGTGCTCGCCGGCGCGCGCCGCCTCGATGGCGGCGTTGAGCGCCAGCATGTTGGTCTGGTAGGCGATGTCGTCGACGATGCCGATGCGTTCGGCGATGGCCTGCATGTCGTCGACGGTCTTGCGCACCGCGGTGCCGCCGTCGCGGGCCTGCTGCGCGGCCTGGCGGGCCATGCCCGCGGTCAGGCGCGCGTTGTCGGCGTTCTGCTTGATGGAGGCGGCCGACTGCTCCAGCGTGGCCGAGGTCTGTTCCACCGAGGCGGCCTGTTCGGAGGCGCCCTGGGACAGGCTTTGCGATGTGCTGGACACCTGCACCGAGGCCGCAGAAAGGTTGTCCGCCGCGGCGCGCACGGAGCCCAGCGTGACGGCGAGCTTCTCCACCATCTCGCGCACCGCGGCGAGCATGCTGCGGGTGTCTCCGGCGCGCGTGGGCACGTGCACGGTGAGGTCGCCGGCGGCGACCTTGCGCACGATGTCCGCGGCGATCGCCGGTTCGCCGCCGAGCTGGCGCAGCAGCGCGCGCACGATCAGCCAGCCGCCGGCGAGCAGCACCACGGCCAGCACGGCGCTGACCAGCAGGAAGCGCAGCATGCTGCTGGCCATGGCCTGCTGCGCGGTAGCGGCGCCGGCGTGGGCCTGCTTCACGTTGAAGTCGAAATGCGCGTCGATCTGCCTGGCCAGGCGGTCCGCGTCGGCGTTGTTGCCGGGCTGCAGCTGCTGGGTCAGGTCCATGTTGCCGCCCGCGATGGCGGCGAGGATCTGCGAAACGCTCTTGGAGTAGGCCTGCCAGGAGGCGCTCTCGGTCTGGAGCAACTGCTTGTCGCGCGGGTCGTCGGCGGTCCTGGCGTAGTCGGCCAGGGATTGCTCGACGATGCGCGAATCCTGCTGGATGCGGGTGCGCGCGTTGCGAAGCTCGTCGGGGCCGGGGCGGTTGACGACGTCGTTGGTCCAGCGGCGCACGCGCAGGAAATGGTCGCGCAGCAGGTCGAGGTCGACCAGCGCGGGCACCGTGTGGACGTTGGCGAAATTGGTGGACTCGAACACCTGGTGGATCTGCGAGGATCCGAAGCCGGACAGGCCCAGCAGGCCGGCGATCGCCAGTGCGATCAGGAGGTACAGGCGTTGGGCAACGGTCATTTCGTGTGGGAATGGAAGCGGATCGTCCGATGATCAGCCTAGTTCCGAGAAATGACAAAAGGGAGAATACGCATTCCCCACGGCGATGCAACGAATCGTTGCGAGGCAGTGCGGGGCAAGGCAGGGCGCGGCCGCGGCCGCGCCGCGGGTTCAGTGGGCGAACTCGGTGCGCTGCATGCGCACCAGGGTTTCCAGCACGCGGATCTCGTCATCGTCGAGTTGCAGCGCCGTGTCCACCCATTCGTCCACCACGGTGGCCAGCTCGGCGTAGTCCAGCGGCTGCATGCGCAGGCGTGCGCGCTGCAGGGCCATGCGCGCCTTGCGGCGCTTGGCGTGCTCGGCGAGGAATTCGCGCACCGCGGCTTCGCCGCGCCCGGTCGGGCAGATCTCGTCGATCACGCCCATCTCGAGCATCTCGGCGGCGGAGTAGATCTTGCCGCTGCGCATCAGGCGCTCGGCCGCGGCCACGCCGATGCGGCGCGCCAGCAGGCTCATGCCCCCGGAGCAGGGGAACAGCCCGAACAGGATCTCCGGCAGGCCGAACTCGGCCTGTTCCTCGGCGATGATGAAATCGGCGGCCAGCGCGGCCTCGAAGCCGCCGCCCAGCGCGCGGCCCTGCACCAGCGAAACGGTCGTGGACTTGCGGTTGAGCACGGTGGCCCAGCGGTAGATCATGTCCAGGCACTGCATCGAATAGCGCTGCAGGGCATGGCTGTCGCGGGCCCGGATGCAGTCGAGGAAATGCGCCAGGTCGCCGCCCAGGCTGAAGTACTCGGGGTGCAGGGAACGCAGGATCACGTAGTGCACCGCTTCCTCGCCGGTCTCGGTCTCCCAGCGCGGGCCCAGTTCGTCGAAATGCTCGGTGAGCGACTGCAGGGAGCCCAGCAGTTCGCGGGAGAAGTTGTGGGGCTTGCCCTCGCGCGGGACCATGGAGACCCACAGCGCGGAACTGGCGGCATCGAAGCGGGTCTGCACCAGCGCGCTCTCGGCCGGGGCCAACTGCGGCAGGTATTTCAGGCGGGACAGAGTCTGCTGCGGGATCATGGTCGGGGGATTCGCCGATGCGCCTCCACAGGCGCTCGGCATCCCTCAAGCAAGGACGATGCCAGGGGCCTTGCCCGGCTCCCTGGCAACCGCGCTCCCCGGGGCGTACCCGGTCCCGGGGCAGCGGCTGCCGTCAAGAATTTGACGACGCGCGGCCGCGTGGGGCCGCTTCGGCTCGCTGCGCGGCCCGGCGCGTCGGCTCCTTGGCGCGGGCCCGCGGCGTCCCGCCCTCGGCTCGCGGGGCCGAGGGGCTCAAGCCGCGCGGAGCACCAGCGCGGCGTTGATGCCGCCGAAGCCGGCCGACAGCGACAGCGCGCGCCGCACCGTGCCGGGCACGTTGGCCTGGGTGACGTGGTTCAGCCCCGCGCAATCGGGGTCGATCTCGTCCAGGTTGGCCGTCGCCGGCAGGAAGCCGTCGCGCATGGCCAGCAGGCAGGCCAGCATTTCCATGGCGCTGGCCGCCCCCAGCATGTGCCCGTGCAGCGACTTGGTGGAACTGACGGGAATGCTCGCGCTGTGCTCGCCGAACACTTCCTTGAGCGAGGCTACTTCCACCGGATCGCCGCCCTTGGTCGCCGTGGCGTGGGCGTTGATGTAGTCGATCTGCCCGGGATCCGCGCCGGCCTGGCGCAAGGCCGCGCGCAGCGCGGCGATCTGCCCGCGCTGGTGCGGCGCGCCGATGTGATAGGCGTCGGAGGCAAGGCCCCAGCCTTCGACGAAGCCGAGGATGTTCGCGCCGCGCGCCTCGGCGTGGGCGCGCGACTCCAGCATGAAGAACACGCTGCCTTCGCCGAGGACCAGGCCGGTGCGCTGGGCGGAGAAGGGCTTGCAGCTGCGCGAGGGGTCGGCGTCCACCTCGGCCAGCGCGCGCAGGCCGTCCCAGGCGCCGAGGAACACGGGCATCAGCGCCGACTCGGCCCCGCCGGCGAAGGCGATGTCGATCTCGCCGCTGGCGATGTGCCGGCAGGCGTCGGCGATCGCCGCGCCGGAGGAGGAGCAGGCCGAGGAATGGCAGGCGGTGGGCCCGAAGACCTTGTGGTGGATGGAGATGAAGGATGCGGCGGCATTGTTCATGCAGCCCATGATCACGTAGGGCTTGGTCGTGCGCCGTCCTTCGATATAGAACTGGCGGATTCCCTCCCATTCCGTTGTGCCGCCGCCTCGCACGGTGCCGTAAAACACCCCGGCACGTTCGCCAAGTGTGGAATAGTCCACAATTCCGGCACTTTCCGCGGCCTGGCGCGCCGCAACCAGGGCCAGTTGGGTTGTACGATCCAGGAAAGGCAGTTCGATTCGGCTGAAGCGGTCGCGGAACTGGGCCTCGACCGGGGCGACCGGAAAGGGGCGGGAGAGATCCGGAGATTCGAAAACACGAACCCCGGAACGCAGGTTCGAAAGGCTTTGGGACACCTCGGACGGGCTGTTGCCGATCGGCGAGACCACGCCGATCCCGGTGATGGCGATGTCACTCATTGGCGCGAGCCTCGACGTTGCGCGCGACCATGGCCGCGACGTCCTGCAGCGAGGGGTTCTTGGGAAGTTCGATCCGGCCTAGCTTGATTCCGATCGTGTCCTCGACGGTCATGATCACGTCCAGCACGGCCATGGAATCGAGTCCGATATCGGAAACCGAAGTTTGCGGAGTGGCGTCGGAGAGGTCGATGTCAAATGTATCGAAAACCGTCTTCTTCAGGAGTTCGATAATATTTTCTTCAGTCCATCTGGCGTCCATTGAATTTTCCTGTAACATGGTTTGCTCCAGCCTAACCGAAATGGCGTGACAAGACAAGCGCGGGCGCGCTCGGACGTTGATCCGGCAAGTGCCCGGTGCGGCTTCGCGGCGGTGCTTTGGTGCGCGTGTGGCGATGGTACGGCGGGCGCTCCCGTGGGTAGCCTCCCAACCTGTTGAAATCGAGGTGTGTCGCAATGGATCTTGGCAACGTGAGCGATCGCTGGGGGCGCAAGCCGGTGGTGCTGATCGTCGATGATCAGCCGACCAATTGTCACCTGTTGACGGAAATCGCGCGCGGCTTCTGCCCGGAGGGGCAGATCGTGGCTTTCTGCGACCCCTTCGCGGCCGTCGAATTCGCGCAGGGTCACGACGTGGACCTGGTGCTCACCGATTACCGCATGCCGCAAATGACCGGCGTCGAACTGGTGCGCGCGCTGAGAAGGCTGGAGCATTTGCACGAACCGCCCATCGTGTGCATCACGGCGGTGGAGGACGTGCAAATCCGCTACGAAGCTTTCGACGCCGGCGCGAACGATTATCTGAATCGCCCGCTGGATTATCGGGAATGCGCCGCGCGCTGCCGCAACCTCTTGAATATGCGGCGTTTCCAGCTGGCCACGCTGCAGCATGCCCAATCCCTGGAGCGCAAGGTGGAGCAGGTCGTGCAGGACCTGCAGAAGAAGAAGATGGACACGCTGCTGCGCCTGGCCAAGGTGGCCGAGCAGCGTGATACCGACACCGGCGCGCACCTGTCGCGCATCGGGCGCTACGCCTCCGTGCTTTCGCGTGGCCTGGGTTTCGACGACAACTATGCGTCGATGATCGAACTGGCTTCTCCGCTGCACGACATCGGCAAGGTCGCGATTCCCGACAGCATTCTGCTGGCCCGGCGCACGCTGACCGTGGAGGAATGGGAGGTGATGCGCACGCACACCATCATCGGCCACGCCATGCTGGCCGGAGGCGATTCGGAGCCCCTGATGGTGGCCGCGGAAATCGCGCGTTCGCACCATGAGAAATTCGACGGCAGCGGCTATCCGGACCATCTGGCCGGAAACGACATTCCGGTTTCCGCGCGCATCCTGGCGGTGGTCGACGTCTACGATGCGCTGACCTCGCGGCGCCCCTACAAGGAACCCTGGAGCTACGAGCAGGCCGAGGGTTATCTGCGCGAGCAGTCCGGGAAACACCTGGATCCGGATTTCGTGCAGGCCTTCCTGTCGCACAAATCGCGGATATTGACCATCCAGCGCACCTTCCAGTAAACCGGGACGCCGAAAGAGAGCGACAGACATGCAAAGGCCCGTCATCTTCGACCGCGTCGCCGCATTGCGCGGCCAGGTGATCGTGCGCCTGTTCTTCGGCGGCGCGATCATCCTGCTGGGGCTCGGCGCCTTTCATTTCACCCGCACGATGCCGCGCTACGCGGTGGCCGTGGGCATCGCGCACATGCTGTACGCGGGGGCCGTCTACGCGATCGGCCTGCGACGCAAGTTCCGCTTCCCGGACTGGCTGCTGCACGCCTGCGCCGTGGCCGACGCTGCGGTACTGACCGGCTGGACCCTGGTGCTGGGGCCCTATGCGCAGCTGGTGGTTCCGTTCTACGTGTTTTCGGCCATCGGCTACGGCATGCGCACGGGAAGCAAGGGCATCATGCACAGCTCGCAGGTCGCCTCGCTGGTGGGGCTGGCCCTGGGGCCGCTGGTCCCGTATTGGCGCGATCACCTCAGCTTCTGGCTGTCGTGCATGATTTCCATCGTGATCATTCCCGGCTACGTCGGGATCCTGATGGACAAGCTCTACCTGGCGCTGCGCTACGCGGAAAGCGAAAGCATGGCCAAGAGCGAATTGCTGGCACGCGCCAGCCATGAATTGCGCACCCCGCTGGGGGGAATCTCGAACGCCGCGGAACTGCTGCGCAACGAGATTCCGAACCAGCGCCAGAAGCGCCTGGCCGAGACCATCCTGTCGCTGAGTTCGCATCTGCTGGCGGACATCAATGCCTTGCTCGACCAGAGCCGCCTGTCGGTGGGCAAGCTCACGCTGTCGGTCGACACGGTGGACCTGGAGCAGCAGCTCGAGGTGGTGCGCGCCTCGGTGGAGATGAAGGCCCAGAAGAAGGGACTGGCCTTCTCGGCCACGCTGGATCCGCGCATCACCGACGCGGTGCTCGGGGATCAGCACTGGCTGGTGCGGGTCCTGATCAACCTGCTGGGCAACGCGGTGAAGTTCACCGAATTCGGATCGGTGGCCCTGCAGATCTCCATGCTGCAGCAGCATGACGACGCCTACACCATCCGCTTCAGCGTGCGCGACACCGGCATGGGCATCGCCAAGGAATTCCAGCAGCGCATCTTCGATCCCTTCGTGCAGGTGCCGGGGCAGTCGAATGCCCATGCCGAGGGGGCCGGGCTGGGCCTGGCGATCAGCAAGCAGGCGGTCGAACTGATGGGCGGCGACCTGCGCCTGATCTCGGAGATCGGCATGGGCAGCACCTTCTGGTTCGACCTGCGCATGCAGCGCTCGCGCAAGGCCAGGCCCGAGGAGCGCCCGGCCACCCTGGACGACGAGTTGCTGGCGGAGGACGTGGACCGCCGGCGCATCCTGGTGGTCGACGACAACCAGACCAACCGCTACCTGCTGGAGGAACTGCTGCAGCGCGAAGGGCATTCGGTGGTCACGGCGGCCAGCGGCGAGCAGGCGCTGGACATCCTCTCGGGGCCCGACCGTTTCGACCTGCTGCTGCTGGACTACAACCTCGGCGCGATGGACGGCAGCGTGTTGCTGCAGACCTATCGCTTCGGCCGGCACGACGCGGCGCCGGCCTATTTCCTGACGGCCGACGCCACCGTGGTGACGGGCGAGAAGCTGCGCAACACCGGCGCGCTCGGGGTGCTGACCAAGCCGGTGCGCCTGCGCGAATTGCGCGCGGCGATCCGCCAGGCCTGCGAGGACGCCGGCGACGTGGCGGCGGCACCCGTGCAGGGCGAGGTGGCGGCCGCCTCCGCCCAGGCGCCCGCGGCCGCCGCGGGGAGTTCGCACCTGCGGCCGGTGCCGGTGGTGTTCGTGGACCTGGCCGTCATCGACCGCCTGCGCCAGATCGGCACCCGGCAGGTGTTCATCAAGGAACTGCTGGACCGCGCCTCCGAGGACATCGAGGCCAACACGGAGCGCATCCTGGACGCGCTGGCTGCCGGCGACATGCAGGCAGCGCGCGACGCCGGGCACGCGCTCAAGGGCGTGTGCATGGAGACCGGCGCCATGCGCCTGATGAACATGGCGCTGGGCGTGATGCGCACCGAGGATGCCTACCTGCTGGAAAACCGCGGGCGCATCGCCGCGGACCTGCGCGACACCAGCACCCGCACGCGCGAGGCGCTGCACGGCATCGTGGCCGAAACCATGCAGCAGGCCGCAGGGTTCTGAAGGCCCCCAGGGCCGGGCCGCGCCGCGCCCCGGTTCAGGCCGCGGCGAGTTCGCGCGTGGCTTGCGCGTCGGCCTGGCGCAGGACATCGGCGAGGGCTTCGCGCAATTCCTCCAGGCTGCGCACGCGCAAGGCCGCGCCCAGGCGCGACAAGGCCTCGCTGATCTGCCACTGCTCGGCGCTGCAGCCGAACATGCGCTCGCTACGCCGGCCCAGCGCCAGCGCGAACTCGGCGCTGTAGCCGCTGGCGGTTCCCGCCGAGGGGCTGCGCCCGAGCGCCTTGAGCGCGCCGATCCAGCCCAGGTTGTGGGTGAGCCCGGCGAGGTAGGCATCGAAGGCGTCGACGCCGCGCTCGCCCGCCATCGCCTGGCACCAGTCGCTCTTGGTCTGCGCGTGGGTCCACAGGCGCGGCAGGGCCTGGCCGAGCAGCGGGTCGCGCATGCTGTCGAACAGCGGGCGCACCAGGCTGGCGCTGACCGTCCGGCGCACGCCGTCGATGCCCACGCGGGTCACCGCGCGTTCCAGTTCGGTGACCGGCGCGCCGTGCTGGTGGCGCGCCGAGTTGGCCAGGCGCAGGATCTCGGCGGCGAGGTAAGGATCGGCGCGGATCAGCGAGCAGGCCTCGCGCAGCGAGGCTTCGTCGTCGCGCAGGCAGGCCAGCAGGCGCGGCAGCACCGACGGCGGGCGCGGAATCCAGTTGGCCAAGGCGCGCGGCTTTTCCAGCGCCTGGTCCAGGGTGCGCAGCACCTCGCGTTCCTTCGCGCTCATGCCGCGCCCGGCCACGCAGGACTGGCCTGTCGCGTAGACGAAAAAGCGGCAGGCGTCGCCCGGAGCGGGAGGCATGCGTTGCGCGGCGGCGACGGCTGGCCCCGGAACGGGGCCGCGCGGGACGGCGGCTGCGGGCTGCGCGGGGGATGAGGCGACGGGCGGGTGGTCCGGCTGCGCGGCGCCGCGCAGGCCCAGACGGCGTGCAATGTCGAGCAGGCCCATGGTTTGGTGTCGATGTCCCCGTGTTTTCCCTGTGTGTTCAAGCGGCGCGGCGCGGGTGCCGTCCTGCCCGCGATACGCACTCCTCAGCTACTGTAATCAAGCATCCGGGGCGGCACAGCCACCGCTTCGCGGGGGCTCGGCCTCGGCCTCCGGCCTTGCCGCCTCGGCCAGCGGCAATTCGCAGCGCACCTCGGTTCCGCCGGCGGCGCGGCGGCGCACGTACAGGCGTGCGCCCAGCGCGTCGGCCCGGTAGGCCATGATGTGCAACCCGAGGCGCCCCCGGCGCGCGCCGGGGACCTGCACGCCGCGCCCGTCGTCCAGCACCTGCAGCACGATTCCGGGTGTGTGCGCCTCGAGGCGGATCTGCACCCGCGTCGCCTCGGCGTGGCGCAGCGCGTTGGCCACGCCTTCCTGCGCGATGCGGAACAGGTGGCGCGCCAGCGCGGCCCGCGGCAGTTCGAGTTGCAGCAGCCCCGCGTAGTCGCAGTGCAGTCCGGTGCTTTCGCGCACCCGTGCGGCCAGTTCGCGCAAGGCGTCGGGCAGGTCGTGGCGGTCGATGTCCACCGGTGCCAGGCCGCGTGCGAGTGCGCGCGCCTGCTCCAGCGTGGACTGCAGATGCAGTTGCAACTGCCCCAGGGCCTCGGCCTCGGGCTCGTGGCCGGCCAGCCGCAGCCGGCGCTGCAGGGCACCGGCCAGCATGGTGAGCGCGGTGAGCTGCTGGCCGATGCCGTCGTGCACCTCGCGCCCGATGCGCTCCTGCTCGGCCGTGCTGACTTCGAGGATCTGGCGCTGCAATTCCTTGCGTTCGGTGATGTCGCTGGCCACCGCGAGCACGCGCGGGTGTCCGTCGAGCTGGACCGGTGTCAACAGCACCTCCTCCCAGTAGTCGGTGCCGTCGGAGCGCTGGCTGCGCCACTCGATGCGGCTGGGCCCGGCCGCGGCGGCGCGGATGGGTGCGGCGGGCGCCGCGCAGGCGAAGGGCCACGAGCCTTGCGCCGGCGCCTGCTCCATGTCGCCGCCGCAGGTCTGCAGGGCGCGGGCGTTGGCCTGCAGCAGGGCGCCGGTGGCGGCGTCGTGCACGCTGATGGCCACCGTCGCGTGGTCGAACACGGTGCGAAAGCGCTGCTCGCTGTCCTGCAGGCGCTGGCGATTCGAGGCGTGCTCCCGGCGATGCTGCTCAGCCAGACGGGCGTAGAGCACGCTGTTCTCCAGCAGCAGCGCGAGCAGCACCGTGAGATCGGCCGCCAGGCTGCACAGCCGGCCGACGTACCAGCCCAGGTCGAAGCGGCCGTGGTTGAGCACCCCGGCCAGCAGCACGGCCAGCGCCCAGGCGGCGAGGGTCAGCTGCAGCCAGAGGTCCAGCACGGTGCGCGTGCGGCGGCGCCATGCCAGCAGCCCCAGCATCAGCGCTCCCGTGGCGAAGGCGCCGAGCGCGGCCCAGGTCCTCGCGGGAAGGTCGCTGTCGCCGCTCATCAGCGGCGGCACCCAGGCCGAGCCCACCGTGGCGAAGGCCGCGCAGCCCAGTGCGGCCGCGGCGGCCAGGCCCCAGGCCAGCGCCGCGGCGGCGGCCGGAAGAGGCGGCCTGCCTCCCGCCGGGCCCGTGCGCGCCGCCAGCGCGTAGCCGCCGATGCCCAGCGCGAAGCCGCCATGCCAGAGAAAGTACAGCCAGGCGGTGGTCTGTGCGTAGCCCTGCGCGAGCCAGGATCCTCCGCCCGTGCGCAGACCCGGGAAACTCAGCGCCAGCAGCAGGGCCATGGCGGCGGAGAAGCCGTAGCTCGCACTGAGCACGAGCAGCGCGCGCGAGCTCAGGATGCGGGCCTGCGCGAGCAGCAGCCAGCCGGTGAGCAGCGCCAGCAGGGCCATGACGGTCTGGTAGGCCGGAACCAGCACACGCAGCGGCGCCAGCGGCACGTGCAGCCAGGGCAGCGCCGCCGCGGCGAGCAGCAGCAGCGCGGCCAGGACCGCCGCGGCCGCCCGCCGTTGCGCGGAACTCGGCGGCAGGGTTGCGAGAAAGGGTGGCACGCTCGCCGCGGGCGACGGCAACGCGGCGGCGGGGCGGTCGATGGCGAAGGGCATGAAGGTCGGGGCGCGGACGGCGTGGGGTGGACGGCGTGATGCGCATCATGCGGCGGATTCTGGTGCCGGTCCTTGACCCATTGCAGGCGCTGAGCCCGCGGGGCCGCGGCCCCTGCGATCAGCGCAGCTGGAACCGGAATTCCTGCGTCACCGTGACGGCACGCCCGCCCAGATCCTCGCAGCGGTAGCGCAGCATGGCCTGGCGCACGGCGCGGTGGAAGATCTCCGGACCGGAGACGATGGTGACCGAGCTCACGCGCCCGTGCACCACCCGGGCCTGCGCCACCACCGTGCCGCCCACGCCTTCCTCGATCGCCAGCGCGGGCATGGCGGGGCGCACCTGCTGGCGGCAGACCAGTTCCGCGGCCAGCGGGGTGGAAGGGGCCGGCGTGCGCGCCGGGCCGGCCCGCGCCGCCGGCGAAGCCGTGCCCGCCGAAGCCTCGGCGCGCGCGGCGGGGGGAGCTTGCGCCGGCTCCCCGGGCGCGGCCGGGATTTCCGTGGCGGCCGTCGCCCCGGCGGTCACGCTCGCCGTCTCGCTGGGGGCGGTGCCCGCGTGGGGGGAGGCGTTGCCGCCGGCAGCCGCGGACGTCGAGCCCGCGGGCAAGGTGGCGCGTGCCGTGATGCGGCCTGGCGGGCGCGCTTGCGCGCCCGACGCCGGCGAGGGCTCGCGCTCCCGCGGCCGGGCGGCGCGCCGGAGCGGCCCGGTGCCGCTTGCGCGAGGCGGCTGGCTTCGCCGGAATTCGTCCGACGGCTGGAGCGCGGCCCCCTGCGGGGCCCGCGGTCGTGCGAGCCCGGCCGAGCGCCGCGCCGCGGACGACGTCTGGCCAGGGGCATGCGCGGGGCCGGCGGGCGAAGCGGCGGAAGGCTGCGTCTCGATGCGCACGAGCACCGCCGGGACCGGGGTGCGTGGCGCGGCCGCCTGCATGACCCGCAGCAGCCCCAGCAATACGGCCGCATGCAGCAGCAGCGCCGCCAGGGCGGCCATGGCGCGCCGCCTGGCTTCGCTGCCGCGCGCCGCGATCACGGCTTGCCGGCCGCCCGGCGCAATTGGTCGCAGGCCAGCGCGCCGATGTCGCGCAGCGCCTGGATGCGCGCCGGGGTGAAATGCTCGCCCACGCTCAGTCGCAGGCAATGCGCGTAGCGCGCCGACGCGCCGAACAGCGGGCCGGGGGCGATCACCACCTGGCGGGCCAGGCAGGCCTCGTACAGGCTCAGCGCGCAGACCGGTGCGGGCAGTTCCAGCCAGAGGAAAAAGCCGGCGTCCGGGTTGGTCACCCGGGTTCCCGCCGGGAAGCTCTCGCCGATCACGCCGCGCGCGAACTGCACCTGCCTGGCGAAAAAACCCCGCAGGCGCCGCAGCGCGGGCTCGTAGCCCCCCGCGTCGAGCATGTCGGCCAGGCCCCATTCGAGCAATTCCGCGCTGCCCGCGCTGTTGGCCGTCTTGCAGGCCAGCAGTTCGGCGGCGCGCGGGCCGGCGTCGACCCAGCCCAGCGCCAGGCCGGGCGCGAGGGTCTTGCTGAAGGAGCCGCACAGCATCACCCGCGCCGTAGGGTCGAAGCTGCGCACGGCGCGGCGCGCGTCGGCGCTGGCGGCCAGTTCGTTGCAGATCACGTCCTCGATCACCGGCAGGTCGCGGGCCGCGGCCAGCGCGGCCAGGCGGCGCTTGGCCGCCACCGGCATGATCGAGCCCAGCGGGTTGGACACCGTGGGCACGACCAGCAGCGCGCGCACCGGCTGCGTGTCCAGCGCGAATTCCAGCGCGTCCAGCGAGATGCCATGGCGCGGATGCGTGGGGATTTCCAGCGCGCGCAATTGCAGCGACTGCAGCAGTTCCAGGAAGCCGAAGTACGCCGGGGATTCGATGGCCACCACGTCGCCCGGGCGGGTCACCGCGCGCAGGCACAGCGCCACCGCCTCGCGGCAGCCGTGGGTGACCAGCACGTCGCGCCAATGCAGGTTGCAAGCCAGGGGCAGGGCGTGGCGCGCGATGGCCTGGCGCAGGGGCTCCGCGCCGGCGGGGCGCGGGTAGCGCCCCAGCGACGGCGCATGGCGCACGGCGGCGCGCGTGATGAAGCGGCGCATGCGTTCGTTGGGGTACAGGTCGGGGCTGGCCTGCGCGGCGCCGAAGGAGTGGTAGGCCGGGTCGCCGGCGGCTTCCATCACCACGCGGGCGATCGCGGGCTTGCCCACCGCGGCGGGTCGCGACGAGGGGCGCGACGGCAGCGGCTCGGCCGGGCTGCGCGCCGCGCGGCGCACGAAAAACCCCGACTTGGGCCGCGCCTCGATGACCCCACGGTCCTCCAGCGCCCGGTAGGCCTGCAGCACGGTGCTGATGGACACGCCTTGCTGCTGCGCATGGTTGCGTACCGAGGGCAGCCGCGTGCCCGCGCGCAGCGAACCGTTGCGGGCCTGGTGCTCCAGGCTCGAGGCCAATTGCAGGTACAGCGGCTGCTTGTCGTCCATGACGCCATCATCGCAGACTGCCACTGTGTTGTCCCAGTACAGCTGGTCGCGCTTGCGGGCGGTACAGATGCATGGCGCGGCCGGATGTACACCCTGCGATGCCTGGTGCTGGTGGAGTCGCACCGGCCGCGCGCCGCGGGCGGCTTCGAGGCACGCGCCAGCGTGGAAATCCGGGGCCCGGAGCCCCTCATAGCCTTGGCGCATGACCCTGATCCCAAAAATCAATTGGAACCATCGAGCGCCGCCGGATAGCATGAAACCTCTTCCAAACTGATGAGGAAAACTACCGATGTCGCTGATCAACACCGAAATCAAGCCCTTCAAGGCCAACGCCTACCAGAGCGGCAAGTTCATCGAGGTCACGGACGCCACCCTGAAGGGGCACTGGTCGGTGGTCGTGTTCTACCCGGCCGATTTCACCTTCGTGTGCCCGACCGAACTGGAAGACCTGGCCGACCACTACGCCGAGTTCAAGAAACTGGGCGTGGAGGTGTACAGCGTGTCCACCGACACCCATTTCGCGCACAAGGCCTGGCACGACACCTCCGAAGCCATCGGCAAGGTGCAGTACGTGATGATCGGCGACCCCACCGGCGCCATCACGCGCAACTTCGACGTGATGATCGAGGAAGAGGGCCTGGCGTTGCGCGGCACCTTCCTGATCAACCCCGAAGGCCAGATCAAGCTGTGCGAGATCCATGACAACGGGATCGGGCGCGACGCCTCCGAACTGCTGCGCAAGGTCAAGGCCGCGCAGTACGTGGCCAGCCACCCGGGCGAAGTGTGCCCGGCCAAGTGGAAGGAAGGCGAGAAGACCCTGAAGCCCTCGCTGGACCTGGTCGGGAAGATCTGATCTCCCGCCCCGCGGCCGCGCCGCCGGCGCGGCCGCAACGCCATCGCCCGTACAGGAAACGAACATGCTGGAAGCCGATCTCCGGGACGCGCTGCGCTCCCATTTGCAAAAACTCGAGCGGCCCGTGGAACTCGTGGCCTCGCTGGACGATGGCGCCAAATCCGCGGAATTGCGCGAACTGCTGCGCGAGATCGCCGAGCTCAGCCCGCTGCTGAGCCTGCGCGAGGACGGCGGCGACGCACGCAAGCCGTCCTTCCGCATCGTGCGCAGCGGCAGCGACGTCGAGGTGAGCTTCGCCGGCATCCCGCTGGGCCACGAGTTCACCTCGCTGGTGCTGGCGCTGCTGCAGGTGGGCGGCTACCCGCCGCGCATCGACCCGGAACTGGCCGAGCAGGTGCGTGCGCTCGAAGGCGATTGGCGCTTCGAGACCTTCATGTCCCTGTCCTGCCACAGCTGCCCCGACACCGTGCAGGCGCTGAACATGCTCAGCGTGCTCAACCCGCGCATCCGCCACGTCGCCATCGACGGCGCGCTGTTCCCGCAGGAGGTGGAGTCGCGCCAGGTGATGGCCGTGCCCAGCGTGTTCCTGGACGGCGAGCCCTTCGACCAGGGGCGCATGAGCGTGGAGCAGATCGTGGCGCGCCTGGACCGCGGCGCGGCGCAGCGCGAGGCGCGCGCGCTGGATGCGCGCGAGGTGTTCGACGTGCTGGTGGTGGGCGGCGGACCCGCCGGCGCGGCCGCCGCCGTGTACGCCGCGCGCAAGGGCATCCGCACCGGGATGCTGGCCGAGCGCATGGGCGGCCAGGTGGCCGACACCCTGTCCATCGAGAACCTGATTTCCGTGCCCTACACCGAGGGCCCGCGCCTGAGCGCCGCGCTGGAGCAGCATGTGCAGGCCTACGACGTGGACGTGATGCGCGGCCAGCAGGCGGCGCAACTGCTGCCCGCGGCCGCGCTCGGCGAGCCCATCGGCGTGCGCCTGCAAAGCGGCGCGACCCTGCGGGCGCGCAGCGTGGTGCTGGCCACCGGCGCGCGCTGGCGCAACATGAACGTTCCCGGCGAACAGGAATACCGCAACAAGGGCGTCACCTACTGCCCCCACTGCGACGGCCCGCTGTTCAAGGGCAAGCGCGTGGCGGTGATCGGCGGCGGCAACTCCGGCGTGGAGGCTGCCATCGACCTGGCCGGCGTGGTGCAGCACGTCACGCTGCTCGAGTTCGACGCCCGGCTGCGCGCCGACGAGGTGCTGCAGCGCAAGCTGCGCAGCCTGCCCAACGTGCGCGTGATCACGCAGGCCCAGACCACCGAGGTGGTCGGCGACGGCAGCAAGGTGCAGGGCCTGCTCTACACCGATCGCGCCAGCGGCGCCTCGCAGCGCCTGGAGCTCGAGGGCGTGTTCGTGCAGATCGGCCTGCTGCCGAACGCCGAATGGCTGCGCGGCGCGGTGGCGCTGTCCGCGCGCGGCGAGGTGGAGGTGGACGCGCGCGGCGCCACCTCGGTGCCGGGGGTGTTCGCCGCCGGCGACGTGACCACCACGCCCTTCAAGCAGATCGTCATCGCCATGGGCGAGGGCGCGAAGGCGGCGCTCAGCGCCTTCGACCACCTGATCCGCCTGCCCGCGCCGCAAGGCGCCGAGGACGCGGTGGAGCCCGAGGCCCAGGCGGCCTGAGTCCTCCCCCGCGGGCGGGGCCGCGGCCTGCCCCGGGGAGGCCGGATGCAGTATGTTCGCGCTGTCGCGGCCACCCGCCGCGGCGGCGCGCCGCCCTGTCCGACCGGGACGCGGGCGGCGGCGCCTGTCCATCCGCCGGAACGACCACCATGATGCTGACAGCCGAACAGGAAATGATCCGCGACTCGATGCGCGATTTCGCGCGCGAGCGCCTGGCCCCTTTCGCCGCCCAGTGGGACCGCGAGCGCCGCTTCCCGCGCGAGGCCTTGCGCGAGCTCGGGCAGCTCGGCGCGATGGGCGTGACCGTGCCCGAGGAGTGGGGCGGCGCGGGCCTGGACACCATGAGCCTGGTGCTCATGCTGGAGGAGATCGCCGCCGGCGACGGCGCCACCTCGACCATCGTCAGCGTGCAGAATTCACTGGCCTGCGGCATCACCCAGCGCTTCGGCAGCGAGGCGCAGCGCGAGCAGTGGCTCAAGCCTCTCGCGCGTGGCGAGGCCCTGGGATGCTTTTGCCTGACCGAGCCGCACACCGGCTCCGACGCCGCGGCCATCAGCACCCGCGCCGAGCGCGACGGCGACTCCTGGGTACTGCGCGGAGTCAAGCAGTTCATCACCACCGGCAAGCATGCCGACGTGGCCATCGTCATCGCGGTCACCGACAAGGCCGCCGGCAAGCGCGGCATCTCGGCCTTCCTGGTGCCCACCTCCACGCCCGGCTACGTGGTCGCCCGCCTGGAGGACAAGATGGGCCAGCATGCCTCCGACACCGCGCAGATCGTGTTCGAGGATTGCCGCGTGCCCGACTCCGCGCTGCTGGGCCGCCCCGGCGAGGGCTACCGCATCGCCCTGTCCAACCTGGAAGCCGGGCGCATCGGCATCGCCGCGCAATCGGTGGGCATGGCGCGCGCGGCCTTCGAGGCGGCGGTGGACTATGCGCGCCAGCGCAAGTCCTTCGGCAGCACCCTGATCGAGCACCAGGCGGTGAGCTTTCGCCTGGCCGACATGGCCACGCGCCTGGACGCCGCGCGATTGCTGGTGTGGCGCGCCGCGATGCTGCGCGACGCCGGCAAGCCCTGCCTGAAGGAGGCCTCGATGGCCAAGATGTACGCCTCCGAGATGGCCGAGTCGGTGTGCTCCGACGCCATCCAGATCCACGGCGGCTACGGCTACGTGGCGGACTTCCCGGTGGAGCGCATCTATCGCGACGTCCGCGTGTGCCAGATCTACGAAGGCGCCAACGACATCCAGCGCATGCTCATCGGGCGTGCCATCGCCGAGGCCTGAGCGCCATGGCCTCGGGCGGCCCGCTGCAGGGCCTGCGCGTGCTGGAGTTCGCCGCGCTGGGCCCGGCGCCGCTGGGGGCCATGCTGCTGGCCGACCTGGGCGCGCAGGTGCTGAGCATCGAGCGCGCGGCGCCGCCGGGGCGGGGCGCGCAGGCGGTGTTCGAGCCGGAGCGGGACGTGCTGCGCCGCAACCGGCGCGTGCTGCGCCTGGACCTCAAGCAGGCGCGCGAACTGCAGGCGGCGCGCCGCCTGGCCGAGGGCGCCGAGGTGCTGATCGAGGGTTTCCGCCCCGGAGTCATGGAACGCCTGGGGCTGGGCCCGGAGGACTGCCTGCGGAGCAACCCGCGCCTGGTGTACGCGCGCATGACCGGCTGGGGCCAGCACGGGCCCCTGGCCGCCAGCGCCGGGCACGACATCAACTACCTGGCGCTGTCGGGCATGCTGCACGCGATCGGCGAGCCCGGCGGCAAGCCCGTGGTGCCGCTGAACCTGGTGGCCGACGGCGGTGCCGGCGGCATGATGCTGGCCTTCGGCGTGCTCGCCGCGCTGACCCACGCCCGCGCCACCGGGCAGGGCCAGGTGGTGGACGCGGCGATGGCCGAGGGCTGCGCGCTGCTGGGCTCGATGATCCACACCCTGCGCGCCATGGGCAGCTGGAACGGCCGGCGCGGCGACAACCTGCTCGACGGCGGCGCCTACTTCTACGCCACCTATGCCTGCGCCGACGGGCGCCACGTGGCCGTCGGCGCGATCGAGCCGGAATTCCACGAGCGCCTGCTGCGCGGCCTGGGCCTCGACCCGGCCGAGTTCGAGGGCCAGCACGAGTGCGCGCTGTGGCCGCAGCGCCGGCAACGCCTCGCGGCGGTGTTCGCCACGCGCAGCCGCGAGGCCTGGTGCGAGCTCTTCGCCGGCAGCGAGGCCTGCGTGAGCCCGGTGCTGGACTTCGACGAGGCGCCGCGCCACCCGCACCACGCGGCGCGCGGCGCCTTCGTGGACCTGGGCGGCGTGCGCCAGGCCGCGCCCGCGCCACGCTTCGGCGCCACCCCGGCGCCCCTGCCGCGGCGCCCCGTGCAGGCCGACGCCGAGGCGTTGCGCGCGTGGGGGCTCGACGCGGCGTTGGCGTCCGAGCTGGCGGCCGATCCGGGCGGCGGCGGGGATTAAAATAGAACGATCGTTCTATTATTCGTGCGGCCCCCTACAATGCGCTCCACGACACGAACACGACGACGGAGACTCGAATGCCAACCCCGGAGCAGTGGCTTCAGCAGTACGGGCCCCGAGAGGCCATGGAATACGACGTGGTGATCGCCGGAGCCGGCCCGGCCGGCCTGGCCACCGCCATCCGGCTCAAGCAACTCGCCGCGCAGTCCGGCAGCGAGATTTCGGTGTGCGTGCTGGAGAAGGGCTCCGAGCCCGGCGCGCACATCCTGTCGGGCGCCGTGATGGACCCGCGTGCGCTGGGCGAGCTGCTGCCCGACTGGCAGCAGCAGGGGGCTCCGCTGCGCCAGCCGGTCACCGAGGACCTGTTCTGGTTCCTCAACGAGAGCGGCCACCGCGCGGTGCCCGCCGCGCTGCAGCCGGCCTGCTTTCGCAACCATGGCAACTACGTGATCAGCCTGGGCGAGCTCACGCGCTGGCTGGCGCAGCAGGCCGAGGCGCTGGGCGTGGAGATCTTCTCCGGCTTCGCAGCCGCCGAGCTGCTGTTCGACGAGGCCGGCGCGGTGCGCGGCGTGGCCACCGGCAACCAGGGCGTGGGCAAGGACGGCGAGCCCGGCGGCTCCTTCCAGCTGGGCATGGAACTGCAGGCCCGCTACACCGTGTTCGCCGAGGGCGCGCGCGGCCAGCTGGGGCGCGAGCTCATCGCGCGCTACAAGCTCGACGAAGGGCGTGATCCGCAGACCTACGCCATCGGCATCAAGGAACTGTGGGAAGTCCCCGCGGAGCAGGCCCAGCCCGGGCTGGTGATGCACGCCGCCGGCTGGCCGCTGGACAGCCGCACCTACGGAGGCGCCTTCCTCTACCACCTGGACGAGCGCAAGGTGACGGTGGGCCTGGTGGTGGGGCTGGACTATCGCAACCCCTGGCTCAGCCCCTTCGAGGAATTCCAGCGCTTCAAGACCCATCCGTCGATCCGCCCGATGCTCGAAAGCGGCAAGCGCATCGGCTACGGCGCCCGCGCGCTGACCGCCGGCGGCCTGCTGTCGCTGCCGCGCCTGGTGTTTCCGGGCGGCTGCCTGGTGGGCTGCGAGGCGGGTTTTCTCAACGCCTCGCGTATCAAGGGCAGCCACGCGGCCATCAAGTCGGGCATGCTGGCCGCCGAGGCCATCGCGCCGGCGGTGGCGGCCGACCGCCGTGCCGACCTGCTGGAGGCCTACCCGCGGGCCTTCGAGTCCTCGTGGCTGCACGAGGAACTGCACCGCGCGCGCAATTTCAAGCAGTGGTTCAAGAAGGGACGCACCGTCGGCACGCTGATGACCGGCGTCGAGCAGCTGCTGCTCGGCGGGCGCGTGCCCTGGACCCTGCACCGCACCGAGCCGGACTACAAGGCGCTGCAGCCGGCCGAGGCCATGCCGCGCATCGACTACCCCAAGCCCGACGGCAGGGTCAGCTTCGACCGCCTGTCCTCGGTGTTCCTGAGCAACACCAACCACGAGGAGAACCAGCCCGCGCACCTCACGCTGCGCGACGCCTCGGTTCCCGTGTCGGTGAACCTGGCCCGCTACGCCGGGCCCGAGCAGCGCTATTGCCCTGCCGGCGTGTACGAGTTCGTGCCGGCCGAAGGCGGCGGCGAGCGCCTGCAGATCAACGCGCAGAACTGCGTGCACTGCAAGACCTGCGACATCAAGGATCCCACCCAGAACATCGTCTGGGTCGCGCCCGAGGGCGGCGGCGGGCCGAACTACGTGGGGATGTAGGTTGCCCCCTCCGTCGCGGGGGGCGGCCCCCGCTCCGTCCCCCCGAGGGGGACGCACCCCGCCTTGGGGCGGCCCTGCGGCGGGTGTGCTCTGGGCAGCGGGGCGGGGTGCGTGGAAGTGAGGCTTTCAGGCGGGGGAGGGTGACGGCTCCCTCGGCCGCGGCTGCCGCTCGTGCGAGGTGGCTGCCGCGGGCGTTTGGGTGCGGTTGCGAGGATGGTGCTTGCGCCGGCGCAAGGTGGGGGCCGGTAGGGGTGGGCACAATGTCCGGGTTGCGACGGGGAGGCGACCATGGGGGTGGAGCGGGAGCTCAAGTTTTCGGTGTCGGAGGACACGGCGCGGGCGGTCGAGGGGCATGCCTTGCTGCTGCTGGCGGGAGCGCCGCGGCGGGAACTGTTGCAGAGCTGGTATTTCGATACGCCGGAACTGGATCTGGGCGCGGCGGGCATGGTGCTGCGCGTGCGCGATGCCGCGGGCGGCAGCGTGGTCACGGTGAAGGCGCGCGGCGCCGACGCGCTGGGGGCCGAACGCAGCGAATGGGAGTGGCGGGCGCTGGACAGCAGCGCGGCCGGCGGCCTGGGGCCGCGCGACCTGCGCCATGCGCTGCGCGCCACCGCGCTGGGCGGCGCCGCCGACGGACTCGGGCTGGATGCGCGGGAGCTGCGCCGGCACCTGGAGCCGCGCTTCGGTACGCGCTTCGAACGCGACACCTGGCAGCTGGAATGGAACGGGGCGCGCATCGAACTGGCCCTGGACCGCGGGGTCTGCCAGGCGCGGCGCGGGGATGGCATGGCCGATACGGCGCTGTGCGAACTCGAGCTCGAGGTGCTGGACGGGACGCTGGAGCCGGCCTGGGATCTGGCCTGGACCCTGGCGCAGGACCTGGCACTGCGCCTGAGCCCGGTGGACAAGGCTCGGCGCGCGGCCGCGCTGCTGGCCGGCGAACGCCCACGGGCGCTGCCGGAGCCCGGAGCGCTGGCGCGCGGCGCCACGCTGCGCCAGGCCGCGCAGGATTGGCTGCTGACGGCCTGCGCGCAGCTCGCGGTGTGGTCGGAGCGCATCGGCTCGGCCGACGAGGAGCGCGACGTGCACCAGTTCCGCGTGGTGCTGCGGCGACTGCGTACCGCGCTGCGCTGGCTGGCCCCGCAACTGGGCGCGCAGGCCGCGCGCTGGCTGCGCGCCGAACTGCGCTGGGCGCATCAGCTCGCCGGTCTGGTGCGCGACGCCGACGTGGCGCTGCACCTGCTGCGCCAGGTCGAGAGCATCGAGGTGGATGCGGCGGCGCAGGCCGCGGTGCTGGCCCAGCGCATCGAGACGCAGCGCACGCAGCACCGCGCCGCGCTGTGCGCCTATCTTGGGAGCGCTCGCTTCGGGCGCCTGCTGCTGGCGTTGGGCCGGTGCAGCGCGTGCACGGCGCAGCGCGAGCCCGCGAGGCGCGGGGGCCCGCACGCCGAGGCCGAGCGCGGGCGCGGAGCCTTGCGGCGCCTGGCGGCGCGCGCGCTGCGCGATGATTCCCGGGCCTGGCGCGCGGCTGCGCGCGCCTGCGCCGGTGCGTTGCGGGCCGCCGCGGACGGGCAGCCGCCGCAGGGCGAGGCGGCGGCGCGCCTGCACGCGCTGCGCATCGCCTCCAAGCGCCTGCGCCTGTCGGCCGAGCGCATGGCCGGGCTGCTGCAGCACGGGTCGCGCCAGCGCCAGCAGCATGCCGGCAAGCTGGCCGCGTCGCTGCAGACCCAGCTGGGAGACTGGCACGACGCCGAACGCCTGCTGCAGGAGGCGGCGCAGGCGGGTACGCCGATGCCGGCGCTGCGAGCCTGGCTGGAAGCCCGCGCGCTGGAAGCGCTGCGGACCGCGGCGGGCGGGCTGGCGGCGGGATCGGGGCGGATGGCGAGCCGGGTGGCATAGTGGCCGGGCCGCCGCACGCGGGCGCACGGCCGGGTTTATACTGAGCGGTTCCCCCGCATTGCCGGCGGCCGTGCATGGCCGCGCGCGCGCTAGGGCGGGGGCGCGATGCCCAGGAGAGGATTTCGCATGTCGAGCGGCGCGAACCCCGATGCAATCCGGCGCAGGAGAACCTTCGCCATCATTTCCCACCCCGACGCCGGCAAGACCACCTTGACGGAAAAGCTCCTGCTGTTCTCGGGAGCGATCCAGATCGCCGGTTCGGTGAAGGCGCGCAAGGCCAGCCGCCATGCGACCTCGGACTGGATGGAAATCGAGAAGCAGCGGGGCATCTCGGTGGCCTCTTCGGTGATGCAGATGGAATGGCGCGACTGCGTCATCAACCTGCTCGACACCCCCGGGCACCAGGACTTCTCCGAGGACACCTACCGCGTGCTCACCGCGGTGGACGCGGCCTTGATGGTCATCGACGCGGCCAACGGCGTGGAGGCGCAGACCCTGCGCCTGCTGGAGGTCTGCCGCGCGCGCAACACGCCGATCATCACCTTCGTCAACAAGATGGACCGCGAGGTGCGCGCCCCGCTGGACCTGATGGACGAGATCGAGCGCCATCTGGGCATGGACGCCGTGCCGCTGAGCTGGCCGGTGGGCATGGGCAAGAACTTCCACGGCGTGCTGGACCTGCGCCTGCAGCGCATGCGCGTGTTCCGCGCCGGCGAGGACCGCCTGGACGACACCGACGACGAGGTCATCGACGGCCTGGACAACCCGCAACTGGCCGAGCGCTTCGGTCCCGAGCACGCGCAGGCCAGCGAGGAGCTGGAACTGCTGCACGAGGCCACGGCCGAACTCGACCCGCAGGCCTTCCGCGCCGGGCGCCAGTCGCCGCTGTTCTTCGGCTCGGCCATCAACAACTTCGGCGTGCGCGAGGTGCTCGACGCGCTGGTGGACCTGGCGCCCCCGCCGCAACCGCGCCCCGCGGTGCAACGCGTGGTGCAGCCGGACGAATCGCGCTTCAGCGGCGTGGTGTTCAAGATCCAGGCCAACATGGATCCGGCCCACCGCGACCGCATCGCCTTCGTGCGCGTGTGTTCCGGGCGCTTCACCCGCGGCATGCGCCTGCGCGTCGGGCGCAGCGGCAAGGAGATCCGCCCGAACACGGTGGTGGCCTTCATGTCCCAGCGCCGCGAGCTGCTCGAGGAAGCCTGGGCCGGGGACATCATCGGCATTCCCAACCACGGCACGCTGCGCTTGGGCGACAGCCTCACCGAGGGCGAGAACCTGCAGTTCACGGGCCTGCCGTTTTTCGCGCCGGAACTGTTCCAGGCCGTGGAGATCGCCGACCCGCTGCGCAGCAAGCAGTTGCGCACGGGCCTGATGCAACTGGGCGAGGAGGGCGCGATCCAGGTGTTCCGCCCGCATTTCAGCGGCAGCCTGCTGCTCGGCGCGGTGGGCGCGCTGCAGTTCGACGTGGTGCTGCACCGGCTCAGCGGCGAATACAACGTGGCCGCGCGCCTGGGGTCCACGCCGTACCGCGTGGCGCGCTGGATCCACTGCGACGACGAGCGCGACCTCAAGCGCTTCATCGACGAGAACGCCCACCGCATCGCCTACGACGTGGTCGACGCGCCGGCCGTGCTGCTGACCCACGCCGCGGAGCTGCGCGTGCTGCAGGAGCGCTGGCCGCAGGTGTCCTTCCACGCGCTGCGCGAGCACGCGGGCCGGGTGTTCCAGACCGACCTGGCGGCCTGAGGCGGGGCGGCCGGCGATGCGCGCCCGCGGCTTCGCATCCCTGTTGCTGGCCGAACTGCGCTCCGCGCAGATGGGCCTGATCTGGCTGGCGCTGGTGCTGGCGGCCACCGCCTTGTCGGGCGTGGGCTTCGTCGCGCAGCGCCTGCACGCCGGCCTGCAGCGCGACGCCGCGCAACTGCTCGGCGGCCAGTTGCTGCTGCGCGGCGACCATCCGCTGCCGGCGCCCTTCGAGCAGCGTGCGCGTGCACTGGGCCTGCGCATGGCGCACAGCGAACTGTTCGCCAGCATGGCCCTCGGCCCGGGCGCGCAGGGGCGCACCCAACTGGTCGCGGTGAAGGTGGTGGGGCCGGGCTATCCGCTGCTGGGGCACGTCACGCTGCGCCCGGTGCGACCCGGAGAGGCCTTGCCGGCCACGCCGATCCCGAGTCCCGGAACCGTCTGGGTGTCGCCGCGACTGGCGCAGCGCCTGGGCGCGCCGCCGCAGGGCCCGATCCTGCTCGGCCAGCGCAGCCTGCGCATCGCCGCGCTGGTGACCGGCGAACCCGACCGCGGGGCCGGCATCCCCGGGCTGGCGCCGCGGGTGATGCTCAACCAGGCCGACCTGGACTCCACCGGGCTGATCCAGCCGGCCAGCCGCGTGGAATACGCGCTGGCGCTGGTGGGACCCCAGCCGGCCGTCGACGCCTACGCCGCGTGGGCGCGCGCGCGCATCACCGGGGAGGCGCTGCGCGGCCTGCACCTGAGCGCGCCGGACGCGGCGGGCAACGGCTTCGACCGCAACCTGCAGCGCGGCGCCGACTACCTGCGCCTGGTGGCGCTGCTGGCGGCGCTGCTCGCCGCGGTGGCCGTGGCGGTGGCGGCGCAGGATTTCTCGCGCCGGCGCCAGCAGGTGGTCGCCCTGCTCAAGGCGCTGGGCATGCCGCGGCGCGGCGTGCTGGCCCTGGTGGGCGCGGAACTCGCATTGCTGGGACTCAGCGCCGCGCTGCTGGGCAGCCTGGCGGGCCTGGGCCTGCAGGCCCTGTTGCTGGGCCTGCTGCATCGCCTGGTGGATGCCGGCCAGCTGGGTCCGCCCGGCTGGCAGCCGGCCGCGCTGGCGCTGCTGAGCATGGGCAGCCTGCTGCTGGCCTTTGCGCTGCCGGCGCTGCTGCGCCTGGCCGGCGTGCCCCCGCTGCGGGTGCTGCGCCGCGAGGCCGTGGCGGCGGGGGGCGCGGCGCGCCTGCTCGGGGCCGCCGGCCTGGCGCTGTTCGCGCTGGTCTGCCTGCTGCTGGGCGGGCGCGGCTGGCTGGGCTGGATCGCGCTGGGCGCCTTCGCCGCGGCCGCCGCGCTGCTGGCCGCGGCTTCGTGGGCGCTGATGCCCCTGCTGCGCGCGGCCGGCGAGCGCGGGCGCGGCGCGGCCGCGCTGGCGGCGCGCCAGCTGGGCGCGCGGGGCTGGGGCGCGGTGGCGCAGATCACCGCGCTGGGCCTGGCGCTGATGGCGTTGCTGCTGGTGGGCATGCTGCGCGACGGCCTGCTCGCGGGCTGGCAGGCCTCGCTGCCCGCCAACGCGCCCGACCGCTTCGTCATCAACGTGCAGCCCGCGCAGGGGCCGGCCTTCCGCGCGGCGCTGGCGCAGGCGGGCATCCGGGGCTACGACTGGTACCCGATGGTGCGCGCGCGCCTGGTGGCGGTGAACGGCCGCGCGGTGTTCGGGCGCGACTACCACGACGAACGCGCGCGCCGCTTGATCGACCGCGAGTTCAACCTGTCCACCGCGCAGTCGCTGCCGGCGAACAACCGCATCGTGGCCGGCCGCTGGGCCGCCACCGCGGGGCCCCGCGGTGGCGAGCTTTCGGTGGACCAGGGCATCGCCTCCACGCTGGGCCTGAAACTGGGCGACCGCCTGCGCTTCGACATCGCCGGCGGCACGCTGGACGCGCGCATCGGCAGCCTGCGCAAGGTGGACTGGGCCTCCATGCATGCCAACTTCTTCGTGCTGGCGCCGCGCGCGATGCTGGAGCGCCAGCCCTTCACCTACCTGGCCGCCTTCCACGAGGGGGCCGAGGCCCCGCCCGCGCTGGATGCGGATCTGGGGCGGCGTTTCCCGGACATCACCATCATCGACCTGGCCGAACTGCTGGCCCAGTTGCGCCACCTGCTTGTGCAGGTGGGCACGGCGGTGCAGTGGCTGTTCGCCTTCGCGCTGGGCGCCGGCCTGACCGTGCTGGTGGCCTGCCTGTTCATCGGGCGCCGCGAGCGCGAGCGCGAGACCGCGCTGTGGCGCGTGCTCGGCGCCTCCGACGGGCTGCTGCGCCGGGTCATGGCCGCCGAACTTCTGCTCGCGGGCGCGCTCGCGGGGCTGCTCGGCGCCGCCGGCGCCATGGCCGCGGCCTGGCTGCTGGCGCGCAAGGTGTTCGAGTTCGCCTGGGTTCCGTCGCCCGCCTGGCTGCCCGCCGGCCTGCTGGGCGGCGCGCTGCTGGCGCTGGCCGTGGGCTGGCTGAGCCTGCGGCGGGTGCTGCGGGTGCCGCCGCTGCGCCTGCTGCGCGCCGCCGATTGAGACTTCCCGCGACAGCAGGCCTTGCCTTGACCTCGCGCAACGCCGCGCATGCGCCGCGCGCGACAATTCCCTCCCTGTTCACCGACTCCCGCGCACCGATGTCCTCCGAAGACCAGGCCCAAGGCCCCACGCCCTATGAACAACTCGGCGGCGAGCGCGGCGTGCGCGCGCTGGTGGATCGCTTCTACGACCTGATGGACCTGGAGCCGCGCTTCGCCGCGCTGCGCGCGCTCCACCCCACCACGCTGGAAGGCTCCCGCGACAAGCTGTTCTGGTTCCTCAGCGGCTGGCTCGGCGGCCCCGACCTGTACCAGCAGCAGTTCGGCCACCCGCGCCTGCGCATGCGGCATTTTCCCTACGCCATCGGCGTGGCCGAGCGCGACGCCTGGCTGGACTGCATGCGCCAGGCCATGCGCGAGGAGGGGGTCGACGAGACCCTGGGCGCGCGCCTGCAGCAAGCCTTCGGCGGCACCGCCGACTGGATGCGCAACCGCGCCGAGCCGGGGCAGGGCGCCGCCTGAGCCGCGCCCGCGCCGCGCCCCTCACAGCTGGGTGCGCAGGCTCCAGATCTCCGGGAACAGTACGGTGTCGAGCATCTTGCGCAGGTAGCTGACCCCGCCGGTGCCTCCGGTTCCGCGCTTGAAGCCGATCACGCGCTCGACCGTGGTCACGTGCCGGAAGCGCCACAGGCGCATGGCGTCCTCGATGTCGGCGAGCTTCTCGCCCAGCTGGTACAGATCCCACCAGGCCTGCGGGTCGCGGTACACCTGCAGCCAGGCGGCCTCCACCTGGGGGTTCGCGGCGTAGGGCTGGGTCCAGTCGCGCTCGACGGCCTCGGGCGGCACGGCAATGCCGCGGCGCGCCAGCAGGCGCAGCGCCTGGTCGTACAGGCTGGGCGCGCGCCATGCGGCCTCCACCCGCGCGAGCAGCTCGGGGCGGTGCGCGTGGGGCTGCAGCATGGCGCGGTTCTTGTTGCCCAGCGCGAACTCGATGCAGCGGTACTGCCAGCTCTGGAAACCGCTGGAATGGCCCAGGTAGGGACGGATCGCCGTGTATTCGGGCGGGGTCATCGTCGCCAGCACGTCCCAGGCATGCACCAGCTGCTCGAGGATCTTGGACACCCGGGCCATCATCTTGAAGGCCGGAGGCAGCACGTCGCGCGCCAGGTGATCGCAGGCCGCGTGCAGTTCGTGCAGCAGCAGCTTCATCCACAGCTCCGAGGTCTGGTGCTGCACGATGAACAGCATCTCGTCGTGTTCGGGCGACAGCGGGCGCTGCGCGTCGAGCAGGCGGTCGAGCAGCAGGTAGTCGCCATAGCTCATGTCGCGCGAGAAATCGAGTTGCGCGCCTTCGGCGGCGACGACGGCCTCGCCGCGCGAGGGCGCGGCGGCATCGTGGTGGGGGCAGCTCATCGCAAGGACTCCGTCCGGCTGGGGTTCAGGTGACCGCGGCCTTGCGCGCGAAACGGGCTTCGCGCCAGGCCCCGGATTCGAGCAGCTCGGCGAGACGCTGCACGGCGTCGAACACGTCGACGAATCGCAGGTACAGCGGGGTGAAGCCGAAGCGCAGCAGGTGCGGGTGCTCCGCGCTGCCGTCGCCGGCGCGGTAGTCGCCGATCACGCCGCCTTCGATCAACGCCTGCATCAGCGCGTAGCCGTCGATGGACCCGTCGGCGGGCACCGCCAGCGAGACCTGGCTGCCGCGCCGCGCGGCCTGCTCGGGGCCGAAGGGGCGCAGGCCGCTGCCGGCCAGGCGCTCGCGCACCAGGTCGATGAACAGCTCGCCCAGTTCCACCGACTTCGCGCGCAGCGCCGGCATGCCGCCCAGGGCTTCGGCGGCCAGCACGGTGTCCACGCCGCATTCCAGCGCCGCCATGCCCAGCACCGGCGGCGTGCCGCACAGGTAGCGGGCGATGCCCGGCGCGGGTTCGTAGCCGGGCTGGAACACGAAGGGCGCCGCATGCCCCATCCAGCCCGACAGCGGTTGCCGGAAACGATCCACGTGGCGCGGGTGCACCCAGCAGAAGGCGGGTGCGCCGGGGCCGCCGTTGAGGTACTTGTAGCCGCAGCCCACCGCGAAATCCGCGTCCGCGCCGTGCAGGTCCACGGGAACCGCGCCGGCCGAGTGCGCCAGGTCCCACAAGGCCAGCGCGCCCGCCGCGTGGGCCTGCGCGGTGAGCGCGGCCATGTCGGCCATGCGCCCGGTGCGGTAGTTGACCTGGGTGAGCATCAGCACCGCCACGTCCTCGCCCAGGCGCTGCGGGATCTGGTCGATGTCCAGCAATTCCAGGCGCATGCCCCGCTGCTCGACCAGGGACTGGGCGATGTACAGGTCGGTGGGGAAGTTGCTGCGCTCGGACAGCACCACCTTGCGCGCGCGCGCATCCGGCTGCTCCTGCGCGATGCGCAGCGCCGCGCTCAGCACCTTGTACAGGTTCACCGAGGTGGAGTCCGCCACCACCAGTTCGCCCGCGCGCGCGCCCACCAGGCGGGCGATCTTGTCGCCCACGCGGCGCGGCAGGTCGATCCAGGCCGCGTCGTTCCAGCTGCGGATCAGGCCGCGGCCCCATTCGTCGGTGATCACCTGCCGCACGCGTTCCGCGGTGGCCGCGGGCAGAACCCCCAGGGAGTTGCCGTCCAGGTAGATGACGCCGGGGGGCAGGTCGAACTGGCCTCGCAGCGGCGCCAGCGGGTCGGCCGCGTCGCGCGCGGCGCAGGCGCTGCGGGTGAGGGGATGCTTCATGCTGGGGTTCCGGGTCGGGAGGATGGGAGGTTCACAGCGCGCGCAGCACCGCGCGCACCGGCGAGGCGCAGGCGCCCGCGAGTTTGAGCGGCAGCGCGATGAGCTCGTAGTCGCCCTCGGGCACCTCGTCGAGCACCAGGTTCTCCAGCACGCGCATGTCCAGGCGCAGCAGCGTGTGGTGGGCCTCCAGGCCCTTGCTGTCGGCCGGGTCCACCGAGGGCGTGTCGATGCCGGCCAGGCGCACCCCGCGCTCGCCCAGCCATGCCAGCGCCTGCGGGGCGTAGGCGGTGAAGCCGGGATCCCACACGGTGGGCGCGCGCCGGCAGGTGCGCACCAGCACGCGCGGGGGAAGGCCGCGTTCGGCGCGCTGCAGGTGTTCCACCCCCACCAGGGGCCCGCAGTCGATGGCGTGGATCACGCGGCAGGGGCCCAGGTAGGGCGCCAGGTCCACGGCCTCGATGGAAGCCGCGCCGTCGGCGTAGTGCAGCGGCGCGTCCGCATGCGCGCCCGCGTGCGGCGACAGCTGCACGGCGCTGAGGTTCACCGAGCTGCCGCCGGCAATGCGCGCCGTCCACTGCAGCGCGTAGGGCAGGTCGCCGGGGAACAGCGGCGCCGCCGGGTCGACGGTGGGCGAGATGTCGTAAAGGGCAGGGCTTCGCATCGCCGGAACCTTAGCAGGCTGTTGAAATACCGGAGGGGGTCGCGTTGGTGCAGAATCGGGATGATGGGCGTGCGCCGGATCGCAGCGCGGGCTGGACGCCCGCGCAAGATCCGGGGTGCGGCCAGCGCCCGATTCTGCACCAACCCTTCGGGCGCAGGCGCTGCGGGCGATCTGCGGCTGCCCCGAGCAGGCCAGGCGTCCAGCCTGGCCTTGGCTTGGGCGCCTTGCAGCTCATCCCGCAGTGCCTGCGCGCGGCCCCCTCCGGTACTTCAACAGCCTGCTCGGCCAGGATACGGCGCCGTGGTGTCGGTTATTCCCAACAGCGCGGCAGCGGCTCGGCCGGGCTCAGCGCGGGTGCCTCGGGCCCGGCGCCGGCTGCCCGCGCAGCAGCACGAGCAGCGAGCCGGCTCCGCCGTCGTGCGGGCCGGCCTGGCAGAAGGCCAGCACGTCGCGCATCTGCAGCAGCCAGCCGCGCACCTTGTGGCGCAACACGCCCTCGCGCCCCGGCGAGCCCAGGCCCTTGCCGTGGATCACCCGCAGGCAGCGCGCGCCGCGCTGCTGCGCCGCGTGGGTGAACTCCAGCAGCGCGGCGCGAGCCTCGTCGCGCCGCAGGCCGTGCAGGTCGAGTTCGGCCTGGATCACCCAGTGCCCGCGGCGCAGCTTGCGCAGCACGTCGGGGCCGATGCCAGGGGCGCGGTAGGACAGTTCCTGGTCGGTCTCCAGCAGGCTGTCCAGGTCCACGCTGTCGGACAGGGATTCGTGCAGCGCCGCGCGTTCGTCGCGCAGGCGCTGGCGCGGGATCGGCGGCGGGGGCGCCGGGCGCAGCAGCACGCGGTCGGGCTCGGGCAGCAACTGCGCGCCGGCCACCGCGCGAAGGAACAGGCGGGTCTCGTCGTTGCCCTCCGGGGAGGCAGCCGCGGCCTCGGCCGGAAGATCCGGCGGCTCCGGCTGCCGCGGAGCATCCGCGGCAGGCGCCACGTCGTCGGCCGCGGGCCGCGGCGTCACGGCGGGCACGGCACGGCTGCGCGAGCGGCGAGGAATCCGCGTGCTCATTCCGCCGCGCTCCTACAACAGCCCGTTGCGGGCGAAGGAGAAGGCCTGCGCGCGCGTGACCACCAGGTGGTCGAGCAGGGCGATGTCCAGCAGCCCCAGCGCCGACTTCAGGCGCTGCGTGACCTGGCGGTCGCAATCGGAGGGCTCGGCCACGCCCGAGGGATGGTTGTGGGCCACGATCACCGCCGCCGCGTCGTGCGCCAGCGCCAGCTTGACCAGTTCGCGCGGGTACACCGAGGTATGCGCCAGCGTGCCGCGCCACAGTTGCTGCGCGTGCAGCAGGCGGTGGCGGTGGTCGAGCAGCAGCGCCGCGAACACCTCCACCGGCGAGCCCCCCAGCCACAGGCGCAGATAATCCGCGACAGCGTCAGGGTTGTCGAACAGGCGGCGTTCGCGCATCGGCTCGGCCAGCGCGCGGCGGGCCATTTCCAGCACCGCGGCCAGCTCGGCGTACTTGGCCGCGCCCAGGCCCTTCACCGCGCGCAGGCTGGCCGCCGGCGCGTGCAACAGCCCGTGCAGGCCGCCGAAGGCGTCGAGCAGGCGCTGGCCGAGCTGCAGCGCGTTGCAGCCGCGCACGCCGCTGCGCAGCAGCAGCGCCACCAGCTCGGCGTCGGCCAGCGCCTGGGGGCCGCGCGCGAGCAGTTTCTCGCGCGGACGCGCGTCCGGGGGAAGGTCGGCGATGCGGGTGGACATGCTTCCCTACAATGGGGTTTGTGCGGCCCTGGCCGCCACGACACAGTGTATCGATACCGTGCCCAACGTTCGCCCCGACTCCCTGCTGACCCTTCACTACCGCCTGGCGGCCCCCGGCGGCCCCGCCTGGGTGGATACCTTCGGCCACAACCCCGCCACCCTGACCCTGGGCGAGCAGCAGCTCGCGCCGGTGCTGGAGCAATGCCTGATCGGCCTGGAGGAGGGCGCGCAGGCCCGCTTCGAGCTGGCGCCCGACGCGGCCTTCGGCATGCACGACCCGCAACGCGTGCAGCGCGTGCCGCGCAGCATGCTGCAGCAGTTCGTGCCCGACGACGTGCGCCTGAAGGTGGGCGACGCGGTGCAACTGGCCGGGCTGAGCTCGCCCAGCGGCGCCAGCGCAGCCGCCACCGTGACCGCCGCCGACGAGCAGGTGGTGGAGCTGGATTTCAACCACCCGCTGGCGGGCAAGCCGGTGGTGTTCGACGTGCACATCCTGGGGGTGCTGTGAATCCGACGCCGTCCAACGAGGCCTCCGAGGCCGGCGCGCTCGACGTGCTGCTGGCCAGCCCGCGCGGCTTCTGCGCCGGCGTGGACCGGGCCATCGACATCGTCGAGCGTGCGCTGGAACTGTTCGGCGCTCCCATCTACGTGCGCCACGAGATCGTGCACAACACCACCGTGGTGCAGAGCCTGCGCGCCAAGGGCGCGGTGTTCGTGGACGAGATCGACGACGTGCCGCCGGGGGCCACGCTGGTGTTCTCCGCGCACGGCGTGTCGCAGGCCGTGCGCGAGCAGGCGCAGGCCCGCGGCCTGAAGGTGTTCGACGCCACCTGTCCGCTGGTGACCAAGGTGCACGTGGAAGTGGCGCGCATGCGCCGCGACGGCCTGCACCTGGTGATGATCGGGCACGCCGGGCACCCGGAGGTCGAGGGCACGATGGGCCAGGCCGACGGCGTGCACCTGGTGCAATCCGAGGCCGACGTCGCGCATCTGCCCTTCCCGCAAGGCGACGAGGTCGCCTACGTGACCCAGACCACGCTGTCGGTGGACGACGCCGCCGCCGTGGTGGTGGCGCTGCGCGCGCGCTATCCGCGCCTGCGCGAACCCAAGCGCCAGGACATCTGCTACGCCACGCAGAACCGGCAGGACGCGGTCAAGTTCATGGCCCCGCAGGTCGACGTGGTCATCGTGGTCGGCAGCCCCAGCAGTTCCAATTCCAACCGCCTGCGCGAAGTCGCCGCGCGCCTGGGGCGTCCGGCCTACATGGTCGACACCGCGGCCGACCTGCGCGCCGAATGGCTGCAGGGCGCGCAGCGCGTGGGCGTCACCGCCGGCGCCTCGGCGCCCGAGCGCCTGGTGCAGCAGGTGATCGACCGCCTGCGCGAACTCGGCGCGCGCACCGTGCGCAATCTCGAGGGCGTGGACGAGACCCTGCGTTTTCCGCTGCCCAAGGGGCTGGGCCCGAAGACCCCCCGAAACTGAAACTCACCGGCCGGCCGCCCCGCGGCGGTAGCGCCGGCCCAGGCACAATCGCCATCGCGCTTCCCGCGGCCCTCGCACGCGCATCCGCGCAGCGCGCATTCCCCACGCATTCACTGGCCTTCCCATGCTGGACATCAACCTGTTGCGCAAGGACCTGGACGAGGTCGTCGCCCGCCTGAACACCCGCAAGCAGCCGCAGCCCTTCCTGGACGTGCCGCGGTTTCGCGAACTGGAATCCGAGCGCAAGCAACTGCAGACCCGCACCGAGGAACTGCAGGCCCAGCGCAACCAGATCTCGCGCCTGATCGGCCAGCGCAAGTCCAAGGGGGAGGACGCCTCCGCCGAAATGGCCCAGGTGGCGGCGATCAAGACCGAGCTCGACGGTTCCGCCGCGCGCCTGGAGCAGATCCAGGTGGAACTGGGCGAACTGCTGATGGGAGTGCCCAACCTGCCGTACCCCGACGTTCCGGTGGGGGCCGACGAGACCGGCAACCAGGAAGTGCGCCGCTGGGGGCAGCCGCGCAGCTTCGACTTCCCGGTGCGCGACCACGTCGACGTCGGCGCCGGGCTGGGCCTGGATTTCGAGGCCGGGGCCAAGCTCTCCGGCGCGCGCTTCTCCGTGCTGCGCGGGCCGCTGGCGCGCCTGCACCGGGCGCTTGCCCAGTTCATGCTGGACCTGCACACCGAGGAGCACGGCTACACCGAGGCCTACGTCCCCTACGTGGTCAGCGCCGAGACCCTGCGCGGCACCGGCCAGCTGCCCAAGTTCGAGGCCGACCTGTTCGCCGTGCCGCGCGGCGAGCTGGGCAACTTCTACCTCATTCCCACCGCCGAGGTGCCGCTGACCAGCCTGGCGCGCGACAGCATCCTGCCGCCCGAGCAACTGCCCATGCGCCTGGTGGCGCACACGCCGTGCTTCCGCTCCGAGGCCGGCTCCTACGGCCGCGACGTGCGCGGCATGATCCGCCAGCACCAGTTCGACAAGGTCGAACTCGTCTGGCTGTGCGCGCCCGAGCAGTCCGCGCTGGCGCTGGAACAGCTCACCGGGCATGCCGAGGCCGTGCTGCAGCGCCTGGAACTGCCGTACCGCACCATGCTGCTGTGCACCGGCGACATGGGCTTCGGTTCGGCCAGGACCTACGACCTGGAGGTGTGGCTGCCGGCGCAGAACACCTACCGCGAGATCTCCAGCTGTTCCAACATGGACGCCTTCCAGGCGCGGCGCATGCAGGCGCGCACCCGCGACGCGCAGGGCCGCACGCAGTGGCTGCACAGCCTCAACGGCTCGGGCCTGGCGGTGGGGCGCACGCTGGTGGCGGTGCTGGAGAACTACCAGCGCGCCGACGGCGGCATCGACGTTCCCCGCGCGCTGCAGCCCTACCTGGGCGGCCAGCAGCAGCTGATGCCCCAGGCGGGTTGAATCACGGCGCGGCACATCTTCCCGATCCGCCTCGCCGCTGCTACACTTGCACGTTTTGGCGCAGCGGACCGACCGCCGCTGTCGCGCAAGCAGGAACCAAGCAGGACACCCCGGAAAGGTGGCAGAGTGGTCGAATGCGCCGGACTCGAAATCCGGTGTACGGTTATACCGTACCGTGGGTTCGAATCCCACCCTTTCCGCCAAAGCATGCAATCAAGCCGCCCCCAGGGCGGTTTTTTTGTTTCCGTAAGTCGCAGATTTCCCTGAAGAAAGAGGGGTTTCTCGTCTCCCAGCGTCTCGGGCTGGCGCAGGGTATCTCGACGTTGCACCGGGTAGGAAACCGGGTAAAACTGAACGCTGTTTCACCGTGAGCCAGCCCTTCAGCCATGCCCCGCCTCACCGCTGCCCAGGTCAGGCAAGAAGCCTCCCGACGCCGTTGACCCTGATGGCTGGGCCCTTCTACCCGTCTGGCGACTGCCCGGGCGGCGGCATGCCGATGTTGAAGACCGTGGCTGCCATACCGGGCGACCACGTCGTGGTGACGCTCAGCGGCGTGTGGGTCAACCGCCGGGCTTCGACAGTCGGTACTGGGGACCGATCACCATCGCTGAGATCCGGCGAGTCGCCGGATCGTGCCGCTTCAGCGTGTGTGCGTCTTCACCCATTCACGCATGGCTTCATTCACGCGCGTCTGCCAGCCCTTGCCCGTACCTTTCAGTGCGTCGAGCACGTCAGCATCGAATCGAATCGTGGTTGGGATCTTGGGACTGGCCAGCCTGGGCCGACCCATTCGCCGCATGTGTGCGAACTCTGCATCCGTGACTTCGTGGGTGTCCGGGTCAGCCGCAATTCCTGCGTTGATCGCTGCGTCTTCTTCGGGCGTGGGCACGATCAGGGCGCGGCCACTCCTAGTTTTGATCGTTTGCTGCATAGAGCTTGACCTCTCTCAAATTCGCCTTGCGCAGGCTGATGATGCGGCGCCCATCGGTGCGATCCGTGAACACCACGCAAAACAGTCGCCCGGTTGCATCAGGAACGAACCCAATCACGCGCAACTCACCGTACTCGCGCCTGGAGTCCGGCTTGGCGAGAAGACCGCCCCAGTCCATCCGTTCTGCCAGTGCCAGGGCCAACCCATGTTTGGCCTGATCGGCTCGGTTTTTGTCTGGATCGAGCGTGATCCGCATGCCACTTATTGTATTAACAAATTCTCATCGTTGCACGGTGACGACCTTCGCCGCCAGCAAGAGCGCCGAGCCGCAGTGGCGCCCGGCTTATAGTCGGGGTGTACCCGCCACCAGCGCCTGCCCGCCGCATCTCCATGGACGAACTCACCGTTTCGACGTACACGCAGGGTGCCGATCATTTCGCGCAGGAATGGCTTGCGCAGCCGGAGCCCACGGACATGTACGCGCTGCTCGAGGAATTCTTCGTGCCGGGCGGGAGCACGGCGGACATCGGCTGCGGGGCGGGGCGCGACACCGCCTGGTTGAACGCACACGGCTTCCCGACTCTTGGCTATGACGCCTCGCAGGGTCTGATCGAACAGGCGCGCCTGCGCTACCCGTCCCTGAGCTTTCGCACGGCAGCGCTGCCGGAGCTCGAGGGCGTCGCGTCCCGTGCCTTCGACAATGTGCTGTGCGAGACCGTGCTCATGCACCTTCCTGTGCAGCAGATCGCCCGTGCCTGCGCCCGGCTGATGGACCTCGTGCGCCCGGGTGGTGTTCTCTACCTCAGCTGGCGGGTCACGGAGGGAGGCTCGGTGCGCGACGTGTATGACCGCCTGTACACCTCCTTCGATGCCTCCGTGGTCGGCAGCAGCCTGGCCGGGCAGAGCGTGTTGTGGGAGAAGGAGTCCGTCAGCGGATCCTCGGGCAAGCGCGTGCACCGCATGATCGTGCGACGGGTCGCCGCCTCCGGCGACTGACGGCCCCGGCGCGCTCACCAGCGGCGCTTGCGCACGTTGCGCAGGAACTCCTCGAGGATGGGGGTGCAGTCCAGCAGCTCCGGGTTCGACGGGTGATGGAACTCGGGGTGCCATTGCAGCCCGAGCAGGAAATTGCGGCCGGTGCCTCGGATGGCCTCGGGCAGGCCGTCGTCTGGGCTGATGGCGTCGACCACGAGGTCGCGCCCCAGGCTGCGCACGGCCTGGTGGTGCACGGAGACGACGTTGAGGCTCTTCGGGTCGACCTCCGGGTACAGGCGTGCGAGCAGTCCCCCCGTGACGAAGCGCACCGCGTGCTGGTTCTGGTCGTAGGTGTCGCTGAGGTGCGGGGTGTGGTGCTCGGGAAGCTGGGTGGGCAGGTCCTGGTACAGCGTGCCGCCCATGGCCACGTTGATGAGCTGCGCGCCGCGGCAGATGCCCAGCACGGGTTTGCGCACCTCGATGAACTCGTGCAGCAGTTCCATCTCGTAGCCGTCGCGCATGGGGTCGCCGGCCCATTCGGGCTGCAGCGGCTCCTCGCCGTAGCTGTTCGGGCTCAGGTCGGCGCCGCCCTGCAGGATGAGGCCGTCGAGCGCGTCGGCGTAGTCCGAGAGCCGGATGTTGCTGCGCACGATGCCGCCGCCGCTGGCCACCGTCGGCACCATGAATACCAGCACGTCGCGCGACATGGCCCAGTGCGCCACCGACTGCTCCAGGTACTGCAGGGTCTTGGCTCTCAGCCCCGCCTGCCCCGGATGGGGATGTTCGATGCGGGCCGAGATTCCGATCTTCAGGGGTTTGGTCGCCATGGTGTGGTCGCGGAGCAGGGTCGGGTGGGCGCAGGCGGGATGAGGACTTCCTCGGCTCAAGATTAGCCGCAATCTAAAAAGGGTCAAATGGGCCGCCATCGCGGGGCATCGGCGCGTGGCCCCGACTTGCCGGCTGCGGGCACGCTATTCGTGGAGATTCCCGTCCACGTAGAACCAGCGTTCGCCCTCGCGCAGGAAGCGGCTGGTCTCGTGCAGGACCTGCGCGCGGCCTCCGATCCTGCAGCGGGCGGTGAATTCCACCAGGGCTCGCGCAGGGTCCGGGGTCTCGTGCCGGTGCACGGTCAGTCCGATCCAGCGTGGCGGGGGCGCCTGCTCGGGCTCCAGGCTCGCGGGCCGGGTCGACGCGTGCCAGGTGGCCAGCAGGTAGGCCTGCGCCCCCAGCGCGAAGGCGGTGTAGCGCGAGCGCATCAGCGCCTCGGCCGTGGGCGCGGGGCGCGCACCCTCCAGGTAGGGCCCGCAGCACTCTGCCAGTGCCCGGCCGCTGCCGCAGGGGCAGGGCGTGGGCTTGTCGCGTCGGCTCACGGCGTGCCGCTGCCGCGATGCCCGGCCCGGGGGGCCGTCAGAACGCGCTCCTGACCACGCCGCCGTCCACGCGCAGGGCCGCGCCGGTTGTGGCCGAGGCCAGCGGGCTGGCCACGTAGGCCACCAGCGACGCGACTTCCTGCGGGGTGGCGAAGCGCTGGATCAGCGAGCTGGGGCGCACGTGCTCGAAGAACTCGGCCTCGATCTGCTCGGGGCTCTTGCCGCTGGAGCGTGCCAGGTCGTCGAAGAAGTCGCCGGCGCCGCGCGAGCGGGTGGGGCCGGGCAGCACGCTGTTGACCGTGATGCCGGTGCCGGCGACCGATTCGGCCAGGCCGCGCGACACCGCGAGCTGCGCGGTCTTGGTCATGCCGTAGTGGATCATCTCCGTGGGGATCTGCACGCCGCTTTCGCTGGAGATGAAGATGATGCGCCCCCAGTTCGCGAGCCGCATCGCGGGCAGCACCAGGCGTGCCAGGCGTACGCCGCTGAGCACGTTGACCTCGAAAAAGCGTGTCCAGTCCGCGTCGGGAATATCCTCGAAGGCCTTGGCCTCGAAAATCCCCAGGTTGTTGACCAGGATGTCGATGCCGGGGAAGCGCCGCACCGCTTCTTCGGCGACCGCGGCCTGGCTCATGTCGCCCGCGTGGCCGTGCACGGTCCCCCGTGTTTCGGCGCGGATGCGCTCCACCGCCTGGTCGACGGCCGCCTGGGTGCGGCCGTTGACGATGACCGTGGCGCCCTCCAGGGCCAGGGTGTGGGCGATGGCGTGGCCGATGCCGGCGGTGCTGCCGCTGACCAGGGCCAGCTTGCCCTTGAGTTGAAGATCCATGTCGATGCTCCTCGTAGCAGGTTGCGGGGCCGCCGCCGGGCTGCGCGGCGGCGCGGGAGGGTGGTGGCCGCGCTCAGCGTTGCGCCGAGTCGGCCACCGGATGGCGCTTGCGCAACGCCGGGTCGTGTTCGCAGGCCGCCAGCGGCCGCGCACGGGCGCGCAGGATGCGCCGGATCTCGTGGGTACGCGGGTCGTCGACGACTCGCAGGCAGGCGCAGCCGTAGCCATGGTGGCCGTTGGTGGACACCCAGCGGTCGTCGGAGAAATCGGGCCAGTCGCCGCGGGCCTGGTGGCCGCCCTGGATGCCCACGAGCCAGCGGCCCTGGGCGTCGGTGAGCCAGGCGTTGCCCGGCGTGGGGTTGTCGAACCAGCCGCAGCGCAATACCGGCGCCGACGAGGCGCCCGCGGTGGGCGCGGCCGTGGCGCAGGCGCAGGGCGACAGGGCCGCCAGCGCGAGCAGCAGGGGGGCGAGCGATCTCATGGCGGGGCGGGCGGCAGCTGGCGGTCGCCGACCAGGCGTCCGTCGACGAGGTCGAGAATACGCTCGCATCGCTGGGCCAGCCGCGGGTCGTGGGTGACCACCAGCACGGCGCAGCCGTATTCGCGGTTGAAGCGGCGCAGCAGCGCGAAGACCTCGTCGGCGCTGTGGGTGTCGAGATTGCCCGTGGGCTCGTCGGCCAGCACCAGGGGCGGACGGGTGAGCAGCGCGCGCGCGATGGCCACGCGCTGCTGCTGGCCTCCGGACAACTCGGAGGGGCGTTTGCCCGTGTGCGCCTCCAGCCCGACCGCCTGCAGCAGATCCAGCGCGCGCTGCTCGAGTTCGCGGCTGCGCCGCTCGCCCTGCACCAGCGCCGGCATCAGCACGTTGTCGAGCACGCTGAAGGCCTGGATCAGGTGGTGGAACTGGAACACGAAGCCGATGGAGCGGCCGCGCAGCGCGGTGCGCGCGCTGTCGTCCAGCGCCCGCGTCGGCTGCTCCTGCAGGTAGAGCTCGCCGTCGCTGGGGGTGTCGAGCAGGCCGATGAGATTGAGCAGCGTGGTCTTGCCCGAGCCGCTGGGGCCGACCAGGGCGGTGAATTCGCCGCGGCGCAGCTCGAAGTCGATGCCGTGCAGCACTTCGGTTTCCAGGGCGGTGCCGGCCTTGTAGGACTTGCGCAGTTGCTGCAGGCGCAGCACCGGCGGCTGCGGCGCGTGCTCGCCGGAGTCAGACATAGCGGATGGCCACCACGGGGTCCAGGCGCGCGGCGCGCAGCGCCGGCAAGGCGGCGGCCGCCACGCCGGCCGCGGTGGCCAGCAGCACGGCCTCCACCACCAGGCCGGCCGGCACCGGCACGTAGAACAGCCCCGGCCCCCAGCTGTTGAAGGCCTGCACCATGCCGGCACCGACCGCCGCGCCCAGCACGGAGCCGGCGCAGCCCACCACGCCGCCCTCGAACAGGAACACCGCCAGCACCCGCGCGCGGGTGGCGCCCATGGCGCGCAGGATGCCGATCTCGCGGGTGCGCTGCACCACGCTGACGGCCAGCACGCTGGCGATGCCGAAGGCCACCGACAGCCCCACGAAAAAGCGGATCAGCGCGCTCGACAGCGATTGCGAGCGCAGCGCGTTGAGCAACTGGGAATTGGTCGACATCCAGCTCTCCGACTTCAGGCCGGTGAGGGCGGCGATGCGCGCGGCGATGGCCTGCGCGTCGAAGATGCGGTCCACCGTGAGGTCGATCTCCGTGGCGCCGCCGGCCAGGCCCAGCAGCGACTGCGCGGGCTTGAGTCCCATGTAGACGTAGCGCTCGTCCAGGTCGCGCACGCCCAGGCTGAAGATCCCGGTCACGTCGAAGACCTGCGATCCGCCGGAGGCGCCTTGCACGCGCAGCTTGTCGCCCAGGCGCAGCCCCAGGTCCTCGGCCAGCCGGTAGCCCACCAGGATGCGGCTGGCGCCCACGTCCAGGCGCCCCTGCAGCATGTCGCGGTCCAGCGGAATCACGTGCACGTAGCGCTGCGGCTGAATGCCCAGCACGGCGATCGCCCGCACCGCGGTGCCGCGCTGCGCGAAGGCCGGCCCGCTGACCAGCGGCGAGACCGCGCGCACGCCCGGCAGGCGCTGCAGCACGCCCAGCACGCCGGGCCAGTTGTTGATGGAGCGCAGGCGCTGCGGGCGCGCGTCCACGGAGCGCAGGTCGACCGTGCCGCGCGGCGGCGGTGGAGCCAGGGGCAACAGGTCGGGGGAGGACACGACGATGTGCGCCTGGGTTCCGAGGGTGCGCTGCACGATGTTGCCCTGCAGGCCGTCGACCAGCGCGGTGATGAACACGATGACCGCCGCGCCCACCGCCACGCCGCTGATGATCAGCAGGGTCTGGGCTTTGCCGTCCCGCAGGAAGTGCAAGGCGATGCGCCAGGACAGTCCCATGGTGTCGGATCGTGCCGGGTTCGCGCCGCCAGCCGGATCGCCGCCTCAGCGCGCGCCGGCCGCGGCCGTGCCGGCGGCCGCCGAGGCCGGCACGGCGGGCAGGCCCTGCAGGCGCGCGCGCACGCGCTGGCCGTCGCGCACCGAGCGGTCGGCGATGACCACGTCGCCGGCCCGCAGGCCCTGCACGACCTGGCTGGCCACCAGGCCGCGCAGGCCCAGGCTCAGCTCCTGCTCGCGGGCCTTGCCCGCGCGCAGCACCAGCACCCGCGCGTGCGTGCCCTGGCGCTCGCGCAGCGCGTCGTCGGGCACCACCAGGGCCTGGCGCAGTTCGGCGGTGCGCAGGTCGCAGGAGATGGTCATGTCCTGGCGCAGCCAGGGCGGCGGATCGGACACTCGCAGGCGCAGCTCGATGGTGCCGCTGGTGGTGTCGACCGAAGGGGCGATGAACACCAGGCGCGCGCCGATCACGCGGTCCGGATAGCCGTCGCTGATGCAGCGGGCCGGCTGGCCCGTGGCCAGTTCGTGCAGGTTCTGCTCGTCCACCGGCAGCGAGACCTCGGTGTCCCCGGCGCGAGCCAGCGTGAACAGCACCTGCCCGGGGGTGACGGTGTCGCCTACCTCGACATGGCGTGTGAGCACCTGCCCGGCCGTCTCGGCACGGATGTCGGCGCGCCGCACCACCGCCAGCGCGGCGGCCTGCGCGGCCTCCAGCTGGCGCTGCACGGAGCCGCCCGGGCGCGCCGCGTCCCATGCGGCGCGGGCCGCGAGCTGCTGCTGCTCGGCCGCCTGTTCGGCCTGCTCGGCCTGCTCCAGCGCCTGTTGCGACAAGGCTCCGCTGGGCATCTGCGCACGCGCGCGCCGGGCCTGGGAGCGCGCCAGGCGCAGCGCGGATTCGGCGCTGCGCAGCGCCGCGAGGGCCTGGGGGCGGCTTTGCTGCACCAACTGGCGCAGCGCCGCGCGGGCCTGCTCCAGCTGTGCCTGGGCCTGGTCGCTGCGCAGTCGCAGCAACAGCTGGCCGGGCACCACCTGCTGGCCGCGCCGCACCAGTCGCTGGAGTACCGTGCCCGTGAGCTCGCTGGCCACGTTCACGCGGGACGGGGTGATCACGCGTCCGGTGGCCACCACGTCCTGCACCAGCGGCCCCGAGCGCACGCGGTAGGCGTCGACGCGCGGGCCCTGCCAGCGTTGCAGGCCCCACCACGCCAGCAACAGCAGCGCGCAGGCGGCGGGCAGGATCCAGAGCAGGCGGCGGGGCACGGGGGGAAGTACGCGAGGGGTCGGATTCAGTGTAGCCGACCCTCGGCCGCCGCTCCGGGATGCTCAGCTGGAGATGCGGAACGCCAGCACGGGCAGATCCTCCATGCGCATCACCTCGGCGCGGGCGGGAACCGGGCCCCGGTCGAACAGGCGCTGCAGGTCCTGCGGAGTCGCCTGCACCCCGAGGACGATCGCCTGCACCACCGGCCCTTCCTCGAGACGCAGATGCCCGTACACGTAGGGGGCGATGGCCGCGAAGCGGGGGTGGCAGGCCGGCGTGATGTTGTGGGACGCATACAGCAGCGTGGCGCGGCCGCTGAGCGGACGTGTCTCCACGTCCCAGCTGCCGCAATGCTCGCAGCAGCCGGTGGGGGGAAAGCTCAGGCGCCCGCAACTCTTGCAGGCGCTCGCGAGCACGGTGCCCGCGGCGAGGCTTTCGTAGTAGGCGCGGATGACGCTGGGTCTTTCGGCAAGGTCTTGCATGTCACAGACTCCCAAGAACGATCACGGTGCCGATCATGGCGTAGCCGTGGGTGTGGATCACGGAAGTGCGCGGCGGCTTCGCGATCTGCCGCGCCCCCGCCTGGCCGCGCATCTGCAGCACGGCCTCGTAGGTGTCCGAGCCCGCGCTCGCGGCCCAGGCATGCCCGAAGGCGTGGCGTCCGCCGTGCGTGGACATGGGGCGGTCGCCGTCGAAGCGCAGGCGTCCGTCGCGTGCCGCGGCGAGGCCCTTGCCCGCTTCCAGGTAGCCCATCGTCTCCGCGGTGCACAGGCCCGAGATGTGGGAGCAGTCGTGGGTATGCAGGTAGTCGATGTCGGCGGGCCGGATGCCCGCCATCGAGAAGGCCGCATCGGTGGCCCGCTTGTCGAACTCCCAGTAGGTGGGGTCCTCGCCGTACCACGGCAGGTCGCTGTAGCTGATGCCGAAGCCCTTGAGTTCCACCGCCTCGGATGGGCCGCCCCTGGCGAGGTCGGCGCGCCGCAGCACCATGGCGGAGGCGCCGTCGGCCGTGGTCACCAGGCTGAGCAGCCGCGAGGGCCAGGCGACGAAGGGGTTGTGTTCGGCCGAGCGCCAGTAGTCGTAGGGATCGGTGAAACCCTCGCGCGCCGCGCGGTCCTCGAGCTTCTCCTGGATGTTGGCCTTCGGGTTCATGGAGCCGTGCAGGCGCCGCGTGCGGCAGAGCTCGAACATGCCGCGGTCGAAGTCTTCGATGGAAATCCCGTACTTGCGGCAATAGCCCAGCGCCACGAGGCCGTTGTACGTGGAGAAGATGTCGTAGCCCTGGGGCACGCCGTAGGCCTGGTTGACGGCCATGTCGGTCCACAGCCAGGTCTGCTGGTGGGAAATGGGCTCGCGCTCGTAGGGGCTGAACTGCTTGACCTTGGTCCGCGTGGTCTCGAGCCCGTAGACCAGCACGGTGTCGTAGACCCCGGAGGCGATGGCCATCGCCGCCATGGCCGCGCCGACGTTGGTCGTCGAGCACTGCGCCTCGAAATGCACGCCGGCCTTGAACTGGGTGCCGGTCCATTTGGACAACTGGCTGTAGGTTCCCGGCAGCTGCGAGCTGTGGGTCATGGCATTGCCGGCGAACACGGCGTCCACGTCCTGGCCGCACAGGCCGGCGTCGTCCAGGGCTTCGCGAACCGCGCCGGCCGTCAGCTCCTGGATGCTGGTTCCCCGCAACTCGGGGGTGGCGAGCAGGTCGCCGAAACGCGAGCAGCCGACACCGGTCACGGCCACCCTCTCGCGCAATTGATTTCGCATGGTCTCATCTCCTCGCCTGAAGGGCGTGAGGCCATGCGAGCACCAACGCGGGCAAATTTCCTTGACGGGGCGCAGTGTCCCTGGCAGGTGGCGGCCGCGGGCGCGCCTGCCGGCGCGCCTTGTTGCGCGGGACAGGACCCTAGGGTTTCTCGGCCAGCGCGGCGAGTCCGGGGCTGGTCATCGTGGCGGCGAATTCGACCACCTGGTAATCGGCGAGCCCGGCCCGGGCGAAGGCATCCCCGGCCAGGATGGCGTCGAGCTCGGCACGCGGCATGGCCGCGGCGAGGATCAGGCCGCCGACCCGCGGGCGCTGCGGGCCCGACAGCAGGAAGTGGCCGGCGGCGTAGTGCTCGCGCAGCCAGACGCGGTGGGCGTCGACGTGACGGTCCATGTCGGACAGCGGGGCCTTGTAGTGCAGGATGACGGCGTACATGGGCGGCTTCGGGCGGGCGCGGGGTCTGGGGAAAAGGGGGCGGCTCAGGTGGCCGCGGCGAGGCGGATGCGGGTGATCTCGGAGGGCGCGCCGAAACGCTTGGGCGGTCCCCAGTAGCCGGTACCCCGGCTGACGTAGACCTGCAGGTCCCCGACGCGGTGCAGCCCGGCGGTGAAGGGCTGCTGCAGACCCACGAAGTGGTTCCAGGGCCAGAACTGCCCGCCGTGGGTATGTCCGCTGAGTTGCAGGTCGAAGCCCGCGCGCGCGGCCTCGGCCGACGAGCGCGGCTGGTGCGCGAGCAGGATGCGCGGCAGGCCCTCGGGGCTGGCCTGCAGGGCCTTGAAGGGGTCGCTGCGATGGGCGGGGTCGAACGCCTGCCCCTGCAGGTCGGTCACACCGGCCAGCACGAAGCGGGCGCCCTCGTGCACCAGCACCGCATGTTCATTGAGCAGGCAGCGCAGCCCCAGGCGCTCGAACTCGGCCACCCAGGCGGCGGCGCCCGAGTAGTACTCGTGGTTGCCGGTGACCAGCCAGGCGCCGTGCCGGGCCCGCAACTGGCCCAGCGGGGCCGTGTGCTCGCGCAGGCGCTCCACCTGGCCGTCGACCACGTCGCCGGTGACGGCGACGAGGTCCGGGGCGAGGGCGTTGACACGATCGACGATGGCCTTGACGTGCCCGGCCTTGATCGTGGGGCCCACGTGGATGTCGCTGATCTGCACGATGGTGAATCCCTCGAGGCCGGCGGGCAGCCCGGGAAGACGTACGTGCACGTCCACCACGCGGGCCACGCGCCGCGCATTGATCAGGCCGATCAGCGACACCAGCAGGGCCGCCGCCGGTACCGCGGTCGCGCTGGGCGCGGCCAGATGGCCGGTATCCGGCAGCAGCAGCGCGAGTTCGCGCAGCACGGTGAACACCAGGGTCGACGAGAACAGCCCCAGGTCCAGGAACCCGGCCCAGGCGACGAGGTCCCAGGAATCGCCCTCGCGGAAGCGGCTCAGGAAGCCGGCCGGAATCAGCAGCGTGGACGCCGCCAGGCAGGCCGCGCCCACGATGCGCCAGGCGGGCGCGTAGGCCGGCAGCAACTGGGCGCCGATGTACAGGTGCAGCAAGGCGACGATCGGCCAGGTGCGCAGGAAAAAGCGCCGCAGGCGCGAGCGCATGGCCCGGGGCGGCAGGGGGCTCGCCGCGGCGGACGGGGACGGAGACGGAGACGTGGATTCGCGGGGCATCGGAGGGGGCGGGGCTCGCCGGCGGCGTCAGCGCAGCAGCGCTTGCACGTCGAGCACGTCGAGCAGCGCGAAGAAGTGGCACACGCTGCCGGCCAGCACGAACAGGTGCCACACGCTGTGGGCATAGCGCAGGCGCTGGTCGAGCACGAAAAAGATCACCCCCAGCGAATAGGCCGCACCGCCGGCCAGCAGCCACAGCATGGCGCTGCCGGGCATGGCCAGCCACAAGGGGCGGATAGCCACCAGCGCGACCCAGCCCATGGCCAGGTAGAGCCAGGTGGACAGCCGGGGAAAGCGCTCGGTGCCCAGGGTCTTGAACAGCAGCCCCAGCAGCGCCAGGCCCCACACCAGGCCGAACAGCGACCAGCCCCAGGCGCCGCGCAACACGGTCAGCGTGAAGGGGGTGTAGGTGCCGGCGATGAACACGTAGATCGCCACGTGGTCGATCCAGCGCAGCACCGCCTTGGCGCGCCCCTCGCGCAACGCGTGGTACAGCGTGGAGACCAGGTAGGACAGCACCGCGCTGGCGCCGAAAATGGCCGCCCCGGTGACCGCCCCGGCGCCTCGCGCATGCAGCACCAGCAACGGAATGGCAGCCACGGCCAGCGCCGCGCCCAGGGCGTGGGTGAGACTGTTGGCGACTTCCTCGGAAGGGGTTTGCAGGGCTCGGGTTGCCGAAGGCACTCGGGGATCTCCGTGGCGCGGAATGCGCACCGGGATCATTGTCGCGCGTCGCGCGCGGGATTGCAGAGGCTCCCGTCGGGGGATGAGCCCTCAATCAGGGATTGCGCTCAGTTGCGCGATGCGCAGATCCTGCGGGTCGCGCGAGCGCAGCCCGTGGCGCATGCCGGAGATGCGGTGCGCCTTGCGCCCGCCCGCGCCGTCCACGTGGATCACGTCGCCGTCGCGCAGCCGGGGCTCGACCGTGACCAGCGTGAGCCTGCCGGTCATGGACGGCTTGACCCGCGCGCGCAGCGCCTCGCGATCGGAGGCGCCCAGGTAGGCCGCCAGATGCGGCTGAAGGTCCTCGGCGCGCTCGCCGGCATCCGCCTCGGGAGCCTCCGGCGTCCACACGGCTCCCGCCCCGAGGTTCCACGGCCGTCCGTCCTTCGTGTCCTGCGCTTCGCTTCGCGTCATGATGCCCCCCGGGATCCCGCGTCGTGGATCCATGAGTCCATCCTAGGAAGGCCCGATCCGGGGTGCGACCAACTATTTCACGGTGAAGCCGCCTCGGCGCCGTGGAACATGCAACTATTTCACGGTCGCTCGGGGTTTCGAGTCGGCGGGCCTTGGCATGCCCTAAGCTGCGCACCCGGATCAGGACCGCCCCAACCCGAAAGCCCGAAGGCCGCCATGCCGATTCCCGCCGAACTCCAGACCCGCGAACAGTTCACCGCCGCCTACGACAACCTGGCGGTCATCGCCGATGCCGGCGCGGTGGTGGCGGCCCTGCGCGGGCGCAGCCTGGCCTTTCACGCCGCGCATGACTGCGTGCCCGACACGGCCTACGGTCCCGGCGCCCGCCAGGTCTACGACTGGTACCCGGCCCGCGGCGCGGATGCGGCGGTGGCGCCGGTGCTGGTGTTCATCCACGGCGGCTACTGGCAGGCCCGCGACAAGCGTGATTTCTGTTGCGTGGGCGCGGGTGCGCTGGCCGCCGGGCTGCACGTGGTCATGGCCGAGTACACGCTGGCCCCGCAGGCGCGGGTGCCGGACATGGTCGCGGAGATGGGCATGCTGCTGGATGCGCTGTGGAAGCACCCGGTGCTGGGCGCCGGCGGGGGGCGCGGCCCGCGCATCGTGCTGAGCGGACACTCCGCGGGTGGACACCTGGCGGCGATGCACCGCGCGCACGCCGCGGTGGCCGGGGTGCTGGCCATCAGCGGTCTGTTCGACCTGGAGCCGATCCGGCGCGGCGCGCTCAACGACGCGCTGGGCCTGGACGCGGCGCAGGTCGGAGCATGCAGCCCGCAGTCGCGGGTGGGAAAGGGCGTGGCGACGGTGCTGGCCGCGGGCGGCGCCGAACTGGCGGAACTGCGGCGTCAAAGCCGGGAATATTTCGACGCCTTGCGCGGCGCCGGGGAACCCGTGCGCCTGCTGGAGATCGCGCAGGCGAACCACATGAGCATCCTCGCGCAACTCGAAGACAGCGAAGGGGCCCTGCTGGCCGAGGCGCTGGCCCTGGCCGCCCAGGCGCGGCGCTGAGGCCGCGGGCCGGCCCCGCCCCTGGGGGCGCTCAGGACGCGAATACCTCGCGTGGCTCGAGTTCCTCGAGCTCGCCGATGCGCAGGTCGCCGCTGTCGCGCGCACGGCCTCCGCGGCGCAGGTTCAGGATGCGATGCGGCCTGCGCTGGCCGCGCGTGACCACGTAGACCACGTCGCCGTCGCGCAGCGTGGGCTCGGTGGTGGTGATGGTCGGGCCCGCGCCGTCGAGCAGGCGCACCTTGGCGTCGATGGCCTGCTTGTCCTCGTGACCCAGGTAGACGGAGCAATAGACGGGATGGGCGGTTCCGCGGGCGCTGAACTCGATGCCCGCGCCGGACGGCGCCGGCACACCCAGTACCGACATCGCCTGCGCGGCGCCATCCTCCGCGCCTTCCCAATCGATGAGTCTCATGAACAGCTCCGTATCCAGCTTCGTGACCGAATGCTAGGGGCGGGCCGCTCGGCGGGCGCGCAACTATTTCACGGAAATCGGAGCTTTGCTCGACAGGCTCGGCGCGGATCGTGCCATTCGTGCACCGAGAAAAGCGCGGAGTTACGAGTGACTTGACAAACAATCGGTCGTTTGGCGATGATTGCTCGAATACATTTTTCATTTTGTATCGAATTTTGCGAATACGTGCAAATTGTTCGCATTTCCCGGTGACTGTTCATGATGCCCCTGCGCCTGGCGCGACCCGAGGATGCCGAGCCGGCCGACGAGGAGATCCTGCTCGACCCGCGCGAGCAGCAGGCCATTCTGGAGTACCAGCAGTCGATCCTGCGCGCGGTGCTGCGGGGCCGGGACTCGCTGGGCATGGTTCGCGAGGTCTGCCATCTGGCGGAAATGCTGCTGCCCAACGCGGTGGGCACGGTCATGCTGCTCAATCCGGAGGACGGCAAGCTCTACGTGCATGCCTCGCCCAGCGTGCCCGACGCCGCGGTGTGCCGCCTGAACGGCCTGCAGCCCGGCCCCGGCGGAGGCTCCTGCGGCAACGTGATCTACCGGGGCACTCCGCAGTTCGTCAGCAATACCTTCAGCGACCCACGCTGGACCGACCTGCGCCAGGTCGCCTACGACTTCAACCTCTGCGCCTGCTGGTCGGTGCCGGTGTACGACGACGCCGGGCAGGTGGTGGGGACCTTCGCGCTGTCCAGTTTCGAGCCGCGCGCGCCCGGACACTTTCACCGCAAATTGCTGGAAACCGGCGCCAGCCTGGTGGGCATCGTGCTGTCGCATGCCCGCTGGCAGGACAGCCTGCGCCGGTACGGGCGAGCCTTCGACTCGGCCGAGGAGGGCATGCTGGTCACCGATGCCCAGGCCCGCATCGTCGAGGCGAACCCGAGCATGTGCCGCAGCCTGGGTTACGCGCGCGAGGAACTGCTGGGGCAGACTCCGCGCCTGTTCGCCTCCGGCATGCACGGGCCCGAATTCCACGCGGCGCTGTGGGCTGCGCTGCGCGACAGCGGAGCCTGGAGCGGCGAGGTCTGGAACCGGCGCCGCAGCGGTGAGGTCTACCCCGAGTGGCTGTCCATCAAGGCCATCCATGGCGCCGATGGAAGCGTCAGCAACTACCTCGGGGTGTACAACGACCTCAGCCAGGCCAGGGCGGCCGAGAACGCGATCCAGCATCTGTCCAGCCACGACGCCCTGACCGGCCTGCCCAACCGGCGCCTGTTCCGCACGCGTTGCGAGAGCCTGCTCGAAAGCGGCACGAAGTTCGGCCTGGTCTGCCTGAACATCGACGATTTCCGCAGCGTGAACGAAAGCTTCGGGCTCGGGGCCGGGGACCAGGTGCTGCACGAATGGGCTTCGCGACTGCAGGCCTGCGTGGGCGATGCCGACAAGGTGTGCCGGTGGAACGCGGACGAATTCCTGGTCCTGACCGTGCAGGAGGGCGGGCTGGACGCCGCCGCCGAGCTGTGCGAGCGCATGGCGCAGACGGCGGCCCGGGCCTTCGACCTGGGCGGCAGGACGGTCGAACTGACCCTGTCGCAGGGGATCGCCCAATTTCCCGAGGACGCCGCGAACTTCGACGATCTGCTGGGCCAGGCCGCGGCGGCCCTGCAGGAGGCCAAGGCCGCCGGCAAGAACATCGTGCGTTACGCGACGCCGGGCGCGAACGAGCGCGCGCGCGAGCATTTCCGCATCGCGCGCGGCCTGCGGCGTGCCTTGTCGCGCCAGGAGTTCGAGTTGCACTACCAGCCGCAGGTGGATCTGCGCAGCGGCGAGGTGGTCGGAGCCGAGGCCTTGCTGCGCTGGCGCGACCCGGATCGCGGCCTGGTGCCGCCGGGGCAGTTCATTGGCGTGGCGGAGCGGACGGGACTGATCGTCGACGTGGGCGCCTGGGTGGTGGAACGCGCCTGCGCCGACGCCGCGCGCTGGCGCGACCAGGGCTTGGGCACGCTGCCCTTGAGCGTGAACGTGTCGGTGGTGCAGATGCGGCGGGGCGATTTTCCCCATCTGCTCGCGCAGGCCATCGCGCGGCATGGCTTGCAGGCGGGCCAGTTCGAGGTGGAACTGACCGAATCGGTGTTCCTGGACGACGCCGCGCGCATGCGCACCGTGCTGGCCGGGCTGAAGCAATCTGGCCTGCGCGTCGCCATCGACGATTTCGGGACCGGCTATTCCAGCCTGGCCTACCTGCGCCGCCTCGATGTGGATCGGCTGAAGGTGGACCGCAGCTTCGTGCTCGGACTGACCGAGGACGACGACGCGAGCGCCATCGTCAGCGCGGTCATCCAGATGGCCCATGCGCTGGGACTGCGCGTGGTGGCCGAGGGCGTCGAGGACGAGGCCACGATGCTGCGTTTGCGCGAGCTGGGCTGCGACGAAGCCCAGGGCTACTGGTTCCACCGCCCGCTGGCGCGGGACGTGCTGGAACATTTGCTGCGCGGCGCTCGCCCCCGCAGCTAGCTGGTGGGCCCCGCCGGGCGGCTCAGCGCACGGGCGCGCCCGCCAGCAAGGCAGCCGCCGCGGAGGCCGCCGAGGCTTCGGGCGCGGCTTGGGGCGCAGCCTGTTGCGCCGCATTCTGCGTGATGCTGACGAACCAGTTGGGACGGGCGAGCACGTAGATCGCGTGCCCGGTGACCCAGCCCATGTCGATGGTGAACAGCTCGGTCTTGAGGGTCGAGAACCCGTGGTAGCGCAGCAGCGCGTTGATCGAGCGCGGCGTGAAGTAATTGACGTGCTCGTGGAAAAAGGCGGGGATCTCCTGGTCCGGCGGATCCTGCGCGGGATTCATTTCCAGCGGAACGTCGATGAACAGCACGGTATCCGGGCCGCAGACCTTCTTGATGTCGTCGATCACGCGGGCCGGGAAGGGCACGTGTTCCAGTACGTTGGAGCAGATCACGAAATCCATCACGCCCAGGCCGTTGACGTCGTTGACGATGCTCACGCCGTCCACGGTCGCGACCCTGGAAATGTCGAACACGAAGCGGCGGCAATGGGCGAAGTCCTGCGGGATGTGCTGGCCCATGTCGCCGCCGTAGTCCAGCACCGAGGTCCGGGACCGGGGATCGACGAGTCCCTGCAGGAAGCCCATCAGCGCGGCGGCCCGGTTGCGCACTTCCAGCGGGCTGCTTCCGATGCGCTCATTGAGCTTGTCGTAGCCGGGCTCGAAGAAATTGCGCACCCGTGTGTATTCCGGGCCGCGATAATCCTGGTAGAGCCGCTGCAGTTCGTCGTCCTCGAAGCGGATCTGCGAGAACACGAAGCCGCAATCCGCGCAGCGCATGGAATTCGTGAACAGCGGGGGGTGCAGGGTTTGTCCGCCGATGTTGATGGTTCCCATCGGATAATCGGCGATGCGGTGGGCGACGAAGGGGGCGAACTGCCCGAAACGCTTGCTGAGCTTCCTGGAGCCACACACCACGCAAGCGTTCACGACCTTCACGGCGCATCTCCCTGGGTTCGCTGCGCAAGCTCCGCCAGCCGGGCCTGCATTGCGCGCCGATCATAGTTCACGCGACCACGGTGCCGGGCAGCCGCGGGCCTGCTCGGCGGGCCCGCGGCTGCCGGATCGCTCAGGCTTCAGTGCTGGCCGCCCTTCTGGCCGGCCTGCGCGGCGCGCTCCGGGTCGTTCTTGAAATTGCCGCCGGAGACTTGGCCGCCCTTGTGGCCGGCTTCAGCCGCGCGTGCCGGGTCGTTCTTGAAATTGCCGCCGGAGACCTGGCCGCCCTTGTGGCCGGCCTCGGCCGCACGCTCGGGATCGTTCTTGAAATTTCCGCCGGAGACCTGGCCGCCCTTGTGACCCGCTTCGGCCGCGCGTTCGGGATCGTTCTTGAAATTGCCGCCGGAAGCCTGGCCGCCCTTGGAGGCGATCTGGCGCTGTTGTTCCTCGCTCATCGAAGCGAAGCCTCGCTTGGATGCTTCCTGGTTGCCTTGCTGGGTATGTTCAGCCATTTTCCGCTCCTTGGGTTCGGTGCTGCTGGATGAATGAATGTCGCGAATCGAGGATTGCCGGGGCGCGCGGGTATTCGAATGAATATTCCGCGGCATGCCCGTGAATCGTCGGTTTGCGGCCTCAGTTTATCGAGAAGACGATATTCAAGGGAGCATTCTTCAAATAACGATATTCAGGGAATGGCTATATTTTTTGTGGTCTTTTTTGAAAATCCGGTTCAATCGCCTGAGCGCTGAATGCGCGTAGAAAATCCATAATTTCCGGCGAAGTTCATGCCGGCCCGGGCGGGGGCAAACCGAGCGAGACAGATCGAAGGGCCGCGAGGGCCCTTGCGTCGCGGGCTCCCGCCGCGGCCGGCGGGCCGCCCGCGCGGGGCGCTTACTTGCTGCCCGAGGAGGGCTGCGAGCTCTTGCTGCTCAGCGCCTTTTTCGTGGCGTGGTAGCCGTGCTCGACGCCATGGGCGACGTCCTTGCCCACGGTCTTGCCGGCATGCCACACGCCGTGGCCCGCCTCGGAGCCGGCGTGCACGACGGCGTGCCCGGCCTGGGAGGCGTCCTTTTTCAGGGTGTGTCCGTACTCGGACACGGTCATGGCCTGGGCGCTGGCGCACAGGCTCGCGGCGGCCGCCGCGGCGCAGGCCAGGCGCAGGCCGAGCTGCAGGTGGGAACGGTGGTTCTGGCGAGGATGGGACATCGATGGTTTCTCCGCATGGAGCGGGCCGCGGCCCGCGGGTACATCCCCCATGGAACGCGTGGCAAACCGTGGAAAGCTCCGTGGTCGCCCGCGTCGTCGATGCATTGTTATGGGGACATTATGCCTGCCGGGAAGCTCTCGCCGGTCGCCACGGAACCGCCCAGCGGCAAGCTCGGTGGGCGCGCCGGCCACCATCCGCCGTGCCGCCCCTTGTGCTTCTTTCCGTGGTACATCGCCGCGTCGGCATGGCGCATCAGCATGTCCGCCTCGCTGCCGTCCAGCGGATAGCGCGCCACGCCGATGGTCATGCCCACCCGCGCCGAGCTTCCGGCGATCTGGAAGTCGCTGTGCAGCGCGCGCTGCAGGCGCTCGACCACGGCATCGAGCTGCGCTTCGGCGCGCGCGGGGTCGAGATCCTCGACCAGCAGCACGAATTCGTCCCCGCCCAGGCGGGCGATGAGTTCGTTGGAGCGCAGTTCGTCGCGCCAGCGCGCGGCCAGCTGGCGCAGCAATGTGTCGCCCGCGGCGTGTCCCAGGGAGTCGTTGACGGGTTTGAAATCGTCCAGGTCGATGTAGCCCAGGGCGACCTCGGTGCCCTGGCGCCGGGCGCGGGCGAGCGCTTGCTGCAGGCGCGCGTCGAGCTCCAGCCGGTTGCCCAGGCCGGTCAGCGGATCGCGCGACAACTGGGCCGACGCCTGTGCGCGATGCAGGGCGATGTGCTGGAACTGGGCATGGGTCCGGCGCGTGGCGTGGAGCAGGAAGGCCGTGTATAGCAGGTAGAGCAGGCTCAGGCCCGGCGGCAGGGTCTGCGCGGCCAGCAGCAGGTGCCAGGTCGCCGCGACCACCGTGGGCATCACGAACAGCAGCGCCGAGACCCAATCGGCCGAGTAGATCGCCATGCCGGCTCCGCATACGGCGCTGGCGATGAGCGCCACGGCCAGCGCGTGCATGGGGTCGGGCGGGAACAACAGGGCCGGAAGGATGGCCCAGGCCAGGCCGACCGCCAGCACGCTCAGCCGGGTCCTGCGCAGCCACTGCTGCGGAGCCTGCTGCACCACGCCCGGCGCACGCGCACGCAGCCAGGTCGCGATGCGGATCATGTACAGCGCGCAATAGGCCGCGAGCCAGGCCAGCAGTGCGCGAGGCGGATCCACGCCACGCAGGATCCACGCGGTGACCGCGGCGGAACTGATCCCGGCGGCGAAATTCACCGGCACCCCGCGCAGCAGCAACTGCACCAGGTCCGCGGCGACATCGTCGGCGATGGCGGCCGACGGCGCGGGCTTGCAGGACACGCGTTGCGCAGTCATGCCCGGATGCTCCCGCGCGGGGATGGCCGTCGTGCAGATTTGCGCATGCTGATTGCCTCGCTTGGCACCGATGGTGGTCGATCGGCGCAGTGTAGGTGCGAGGGCCGTCTCGATTCGTGAAACTTTGCACGAAAATCAGCGAAACTGGATGCTGGCAAAAAAGAAAGCCACGTTTCCGTTGTTGAGCTTGTCCGTCACCCTGGGAAGGAAGGTTCCGTACAGGCGTACCGCGCCCATACCCACAGAAAACAAGGGCAGCACGATCGGAAAGGGTATGTTGTTCAGGATGTCGGTTCGGGACGTCAGCCCCGCCGTATAACCGGCGCCCAGGCTGAAGGGCCCCCCGTCGGGGCGCCAGATCCATTGTTTCGCGTAACCCACCACGGGTTCGGGCTTGCGGTGCGAATCCGCGAACACCATGGCGTAGACCATTTCATCGTTGCCGTCCGCGTCGATCAGGCGCTTGGCGGCTCCGAGACCCCAGGCGTGGCTGTTCAGCGTGGCGAGCTTGGAGGCGGTGTAGGTGTGTGGGTCGTGCCAGGCGTAGCCCGTGAGAAAGAGTTCCGGCTGCCCCTGCTCGTAGACGTCCCACAGGTGCGAGCCGGCCTGCGAGGCCCAGGCCCGCCCGTCGGCCAGGGCCCCGGCCTGGCAGGCCTGCGCGGCGCAGGCCGCCGCCAGGCAAAGCTCGGCCAGGGCGCTGCGCCGGCGCGCGGCGACACTTGGGCGCGTCACTGCCAGGCGTAATGCCGGTTGCACGAAGGAGCGTGCTCGGCGCCGCGGTGGCGCTGCAGCAGCGCGGAGAGTTCCTGCACGGCGTCGATGCACTCGGGCGTGTGCGGCAGCGCGCCCTGGCGCAACAGGGTCAGCGCGCCGCGCGCGGAGCGCAGATGCTGGCGCCCGAAGGCGCTCCAGGACGCCTCGACGGCGTCGATGCCCTCGATCGCGCGCTGGGCTGCGGCGGCCGGCGCCAGGCTGCCGATGCGCGCCTGGGCGAGTACGCGCCGTGCATGTTCCAGTTCACCCAGCAGGTCGATGTAGCTTTGCGTTGCGTAGGGATTGTGGTTCATTGCGGAGTCCTCCTTCGCGGATGGTGCCGCCCGGAGACCAAGAGCGGTCCCCGGGGCGCAGGGTGGATGCGCCGCAGGCAGAAAGCGTACCTGCGAAAAATGCCCGCAAGGTACGCAGGGAATGTGTCTCATTTATTGCTAGGGTCTACCCGAAGTGTCCCCCGCGAGTGCCTCCGCGAGGGCGCTGCCGCCCGGGCGGGGGCCCATGCGAGAATGTTCCGGCCCTCCGACCGACCCGCCATGTCCGACCTTCCCGCAGATTCCGACGCCTCGCCCGATGCCGAGGCGCGGCGTCTGCAGGCCCTGCGGGAACTGGAGATCCTGGACACCGCCGCCGAGCAGGTGTTCGACGACCTGTGCGCGCTGGCGGCGCAGGTCAGCGCGGCGCCGATGGCGTTGCTGAGCCTGGTCGATGCCGGGCGCGCGTGGTTCAAGAGCCGGCACGGCATGGAACTGCAGGAGACCTCCCGCGACGCATGGCCGGGCGCTACGGATTCCGCGCCGCGGCCACGCTGCCCATCCGGCGAACTCGCCTGACCTGGGCGGTCATGACCATCCTCGACTCGCAGACCGCGCTGTACGACCAGGACCTGCGCGAGCAGGAGTCGCACCGGCGCCTGGAGCGTGCGTTGGGCTACCAGCGCCGCCTGATGGAAAAGAACGCCGCCGGCATGTTCACGCTGGATGCCGAGGGCCGCATCGGAGACCTCAACCCGGCGCTGTGCGAGATGCTCGGATACGAGCGGGGGCAGTTGCAGGGCCGCTCCGGCGAGCTGCATGGCTGGTGGGCCCATGGCGGACCGCGCCTGGGGCGCGAGCGCATCCACGGGCCGCTGGGGGCGCTGGCCTTGCACTGGGCGCTGGCGCAGGACGCCTCGCGGGCGCCGATGCACGTGGACGATTGTCCGGTCACCCAGTGGCTGCATCGCAGCGGGCTGCGCGGCGAGGATGTCGAGGCCTGGCACGCGGCCGCGCACACCGCGCCGGCGGCGTGGTCGCCCGAGCAGCCCTTCGTGCGCTGGTTGCTGCAGGCCCTGCAGGCCGGGCAGCCGCAGGCAGCGGGTGAATCCGCGCAGGCCGGCGCAGCGTAGAGCCTGGAGTGGGGTGGCCGCGGCCGTGCGCGGCGTGTGTGGGGAGCCTGGAATGCAGCAGCTGAAACTGTCGGAATTGATCGGGGCCCTGAGCCATGCGCTGGACATGACCGAAGGCCAGCCGCGCGGCCATTGCGTGCGCTGCGCCTGGATCGGCATGGCCCTGGGCGAGGAACTCGGCCTGGGCGAGTCCGCGCTGCGCGACATCTACTACACGCTGCTGCTCAAGGACCTGGGCTGCAGCAGCAACGCGGCGCGCATCTGCGAGCTCTACCTCAGCGACGACCTGCAGTTCAAACGCGACTTCAAGCTGGTGGGAAGCTCGCTCCCGCAGGTGGCGCGCTTCGTGCTGACCCATACCGGGCTGGGCACGGGCCTGGCCGAGCGCTTTCGCGCCACCCTGGACATTTTCCAGCACGGCGACGACTTTTCCCGCGAACTCATCCGCACCCGCTGCCAGCGCGGCGCCGACATCGCGCGGCAGATGCGCTTCGGCGAGGTGGTGGCCGGGGGCATCCACGCGCTGGACGAGCATTGGGACGGCAGCGGCAAGCCCGACGGCCTGGCGGGCGAGGCCATCGCGCTGCCGGGGCGCATCGCGCTGCTGGCCCAGGTGGTGGACGTGTTCCATACCGCCGGCGGACCGGCCGCGGCGCTGCGCGAGGCGCGGCTGCGCGCCGGCTCCTGGTTCGACCCCGCGCTGGTGCGGGCGCTGGAGCGGGTGGCGGGGGAGGCCTTCTGGCTGGCCCTGCGCGATCCCGCGCTGGCGCAGCGGGTGTACGCGCTGGAGCCGGCGCGGCACAGCGTGCCGGTGGACGAGGACTACCTGGACCAGATCGCCGAGGCCTTCGGCCAGATCATCGACGCCAAGAGCCCGTTCACGGCGGGGCACAGCGCGCGTGTCGGGCTGTACGCCGACCTGATCGCCGAACAGCTGGGCTTCGACCCGCAGCGCAGGCGCTGGCTGCGGCGCGGGGCGCTGCTGCACGACCTGGGCAAGCTGGGCGTGAGCAACACCGTGCTCGACAAGCCCGGGCGTCTCGACGAGGCGGAATGGGACGCGGTACGCATGCACGCGCTGTACACCGAGCAGATCCTCTCGGGCATCGAGGCCTTCGCCGAGCTCGCGCGCGTGGCCGGCGCCCATCATGAACGCCTGGACGGCACCGGCTATCCGCGCGGGCTGGGCGAGGCGGACATCACGCTGGAGACGCGGGTGATCACCACGGCCGACATTTTCGACGCCATTTCCGCCGACCGGCCGTACCGGGCGGCGGTGCCGGTCGCGAAGACCCTGGACATGATGCAAGGCCTGGTCGGCACCGCGCTGGACCCTCGGTGCATGACCGCGTTGCGCGCGGCCGCCGAGCGCGTGGAGGCCGACCTGCTGGACAGCCGGGCCGCGGCAGCGTGAAATGAGGGTTTTCGTGCGCAGCCGCGCACGCTTTCCTTTCGAGCCTGAGGACGGAATCTGGACATGGACATTCAAGGACAAAGCGCGTTGGTCACCGGGGCGGGCTCCGGGCTGGGCGAGGCGGTGGCTCGGGAACTGGCCAGCCAGGGGGCGAAGGTGGCCGTGCTGGACCTCAACGCCGAGCGCGCGCGCGCGGTGGCGGCCGACATCGGCGGCATCGCGCTGACGGCCGACGTCGGCGACGGCGCGGCGCTGCAGGCCGCCATCGAGCAGGCGGCCCAGGCTCACGGCACGGCGCGCATCATCATGCACATGGCCGGCGTGGGCGGCGCCAAGCGCGTGGTCTCGCGCGACGGCTCGCCGGCGCCGCTGGAGGATTTCGAGCGCACGGTGCGCGTGAACCTGATCGGCAGCTACAACGTGGTGCGCCTGTGCGCCGCGCGCATCGCGGCGCTGGAGCCGCTGGCCGACGGGGAGCGCGGCGTGATGCTGCTGACCGCCTCGGTCGCGGCCTTCGACGGACAGGTCGGGCAGGCCGCGTATTCGGCCTCCAAGGGCGGCGTGGCCGCGATGACCCTTCCGCTGGCGCGTGACCTGGCCTCGCACGGCATTCGCGTGGTCACGGTGGCCCCGGGCCTGTTCGACACGCCGATGATGTCGGCGTTGCCGCAGGAGGTGCAGGATTCGCTGGCCGCCTCGGTGCCCTTTCCCAAGCGCCTGGGGCAGCCGCGGGAAATCGCCGCGCTGGCCGCGCATGTCGTGCGCAACGTCTACCTGAACGGCGAGACCATCCGTCTGGACGGCTCGCTGCGCATGGCCCCCCGTTGATCCGTGGCATCCCGGCCGGGGCAAGGCCGGGACAGTGCTCCAATAGGGGCATGAACCTCAAGCAACTCGAATATTTCGTGCGCGTCGCCGAGGTGGGGAGTTTCAGCAAGGCCGCGGTCCTGCTGGACATCGCCCAGCCGGCGCTGAGCCGCCAGGTTCGGCTGCTGGAGACCGACCTGCGCGCGGTGCTGCTGCAGCGTACCGGGCGCGGCGTCGTGCTCACCGAGGCGGGCAAGCGCCTGTTCGAGCATGCGGCGGGCATCCTGCAACTCGTGGCGCAGGCCCGCGAGGACCTGGAGGCCGGGCGCGACGAGCCGACCGGGCGCATCATCATCGGCCTGCCCCCGAGCATGGGGCGGGTGCTGACCCTGCCGCTGGTGCAGGGTTTCGAGGCGAGCCTGCCCAAGGCGCGCCTGGCCATCGTCGAGGGGCTGTCGGCGCACATCACCGAGTGGATCTCCACCGGGCGCGTGGACATCGGCCTGGTGCTGAACCCGCAGACCCAGGAGGCCATCGAGGTGCGGCCGGTGTTCGAGCAGGAACTGTGCCTGGTCAGCCCGGCGGGCCGCGGCGAGCCCGAGCACGAAGTTCCTTTCAACAGCCTGGGTTCGTATCCGCTGGTCATTCCTGAGAGGACGCACGCCATTCGCCGAATGATCGAGAGTCAGGCGGCGTTATCGCATATCAAGCTGCAAATCGCCTGGGAGGTCTCCGGAGTCCAGTCCATCCTGGACCTGGTGCGCAGCGGGCACGGCCATGCGGTGCTCGCGCGCAGCGCGGTGCTGGCCAGCGGCCAGCGCGACGCCTTCCGCGTGCGCGCGCTTACCCATCCGAGCCTGTACAGCCGGCTGTTCCTCGCCACCTCGGCCAGCAAGCCCAGCACGCCGCTGCTGCGCCACGCGGTGGACCTGCTGCTGCAACTGGCGCGCGAGTACGCACGCGCCGCCGACCATATCAATTCGTGATAGCTGCTAGCGCAGCGGCCGGTCTTGGACGCGGCGGGGCGGCTTGCCATAATCGGAAACCCTGATGCAGGCATGAGCGTCGGCCCGGTGCGCCGATAAACCCTGGAGATCCCGCATGATCATCGACTGTCACGGCCACTACACCACGGCACCCAAGGCCCTGGAGCAATGGCGCAAGGCGCAGATCGACAACCTCGCCACGCCCGAACTCGGCCCCAGGGTGGCCGATCTTCGCATCAGCGACGACGAATTGCGCGAAAGCATCGAGAACAACCAGCTGCGCCTGATGCGCGAGCGCGGCAGCGACCTGACCATCTTCTCGCCGCGTGCCAGTTTCATGGCCCACCACATCGGCGATTTCAACACCAGTTCCACCTGGGCGGGCATCTGCAACGAGCTGTGCCACCGGGTTTCCCAGCTGTTCCCCGAGCATTTCATCGGCGCCGCCATGCTGCCCCAGTCGCCGGGCGTGGACCCGCGCAGCTGCATCCCCGAGCTCGAGCGCTGCGTGAAGGACTATGGCTTCGTCGGCATCAATCTCAACCCCGATCCCTCGGGCGGGCACTGGAAGGAGCCGCCGCTGACCGACCGCTGGTGGTACCCCGTCTACGAGAAGATGGTGGAGTACGACATCCCGGCCATGGTGCACGTGAGCACCAGCTGCAATGCCTGCTTCCACACCACCGGGGCGCACTACCTGAACGCCGACACGACGGCCTTCATGCAATGCCTGACCGGGGACCTGTTCAAGGAATTCCCCACGCTCAAATTCGTCATTCCCCACGGCGGCGGCGCGGTTCCCTATCACTGGGGTCGATTCCGCGGCCTGGCGCAGGAGCTGAAGAAGCCGCTGCTGCAGGAACACCTGCTGGGCAACATCTACTTCGACACCTGCGTGTACCACCAGCCGGGCATCGACCTGCTGACCCGCGTGATCCCGGTGGACAACATCCTGTTCGCCTCCGAGATGATCGGCGCCGTGCGCGGCATCGATCCGCTCACCGGACACCACTACGACGACACCCGGCGCTACGTCGAGGTCGCGGCCATCGACCCGCAGCAGCGCGCGAAGATCTACGAACACAACGCCCGGCGCGTGTACCCGCGCCTGGACGCCGCGCTGAAGGCGCGCGGGCTTTGACTCCGGAGGACAGGACATGACTCAGATGAACCAGCTCGGCGTGGTGCACCGTACGATCCAGCGCGCCGATCCCGCGGCCGTGAAGGCCCTGGCGGGCTTCGGCTCGGCCACCGTGCACGAGGCCATGGGCCGCGTGGGGCTGATGCGGCCCTACATGCGCCCGATCTACGGCGGCGCGCATGCCTGCGGGACCGCGGTGACCGTGCTGCTGCACCCCGGCGACAACTGGATGCTGCATGTGGCGGCCGAGCAGATCCGCCCCGGCGACCTGGTGGTCGCCGCGGTGACGGCCGAGTGCAGCGACGGCTACTTCGGCGACCTGCTGGCCACGTCCTTCCGCGCCCAGGGGGCCTGCGGCCTGGTGATCGAGGGCGGGGTGCGCGACGTGAAGGACCTCACCGAGATGCGCTTTCCGGTGTGGAGCCGCTTCATCAGCGCCAAGGGCACCATCAAGGCCACCGTGGGTTCGGTGAACGTGCCGGTGGTCTGCGCCGGCGTGCAGGTGCAGCCGGGCGACGTGGTGGTGGCCGACGACGACGGCGTGGTCGTGGTGCCGGCGGCGGTGGCCGCGGCCACCGCCGAGGCGGCGGCCGCGCGCGAGGCCAACGAGGGCGAGAAGCGCAAGAAGCTGGCCTCCGGCGTGCTCGGCCTGGATATGTACAAGATGCGCGAGCCGCTGGAGAAAGCCGGCCTGCGCTACGTCGACTGAGGTCCGCGATGGACGATCTCACGCAGCGCGCTCGGGGCTGGAGCGTCGGCCTGGTCGGCTATGGCGAGGTGGGGCGCATCGTCGCGGAAGACCTGCGCGCGCTGGGCCTGCGGCAGGTGCTGGCCTGGGACCGCAAGCTGGCCGGGCCGGATGCGGCGCCGCTGCGCGAGCATGCCCTGGCGCAGGGCGTGCGCGTGGCCGGATCCGCCGCGGAACTGGCGCGCGGCTGCGACCTGGTGATCAGCGCGGTGACGGCCAGCCAGGCCGTGGCGGTGGCGGCCGAGTGCGCACCCGCCCTGCGCGCTGGCGCCTGGTTCGTCGACGTCAATTCGGCCTCGCCGGGGGCGAAGGCGCAGGCCGCGGCCGCCGTCGACGGCGCCGGGGCGCGCTACGTCGAGGCGGCCGTGATGACCTCGGTGCCTCCGTACCGCAGCAAGGTGCCCATGCTGCTGGGCGGTGTGCATGCGCGCGAGCTGGCGCCGGCCCTGCAGGCGCTGGGATTCGCCGGCGCCCGCTTCGGCGACGAGCGCCTGGGCATCGTCTCGGCCACCAAGATGTGCCGCAGCGTGATGATCAAGGGCCTGGAGGCCATGGTCATCGAGAGTTTCAGCGCGGCGCGAGCCTACGGGGTCGAGGATGCCGTGCTCGCTTCGCTGGCCGAGACCTTCCCCGGCATCGACTGGGAGAAGCAGGGCGCCTATTTCTTCCAGCGCGTGATCGAGCACGGTCGCCGGCGCAGCGAGGAAATGCGCGAGGTGGCGCGCACCGTCGACGAGGCGGGGCTGCAGCCCTGGTCGGCCTCGGGAACCGCGGAGCGCCAGGCCTGGGTGGCCGACCTGGCCGAGCAGGGCGTGTTCGGGCGCCGCGGCGAGCCGGGCTTCGCGCGCAGCGCCGACTGGCGCGTCGAGGCCGATCGTTTGCTGGGCGCCGCGACCGCGGCGCGCAAGACTGCCGACAAGGACTGAATCCATGGTGTTCGAGAAGACTCCCGGCTGGCTGGACTGGTACCAGGGGCCGTCGCGCCCGCGCTTCGTGCTGCCTCCGGGAAGCGTGGACGCGCATTGCCACGTGTTCGGCCCCGGCGAGCGTTTTCCCTACGCGCCGCAGCGCAAGTACACCCCCTGCGACGCCTCGCGCGAACAGCTGTTCGCGCTGCGCGACCACCTGGGCTTCGCGCGCAACGTCATCGTGCAGGCCACCTGCCACGGCGCCGACAACCGGGCCCTGGTCGATGCGCTGGAGCACTCGGACGGGCGCGCGCGCGGGGTGGCCACCGTGCGCCGGGACGTGAGCGACGAGGACCTGAGGGCGCTGCACGCGGCCGGCGTGCGAGGCGTGCGCTTCAACTTCGTGCGCCGCCTGGTGGACTTCACGCCGCGCGACGAGTTGATGGACATCGCCGCGCGCATCGCGCCCCTGGGCTGGCACGTGGTGATCTATTTCGAGGCGGTGGACCTGCCCGAGCTGTGGGACTTCTTCACCGCGTTGCCCACCACGGTGGTGGTGGACCACATGGGACGCCCGGACGTGAGCAAGCCGGTGGACGGCCCGGAGTTCGAGCTGTTCCTGCGCTTCATGCGCGAGCACGCCAACGTATGGTCCAAGGTGAGCTGCCCGGAGCGCCTGTCGCTGTCGGGCCCGCCCGCGCTGCACGCCGAGCAGGCCGCCTACCGCGACGTGGTTCCCTTCGCGCGGCGCATCGTCGAGACCTTTCCCGACCGTGTGCTGTGGGGCACCGACTGGCCGCATCCGAACCTGAAGGACCACATGCCCGACGACGGGCTGCTGGTGGATTTCATCCCGCACATCGCGCCCACCGCGCAACTGCAGCGCAAGCTGCTGGTGGACAATCCGATGCGCCTGTACTGGCCTGAACTGAACGGAACTGACATGAACCCCGGAGGCGGCCATGGCTCTTGACAAGCCCTACAAGGACGTGCCGGGCACGACCATCTTCGACGCCGAGATGTCGCGCCTGGGATACCACCTGAACCAGTTCTGCATGTCGCTGATGAAGCCGGCCAACCGCGAACGCTTCAAGGCCGACGAGCGCGCCTACCTGGACGAATGGCCGATGAGCGAGGAGCAGAAGCAGGCCGTGCTGGCGCGCGACCTCAACCGCTGCATCCAGCTGGGCGGCAACATCTATTTCCTGGCCAAGATCGGCGCCACCGACGGCAAGTCCTTCCAGCAGATGGCCGGCAGCATGACCGGCATGAGCGAGGAGGAATACCGGGACATGATGGTGCGCGGCGGCCGCTCGGTCGAGGGCAACCGCTACATCGGCGAGGCCGCCGCGGCCAGGCCGGGGGAGAAGCATTGATGGCACGCATCAGCGCAAGCGTCTACACCTCGCACGTGCCGGCCATCGGCGCGGCGATGGACCTGGGCAAGACCGGCGAGCCCTACTGGAAGCCGCTGTTCGCGGGCTACGAATTCTCGCGCCAGTGGCTGCGCGAGCAGCGCCCCGACGTGATCTTCCTGGTCTACAACGACCACGCCAGCGCCTTCAGCCTGGAGATGATCCCCACCTTCGCCATCGGCACGGGCGAGAGCTTCCAGCCGGCCGACGAAGGCTGGGGGCCGCGCCCGGTGCCGCGGGTCCTCGGGCATCCGGAGCTGGCCTCGCACATCGCGCAGTCGGTGATCCAGCAGGACTTCGACCTGACCATCGTCAACCGCATGGACGTGGACCACGGCCTGACCGTGCCGCTGTCGCTGATGTGCGGCCAGGTGCAGGCCTGGCCCTGCCCGGTGATCCCCTTCGCGGTCAACGTGGTGCAGTATCCGGTGCCCTCGGGACGCCGCTGCCTCGCGCTGGGCCAGGCCATCCGCCGCGCGGTGGAGAGCTTCGACACCGACCTGAACGTGCAGATCTGGGGAACCGGCGGCATGAGCCACCAGTTGCAGGGTCCGCGTGCCGGGCTGATCAACCGCGAATGGGACCAGCGCTTCCTGGACCGGCTGATCGACGACCCGGTGGGGCTGGCCCAGGTTCCCCACATCGAGTACGTGCGCGAGGCGGGCTCGGAAGGCATCGAGCTGGTCATGTGGCTGATCGCGCGCGGCGCCATGGGCGACCTGGCCGGCGGGCCGGCGCCTCGCGTGGCCCGCCGTTTCTACCATGTTCCGGCCTCCAACACGGCGGTCGGGCACCTGATCCTGGAGAACCCGAGGACATGAGCAAGACGATCAAGGTCGCGCTGGCCGGAGCCGGCGCCTTCGGCATCAAGCACCTGGACGGAATCCGCAACATCGACGGCGTCGAGGTGGTCTCGCTGGTCGGGCGCGAGCTCGACAAGACCCGCGAGATCGCAGGCAAGTACGGGATCGCGCACGCCACCACGGATCTGGCCGACAGCCTGGCGCTGCCCGAGGTCGACGCGGTCATCCTGTGCACCCCCACGCAGATGCACGCCGCGCAGGCCCTGCAATGCCTGCGCGCCGGCAAGCACGTGGAAGTGGAGATCCCGCTGGCCGACAGCCTGGACGACGCGCAGGCCGTGGTCGACGAGCAGCGGCGCAGCGGCCTGGTGGCGATGGCCGGGCATACCCGCCGCTTCAATCCCAGCCATCAATGGGTGCACCGGCGCGTCGCGGCCGGGGAGCTGCGGGTGCAGCAGATGGACGTGCAGACCTACTTTTTCCGGCGCAGCAACATGAACGCGCTGGGCCAGCCGCGCAGCTGGACCGACCATCTGCTGTGGCACCACGCCGCGCACACCGTGGACCTGTTCGCCTGGCAGGCGGGCGGGGAGATCGTGCAGGCGCACGCGGTGCAGGGCCCGATCCATCCGCAGCTGGGCATCGCGATGGACATGAGCATCCAGCTCAAGAGCAGTACCGGCGCCATCTGCACGCTGTCGCTGTCCTTCAACAACGACGGGCCGCTGGGCACCTTCTTCCGCTACATCTGCGACAACGGCACCTACGTCGCGCGCTACGACGACCTGGTGGACGGCAAGGACCAGGCCATCGACGTCAGCAAGGTGGACGTGTCGATGAACGGCATCGAACTGCAGGACCGCGAATTCTTCGCCGCCATCCGCGAAGGCCGCGAGCCGGAGTCCAGCGTGGCCGGGGTGCTGCCCTGCTACCGCGTGCTCGCCCGCCTGGAAAAACAGCTGGCCGAGCAGGGCTGAGCGCCCCCGGGCGGGCACCTGCGGGCTGGCCGCGCCGGGCGCCGGCGGCGCTAGCGGGCCTTGTCGCCGCCCTTGCGCAGCAGCCGGGCCGGCCGCTCCAAGGCCATGCGCAACAGGTCGATGCCCTGCTGACGCAGCAACAGCAGGCCGGCGATTCCCAGCAGCCCCCCGGCCAGCGCGATGACGTAGATGGCGCGGTTGCCGAACAGCGCACTGTTCAAGGGCCCGATCACCAGACCGCACAGGATCTGGGGTACGGTAATGGTGATGTTGAAAATACCCAGGCAGGCTCCCATGTTGCGCGGCGGCACCTCGGCCGCGACGATGGCGTAGGGCAGGGTGTTCAGGCTCCCCGAGAACAGCCCGAGCCCGACCATGGCCACGTACACGGCCCGGATGTCGTGCAGGAACAGCATCGCCACCAGGGTGGCGGCCCCGGCGAGCAGCGAGAGCGCGTGCACCCGGTTGGGATCGAAGCGCTCGGCCAGCGACGGCAGGGCCAGGCTGTAGAGCACGCCCACGAACTGGTAGACCGCGAAGCAGATCCCCGCCTGGATCACCCCCTGGGTGAGCCTGGCCTGATGCTCCAGGTCGACGGAGACGTCCGCGCCCGGAGGCAGGCCGTAGATGCGCTGCGCCAGGGCCAGGCCGAAATACATCCAGACGCAGAACAATCCCGCCCAGGTCAACGTCTGCACCATGAACATGCGCCGGATGACAGGCGGGGTCCGGCGGATATTCGTGTACAACTCGTGGCACAGTTCGGCCAGGAAGCGGCGCGGGGAATGCGCCGCCGGGGCTTGGCTTGCCCGGGCCGGATCCTTTTCCCGCATCTGGCGCACCATCGACGAGGCCGTCTGGAAAAGCATCAGGGCCCCGAGGAACAGCGAGACCTTCAGGACCACGGGAATCCTGAATCCGGTTTCGCTGGGTTTGACGAAAATATGCGCGGAATCCATCAGCCAGGGAATCGCGCTGGCCAGCATGGCGCCCAACGAACCGAATATGGCCTGCCACGCGAATGCCTTGGATTTCTGGCGGTTGGGCGTGATGTCTCCGGTCAGGGATCGCAGGCCTTCGGTCGAGCAATTGATGCTGCAGCTGAGGATCAGCATCATCGCCGCCGTCAGCCACAGCGCCTCGGACAGGGAAAGCACCAGCAGGCTCAGGCAGCTCAGCATCGCTCCCACGTAGATGAAGGGAATGCGTTTGCCGTGGCGGGTTTCGACCAGGTCGCTCACCTGGCCCAGCACCGGCTGCACGACCAGGCCGGCCAGCGGAGGGATCAGCCACAGCCAGCTGACCTGGTGATCCGAGGCACCGAGGAACTTGAACAGGCCGCTGGCGTTGTTCACCTCGAAGGTGCCGGCGACCTGCAGGCCCAGATTCGCCAGGGATAAATAGAAGAGTTGCTTGTAATTCAGGAGCGCTTGCGGATTTCCCACGTTTCAAGGCCTCCACCCGGACATTCCATGCTTCGGGAATCAAGCTCGCAGGCGTGTAACGCCTCGGAGCGAAACAGGCAGATCGGCGCGCGGGAAATCGACAGGCCTGCGGCGAATATCCGATCGGCCCGTCGCATGGTAGGCAAGGCTTGAATACGTTGATTTCGTGAGGGTCAATGGCTCGCGCCGATCGGGCGCCCGCGCCGCGCCGCCGGCGGCCGCCCGCGCGGTGCGCGCAGGCAGGCGCGCGGCCCCGTGCCCCCGGGAGAACCCTCATATCGAAACGCGATAGCTGCTAGCGCAGCCGACCCTCTACGACAAGTCGGGGCGGGCCAACATAATCCCCTCGCCACCATTGCGTGGCCATCGCCAATCAGCGATCAGAACCAGACCAACGAAGGGAGACAAGATCATGGCAATCTCGACCACGGCGCTCATGCGCGCCACGCTGGGCGCGCTGGCCCTGGGGGCCGCCTGCGCACTGCCCGCGGCGCATGCCGGCAACCTGGAGCCGGCGGGCATCAACACCGGCGGCACGAGCTTTTTCGACGGCTTCGGCGCCACCAAGCCTGGGCTGGCCTACCTGGGCTACTACCAGTACCAGCACTACGACCGCATCGACGACAACAACGGCAACGAGTCGCCGGGCTTCAAGAGCCCGAACATCGACGTGTTCCTGATGCTCAACCAGCTGGCCTACACCACCGACAAGACCTTCTTCGGCGGCGACGCGCATCTGGGCTTCACCGGACTGCTGCCGATCCTGCACTTCAACACCTCCTTCGGCTCGGGCTCGCCGGCCACGCTGGACTCGCAGGACGGCGTGGGCGACCTCACGCTGGGCGCCTATCTGCAGTTCAACCCGGTCATCCAGGGCGGCCGCCCGGTGTACTCGCAGCGCGTGGAGTTCGACGTGATCGTGCCCACCGGCCAGTACAGCTCCAACACCGACATCAACCCCGGCTCGGGCTTCTGGTCGATCAACCCCTACTGGGCCGCGACCTGGCTGCCCACGCCCAAGACCGAGATCAGCTGGCGCCTGCACTACCTGTACAACTTCTCCAACAAGAACCCGCGCGACCCGGCCCACCTGGGCCTGACCAGCGCCAAGGCGGGCCAGGCGATGTGGGTGAACTTCACCGGCTCGTACGCGCTGAACCCCGAGTTGCACGTGGGCCTGAACGGCTACTACTTCCAGCAGCTGACCAACGACAGCTATGACTGGAAGACCGGCAGCACGCCGGTGGCCATGCCCTACGGCGACACCGGCAAGGCCGAGGTGCTGGCCATCGGCCCCGGCTTGTTCTGGAAGGCCGACGAGCGGAACATGTGGTTCGTGAACCTGTACGATCAAGTGCAGGCCAAGAACCATGTGCGCGGCACGGTGCTCAACGTGCACTGGGTGCACCCCTTCTGATCACCCAGCCGGGGCGGCCGTCGGGCCGCCCCGCTTCCCCGAACGAGAACACGAGGAGACCCGAGCATGTCCCGCAAGCCTGACCCCGCACAACCCGGCGTCGACGCGTCGCGCCGCCAACTGGTGGCGCTGGCCGGCGCCACCGCCGCCACCGCCGCCGGTTCGCTGCTGCCCTCGGCGGCGTCCGCCGCCGGCAAGCCCACGCTGAAAATCGGTTTCATCAGCCCCCTCACCGGCCCGCTGGGCGGCTTCGGCGAGGCCGATCCCTTCGTGCTCGACCTGGTGCGCAAGAAGACCGCCGGCGGCGTGAGCATCGGCGGCACCACCTACGCCATCGAGCTCATCGGGCGCGACACCCAGTCCGACCCCTCGCGCGCCAGCCAGCTGGCCAAGGATCTGATCAACAACCAGAAGATCGACCTGATGCTGACCACCTCCACGCCGGAGGTGGTCAACCCGGTGGCCGACGCCTGCGAGGCCTCGGGCATGCCCTGCCTGTCCACGGTCGACCCCTGGGAATCCTGGTACTTCGGCCGCGGCGCCAAGCCGGGCCAGCCTTCGCCGTTCAAGTGGACCTACCACTTCTCCTTCGGCACCGAGGAGTTCGCCAAGATGTACCTGGCGACCTGGGCGCTGATTCCGACCAACAAGAAGGTCGGGGTGCTGTACCCCAACGACGCCGACGGCAACGCGCTGCGCGCGCACCTGGTGCCCGAACTGAAGAAGGGCGGCTACACCATCGTCGACCCCGGCGCCTACCAGGACGGCACCACCGATTTCTCGTCGCAGATCTCGCGCTTCAAGTCCGAGGGCGTGCAGATCATCACCGGCGCGCCGATTCCGCCCGACTTCATCACCTTCCTGCGCCAGGCCGCGCAGCAGGGCCTGGTGCACCGCCTGAAGATCGTCATGCCGGCCAAGTTCGGGCTGTTCCCCTCCGACATCGCCGCGCTGGGCGAGCTGGGCTACAAGGTCGCCTCGGGCGCCTACTGGTCTCCGGCCTTCCCCTACGTGTCTCCGGTCGTAGGCCTGGGCGGCCAGAACCTGGTCGACGCCTACGAGAAGGCCACCGGCAAGCAGTGGACCCAGCAGCTCGGCGCCTCGCTGGCGCTGATCGACGCCGGTTTCGCCGCCCTCAAGGCCAGCGGCGCGCCGAAGGACAAGGCCAAGGTGGCCGCCGCGATGAAGGTGCTCGACACCGTCACCACGGTGGGGCGCATCAACTTCCCCAAGGGACCGGTTCCCAACGTGGCCACCGCGCCGATCATCGGCTCGCAGTGGGTGAAGGCCAAGGCCGGCAGCCGCTTCAAGCTGAGCTTCCCGACCGTGGAGCACGCGGACGATCCGAAGGTCGCCATCCAGGCCAAGCTGCTGCCCTATGCCTGATTCGCTGACTCCCGCCGCCGGCGCGCCGACGGCTCCCATCCTGTCGGCCACGCGGGTCGGCAAGAGTTTCGGCGCGCTGCGCGTGCTGGAGGACGTGAGCATCGACGTCGCACGCGGCGAGGCGGTGGGCATCGTCGGCCCCAACGGGGCCGGCAAGACCACCTTGTTCAACGTGCTTTCCGGCGCCTACGCGCCGGAAAGCGGCAGCGTGGAGTTCGACGGGCGCGACGTCACCGCGCTGGATGCGGCGGCGCGCTGCCGCCTGGGCGTGGCGCGCTCGCACCAGGTGCCGCGCCCCTTCGGCGGCATGACCGTGTTCGAGAACCTGCACGTGGCCGCCTCCGTGGGCGCCGGCGCCAGTGGAGAGCGGGCCAACGAGTTGTGCCTGAATTCCCTGCGCCTGTGCGGCATGCTCGACGTGGCCAACCGCCGCGCCGACACGCTGGGCCTGCTGGACCGCAAGCGCCTGGAAATGGCGCGGGCGCTGGCCACCGATCCGCAGATCCTGCTGCTCGATGAAATCGGCGGCGGGCTCACCGACGGCGAGGCGCAAGACCTGGTGAGCATCATTCGCGAGATCCTCGGCCGCGGCATCACCGTGGTGTGGATCGAGCATATCGTGCACGTGCTGCTGCAGGTGGTGCAGCGCCTGGTGTGCATGGAGTCCGGACGCATCATCGCCGACGGCGATCCGCATGCCGTGATGAAGGATCCCGCGGTGATCGAGGCGTACCTGGGGAGCGTTTCCATATGAGTACCGCGTTGCTGCGCATCGAGGCGCTGCAGGCCGGCTACGGGCTGCTCAAGGCCGTGCGTTCGGTGTCCTTCGACTGCATGCAGGGCCAGGTGCTGGCCTTGGTGGGGGCCAACGGCGCGGGCAAGACCACGCTGATGCGCACGCTGGCCGGCGCGCATCCGGCATCGGCCGGGCGCATCGTGTTCGACGGCCAGGACATCACCGCGCTGCGCGCGCCGCGGCGCGTAGGCCTGGGCATCGCGATGGTGCCCGAGGGCCGGCGCCTGTTCGGCGGCATGAGCGTGGAGGACAACCTGCGCGTGGCGGGCATGCGCGCGCGCAAGGGCCCGTGGAACCTGGATTCCGTGCTCGAGGCCTTTCCCCAGCTCACGCCCAAGCTCAAGGCCGCCGCCGGCACGCTGTCGGGCGGCCAGCAGCAGGCCACCTCCATCGCGCGTGCGCTGATGACCAACCCGCGCGTGCTGCTGCTCGACGAAATCTCGCTGGGGCTGTCGCCCATCGCCGTCGACCAGGTCTACGAATCCCTGCAGGGCCTGATCCGTGCGGGCACCACCCTGGTGCTGGTGGAGCAGGACCTGACCCGCGCGCTCAAGGTCGCCGACCGCGTCGTGTGCATGCTCGAGGGCGGCATCCCGCTGCAGGGCGCGCGCGACGAACTCAGCCGCGAGCAGATCATGGACGCGTATTTCGGCCTGTCGCGCAGCCCGCAGGCCGCGCACTGACACCCCGCCCCGACATGGAATTCCTGAATCAGATCATCCAGGGCGTGCTGCTGGGCGGCTACTACGCCATCCTGGCCAGCGGCCTGTCCTTCCTGTTCGGTGTCATGCGCATCGTCAACCTCGCGCACGGCAGCCTGGTGGTGCTCGCCGGCTACCTGATCTTCAGCGCCTGCCAGCACCTGGGCGTCGGCGTGCCGGTGGCCGTGCTGATGGTCATGCCCGTGATGGCGCTGCTCGGCTGGGCGCTGAACCGGCTGCTGCTGCAGCGCAGCCTGCGCGGCGGCATGCTGGTGCCCATCCTGGCGACCTTCGGGCTGTCCATCGTCGTCGACAACCTGCTGTTCCAGGGCTTCGGCGCCGACACGCGTTCGCTGGCGCCCAACATCGGCTCGCTGTCCTACGACAGCTGGCAGATCGTGGGCGACCTGTACGTGTCCAAGCTCGACGTGATGACCTTCGGCACCGCGGTGGCCGTGCTCGGCGCGCTGCAGCTGGTGCTGTCGCGCACCGGCATCGGCCGGGCCATCCGCGCCACCGCCGAGGACCCCGACGCGGTGAACCTGATCGGCATCGACTCGCGCATGGTGTATTCGGCCGCCAGCGCCATCGCGCTGCTGCTGATCACCGTGGCCGCGCTGTTCCTGGGCATGCGCAGCACCTTCGCGCCCTACGCGGGGCAGGCCCAGCTGCTGTTCGCCTTCGAGACCGTGGTCATCGGCGGCACCGGCTCGCTGTGGGGAACCCTGCTGGGCGGCATCGTGCTGGGCGTCTCGCAGAGCATCGGCGCGCAGATCAACCCCATCGGCTTTCTGATCGCCGGGCATGTGGTGTTCCTCGCCATCCTGGTGCTCAGGGTGTATTCGAAAGTCTGGCATCTGCGCCGGCCGCGCCTGCGGGCCGCGCGCGCGTCCACCCAAGGAGCTGGTGCATGAAGCAGGCGATGCAAGGCGCACAGGTGGTGCGCTGGACCCCGCGCGCGGTCGCCTTCGTGGCCGCGGTCGGCTTGCTGGTGTTGTTGCTGGCCTTCGGGCCGCTGTTCATGCGGCCCGAGATCCTGGACCGCCTGACCACGCTGTTCATCTACGTGCTGCTGGCCGCCATGTGGAATGCGCTGGCCGGCTACGGCGGCCTGGTGTCCATCGGCCAGCAGGCCTTCATCGGGCTCGGAGGCTATTTCCTGGTGCGCCTGTCGGCCGGCGGCATGGACGTGTACGCGGCACTGCTGGTGTCGGTGTTGCTGGTGGGCCTGGTGTCGCTGCCGCTGGGACAGATCATGCTCAAGCTGGGGGGGGGCGAATTCGCCATCGGCATGTGGGTGCTGGCCGAGCTGCTGCACCTGCTGGTGACCATCGACCCCATCGTGCAGGGCGAGACCGGCACCTCGCTGCTGGGCATCGACACCTACGCGCCGGCCGCGCGCCGCGCCGACACCTACTGGATGGCCCTGGCCCTGATGGTCGTTCTGCTGGGGGTGCTGTTCGTGCTGCTGCGCAGCCGCGTGGGCGCCTCGCTGCAGGCGGTGCGCGACGACGAGACCGCGGCGGCCTCCATCGGCGTGAACGTGCTGCGCAGCAAGCACGTGCTGTTCTTCCTGTCCGCGCTGGGCTGCGGCGCCGGCGGCGCGCTGTGGCTGGCCACTTCCATCACCTACCAGCCGGCCACCTTCTTCGGCCCGCAGTGGACCGCCTACATGCTGTTCATGGTCATCGTCGGCGGCCTGGGCACCTTCGAGGGGCCGATCCTCGGCGCCGTGCTGTTCTTCGCCGCGGAGACCTGGTTCGGCGCCACCGGGGTGATCTACCTCATCGGGCTGGGCCTGCTGGCCATCGGCTTCGCGCTGCTGTTCCCGCGCGGCATCTGGGGCGCCGTCGAAGGGCGCTATGCGCTGCGCCTGCTGCCCATCGGCTACCACCTGCGCCTGGCCGGGCTGCGCGACGGCAAGCTGCTCGTGCGCCCGGAGCGCCAGGGCCAGGCGGGTTGAGCGCACCCTGGATGCCGGGGGGCTGCTAAAGTGGCCCGGCTACGTTCCGGCCGCCGTCCATGAGCTCAGATACCACCGCACCGCATCCGTCCGCGCGCCGCGGCGCCTCCGCCGCCGGGCTCGACCAGGCGGTGCTCGGGCACGTGCTGGGCTACCAGCTGGCGCGTGCCTCCATCCACACGCGCGCGGCCTTCCAGCGCGCGATCGGTGAGCCGCTGCGCCTGCGCCCGGTGGAATTCACCATCCTGCAACTGCTGCGCCACAACCTCCGCGCCACGCAGAAGCAGCTGGCGCGCGCGCTGGCCATCACCGCCCCGGGCATGACCGTGCTGCTCGACCGCCTGGAGACGCGCGGGCTGATCCGGCGCGAGCGCAACGAGCACGACAAGCGCTCGGTGTTCGTGTGCCTCGACCAGGCCGGCGAGGATCTGGCGGAAGCCTCCATGCGCGCATCGCGCGACATGGAGATCGAGGTGCTGCACGGCCTGTCGGCCGGCGAGCGCCTGATGCTGTTCGAGCTGCTGGACCGGGTCGCCCGCGGTCCGCGCTGAGCCCGCGCGGCCCCGGCGCGAGCGCGGACTCAGGCTCCGACCGCTTCCCCCGCGGCCTGCTCGGCGGCGATCAGGCGCTCGATGATGCGCCGCGACTGCACGCCGCCGGCATCGATGTTGAGCTTGAGCAGCGAGCGCTGCGGCTGGGCGCTGAGGTTGCGCTGCTGGCGCTCGAGCATCTCGCGGTCCTCGGAGAAGATGCGGCCCTGGCCCTCGCGGATGCTCGCGGTCAGTTCGGCGTCGCCCGGCTTGAAATGGCGCGCCATGCCCCAGAAATACCAATGCGTGGTCTCGGTCTCGGGGGTGATGAAGTCCACCACGATGCTCGAGGCCTTGTAGCGCGCATCGGCCTCGTAGCCGCCGTGGCCGGCCAGGGCCACGCCGACCTCGATCATCACGTGGCTGGGCGGCGTGAAGCGGCAGATCTGCCAGCGGTCGCAGGGCTGGTCGTCGGGCAGTTCGTTGGCGCGCAGCGCCGCCGCCCAGAAGGGCGGGGCCTGGATACCCTGCATGTGCCGGCTGGTCATCACCGCGTCGCCGTCGGCCTGGGTCTGCGGCACCGATTCCTCGATCTCGCGCTGGCCGATGCTGCCGGCGTGCACGTAGGTCTCGTGGGTCAGGTCCATCAGGTTGTCGATCATCAGCCGGTAGTCGCAGCCGATGTGATACAGACCGCCGCCATAGGCCCACTCGGGGCTTTGCAGCCAGTCGAATCGCGGCACCTTGGCCTCGTCGGCCAGCTCCGGCCGGCCGGGCCAGATCCAGATGAATCCGTAGCGCTCGACCACGGGGAAGCTGCGCACCGAGGGGAAGCCCCGCACGCGCTGGCAGGGCATGGCGCACACACGGCCGTCGGCGCCCATCTCCAGCCCGTGGTAGCCGCACACCAGGCGCCCGTCGCGCACGAAACCCAGCGACAGCGGCGCGCCGCGGTGGGGGCAGAAGTCCTCGACGGCGGCCGCGCGGCCCTGCGCGTCGCGGAACAGGGCCACCGCGTGGCCGCACAGCGTGCGCCCCAGCGGCTTGCCATCGATCTCGTCGGGCGTGCACGCGACGTACCAGGCGTTCTGCACGAACATGGTTGGAATCCTCCGTGAAAACCCCGAGACATCTCGCCCCAGGAATGCTTGGTGATTGGATCCAAAGTCGACCATAATCCGGCTGAAAGGTCAAAAGGGTAAGCCCCAGATCGTCAAATTGGATCCAATGTCCATGAGCCAGGACTCCGTCCACATCCTCAGCACCCTGCGCCGCCTGATCTCCGAGGGGCGCTACGCGCCCGGCGAACGCATGGCGGAAATTCCCGTGGCCGCGCAGCTCGGGGTGTCGCGCACCCCGGTGCGCCTGGCCTTTCGTACGTTGGAGCAGGAAGGCCTGCTGGAGAAGGCCGGAGCGCGCGGCTACGTGGTGCGGCGCTTTTCCGAGCAGGACGTGATGGGCGGGCTGGAGGTGCGCGGCGTGCTCGAGGGCCTGGCCGCTCGGCGCCTGGGCGAGCAGGGCCTGCCGCAGGCCACGCGCCAGCTGCTGCGCGACTGCGTGGAGCAGGGCGCGCGCCTGCTGGCCGCGGGCGAGCTGAGCCCGGCCGCCATCGCCGGCTGGAGCGAGATCAACGCCCGCTTCCACCACGCCATCATCGACGCCAGCGAAAGCCGCGCCATCGCCGACGCCATCGCCCGCAACGACCATCTGCCCTTCGCGTCGTCCGACTCCATCATCATCGACACCTCGCGCCTGGCGCAGGAGTACGAGAAGCTGCGCGTCGCGCAGCTGCAGCATTCCCTGGTGCTCGATGCGCTGCTCGCCGGCGAGGCCGCGCGCGCCGAGATGCTGATGCGCGAGCACGCCTACATCGGCCTGCGCTACGGCCGCCTGCTCGGCCTGCACACTCCCGTCTGAACCCCATCCGCCCCCATCCATGAGCCATCCCGAAGCCGACATCACCCTGCGCCTGAGCGCCAAGCGCGTGGACGCCGAGGACATCTGCGCCCTCGAGCTGCGTCACCCCGAGGGAGGCGCGCTGCCGCCCTTCAGCGCCGGCGCCCACATCGACCTGCACCTGGGCGAGGGGTTGGTGCGCCAGTACTCGCTGGCCGGCGATCCCGCCGACACTTCGCGCTACCTGCTGGGCGTGCTGCGCGAGCCGGCCTCGCGCGGCGGCTCGCTGGCCGTGCACGAGCGGCTGCGCGAGGGCGACTTGCTCGGCGCCAGCCTGCCGCGCAACCACTTCCCGCTGCATGCCCAGGCGCCGCACAGCCTGCTGCTGGCCGGGGGCATCGGCATCACGCCCTTGCTGAGCATGGCCGAGCAGTTGCAGCGCGAGGGGCGGGAGTTCGAACTGCATTACTGCACGCGCTCGGCCGCTCGCACGGCCTTCGCCCAGCGCCTGCGCGAGGCCGCCTGGGCACGGCGGGTGCACCTGCACCACGACGACGGGCCGGCGGCCCAGCGCCTGGACCTGGCCGGCCTGCTGGGCGGCGCCCCCGCGGGCACCCACCTGTACGTGTGCGGCCCGCGCGGCTTCATCGACTGGGTGCTGCAAAGCGGGCGCGACGCCGGCTGGGACGACTCGCGCCTGCACCGGGAATACTTCGCCGCGGCCGAGGACACCCCGTCCGCCGGCGGCGCCTTCGAGGTCGAACTCGCGTCCAGCGGCCGCGTGGTGCGCGTGGAGCCGGCGCAGACCATCGTGCAGGCGCTGGCCGCCGCGGGAATCGACCTGCCCACCTCCTGCGAGCAGGGCGTGTGCGGCACCTGCCTGACCCGCGTGCTCTCCGGCACGCCCGAGCACCGCGATTCCTACCTCACCGACGAGGAGCGCGCCCGCAACGACCAGATGCTTCCCTGCTGCTCCCGCGCCCTCAGCCCGCGGCTGGTGCTGGATCTGTAGGCGCATGCGGGCAACGCGCGGAGCCGGGCGCATCCGTTGGCGCGAAGGCCGTACTGTCTGCAGGGCCGCGGGCTTCGTCCAGAATCGGGGGGGAAACCTTCGTGCGAGCCGCCTGTCTGACCGTCTGGTGCGGAGTTCGCCCTGGCAGCGTGCGGCGCGACGAAGTCAAGGACTTCACGAGATCATGACGGACTGGATCTTGCTGGTGGGGATGCTGGGGGCCGCGTCGGTGCTCTTGGTCAATCTCGCTGATGCCCCTCCCATCGACTATTGGGATCTGGACGGCGAAGAGCCGGTGCCCAGGACATCTTTCGGTTTCCTGAAGAGCGGATTCGCGCGCTGGGCAGCGATCGTCGTGTTCGCGCTGTGCGTCGGCACGCATTTCTTCCAGCGGGCGGGGTGAGGCCCGCTCAAGCAGGCTTCGTACCCAGGCCCAGCAGGCGCATGGCATTGGTCTTCAGGATGGGCTCGTGCACTTCGGGGCGGAAGCCCGCCTGCTCGAAATCCTTCATCCAGCGCTCGGGGGTGATCAGCGGGAAGTCCGAGCCGAACAGCACCCGGTCCTTCAGCAGGGTGTTGGCGTACTGCACCAGTTGCTGCGGGAAATAGCGCGGGCTCCAGCCCGACAGGTCCAGCCATACGTTGGGCTTGTGCATGGCCACCGACAGGGCCTCGTCCTGCCAGGGCCACGAGGGGTGGGCGATGACGATCTGCATGTCGGGGAAGTCGATGGCCACGTCGTCCAGGTGCATGGGGTTGGAGTACTCCAGGCGCAGGCCGCCGCCGCAGCGCATGCCGCTGCCGATGCCCGAGTGTCCGCTGTGGAAGATCGCCGGCAGCTTGTACTCGTTGATCACCTCGTAGATGGGCCAGGCCATGCGGTCGTAGGGATGGAAGCCCTGCACCGTGGGGTGGAACTTGAAGCCCTTGACCCCGTATTCCTCGATCAGGCGCCGCGCCTCGCGCGCTCCCATGCGGCCCTTGTGCGGGTCGATGCTGGCGAAGGCGATGAGAATGTCCGGGTTGTCGCGCGCGGCCGCGGCGATCTCCTCGTTGGGGATGCGCCGGCGCCCGAGCTGGGTCTCGGCGTCCACCGTGAACATCACCAGGCCGATGCGCTTGTCACGGTAGTAGGCGACGGTCTCCTCGATGGTCGGGCGCCGCGCCGAGCGGAAGTACTTGTCGGCCGCGCGGTCGTACTCCTCGCCATAGTTGTCGAAGGGGTTCCAGCAGGAGACCTCGGCGTGGGTGTGCACGTCGATGGCGATCAGTTCGTCGGGATTCATGAGCGGCTCCAGGCGGCGCGAGCTTGGCAGTAAAAAGTTCAGAAGTGCAAATAATAGACCCGGAAGCTCGCGCGTGAGATGTCTGTGGAAGCGCGGTGATCAGGGTTTTCCCGAGCAGAATGCACCGAAGATAGTTACTACTATGAAGTTTTAAGAGAACCCAAGACCGCCATGGCCAGCTCCGAACCCCTGCTTCACGTCACCCACCCCGAGCCGGGGATCGCGCATATCGAGCTCGACCGGCAGGCCAAGCGCAACGCCATCAGCGACGACCTGATCGCCGCCATCGACCGAGCCTTCGCCGCCTTGTCCACCGAGGTGCGCGCGGTGGTGCTGTCCGCGCGCGGACAGCACTTCTGCGCCGGGCTGGACTTGTCGGAGCTCAGCGAGCGCACCGTCGCCGAGGGGATCTGGCATTCGCGTTCCTGGCACGCCGCCTTCGAACGCGTGCAGTTCGGCCGCGCGCCGGTGGTCGCGGTGCTGCACGGCGCCGTGGTCGGCGGCGGGCTGGAGCTGGCGGCCTCGGCGCATATTCGCGTGGCCGAGCCCAACGCCATCTTCGGGCTGCCCGAAGGCCAGCGCGGCCTGTTCGTCGGCGGCGGCGGCTCCTCGCGCATCCCGCAGCTCATCGGTCATGCGCGCATGACCGACATGATGCTCACCGGGCGCGTGCTCGACGCCGACGAGGCGCTGGCCGCCGGCCTGGTGCAGTACAAGGTCGGCGCCGGGGAGGGCCTGGACAAGGGCTTCGCGCTGGCGCGGCGCATCGCCGCCAACGCGCCGCTGTCGAACTTCGCGGTGCAGCATGCCTTGCCGCGCATCGCCGGCATGCCCCAGGCCGAGGGCCTGTTCGTCGAATCGCTGATGGCGGCCATCGCACAGGGCGACGACGCGGCCAAGCAGCGCCTGCAGGACTTTCTCGCCGGACGCGCCGCCAAGGTGCGCAAGGAGGCCTGAGCATGGATAGCACCGCCACCGCCACCGCCGCCACCAACCCGTCGGGCACCTCGCGGGCCGTGCGCCGCCGCGCTGCGGCGCGGGCCTGCAGCATCGGCGGTTGCGTGCGCACCGAGCTGCAACGCCGAGCCGACGGCACCATGGTGCTGCGTTCGCCCGAGCCCCTGGGCGAGTACCCGCAACGCCTGACCGACCGCCTGGAACACTGGGCCCGGGTGGCGCCGCAGCGCGTGTTCGCGGCGCGCCGGGGGGCCGACGGCCAGTGGGTGCGCATCGACTACGCGCAGATGCTGGATCGGGCGCGGCGCATCGCCACGGCGCTGCTGGCGCGTGGCCTCGACGCCGAGCACCCCATCCTGGTGCTGGGGGAGAACAGCCTGGAACAGCTGCAACTGGCGCTGGGCGCGATGCTGGCGGGGATTCCGCACGCCCCCGTGTCGCCCGCCTATGCGCTGGTGTCGCGCGACTACGCCAAGCTGCGCCACGTGGTGCAGACCCTGACCCCCGGGCTGGTGTTCGCCAGCGACGCCGCCTACGAGCCGGCGCTGCGCGCGGTGATCGAGCCCGGCGTGGAAGTGCTGCTGGCCCGCGGCGCGCTGCAGGCGCGCGCCAGCACGGGGTTCGAGACCCTGCTGCAGGCGCAGCCGCTGGACCTGCGCCACACCCGCGAGAAGGTGGGGCCCGACACCATCGCCAAGTTCCTGTTCACCTCGGGCTCGACCCGCAACCCGAAGGGCGTGGTCAACACCCAGCGCATGCTGTGCGCCAACCAGCAGATGATCCTGCAGGCCATGCCCTTCCTGGGGGAGCAGCCGCCCGTGCTGGTCGACTGGCTTCCCTGGAACCACACCTTCGGGGGCAACCACAACGTGGGCATCGCGCTGTACAACGGCGGCACGCTGTACATCGACGACGGCAAGCCGACGCCGCAGGGCATCGGCGAGACCCTGCGCAACCTGCGGGAGATCGCGCCCACCGTGTACTTCAACGTTCCCAAGGGCTTCGAGGAGATCGCCTCGGCCATGCGCGAGGACGCGGGCCTGCGCGAGCGGCTGTTCTCGCAGGTGCGGGCCTTTTTCTTCGCCGGAGCCGGCCTGTCGCAGGCCGTGTGGGACGAACTCGACGCTCTGGGCGAGGCCGAGGTGGGCGAGCGCATCTGCATGCTCACCGGCCTGGGCATGACCGAGACCGCGCCGTCGTCCATGTTCGCGCTGGGGCCCGAGGTCGAATCCGGGCACATCGGGCTGCCCGTGCCGGGGGTGGAGCTCAAGCTGGTTCCCGTGGACGGCAAGCTGGAGGTTCGCTTCCGCGGCCCCAACGTGATGCCGGGCTACTGGCGCGCGCCCGAACAGAGCGCCGAAGCCTTCGACGAGGAGGGCTACTACCGCACCGGCGACGCCGCGCGTTTCGTCGACCCCGAGGACCCGCAGCGCGGCCTGCGCTTCGACGGCCGCATCGCCGAGGACTTCAAGCTTTCCAGCGGCACCTTCGTGAGCTGCGGACCGCTGCGCGCGCGCATCGCCCAGCTCGGCGCGCCTTGCGTGTTCGACGCCGTGCTGACCGCGCCCGACCGCGACGAGCTGGGCGCGCTGATCGTGCCGCGCCTGGACGAATGCCGCGCGCTGGCGGCGCTGCCCGCCGGCAGCGGCGCGCAGGAGGTGCTCGCGCATCCGGCGGTACGCGCTTTTTTCCAGGAACTGGTGGACGCGTTGTGGGCGCAGGGCACCGGCAGTGCCAACCGCGTGGCGCGCGCCTGCGTGCTCGCCGAGGCGCCGTCGCTGGACCGCGGCGAGATCACCGACAAGGGATCGATCAACCAGCGCGCGGTGCTGCAGCACCGCGCGGATCTGGTGGAGGCGCTGTATCGCGGCGACGCGCCGGGCCTGCTGCTGCCGCGCGCGAAGAGCTGAGCGCCGCGCGGGCGCGCGCCGCCTGCGCGGACTGGCGTCAGACCAGCGGCCGCAGCTCGTGGGCGGCTTGCTGCAGCAAAGGCAGCAACTCCCGCTGCATGAGCTCGGCGCCGAGCCTGCGCGGCGAGCTGACCACGTTGAGCGCGGCCACCGTGGCCCCCGCGGCGTTGCGCACCGGCACGGCCAGCGCATGCACCCCGAGTTCGTGCTCCTCGCTGGCCAGGCACCAGTCCTGGCGGCGCACCTGCTCGATGGCCTCGCGCAGCGCGCGCGGCTCGGTGCGGGTCAGTGGGGTCAGGCGCGCGAAGGCGCGCCCCTTCATCCAGGCCGCGAGCTGGGCGCGTGACAGCGCGGCCAGCAGCACCCGGCCGGTGGAGGTGGCATGCGCCGGCAGGCGCGCGCCCAGGTGCACGCCGTAGGCGATGATGCGCTCCGCGCCGGACTCGGCGCTGCCGCGGTCGGCGCCGCTGCGCGCGACGATGACCACCTCGTCGCGGTCCAGCACCACGCCGGAGAAGGCCTGCCGGGCCTGCAGCGCGAGGCGATTGAGCGTGGGCTGGATGGCGCGCGGCAGGCGCGCCGAGGCGAGGTAGCTGCCCGAGAAGCGCAGCACCTTGCTGGACAGCCAGAAGTAGCTGCCGTCGCTCTCCAGATAGCCCAGATGGGCCAGCGTGAGCAGGTGCCGGCGCGCCGCCGCCCGCGTGATGCCGGCGCGCTCGGCGGTCAGCGTGGCGTTGAGGCGCTGGCGCTCGGTGTCGAAGCTCTCGAGCACGGCCATGCCCTTGGCCATGCCTTCGATGAAATCGGCGTGGGCGATGGCCGGGCGGCTCGGATCGGGGCGGGCGGGGGCGGGCATGGGCGGGGCGGCCGGGCGGGGGCGAGCGAAGTTGCGCGATGATCGCACATTTTGCGCATCCATCGCGCAAAGAGCGACGCTGCCCTCTGCGAAACGAGGCCGTGCGGGCTTAGAGTTTCCGGATCAGCGATATGTGAATACGGAGACTCCTCATGCGAACCCAAGTCGCCATCATCGGCGCCGGACCGTCCGGGCTGTTGCTGGGCCAGTTGCTGCACAAGGCCGGCGTGGATGCGGTGATCATCGAGCGCCAGAGCGCCGAGTACGTGTTGTCGCGCATCCGCGCCGGCATCCTGGAGCAGGTCACCGCCGACCTGCTCGACGAAGCGGGCGTTGGCGAGCGCATGCATCAGGAGGGTCTGGTGCATGGCGGCTTCGACCTGCTGTGGCACAACCAGCGCAACCGCATCGACCTGGAGCGGCTGACGGGCGGCAAGAAGGTGATCTGCTACGGCCAGACCGAGGTGACCCGCGACCTGATGGAGGCGCGGCAGGCGGCCGGCCTGCCCAGCTACTACTCGGCCTCCGAGGTCGCGGTGCACGACTTCGACAGCGCCAGGCCCAGCGTGAGTTTCGTGCACGAGGGCGTGCGCCACACCCTGGAGTGCGATTTCATCGCCGGTTGCGACGGCTTCCACGGCGTGTGCCGCGCCAGCGTCCCGCGCGCGGCGATCCGCGAGTTCGAGCGGGTCTACCCCTTCGGCTGGCTGGGCCTGCTGTCCGACACTCCGCCGGTGCACCATGAACTCATCTACATCAACAGCCCGCGCGGCTTCGCCCTGTGCTCGCAGCGCTCGCTGACCCGCAGCCGTTACTACGTGCAGGTGCCGCTGAGCGAGAAGGTGGAGAACTGGAGCGATGAGCGCTTCTGGAACGAGTTGCGCGCGCGCCTGGACGAGCCGGCGCGCGAGAGCCTGGTCACCGGCCCGTCGCTGGAAAAGAGCATCGCGCCGCTGCGCAGTTTCGTCACCGAGCCGCTGCGCTTCGGGCGCATGTTCCTCGCCGGCGATGCCGGGCACATCGTGCCGCCCACGGGCGCCAAGGGGCTGAACCTGGCGGCCAGCGACGTGAAATACCTGTCGGCGGCCTTCATCGAGTACTACTCCGAGCACAGCGAGGCCGGGCTCGACGGCTACTCGGCGCGCTGCCTTAAGCGCATCTGGCGCGGCGAGCGCTTTTCCTGGTGGTTCACGCAGCTCATGCACGAGTTCCCCGAGCAGGGCGAGATCCACGCGCGCTTCCAGGAGGCCGAGCTGGAGTACCTGCTGCACTCGGAAGCCGGCCAGCGCACCATCGCCGAGAACTACGTGGGCCTGCCGCTGGACTTCGGGTCCTGAATCCGGGGCCTGCATCGCGCGGGGCGCGTGCCAGGCGGGCCCGCGGCGAGTCGGCGGTGCGACAATCGCCGCATGAAGCCCGGCTCCCGCCCCCGCGCATGCGCGCTCGTCGCCTTGCTGGCCTGCGCCGCCGCGGCGCCGGCCGCGCGGGCCGCGCTGGGGGGGCCGCCGAACTGCCAGCGTTTCGGGCTGATCGCCTCCACGCTGCAGGCCGATTTCCTCGCCGGGCGCAGTTTCCAGGACGCGCAGGCCGACGGCATGCGCCTGCTCGGCCCCGAGCATCCGCGCCAGTCGCAGATCCTGCAGCGCCTGGCGCGCACCATCTACGAAAGCCCCGACAGCCGCAGGTTCAGTCCGCCGGCGCGCGCGCAGCAGGTGCAGATGCAATGCCTGCAAGCCCTGCGGGCGCAAGGGCGCTGAGCCGCGATCCTCAGGGCCGCGCGGGCTCCGGCGCGGGCTGCGGGTCCAGCAGGCCTTCGTGCAGGCGCAGCAGCGCGCTCGCGCGGGCCGCGTCGAAGCGCGCCTGCAGCGCCTGCATCTGCACGTCGAGCGCGTTGCGCCGCGCCAGCAGCCATTCGGAGGCGCCGACCTCGCCCAGTTCCCAGGCCCGCTGCGTGCGCTCGGCCGCGGCTTGCTGGCGCTGCGCGGCCAGCATCAGGGCCTGCGCGGCGCCGGCCTGGGCCTGGCCCTGCGCGAGCAGGCTGCGCGTCTGCTCCCGTACCCGCATGCCTTGCTCCTGCAGGCGCCAGCGCGCGGCTTCGAGGTCGGCCAGCGCGGCGCGTTCTCCCGCCGCGCGCGCCGCGCCGCCGATGGGAATCTGCACCTGGAGCCCGACGATGCGCTCGCGCCCGCCACGGTCCGAGCCGAGGTAGGCGCCCACCGTGGGCTGGGGCGTGCGCGCAGCGCGCGCCTGTTCGGCCTGGGCCTCGGCCTGACGCACGGCGCCACGCGCCTGCGCCAGCACCGCGCTGTGATCCAGCATGCGCTCGCGTAGCGCCTCGGAGTCCTCGGGGACCTCGCGAAGCATGGCGGCGCTGGCCGGATCGCCCTGCAGCGCGGGGTCGGCGGCCAGCAGCGGCCAGCGCGCCTGCAGCGCCGCGCGCTGGCTGGCGGCACGTCCTTCGGCCAGCAAGGCCGCGGCGTCCGCGCGGGCCTGTTCGGCAGCCACCAGGTCGAGTTCCAGGCGGCTGGCGTCTCCCAGTTGCTGGCGGCGCTGAACCATGCCGGCCTGGCGGTCCAGCGCCTGCGCGGAGGCGCGGGCGAGGCGGGCGTCGGCGCCGGCCAGCTGCGCGTCGAACCATGCGCGCAGCAACTGGTCCAGCCATTCGCGCCGGCTGCCGGACAGCAGCTGGCGGGCCTGGGCGGAATTGGCCTCGGCCAGTTGGCGGTCCGCCTGCGCCTGCGAGGGCAGGCGCAGCGGGCGGTTGAGTTGAAGCTGCCATTCGGTGTAGCGCCCGTTGTCCGGTGCTTCGTCCACGCGGCGCTGCTGGACCTGGGCCTGGGCCGTGAACTCCTGCGGGCCGATGCGCAGCGCGTCCGCTCGGGCATCGGCGGCGTCGCGCAGTGCGCGCGCTTCCGCCAGCGAGGGAGCCTGCGCGAGCAGGGCGCGCAGCAGGCCGGCGCGCGGCAGCGTGGGCTGCGCGAGCTGCTGCCACGCCGAGGGGCCCGGGGCCGCCGATGGGGCGGCGGACGGGGCGGCGGGGGAGGACGCGCCTTGGGGCGCGGACGGGGTGCCCGTCGCCTCCACGGCGCCGGTCGCCGAGGCCGTGGCGCAGGGCCATACGCCCAGGCAGGCGGCCGCCAGCACGAGGCCTTGCAGGGAGTTCATGCCGAATCCTCCGAGGGCGTGGCGGCGGCGTCCCGCGCGATCGCGGGCAGGCCGAAGCGCGCGAACAGCAGCGGCAGCAGCACCAGGGTCAGCACCGTGGAACTGAGCAGGCCGCCGACCACCACCACGGCCAGGGGTTTCTGGATCTCCGAGCCGGGGCCGCTGGCCGACAGCAGCGGGATCAGGCCCAGCGCGGTGATGCCGGCGGTCATCATGACCGGCCGCAGGCGGCGCATCGAGCCCTCGCGCACGGCCTGCGCCAGCGGCATTCCACGCTGCAGCAGTTCGTTGAAGTGGCTGACCAGCACCACGCCGTTGAGCACGGCGATGCCCAGCAGCGCGATGAAGCCCACCGAGGCCGGAACCGACATGTATTCCCCGCTGAGCCATAGCGCCAGCACCCCGCCCACCAGCGCGAAGGGGATGTTGGCGAACACCAGCACCGATTGGCGCAGCGAGCCGAAGGTGGTCATCAGCAGCACGAAAATCAGCCCCAGCGCCAGCGGCACCACCAGCCCCAGGCGGGCAGCGGCGCGTTGCTGGTTCTCGAACTGGCCGCCCCATTGCAGGCGAACCCCTTCGGGCAGCTTGACGCGGGCCGCGACCGCGCGCCGGGCCTCGTCGACAAAGCCCACCAGGTCGCGTCCTCCCACGTTGGCCTGCACGGTCGCGAAACGGCTGCCGTCCTCGTGCGTGACCAGCACCGGCCCCAGCGTGGGCCGCAGGCGCGCCAGGTAGGACAGCGGCCAGCTGCGCCCGTCGGGCCCGGTGATGCGCAGGTCCGCGAAACCCTGCGGCTGCTCGCGCAGCTGCGCGTCGCCGCGCAGCAGCAGCGGGGTGCGGCGCACGCCTTCGAGCACCACGCCGAGCTGCTGGCCCTCGACCAGCGCGCGCAGGTCGCGCTGCAGGGTCTCCACGTCGAAGCCGGCGCGGCCGGCGGCCAGGCGGTCGACATCCACCGTCAGGTATTGCACGCCCTCGGTGCGCGCGGCCAGCACCTCCTGCGCGCCGGGCAGGCCGCGCAGCACCTGGGCGACCTGCTGCGCCAGCACGCCCAATTGCTGCAGGTCGGGCCCGAAAATCTTCACCACCAGGTCGCCGCGGGAGCCGGTGAGCATTTCCGATACACGCATCTCGATGGGCTGCGTGAAGGTGTAGTCGACGCCGGGGAAGCGCTGCATCACCTTGCGGATCGCCTCGATCACGCTGGCCTTGTCGCCGCGCCATTCGGAGGCCGGCTTGAGCACCAGGAAGGTGTCGGTCTCGTTCAGGCCCATGGGGTCCAGGCCCAGATCGTCCGAGCCGCTGCGGGCGATGATGGCGCGGATCTCCGGAACCTGCTGCAGCAGCGCGCGTTGCACCCGCAGGTCCAGCGCCGCGGTGGCGCCCAGGCCCACCGAGGGCAGTTTCTGCAATTGCAGGATGATGTCCCCTTCGTCCAGCGTGGGCATGAAGGTCTTGCCCACGCGGGTGTAGGCGAAGCCCGCCGCCAGCAGCGAGGCCAGCGCGAGCACCACCACCGTGCGCGCATGCGCGAAGCTCCAGTCGAGCACCCGCGCGTAGCCGGCCGAGAGCTTGCGCACCAGCCAGGGATCGGCGTGCGCGGTGCGGCGCAGCAGCATCGAGGCCAGTACCGGCACCGTGGTCAACGCGATGAGCAGCGAGGCCGCGAGCGCGAACACGATGGTCAGCGCCACCGGCCGGAACAGCTTGCCCTCCAGCCCCTGCAGCGACAGCAGCGGCAGGAACACGATGCCGATGATCGCCACCCCCGACAGCACCGGCCCCGCCACCTCCGAGACGGCGCGCAGCACGCGCGCCAGACGGTCGCTGGTGGCCGCGCCGGCGTCGCCCGCCGAGGCGCGCGCGGGGTCGTGGCTCATGTGGTTCACCAGGTTCTCCACCACCACCACCGCGGCGTCGACCAGCATGCCCAGCGCGATGGCCAGGCCGCCCAGGCTCATCAGGTTGGCCGACAGTCCAGCCCAGCGCATCAGCACGAAGGTGGCCAGCGCCGACAGCGGCAGCGTGACGGCCACCACCAGCGCCGCGCGCCAGTTGCCGAGGAAGGCCAGCAACATCACCACCACCAGCACCACGGCCTCGGCCAGCGCGCGCATCACCGTGCCCACCGCGCGCCCGACCAGCTGGCTGCGGTCGTAGAACACGCGCAGCGTCATGCCCTGGGGCAGGCGCGGCTCGACCTCGGCCAGGCGCGCGCGTACCCCCGCGATCACCTTGGAGGCATTGGCGCCGCGCAGCGCCAGCACGATGCCCTCGACCGCCTCGCCCTTGCCGTCCTCGGTGACGATGCCGTAGCGCGTGCTGGAGGCCACGCGCACCTCGGCCACGTTGCCCACGCGCACCACGCCGCCGCCGGCGCCGCGCGCGGCGATCACCGTGTCGCGGATGTCGGCCGCGTCGCGAAAGGCCCCCTGCACGCGCACGATGCGGGTTTCCTCGCCCTCGTCGAGGCGGCCGGCGCCGTCGTTGCTGTTGTTGGTGCTCAGGGCCGCGCGCAAGGCCTCCAGCCCCACCCCTTGCGCGGCCATGCGCGCCGGATCGGGCACGACCTCGAACACGCGCTGGTCGCCGCCCAGCATGTTCACGTCGGCCACTCCGGGCACCGTGCGCAGGGCCGGGCGCAACTGCCATTGCAGAGCGCTGCGCTTTTGCGCCAGGCTGGCGGGGCCCTCCACGGTAAACATGAACACGTCCGACAGGGGCGTGGTGATGGGGGCCAGGCCGCCCTGGGCGGAGGCGGGAAGATCCGCGCGCACGTTGGCCAGGGCCTCGGCCACCTGCTGGCGCGCCCAGTACACGTCGGTGCCTTCCTCGAAGTCCACCGTGACGTCGGCGATGCCGTACTTGGAAATGGAGCGCACGGTGCGCTTGCGCGCGATGCCCAGAACTTCCTGCTCGATGGGCAGCACCACGCGGGTCTCCACCTCCTCCGGGGTCATGCCCGGCGCCTTCATGATCACCTTGACCTGGGGCGAGGACACGTCGGGAAAGGCGTCGACGGGCAGCGCGCGCCAGGCCAGCAGGCCGGCGACGGCCAGCGCCAGCGTCGCTCCCAGCGTGACCAGGCGCTGGCGCAGCGCGGCGTGGGTGAGGGCGTGCAGGATCATGGCTTGCCGCCCGCGCTCGCCTTGAGCGCGGCCACGCCGCTGACGGCGACCTGCGCTCCCGCCCGCAGCGGGCCCTCGACGATCACCATGTCCGCCAGGCGTGCCACCACGCGCACCGGCACCACGCGAAAGCCCGGGGCCTGCTCGACCAGCACGGAGTCACGCCCGCCGATGGAACTCAGCGCCGATGGCGGCACCGCGAACAGGCCGGCGCGCGCCGGCAGGTGTACGCGTGCCCGGACCAGGGCGCCCGCGCGCAGGCCGGCCGGCTCGCTCAGGCGCGCCCGCAGCACCACCTGCTGCCCGGGCGTCAGCGCCGGCGCCACGGCCAGCAACACGCCGCGGGCGGCACTGCCCTCGATGTCCACCTGTGCGCCGGCGCGCAGCGCGGCAGCCTGCTCGGCGCTGGCGTCCATCTCCAGGGCCAGCTGATGGCCGGCCAGCAGGTGGAACAGCGGCGCGCCGGCGTCCACCCGCTGTCCGGGCAGGGCCTGCGCCTGGGCCACCATGCCGTCGATGGGCGCCAGCAGGCGCAGCCGGCCGTTCAGTCCGGTGTCGGCGCCGCGCAGGCGCAGGGCCAGGCGGCGTTCGCGCAGCAAGGCGGCGGCCTGGCCTTCGCGCGCTGCCGCGGCCTGAGCGCGCGAGGCCGGGATGATGCCCTCGGCCAGCAGCGTGGCGTCGCGGCGGCTCTGCTGGCGCGCCAGGTCGTACTGGATGCGCGCGTCGTCGGCGTCGCGCTGCAATTGCGCGACCTCGGCGCTTTGCATCTCGGCCAGCGGCTGGCCGCGACGCACCGCGTCGCCGGCCGCGGCGTCGACCCGCGTGATCACGCCGGCCGCCGGCGCGGCGATCAGCGCCTGCGCCTGCGCCGGCACCACCACCCGCGCGGGCAGGCTCAGGGCCGCGGAGTCCGCGGCGCGCACTTCGGCCACGCGCACGCCGAGGGCGGTGCGTTGCGCCGCATCCACCGCGATCACGTCCTGCGCGGGTGCCGGCGGCGCGGCCCGGGCCGCGAACCCGGGCAGCGCCAGCAGCAAGGCGAGGGCGAAGCGTGCCCCTGCGGGGCCGCGTACGGGTGGGATTCGGCGATGCATGGCGTTCTCCGGGCGGCCGGCGCCTGCATCCATGCAGCTGCCGGCGGCTTGTGCGGGTTTGTTATCAGGGAAAATCCTAATCCTGGATACAAACCGAAACATTGCAACGCATCAAGCTTCGGAGCTTCGCCGCTGCCGCCGCACCCGGGCTTCGCGCCACCAGCGCGCGTTAGCATGCGAAGACCCGGGCGCCGACAGCGCCCGACCGACGGAGACAGCAGCATGCAGGCCACCCCTTCCGCGCAGGATTACGCCTTCCAGACGGTTGCGCACGTCGAGGCCGGCGCCGGCGCCTGTTCCCGCCTGGGCGAACTCGCGGCGCGCTACGCGCCCGGCGCGCGCACGGCCATGCTGGTCACCGACGCCGGGGTGCGCAAGGCCGGGCTGCTCGAGCCGGCGCTGCAGGCGCTGCGCGCGGCCGGCCTGCAGGCGCAGGTGTTCGACGGCGTGCAGGCCGATCCACCCGATCACGTGGCCCTGTTCGCCTGCACGCAGGCGCGGGAGGCGCGGGCGGGCCTGGTGATCGGCTTCGGCGGCGGCAGCAGCATGGACGTGGCCAAGATCGTGGCCTGCCTGGCCCATCCGGAGAACCGCCTGGAGTTGCCGCAGCTGTACGGCGTGGAATCCGTGCGCGCGCAGCGGCTTCCCTTGCTGCAGGTGCCGACCACGGCGGGCACCGGCTCCGAGGTGACCCGTGTGGCCATCGTCACGACGGGGGCGACGACCAAGTCGGGCATCGTCAATGCCGCGCTGCTGGCCGACGCGGTGCTGCTCGACGCCGAGCTCACCCGGGGATTGCCGCCGGCGGTCACCGCAGCCACCGGCATCGACGCCATGGTGCACGCCATCGAGGCCTACACCAGCGCGCGCCGCAAGAACCCGATGTCGGACATGCTGGCGCGCGAGGCGCTGCGCCTGCTCGGGGGCAGCCTGCTGCGCGCGGTCGACGACGGCGGGGACCTGCGCGCGCGTGAGGACATGCTGCGCGGCGCGATGCTGGCCGGCATGGCCTTCGACAACGCGCCGGTGGCCGCGGTGCACGCGCTGGCCTACCCGCTGGGCGGCATCCACCACCTGCCGCACGGACTGAGCAACGCGCTGGTGCTGCCCCACGTGCTGCGCTTCAACCAGCCAGCGGCCGGGGAGCTCTACGCGGAACTTGCGCAGGTGTTGCTGCCGCGGGCCGAGCCGGGGGATGCCGGCGCGCACCAGATGATCGAGCACATGGCGGGGCTGGGCGCGCGCAGCGGGTTGCCCACGCGGCTGCGTGATTGCGGGGTCGAATCCGGCGGCCTGGCGCTGCTGGCGCGCGAGGCCATGGGCCAGCAGCGCCTGCTGCAGAACAACCCGCGCCCGCTGAACGAGGCCGACGCGCTGGCCATCTACCAGGCCGCCTTCTGAGCAGGCGCGCCGCCATGCCCGCGCCGCCCACGCCCCAACAGGCCGTCCCCGAGTTCCCCCACCGAGCGCGCCTGAGCACGCGCTGGGGCGACAACGACGTCTACGGCCACGTCAACAACGCCGTGTACTACCAGTACTTCGACAGCGTGATCAACGCCTACCTGATCGAGCGCGGGGGGCTGGACATCCACGCGGGCGACACGGTGGGCTTCATCGTGCGCTCCGAGTGCGACTACCTGGCGCCGGTGGCCTATCCCGGCGAACTGGAAGTGGGCCTGGGGGTCGAGCGCCTGGGCAACTCCTCGGTCACCTACCGCCTGGGCCTGTTCGACCCGCGCGCGGCGCAGCCCTCGCAGCCCTGCGCGCTGGCCCGCATGGTGCACGTGTTCGTGCGCCGCGCCGATTCGCGCCCGGTGAGCCTGCCGGCGCCGCTGCGCGAAGCGCTGCAGAGGCTGCTCATCGCGGCTTGACGCTTCCCGGCGGCGAGCTCACTCGAGCAATGCGCCCAGGCGCCCCAAGGCGTCGTCGATCACGGCCTTCGGCACGGTTTCAATCCTGCGGGCCTTTCGAGCCGCGAGGTCCGGCATGCGGATCTTGTTGAGCAGGGCGACGCCCTGCGTCTTGCAGACGCTGCCCGTCAGCGGCACCGCAAAACCGGCGTAGCGGGCGAAGTCTCCGCCTTGCGTGATCGGCGCGACCAGCACATCGCCCAGCCGGTTGAAGGCCTTGGTCGTGAGGACCAGTGCAGCGCGCGTGCCTCGTTGCTCGTGTCCGAGCACGGGGTCGAGCGGCACGCTGACGATGTCGCCGCGATCGAACTCCGGCTTCACCACACTTCCTGCCCGATCGGGCGCGCCTGCTCCCATCGCGCGAGGTCCGCGGGCTCTGACGCGCTCGGGTCACATTGGGCGATGAGATCCGCCAGTACGTATTTGCGCTTGGGGGTCAGCACGATGCTGCCGTCGGCCGTGGTGCTCAGAGCCATGACCTGACCGACGCCGATGCGCAGGTCCTTCAGCACCGGGGGCGGGAGAACCAGCGCGGTGCTGTTTCCCATGCGTTTCAGGACGACTTCCATGAGGCATACCCTTGCAGGCTCCTAGAAGCCTGGGCGGCAGAGGCCGAGCCTGCTGCAATTCGCCAGGGCCGGTCCATTCCGGCGTCGACTCGTCGCCCATAGTGCCCACTATGGGCTCCTCGCCGCCCCCGAACTGTCCTCGCCCCTGACGAATTTCGCGACGGCTCCCTCTGCCGCCCAGGCTCCTCATATGGTCGCCGCTGTCAATCGCGTCAGCGCATAGGTGATGGCCGGTGATGGGTTTCAGGATCGATCGGGTGATGCGACACGAGCGTTGCAGCGACGATGAATCAGACTCATATCCGCGGATTGGTTACCAGCACTTCATCGATTCGTCGCGGGCCTGCCTCGCTCTAGAGTCGGGGATCAGCCTTGCGGTGCCCTGGTAGGAGCCTCGAGGATTGCCCTGTCGGTGCTCGTGTGGCATCGCCCGATCGATCCCGGGCCTGTGTTCAGGCCGCCTCCTTCTCGCGTTGCGCGTGCATGCCGATTGCCCAGACGAAGCCCGCCAGTTCGCGAGCAACGGCCACGCAGATCTTGTTGGCCTGAAGGCCCCGCTTGTGCAGAGCGGCGTAGCGACTGGTCAGTCGTAGCTGCCCTTTCCAGGCCATTGTGCGGATCGCCTCAGACAGGCCTTGCTGACGTTCGTTGAGGTCCCTGCCAACCCTGGCCTTGAATCGGTAGTTCCAGGCCGACTCGACCAGCAACCTGCGCGCATGGCCATTGCCCGTCTTGGTGATGCTTCCTCGCTTCGTGCGCTCACCGCTGGAGTGCTCCGAGGGCACCAGACCCAGGTAACCCATGAGTTTGCGCGGGTGCTCGAAGCGACTCAGGTCACCGATCTCCGCGACCAAGCCGATCGCGGTGACCGCAGCCACCCCGCGTAATGCCTGCAAGGCTTCGACGACCGGCCCGAAGCGCCAACCTGCAATCGACGCCTGCAGCGCCTTCGTCAATCGCTCCACGCGCTCGTCCGCAGCCTTCACCGCTTGCCAATACTCGGTGAAGGCCGTTTGCATGGCCGCCGACTCGAAGCTCTGCCTGGCCAGCCAGGCATCGTGGGTAAGGCACCAGGATGTCTTCCCGCCATAACGTCGGTCGTGACGCAGCAGGAAGCCCTTGAGCTGTTGACGCATCTGCGTGCGGTTCTTGACAGCATCCTCGCGTGCCCGTGACAGGTCGCGGATCGCCTCGTCTTCCGGATCGGGAATCCACACAGGCGTCAGCGCCCCGGCACGTGAGTACTCGGCCAGATCCAGGCTGTCGCGGGCGTCGGTCTTGACCCGCTGGCCCGGCTGCCGAGGCGTCCTCGACGGCGCAATGACCTCGCACGCATAGCCCCTCGCAGTCAACGCCCGCTGCAACCCGTAGCCCGTCGGGCCAGCCTCGTAGACGATGTGCAGTCCATCAGCCGTGCCCAGCTTGGCCAGCACCTTCAGCAGCTTGGGAACGTCATGCACCACCTTGCCAACCAACCGAGCCTTGTCTCGCCCGGGCTCGGCCGCAGCCACCGTGATGCTGTCCTTATGAACGTCCAAACCCACGTGAATCTTGGTACCCTTTTCCATGGTCGGTCTCCTGTTTGCTGATGGCGCATGCCACAGCATGTAGCTCTACGCGCCTCGGCGCGCAACCTACGATGTTGGGGACCGGCCATCTGCCCTCGAGCGGCGACCATGATGTCTAGGGATGCTGTCCAAAATCAGCTGAGCGCCGAGGCAACGGAACGATGAAAGCCACGAGATGATTCCCGTCAGTGATTTCGCACGGAGCGCCGGCCGCGATGGGCTCCGCAGCGGTCGTTTCGACCCTGCAGGAGGCCGTTTTCGCGAACGGCGGACGCACTCATCCCTGCGCCGCCATCAGATGTCGCCGTGCCATCCAGAGGTTGGACAGCGCGAACAGCGTGTGCAGCTGTGCGGTGTTCTTCGCCAGGCCGCGGTAGCGCACCTTGACGTGGCCGAACTGGCGCTTGATCACGCGGAACGGGTGTTCGACCTTGGCGCGGATGCGCGCCTTGACGTGTTCCATCTCCTCGGCGATGGCATCCTTCGGACTCGTCACGTCAAGCAGCCTGCGCAGCCCGGGGCGCAGCGCGACATGCCAGCGCGTGCGAATGTCCTGGGTGTCGTCTCGCTTCTCGACGCCCTGGTAGCCGGCATCGGCGAAGACATCTGCTTCCTCGCCATGTACCAGCGCGTGCGCCTGGGTGACGTCATTGACGTTGGCCGATGTGCCCACCACCGTGTGCACCAAGCCACTGTCGGCGTCGACGCCGATGTGGCACTTCATTCCGAAGTACCACTGGTTGCCCTTCTTGGTCTGGTGCATCTCTGGGTCGCGCGTGCCGGTGTTGTTCTTCGTCGAACTGGGAGCTGCGATCAGCGAGGCATCGACCGCCGTGCCTTCCTTGAGCATCAGCCCCTTGGCGGCCAACGTCGCGTTCACAGCTTCAAGCATCTTCGGCGCCAGGTCGTGCTGTTCCAACAGGTGCCGAAAGCGCAGGATGCTCACACGATCAGGCAGTCGCGCCATGCTGCCAAGACCAGCAAACTGGCGGTACAGCGGGACGTCGAACAAAGCCTCTTCCATCGCCATGTCCGACAGGCCAAACCACTGCTGCAGGAAGTGAATGCGCAGCATCATCTCGGCGCCGAACGGCGGCCGGCCTCGCTCCTTGCGCGGCGCGTGCGGCTCGATCAGCGCAAGCAACTGCGCCCACGGCACCACGCGATTCATCTCGTCGAGGAACTTGCCCTTGCGGGTCTTACGGCTGGTCAGGTCCAGCCCGAGGTCGGCTTGCTTCATGCCCTCATTGTCTTGTCGGACGCTGCCCGCCGCCAGGGTCGCAATGGCCATTTTTGAACACCATCCCTAG
>NZ_KB898475.1 GCF_000377645.1 Thiomonas sp. FB-6 | reverse complement strand
GGCGTCATCAAGCGGCTGTGGGGCTTCAGCAAGGTGCGCTATCGCGGACTGGATAAGAACGCGACGCGCGCGTTCGCCGCGCTGGCCTTGAGCAACATCTTCATGTGCCGAAATCGGCTCATGGCACAGGTGCGTCCATAAGGGCGCAAGGCGGGTCGAAAGGCTCGCGAATGAGGCCCGATGGGCGCCAAATCACCCTCATCGAATCGAGTTCCCGCATCCTGAAATCGTAGGGCCCGGCTTCTGCAAAAACAGGTGCTTCTTCAGCGTTGCCTTAGCGCGCGTGATGCGCCCTACTCTGCCGCCCAGAGTTGCTCCACGGTTCCGGGTTTGCTCCGCAACTTCCCGGGTTTGCTCCGCAACTTCATTGGACGGTTGACACCTAGACCTTGATCTCGGCTAGGACAAACCCCGGGTAGCGCCTGCGACCAGCGAGTTGGACGCCTAAAATCGGACGACCATGAAGCCAAAAGCCTTCCTGCTTCGGATCCTGGGCCGCCAAGTGAATGGTCAATGGACGGTGATGTGCCTGGACTTCTGCCTGGCTGCACAGGCCGACACGTACGTCGAAGCGCATCGACTCCTCAGGGCTCAGATCGAGAGCTACGTTCATGACATGTTCGACGGTCGAGATGTCGAACATGCGGAACACCTGATGACCCGACGCGCTCCGTTGAAGTACTGGATCATGTTCTACTGGTTCCGGGCACTGGGGCTGGCCTCGGGCGGACGCAAGCTCGGCAGTTCACGAAGCCATCACCTCTCTAGAGAGACGATAGCTGTCGGCGCATGAGTTCGGCTCATCCGCCGTTGACCTGCAGGGAGGTCAAGGAGATCTTGCGTGCCCTTGGTTTCTCGTTCCGGGAACAAAGCGGCTCGCATGAGCAATGGGTAAAGTGCGACGCCACAGGATTCTTGAAGGTCACGGTTGACTGCCCCAAAGCGCCCTTCAGCCAAGACCTGATATCGTTCATGGCCCGTCAGGCCGGTGTCAACAAGAAGCAGTTCTACGCGGCACTTGGCCGGTAGATCACCTTGTCGGGCTGACAAGCTTTCCTTTGCGGTGCTTGACGTAGTCCTTCGTCATAGCCGTCGATGAAGGTCTCACCCTCCCGGCGCCAGAACCCGCGAAGCCATCGCCCGGCGCGCAGCCTCAGGCCTCGAGGCGCACGACGGCACGAGCGCCGACGGCCTGGGCATAGCGTTGCACCGTGCGCAGCGATGGCGGCCGCCGGCCGCTTTCCAGGCGGGCCACCACGCTTTGCGTCGTGCCCATGCGCTGCGCCACCTCGGCCTGAACCTCGGGCACGGCGGCCAGTTCGGCCTTCATCTGCTTCAGGGACTTCATCGCATGGCCTCCAGGCGGGTGCGCGCGGTCTCGATGGCGACGCGCGAGGTTGTCCGCGTCTTCTTCACGAACACATGCAGCACGATCAGCGTGCGGCCCTGCCGCCTCCTGGCGCGCTCAGAAACGATGATCGAGGCCGGCGCCGCGCATGGTCGCCGACTGCGGTTCCACGCGCATGTGCGGGGCTTTGCGTTGCAGTTCCGGCAGGCCGTTCGGCACCTTGGCATCAGGGCGCATCGCGCCCGCGCGGGCCATACGCCTCGCTCAGCAGGCGCGCCAGCAGGCCGGCCGGGCTGTCGGGGTCCAGGCCGGCGCGATGCACCAGGCCGATGTCGCGGTGGAAGGTGTGGCGCCCGAGGTCGATGGCGCGTACTCCCGCCGGCCAGCGGCCGTGGCTGGCGGTCTGCGGCACCAGTGCCGCGCCCACGCCGTTGGCCACCAGGCGCACGATGGCGTCGAGTTCGTCGAGTTCGCAGACCTCGCGCACCCTGAGATGCGCGGCGCGCAGGAAGCGGTCGACCTGCCTGCCGCCGAAGGAGGCGCGGTCGTAGCGCACGAAAGGATGGGAGGCGAGGAGTTCGGCCCAATCGTCCCCCTTCGCCGAACGCGGCACCAGCAGGCGGAAGGGCTCGTGGGCCAGCGTGTTCCAGCGCAGGTCGCCTTGCAGCGCGAAGGGCGGGCGGATGACGGCAGCCATGCCGATCTCCCCGGCGTCGACGCGGTCGAGCAGTTCCATCGACAGGCCCGGGACCACGCGGCTGCGGCAGCGCGGCAGTTGCCGGTGGAAGGCGGCGAGCACCTGCGGCAGCACCGAACGCTGCACCGAGGCGATGGCGCCGAGTTCCACCGTCACCGCGGCCTGGGAGCCGGCCGCGCCGGAGCCGAGGCCGCCGAACAGCTGGAGAAGTTCCTGCGCGCGCTCCAGCACCTCGCGCCCACGGGCATTGAGCCGCGCCGAGCGGCCGGTGCGGTCGAACAGCGCGAAACCCAGCTCCGATTCCAGGCGCTGCATCTGCGCGCTCACCGCCGCCTGGGTGAGTCCGATCTTTTCGCCCGCGGCGGTAAACGTGCCCTCGCGCGCGACGGCGACGAAGGTCTTCAGCTCACGAAGCATGCACAAAGAGAATTGATGAGTCGGTCAAATATTAATTGGTTTGCATTCGTGCTCGCGCGGCCTAGCATGCTGCCGGACATGGACGACTTTCCGATCATGCGCTCCGTCGGCGACACCTGCCTGCTGGTGGAGTTCGGCCAGGGGGTGGACCCGGACATTCATCGCCGCGCCGTGGCCTTCGCGCAGCGCCTGCGCGCGGCCGCGTTGCCCGGCATCGACGACATCGTTCCGTCCTTCACGACGGTGGGCCTGCATTTCCGGCCCGAGGCGCTGCGGGCGCTACCTGGACAGACACCGCTGGCAGCGGTGGAAGCAGCCGCTCGCGCCCTGCTGGAGGCCGCGAACGCGGCGCCGCCGCCCGACGCTCGGGAAATCGAGATTCCGGTGTGCTACGGAGGGGACTGGGGCCCGGACCTCGGCGAGGTGGCACGGCGCGCCTGCGTCGCCCCGGAAGAGATCGTGCGCCTGCACGCGCGGGCGCCACGCAGCGTGTTCATGGTGGGGTTCGCCCCGGGGCATCCGTACATTGGCCTGTGGGGCGAGGCCTTCGACCTGCCCCGGCGCGCCACGCCGCGGGCGCGCGTGCCCGCCGGCACGGTGGGGGTGGCCAATCGCCAGTGCGTGATCTACCCCTTCGAACTGCCCAGCGGCTGGAACCTGATCGGGCGCACTCCGCTGCGCCTGTTCGACCCCGCGGCGCGGGAGCCCTGCCTGCTGACGCCGGGGGATCTTGTGCGCTTCGTGCCGGTGGGCCGCGAGGACTTCGAGCGCCTGCGGGAGCAGCCCGATGCCTGAGGCGGCGGCCGCGGTGGAGGTGCTCAAGCCGGGGGCCTTCAGCACCCTGCAGGACCTGGGACGGCGCGGCTTCCAGCACCTTGGCGTGTCGGTCTCGGGCGTGATGGACGAAGTCGCGCACCGCCTGGCCAACGCCGCGGTGGGCAACCCGCCCGAGGTCGCGACCCTGGAGATCACCCTGATCGGCCCCGTGCTGCGCTTTTGCTCGAGCGCGGTGATCGCCTGCTTCGGCGCCGACCTGTCTGCCAGCCTGAACGGCAAGGCGCTGGCCCCGGGCCGAGCGGTCAGCGTGCCGGCCGGCGCGACCCTGCGCTTCGGAGCGCGGCGCGCCGGACTACGCGCCTACCTGGCGGTGCGCGGTGGCTTCGCCCTGGAGCGGGTGCTGGGCAGCGCCAGCACCCTGGTGCGTGCCGGCCTCGGCGGTCATGCGGGCCGGCCGCTGGCCGCGGGCGACGTGCTGACGCTGGCGGCACCCCTCGGACCGGCACCACGGCGCGCAGCGCGCGCGCTGCGTGCGCAGCAGGCCTTGCTGGACGCGGCGGCCAACCCGGCGCCGTTGCGCGTCGTGCTCGGCAGCGAATGGCCGCAGTTCACGCCCGCCGCGCAGGCCGCCTGGCTGGGCGATGCCTGGCGCATCGGCGCCCAATCGGACCGCATGGGCTACCGGCTCGAAGGCCCCGTGCTGGAGCGCCGCGTGCGTGCGGACATGCTGTCGGAGACCGTCACCTTCGGCACGGTGCAGGTTCCTCCGGACGGACGGCCCATCGTGCTCATGGCCGACCGGCAGAGCACGGGCGGCTATCCGCGCATCGCCCAGGTGGCCACCGCGGACCTGCCGCGGCTGGCGCAGCGCGCGCCGGGCGAGATGCTGCGCTTCGAGACCATCGACGTGGAGGCCGCGCAGCGCCTGCTGCTGGAACGCGCGCGCCTGTTCGCGGACCTGGCCCCCGCCCCGCGCGCCTTGCGCTCCCTTCAAAGCCCCTGACCGCAACACCATGAACACCCTGGACCTGAACTGTGACATGGGAGAGGGCTTCGGCGTCTACGCCATGGGCGACGACGAGGCCTTGCTCGGCTACGTGAACTCGGCCAACATCGCCTGCGGCTTCCACGCCGGCGACCCCGGAACCATGGCCCGCACGGTGCGGGCGGCCACGGCGCGCGGCGTGGCCGTCGGCGCCCACCCCGGGCTGCCGGACCTGCTCGGCTTCGGGCGGCGCGCCATGGCCGTGTCCCCCGCCGAGGCCTACGACCTGGTGGTCTACCAGATCGGCGCGCTGCAGGCGGTGGCCGCGGCCGCCGGCACGCGGGTGCGCCACGTGAAGACCCACGGCGCGCTGGACAACATGGCGGTGGTGGACGAGAAGCTGTCGGAGGCTATCGGCCGCGCCGTGCGCGACGTCGATGCCTCGCTGCTGTTCTACGCCATGTCGGGCAGCGTCACCGCGACGGTCGCGCGCGGCCTGGGGCTGCACGTGGTGAGCGTGGTCTACGCCGACCGCAGCTACCAGGACGACGGCACCCTCACGCCCCGGCGCCAGCCCGGCGCCATGATCACCGACCTGCAGCAGTCGGTGGCGCAGGTGCGCGACATGCTGGAGCGGGGCTTCGTGCGGGCGCTGTCGGGGCGGGAGATTCCGATCGAGGCGCAGGCGCTGTCGCTGCACGGCGACCAGCCCGGCGCGGTAGCCTTCGCCACCGGGCTGACGCAGGCGCTGCGCGCAGGAGGCGTCCGGCTCGGCGCCGCGGCGGCACCGGCCACGGCCTGACCCCGCGCGGGCGGCGCCCCGGTAGGCGCGCCTCGCCCGGGCTACTTGGCGAACAGGCGGCCGATGTCGGCGAAGGCCTTGACCTCGATGGCGTTGCCCGAGGGATCCAGGAAGAACATCGTGGCCTGCTCGCCCGGCTGGCCCTTGAAGCGGATGTAGGGCTCGATCACGAATTCCACGCCCCGCGCCTGCAGGCGCTGCGACAGGGCTTCCCAGTCGGCCATGGGCAGCACCACGCCGAAGTGGCGCACCGGCACACCGTGGCCGTCGACGGCGCTGCGCTGGACCGCGCCGGTTTCGCCGGGCGCCAGGTGGGCGACGATCTGGTGGCCGTAGAAGTTGAAATCCACCCAGTCCTCGGAACTGCGCCCCTCGGGGCAGCCGAGCAGGCCGCCGTAGAACTGGCGAGCCAGCGCCAGGTCATGCACCGGAAAGGCGAGGTGGAAGGGAGACATCATGCCGGGGTTGGTGATGGGGGCTTGCATCGGATCGGGCTGGGCGAAAGAGAAAGGGGAACTCGCAGCACGCTGCGTGCGCCCCATGGTAGAGCCGGCGGGAGCAACGACAAAAGCGATAGTTCTTGGGGCTGACCATCACGAAGCCTTATGAATGAATCCCCCTCGGAGGCCATGCGCAGGCCGCGCGCGCCGCGGCAGCGCCGGTTATGCTCGCAGGGCCTCGGCTCAGCCTGCCTCGATCGACCATGCCCGCTCACGCGCCCTTCGTCCGCCGCCTGCTGCTCGCCGGACTCGCCGCCGGCCTGCTGGCCTTGAGCGCCTGCGCGGATCTGCGCTCGGCGCTGCGCGTGCAGGACCGCAGCCTGGCCGCGGTGCCGGCGGGCACCTACCGCCTCGACCCCGAACATTGCAGCGTGGTGTTCTCGGTGGACCACCTGGGCTTTTCCCGCTTCATCATGCGTTTCGATCGCATGCAGGCCACCCTGGTCTGGCCCGCCGCCGGCGTGGCCGACGCCCGTCTCGACGCGCGGGTGCGCAGCGACAGCGTGGACACCAACGTGCCCTTGCTGGACCGCGAGTTGCGCTCGCCGGCCATGCTGGACGCGGCGCACCAGGCCTTCATCCGGCTGCAGGCCCGCGGCTGGCGCGCCACCTCGGCGCGGCAGGGCGAGGTGGCCGCAGTGCTGAGCCTCGGCGAGGAGCACGTACCGCTGACGCTGCACGTGCGCTTCAACGGCTACGGTGTCGACCCGGTCACCGGCGCGCCCACCCTGGGTTTCTCGGCCACCGGGGAGTTCTCGCGCAGCCGCCTGGGCCTGAAGGCCTGGCCGGGACTGGTGGGCGACACCGTGCACCTGCGGGTCGAGGCGGAGTTCGTCGCGGCGCGGCCGGGCGAGCAGGGCTAACCGCCGGTCAGGGCCTGGAATACATGGACCACCGAGGCCTCGGACACCTGGTCGCGCAGCGTGGCGCGGTCGATCACGATGCGGCCGTCGATGCTCAGCGCCACGTGCCGGCGCAGCGCGCCGCGCTCGTCGAGCACGTAGTCCGTGAAGCCCGGGGCCAGGCGGTCCACCGCGCGCAGCACCTCGCCCACCGAGCCCGGCTCCACCTCCACGGGTCCCTCCCGCAGCGCGGGAAAGAACCGGTGCAGGTGCCGGGTGATTTCCACGGTGGGCATGGCGCTCACCCGAAGCGCACCGAGTAGACGGGCGGGAAGTTGTTGCCCAGGCAACGCCAGGAATCCCCGCGGTCCTCGGAGAGGTAGACGTTGCCGGTGCTGGTGCCGAAGCACAGGCAGTTGCCCGAGGCGTCGAGGGCGTGGCGCAGCACGATGTCGTAGGAATGCTCCTGCGGCAGGCCCTTGCGCAGTTCGGTCCACGTCCGGCCGGCGTCCTCGGTACGCGCCACGAACAGGCCGCCGCCGATGGCCATGCGCTGGGAATCGGCCCGCGCGGGCACCACCCAGGCGGTGCGCCCGTCCACCGCATCGGCCGCGATGGGGAAGCCGAAATGGGCCCCGGCCTCCGCTCGGCTGACCCGGCTCCAGTTCGCGGCCCCGTCCTCGCTGTGGAAGATCCCGCAATGGTTCTGCTGCCAGATGCGCTCCGGCTGCGCCGCGCAGGCGGCCACGAAATGCGGATCGTGCCCCCACTCGGCGCGTGGATCGGGCAGGTAGTCGTTGAGCATGCCCTGGTTGCTCCCGGCCCAGCTCAGCCCGCCGTCGGTGCTGCGCAGCACCCCGGCGGAGGAAGCCGCCACGAGCAGTCGCCGGCCGTCGCGGGGGTCGACGACGATGGAATGGATGCCCGGCTCGAACACCCCGTAGTCCACGCTGGCCGGCGTGCCGAACCAGCGGTTCTCGTGGGTCGCCTCGCCGGCGAACAGGTCCCCGCCGCGGCTGTCGTGGTTCCACAGCGGCCGGTTCAGCTCCCAGGTGTCGCCGCCGTCGTCACTGACGAACAGCCCCCCGGGGATGGTTCCCGCGTACAGGCGCCCGGGCTGCTCGGCGTTGCCGAAGGCCAGGGTCCAGATCTTGTACACGGTAGCGTCCCGGTACTCCGGCTGCGCCGCGGGTGCCGCGGGGTCGAAATCCGGGGTCGGCAGGTACTTGACGATGTAGCGTGCGCCCGCGGGGTACTTCAGCGAGGAGAGGTCCTCCCAGCTGGCACCGCCGTCGCGCGAGCGCGACAGCTTCGGCCCCCAGTGCCCATGGTCCAGCGAGGCCCACAAGGTGCCGTCGCGCGGGTCGCGCGCCGCGTAGCACACGGGAATGCCCGCGTGTTCGATCGGGCGCGGGCGCCAGGCCGAGGCCCCGCGGTCCAGCAGGACCGTGCCCTTGCGCGTGCCGAGCAGGATCATCGAGGTCATGCGCGCTCCCCGTCGTGGCCGTCGCGGCCGTCGTGGCTATTGCAGGTGCAGGGCTGCCAGCATACGCCGGGACTCGCGCAGGGCCTCCTGGATCGTGAATTCGAGATTGTCCGCCGTTCCGCGCAGGCGCAGCCTGCCGTCCAGCGCTCCGCGCAGCTCGGAGCGGGCCTTGCCGTCCCCGGCCTCGGCGCGCTCGGCCGCCACCGCGATCCAGTCGGCCTCCTGCAGCAACTCGTTCAGCGCGCGGTAGCGGCCGTCGATCTTGTCCAGCGGCAGCGGCTGGGTGTGGTGCCAGCGCACGGCCTCGGCCAGCGCGTCGGGCAGGCGCCACTTGCGCAGGGCCAGGTAGCCCAGCTCCGAATGGGTGAAGCCGCAGATCCGGGTTTCGGCCTCGATCAGTTCCTCGGGCGTGGCCCAGTCGGTCTCCTCGACGCTGCGCAGTTCCTCGGGCGCCTCCAGGTACAGCACGAAGCGCCCGATGTCGTGCAGCAGGCCGAACACGTAGGCTTCATCGGGCTCGCCGCGATGGTCCACGGCCAGCACGGACAGCTTGCGCATCAGCCAGGCCACGTCGATGGAGTGCTTCCACAGCATCTTCTCCCATTCGTAGCCGGGAACGAAGATGCGCGCCGCCGAATGCGCCAGGACCAGGTCCACCGCGCCGCGCGCGCCCACGCGCAGCATGGCCTCCTGGATGCTGGTGATCGGCCTGCCGGCTCCCAGCGCCGCCGAGTTGGCGTATTGCAGCAGCCGCGTGGCGAAGCCCGGGTCCGCGTGCAGGGCCTGCGCCACCTGGTCGAAATAGTCGTAGCTGTCCTGGCGCAGGCTCATGAGCCTGTGCACGACGTCCGGCAACAAGGGCAGGTCCTCGAGTCGCTTCTCGAGTCGGTCGAGCGCGCCGGCCGGCGGGATGGGCATGAGGGACCTCGCGAACTGCGAATGGGCGCTCCGGGCGGCGGCGTATTCGCTCTGCCCGGCGTCGGAGACCCCACGGTACTCCGCGCAGACCCGCCTTGGCAAGCGGTCCGCGGCTGGGGATCTACAAATTGCCCACCCGCGCGGAAAAGTTCACGGCGCGCCTGGCCCGGAACTTCGCATCCAGGCCTCGCCAAACGTCTAAAAGTCTGTCGCGGCCACCGGCCGCGCGAACAGAAAGCCCTGGAAGGCATCGCAACCCAGGCCCGCCAGATGCTCGTACTGGGCCGTGGTCTCCACGCCCTCGGCGATGACCTGCAGTCCCATGCCGTGGCCCATGGCGAGCACGGCCTGCACGATCAGCGCCGACGTGGGGTCCTGCGGCAGCTGGTCGACGAAGGACTTGTCGATCTTGAGCTGATCCAGCGGAAGCTGCGCCAGGTAGGCCAGCGAGGAGTTGCCGGTGCCGAAGTCGTCCAGCGCGACGCTCAGGCCCCGCGCGCGCAGCTCGCGCAGCTTGCGCACCGTGTCCTGCAGGTTCTCCAGCGCCAGGCTTTCGGTGATTTCCAGTTTCAGCCGGCGCGGGTCGGCCCCCGCCGCGGCGATGGCCCGCAACACGCGCTCGACGAAATCACCATGCCGGAACTGGCGCGCGCTGATGTTCACCGCCAGGGTCAGCGCGCAGTTTCCGTCCTCGCGCCCCCACGCGGCGAGCTGCACGCAGGCCTGCTCCAGGACCCATTGGCCCAGGGGCTCGATCAGGCCGGTCTGCTCGGCCAGCTCGATGAAGCACCCCGGCCCGAGCAGGCCCCGGACGGGGTGCATCCAGCGCAGCAGGGCCTCCGCGCCGATGCGCCGCCCCCGCGCGTCGTACTGGCCCTGGTAGACCAGCAGGAACTGCCGGGTCTCCAGCGCCGCGCGCAGGTCGGCCTCCAGCGCGTTGCGCGCTTCGAGTTCCTGCTGCATCGCCTGCTCGAAAAAACACAGTCCGCCCGGCCCCAGCTCCTTGGCGCGGTACATGGCCAGCTCGGCCTCGCGCATCAGCACGTCCACCTGCTCGGCATCGCCGTCGAACAGGGTCAGGCCGATGCTGGCGCCGCAGGAGACCGCGCGCGCGTCGAGCTGGAAAGGCTGCTGCAGCGCGTGGCGCAGCTTGGCCGCGATGCCGGCAGCGCGCGTGGCCGCCTCCGCGCGGCTGCGTCCCAGGCCCTCGACCAGCACCGCGAAGGTGTCGCCGCCGAAGCGCGCCAGCGTGTCCTCGGTGCGGATGGCCCGGCGCATGCGCTGCGCCGCCTGCACCAGCACGCGGTCGCCGAAGGCGTGGCCCAGCGAGTCGTTGACGTTCTTGAAGTCGTCCAGGTCGAGCAGCAGCAGCGCGCCGTACTCGCCGCTGCGCGAATCCGCCTGCAGCGCATGCGCCAGGCGGTCCTGCAACAGGCTGCGGTTGGGCAGCTCGGTCAGCGGGTCGTGGTAGCGCAGGTGCTCGATGCGGGCGCTGGCGCTTTTCTCGCGGGTGATGTCGGTGATGGATCCCACGTAATGCAGCACCTCGCCGTGCGCATCGCGAATGGCCGAGACGTCCAGGCGCTCGTGGTACAGGGAACCGTCACGGTGGCGGTTCACCAGTTCTCCCTGCCAATGCCCCTGCTCGCGCAACTGGCGCCACATGTCGGTGTAAAAGCCCGGGGCCTGCAGGCCCGAGCGCAGCATGCGGGGATTGCGCCCGACGATGTCCGCGGGCTCGTACCCGGTGATGCGGCTGAAGGCGCGGTTGACGCGCTGCACCACGCCGTTGGCGTCGGTCACCAGCATGCCCGCCTGCGACTCGAACACGGCGGCGGCGATGCGCAACTCGTGCTCGTCGCGCTTGCGGCGGGTGCCGAAGCGGCCTGCGATCGACCCGATGGCCTTGCCGGCGATCCGCCGCAGCCCCTTCCCGGGAACCCGCGCCTCCTGCGCGTCGAACTCGGAAGTAGGCGGCAGGTCGCAGGGGCGCATGGTCGAGGGCATCGGGCGCCGGGGAAGTCCGGCGGCCCGTGAAGGTCCGATGCCGGATTGTGCATGCAAGCATTGACGCGCCGCGCGGGATTCGGCGTCAATCTCCGGATCCCTTGATCTGGGGCAAACGGGGCACGCTCGCGCGTACCCCGCCCCCTATGCGCCTCTCAAGAAAGCGCCGGGCCGGGCGCAGCCCGGTCCTGGGGGCGCTCAGATGCGGAAGCGGCGCATCAGCTCGCGCAATTGCACGGCCTGGTCGTTCATGCTCTCGGACGTCGCCGCCAGCTGCTCGGAAGACGCGGCGTTCTGCTGGGTCACGCTGCTGAGCTGCGCCACCGCGGTGCTGATCTGCTTCATGCCGGATGCCTGCTCCTCGGCCGCCGCGCTGATCTCGCGCACCAGGTCCGAGGTGCGCGCGATCGCCGGCAGCAGCGCCTCCAGGCGCGAGCCCGCCGTCTCGGCCTTCTCCACCGTGGACGAGGCCAGCTGGCCGATTTCCTTGGCCGCGGCCTGGCTCTTCTCGGCCAGCTTGCGTACCTCGGCGGCCACCACCGCGAAGCCCTTGCCGTGCTCGCCGGCGCGCGCCGCCTCGATGGCCGCGTTCAGCGCCAGCATGTTGGTCTGGTAGGCGATGTCGTCGATGATGGAAATGCGCTCGGCGATCGAACGCATCGCCTCCACGCTCTCGGCCACCGCGGTGCCGCCCTCGCGCGCCTGCTGGGCCGCGTCCTCGGCGATGGAATCGGTCTGGCGGGCGTTGTCCGAGCTCTGCTGGATCGACGCCGAGGCCTGCTCCACCGTGGCCGAGGTCTGCTCCACGGTGGCCGCCTGCTCCGAGGTGGCCTGCGACAGCCCCTGCGCGGTGGCCGAGACCTGGCGCGCCGAGCTCTCGATGCCTTCCGAGGCCTGCGACACCGAGACCATGGTCTGGGTGAAGCGCGCCACCATGGACTGCGCCGAACGCAGGATGGCGCTGATCTCGTCGGAGCCGTCGGCGTCGAAGCGCACGCTCAGGTCGCCGGCCTCCAGCTTCTGGAAGGTTCCCATGCCGCGTTCCACGTCACGCCCGATGCGCCGCACGATCCAGGTCGCCAGCGCCAGCAGCAACAACACCATGACGCCCGAGACGATGATGCCGCCCAGGCTGTTCTGCCAGGCCGCCGCGTCGATGTCGTCCACGTAGTCGCCGGTGACGAGGGCCCAGTGCCAGGGCGCGTAGGTGCCGACGTAGGCCAGCTTGGGATAGTCCGACTGGGTGACCCCGCCGCCCGCCTTGGGCTTGGGGAACTGGTATTCGACGTAGCCCGTGCCGGCTCGCGCCACGTCCACCACGGCGCTGAACAGGTTGAGCTTTCCGTCGGTGGCGACCGGGGCCTGGCCGTCGACCTGATAGCCGGTCGAGGTATCGAACTTGGGCGAATCCATCACGTGCCCATCCATCTGCGGCAGCATGGGATGCATCAGCATCTTCGGATAGGGAACGTCGTCGTTGTTGATGCTGAAATAGCCGGTCTTGCCGTAGCGCATCTCCTTCACCGCGGCCATGGCCGCCGCCTGCGCCTGCGCTTCGGTCATCTTGCCTTGCTGCACCTGGCCGGCGTAGTACTTCACCGCGCCCAGAGCGGTCTCGGTGGCGTTGCGCAGCATGATCCTGCGCTCGGCCAGCAGCGCCGCCCGGCCATGGTTCACGTTGAGCACGGTGATCACCGCCATCGAGGCGATGAACAGCGCGGCCAGCAGCACGAAGCTGCGGCGGATGTCGAGCACGAACAGACGGCGCGTGGCCATGGCAAGCCCTTGAACGAGGGAAAAAAGGCGAAATATTAATCCCCGACAAACTCCCGCGGGGACGGGAAGGGGGCCGCAAGGCCGGCAGATACTACCGGATGTTTCTTGCGCTCCGGGCGGGACTGATGCGCCCATGCAACACCCATCGACCCGGCGGCACGGCCGTCCGGCCCCGCGCTGCCGGCCCGAGGCCGGGCCGGCAGCATCGCCTCAGGCCGCCCCGTAGCCCCCTCCTCCGGGCGTGAGGATCTCGAACACGTCGCCGGGCTGCATCTGCACGCTGGCCGTGGGGCCCAGCAACAGCTCGCTGCCGTCGGCGCGCAGCACGCGGTTCACACCGGGCGCGCCCGGCGCGCCGCCGCGCAGGCCGAAGGCCGGGCGCAGGCGTCCGTTGGACAGGATGCTGGCGGTCATCGGCGCGAGGAAGCGAATGCGCCGCGCCCCGCCCTCGCCGCCCTGCCAGCGCCCCTGCCCGCCGGAGCCGCTGCGCAGGGAGAAGCCCTCCACGCGCACCGGGAAGCGGAACTCCAGCACCTCCGGATCGGTCAGCCGGGAGTTGGTCATGTGGGTCTGCACCACCGAGGTTCCGTCGAAACCGTCCACCAGCTTGCCGTCGGCGTCGAACACCCCGCCGGCACCGGAGCCGCCGGCGATGGTCTCGTAGTACTGGCGCCGCTCGTCGCCGAAGGTGAAGTTGTTCATCGTGCACTGGCTGGCCGCCTGCACGCCCAGGGCGCCGAACAACGCGTTGGTCACGCACTGGGAGGTTTCCACGTTGCCGGCCACCACGGCGGCCGGATGGCGCGGCGCCAGCATCGAGCCCTCCGGGACGATCACCTGCAGCGGCTTGAGGCAGCCGGCGTTGAGCGGAATGTCGTCGTCCACCAGACAGCGGAACACGTACAGCACGGCCGCCGTGGTCACCGCGCGCGGCGCGTTGAAGTTGTTGTCCAGCTGCGCCGAGGTGCCGCTGAAGTCGATCACCGCGCTACGCGCCTGGGCATCGACGCGCACCGCCACCTGGATGCGCCCGCCGTTGTCCAGGTCCAGCGTGTAGCTGCCGTCGCGCAGCGCGCCGATCACCCGGCGCACCGCCTGCTCCGCGTTGTCCTGCACGTGGCGCATGTAGGCGCGCACCACCGGCAGCCCGTAGGCCTCCACCAGCCGCAGCAGCTCGGCGGCGCCCTTGGCATTGGCGGCGATCTGCGCCTTCAGGTCGGCCAGGTTCTCCTGCGGGTTGCGTGCCGGCAGCGGCCCCGAGCGCAGCAGTTCCAGCACGCGCTGCTCCTGCAGCACGCCCTGTTCGACCAGCTTGACGTTGTCGAACACCACCCCTTCGTCGTCGATGGTGCGCGAGTCCGGGGGCATGGAGCCCGGCGTGAGCCCGCCGATGTCGGCGTGGTGCCCGCGCGAGCCGACGTAGAACAGGATCTCGCGTCCCGCGGAGTCGAACACCGGCGTCACCACGGTCACGTCCGGAAGGTGGGTGCCGCCGTGGTAGGGGTCGTTGAGCAGGTACACGTCGCCCGCACGCACGCTCGCGGCGTTGCGCTCGATCACGGTGCGGATGCTCTCGCCCATGGAGCCCAGATGCACCGGCACGTGCGGCGCGTTGGCGATCAGGTTGCCCTGCTGATCGAACAGCGCGCAGGAGAAGTCCAGGCGCTCCTTGATGTTCACCGACACCGCCGTGTTCTGCAGCTGCGCCCCCATCTGTTCGGCGATGTTCATGAACAGGTTGTTGAACACCTCGAGCAGCACCGGGTCGGCTTCGGTGTCGCAGTCGCGCGCGTCGCGGCGCGGCACCGTGCGCACCAACTCCACGTGGTCCAGCGGCGTGATCTCGGCGCGCCATTCGGGAGCCACCGTGATGGTGGTGTTGGCGTCCACGATCACCGCCGGCCCCTCGACATGGTGCCCGGGCTTGCAGTCGCGACGCAGCACCAGCACCGCCGGGTGCCAGGCGCCCTGGTGGAACAGCCGCATCGACTGCGCCACCGGCGCGGCGCTGCGGCGCTGCGTGTCCTGCGGCCGCTCGTGCATCTCGCTGCCGCCCGCGATGGCCTCGACCGAGGCCGATTCGACGATCAGCGCACGCCCCTGCAGCAGGTGGGCGAAGCGCTGCAGGTAGGCCTGCTCGAAGCGCTCGCGCATGCGCGGCGGCTCGCCGGGCTCCACGGCCAGCGCGGTGTCGGTACCCTGGTAGCGCAGCAACACGCGCTCGACGGTGCGCACGCCGGAGGCCTCCAGCCCCTGCGCCACCAGGGCTTCGCACGCCTCGCCGCGCAACTCGTCGAGCACCTGCAGCATGCGCGCATGGCCGCCGGCGTCGAGCTGCTGCTCCACGCTGCGCTCGCGCATCGCGCTCTGGTCGGCCAGGCCCATGCCGTAGGCCGACAGCACGCCGGCCAGCGGGTGGATGTAGACCCGGCTCATGCCCAGCGCATCGGCCACGCGGCAGGCCACCTGCGCGCCTGCGCCCCCGAAGCACTGCATGGTGTAGCGGGTGACGTCGTAGCCGCGGGCCACCGAGATTTTCTTGATGGCGCCGGCCATGGCCTGCACCGCGATGTCCACGTAGCCCTCGGCCACGCCGACGGGGGTCTGCACCCGCCCGGTCTGCGCCTCGATGCGCGCGGCCAGTTGCGAAAAGCGCTCGCGCACCACCTCCTCGTCCAGGGGCTGTCGGCCATCGGGCCCGAACACCGCCGGGAAATGCTCGGGGCGGATCAGGCCCAGCATGAGGTTGGCGTCGGTGATGGTCAGCGGGCCGCCGCGGCGGTAGCAGGCCGGCCCCGGATTGGCGCCGGCCGAATCCGGCCCCACGCGCATGCGGCTGCCGTCGAAATGCAGGATCGAGCCGCCGCCGGCCGCCACCGTGTGGATGCTCATCATGGGCGCGCGCACGCGCACGCCGGCCACCTGGGTCTCGAACACCCGCTCGTATTCCCCGGCGTAGTGCGAAACGTCGGTGGAGGTTCCGCCCATGTCGAATCCGATCACCCGGGCGTGGCCGGCCAGCTCGGCGGTGCGTGCCATGCCGACGATCCCGCCGGCCGGGCCCGACAGGATGGCGTCCTTGCCGCGGAATGCGCTGGCCTGGGTGAGCCCGCCGCTGGACTGCATGAACAACAGGCGCACGCCGGGCATCTGCGCGGCCACCTGGTCGACGTAGCGCTGCAGGATGGGCGAGAGATAGGCGTCCACCACGGCCGTGTCGCCGCGGGAGACGAATTTCATCAGGGGCGAGCTCTCGTGCGAGGGGCTGACCTGCGTGAAACCCACCTCGCGCGCCACCCGCGCCGCCAGCGCCTCGTGCGCGGTGTGCTTGTAGCCGTGCATGAACACGATGGCCACGGCGCGCAAGCCGCGCGCGTAGGCCGCCTGCAGTTGCTCGCGCAGCCCGCCGGCGTCCAGCTCGCGCACCACGGCGCCCTCGGCGTCCACCCGCTCGTCGACCTCCAGCACCTCCTGGTAGAGCAGTTCGGGCAGCACGATATGGCGCTCGAACAGGCGCGGACGGTTCTGGTAGCCGATGCGCAGCGCGTCGCCGAAACCGCGCGTGGTCACCAGCAGCACCGGCTCACCCTTGCGCTCCAGCAGCGCGTTGGTGGCCACCGTGGTGCCCATGCGCACGCATTCCACCAGCTCCGGCGTGATGGGCTGGCCCTCGGCCAGGCCGAGCAGGCGGCGGATGCCGGCCACGGCCGCGTCGCGGTACTGCTCGGGGTTCTCCGACAGCAGCTTGCTGGCCACCAGCGAGCCGTCGGGACGGCGCGCGACGATGTCGGTGAAGGTGCCCCCGCGATCCACCCAGAACTGCCATTTCATGTCGATTCCTCTCGTTTGCTCGTTGCCGCGACGCCCCGTGTCGCGCCGCTCGCGGGCGAACCCGCCCCTCGCGGCCCCGCAAGGCAGCCGCGTTCGTCGAAACCATGGACCGGCCGGCGCGCCCGGCCCTCTACATGCCGTCCTCTACCCGCTGCCCGCTACAAGCCCAGGTAGGCGCGCCGCACCTCGTCGTCGTTGCGCAGCTCCTCGGCGCTGCCGTGCAGCACGATCTGCCCGCTTTGCAGCACGTAGCCGCGCGCCGCCAGGTCCAGCGCCATGGCGGTGTTCTGTTCCACCAGCAGCACAGACAGCCCCTGCTCGCGGTTCAGCCCGGCCAAGGCTTCGAACACCTCCTCGACCAGCTTGGGCGAAAGCCCCAGGCTCGGCTCGTCGATGAGCAGCAGGCGCGGCCCGCTGAGCAGCGCGCGGCCGATGGCCAGCATCTGGCGCTCGCCGCCCGAAAGCGTGCCGGCCAGTTGCGCGCGCCGCTCGGCCAGGCGCCCGAACATTCCGTACACCTGCTCCAGGCGCCGCTGCACCTCGGCCTGGTCGTGCACGGTGAAGGCGCCCAGGCGCAGATTCGCTTCCACGCTCTGGCGCGCGAACACGCGCGCTCCTTCCGGAATCATCGCCAGTCCGCGCGAGACCAGGCGGTGGGGAGGCGTGCCGGTGATGTCCTCGCCGTCGAAGCGCACGCGCCCGGCCCGCGCGCGCACGCTGCCCACCGCGGCGCGCAGGGTGCTGGACTTGCCCGCGCCGTTGGCGCCCAGCAGGGCCACCACCTCGCCGCGCCCGACTTCCAGCGACACGCCGCCCACCGCGCGCACGCCGCCGTAGGCGACTTCCAGGTCCTCGATGCTCAGCATCGCTTCGGATGAATGCTCAGACACGATGCTTGCTCCCCAGGTAGGCCTCGATCACCAGGGGGTCGCGCACGACCTCCTGCGGCGAACCCTGCGCGATCAACTGCCCGAAGTTCAGCACCAGCACGCGCTGCGCCAGGCGCATCACCACCTCCAGCACATGTTCGACGATCAGCAGGGTCACGCCCTGGGCATGGATCTCGCGCAGGATCTCCGCGAGCGCGATCGCCTCGCCCGGGTTGAGCCCACCGGCCACCTCGTCGAGCAGCAGCAGCCGCGGCCCGGTGGCCAGCGCCCGCGCCAGCTCGACGCGCTTCTGCCCGGCCACGTTCAGCGCCGCCGCCCGCTCCTGCGCGCGCCCGGCCAGGCCCACGCTGCGCAACACCTGCTCGGCATGGCGCCGCGCGTCGGCGATGCGCCGGTGGCGCAGCAGCGCGCCGACCATGGTGTTCTCCAGCACCGTCATGTCCCCGAAACTGCGCGGGATCTGGAAGGTGCGCGCCAGCCCCAGCCCGGCCACCTGCTCCGGACTCAGGCCGACGATGGAATGCCCGTCGAAGCGGATGGCGCCGGAGGTGGGCGCGTAGCTGCAGGCCAGGCTGTTGAACAGCGTGCTCTTGCCGGCGCCGTTGGGGCCGATGATGGCCAGCCGTTCGCCCGCTTCCACCGCGAAGCTGACGTCACGATTGGCGGTCAGGCCGCCGAAGCGCTTGCACAGCGACTCAACCTCGAGCAACGCCATGGCGCCTCCTCAGGGTGGTCAAGCCGCCGGGAAGGAACATCGTGACGGCCACGATCACCAGGCCGTACACCAGCACGTCGGCGCCGCCGCTGGAGCCCCCCCAGGCGGCGCGCGACACCTCGCCCAGCGGAATCAGCAGCGCCGCGCCCAGCCAGGGGCCGTACAGCGAACCGGCCCCGCCCAGGATGGCCACCAGCACGATCTCCACCGAGGTGGACAGGCTGAACATGGAATCGGGGTCGATGAACCCCACGTAGATGGCGAAGAACCCGCCCCACACCCCCGTCAGCGCCGCCGACAGGGCGAAACCCAGCAGCTTGCAGCGCTGCGCCGGCACCCCCAGGCTGCGCGCGGCCGCCTCGTCGCCGCTGATGGCGCGCCAGTAGTAGCCCAGGCGCGAACGCGAACTCCCGTACACCACCGCGAAGCTCAGCAGCGCGAGCACCACCGCCAGCAGGTAATAGGGCATGCGGTTGCGGAACAGCAGCATCCACGGGTGGTTGCCGATGGGCACCGAAAGCCCGCTGGCCCCGCCCGCCCACGACAGGTTGGTGACCCCCAGCAGTCCGATCTGCAACAGCCCGATGGTGATCATGGCGAAGTAATGCCCCGACAGGCGCAGCGTGGGCGCGGCGATCAGCCAGGCCACCGCGGCGGCGGCCAAGCCGCCCAGCGGGATGCCCAGCAGCGGCGACAGGTGCAGGTCCAGCATCAGCAGCACCGTGGTGTAGGCGCCGACTCCCAGGAAAAAGCCGTGCCCGAAGGAAATGCGCCCGAGGAAGCCGCCCACCAGGCTCCACGAAGCCCCCAGCGCGCCGAACAGCAGGGTCTTGAACAGCACCTGCAGGATGAAGGCGTCATGGGTGAACAGCGGGGCCAGCGCCAGCAGCAGCGCCAGCCCGGCCGCCAGCAGCAGCGGCAGGCGCTGACGCCAGCGTCCCGCAGCGGGTTCCAGAGAAAGATCAGGATGCATGTCACCACCGTCCGAACAGGCCGCGCGGACGCCACCACAGCACGGCCACGAACAACACGAAAATGCCCAGGGTCTTCAGCGCCGGCTCGATCAGGTAGCCGGTGAAGGATTCGATCAGCCCGATCAGCAGGCCGGCCAGCGCCGCGCCCAGCAGGGAGCCGAAGCCGCCCATGCACACGGCCACGAAGGCCAGCAGCCCGAACACCGCGCCCACCGAGGGGAAGATGTAGAAAAAGCTGGTCAGCAGTGCCCCCACCAGGCCCACCACGGCACTGCTGAGCATCCACACCTGCGCGTCCACGCGCTGCGGCGAGATGCCGACGAAGGCCGCGACCTCGCGGTCCTCGGCGACCGCCTGCAGCGCCTGGCCCCAGCGCGTGCGGTAGACCAGCCAGAACACCACGGCCACCAGCGCCAGCGCGATCAGCGCGGTGACGAACTGCGGACGTCCCAGGTGCACCCCGGTGATGGTCACGCTGCCCGACAGGAAGGTGTGCGACAGGTTGCGGTAATTGGGCGTGAAGGCGATGGCGGCCGCCTGGCGCATCACCAGGCCGAGCCCGAAGGTCGCCAGGATCACCGCCGTCGGCGGCCCCTTGCGCAGGCGCCGGATGATCAGCGCGTACACCCCGAAGCCGAAAAAGCCCAGGACCACCGCCACCAGCGGCGCCGACAGCAGCGGATCCAGGTGCGCCAGCGTAAACAGCCAGTAGGCCGCGTACATGCCCAGCATCAGGAACTCGCCGTGCGCGAAATTGATCACGTCGGTGATGCCCCAGATCAGCGCCAGGCCCAGCGCCACGGCCGCGTACAACAGTCCGTCGAGCAACCCTGAATAGAGTGCCTCGAGCATAGTTCTCCTCCCTCCCCCTTCGATGATCCGGGCGGCGCGCGCGGGCGCGCCGCGCTTGCCGCCCGGGTGCTGCGCGCGCCTCAGCTCCAGGCGAACGGCAGCTTCGGCAGCGCCTTGTCGTGCTTGAACTGCGTCGGCCACACGGTCTTGTAGCCCGGGCCTTCCATCTGCAGGATCAGGCCGGCGCCGCGCTGGTTCTGGCCCTTCGCGTCGAACTTCACGCCGGGCCAGGGCATGGCCACCTGCTCGTAGCCCAGATCGGTGGCGATCAGCGCCTTGCGGATGGCCTCCGGATCGGTGGAGCCGGCGCGGTTGATCGCGTCGGCCAGCACCAGCACGCCGGCCATCGAGCGCGCGTTGTTGCCGTTCAGGTCCTTGCCGGTGCGGGCGTGGTAGAGCGCGTTGATGCGGTTGAGCACCGGATTGGTCTGCGCGATGTCGGTGGCCCACACGTCGCGGGTCAGGATGCCCTGCGCCTGGGGACCGGCCTGCTTGACGAAGGCCGAGTCGATGAAGCCGGCGTCGTTGGCCAGCAGCACCGGCGGCGCGTACTTCATCTCGCGCATGGTGCGCACGAACAGCAGCGCGTCCGAGGTGTAGGAGGCGAAGATCGCCACGTCCGGCTTGGCCGCGGCCAGCTTGCTCACCTCCGCGCTCAGCGACGGGGAGCCCGCGGTGTAGGCGATGCCGGCCACCACCTGGCGCTTGAACTGGGGCGCGAACTTCTGCACCGCCTTGTAGGTGTTCACGCCGAAGTCGGTGTTCTCGTAGACCACCGCGATGCGCTGCGTCGGCACCTGCTGGATGGTGCCGAGGAAGTCCATCATGTTCTGGATGAAGGTCTCGTCGTTCGGCGTGGTGCGGAAAAACCACTTGTAGCCGCGCTCGGTCAGCGAGGGGCTGCTGGACTCCCCGTTCAGGTAGGGAATGCCGCGCTGCTCGGCCACGCGGCTGCAGGTCTCGGTGACGTTGGACTGGTAGGCCCCCGTGAGCGCCACCACCCCCTGCTCGTCGATCAGGCGCTGCGCGTCGGCCAGGCCCGTCGCTGGGTTGCCCTGGGAGTCGGAGAACACCACCTCCAACTGGCCGCCGCCCAGGCGCGGCAGCCCGGAGCCGGCCGCCAGCGGAATGGTCTTGAGATCCGGGTGGGGCTTGTTGACGATGTCCACCGCCAGTTCGATGGCGCTCTTGATGTCCTGGCCGGTCGACGCCAGCGCGCCGGTCAGGGGATAGATCGCGCCGATGCGCACCGGCTTGCCCGCGGCTCGCGCGGGAACGATCGAGGCCGTGGTCAGGCCTGCGGCAATGACACTGAGCAATTCGCGGCGCTTCATCATTCCTCCCTGTGTGGTCTGTAAGTCCAAGCTTCAACAAAGCCCGCGGCCGCCGAAAGCGGCCCCGGGAATCAAAAACTGGCGAGCTGGCTGTTGCGCAGGTCGGTGACCAGCATGTAGCCCGGCGCGTGGGTGATGCACAAATCGGGCCTGGCCTCGGCCACGGCCGCCTGCGGGGTCACGCCGCAGGCCCAGAACACCGGGATCTCATCGGGCCCGATGGGCACGGGGTCTCCGTAGTCCGGGCTCGCCAGGTCGCGGATGCCGATCTGGCGCGCATCGCCCAGGTGCACCGGGGCTCCGTGCACCGCCGGGAAGCGCGAGGTCACCTGAATGGCGCGTATGGCCTGCGCCGCCTTGAGCGGACGCATGGACACCACCATCGGCCCGCGGAAGGGCCCTGCCGCCTCGGTGGCGATGTTGGTGCGGTACATGGGCACGTTGCAGCCCTGCTCGACGTGGCGCACCGGCAGCCCGGCCTCGATCATCGCCTGCTCGAAGGAAAAGGAGCAGCCGATCAGGAAACTCACCAGATCGTCGCGCCAATAGGAACGCACGTCGGCCACCTCGTCGGCCAGGCGGCCGTCGCGGTACACGCGGTAGCGCGGCAGGTCGGTGCGCAGATCGATGTCCTCGCCCATGGCCGGCAGCGAGGGATCGCCGGCCTCGCCCACCGCCAGCAGCGGACAGGGCTTGGGATTGCGCTGGCAGTACAGCAGGAAGTCCTCGGCCAGCACGCGCGGCAGCACCACCAGGTTGCCCTGCACGTGCCCGGGCGCCAGGTCGGCGGTGGGCGAACTCAGCGCGCCCGAGCGCGCCGCAAGGCGGACCCGATACGGGGTGGACAGGCCGGGCGAGGCGCCCGGTGCCGGATTGCGGATGTTCGCCATACCCTCTCCTTGTTGAGGGGGCATTTCAGCGCCCGGTGCGGGAGCTGTCCAATCACGTGTTTGGATGACAGGTGATAAGTTTGGCTAATCAGTATTTGCCCTGATGCAAAAGCGCGTCTTCTCGCGCGACCCGCAAGGCCGCCTGCGCCACCGCGCGCGGCACCAGGTCGGTGGCGCCGTGGCGCCAGCAGGCGGTGTAGCGCAGCGAGGGCAGCGGCGGCCCGGCGACCTCGAGCATCACCAGGCTGCCGTCGGCCAGCGCACGGTGCGCCGAGATGGGCGCGATCACCGCGGTGCCGATGGCGTCCTGCGCCATGCGCACGATCACGCTCAGCGCCGCGCTGCCGTACATGCGCAGCGGCTCCACGCCGGTGGCGTGCAGCATCTTGCGCACTTCCCGGTGCGGGTCGGTGGACGCGGGATAGGTGATCACCGGCCAGTCCCCGAGGCGGCGCAGCGGCACCGGCGAGCGCCCCACCGGCAGCTTCGGGCTGGCCAGCCAGCGCAAGGGGTACTCGCACAGCTCGAGGTTGTACACATGGGGCTCGGTCATCGGGCCGAGCAGGAAGGCCAGGTCCAGCTGGTGGTTGTTGATCTGCTCCTTGAGCAGGGTCGAGGTGTCGACCTGCACGTCCATCAGCAGCGCCGGGTAGACCTCGTGCAGTTGCTCCATCAGGCGTGGCAGCCAGGTGTGCACGATGGTCTCCGACACCCCAAGGCGCAAGGTGCCGCGGATCACGCTCTCGCTGCGCGCCGCCTGCTGCAGCTCCAGGCGGGTGCGCAGCATGCGCTCGGCGTAGGGCAGCAGTTCCTGGCCCTTGGGCGTGAGCGCCACGCCGCGCGCGTCGCGGTCGAACAGGCGCACGTTGAGCGCTTCCTCCAGCGCGTGGATGCGCTGCGAGATCGCCGGCTGCGTCGCGTGCAGCTTCTCCGCGGCGGCACGGAAGCCCCCCAGGGTCGCCACCCAGTAGAAGGTTTCGATGTTGCGTAGCTCGACCATGGTGGGCGCGGCCCGGGACGGCGCTGCGGGAGTGGGGCGGAAGTCTGCGATGGTAGCCACTGCGGGCGCGCCGAATCGAGCGACAATGGCCCGATGAACCCGCCCGACGACTCCCCGCCGCAGATCATCCCCGCCCACGAGGCCGTGCTGGGCGAAGGCATGCGCATCGCGCGCGCGCTGCCCAGCCGCCACCGGCGCATGGTCGGCGCCTGGTGCTTCCTGGACCATTTCGGCCCGGCCGAGGTGTCGCAGGGTCAGGGCATGCGCGTGGGCCCGCACCCGCACATCGGGCTGCAGACCGTCAGCTGGCTGGTGGAAGGCGAGGTGCTGCACCGCGACAGCCTGGGCTCGCTGCAGGCCATCCGGCCCGGCCAGCTCAACCTGATGACCGCCGGGCGCGGGATTTCGCACTCGGAGGAGTCGCCCGCGCAGCGCTCCCCGCTGCTGCACGGCGCGCAGCTGTGGATCGCGTTGCCCGAGGCGCAGCGCGCCTGCGAGCCCGCCTTCCAGCACGTACAGGAACTGCCGGTGCTGCGCCACCAGGGGCTGCAGGCCAGCGTGATGATCGGCGAATTCCTGGGCGAGCGCTCGCCGGCGGCGGTGCACAGCCCCCTGCTGGGCGTGGAGCTGCTGTGCGAAGGGCCGGTGGAAGCGGTGCTGCCGCTGCGGCCCGATTTCGAATACGCGCTGATGATGCTCGAGCACGAGGCCTGCTTCGACGGCCAGGCGCTGGGCATCGGCAGCCTGCTGGTGCTGGGCGCCGGGCGGCGCGAACTGCGCGTGGCCGCCGGCGCGGCCGCGCGCTGCCTGCTGATCGGCGGCGCGCCCTTCGGCGAGGACATGCGCATGTGGTGGAACTTCGTCGCCCGCACGCCGCAGGAACTGCGCCGCGCCAGCGAGGACTGGAACGCCGGCGCCGACTACTTCGGCCAGGTGCACGGCTACGACGGACGGCGCCTGGAGGCGCCGCTGCCCCCCGGCTAGCATTCCCGTTTTCCGAACCGGAGATTTCGATGAACGATACGCAGCGCTTCGAGCGCGGCATGGCCGTGCGCACGGAGGTGCTCGGCAGTGCCCACGTGGAGGCCTCGATGCGAGGGGCCGACGACTTCAGCCGCGAGATGCAGCAACTGGTCACCGAATACGCCTGGGGCGAGATCTGGTCGCGCCCCGGGCTGGCCCGGCGCGATCGCAGCCTGCTCAACCTGGCGATGCTGACCGCGCTGAACCGCCCCCACGAATTGCGCGTTCACCTGCGCGGCGCGCTGAACAACGGCCTGAGCAAGGACGAGATCAAGGAAGTGTTCCTGCAGGCCGCCGTGTACTGCGGCGCGCCCGCAGCGCTGGACAGCGTCCGCGTGGCGCGCGAGGTGTTCGCCGAAATGGGCGTGTAGGCGGCCCCTCGGCCCCGCAGTGAATCAGGGGGCCGAACGCCGCGGCAAGCGCGCCAGGGCGGCCTCCACCTCTCGCCAGACTCCGCCACAAAGGCAGCGGTAGACAAGCCGACTCGCGAGGTAGGCGGCACGGCCGCGGACTCCACGCGCGCGTCGTGCGATGACCCTTCGCGCTTCACGCTTGACCCAGTCCGGATCGAAGCCCTCGGAAAGGCTGGGGGTCGTCCCCAGCAGGTTATGCCCGCAAACGATGGCGACCTCCCCGAAAAAGATCTCCCTGAGATCCCTCAAGGGAAATTCCGCAAGGCGCGGGAAGTCCGCGTACGCCGCGACGTCCGCCGTCGTGAAGAAATCGGCCAGCTGCGTCCAGATGAACTCTCGATCATCCGGAGTCATCGAATTCCCCAGGTCCTGAATGCGCAAGCATGGACATCGCTAGACAACGCGAACGGCCCGCCATTTTCCGCGGAGCCGGGATCCCGTGGGCCGCGAAGGGAAACATAGCCTTGCTTGTGCGTTTCGAAGCCGAGCGTGAACGCGCACGCGATCCTCCCCACAGTCCATGCGGATTCGGAAGGATGCGAGGGGCAGGCCCCCGGGAGGGGCCCCCCGTTACTCGTAGCCCACCACCGCGTGGGGCACGTAGGGCGCCTGCAGCGCCGCCACTTCCTCGAGGCTCAGGCGCAGATCCACCGCGGCCACCGCGTCCTGCAGGTGCTGCGGCCTGGAGGCGCCGATGATCGGCGCGGTCACGCCGGGGCTTTGCAGCACCCAGGCCAGCGCGGCCTGCGCGTGCGGCACGCCGCGCTTCGTGGCGACTTCGTGCAGCGCCGCGGCCACGCGCGCATCGGCCTGCTCGGTGGCGCCGAACAGGCTGCGGCCGTATTCGTCGGTGCGCAGGCGCTCGGTGCTCTGGCCCCAGGGGCGGGCCAGGCGCCCGCGCGCCAGCGGGCTCCACGGGATCACGCCCACGCCCTGGTCGCGGCACAGCGGCAGCATCTCGCGCTCCTCCTCGCGATACAGCAGACTGAGCTCGGGCTGCATGCTCACGAAGGGTGTCCAGCCGTTGGCGCGCGCCACTTCCTGCGCCTTCGCGAACTGCCACGCGTACATGGACGAGGCGCCGATGTAGCGGGCCTTGCCGGCCTTGACCACGTCGTGCAGCGCTTCCATCGTCTCCTCGATGGGGGTGTGGGGGTCCCAGCGGTGGATCTGGTACAGGTCCACGTAATCCATGCCCAGGCGTCCCAGGCTGGCATCGATCTCGGACAGGATGGCCTTGCGCGACAGCCCGCCGACGTTGGGCGCGCGGCGCGAGGCGTAGTAGACCTTGGTGGCGACCACGATCTCCTCGCGGCGCGCATGCTCGCGCAGCACGCGCCCGAGGATTTCCTCGGAATGCCCGTCCGAGTAGGCGTTGGCCGTGTCGAAGAAATTGATGCCCAGCTCGAGGGCCTGGCGGATCAACGGCCGGCTGGCCTGCTCGTCCAGGGTCCAGGCGTGGTTGCCGCGGCCGGGATCGCCGTAGGTCATGCAGCCCAGGCAGATGCGCGAGACGCTCAGGCCGGTGCGGCCCAGACGTGTGAATTCCATGGCAGGCTCCGTGCGTGACGGGAGGTGAAAGCCGCCCGCGAAGCTCGGAGCTGCCGGGGACGACGCGATGCGATCAGCCTTCCAGCATAGCGAGCCCGCGCGAAGCTTGCAGGGTCCAGTGCGCGCCGCGGCGGGCCCTGCGCGCGACGCGCTCAGGAGCGCTGGTTGCGGGCCAGGAACTCGACGCAGGCCTCGATCAGGGCCTGCGGCTGGTCGCGGTGCGGCGAGTGTCCGCAATCCGGAAGCTCCAGCAGGCGTGCGTGCGGTACGCGGCGCGCGATGCCGCGAATCTGCTCCAGCGTGCCGTACGCGTCGTCCAGCCCCTGCACGGCCAGCAGCGGACAGGCGATGGTCTGGATCTCGCGCTCGATGGACCAGCTGCGGAAGCGCGCATCCAGCCAGATGCGGTTCCAGCCCCAGAAGGCCGAGTCGGGGTCGGCGTGGTGCCTCGCCAGGCGCTGGCGCAGGTCCGTCTCCAGGTAGGACTGGCGCGCCTTCTCGATGCTGGCCACGCTCAGGTCCTCCACCAGGATATGCGGCGCCAGCACGATGGCGCCGGCCACGCGGTGGCCCGCATGGGCGGCATGCAGCAGCGCGATGGAGCCGCCGTCGCTATGCCCGAACAGCCAGGGCGGCCGGCGCTCGACGTCCACGCCCAGCCCCTCCAGCAACGCGGGCAGCAGCTCCAGCGCCTGACGGTGCATGAAATCCGGGTCCCACAGTTCCTCCGGCCGGCGCGGTGTGGAACGCCCGTAGCCGGGCCGGGAGTACACCAGCCCGCGGCAGCCGGCGGCCTCGCACAGCTCGCGCGGGAATTCGCGCCACATGGACACGGAGCCCAGGCCCTCGTGCAGGAACACCAGCAGCGGCGCGTCGGCGCCGACCTCGCCCACCCAGCGGTACTCGATGTCCAGCTCGCGGTCCATCGCCCGCACGCGAAGCAGCGCACTTGCCGTCATGCGCCCCCCGCTTCGCGCTGGCGCAGGCGAAAGCGCTGGATCTTGCCCGTGGCGGTCTTCGGCAGCTCCTCGACGAATTCGATCAGGCGCGGGTACTTGTAGGGCGCCAGCCGTTCCTTCACGAAGGCCTTGAGTTCCTCGGCGCCGACCTGGCTGCCGTCCTTGCACACCACGAAGGCCTTGGTCTTGCCCAGCCCCTCGGCGTCGGTCACGCCGATCACCGCGGCCTCGAGCACCGCCGGATGCTGCACCAGCGTGGCCTCCACCTCGAAGGGCGACACGTAGATGCCGCTGACCTTGATCATGTCGTCGCTGCGGCCCGAGTAGGTGTAGCTGCCGTCGGAGTTGCGCACGTACTTGTCGCCGCTCTTGGTCCAGCCGCCCTGGAAGGTATCGCGCGATTTGGCGCGGTTGCCCCAGTACATCAGCGCGCTGGACGGGCCGTGGATGTACAGCTCGCCGGGCTCGCCGTCGGGCACCGGCCCGCCGTCGTCGCCGCGCAATTCGATGTCGTAGCCGGGCACCGGCCAGCCGGTGGTGCCGTAGCGCACGCGCTCGGGCTGGTTGGACAGGAAGATGTGCAGCATCTCGGTGGAACCGATGCCGTCGACGATGTCGGCACCGAAATGCGCCTTGAAACGCTGCCCGATCTCGGCCGGCAGCGCCTCGCCGGCCGACGAGGCCAGGCGCAGCGCCACGTCGGAGCGCGCGGGAAGCTCGGGGTGGGCGAGCATGCCCGAATAGCCGGTCGGCGCGCCGAAGAACACCGTGGGCCGCAGCCCGCCCACCTCGCCGCGCAGCCTGCGGAAGGTGGCCTGCGGCGTCGGGCGCTCGGCCATGAGCACCACGCTGGCTCCCACCCCCAGCGCGAAGGTCAGCGCATTGCCCAGGCCGTAGGCGAAAAACAGCTTGGCGGCGGAAAAGCACACGTCGTCCTCGCGCAGGCCGAGCACGGGTCGCCCGTAGAGCTGCAGGGTCCAGTAGGGATTCGCGTGCGAATGCACCGCCGCCTTGGGACGCCCGGTGGAACCGGAGGAATACAGCCAGAAGCCCGGATCGTCGGGCCCGGTGGGCGCGGCGCGGGCCAGCGGCTCCTGCGCGTCGACGAAGGCATCGAACTCGAACTCGCCGGCGTGCAGCGGCGCCACCGGGTGGGACACCACGACCTGGCGCACCTCGTGGTCGGCACGCACCAGGGCCGCGCTCAGCGCCGGCAGCACCGCGCCGGACACCAGCAGGGCCTGCGCACGCGAGTTCTCCAGCATGTAGGCGTACTCGTCGGCGGTGAGCAGCGTGTTCACCGCCACCGGGACGATGCCCGCGTACAAGGCGCCCAGGAAGGCCACCGGCCAATGGTTGACGTCCTGCATGACCAGCAGCACGCGCTCCTCGCGGCGCAGCCCGGCCGCGCGCAGGGCCGCCGCCGCGCGGCGCACGCGCAGCTCCAGCTCGCCGTAGCTCAGGCGCCCATGGTCGTCGACGTAGGCCGTCCTGGCGCCGCGCCGCGCATTGCAGTCCATCAGGTACTGCGCGAAATTGAAGCGCGGCGTCGCGCCGGGCGCGCGCTCCCAGGGAGCCTCGGTCGAATCGGGCGGGGCGTCTTGCACGGTGTTCGTCTCCTGTGGTCTGGGTCGGCGCCCCGGGGGCCCCGCACGCTCGATGTGCAACATCCTGCGCGAAGTCACTGTAGATTTTGAAATTCGCGATGTCAAGCACTATAGTGCATTTACCTAAAGCGGTCGCACAGAGAAACTCCGAAGCGAGCCTTGCAGGTCTCCAGAACATGCATTATGCTGCGTTTTCATCCGATCCAGGATTCTGCATTTTGCTTCACCCCCAGGAGCACCCCGTGAACGAATCACCCCGCGTCGACTACCAGACCGAACCCTCGCGCTACCGTCACTGGAAGCTCTCCTTCGAGGGCCCCATCGCCACCCTGGCCGCCGATTTCAACGAGGACGCGGGCCTGCGCCCGGGCTACAAGCTCAAGCTCAACAGCTACGACCTCGGGGTGGACATCGAGCTGGCCGACGCTCTCAACCGCATCCGCTTCGAGCACCCCGAAGTGCGCACCGTGGTGCTCACCAGCCTCAAGGACCGGGTGTTCTGCTCCGGTGCCAACATCTTCATGCTGGGCCTGTCCAGCCACGCCTGGAAGGTCAACTTCTGCAAGTTCACCAACGAGACCCGCAACGGCATGGAGGACACCTCGCGCGACGGCGGGCTCAAGTTCCTCGCCGCCGTCAACGGCGCCTGCGCCGGCGGCGGCTACGAGCTGGCGCTGGCCTGCGACGAAATCCTGCTGGTCGACGACCGCTCCAGCGCGGTCAGCCTGCCCGAGGTTCCGCTGCTGGGCGTGCTGCCCGGCACGGGCGGACTCACGCGCATCACCGACAAGCGCCATGTGCGCCACGACCTCGCCGACATCTTCTGCACCACCGCCGAGGGCGTGCGCGGACGCAAGGCGCAGGAATGGCGCCTGGTCGACCACATCGCCAAGCCCGCCGTGTTCGCGCAGGCCGTGCGCGAACATGCGCTGCGACTGGCCGGCCTCAGCGACCGGCCCGAGGGTGTGCGCGGCGTGGCGCTGACACCGCTGCGCCGCGGCATCGAAACCGACGCGCTGGTCTATTCCACGGTGCGCGTGGACATCGACCGCACGCGGCGCACCGCCACCTTCACCCTGCAGGCCCCCGAGGGGGAGCAGCCGGCGGACACGGGCGACATCGAGGCGCTCGGGGCCGAGTGGTATGCGCTGCGCCTCGCGCGCGAGCTCGACGACGCCATCCTGTCCATGCGCACCAACGAACTCGACATCGGCACCTGGCTGATGCGCACCCGCGGCAGCGCCGCCAGGGTGGCCGAGCTCGACGCCCTGCTCATGGCCCATCGCGATCACTGGCTGGTGCGCGAGACCATCGGCATGCTGCGCCGTGCCTTCAGCCGCCTGGACGTGTCCTCGCGCAGCCTGTTCGCGCTGGCCGACGAGGGCTCGTGCTTCGCCGGCACCCTGCTCGAGCCGGCGCTGGCCTGCGACCGCATCTACCACCTCGCGCTGCCCGACGCACCCGAGCGCGCTCCCGCCATCACGCTGGGCGAGGCCAACTTCGGCCTGTACCCGATGGCCACCGGCCAGAGCCGTCTGGAGCGCCGCTTCTACGCCGAGGAGCAGCCCATGCAGGCGATGCACGACGCCGCCGGGCGCGCGCTGGACGCCGACTCCGCCTTCGCGCTGGGCCTGGTCACCAGCAAGCCCGACGACATCGACTGGGACGAGGAGATCCGCATCGCCATCGAGGAGCGCGTGGCCATGTCCCCCGACGCCCTCACCGGCATGGAAGCCAACCTGCGCTTCAACGGCCCGGAGACCATGCTCACCCGCGTGTTCGGGCGCCTGACGGCTTGGCAGAACTGGATTTTCCAGCGCCCCAACGCCGTCGGCGACAAGGGCGCGCTGAAGGTCTACGGCAAGGGCGAGAAAGCCGCCTTCGACTGGAACCGGGTTTGAACCAGACTTCACGGAGAGCATGATGTCCACCATCGACTACAGCAGCGCGATCCCCAACAACGTCAACCTCGCCGAGGACCGCACGCTGCAGCGCGCGCTCGAGCAGTGGCAGCCGAACTACCTGAACTGGTGGAACGACATGGGCCCGGACGGCTCGCGCGATTTCGACGTCTACCTGCGCACCGCCACCAGCGTGGACCCGCAGGGCTGGGCCCAGTTCGGCTACGTCAAGATGCCCGAATACCGCTGGGGCATTTTCCTGAACCCGGCCGAGAAGGAGCGCAAGATCCACTTCGGCGACCACATGGGCGAGAACGCCTGGCAGGACGTGCCCGGCGAGCACCGCGCGAACCTGCGGCGCATCATCGTCACCCAGGGCGACACCGAGCCGGCCTCGGTGGAGCAGCAGCGCCACCTGGGCCTGACCGCCCCCAGCCTGTACGACCTGCGCAACCTGTTCCAGGTCAACGTCGAGGAGGGCCGCCACCTGTGGGCCATGGTGTACCTGCTGCACAAGTACTTCGGCCGCGACGGCCGCGAGGAAGGCGAGGCCCTGCTCGAGCGCCGCAGCGGCCAGCAGGACAACCCGCGCATCCTGCAGGCCTTCAACGAGCCCACGCCCGACTGGCTGTCGTTCTTCATGTTCACCTACTTCACCGACCGCGACGGCAAGTTCCAGCTGTGCGCGCTGGCCGAGTCGGCCTTCGACCCGCTGGCGCGCACCACGCGCTTCATGCTCACCGAGGAGGCGCACCACATGTTCGTGGGCGAATCCGGGGTATCGCGGGTGATCCAGCGCACCTGCCAGGTGATGAACGAACTGGGCACCGAGGACCCCGCGAAGCTGCGCGCCGCCGGGGTGATCGACCTGCCCACGCTGCAGCGCTACCTGAACTTTCACTTCAGCGTGACCATCGACCTGTTCGGAGCCGATCAGTCGAGCAACGCCGCCATGTTCTACTCCAGCGGGCTCAAGGGGCGCTACGAGGAAGGCAAGCGCTGGGACGATCACCGCCTGCACGGCGACAGCTATCGCATCCTGCAGGTGCGCGGCGACGCGCTGGCGGAGCAGGAGGTGCCCATGCTCAACGCCCTCAACGAGGTGCTGCGCGACGACTACATCCGCGACAGCGTCGGCGGCGTGTCGCGCTGGAACAAGGTGATCGAGAAGGCCGGCATCGGCTTTCGCCTGTCCACCCCGCACAAGGCCTTCCACCGCAACATCGGCAGCCTGGCGGGGGTCAAGGTTTCCCCCGACGGACGCGTGGTGAGCGAGCAGGAGTGGAGCGCGAAGGTCGGCGAGTGGCTGCCCACGCCCTCCGACCGCGCCTTCGTCACCTCGCTGATGGGGCGCGTGGTCGAGCCCGGCAAGTACGCGAACTGGATCGCGCCGCCGATGGTGGGCATCAACCGCCAACCCATGGACTTCGAATACGTCCGTTTCAATTGACGGCCTTCAAGGCCGGGCTGGGCCCGGCCCGTTCCACCATGGACATGACCGACACCACGATCCTGCGCCAGCACCTGATCGACCCCGAGATCTGCATTCGCTGCAACACCTGCGAGGCCACCTGCCCGGTGGGGGCGATCACCCACGACAGCCGCAACTACGTGGTCGACGCGGCGCGTTGCAACGCCTGCATGGCCTGCGTGCCGCCCTGCCCCACCGGCGCCATCGACAACTGGCGCGAACTGCCGCGCGCCACGGCCTACGGCGTGGACGAACAGTTCGGCTGGGACGAACTGCCGCCGCAGAAGGAGCGCACGCCCGGCCCGGCGCCGGCGCCGGCCGCCGCCGAGCCCGCGGCTCCCACGCCGCGGGCCGCGGACGAAGCGGAGTTCCGCGCCACGACCTACGGGGCCGTGCTGCCTCCATGGTCGGCCGCGCATGCCTACACCAACCTGTACGGGCCGAAGTCGGCGCAGCGCTCGGTGACGGCCACCGTCACCGGCAACGTGCGCGTCACCGAGGCCGGGCACGACTACGACACCCACCACATCGTGCTGGACTTCGGCGCCATGCCCTTTCCGGTGCTGGAGGGCCAGTCGGTGGGCATCATCCCGCCGGGCACCGACGCGCAGGGGCGCGAGCACCATCCGCGCCAGTACTCGGTGGCCAGCGCGCGCAACGGCGAGCGCCCGGGCTACAACAACCTGTCGCTGACCGTCAAGCGCGTGCTCGAGGACCACCAGGGCCGCCCGGTGCGCGGCGTGGCCTCCAACTATCTGTGCGACCTTCGCGTGGGCGAACAGGTGCAGATCACCGGCCCCTTCGGTTCGAGCTTCCTGATGCCCAACCATCCGCGCTCGAACCTCGTGATGATCTGCACCGGCACCGGCAGCGCGCCGATGCGCGCGATGACCGAGTGGCGCCGGCGCCTGCGCCGCTCGGGCAAGTTCGACGGCGGGCGCCTGATGCTGTTCTTCGGCGCGCGCACCCAGGCGGAGCTGCCCTACTTCGGGCCGCTGCAAAGCCTGCCCAGGGATTTCATCGACATCCACCTGGCCTTCTCGCGCACGCCGGGAAGCCCCCGGCGCTACGTGCAGGACCTGATGCGCGAACGCGCGGCCGACCTCGGCGAGCTGCTGCGCGACGACAATACGCACATCTACGTCTGCGGCCTCAAGGCCATGGAAGAAGGCGTGGTGCTGGCCCTGCGCGACGTGGTCGCCCAGGCCGGCATGTCCTGGGAAAACACCGCGGCGGCCTGGAAGGAGCAGGGCCGCCTGCATCTGGAGACCTATTGATGTCGAGCACCGAAACCGCCGAACGCCCCTCCCCCGCCGGCACCGGCACCACCGGCTCGCCCGCGGCCACGCTGCGCGAGGCGCGCGTGCTGGTGGTGGGCGCCGGCATCATGGGCGCGGGCATCGCGCAGGTGGCGGCGCAGGCCGGGCACCGCGTGGCGCTGTTCGACGCACGCGAGGGCGCGGCGGCGCAGGCGCATGCCCGGCTCGGCGCCACCTTCGACACCCTGGTGGCCAAGGGGCGCCTGGCGGCGGAGCAGGCCCAGGCCGCGCTCGCGCGCATCCAGCCGGTGCAGGGCCTGGAGCAGGCGGCCGACTGCGGCCTGGTGATCGAGGCCATCGTCGAGCGGCTGGACGTCAAGCGCGAGCTGCTGGCGCAGCTCGAGGCGCTGGTGGATGCGCGCTGCGTGCTGGCCAGCAACACCTCCTCGCTGTCCATCACGGCGCTGGCACGCGACCTGAAGCATCCCCAGCGCCTGGTGGGCATGCACTTCTTCAACCCGGTGCCCCTGATGAAACTGGTCGAGGTGGTCAGCGGCCTGCGCACCGACCCGGGCGTGGCCGCGACGGTATTCGATCTGGCGCAGGCCTGGGGCAAGACCGCCGTGCACGCGCGCTCCACCCCCGGCTTCATCGTCAACCGCATCGCCCGGCCCTATTACGCCGAGACCCTGGCGCTGCTGCAGGAGCAGGCCGCCACGCCGCACGTCCTGGACGCCTGCCTGCGCGGCGCCGGCTTCCGCATGGGGCCTTGCGAACTGATGGACCTGATCGGCCACGACACCAACTTCGCGGTCACCCAGGCGGTGTACGAGGCGAACTTCTTCGACAAGCGCTTCCAGCCCTCGCTGGTGCAGCGCGAACTGGTCGACGGCGGCATGCTGGGGCGCAAGTCGGGCCGCGGGTTCTACGACCATGCGGCGGCCGCGCCGCAGGCGCTCCCGGCCGGCGCGGATCTTCCGGCGCCAGCGCCGGCCACCCGGGTGCTGGTGGCCGGCCGCGGCGCGCTGGCCGACCGCCTGGCCGCCGCTCTGCACGCCGCGGGGGTGGAGCACGGGCTCGACCCGCAGGCTGGCTGGTGCGGCCTGCGCGTGGACCAGGCCTGCCTGCGCCTGAGCGACGGCCGCGCCGCCACCGAACTCGGCGCCGAAGTGGCCGTGTTCGACCTTGCGCTGCGCGACGAACCGGGCCAGGCGCTGGCCTGGGCCCCCAGCGCCGACGCCTCGGCCGCCTGGTGCGAGCAGGCGCCGCGCTGGCTGCACCTGCTGGGCTGGCAGCCGCAGCGCCTGCGGGACGTGCCGGGCCTCGTGGTGGCGCGCACCCTCGCCATGCTGATCAACGAGGCCAGCGACGCGGTGCACCAGGGCGTGTGCTCCGAGCAGGGAGCCGACGACGCGATGCGCCTGGGCGTGAACTATCCCGCCGGGCCCTTCGAGTGGCTGGAGCGCTGGCGCGCGCTGGGCACGGCGGAGCCCTGCGAACTCCTGGACGCGCTCGACCGGCACTACCGCGGCGAGCGCTACCGCGTCAGTCCCGGCCTGCGCGCGCGCGCCTGGCGGGCTGCGCGCCTGGCCCGCTGAGGCGCGCTGAGGCGCGCGAAGCCGCGCGTCGGTCGCGCTTGTTGAGGGGGGTCAAGGCGGGCGTCGGCGCGCTCGCCTAGCCTGGGCTTGCGTGCCCCGAGGGCGCGGCATCTTGCCGCGGCCGATGCGCGCCGGTGTCGCCACCGCCACCCCGGAGAACTCGATGAACACCCGTCCCCGCCTGCTCGCCGCCGCGCTCGCCGCCCTCTTGCTGGCTCCCGCATGGACCGTCACCGCCCAGGCGCAGCCGCGCGAGCCGGTGATCTACGGCAGCCAGCTGATGACCCAGCAGGAGCGCCTCGAATACCGCGAGCGCCTGCGCAACACCCACACCGTGAAGGAGCGTGAACAGATCCGCCTGCAACACCATCGCGAAATGCAGGAGCGCGCACGCGAACGCGGCGTGACCCTGCCCGACGCCCCGCGGCGCTCCGTCGGCCCCGGCGCAGGTGCCGGTCCGCGCGGCTCCGGCATGGGCCCGGGCGGCTCCGGCATGGGCCCGGGCGGCGGCCTGGGCGGCGGCTCCGGTGGCGCGGGCGGCGGCTCCCGCTGAGCCTGGCGGCCCCCGGCGGCGCTTCTCGCCGCGATGCCTTTTGTTACATTCTTCGGCCCGGCGCTGTCGTCAGCGCCGGGCCGTGTCCGTTATAGCGCCATGTTCATCCGGAACCTGGAGTTCGGACATGATGAAGACAGCCCTGCTAGCCCTCGCCGCGGCGGCCGCGCTGGCCGCGCCCGCGGCGCAGGCCTCTCCCGTGTACTGGTCGGTCAATGTCGGCGTGCCCGGCGTCTGGGGCGGCGTGTACGCGCCGCCGCCGGTGGTGGTGGCCCCGCCACCGCGCGTGGTGTACTACCCCGGCTACGCGCCGGTGTACCGTCCCGTCTACCGCCCGGTCTATGGCTACCCCGGCCCCTGGGCCCATCCGTGGCACCGCCGCGGCGACCGCGACGACTGGCACGACCGCGACGACTGGCACCACGACCGCTGAGCCGGCAACGGCCCTGCGCATCCGGCGCCCGCGCCCAGGGGCTCGCCCCGGCCGGGCCCGGCGCTCAGGAGGCGGCCGCGTGCCGCGCCGGTTCCGCAGCCGCGTGATCGCGGTCCGGGCGCTGCCAGGGGTCGACGTGGGTCATCAGGTTGAGCACCCGGTGGCGCCGCAGCACCCGCTCGCGCGCCGACACTGCGATCTCGTGGCCCTGTTCCACGCTCAAGGAGGCGTCCACCTCGATGTGCGCGTCGGCCACGATCATGTCGCCCATCTTGCGCGTGCGCAGATCGTGCACGCCCTGCACTCCCGGGGTCTGCAGCAGCGTGTCGCGGATCGCCTGCACCTCCTGCTCGTCGACCGCTCGGTCCATCAGGTCGTGCAGCGCGTCCCAGGCGAAGCCCCAGCCCATGCGCGCGACCATGAGCCCAACGATCAGCGCCGCGATGGGGTCCAGCAGCGAGTAGCCGGCCAGGTTGCCGATCAGGCCCACCCCGACCACCAGCGAGGAGGCCGCGTCCGAGCGCGCATGCCAGGCATTGGCCACCAGCATGCTGGACTTGACCCGCTTGGCCGCCGCCAGCATGTAGCGGAACAGCCCCTCCTTGGCCAGCAGCGTGACTCCCGCCACCCACAGCGCCACCACGTGCACGCGCGCCACGCCGGCCGGGGACTCCAGCTTGAGCACCGCGGCCCACAGCATGCCGCAGCCCACCAGCAGCAGCAGCAGGCCCAGCGCCAGCGAGGCCCCGGTTTCGAAACGTTGATGTCCGTAGGGGTGCTCGAGGTCGGCGTCCTTGCGCCCATGGTGGCTGGCCAGCAGGACGACGAAATCGGCGACCAGGTCGGAGGCCGAATGCACGCCGTCGGCGACCAGGCCCTGCGAGCCCGACACCAGACCCACCAGCACCTGTCCCACCGACAGCACCAGGTTGACCGCCACGCTGACCCAGGTGCTGCGGCTGGCCACGCGCGCGCGCTCGGCCACGCTGCCGGGGCTGTCTTCGGATTGCGGGGCCAGGTCGTCGAATCGCATGGATCTGCTCGGGAGGAGTGCGCCAGCACGCATTGTCGCCGGTTCGCGCGCGCCGCCGCCCGGAATCGGCCGGCACGGGGCCGCCGGGGCCGAAAACCGGCTCTATCAGGCTATTGCAGCTATTGCACGATCTGCCAGGTCCCGTCGGGCTGCCGGCACGCCGTGCCGTACACGGTGTCGGCCTCGCCGCCGACCGTGGCGCGCATCCTGAACTCGCGGCAGGGGCCCTGCGCCGTCTCGTAGGTGCGCGTGGGAGTCACCGCGTAGCTGTCGCCCGTGTCGGGATTGCGCCAGCGGCCCGGGCTGCCCGTCGGATAGCTCTCGAACACCTGGGCCGCGCGCACCCGGTCCTGCTCGTCCATGTGGCGCCCGATGTTGGCGCCGGCCACGCTGCCCAGCAAGGCGCCGAGCACGACGGCCGCCACCTGGCCGGAGCCGCGTCCCACGGCCGAACCGGCCGCGGCCCCCACGGCGCCGCCGAGCAGGGCGCCGCTCTGCTCCTGGTTCATCGCGCAGCCGGCCGTCAGCGCGGCCGCGAGCGCCCAGGCGCCCAGGCGCAAGCTTCGCTGGTTCATGACTCTCTCCTGCAAAAAAAACAGGCACGGAGGGGGACACCGTGCCTGCAAAGTGCCCGGGAGCCGCACGACACCCGGGCCGCTCGCCAACCAATCGTTCAGGAGCCCAGGCCCAACACGCCCATCAGCTGCGGATCGGGCTGCTGCACGTGCCAGACACCGGGGAAATACGTGGCATACACGCCGGCCCAGCTTTCGGCCGCCGGATTCAGCGAGGACACCGTGATGGTCAGCCAGCCGCCGCGCAGGGCCTCGCGCTCCATGCCCACCGCGGTCACCGTCGAGCCGGCCGGAGCCGCCGGGTCGATGGCCGACATGTCGTCTCCCAGCGCGACCAGCTTGAACACCGCGCCCATGCCGTTGCCCGAAAGCGCCGAACCGTAGATGCCCGAGGCAGGGCCGCCGCCGCCGGCCGGCGGATTCAGAGCGCCCTTGAACAACACGCCGCGCGCTCCGTCCACCGCGGTGAAGGCCGAGGCGCGCCAGCGCGGCGGTTCGGCATCGGTGGGCCCGGAGGAGCCGCCCTCGCCGGACGATGCACCGCCGCTGCCCGAACCGCCCGAACCGCCCGAGCCCGAACCCGAGCCGGAACCCGAGCCGGAACCCGAACCGGTCGTGGCCGGCGCTCCGGAGAAGACCCAGAACAGCAGGTCCTGGAACTGCTCGCCGCTGCCGGCGCGCGCGGCCATCCAAAGCTTGCCGCTGTTGGTGTCATAGACGAAGATGCCCTGGTTCACCGGCTCGGGCAGGTTCGCCACGCCGCCCGGATACTGCCCGTTGCAGGCGTTGATCATGTCCTTGTTGCCGTCGGTCGGGCAGTTCAGCGCGATGGTGCGCATCTGCTGCGGATCCTGGGTGCCCCAGGCGCCCCAGAAGGACACGTAGCGTCCGTCGTAGCCCAGCCCTTCGCCGACCTGGCTGAAGGTCGGCGGGCTGCTGGCGCCGGCCATCGGCGGCAGCGGAGCACCGCTCGCGTCGGGCACCTGCGTATGGCCGATGGTCACCAGCGGGTGCAGCGTCGGATCGGGCGCGACGGGCGCGATGTACAAGCCACCGGCCGTGGGGGCATCCTCGTTGTCCAGGCCGACGAACACCACCTTGCCGCCCGCCGCGCTGGGCGGCGCGGTGGACCCGAAGGGCGTGGACGTACCCGGAATGGGAGTGGTCGAGTCCGCGATGCGCCGCACCGGCGAGTTCGCCGCGTTCAGGTCGCGGTAGTACACCCCGGTCCTGGAGGTGGTGCCGTCGGTGTAGTTGCCCTTGAACAGCACGTAGTGCCCCTGGGTCACGGTGGGCGAACCGGGGAACTGGTCGAAGCGCGTGCCCGGCGTCGTCGCCCCCGGCACCTGCATGTTGGCGAACTCCGGCACGCTGCCCAGCAGGTTCACGGCCGTGCCCAGGGCCTTGGACAGGGTGGCGTACACGCCGGAGGTTCCCAGCTGCGTCCCGTCGGCCAGGGTCCAGACCGGATTGGACTGGCCCCGCGTGGCGATCACCGCGGAATCGATGTCAATGCGCGGAATGGAGGGGAATTCGGTGAACTGAGCCGCGGTGCTGTTCGGGTCCGGCACCAGGGAGTTGGTGTCGGCCACGGTGTACAGGGTGGGCCTGGTCGCGCAGGCGTCCAGCGCGAACACGCCGCGCGACATGCCGCCGCTGCCGCTGCCGCCGGAGCCGCCACTGCTGCCTTCTTCGCCGCTGGCCTCGCGCGCGCGCCCCCGGAACACCACCATGCCCGAGCTGTTGACGGAGGGCTGGTTGTAGCTGAAAAAGGCCACGGACGCCGAGTCGGGAATCAGCGTGTCGTTGTTCGACAAGGTCTTCCAGGTGCCGGTGACGTCCTTGCCTGGCGTGCAGGCCACGAGCTGGTCGCCCGGCACGTAGGGCGTGTACGGCGTGACGCTGGATCCGCCGCCGCCGCAGGCCGCGAGCAAGGCGGAACCCAGGGCCGCGGAACCCAGCAAGGCAGTGCGGATGCTATGGGTCTTCATGATGGAACTCCCGATTTCCGGTGACTTTCGTGGCGCTCGGCGGGCGCGATGCGCCCGCCGCGAAGGCTCTCAGGCTGCGTCAACGGCTGATACGGTCGCGATCCTGATCCTGGTCGCGGTCGCGATCCTGGTCAGGCGTCTGGTCGCGGGTGCGATCCATGGTCTGGTCGCGAGTCTGGTCGCGGGTGCGGTCCATGGTCTGGTCGCGGGTCTGGTCGCGGGTGCGATCCCGCGTCTGGTCGCGCGTCTGATCGCGGGTGCGGTCCCGCGTCTGGTCCTGGGTCCTGTCGCGCGTCTGTTCGCGGGTCTGTTCGCGCGTACGCGTGCGCTCCACGTCCTGCTGCTGGCTCTGCGCCGGGGCCGCCTGGCCCGGGCCGGGCCCCTGGCCCGCGGCGCCCGCGGCTCCGATTCCGGCACCCGCGCCGGCACCGCCACCGCCCGCACCACCACCACCGCCCCCGCCACCGCCCCCGCCCCCGCCACTGGCGAAGGCCGCGAGCGGAAGCGCCAGTCCGGCGCACAACGCGGCCACCACCAGGCGGCGCGCGGGCGAGCTTTGTTTCTTGTCCATGATGAGCTCCTTCGGCTGCAGGATCGAATGACCCTCTGCACCCTTTGTAGGAGCCGTCACATTTTCTTACATTGTGCGAAATCAAGAACCTGGACTCCGGCCCATCGACCGGCGCCACTTCCTGCGCCAGATCAGCCTGGACGCCCGCAGCCCTTGAAATCCGGGGCGCTCATGTTCCGGGGGACCATGGTCCGGGAAGCGGTGGCGTCTGCCCTGCGAGCTCTCAATCGGCTCGCGCTCCCCGCAGGTAGGGTTCCAGCTCCATGCGGGCGATCTGGTCGCGGTGCACCTCGTCGGGGCCGTCGGCCAGGCGCAGCGTGCGCGCGTTGGCGTAGGCCTGCGCCAGCCCGAAATCCTGCGACACCCCGGCGCCGCCATGCGCCTGGATGGCCCAGTCGATGACCTGGCAGGCCATGTTCGGCGCCACCACCTTGATCATCGCGATGTCCCTGCGCGCCACCTTGTTGCCCAGGCGGTCCATGCGGTCGGCCGCGCACAGCACCAGCCAGCGCGCCTGGTCGATGCGCATGCGCGCCTCGGCGATGCGCTCGCGGATCACGCCCTGCTCGGCCAGGCTGCGTCCGAAGGCGCGCCGCGCCACGACGCGCCGGCACATGTCCTCCAGCGCGCGCTCGGCCAGGCCGATCAGGCGCATGCAATGGTGGATGCGCCCGGGACCCAGGCGCCCCTGCGCGATCTCGAAACCCCGGCCTTCGCCCAGCAGCATGTTGGAGGCCGGCACCCGAACGCCTTCGAAGCGCAGTTCGGCATGCCCGTGCGGGGCGTCGTCGAAGCCGAACACGTCCAGATGACGCAACACCTTCACGCCCGGGGCGTCCATCGGAACCAGGATCATCGACTGCCGGTGGTGGCGGTCCGAGTGCTCCGGATCCGTCTTGCCCATCACGATCAGGATCCTGCAGCGCGGATCGTTGGCCCCGGAAGTCCACCACTTGTGCGCGTCGATCACGTAGTCGTCGCCGTCGCGCCGGATGCTGGCCTGGATATTCGTGGCGTCGCTGGACGCCACCGCCGGCTCGGTCATGGCGAAACCCGAGCGGATCTCCCCGCGCAGCAGCGGCTCCAGCCAGCGCTGCTGCTGCTCGGGCGTGCCGTAGCGCTCCAGCACCTCCATGTTGCCGGTGTCGGGCGCCGAGCAGTTGCAGGCCTCGGGGGCCAGCGGCGAGCGCCCCATGATCTCGCACAGCGGCGCGTACTCCAGGTTGCTCAAGCCCGCGCCATGGCTCGAATCCGGCAGGAACAGGTTCCACAGGCCCTCGGCACGCGCCTGCTGCTTGATCTGCTCCATCACGCGGGTGGGCTGCCAGGCGTTGCCGGCCGCGCGGTTGGCCGCCACCTCGGCGGCGAACACGGCTTCGGCCGGGAGCACGTGGCGCTCCAGGAAGTCCTGCAGGCGCTGCTGCCATGCGCGGACCTTGGCTGAGTACTCGAAATCCATCGCGATCTCCGTTCAGCGTGCGCCGATGCGCTGCACCTGCGCCCACGCCGCCTCGGCCAGCGGGCGCGCGCGCGAACCCGCCTCCAGCGCCTGCGCGCTGGCCGCGTTGCCCTGCAACGCGCGCGCAAGCACGCCCTGCAGGATCGCCGCGAGGCGGAACATGTTGAAGGCCAGGAAGAATTCCCAGTCCTCGGGGCCCACCCGCGCGCGCCCGGTACGCGCGCAATAGGCCGCCACGTACTCGGCCTCGGAGGGAATGCCCAGGGCCGCCAGATCCTCCCCGGCCATGCCGCGGAACTGCCCGGGGCCCAGGCGCCAGGCCATGCAGTGGTAGGCGAAGTCGGCCAGCGGATGGCCCAGCGTGGACAACTCCCAGTCCAGCACCGCGAGCACGCGCGGCTCGACCGGATGGAAGATCAGGTTGTCCATGCGGAAGTCGCCATGCACCACGGCCACCTCGTCGCCTTCCGGAACATGCTCGGGCAGCCATTGCATCAGGTGCTCCATCGCCTCGAGCGGCTCGGTCTGGCTGGCGCGGTACTGCTGGCTCCAGCGCTCGATCTGGCGCACCACGTAGCGTCCGGGCTTGCCGTAGTCGCCCAGCCCCACGGCCGCCGGATCGACCCGGTGCAGCGCCGCGATGCTGCGGTTCATCGCGTCGAACAACTCGGCGCGCGCGCCCGGGCGCGCGCCCGGAAGGCGCGGGTCGAAGAAGATCCGGCCCTCGACCCAGTCCATTACGTAGAACATGGTGCCGATCACCGATTCGTCGGTGCACAGCAGGCGCATGCGCGGCACCGGCACCTCGCTGCCCGCCAGCGCCGACATCACGCGGTACTCGCGGTCCACCGCGTGCGCCGAGGGCAGCAGCCGGCCCGGCGGCTTGCGGCGCAGCACCCAGCGGCGCCCGCCGGCGTCGCCCAGCAGATAGGTGGGGTTGGACTGCCCGCCTTCGAACAGCGAGACCTGCAGCGGCAGGCGCAGCTCGGGCAGGCGCGCGGCCAGGTACTCGCCCAGGCGAGCGGTATCGAGGGCCAGGCTGCCGCCGGCCTCGCGCAGGCGCGCGGATCCCCCGCCCGCCCCGCTCGTGGGCCTCGCGCCCTTGCTCGCGTCGGCGCCCATGCCTCAGCCCACCCGCACCAGCTGCTTGCCGAAGTTCTCGCCGCGCAACATCCCGATGAAGGCCTCGGGCGCGCGCTCCAGGCCCTCGGCCACGCTCTCGCGCCAGCGCAGCTTGCCCGCCGCGGCCAGTTCCGCCAGTTCGCGCAGCGCCTGCGGCCACAGATCCATGTGTTCCGAGACGATGAAACCCTGCAGCTTCAGGCGCTGGATCAGCACCGCGCGCAGGTTGCGCATGGCATGGGGCTCGGTGGCGTTGTAGTCGGAGATCATGCCGCACAGGGCCACCCGGCCGAAGGGGCGCATCATGCCCAGCAGGCGGTCGAAGATCTCGCCGCCGACGTTCTCGAACAGGCAGTCCACGCCGTCGGGAAGCGCCGCGCGCAGGTCCTCGCCCAGGCGCCCGGCCTTGTAGTCCACGCAGGCGTCGAAGCCCAGTTCCCCGACCACGTAGGCGCACTTGGCCGGTCCGCCGGCCACGCCCACGACGCGGCAACCGCGCGCCTTGGCGAGCTGGCCGACCAAGGCCCCCACCGCGCCTGAGGCGGACGTCACCACCACGGTCTCGCCGGCGCGGGGCTCGCACAGGCGCAACAGCCCGTACCACGCGGTCACGCCGGGCATGCCCAGCGCCCCCAGGTACGCCTGCAGGGGCACGCGCGTGTCGTCCACCTTCATCAGCGCGCGCGCCGGCGCGCAGCCGTAGCGCTGCCAGCCGAGCATGCCCACCACCTTGTCGCCGGCGCGCAGGTCCGGATGGCGCGACTCCACCACCTCGCCGGCGGTGCCGCCGATCATCACCGCGCCCAGCGCCACCGGCTCGGCGTAGGACTTGGCGTCCGACATGCGTCCGCGCATGTAGGGGTCCAGCGACAGCCACAGGTTGCGCACCAGCACCTCGCCGTCGCCGGGCCGCGGCATCGGCGAGCTCTGGATCTTGAAATGACGCGGCTCGGGCCAGCCGACCGGGCGTTCGGCCAGCAGGATCTGCAGGTTGTCGGTGTTCATGAGGTCTCCGGAAAATGCTTCGCGAACCATGCCGGCAACGAGCCGGCGTCGTGCAAACGGGCCGCAGCGGGCCTCAGGTGTCGTGGAAGCGCGCGCCGCGCGCGGCCAGGCCGGCCAGCCAGGGAGCCGGCTCCCAGAAGGCGGCGTCGCCGCCGGGTTGCGCGGCGAACTCGCGCATGCGCCGCGCAACCATGTAGCTGCCCTGCATGTCGGCCCACAGCAGCGGCCCCCCGCGCCACACCGGAAAGCCGTAGCCGGCCAGATACACCATGTCGATGTCGGACGCGCGCTGCGCGATGCCTTCCTCGAGGATGCGCGCGGCCTCGTTGACCAGGGCGTAGATGCAGCGCTCGACGATCTCGCGATCGCTCACCGCACGGGCGCGCACGCCGATGTCGTGGCGGTACTGGCGGATCAGCGCGTCCACCTCGGGGTCGGGCAGCGCTTCGCGGCTGCCGCTCTCGTAGCGGTACCAGCCGGCGCCGGTCTTCTGCCCGAAGCGCCCGAGCTCGCACAGGCGGTCGGCCAGGCGGGAGTAGCGCACCTGCGGCTTGTCCACGTAACGCCGCTTGCGGATGGCCCAGCCGATGTCGTTGCCGGCCAGGTCGCTCATGCGGAACGGCCCCATGGCCATGCCCCAGTCCTCCAGCGCGCGGTCCACCTGCTGCGGCGAGGCGCCCTCCTCCACCAGGAAATGGGCCATGCGCCCGTAATGCTCCAGCATGCGGTTGCCGATGAAGCCGTCGCACACGCCCGACACCACCGCGGTCTTGCCGATGCCGCGGGCCAGGCGCATGACCGTGGCCAGCACCTCGGGCGACGTGGCCTTGCCGCGCACCACCTCCAGCAGTCTCATCACGTTGGCGGGACTGAAGAAATGCATGCCCACCACGTCGGCCGGCCGGCGCGTGAAGGCGGCGATCGCGTCCAGGTCCAGCGTGGAGGTGTTGGAGGCCAGGATCGCCCCCTCGCGCGCCACCGCGTCCAGGCGCTCGAACACCTCGCGCTTGACCTGCAGGTCCTCGAACACGGCTTCCACGATCAGGTCGCAAGGCGCCAGCGCCTCGAAGTCCAGGCTGGGGCGCAGCAGCGCCATGCGCTTCTCAAGCTCCTGCGCGCTCAGGCGCCCCCGGCGCGCCGAGTTCTCGTAGTTCGCGCGCACCGTGGCCAGGCCGCGCTCCAGCGCCTCCTGGCGGGCCTCCACCAGCACCACCGGGATGCCGGCATTGAGAAAGTTCATCGCGATGCCGCCGCCCATGGTGCCGGCACCGACGACGCCGACCAGGCGCACCGGGCGCACCGGCGTATCCGCCGGCACCCCGCGCAGGTGCGCGGCCGCGCGCTCGGCGAAGAAGGCATGGCGCATCGCATGGGATTCGGGCGTGGCCAGCAGGGCGAAGAACAGCCAGCGCTCGAGCTCCATGCCCGCGTCGAAGTCCCCCAGGCTGGCGGCCACCGCGTCGATCGCGTGCAGGCGTGCCGGCTGCCGCGGGTACTGGCGCCGCGCCACCTCGCGGCGCGCGGCCAGCAATTCCTGCGCAGCCCCCGGCGCGTCGGGCACCGCGAGCTCGCGCAGGCGCGGGCGCTCACCGGCGTGCGCCAGCCGGCGAGCCAGCGCGCAGGCGGCGCCCAGCAGGTCCTCGTCGACCACCGCATCGAACAGCGCGGCTTCGCGCAACTGCCCCGCCGGCACGGCTTCGCCCGAGACGATCAGGTCCAGCGCACGCGCCAGGCCCAGCGCACGCGGCAGGCGCTGCGTTCCGCCGCTGCCCGGCAGCAGGCCCAGCTTGACCTCGGGCAGGCCGACCAGCGCGCCGGCCAGCGCGACGCGCCCGTGGCAGGCCAGCGAGAATTCGAGTCCGCCGCCCATGCAGGTGCCGTGGATCGCCGCGACCACCGGCTTCGGGCTGTGCTCGGCCACCTGCAGCACGTCCAGCAGGTGCGGCGAGGCCACCATCTCGGGCTTGCCGAATTCGCGGATGTCCGCGCCCCCGCTGAACAGCTGGCCGGCGCCGGTGACCACGATCGCCCGCACCTGCGGGTCGGCGGCGGCGGCGTCGAGGGCCTCGATCAGCAGCCGGCGCTGCTCCAGCCCGAAGCCGTTGACCGGCGGGTTGTCCAGCGTGAGCACGGCGACGCCGGCGTCGAGACGACTGTGGACCTTGGGCATGGTGTCTCCTGGCGGTTGGGAGGGAAGCGGCTCGGGATGGCTGCGCAAGGCCTCTCAGGCGTGCACGGACTGGCGCAGGCGCTCGGCCAGGCCCAGCAGCCGCGGGCGAGCCTGTTCGAGCAGGAAGGCGGGCGTGAGCTGGAAAGCCGGCCCCCCGCAGTTGATGGCCATGCGCGGCATGCCGGGCCCGGCCTCCACGGCCACCGCGATGGCGTTCACGTCGGGCTGCCAGTCGCCGAAGGAGCAGGCGCAGCCGAGCTCGCGCTGCTCGCGCAGCGAGCGCTCGATGCCGGCGCGCAATTGCGGCCAGTGCTCGCCTTCCTGCGCGGCCAGCTCCTCCAGCAGGGGAGCGCGCTCGGCCTCGGGCGCCGCCGCCAGCCAGGCGCGCCCCATCGCGGTACTGCCCAGCGGAATGCGCGAGCCCACGTCCAGGCTCAGGGTCAGCGCCGAAGGGCTGCGGCAGTTCTCCACGTAGATCATCGACAGGCGGTCGCGCAGGCCCAGCGAGACCATGGTGCCGGTGGCGTCCGCCAGCTGCTGCATCCACGGCCGCGCCAGCTGGCGCATGTCCATGCGCGCCAGCACGCTGCTTCCCAGGGCCAGCGTGGCGCTTCCCAGCCGGTACCTGCCGCTGTCCTCGTCCTGGCTCAGGTAGCCCAGGCGGGTCAGGGTGTAGGTCAGGCGCGAAACCGTGGACTTGGGCAGCGCGCAGCGCCGCGCGATGTCCTGATTGCCCAAAGCGCGGTCGCGCGAGCGAAAACACGCGAGCACGTCGAGGCCGCGCGCCAGCGCGGTGACGAACTGGCGCTCGTCCCCGCCCTGCGCTGCGCCCGGCGAGCCCGGCTCCGCCATCCGGCCCGAGCCCTTGCGGCCTGCATCCATGGTCCTCGCTCCCTGCGGCGGGCCGGGCCCGGCAGCCTTGACAGCCCCTGGACCCGACGGAAGAATGGGCCCATTCTAGCCACATGGAACATTGTTCCGCACAGCGGTTCTGCAAGTCCGGCCCGCATTTCCCTGCCGCATGGAACTCGACATCCTCCCCGAACTGGCCGGACTGCGCGATGAACTGCGCCGCACGCTGCGCGAACTGCTGCCCGAGGAGCTGCGGCGCAAGGTGCTGCTGGGCCGCCGCCTGGGGCGCGAGGACTACCTAGGCTGGCAACGCCTGCTGTACGGGCAGGGGCTGGGCGCCGTCCACTGGCCTGGCGAATGGGGCGGCCGCGGCTGGAGCGCCGCGCAAAGCGCCGTGTTCGACGAGGAATGCGCGCGCCTGGGGGCGCCGCGCCAGTTGCCCTTCGGGCTCAAGATGCTCGCCCCCGTGCTGCTGCGCTTCGGCACGCCCGAGCAGCGCGCACGCCTGCTGCCTCCCATCGTCGAGGGCCGCAGCTGGTGGTGCCAGGGCTACTCCGAGCCCGGCGCCGGCTCCGACCTGGCCTCGCTGAAGACCCGCGCGCGCCCCGACGGCGACGGCTTCGTGCTGCAGGGCCAGAAGACCTGGACCACGCTGGCGCAACATGCGGACTGGATGTTCTGCCTGGCCCGCACCGACCCTGAGGCCAAGCCTCAAAGCGGCATTTCCTTTTTGCTGGTGAACATGCGCAGCCCCGGCGTGCGGGTGCGGCCGATCCGCCTGCTCGACGGCGAGCACGAGGTCAACGAAGTCTGGCTGGACGATGTGCGCGTGCCGCGCGAGAACCTGGTCGGGGACTTGCACCAGGGCTGGACGGTGGCCAAGTACCTGCTCGGGCACGAACGCGCCAACATCGCCGGCGTGGGCATCATCCGGCGCGAGCTGGACCGCCTGCGCGAGCTCGCGGGCGCGCAGGCGCTGCTGGCGCCCGACATCGCCGAACTGGAGATCGATCTGCTGGCGCTCGAGGCCACGCAGGCGCGCATGCTCGGCGGCGACGGCCCGCCGGGCGCGCAGGCCTCCATGCTCAAGGTGCTGGGCAGCCGGCTGCAGCAACGCGTCAGTGAACTGTTGCTGCGCGCCGCCGGCGCCCGCGCGCTGCCCTTCGAGCCCGAGGCCTTCGAGCCGCCGCCCGGTTTCGAGCCGGTGGCCGGCGAGGACTTCGCGCTGCTGGCGGCGCAGTACGCGAACTGGCGCAAGGTCTCGATCTACGGCGGCAGCAACGAGATCCAGTGCAACATCCTGGCGCGCGCGCTGGGCCTCGACGGCGGCCGGGACTAGTCCGCATGGAAGCCACCGAACAACAGCGCATGCTCGGAGATTCGCTGCTGCGCTTCACGCAGCGCGAGTACGGCTTCGAGCAGCGCCGGCGCGCGTTGCGCGAAGGCGGCTTCGACCCCGCGCGCTGGCAGTCCCTGTGCGAACTGGGTCTGCCGGCGCTGCTGGTGCCGCGCGAGCACGGCGGGCTGCAGGCCCCGCTGGCCGACGCGCTGCACGCCCTGGAGTGCCTGGGGCCGGCGCTGGTGCTGGAGCCGGTGCTGGGCAGCTGCGTGCTGGCCACGCGGCTGCTCGCGCGCGCCGGCGGCCCGGCGCCGGCGCAGTGGCTCGCGCGGCTGGCCGAAGGCGCCGTCGCCGCCGTCGCGCTGTTCGAGCCAGGCACCGGTTTCGACCACGGCGCCCCCGGCTGCAGCGCCCGCGCCGAGGCCGGGGGCTGGGTGCTCGACGGCGCCAAGAGCCTGGTGCTGCAGGGCGAACATGCGCAGTTGCTGCTGATCTGGGCGCGCTGCGAGGACGGCGGCCCGGGCTGGTTCGCCGTACCCGCCACGGCGCCAGGCCTGGAGTTGCGCGCCTACGGGCTGCTGGACGGGCAGCGCGCCGCCGATGTGCGCCTGCGCGGCGTGCGCGTGGAGGCCGCGGCGCGGCTGCACGGCGACGCCCGCCAGCTCGCCGAGGAACTGCGCGACCTCTGGCTGGCCGCCATCTGCTCGGACGCCGTCGGCGTCATGCAGGCCGCGCTCGATGCCACCGTCGCCCATCTCAACACCCGCGTGCAGTTCGGCCGCCCGCTGGCCGCGCAACAGGTGCTGCGCCACGCCGCGGCCGGCATGTGGATGGAACTGGAACAGGCGCGCTCCATGGCCTGGCTGGCCGCGCGCCAGCTCGAGACCGCGGCGCCGGCGCAGCGCGCCCGCCTGCTCGCGGCGGTCAAGTCCCGCGTCGGGCGCGCCTGCCGCGAAGTGTCGCAAGGCACCGTGCAATTGCACGGCGGCATCGGGCTGAGCGACGAGCTGCCGCTCAGCCACGGATTCAAGCGCCTGAGCCTGGCCGAACTCTGGCTGGGCGACAGCCGCCAGCAGCTCATGCGCTACCTGGGCACGCAGACCGGCGAGCCGGCCTGAGCCCTTCCCCGTCCGGCCCCCACCACCATGCAAGAGTTCTCCGAGCGCGTCGCGGTCATCACCGGAGCAGCCGGCGGCATCGGCCTGGCGCTGGCCCGCCAGGCACTGGCACGCGGCATGCGGCTGGTGCTCAGCGACCTGGACGCCGCCGCGCTGGAAGGAGCCGGCCGCGCCCTCGGCGCCGATGCCGCGCGCCTGCTGCTGCACCCGGCCGACGTGAGCCGCGACGCCGAGGTCGCCGCGCTGGCGCAAGCCGCCTTCGCGCGCTTCGGCGCGGTTCACCTCTTGTGCAACAACGCCGGGGTCGGATTCAGCCGGCTGGCCGCGGAGCACAGCGCGGCGGACTGGGAGTGGGTGATCGGGGTCAACCTGTTCGGCGTGGCCCACGGCATCCGGCATTTCCTGCCGCGCATGCAGGCCGCGGGCCAGCCCGCCCATGTGCTCAACACGGCCTCCGCCGCCGGCCTCGTGTCCACCCCGGGGCTGGCCGCCTACAACGCCAGCAAGCAGGGCGTGGTGGCCCTGTCGGAAACCCTGCGCGCCGAACTGGCCGCGCAGCGCAGCCCGATCGGCGTGTCGGTGTTGTGCCCGGCCTGGGTTCCCACCGCGATCCACGCCAGCAGCCGCGTGCGACCGGGGCGTTTCGGCGCCGCCGAGCCGGCCTCCGCCGCCTCCGCGCCCTACGAGCAGAACATGGAGCACGCGGTCCTGGCGGGCCGGCTGAGCGCGGACGACGTGGCGCGCATCGCCTTCGAGGCCATGGCGCGCGGCCAGTTCTACATCGTGCCCCACGCCCGCATCGGCCAGGCGGTGCAGGAACGCTTCGCCGAGATCGCGGCCGCCGCCGCCTTCACCCCTCCCTCCCCTGCGACACCTCCGTCATGCAAGCCCTGATGTGCCATGCCTTCGGGCCGATCTCCGGGCTTCGCCTGGAACAGGCCCCCGACCCCGTGCCCGCCGCCGGCCAGGTACGCGTGCGCGTGCGCGCCTGCTCGCTGAATTTTCCCGATGCGCTGATCGTGCAGGGCCTGTACCAGGTCAAGCCGGCGCTGCCCTTCTCCCCCGGCGCGGAGTTCGCCGGCGTGGTCGAGGCGCTGGGCGAAGGCGTGCAGCAGGTCAGCGTGGGCGACCCGGTCGTGGCCTTCGCCGGCCACGGCGGGCTCGCCGAGCGTTGCGTGGTCGACGCCGCGCGCCTGCTGCCCCTTCCGCCCGGCATGGATTTCGCGCAGGGCGCCGCCTTCCTGCTGACCTACGGCACCGCGCTGCACGCGCTGCGCACCATCGCCGGGCTGCGCGCGGGCCAGACCCTGCTCGTGCTGGGCGCCGCCGGCGGAGTCGGGCTGGCGGCCGTGGAAGTGGGCAAGGCGTTGGGCGCGCGGGTGCTCGCGGCGGCCTCCAGCGCCGAGCGCCTGGAACTGGCGCGACACCACGGCGCCGATGCCGGCATCGACTACGCCACCCAGGACCTGCGGCGCCGCGTGCTCGAACTCAGCGACGGCCGCGGCGCCGACGTCGTGCTCGACCCGGTGGGCGGCAGCTACGCGGAAAGCGCGCTGCGCGCCACGGCCTGGCGCGGCAGTTATCTGGTGGTCGGCTTCGCCGCGGGCGAGATCCCGCGCCTGCCGCTCAACCTGCTGCTGCTGCAGGAGCGCCGCCTGCTCGGGGTGTACTGGGGCGAGGCCCTGCAGCGCGACCCGGCGGCCCACCTGCGCGACGTGGAGCAACTCGTGCAGTGGTTCGCCCAGGGAAGGCTGCGCCCTCCGATCACCGAGCGCGTGGGCCTGGACGGCGCGCTCGGCGCGCTGCAGCGCATGGCCGCGCGCCAGTTGATGGGCAAGGTCGTGGTGGAACTGGGCGCCCAGGAGGTCGGCGCCCAGGAACCGGGCCCCGGGTAGCCTGCCCGACTCGCGACGCGGCCGCTGCCCGCAAGTCGCCGCCCACGAGTCGCCGCCCACGAGTCGCAGCCGACCCCGCGCCGGATCAAGCCGCGCGCGCGCCGCGGTGCGCACGATGCCCCGGCCGGGCCTAGATTGGTCGGCGAAGGGCCCGCGTGTCGCGGGCCCGCGTCGCGGAGATCGCCATGCCCCCCTCCACCAAAGCCCCCCGTGCTCCCGCCGTGTCGCCCAAGGCGCCGGCCGAGCAGCGCGCCCCCACCCGCGACGCCGACGCGCCGCGCGAGCAGGCGGCGGCGCAGGAAATCGCCGGGCGCCATGCCAACACCGGGCAGAAGGACCACAAGGCCGCGCGCACGGCACGCCGCACGGTCGACCTGAAGCGCCCGTAGCCGTGCCGGCCGCGCCGGCCGGCCGACCCTGAGGGGAGCTCGGCTATTCAGGTCATTCGCGCGTGCGCGGGCGCGCACGCGAGGACATGCGCACAATCGCCGCACGCGGGCCGCCGAGGCTTGCGCCGCCCGGAGGGCGGGCCGGCGCCTGCGCCACGCCCCCACCGGCCCCTGCCGCAGTCCCGACGATGCCCGACGATGCCCCAAGCACCGCAGACCGCCTCATGGTGGCGTTTCCCGCTTGCGCTGATGCTGCTGGAGGTCGTCGCCTACCTGTCGCAGGACATGTACCTGCCGGCGCTTCCGGTGGTGCAGCGCGACTTCGGCGTCAGCCAGGCTTCGGCGCAACTGAGCATCGCCATGTGGTCCGCCGGGGCGGCCGTGGTGCAACTGATCACCGGTCCCGTGTCCGACCGTCTCGGGCGCAGAAGCGTGCTGCTGGCCGGCGTGGCGGGCTTCGCGCTGGCCAGCCTGGCCTGTGCGCTGAGCTCGCGCTACGGCTGGTTCCTGGCCGCGCGCCTGGCCCAGGGCTGCGCCGGGGTGTGGGCCATCAGCGTGGGCTACGCGAGCATGCACGAACTGTACGAGGCGCGCACGGCCATCCGCATCCAGGCCTGGATGAGCAGCGTCACCGTGCTCGCGCCGGCGCTCGGCCCCGCGCTCGGCGCCGGCGTCATGCTGCTGGCGCCGTGGCAGGGAAGCTTCGTGCTGCTGGCCGTCGGCGGCGCGGTGCTGGTGCCGCTGCTGGCGCGCTGGATGCCCGAGACCGTGGACCGCTCGCGCAGCCGCCCCTTGTCGGTGCGGGCGGTGAGCGCCAACTACCTGGCCCTGTTGCGCAACGGGCCGATGAGCAGCCTGCTGGGCGTGTGGTGCCTGGTGTTCACCGTCATCGTCATGTGGGTGGTCAGCGGCCCCTACATGCTGCGCGACGCGAGCGGCGGCAGCCGGGGCTTCGTGTGGGCCCAGCTCTACGCCTGCGGCGCCTACATCGTGGGCACCCGCCTGGTCGACCCCATGCTCGACCTGTATCCACGCGGCCTGCTGCTGGCGCGCGCGCTGGACCTGTGCCTGTGGGGCGTCGCCGCGACCCTGGCGGCCGCGCTGCTGCGCCTGCCGCCGGCGCTGGTGGTGGCCCTCTACGGCGTGTTCATGCTGGGCGCCGGGGTCCTGCTGCCGCCGCTGTTCCGCGCCATCGTGGAGCGCGCCCAGCAGGACATGGGCCTGCGCATGGCCTGGGCCTCCAGCGCCATCAACTTCGCAGGCGCGCTCGCCGGAGCGGTGGCCGCGTGGCTCGAGGTCGGACAACTGCGCGCCTTCGGCCTGCTCGGCCTGCTGGCGGTGGCGGCCGCGCGCGCGCTGGCGCACGGCCGCCGCGGCCTGGTGCCCGCCTGAGGCCCGGGCGCACGCTGCCCGGACGCAGAGCCGATGCGGCTCAGACCTCGCCCAGGCGCCGTACCCGCGCCTGGGTGGCCAGGGCCGGCAGTTGCGCGGCCTCGAAAATCTCGGTTCCCGGCCGCGCCGCGGTCGCGCTGCCGCAGGCCAGACCCAGGCGCAGCGCCTCGGCCGGCTCGTCCCCGCGTGCCAGCGCGGCGATCAGGCCGGCCAGCATGGAGTCGCCCGCTCCCACGGTCGAGCGCACCAGCACCGCCGGCGCCGGGCCGCGCCAGACACCGCCGGCGCAGGCCAGCAGCGCGCCTTGCGCGCCCAACGACACGCACACGTGCTCCACGCCCTGGCGCACCAGCGCGCAGGCCTCGCGCCGCAGGTCCTCGATGCGCGGCAACGCGCGTCCGCGCAACTGTTCCAGTTCCCAACGATTGGGCTTGATCAGCCAGGGACGCTCGCGCACCGCCAGCGCCAGCGCCTCGCCCTGCATGTCCAGCGCCACGCGGGCACGCAGCCCGAGCAATTCGCGTGTCAGCGAAGCGTACAGGCCGGGCTCGATGCCCGGCGGCACCGAACCCGTGAGCGCGACGATGCCCGCGGCACCCAGGCTCCGCACCATCTCCAGCAACTCGCGCAGCGCCGCCTCGGGCAGCGGCGGGCCGCTGCCGATCACCTCGTACTGCGCGGGCGGGCGCGCCTGCTGCACCGTGGCGTTGATGCGCGTCTCGCCGGCGATGCGCACCGCGTGCAGGTGGCGGACCTGGCGCCGCAACAGGCGCTCGACGAGTTCGCCGATCTCTCCGGCGACGGCCAGGCAGGCATGCGCCTGCAGCCCCAGGCGCTCCAGGCCGCGCGCCACGTTGATGCCGTTGCCTCCGGGGTCCACGCGGTAGTGCGAGGCATGCAGCTTGCGGTCGTCGAGCAGGCGCTCGACCTCGTAGGACACGTCCAGGCTGGGCTGCAGGGTCAGCGTGAGCAGCGCGGGCAGACCTTGCGCGCGGGCGGGCGCCACCGTGGCCGCCGGGCCCGGCTCGCCGTGCGCCGCGCCGCCCGGCGCGGGGGACGCCCGCGAGCGCCCCATCAGCGCAGCCGCCTCGGCGCGCTCGGCGGCGCGGGCGGCGCCGGCGGCGCGGGCGGAGGCGGCGCTTCCCTGGCGCCCTCGCGGCGGGCCCTCGCGCGCCGCGCCGGCGCGGCGTAGGCCTGGCGGATCGCCGCCATTTCCACCAGTTGCGCGCCGACCCGGAAGTTCACCGTGTCCTCGGGCACCAGGCCCTGCTCGTCGGGCTCGCCGGCGGGCACGCCGGTCAACAACTCGATGGCCTGGTCCACGTCGCGCACCGGCCACACGTGGAAGCGCCCCTGCTCGCAGGCCCGCACCACGTCCTCGCGCAGCATCAGGTGTTTCACGTTGGACTGCGGGATCAGCACGCCCTGCTCGCCGCTGAGCCCGCGGGCCGCGCAGATGTCGTAGAAGCCCTCGATCTTCTCGTTCACGCCGCCGATGGCCTGCGCCTCGCCGAACTGGTTCACCGAGCCGGTGATGGCCAGCGACTGGCGCACCGGCAGGTCCGCCAGGTCCGACAGCAGCGCGCACAACTCGGCCATCGACGCGCTGTCGCCTTCCACCGGCCCGTAGGACTGCTCGAACACCAGGCTGGCCGACAGGGCCAGCGGCACCGCGCGCGCGTAGCGCGCGCCGAGGAAGGCCGACAGGATCATCACCCCCTTGGAGTGCAGCGAGCCCCCCAGCTCGCTCTCGCGCTCGATGTCGAGCACCCCGGCCTCGCCCACGCGCGCCGTGGCGCTGATGCGCATTGGATGCGCGAAGGCGAAATCGTCCATCGCGATCACCACCAGGCCGTTGACCTGGCCGACACGCTCGCCCTGCACCGCGATCAGCAGGTTGTCGCGCAGGATCTGCTCCTGCAGGCGCCCGCGCAGGCGGTCGACCCGGCGCTCGCGGGCGCGCAGCGCGGCCTCCACGTCGCCCCGCCCGACCAGCTCGCGCGCGGCCGCGGCCGCCAGGTGCTCGGCCTCCTGCAGCACCTCGGCCAGCAGCCGCCGGCTGGCGCTCAGGCGCTGGCCGTCGCCGGCCAGGCGCGACGCATGCTCGACCAGACGCGCGACCGCGCCGCGGTCGAAGGGGCGCAGCCCGGCGCGGCGGCCCAGCGTGGTCACGAAATCCGCGTAGGCACGCACGCCGTCGGCGTCGCGCGGCAATTCGGTGTCGAACTCGGCAGCCACGCGGAACAGCTCCGCGAAATCCGGGTCGGCATCCTTGAGCAGGTAGTACAGGCGCGGCTCGCCGATCAGCACCACCTTGAGCGCCAGGGGCATGGGCTGCGGCTCCAGCGCGATCGCCCCCACCAGGCCCCAGGCCTGGCCCGGCGACTCGATGCGCAACTCGCCGCCGCGCAGCGCGCGCTTGAGGCTGTCCCAGACGAAGGGCTGGCTCAGCACCTTCAGCGCGTCGAGCACCAGGTAGCCGCCGTTGGCCCGGTGCAGCGCGCCGGCCTTGATCAGCGTGAAATTGGTGACCAGGGTGCCGAACTGCGCCACCTGGTCGATGCGTCCGATCAGGTTGGGCAGCGTGGGGTTGTCCTCGAACACCACCGGCGCCGACGCGTCGGCCGCATGGGTCACCAGTGGATGAGCCTTCCAGCGCGCCGGCGACATGCGCGAGCCGGCCATCATGCCGGCCAGTCCCGCGAGCCCGCCCTCGCCGCGCCCCTCCTCGCGCAGCTCCTCGCCCACGTCGAGCACGTCGCGCATGACCTCGTCGAGAAAGACCAGCACGTGCTCCAGGTCGGCGTAGCGCTCCTTGAGTTCGTCGATCAGGTGCCCGGCGGCCAGGCCCAGGGTTTCGCGCCCGGCCTCGCGCAACTGCGCCTGCACCTCGCGCCGCCAGCGCGGCATCTGCTGCATCAGCTGTCCCAGGCGCTGACCGTAGCCCTCGATCAGCCCGGCGACGCGCTTCTGCTCCTCCGCGGGCAGCTTGGCGAACTCGGCCGGGCTCATCGCCGCGTCGTCCTTGAGGGGCGTGAACACGAAACCCTGCGGCGTGCGCATCAGCGCCACGCCGTGCGCCGAGGCCTCGGTGCCCAGCTCGCGCAGCGCGCCTTCCTCGCGTTCCTTGTAGGCGTTCTGGATGGCCTCCACCCGGGTCTGATACTGCTCGCTCTCGAAAGCCGCCGGGATGGCACGCGCCAGTTCGGACACGAAGCTCTCCATGTCCTGGCCCAGCTGGGCACCGCGCCCGGCCGGCACGCGCAGCAGCCGCGGCTTGCCCGGATCGGAGAAGCGGTTGACGTAGCACCAGTCCTCGGGCGCGCTGCGCCGCGCGGCGTGCCGCGCCAGCAGGCGCTCGAGGATGCAGTGGCGCCCGAAGCCGCACGGGCCCAGCACGAACAGGTTGTAGCCCGGCTTGTCCAGGGCCAGCGCCAGCTCGATGGACTCGATCGCGCGCTGCTGGCCCACCACCTCGGTGAGGCCCGGCAGATCGGCGGTGCTCTGGAAATCGAAACCCGATTCGTCACAACGCGCGGCGAGCTGCTCCGCGGGCAATGCGCCGTCGGGCACGGCTGAAGGTGCGGCGGTGGAGGGCATCGTGGCGTCTCCGTATTGTTCGTTTCGCGGGCACCTCGCCGGGCGCGCCGCGGGGACAGGCGGTGCCGGGGGCCGTCGGATCCGCCTCAGGCGCGCTCGTCGAGCGGACCCACGATAGCACGGATCGCCGATGCCGTGGCCGGGCCTTGCGAACGGGAAGATGCAGTCATCGGCGATTTCTCCTGGGGGTCGTAGCCGTAGCGCTCGTGGCGCGCCGGCGTGGCTTCGGGCCATGTTCCGCATGATGCCGCGCGCGCCCCGGCGCGCCCTTGACCCGCATCAAGCCCGCCGGCGCGGGCCCCGAGGGTCGCGGCGCCCGCGCCACCCGCGCTACAGTGGGGCCGGATGTCCCGTGCCGTGCTGCAGGAGCTTGCGATGCCCACCCGCCCCTTGGCCTTGATCGTCGGAGCCGGAGACGGCCTGAGCGCCGCGCTGGCGCGCGTGCTCGACCAGGACGGCGGCATGCGCGTGGCGCTGGCCTCGCGCCGCCCCGAGCGCCTGCGCGAACAGGCCCTCCAGCTCGGCGGGCTCGCGCTGCGCTGCGACGCCACCCGCCCCGCCGACGTCGACGCATTGTTCTCACTGCTGGACGACGAACACGGCGGCGGGCCCGAGGTGGTCGTGTACAACGCGGCGGCCAGGCTGCGAGGCGCCATCACCGAGCTCGACCCGGCGCAGGTGCTGCAAGTGCTGCAGGTCAACGCCCATGGCGCGATGCTGGTGGCGCAACAGGCGGCACGACGCATGCTGGCGCGCGGCCACGGCACGCTGCTGTTCACCGGAGCCTCGGCCAGCGTCAAGGGCTTCGCCGGCTCCAGCGCCTTCGCGATGGGCAAGTTCGCGCTTCGCGGCCTGGCGCAGGCGCTGGCGCGCGAACTCGCGCCGCAGGGCGTGCACGTGGCGCACGTGGTCATCGACGGCGGCATCGCCCACCCCGATCGCGCACCCGCCGCGCAACCCGACGGGCAACTCGACCCCGAATCCATCGCGCGCAACTATCTGCACCTGATCCGCCAGGAACGCAGCGCATGGAGTTGGGAAATCGAGCTGCGCCCGTGGGTGGAGAGGTTCTGATTCAGCTTCAAATGCAAGTTGTTGCATCCGGAATGCGACACAATCCGGATTTTCCCGATGCCTCGGACCCGGGGGCACCGTTAGGGTTTGCACCACGCTCCGGCCCAGGGGTCGGAGCCCGCCCCATCCCGCGACCGCCGGACACCGCATGCCCCAGACCTATCGCAAGACCGACAACGGACGCCAGGCCCTGAGCACCCGCCAGCCCCCGCTGAGCAGGCCGGTACGCAACCTTCTGCTGCTGATCGACGGCCAGCGCAGCGACGAAGCATTGCTGTCGATGCTCAGTTCCCCCGATCTCAAGCCGGACTCCTTCGGGCAACTGCTCGAACTCGGACTGATCGAGGCGGTGCCGGAAGGCGCGCCCGGCGCCACGGCGCCGGCGCCCGCCGCCCCGTTCGAGGCGCCGTCCGCGCCCCAGGCCGCGGCCCCGGCGGGCGACGCAGCCGCCACGCCGGCCGCACCCGGCGGCTCGGCGCAGGAGCGGCGGCCCTCGGCCTTCGCGCGCCTGGGCCAGGGCGTGCGTGCGATGCTGCAGGGCCAGCAGGAATCCCCGCGCGAGGTCTCGGCCGGACTGGCCGAGGTCATCAAGTGCGCGGCGGTGGGCGACGCCGAATTCTTCGCCTGGCTGGAAAACCAGCTCGACGCCTTGCGCGCGCGCGAGTCCGCCGCCGTGGCCCATGCGGTGCAGCGCTTCCCCGAGTTGCGCGCGCAGATCGAGGCCCAGGACCGCCAGCTGCAGCGCGCGCCCTCGCCGCTGAGCTTCGGCACGCGCCTGGGCGGGGTCATCGAATCCCTGGTCGGCTACGGCCAGTACCTGCACGGCGAGACGGTCGGGCTGGGCATGTGGCTGAGTACCGCGCTGGGCGAGGACCTCGGGGTGCAAAGCCCCGCCAGCGCCGCGCGCCTGCGCGACGTGCTGGTCCGCGCCGGCCTGCCCACGCGCCTGCCGCGGGTCGCCGCCGCGCGCTGGCTGGAACTGCTGCCGGTGGACCGCGACGGCCCGCAGGGCATGCTCGAACTCGTGCTGCTGGAGGAAGTGGGGCGCCCGCAGGTGCGCCGCGTACCGCCCAGCGCCGTGCTAGAGGCGCTGGACAAGGCCGGCGCGCTGAGCAGCGGTTGAACCCGCGGCCGAGGGCCGGCCGCAACGACAATACAGGGATTTGCCGCGTTGCATCGGGCAGCGCGGTCGTGACCACGAAGCCATGACCTCCTCCGCCTCCCCCGCCCAGATCCCCGAACCGCGCCAGCATTTCGCCAGCGACAACCTGGCGGGCATCTGCCCGCAGGCCCTGCAGTCCCTGCTCGACGCCAACGCCTGCGGGCATCAGCCCGGCTACGGCAACGACGTGTGGACCCAGCGCTCCACCGACATGCTGCGCGAGCTGTTCCAGACCGACTGCGACGTCTACTACGTGTTCAACGGCACCGCCGCCAATTCGCTGGCGCTGGCCGCCATGTGCCAGAGCTACCACAGCGTGGTGTGCTCGCCGTACGCGCACATCGAGACCGACGAATGCGGCGGCCCCGAGTTCTTCTCCAACGGCTCCAAGCTGATGGTGGGCGAAAGCGAGAGCCCCTCGGCGCGCCTGGGCAAGCTGACCCCGGATGCCATCGAGCACCTGGTGACCCGGCGCAGCGACATCCACTACCCCAAGCCCAAGGTCGTCTCGCTGACCCAGGCCACCGAACTGGGCACCGTCTACAGCGTGGAGGAAGTGCGCGCCATCGCCGCCATCGCCAAGCGCCGGCAGCTCAAGGTGCACATGGACGGCGCGCGCTTCGCCAACGCCGTGGCCACGCTGGACGTGCATCCGTCGGAGATCACCTGGCGCGCCGGCGTGGACGTGCTGTGCTTCGGCGGCACCAAGAATGGCCTGCCGGTGGGCGAGGCCGTGGTGTTCTTCGACCGCGAGCTCTCGCAGGACTTCGCCTGGCGCCTGAAGCAGGCCGGCCAGCTGGCCTCGAAGATGCGCTTCATCTCCGCGCCCTGGGTGGGCATGCTGGAGAACGACACCTGGCTGCACAACGCGCGCCACGCCAACGCCATGGCCCAGCGCCTGCACGCGGCCATCCGCGAACTGCCGGGCGTGCAGGTGCTGCACCCGCCGCAGGCCAACGCCGTGTTCGCGCAACTGCCGCGCCGGGTCATCGACACCATGCACGCGCGCGGCTGGCAGTTCTACGAGTTCATCGCCGGCGGCGGCTGCCGCCTGATGTGCGCCTGGGACACCGCGCCGCAGACCGTCGACGCCTTCGCCGCGGACCTCGCCGGGGCATGCGCCCAGGCCTCGTGAAGCCCGCGTGAGCGGCTCGTCGAAGCCGCCGTGAAACAGGCTCCGGAACGCCGCGCCGGGCTTCCGCACACGCCCGGCCGACCCTAGACTTCGCGCTTCCACAGAGGCCGAAGGCCCGTTCCGACAAGGGGGTGCAAGTTCCGCGACACGGCGGATGGAGACCTCTCATGAAACGGATCGTAGGCACCTGGCGTGCCCTGCGCGGCTTGCCGCGCGCCTTGCGCAGGATGTTCATCGCCTGCGCGCTGCTGGTGTCCAAGGCTGCCTCCGCGGCCTGGTTCCTGTTCAGCGCCGCGATGCTCGGCAGCAAGGCCTGGCTGAGCACCGCCGCCGGGAGCCTGGGCTCCAGCGTGCTGACCGGCGTGATGGTGGTCGGCGGCGCCTACGTCGGCTACAAGCTGCTGCACGCCGAGGACCCCGCCAGGCGCGCCGTCGAATTCGTGGCTCCGGCCCATGGCGGAGGCGTCACGAAAACCGTGGTGAAACTGGGCGCCTCCGGGGAGAACAACACGGCCCTGGCACACTACGAAGGACTTCCCGCAACTCCGTCGTCGCAGCCGGCCCCCGGCGTGGCCTCGATGCCCGCGGCGAACGCTTCGGCGCCCGCGGCATCGGCCCCCGGCGAGTCGGCCGGCGCGCTGCTTGCCTGCGGCGCGGCCTGCAAGAGTCCCGCGTCGCTGTACCAGCAGGCGCTGGCCCTGAGTGCCATGGTGCACTGGGACGACCGCGTGAACCGCCTGATGGGCTGGCCGGTGGTGAGCTACTGCCGCAAAGGCGTGCAATCGCTGAATTGCGGGCACAACGACCTGTGGTTGCGCAACGACGCCCCGGTGGCCATCCACGGCGCCCGCATCTGCGTGGCGCGGGACCAGAAGGTCGACTTCGTCATCGCCGGCGCGGGCGCCGGCGGCTGCCTGCGCGCCGACATCCCCGCCAGGCGCGACCTGCACATCGCCATCACGCAACGCTACAGGAACGACGACTATCCCTCCTACCCCGAGCTGTTCCTGGACTTGTCGCTGCCCGAATGGAACATGGGCGCCACGCTCAAGCGCCTGCCGCTGCCGGTGCTGCGACCGCTGAGCTTTTTTCCGCTGAGCGCGCCGACCCCCGGCGACAGCGAGCACGAGATCGGCGTGCAGGCGCGGCGCGTGAACCTGCTGGCGCAAATGATCGTGTTCACCTACCACGGCTCCGGCGACGGCTACCTGGAGATCGTCTCGCGCAAGCTCGGCGACCCGAAGCACGCGATGCACATCGTCGACGCGCGCGAGCATCCCGCCGCGTACCGGGCCTTGCATCTGACCGAATGCCTGCCCGGCGCCGGCATGACGGTGCTGTCGAGTTCCCGGCTCGCCGCCGGCGAGTCCTGCGGCGTGCTGGTGCACGCCGAGGACGTGCACCAGGCCCCCTACACCCAGGACACGGCCCGAAGCCTCGAGGCGCAACTGCGCATGAAGTTCCTGCAAAGCGGCCAGACGGGCACGAAGGCCGTCGTGCGCAAGCTGCGCATCGTCATGCAGCACGAATTCCTGGCCGGCGGGGACTTCCGTTCCGGAGGGTCCATGACGAATCCGCACCTGGTGGCACTTCCCCACGTGGCGCGCATTTCCGGCAGCATCCTGCAGCCGCTGCCGGGCCTGTTCCTCGCGGAGCAAGGTTCGGTGCGCGCGCTCGGCCTGACACCCGACGCCACCCGCCTGTGCATCGGCGGGCGCTTCGCCAGCTTCACCGGGGCCGGCGGGCAGGCGGCGCAGACCTACCTGGCCTGCCAGTCGGGCGGCGACACCTGGAGCTACGCCGAGCCGGAGAACGGCCCGGACGCCATGGTGCGGGCCTTGACCCCCGATGCGGCCAACGGCATGCTGTACGTGGGCGGGTCCTTCGAGCAGGCCGCCGGCATCGCGGCGCCGGGCATCGCCGCCTTGCAGGTGCCCGACGAGGACCACCCCGTGCTGGCGGCGGAGAACTGGCGGCCGCTCGGCGGCGGCGTGATGGACGATGCCGATCTGCACGCCGCGGGCACGGTCGACGCGATGCTGGTGCAGCCGGACGGACGCCTCGTGGTCGGCGGCTCGTTCTACGAAGTCGTACCCGGCGAGGCCCACGCACAGGCGCAGCAACAAGCCGAGCCGGAACCGCTGGAGAGCAGCATGCTGGCCTGGTGGAACCCGCAGACCCAGCTGTGGGAACCCGGCGGCGAGGTCGGCACGCTGGGCAACCTGCAGCATGCCCAGCCCGCGGTGCGCGCGCTGGCGTGGTACCACGGCGCGCTGATGGTGGGCGGACTGTTCAGCTTCGCCAACCACGCGCCGGAGGCCGGTGTGCCCCAGCATATCGCCGTGGCCGGCTGGGCCCGCTTCGACGCCCAGCAGCCCGAGCAGCCCTGGACCCGCGTGGCCCCCGCCACCCAGGGCAAGGTGCTGGCCTTCACGCATTTCGGGCAAGGCCTGGTCGCGGGCGGACAATTCCGCATCACCGGCGCCCCCCGCAGCACGCTGTTGCGCGTGGGGGACGACCTGGCGCACGAAGACCTCCAGCCCCAGCTGCTGCCGCCGCCGCCCGAGGTCCCGGCAAGCGCCCTGCAGGTTCGGGCTCTGGCGGCGTCCTATCCCATGCTGTGCATGGGGGGTCACTTCGCGTATACCAGCGGCGGCGTGCTGGGTGGGAACCTGGCCTGCCGCGACGTGCTCACCGGACAGGATCAGCTGGCCGGCCGCGCGGTGAACGGCGACGTGCGCGCGCTGCTGCCCTACTGGGAGATGGAGGTGGACACGCAGCCGGCGCCCTGAGCCCGGCGGCCGGGCCCGCGGCCCCAGGAGATTGCCCACACGCTCCACGCGGGCTCGGCGCCCCGGCTCCCTGAGCGCCTACCATGGAGACGCACGTGCCGAGCGCGGACACGCGCGCACGAGCAGGGAGCTGGCATGGTGGTCTCGGTATTCGAACTGTTCCGCATCGGCATCGGCCCTTCGAGTTCGCACACGGTGGGCCCGATGCGCGCTGCGCGCGCCTTCGCCTGCGCGCTCGCCGACCAGGGCCTGCTGGAGCGCACCGCGCGCGTGAGCTGCCGGCTCTACGGCTCGCTGTCGGCCACCGGCCGCGGCCACGGCAGCGACCGCGCGGTGCTGCTGGGCTTCATGGGCGAGACCCCGGACGGCATCGATCCCGACCGCATCCCCCAGCTGCTGCAGGCGCTGCAGGACTCCGGTTCGCTGCCGCTGCTGGGGCGCCACGCGGTGCCCTTCGACGCGCGCCGCGATCTGGTGCTCGAACGCGGCCGCGGCCTGTCGCTGCATCCCAACGGCATGCGCTTCGAAGCCCACGACGCGGCCGGCGCGCTGCTGCTGCAACAGGACATGTATTCCATCGGCGGCGGATTCGTGGTGGACGCGCGGACCCTGGCCGCCGGCCAGCATGCCGAGCCCGGCCCGGCGCTGCCGCTGCCCTTCCACAGCGCCGAGGAACTGCTGGGCCACTGCGCGCGGCTGCGCTGCTCCATCGGCGACGTGATGCGCCTGAACGAGCGCTGCTGGCGCGGCGACGAAGCCATCGACTCCGGCCTGCTGGGCATCTGGCACGCGATGCGCGACTGCGCCGCGCGCGGCTGCCGCGCCGACGAAGGCGAGCTTCCCGGGGGATTTCGCGTGCGCCTGCGCGCGCCGGCGCTGTGGCGCTCGCTGCAGCAGCACGGCAGCGCGGGGCAGCAGGACCCGCTGCGCGCCCTCGACTGGGTGAACCTGTGGGCGCTGGCCGTCAACGAACAGAACGCCAGCGGCGGCCGCGTGGTCACCGCGCCGACCAACGGCGCCGCCGGCATCGTGCCGGCCGTGCTGCACTACTACGTCGAGCTGTGCCCCGGCGCCGACGAGGCCGGCGTGGTCGAGTTCCTGCTCACCGCCGGCGCCATCGGCGTGCTGTACAAGGAGAACGCGTCGATCTCCGGCGCCGAGGTGGGTTGCCAGGGGGAGGTCGGCGTGGCCTGCAGCATGGCCGCCGCCGGCCTGTGCGCGGTGCTCGGCGGCAGCCCCGCGCAAGTGGAGAACGCGGCCGAGATCGGCATGGAACACCACCTCGGCCTGACCTGCGACCCGGTGGGCGGGCTGGTGCAGGTGCCTTGCATCGAGCGCAACGCCATGGGCGCGGTGCAGGCCATCAACTCCGCGCGCATGGCCCTGCACGGCAGCGGGCACCACCTGGTCTCGCTGGACCAGGTCATCAAGACCATGCGCGAGACCGGCGCCGACATGCGCAGCAAGTACAAGGAAACCTCGCGCGGCGGCCTGGCGGTGAACATCATCGAGTGCTGAGGGCGACGCGCGGCGCCGCGCGTGGCGCCGGCGAACCGAGGCCGGCAGCAGCGTTTATGCTGTGCGCTGGCGCCGGCATGGCGCCGCCCGTCCCCTCGCGCACCCGATGCAAAACCGTTTCGATGTCCTCGTGCTCGGCGCCGGCATGGTCGGCGTGTGCGTGGCCCTGCACCTGCAGCAGCGCGGGCGCGCGGTGGCGCTGATCGACCGGCGCGAACCCGGCGGCGAGACCTCGATGGGCAACGCCGGGCTGATCCAGCGCGAAGGCGCCGTGCCCTACGCCTTTCCGCGCGACGCCGGCACGCTGCTGCGCTACGCGCGCAATACGGCGCCGGAACTACGCTACCACCCGCGCGACCTTCCCGCGCTGCTGCCTTTCCTGTGGCGCTACTGGCGCAACTCCGCGCCCGCGCGCCACCAGGCCATCGCGCGCCGCTACGAGCCGCTGATCCGGCATTGCCTGGACGAACACCAGGCACTGGCCGCGCAGGCCGGCGCGCAGGACCTGTTGCGCCCCGCGGGCTGGATGCGCATTTACCGCAGCGAGGCGAAGTGGCAGGCCGAGATCCGCGCAGCCGAGGCCTGCCAGCGCGAGTTCGACGTACCCTTCGAGGCGCTGGACGCCGCGGCGCTGCGCCGCGCCGAGCCCGCCCTGAACCCGCACCTGGCCGGCGCCGTGCGCTACCCGCAGCCGGTCCCCTGCTCGGACCCGCAAGGCCTGGTGCAGGCCTACGCGGCGCTGTTCCAGCGCCTGGGCGGCACGCTGCTGCGCGGCGATGCCGCCAGCCTGCGCGAAGCCTGGCGGGTGCAGGGCGAGAGCGGCGAGATCCAGGCCCCGCAGGCCGTGGTCGCGCTGGGCCCGTGGGCCCAGCCGCTGACCCGGCGCCTGGGCCTGCGCCTGCCGCTGGCGGTCAAGCGGGGCTACCACATGCACTACGCGCCGCGCGCCGAGGCCGCGCTGGGCCAGCCGGTGCTGGACGCCGAGGTGGGCTACCTGCTCGCGCCCATGCGCCGCGGCATCCGCCTGACCACGGGTGCCGAACTCGCGCACCTGGACGCCCCACCCACGCCGCGCCAGCTCGACGCCGTGGAGCCGCGCGCGCGCGAACTGCTCGACTTCGGCCAGCGCCTGGACCCCGTGCCGTGGATGGGCCAGCGCCCCTGCACCCCGGACATGATGCCCCTCATCGGCCCCGCGCCGCGCCTGCCCGGGCTGTGGCTGGCCCACGGCCACGCCCACCACGGATTCACGCTGGGCCCGGTCACCGGACGCCTGCTGGCCGAGATGATGTGCGGCCAGCAGCCGCTGCTGGACCCCGCCCCCTTCGCCCCTTCGCGCTTCGCCTGAACGCCGCCCGGCCCCTTCCCGCATGAACGACGCTTCCACCCCCGCCCCGCGCGACGCCGTCGACATCCGCATCAACGCGCCCGTCAGCGTCGAGCAGTTCCTCGGCGTGCTGCGCGCCTCCACGCTGGCCGAGCGCCGCCCGGTGGACGATCGCGCGTGCATCGAAGGCATGCTGCGCCACGCCAATCTCACGGTCAGCGCCTGGCAGGGCGAGCGCCTGGTGGGCATCGCCCGCAGCGTGACGGATTTCCACTATGCCTGCTACCTCAGCGACCTGGCGGTGGAACGCGCGTTGCAGGGCCAGGGCATCGGCCGCGCGCTGATCGAGGCCACGCGCGCGCAGCTCGGCCCCAAGGCCAAGCTGATCCTGCTGGCCGCGCCGGCCGCCGACCGCTACTACGAGCGCATCGGCATGACCCGCCACCCCCGCGCCTGGCTGCTCGACCGCGAGCAGCCGCTGGCCGGCGCCTGAGGCAGCGCGCCGCGCGCTCGGGGTCTCAGCCCGCGGCCACCGGCTCGCGCAGGAAGGCCAGCACCTCGGCGAGAAAGGCCTCCGGCGCCTGCAATTGCGGCACATGGGCACAGCCCTCGAGCACGTGCAGGCGCGCATGGGGAAGCAAGGCGGCGAGCTCGTGCGCCATGGGCGGCGGCGTGGCCTCGTCGCGCTCGCCCACGAGCACCAGCGCGGGCAGCTTCAGGCTTGCCGCGCCCGCCCGCAGATCCAGCGTGGACAGCGCCGCGCAAGCTTCCTGGAAGGTCTGCGCCGGGGTGGCGAGGAAGCGGCCCTTGCAGGCCTCGATGAGATCCGGATGGCGCGCCTGGAAGTCCGGCGCGAACAAGCGGCGCATGGCCACGTCGGCCACGGCCGCCAGGCCCGAGGCCGATGCGGCGCGCGCCATGCCCACGAAGGCCGCGCGCCCCGGTTCGTCGAAGGCCGCGCCACAGTCGGCCAGCACCAGGCGCGAGAACTGCCCGGGATGGCGGATGGCCATGAGCAGCGTGACAAAGCCCCCATAGCCATTGCCCAGCAAAGCCGGACGCACATCGCCCAGGGCCTGCAGCAGCCCTGCCGCGACACGATCCGCGACCGCGTGCAAGCCGCCGGGCGCCGGATCGGAGGCGCCGAAGCCGGGCAGGTCGACCAGCACCACGCGGAACTCCCGCGCCAGGGGCTGCACGACGCGCTCGAAGCTGGCGCGGTCCGCCAGCAGAGAGTGCAGCAGCACGAGGGGCGGCCCGTCGCCGCAGACGTGCAGGCACAAAGCCGCGCCGTCGGCGCCGATGCGGAAGGTCTGCAGGCTGCAGCCGCCGAAGGTGGTTTGGGACATTGCGTGGACCTTTCGCAAGTTCTCGCGGGGACGCGCCGGATTCAGTTCAGGCGCGCCTGACCGGCCGTGTCGCGGTACCAGTCGAAGGGCGCGTCGCTCAAGCGCAGCATCACGCTCTTGGTTTCGAAGTGCTGGTCGAAGGACTCCGTGCCGCATTCACGCCCGATGCCCGAATCCTTCACCCCGCCCCAGGGCGAGGCCGGGTCCAGGCGGTGGTGGTCGTTGATCCAGACGATGCCGCAGTGCAGCCTGGCCGCCACGCGATGCGCGCGCACCACGTCGCGCGTGCGTACCGCACCGGCCAGCCCGAAGGCCGAATCGTTGGCCATGCGCAAGCCCTCCTCCTCGGTCTCGAAGCGACTGACCGACACGAAGGGTCCGAACACCTCCTCCTGGAAGATGCGCATGGAGGGGGTGACGTCGGCGAACACCGTGGGCTCGACGAAAAAGCCTCCGGCCAGCGCGGGGTCCGGGGGCACGCGCCCGCCGGCGACCAGGCGGGCGCCGTCCTCTTCCAGCCCGATGCGGATGTAGCGCAGCACCCGTTCCTGCTGGCGCCTGGAGATGACCGGGCCGAGCTGCACGGATGCGTCCGCCGGGTTCCCGATGCGAATGCTGCGTGCCTTCGCCGCCAGGCGCTCGACGAATTCGTCGTAGATGCTCGCCTGCACGATCTGGCGGCTGCCGCAGATGCAGGTCTGCCCGGCGCCGATGAAGGCGCCGAAGGCCGCGTAGTTGACCGCCTGCTCGAGGTCGAAGTCCTCGAACACGAGCACCGGTGTCTTGCCCCCCAGCTCCAGGGTCTGGTGCGCGAAATTGCGCCCTGCCGCCGAACCCGTGATGCGCCCGGCCTCGGTGCCGCCCGTGAGCACCCACTTGGCCAGGCCCGGATGCTCGGCCAGCGCCTTGCCGGTGGTCGGGCCCAGGCCCGTGACCACGTTGAACACCCCCGGCGGCAATCCGGCCTCGGCGAACATCTGCGCCAGGCGCAAGGTGGTCAACGGCGTGTACTCCGAGGGTTTGACCACGGTGGTGCACCCCGAAGCCAGCGTCGGCGCGAGGCTTTTGATCATGATCATCAGCGGGTGGTTGAAGGGCGTGGAATTGCCCACCACGCCGATCGGGGTGCGGATGGTGTAGTTCAGGTAGTCGCCCTCCACCGGGATCACCGAATCCCGGCGCGCGATCGCCAGCCCGGCGTTGTAGCGAAGAAAGTCGGGCAGCCGGGAGATCTGGGCGCGGGTCTCGTTCACGGAGCGGCCGTTGTTCATGGTCTCCAGCTGGTACAACTCGTCCAGGTTGGCCTCGAACACGTCGGCCAGCTTGTTGATCAGCCGGGCGCGGGTGCGATTGGACATGCCGCTCCAATCCGGGCCGTGGAACGCGGCGGATGCGCTCATCACCGCGCGATCCACGTCCGAGTCGTCGGCGTGGGCGATGCGCGCGATCACCGCGCCGGTGGCGGGATTGAGCACGTCCAGCAGCTCGGGCTGCGAGGCCGGCACCTGCCGCCCGTCGATGAACAAGCCGTGGACCGGGATCACACCGGTGGCGGATGGAACGGCAACGCTGGCCATGGGTTCTGCTCCTTGGTAGGGGCCGCCGCGCGGCGGCGGAGAATGGATCGGAAGAACTCGGGACTTCCTGTTCAGGGAGCGATCACCGCGTGGGTCATCGCCCGCAACACGCGCTTGCCGGCGCTTTGCACGTGGCGCGCGCTGATGCGCTGCGCCACGGCGGTCTGGCGCGCCTGCAGCGCATCGATCAATGCGTTGTGTTCGTCGATCACGGTTTGCGGATTGCCCCGCTTGAGGCTGTTGACGCTGAGCTGCACGGCGCGCTCCATCTGGTCCATCAGATCGAACAGATGGTCTCGCATGCGGGCGTTGCCCGAGATCGCGGCCAGTTCGCGGTGGAAGCTGCGGTTGTAGGCCACGAAGCCGCCTTCCCACGCGCCCGGATCGAAGCGGCGGAAGCGCTCCAGCGACGCCAGCTGCGTGTCGCTGGCGCGACGCGTGATGCGTTCGATGCACGCGCGCTCGAGCACCTCGCGCAGCTGGAACATGTCCTGCACGTCGTTGAGCGAAACCGGGGCCACGCGATAGCCCTGCCGCGGCAGCGTGATCACCAGGTTCTCGCGCTCCAGGCGCATCAGGGCATCGCGCACCGGCGACTTGCTGACCCCGAAGCGCTCGGCGAGTTCGCTCTCGCGGATTTCCGCGCCCGGCGCCAGCCGGCAACTGATCAGGTCGGCGCGCAACTGGTCGTAGACCTGTTCCCGCAACAGCTTGGCGCTGGCGTTCTCCGGGGCGTGGGCAGGCAGGGTCTGGCTCATGGCGCAAAGAATATCACTTCGCCTTTTCCCGCACAATCGTGATACATCACGAACCCAAAGGCCAGAAGCACCAGGACTTCCGGACAGCTTGTTTTTAACGTTTCATATCAACGTCTTATAAACCTTCAAGCGCATGAATCGCTGAAGAATCCGCCCCGCTCCAGGCCGTTCTTACGAAATTTATGTTTGACTTCGCATCTGATGTGATACATCATGCCATCCACAATTCGACAGTCTGAACAGACCGCAGGAGGAGACAAGCATGGACACAACCCGTCGTTCGTTCACCCTCGGGCTCGCCGCCCTGGCAGCGGGCTCATCCCTGCCCCGCACGGCCGGCGCCGCCGAGCCCATCCGCGTGGGCTTTCTCACCGTGAAGTCCGGCGCGCTGGCCGCCGGCGGTCTGCAGATGGAGCAGGGCCTGCGCTATTTCCTGCAGCAGAACCACAACACCATCGCCGGGCGCCCGGTGCAGCTGTTCGTGGCGGACACCGCGGGGCAGCCGGCGCTGACCAAGGCCAAGGCCCAGGAACTGGTGGAAAAGGACAAGGTGCAGGTGATCATCGGCCCGCTCGCGGCCTTCGAGGCCCTCGCCATCAACGACTACATCCGCCAGGCCCAGGTGCCGATCATCTCCCCGTCGGCGGCGGCCGAGGACCTGACCCAGCGCAAGGACAACCCGTGGTTCGTGCGCGCCGTGGGCACCTCCGCGCAGCCCATGCATCCGCTGGGGGACTACGCCGCGAAGGTGCTCAAGTACAAGCGCATCGCGATCATCGCCGACGACTTCGCCTTCGGCTACGAGATCTCGGCCGGATTCCAGCGAGCCTTCGAGGACGGCGGAGGCGAGATCGTGCAAAAGCTGTGGTCGCCGCTGAACGTGGCCGACTACGGCTCCTACATCGGCCAGCTCGACACCAAGGTGGACGCGGTGTTCGCCGCCTTCGCCGGCGGCAACGGCATCAAGTTCATCAAGCAGTACAGCGACTACGGCCTCAAGGGCAAGATCCCGCTGCTGGGCTCGATGACCACGGTCGACGAGGGCGTGCTGCCGGCCATGGGCGACGACGCGCTGGGCATCATCTCGGGCGGCTGGTACACGGCGGAACTCGACAACCCCTACAACAAGGCCTTCGTCGCCGGCATCGAGCACGACTACCACCGCCGGCCGGGCTACTACACGGTGGGCGCCTACGGGGCGGCGTTGATGCTCAAGCATGCCCTCGAGGCCGTGCATGGCAACATCGAGAACCGCGACGCCTTCATGCAGGCGCTGCGCCACGTCGTCGTCCCGGACGACCCGCGCGGCCCGATCCGGCTGGACGATCTCGGCAACCCGATCATGAACGTCTACATCCGCAAGGTCGAGCGCAAGCACGGCCAGCTGGTGAACTCCGTGCTCAAGGTCTACCCGAACGTGTCGCAGTTCTGGACCTACAACGAGAAGGCCTTCCTGGCCGAGCCCGTGTATTCGCGCGACTACCCGCCCGCGCGCTTCCTGGGACGCTGAGCCGGAGCGCGGCATGCACTTCTGGATGGTCCAGAGCCTGAACAGCCTGGCGCTGGGCGCCGTGCTGTTCACGCTCGCCGCCGGGTTCTCGCTGATCTTCGGCCTCATGCGCGTGGCCAACCTCTCGCACGGCGCGTATTTCATGCTGGGGGCCTACCTCGGCTACAGCGCGCTTGAGCACGGCTGGGGTTTCGGCGGGGCGCTGCTGCTGTCGGCCGGCGTGGTCGGCGTGCTCGGCGTGGTGGTCGAGCGCTTCGTGTTGCGCCGCCTGGAGGGCAACAGCCTGGCCCAGGTCCTGGCCACGCTGGGCGTGGCCTTCATCGTCGACGACGCCAGCCTGTGGCTGTGGGGCGGCGACCCCCAGTCCGTGTCGCCGCCGCACTTCCTGCGCGGCGCCAGTTCGCTGGCCGGGCTGATCTTCCCGACCTACCGGCTGGCGGTCATCGCGTTCAGCGTCCTTCTGTTCCTCGCGCTGTGGCTGCTGCTCGAGCGCACCCGTGTCGGCGTGATGATCCGCGCCAGCGTCGACGACATGGCGATGGCGCGCGCCATCGGCATTCCGGCATCGCGCCTGTACACGCTGGTGTTCTTCCTGGGCACCGCCCTGGCCGGCCTGGGGGGCACCGTCGCGGCGCCGATCCTCTCCGTCTATCCGGGCATGGACGCCGACATGCTGCCTCTTGCGCTGGTGGTCGTGATCCTCGGCGGCCTGGGCAGCCTGGGCGGCGCCTTCCTGGGCAGCGTGCTCATCGGCTTCATCTACAGCTTCGGACAGTCGTGGCTGCCCAACCTGTCCTACATCATCCTGTTCCTGCCGATGGTGATCATTCTCGCCGTGCGTCCGCGCGGCCTGCTGGGGAGGATCAGCGGGTGATGCGCAAACTCGCCGTGGCCGCGGCCGTGCTGCTGGCGCTGAGCCTGCCGGCATGGGTCGGCGGCATCTACTACGTCAACCTGGCCAGCCAGGTCCTGATCGCGGCCTTGTTCGCGCTGAGCCTGAACCTGCTGGTGGGCTACGCCGGACTGATCTCCCTGGGGCAGGCCGGCTACCTGGGACTGTCGGCCTACATCGCCGCATGGCTGATGCTGAACCTGGGATGGTCGCACGCCGGTGCCGACGCCGCGGCGCTGCTGGGCACCGCCGCGGTCGGCGCCGTGTTCGGCATCATCGCATTGCGCGCAAGCGGCATCGGCTTTCTCATGATCACGCTGGCGCTGGGGCAGATCCTGTGGGGACTTTGCTTCCGCTGGAGCGATGTGACGGGCGGCGACAACGGCCTGTCGGGCATCACCCGCCCGCAAATCGCCGGCGTGCGCCTGGACAGCCCGGTGCACTTCTACTACTACGCGCTGGGCGTTTTCATGCTGTGCTGGGTGCTCATGGTGGCCTGGATCCGCTCGCCCTTCGGCGCCAGCATCCGCGGCACGCGCGATCAGCCGCGCCGCATGGCGGCGCTCGGCTACAACGTGTTCCTGATCCGCTGGATCACCTTCACGGTCAGCGTGCTGTTCACGGCGGTCGCCGGCATCCTGTTCCTCGATTACAACCAGTTCATCAGTCCGCAGAGCATGACCTTGTCCACGTCCGCCGAGACCCTGCTCATGGTCATCGCCGGCGGCCCGGGCACCAGTCTGGGTCCGGTCGTCGGGGCCTTGCTGGTCGTCCTGCTCAAGGAGGTGGCGAGCGACTTCACCACGCACTGGGTGATGCTGCTGGGCGTGGTGTACGTGCTGATCGTGATGTACGTTCCCGGCGGACTCGTGGCCGGCGCATCGCGCCTGGCGCGGCGCCTGCGCCGCGCCGACGATCGGGCGGCACCCGCCGCGCAGGAACTCGCCGAGGACACGCCATGCAGCTCCGGGGATTCGACCGCCGCGGGAGGCAGCGCGTCATGAGCCCGGCCCTCGAAGTACGCGGCCTGTGCAAGGCCTTCGGCGGGCTGCAGGTCACCCGCGGCGTGGATCTGCACGTGGCCCAGGGCGAACGGCATCTGCTCATCGGGCCGAACGGCGCCGGCAAGACCACGCTGTTCAACCTCATCGCGGGCGACCTGCGCGGCGACGCCGGCAGCATCGTCGTGCACGGCCAGGACCTCACCCGCATGCCCGCCGCGGCACGGGCGCAGCGCGGCGTGGCGCGCACCTACCAGATCATCACCCTGTTCCCGCACGATACCCTGCTGCACAACGTCAAGCTCGCCTTGCTCGGGCGCTCCCGCAAGCGCTGGCTGCCCTGGGGAGACTTCGCCCGCGAGGCCGCGCTGCAGGCCCGGGCGCTCGAGGCGCTGACGGCTGTGGGCCTGGCGGACAAGGCCGAGCTGCCGCTGCGCCAGACCTCCTACGGAGACAAGCGCCGGCTGGAGATCGCCATGGCGCTGGCCCAGCGTCCCAGGCTGCTGCTGCTCGACGAGCCCCTGGCCGGGCTGTCCGCCCAGGAGCGCGAGGGCATCGGCACGATGCTCGCGGGCATCGGACGCGCGGTGACCATCGTGCTCATCGAGCACGACATGCGCGCGGCACTGGCGCTGGCCGATCGCGTGACCCTGCTCAACCAGGGTCAGATCGTGCTCAGCGGCGATCGCGACGAAGTCGTGCAGGACCCCCGCACCCGGCAGATCTATCTTGGACACTGACAACGCTCTCGTAGTCGACGGCCTCGACGTGTACTACGGCGAGAGCCATGTCCTGCACGGTGTTTCCTGGAACACGCAACCGGCACGCGTGACGGCGCTGCTGGGCAGGAACGGGGCCGGCAAGTCCACCACGGTGCAGTCCATCGTCGGGCTGCTCGGCGCGCGCCGCGGACGCATCGTCTACCGCGGCCGCGAACTGCAGCGCGCCAGCCCCGAGGCCATCTCCCACAGCGGTGTGGCCTTGGTGCCGCAGGGACGCCGCGTGTTCGGCAGCCTCAGTGTGCGCGAGAACCTCGACGTGGCCGCGCGCCGGCGCGTGCCGCCCGGCCGGCACCCCTGGCGCCGCGAGGACGTGCTGCGCATCTTTCCCCGGCTGGGCGAACGCCTCGGCCACGCCGCGCAGAATCTTTCCGGCGGCGAACAGCAGATGCTGGCCATCGGCCGCGCTCTCATGACCTGCCCCAGCCTGCTCCTGCTCGACGAGCCCTCGGAGGGGCTGGCACCGCAGATCGTGCACGAACTCCAGGGCGTGATCGGCAAGCTGCGCGAACACATGGCGGTGGTTCTGGTGGAACAGAACCTCGGCCTGGCCCTGGCTCTGGCCGACGACGTGGTGGTGCTCGACACCGGCCGCGTGGTATTCGCCGGCACGCGGGCGCAGTTCGAGGCCGCCCAGGCGCAGCTGCAGGTCCACCTCAGCGTCGGCTGAGCCCCGGGTCGCCTTCCAGCCGCCCCGCGCGAAGGGGCTACACCCCCGCGCGGATCCAGCGCGCCGCCTTCTCGGCGATCATCAGGGTCGGGCTGTTGGTGTTGCCGCTGGTGATCAGCGGCAGCCAAACTTCGTAGTCACAACAAGACTACAATTGGCGCACTTCTCTGTTCCGAGTTCACCATGCGCCCAACAGCCGACACCTACGTCCGTGCCCGTATCGACACGGTCACCAAGGAACGCGCCGCGCGTGCTCTCGATGCGATGGGGTTGTCCATTTCCGACGCGATCCGCCTGTTGATGCTGCGGATTGCCGACGAACGCCGACTGCCCTTCGACGTCAGGACACCCAACGCCGCGACTCGAGAGGCGATTGCGGAACTGGAGTCCGGGCGGGGACGCGGATTCACCAGCGTCGACGACCTGATGGCGGACTTGCATGAGGAACCTTGAACGCGCCTCCGCGTTCAAGCGCGATTACAAGAGGGAAGCCAAGGGCCTTCACCGGGGCAGCCTCGATCGCGCGCTAAAACCCGTGCTGATCGCATTGGCAAACGATGAGTCCCTCGACACGCGTCACCGCGACCATGAACTTTCCGGGAATTGGACCGGGTATCGCGAGTGTCACGTCAAGCCCGACCTGCTGCTGATCTACAGGAAGTCCGACCCCGACACGCTACGGCTTGCCCGACTAGGTTCCCATGCCGAGCTGTTCGAGTGACGCCGAGCCCGGCCCGGCGCGCCGGGTCGCATCCCTGATCAGTGCCCCGCGCGGATCCAGCGCGCCGCCTTCTCGGCGATCATCAGGGTCGGGCTGTTGGTGTTGCCGCTGGTGATCAGCGGCATCACGCTGGCGTCGACCACGCGCAGGCCGCGCACCCCCTGCACCCGGAGGTGCGGGTCCACCACCGCCTGCGGGTCGCCCTCGCGCCCCATGCGGGCCGTGCCCACCGGGTGGAAGATGGTGCTGGCGATGTCGCCGGCGGCAAGCGCCAGTTGCTCGTCGCTGGCGCACTGCGGCCCCGGCTTGAGTTCCTGCGGGCGGTACCGGGCCAGCGCGGGCTGCTGCACGATGCGCCGGGTCACGCGCAGCGAGTCGGCCGCCACCTTGCGGTCCTCCTCGGTGCTCAGGTAGTTGGGGTCGATGGCCGGGGCGTCCCGGAAATCCGCGCTGCGGATGCGCACACTGCCGCGGCTGGTCGGGTTCAGGTTGCACACGCTGGCGGTGAAAGCCGGGAAGGCATCCAGCGGCTGCCCGAAGGCCGGCAGCGACAACGGCTGCACGTGGTATTCGATGTTCGGATAGGGGCGCAGGGGATCACTGCGCGTGAAGGCACCCAGCTGCGACGGCGCCATGCTCATCGGGCCGCTGCGGCTGATCGCGTATTCCAGCGCGATGCGCGCCTTGCCCCACAGGGTGGAGGCCAGGGTGTTCAGGGTCACGGCACCCTCCACCCCGTAGACCGCGCGGATCTGCAGGTGGTCCTGCAGGTTGGCGCCCACCCCGGGCGCGTCGCGCAGCGCCTCGATGCCGTGGCTGCGCAGCAGCTCCCCCGGGCCGATGCCCGAGAGCTGCAGCAGCTGCGCCGAGCCGATCGAGCCGGCGCTGAGGATCAGCTCGCGCATGGCCCGCAGTTCCAGCCGCCGGCCGTCGCGCAGCACGGTGCAGCCTTCGCAGCGCAAGGCCCCCGAGTCCTCGCGCACGATGCGCAGGCGCTCCACCTGCGCGTGGGTCCAGATGCTCAGGTTCGGACGCTGGCGCACCGGCCGCAGGAAGGCCTTCGAGGCGTTCCAGCGCCAGCCGCGGCGCTGGTTGACCTCGAAGTAGCCCACTCCTTCGTTGTCGCCGCGGTTGAAGTCCTCGCTGGCCGGCACGCCGGCCTCGCGCGCGGCCTGCGCGAAGGCCTCCAGGATGTCCCAGCGCAGGCGCTGGCGCTCCACCCGCCATTCGCCGCCGCCGCCATGCCAGCGCGCGCTCTCGCGCAGCGCCGGCGTCGCAGCCCCGGTGTCGCCGGCCACGAATCCGGCCGCGGGCACCGCCGCCGGAACCCCGGCCGGCAGCGTGGCGCCGGCGGCACGCGCGTCCTGGCTGTAGTGGCTTTCGTGGGCCATGAAATCCGGCAGCGAGGATTCCCAGTTCCATGCGTCCTCGCCGGTCAGGCTGGCCCAGGCGTCGTAGTCGCGCGCCTGGCCGCGCATGTAGATCATGCCGTTGATGCTCGAGCAACCGCCCAGCGTGCGCCCGCGCGGGTACAGCAGGCTGCGCCCGTTGAGCCCTTCGCAGGGCTCGGTGCGGTAGCGCCAGTCGGTACGCGGGTTGTCGATGCAGTAGAGGTAGCCCACCGGAATGTGGATCCAGTGGTAGTTGTCGCGCCCGCCCGCCTCCAGCAGCAGCACCCGCTTGTCCGGATCCGCGCTCAGCCGGTTCGCCAGCAGCGAACCCGCCGTGCCGGCGCCCACCACCACATAATCGAACTCAAGTTCCGACATGTCTCAACTCCCAAACGCAAAGGCCCCGCCGCAAGGCACGGCGGCTTTCCCACCCCGCCCGACGCGGCCCCTTCCTGCACCACGCCCCGCTGCCAAGAGCACACCCGCCGCAGGGCCGTCCCAAGGCGGGGTGCGTCCCCCTCGGGGGGACGGAGCCGGGGCCGCCCCCGGCGACGGAGGGGGCAACCTCACGCCCTTGCGTTGGGCATCGCGAATTCGGCGCCCTTGGCGATGGAATCCGGCCAGCGCTGCATCACACTCTTCTGGCGGGTGTAGAAGCGCACGCCCTCCTCGCCGTAGACATGCGTGTCGCCGAACAGGCTGCGCTTCCAGCCGCCGAAACCGTGCCAGGACATGGGCACCGGAATCGGCACGTTCACCCCCACCATGCCCACCTGCACGCGGCGCGCGAACTCGCGCGCCACGCCGCCATCGCTGGTGTAGAGCGACACGCCGTTGCCGAACTCGTGGGCGTTGATCAGCTCCAGCGCCTGCTCGAAGCTGTCCACGCGTACGCAGGCCAGCACGGGCCCGAAGATCTCCTCGCGGTACAGCGCCATGTCGGGACGCACCTGGTCGAACACCGTGGCCCCCAGGAAAAAGCCCTTCTCGTGCCCCGGCGCGCGGAAACCCCGCCCGTCCACCACCAGCCTGGCGCCGGCCGCCTCGCCGGCGTCGATGGCGCCGAGGATGCGCTGGCGCGCAGCGGCGGTGACGATCGGCCCCATCTCGCTGGCCGCGTCGGTCCCCGGGCCGATGCGCAAGGCGCGCGCGCGCTCGATCAGCTGCGGCATCACCCGCTCCGCCGCCGAGCCCACCAGCACCGCCACCGAGATGGCCATGCAGCGCTCGCCGGCCGAGCCGAAGGCGGCGCCGATCAGCGCGTCCACCGCCTTGTCCACGTCGGCATCGGGCATCACGATCAGGTGATTCTTCGCGCCGCCCAGGGCCTGCACCCGCTTGCCGTGGCGCGCGCCCGTCTCGTAGATGGACTGCGCCACCGGCGTGGAGCCCACGAAGGACAGAGCCTGCACGTCCGGGTGGTGCAGCAGCGCCTCCACCGCCTCCTTGTCGCCTTGCACCACGTTGAACACACCGTCCGGGAAACCCGCCTCGCGGACCAGCTCGGCCATCATCAGCGACGGCGACGGGTCCAGCGGACTGGGCTTGAGCACGAAGGTGTTGCCCGTGGCCAGCGCCACCGGGTACATCCACGCCGGCACCATCACCGGGAAGTTGAAGGGCGTCACCCCCGCCACCACGCCCAGCGGCTGGCGCATGGTCCAGTTGTCGATGCCGCCGGCCACCTGCTCGGTGTAGTCGCCCTTGAGCAACTGCGGGATGCCACAGGCGAACTCAATGATCTCGATACCGCGCTCGACCTCGCCCACGGCGTCCGACAGCACCTTGCCGTGCTCGCGGGTGATGGCGGCGCCGAGCTCCTGCTTGTGCTCGTTGAACAGCGCCAGCAGGCGGTTCATGAGCCGCGCACGGCGCAGCGGCGGCGTGGCCGCCCAGGCCGGGAAGGCGGCGCGCGCGGCCGCCACCGCGGCATCCACGTCGGCGGCGCCGGACAGCACCACCTCGGCGCAGGCCTCGCCCAGCGCCGGGTTGCTCACAGCCTGGCGGCGCCCGCCGGCCGGCGCCACGATCTTGCCGCCGATGTGGTTGGCCACCAGGGGCAGGCCTCCGGCCTGGGTGCTGGAGGCAGCGTCGGCGACGCCGGGTTCGCGGGCTTTGTTCATGGTCATGGACTCCTGATCGGCTGGGTAGGGCAACTCTCCCAAGCCTAGTGCTCGCTGCGCTGGACTTCCAATGAGGATGCCACGCCAGTGTTATAAGCTCCGCTAATAATGCTCCGCCTCCGGGCGCCCCGCATCCATGAGCCGCTCCATCGACCCCCGCCTGCTGCAGGCCTTCGTCGCGGTCGCGCGCGAAGGCCACGTCTCGCGCGCCGCCGAGCGCCTGCACCGCAGCCAGCCGGCGGTCAGCCTGCAACTGCGCGAACTCGGCGAGCGCCTGGGCGTGGAACTGTTCCAGCGCACCGCCAGCGGCATGCTGCTCACCCGCGAGGGCGCCTCGCTGCTCAGCCACGCCGAGCGCGCGCTCGAAGGCCTGGCCGAGTTCGAGCAGGCGGCCCAGCGGGTCAAGGGCGCGGTGCGCGGCCCGCTGCGCATCGGCACCATCCTCGACCCCGAGTTCACCCGCCTGGGCGCCTTCCTGCGCGAACTCGTCGCGCTGGCCCCCGAGCTCGAGCCCGAGCTCCAGCATGGGGTCAGCGGCGAGGTGCTGGAGCGCCTGCAGGCCCGCAGCATCGACGTGGGCTACTACCTGGGCGACCCCAACGAAGGGGCCTCCGGCGCCGCGCGCCGCCAGCCCGGGCCCTTCCGCGACGAGGTGCTGGCCCGCTTCGCCTACCGCGTGATCGCCCCTGCCGGCTGGGGGCCGCAGGTACAGGGCCGCGGCTGGGCCGACCTGGTGCGCCTGCCCTGGGTGCTCACGCCGCAGCACTCGGTGCATTCGCGCCTGCTGCAGGCGGCCCTGGAACCGCTGGGGCTGCAGCAGAACCGCGTGGCGCTGGTGGACCAGGAGGCCTCCATGCTGGCGCTGGTGCGCTCCGGGGTCGGGCTCTCGCTGGCGCGCGACGCGGTGGCCATGCGCGAAAGCCAGCGCGAAGGCCTGGTCATCGCCGACCGCGTGGAACTGCCCTGCGACCTGCGCTTCGTCTGCCTCGAAGCCCAGCGCGAGCGCGCCGCGGTGGAACTGGCCTGGCAGGCCATCCGCCGCGCCTGGCGCCGCCCGGCAAGCCCCTGAACCCCATCCTTCACGATCCCTGCGCGGTCCCTGCGCGGCCCCCGCCCGGGGCTCGCTTCAAAGGCGCTCCACGAGGGTCACGTTGGCCATGCCCCCGCCCTCGCACATGGTCTGCAGCCCGTAGCGCGCGCCGTGCCGGCGCAGCCCGTGCACCAGCGTGCTCATCAGGCGCGCGCCCGAGGCCCCCAGCGGGTGTCCCAGCGCGATCGCGCCGCCGTGCGCGTTCAGGCGCGCCGGGTCGGCGTCCAGCTCGCGCGCCCAGGCCAGCGGCACCGGCGCGAAGGCCTCGTTGACCTCGTACAGCCCGATGTCCTCCAGCGCCAGGCCGCTGCGCCGCAGGGCGCGGCGCGTGGCCTCCAGCGGCGCCAGCAGCATGACCACCGGGTCGCCGCCCAGCACGCTCATGTGGTGGATGCGCGCCAGCGGCTCGGCCCCCAGCGCGCGCAGGCCCTGCTCGTTGGCCACCAGCACCGCGGCCGCGCCGTCGCAGATCTGGCTGGCGTTGCCGGCGGTGATCACCCCGCCATCGCGCAGGGCCTTCAGGCCCGCCAGCGCCTGCGCGCTGGCGTCGGCGCGCACGCCCTCGTCGCGCGTGTGCGCGGGTCCCTCGGTGCCGTCGGGCAGGCGCCCCGGCAGCGGCAGGATCTCGGCGTCGAAGGCTCCGCCGGCCGCCGCCCGCGCCGCGCGCACGTGGCTTTGCAACGCGTAGGCGTCGAGCTGCTCGCGGGTGAAGCCGTAGCGCTGCGCGATGGCCTCGGCGCCGCGGAACTGGCTGAACTCGTCCACGCCGTAGCGCTGCCGGATGCGCGGGCTGAGATAGCTGCCCAGGCCCTCGCGCGCCGGCAGGCTGTGCGGCAGGCCCATGGGCACCCGGCTCATGCTTTCCACGCCGGCGGCCACCACCACGTCCATGGCGCCGGACATCACCGCCTGCGCCGCGAAATGGATCGCCTGCTGCGAGGAGCCGCACTGGCGGTCCACCGTGGTGCCCGGCACGGTCTCGGGAAGCCTGGACGCCAGCACCACGTTGCGCCCCACGTTGGTGGACTGCTCGCCCGCCTGCGACACGCAGCCCACGATCACGTCGTCGATGCAGCCGGGGTCCGCCCCGCTGCGCTCGACCAGCGCGTCCACCACGGCCGCCGCCAGATCCACCGGGTGCCAGCCCGAAAGGCGCCCGCCGCGCCGGCCTCCGGCGGTGCGCAGCGCGTGAACGATGTAGGCCTGGGGCATGGTTCGGCTCCTTGGCAAGCTGCTAGCACCCTTCGAAGCCGGGCGGGCGCTTGTCCAGGAAGGCCGCCACGCCCTGCGCGAAATCCTGCGTGCGCGTGCCCTGCAGGAAGGCCTGGCGCTCGCGCTCGAGCTGGCCGCCCAGCGAATGCTCCAGGGATTCGCGCATCAGGCGCTTGAGCCGCCCGTAGGCCAGCGTCGGCCCCTGGGCCAGCTGTTGCGCCAGCGCCAGGGCCTGCTCGCGCAGCTGCGCCGCCGGTACCACGCGGTTGACCAGACCCAGCTGCAGCGCCTGCGCTGCGTCCAGGCGTTCGCCCAGCAGCGCGATCTGCAGCGCCCTGCGCAGGCCGACCATGCGCGGCAGAGCCCACGAGGCGTTCACGTCGCAACTGGCGCCGATCTGCGCGTAGGCCAGCGTGAACACCGCGTCGTCGGAGGCCACGGCCAGGTCCGCCGCCAGCGCCAGGCTCCAGCTGCCGCCGGCCACCACGCCCTGCAGCGCGGCCACCACCGGCGCGTCCAGCGCGGCCAGGCGCTGCACCGATTCGTGCAGCGCGTCGATCAGTTCCCCCGCCACCGTGGCGGCGTCGCCGGCAGCCATCGCGCGCAAGTCGCCGCCGACCCCGAAACTGCGCCCGGCGCCGCACAGCAGCACCGCGCGCACCGAGGCGTCGGCGGAGAGTTCGCGGCAGGCCGCCAGGAAGGCGCGCGCGGTGGGCAGGTCCACCACGTTCAGCGCCTGTGGACGGTTCAGTTCCAGCACGGCCACGGCGCCCTCGCGCTGCAGGCGGACCGGAGAAGAAGAAGCTTCGGAGCTCATCGGAAGGTACGGGAGTTCGATGCGCCCCAGCGTACGGGACGGCGGGCTCGCCCCGCAAGTCTCGGAGCCCTGCGGGTGTGGCCCCAGGCCTGCCCACTCGGCGTTGCAGGTCTTCGCCGGGTGCCCGGACCCGGCTGTGCCCTGCGCCTTGATTGGGCAGGCCTGGGGCCACACGGGGGGTGCCATTTCCCTGACGCAGTGGACTAGGATTTCCTCCCGGAACCCGATCCCGCCCGCGCGCCCTGCGCACGGGCCTCCCCCCACCCTTCGAGACTCCCGATGAAATACCTGCACACGATGGTCCGCGTGGCCGACCTCGACGTCTCCCTGGCCTTCTACCGCGACGCGCTGGGCCTGCACGAAATTCGGCGCATGGAAAGCCAGCAGGGCCGCTTCACCCTGGTCTACCTGGCCGCGCCCGGCGACGAGGACGCGCAGGTCGAGCTGACCTACAACTGGGACCCGGAGACCTACACCGGCGGGCGCAACTTCGGCCACATCGCCTACGCGGTGGACGACATCTACGAAACCTGCGCGCGCCTGCAATCCCACGGCGTGACCATCCTGCGTCCGCCGCGCGACGGCCGCATGGCCTTCGTGCGCTCGCCCGACCAGATTTCCATCGAGCTGCTGCAAAAGGGCGAGGCCCTGGCCCCCGCCAAGCCCTGGACCGACATGCCCAACGTGGGCAGCTGGTAAGCCCGCGGCACGCCAGGCCCCCCTGCCCCTTGCACGTCCCGGTCCCCGCGCGCCATGTTGCGTGAAGCCTTGCGGCGCCGCGTGCGCATCGTCGCCGGCGGCGACGGGCGCGCGCCGCTGCAGTACCTGCAACCCCCGGGCGACCCGGGCCTGTTCGGGCCCGATTCCCAGACCTGGAAGGTGCACGCGGATTTCCCTGCGATGATGGTCGGGGGCATCGGCGCGCTGCTGCTGCAGGCGCTGCACCCGCTGGCCCTGGCCGGCGTGTGGGACCACTCCAGCTTCCGCCAGGACCTGCGCGGCCGCCTGGCGCGCACCGCGCGCTTCATCGCCGAGACCAGCTACGGCTCCACGGCCATGGCCGAGCAGGCGCTGGCCAGGGTGCGCGCGATCCACGAACAGGTGCGCGGGCAGCACCCCGACGGCCGCGCCTACCGTGCCGACGACCCGCGCCTGCTGTACTGGGTGCACCTGAGCGAGACCTGGAGTTTCCTGCAGGCCCACCGCGTGTTCGTCGACCCCGGCATGGAGCCGGCACGGCGCGACCGCTACTTCGAGGAAATGGCCCGCATTCCCCTGGCGCTGGGCTGCGCGGAAGGGGAACTGCCCCAGGCGCGCATCGCCCGCAGCGAGCGGCAGGCGCGCGAGGACCTGCTCGCCTACCGCGGAGAACTCGAGTTCTCCGAGCGCTCCCGCTTCGTGCTGGACCTGCTGCGCGACATGCCGGCGGCCAACGCCCCGCCCGGGATGCAGCAGCTGTTCGTGCAGGCCGCGCTGCACGAACTGCCCGACTGGGCCTACCCGATGATGCAGCTTCCCGCCCCCTCGCCGCTGCGCCGCGAGGCGCTGCGCGCCGGCATCCGCGTACTCGCCCAGCCGCTGCGCTGGGCGCTGAAGGACGGCGTGGCCGCGCACGCCCGCCGGCGCATGGGACGCGGTTGAGGGGAACTGCGCAGGCCTGGACGCAGGGCTCGCCCCTCGACCCGCGAATGTTCAGGCGAGGTAACGCATCGCAGTCAGGACCGCCAACACCACGGCGGTGACATGGAGAACCACAAAGCAAGCCCGCCCGAGGCAACGATCGAACAGGTTCGTGTGGGCGTACAGAGCGTCGCAATCGGCGAACAGATCGCTCACCGGCCCCCTGCGGCCCCAACGCGTGAAGGCCCGCGGCATGGTCATGGCTCCCGCGACGTTCACGAGCGCCCCTCCCGGAAGCACGGACATGCCCAGCCGTGATCGCGTCTGAGGGTTGTTCCACAGCTTTCGCACCGTGAGCAACGCGAACATGCTGAACAAGACCAAACTGAGCACCAGCCCCGCCAAAACCAGGACGAGCAGATAGAAGGCCCATGCATCGCGGCTCATGGCAGAGTTCTCGGAAATGCCACGATCTGGTCGTAATGCTCGCGGACCAGCCCTTCCAGCGCGTTGCCACCAGCGATACTTCCTGCCGCGACAACGCCAGCGACGGCCAGGCCCGCGACGATCAGTACCCATCCCGCGGGGGTCAGCATCGCGACCGTGGTGAGCACACTGGCGCCGATCTCGACACCCACGCTGCTCGCGACCAGGGCCCCACCAAACCCGGCCGCCTCGATTGCCGCTTGCCGATGCCAGTCCCCCCACTGTCGCTCACCGCATTGACCCTCTGCACGCGGATGCCCAGATCGATGACCAGGAACCCTCGGCTCAGGTACTTGGCACTGGTCCCCAGCTTGGTCAGCATCCAGGCCTCCGTTCGTGAGCGCACGTCCAGACGCGAGATCTTCGGCTTCTGGCGCACACGATCCGGCACCACGACGCGACCGGACACCAGCATCGTGGTGCGCGGAGACCAGGTTTTTGTCAGTTGCCCAAGCTCCTGCCGGAACATCTGGTTGAGTTCATCGCCCGTACGCTGCAGTGCTGCGCGCGCCGCGTTTCGCGGCGGCCCCTCTGGCGCCCCCCTGCGTGTGGCGCGGTGATACGCGTCAATGGCCTCCTGGTGACTCCGCATCGCGCCGAGGAACCGCCCAACGCGCTTGCGGTACACGTCGGCGACAGAGCCGCCACCGGCCAATCCGGTCGATGCGTAGCGTTGAAAGTCAGAGGTAAGCTCAGCCAGGGCCACCGTCGCGGGACTCCCGAAGTCCTGGCACATGTCGCACAGCAGGCCGCCGTACGGGGCAAGCGTGCTGCAGTAATCCCTCTCATCCTCACCGTGGTCGGAACCGAGCAGGTACGGAAGCTTCGGCGACAGCAAACGGGGCTCGAGGCCCCAGGAATCACGCAGGCTGCCCTCGGGCACATCGTGCCAGCGCCTGAGGGATTGCACGTCGGAACCATAGGGGCACATCAGTAGCGTAGGCATGGCAGATGGTTGCGTTGCGCGGCTCGGTCTGCCGCTGACTCATCCAGCCTAGAACGGGTGAGTTTCCCGAATTCCCCTTGCAATGCAATGGCAAGAACCGCCTGGGGATTCCGGCCCTGGTGGCCCTCCCACCCGGTACACGCCAGGACCGGCGTGCTCCAACCTGGCCAGCTTGGGCCTAAAGTCCAGCCGGACAAGGAGGCCAGCCATGCAAGTCAACATCCTCGAATCCAAGATTCGCCTCTCCGAACTGGTGCGACGCGCAGTTCAGGGTGAGGAGGTCGTGATCGCGATCCGGGGAGTTCCGACCGTTCGCCTGGTACCCGTGGAATCTCCCGCGCAATCCCGACGCGACGTACTGGCGTGGCTGCGCAAACATCCCCCCCCCCCCGCCACGCAAGGCGCGACGCCGAGCAGATCGAATCGGGGATTGAACACGAGCGTCAGGCATGGGATCGATCATCGTCGACTCGTGTCTCGTGACGTACGTTCTCGAGCATCACCCCCGACACGGCGAGCGCGTACGGCAAGCCTTCGCTCAGGAGAACCCGGAAGGCCTTGCCATGCCCGAGGAGGTGTATCTGCAGGCGGCGCAGCTGCGAGCACGCTTCGGCTTGAAGTCACCCGACGCCTTGCACCTGGCTACCGCGATCACCCATGACTGTCGCGCCCTGTGGACAGCGGACGGTCGCCTGCAGCGCGCCGCCGGCGCCCTCGCAGTGAACGTTCTGGCGAACTGACAACGGCTCCGGCTCGCGATCGTCCTGCCGTACGGGCTAGCTAGGGCGCTATCGCCGGCAGCCAGCGCCCTCAACCCGTGCTGAGCGAACGCCCCAGCTTGCGCTCGACGGCGTCGATCTTCGAGGCCATGCGGCTTTGCTCGCCCTGGCGGTAGTCCATCTTGAGGTTCATGGAAATGCGCGGGCAGTCGCGTTCGAGTTCCTCGAAGCAGGCCTTGACCACGCCGAACACGCCATCCCAGTCGCCTTCCAGGATGGTGCCCATGGGCGTGAGTTGATAAGGCACCCCGCTGCGGTCGATGACGTCGAGGATGCGGGCGACGTAGGGGCTGACGCTCTCGCCCTTGCCGCCGGGGGCCATCGCGAATTCCAGCAAAACCATTTCAGCTGTCTCCGGGCTTGCCGCGCACCAGCGCGCGGCCCGGCCCATGCTAGCGCGCCCGGGTTTTCCGGGCGCGCGCGATGGAATGCGCGGGCTCAGGGCTGGATCTGCACGTAACCCTGCTGCTGCAGCTCGATCAGGCGCGCCACCGCGCCGCCGTTGACCAGCACCCCGGGAAGCAGGTCGGCGTTGCCCCAGTGGTGGGCCATCATGGACACGCGGCATTCCTCGATCTGCACGCCCTGCTTGCGCAGCGAGGCGATGATGGGCGCGTAGGGGTTGCCGGTCTTCACGTGGCGGGCCGCGTCGTAGGCCTTGTCGTTGAGCACCATGTAGGCGCCGGCGCCGTGGAACACGCCGATGATCTTGCCGGTGACGTGATCCTTGGCGTAGCGCATCGCCAGCAGATGCATGTAGTTCATGCCCACCGGCAGGTCGCCGACGAAGGCGCGGTGGTCCATGTTGAACACCACGTCCGCGTGCTTCAGCGGCACGGGGATGTCGACGTGGATGGGGTCGGCCGGCGCCGGGGCGGCCATGGCGTGGCCGGCGAGCGCGAGCGCGGCGCAGCCCAGCATCGAGGACAAGCTCTTGCGAAACAGGGAATTCATCGTGGGGTTCCTGGTGGAAGCTTGGGTGGAGACGATCGCGGAGGCGATCGCGGGGGGATCAGCGCGGCACGTACCGTGCCACGCCGCATGCCCGGAGGGCATGAGCTCTCAAGAAAACGCCGGGCCGCCCCAAGTTTTCTTGACCCCCACGGGGGGCGGGCTGGGCGCAGCCCGGCCCTGGGGGCGCTCAGAAGCTGACGATGGCGTACATGTCCAGTTCGTTGCCCATGGCCGCCGCCGTGCTCTGCGCGAGCAGCCGCGCGGGGCTGTTCGCGGGGCCGATGGCCTCGGGGTGCGCGATGTCCACGCGGCGCGAGAAGTAGTCCAGCACCACGCGGGTCAGCGGCGAGAAGTGGTATTGCACGCCGACCCCGAGGTTCTTGAACACACGCTCCTGCGCGGCGAGGTTGGGCAGCCGGTCGTAGTAGTCGTAGCGCGCGTCGACCTCGATGTTGCGGGTGAGGAACAACCCGGCGCTCAGGTAGTAGCCGTGCGCGGTGTTGTTGCTGCCGGGGTAGACGATGGTGTCGACCTGCGCGGGCAGCAGGCCCGGCGCCTGCACGAAGGGCGACGGCGCCGCGATGTCTCCGCTGCCCTGCATGGCCTCGACCTTGAGGCTGCGGCCCCCCGGGACCATGTAGCCCTGGCGCAGCGTGACGCCCAGGCCGCTGCGCCGCAGGGTGCTGGCGCTGCCGTTGAGCTCGGGACGCGCCTGCTGGTACCAGACGAAGCCGGTGAGGTCGTTGCGGAAGGCCCCGCGCCCGCCGCCGAACAGCCAGGAGGCCTGCGCGCGCCCGGCCAGGATGGGCCCGTTGCCGGTGTCGGCCTCGAACTGCTTGCCGTATTCGCCGAGCATCAGCCCGTAGGCCAGTTCCAGCCTGGGCCGCGGGCGGAACCAGTCGGTCGCCTCGACGCCGGGGTAGCGAAAGCCATTGTTGCTCGACATGGACGCCGAGGGAATCAGGTAGCCGCCGGCGCCGGCGCTCGCGTAATGCTGGCCACGGGCGTAGAAGCTGGGCTGCATCAGCTGCCCGATCACGGTCGGGAACAGGGCGATGAAACTGTAGGCGGGGTAGCCGTCCATCGCGGCCTCCGGCCCGGGTGCGCGCAGGATGCCGGCCTCCACGCGCACGCCGGGCACGTAGCCGCTGAGCAGCACGTGGCCGTCGATCAGCTTGGGCGCATAGCCGTTGCCGCCGTGGGTGTAGCCGTTGTCGCCGAATTCACCGGCGACGTAGTAGTCCACATGCGGGTTCAGGCGTCCGCCCACGACCAGTTGGGCGCGCTGGATGGACAGCTCCTGGCTGTGCTCGAAGCCGGGGCCGACCAGGTTGCTCCTGGGCACCTTGCCGTTGCGGGCGGTACCGGCCTGCTTGGCGGTGTAGTCGGGCTCCACCCAGCCGCTGAAATGCGCCTTGCCCCAGCCCGGCGGCGAGACGCCCTGGATCTCGAACCAGTTGGCGGCGTGCGCGCCCGCGCACCACAACATGGCCCCGGCGGCCAAGGCCGCCCCGCGGGCACGCATGGTCCCTCGTTTGTTCATGTCCCCTCCCCCTTGGTTGTCGCATTCGGCTCTCTGGCCGGTGGGCCGATGCCCAGTAGGGCATCGGCATGGCGGCGCCGCTTCGAGTGGCATCCGCGCATCTTTCATACATGTACATGTATGAATATCAGGGGGCGATGATTTTTCAGATCAGGGGCTGTGTCAACGTGATTTGTTCGCTAGGTCTTAGCAGTTTTTCCGATGAATGCTGATTGTTGATGACTATTTTCTGGTAAACCCTGTCCGGGAAATCACGGCTGGGTCATCCACAGCGGCTGCCAGCCGACCACGCCGGGGCCCACGTGCAGGCCGCTGGTGGCGGCGACCTGGAAGCCGATCTTGCCCTGGGTGTTCTGCGACGCGGTGCCGTAGACGATGGCCGCGCCGTTTCCGTTCTGGGACAGTGCCGGGGCGAAGGCCGTGCCCAGCCCGATCACCGGGTTGGAGCTCAGGTAGTTGCGGTTCGCGTCGTAGAACTTGTTCTGCGGGAACGTGCCCGCGGCGAGGTCGAAGAAGTCGTATTGCGCGGTGGAGATGCCACAGGAGGCCTGCGGGGTGATGGTGACCGGGACAATGAGCGTGGAAGCCTCCACCGCCGAGCTGTCGGTGATGGTGCTGCCGCTGTCCAGCCAATAGGGTGCATTGGTCGAGCTCACGCCGGGGTTGCTGGTGGTGCTGGTCAGCGCCGTGCTCGCGAAATAGCCCGAGCCGGCGGTGGAGGACCACCACCAGGTGGTCCAGCCGGTGGTGCTGGTGCTGATGGCGCCGCCGGTGAACTTGAACACCGTCACCTGGTGGTCGTTGGTGGCCCACAGGTAGATGCCGCTGGAGGTCTGCGCCAGGCCGAGGTAGCGAATGGCCCCGGCGCCGGTCTCGTTGGGCACGGTGCCGACCAGCGTGGGCCCGGTGACCTTGCTCGCGGTGCTGCCCGTGGTGAGATCGAAGGACCAGACCTTGCCGGCGGTGTCACCCACGTAGAGCTTGCCGCCGGCGACGTCGACGTAGCTGGTCGACGAGGGCGTGAAACTCAGCTTGGCGCTGCTGGTGGAGCCGTCGTACAGGCGCTTGACGTTGAGATACGAGCTCGAGCCCGAGGTGGTGAAGTAGTAGGCGTAGGCGACGTTGTTGGCGTCCCACCAGATGGCCGGCGCCTGGGGCGCGGCCTGCGGCGGCGAGGTGTAACCGCTTTGCTGGTCGAACCACACCTTGGTGATGGCGGGCGTGCAGGCGGCGGTGGACGAGCTGCAGCTGCTGAGTTGCAGGTCGTAGTGCAGCGCGCCGTTCTGCGCGGTGCCGACCACGTAGGTGGCCCAGTTGCCGCTGGCGTCGGCGCTGTCCACGGTGGCGAAGCCGCCGCTCATCGGGTTGGTGGACTGGAAGGTGCTGTAGTTCTGCAGTTGCGGCAGCAGCACCGAGGGCATCCAGCCCCACTGCAAGGTTCCGGCGGCGGAGATGGCGTACAGGAAACCGTCGTTGGTCGTGAACAGCACCAGCGGCGAGCGCGCGGAGTTGAGCTGCGCGAAGCTGCGGTAGGTCGAACTTCCGATGAAGTTCGGGTTGTTCGGCCGGCTGAGGATCACCGGCTTGTCCGCCTGGGAGCTGACGGTGCCCAGGAAACTGCCGCTGACCCGCCCGGCCAGGTACTGTCCGCTGCTGGTCGAGGGGTCGACGGTGTAGTCGATGATGGTCTGCGCCGTCGGGCTGCTCGGGTTTCCGAAGGCCGAGGCCGCCTGGTTGGCCAGCAGCGACACCCCGGTGCCGCTGCCCTGGTCGGTCAGCAGGCCGGTCTGGCGCTGCGCCTTGGTCATCTGCAGTTGCCAGGCCGGATTGGTCGAGACGTTGCCGTTGGCGTCGGTGGAGAAGGCGTCCAGATAGCCCTGCTCGCTGCCGTAGACGTTGTTCGAGGCCAGCAGGTAGGCCAGCGAGCCGCTTTGCACGTAGCCGGGCACCGCCGGCGCGGCCGCGATGACGTCGCCGAAGATGGAGGCGGCGATGCTGCTCAGCGCCGAGCTGAAGGCCGGCACGTTGCTGGCCGGATACTCGTGCGCGGTGCCGCCGGCCAGGGCCATGGCGTTGAGCGCGTAGTAGGCGGCCGGGTTGGCGGTGGAGTCGACGCCCGCGCCGAGGCCGATGACGTAGGTCTTGATGCCTTTGTTGGCCAGCGCCTGGATGGCCGTGATGGTGTCGATCAGCGCCTGGTCGTTGGTGTTGGCGGTGTCCAGCGCGCCGATCGCGCCGCCGCCGTTGGAGGAGTCGTCGACGATGCCGTAGGAGGAATTGCCGGCCACGCCGTAGAAGGCCGCCTTCACGCCGTAGCCCTGGCCGGCGGCGCTGCCCAGCGGCGGCCAGTTGTTGCCGCTCAGGTCCATGGTCGGAAGCCCGTCGGTGACCAGGATCACGTACTGCCCGGCGCAAGAGGCGGTGAGCGAGCCCAGCAGCTTGCCGGCGCCCTGGATCAGCCCGGCGGTGGTGGCCTGCCCGGCCGAGGCCTTGATCTCCCCGGTGCCGGTGCTGTTGGTCTCGGCCGCCAGCGCGGTCTGGAACAGCGAGGTGTCGGAGTTCAGCGTGGTGGTGAAGCTCGACGAGCCCGGCGTGAGGCTGTCCAGGTTGCTGCTCATCGCCACCACGGTCTTGCCGGTGGTCGCGCTCTGGCTGGCGCCGTAGCCAAAGCCGCGCTGCGCGTACATCACCTGCGGGGAGAAGGGGATGTAGCCGGCGTTGGTCGGGGTGGTGGTGCGCGCCACGGCCGAGGGATAGGAATTGGAATATGTCGACTGGATGTTGTTCAGGCTCGCGTTGTATTGCGACAGGCTGTAGTAGGTGAAGGGGTTCGACGGCGAAGGCCCGCCGTAGGCCACGCCCACGCCCGCCAGGCCGCCGGCGTACAGCACGTCGTTGACGCTGGGGTCGTCGCTGGAGGCGGCGATCTGCATGTAGGCGTTGTCCGACAGCGTGTCCGCGCCATAGAGATTGGCGATGGACGTGCAGTAGGTGTTCACCGACGACGAGGCGTTGGCGTAGTTGTTGCAGGGGTTGTTCACCCAGCGCGTCGGCGCGGGGCTGGGCGTCGTGCCGGCCGCCTGGTTGGCGGCCACGAAGGACTGGTAGGCAGCGTAGGAGGTGAAACCGTTGGCGGGCAACGCGTTGGCGAAGCCGAAGCCCCCGCTGGGCGACATGTAGTACACCCAGGTGGTGTAGCGGGACAGGCCCGAGGTGCTGTAGCTCTCCAGCGCGAAGTCCATGCTGGGCAGGTACTGGTTCAGCACGGTCAGGATGCCGGCCTTGGCCACGTTGAGCCGGCTGGCGCTGTTGTCGTACAGCAGGCCGCCGGAGGACACGGTGTACGGGGCCGAGGCGGTCTGCGTGGGGGTCACCGGCGGCGTGAAGCCCGAAGGCACCACGTAGTTCACCGGCGAGCTGCTGTTGTACAGGCTGCTCAGGCCGTCGGGCAGTTGCCCCGAGCCGGTCATGATGGCGCCGCTGAGGTCGCCGTCCATCGATTCCGAGTTGCCCAGCGCGATCACCACCTGCGGGCGCTGCGTGGCGCTCGCGGCCAGCGCGACGGGAACCGACCATGGCCCCGCGGCCAGCGCCGCGCTGAGCGCCCCCGCGAGGACCGCGCGCAGGATGGCTTGCGGCTGCTTCATCATCGGCTCCATGGGTTGGCGCTAGGACTGGATGCAGGCGCGGTACACGGCCTGCGTGGTGGCCGCGCCCGCGGCGGGGTTCGCACTCGCCGTGGCCTGCACCCAGATGTTGTAGAAGACGGCGATGTAGCCGGGGTTGCACAGGGTGCTGTCGATCACGCCGGTGGGCGTGACCAGCTGCAGCACCTGGAACTGCTGGCGCCCCGTGCCGTTGGCCAGGGTCACGGTGGTGGCCTGGCACAGCTGCTTGCTCTGGCAGCCGGTCCAGAAACTGGCCGAGCCCGGCTGCACGTTCTGCGTGTTTCCGACGTACCAGGTCGGCGGCGAGGCCTGGTACTCGAGCAGCCCGCCGGTGCCGATGGTCTGGCTCACGGTGGAGCGCAGCGCGGCCATCTGCTGGTTGGCGGCGTCGCGCGCCTGCGCGCGCCACAGGTAGGAGCCGGAGAAGCTGTCGTTCTGCAGGCTGCGCTGGAAGATCGCCAGCAGCGCGATGGGCAGGATGATCAGGAACAGCGCGATCACGACCAGCAGCGCCGCGCCCTTCTGTGCGTGCCTGGGGCTCATCATTGGTTCCATGCGACGTTGCGCAGATAGGCCGTCTGCGTGAACACCTGGTATTGCCATGCGTTGCCGGCCGGCGGCGTGTAGGTCTCGTCCAGAACCGACAGGCTCGCCGGGTTGCCGGTGTGCCGCGCCGTGTTGGGCTTGCGCAGCACGTAGGCGAGTTCCACGGCGCCGACCTGGCCCTGCTGGTTGGCGCTGGAAATGCCCGACCAGGGCACGAAGCCCTGCAGCTGGCCGTTGACCACCGGCGCGTACAGCGCGTGCAGCATCACCACGTTGCTGGCGACGGGGCTGTCGCTGACCACCGTGCCCAGCGCGTTGACCACGGTGCGCCACAGGTCCGGCGTGCTGGAGGAGTTCGGGTCCGGCCGGATGCTGTAGCTGACCTGGATCGGGCCGCTGGCGCCGGAGATCTGCCCGAAGTCCTGCACGTAGGCCTGCGCCAGGTCGGCCGTGGTGATGGCCGGGCTGACGGCCGGGTTGGCCAGGCTGGACACCCCGGTGAAACCGTTGGGCGGGTTGATCACCGTGCTGCTGCCGGAGTTGTGCACGATCTGGCTGGCCGCGCCGCCGGTGCCGGTGATCTGGAAGCGGATGCAGATGTTGCGCGCCGGCAGCACCACGATGTCGACGTCGCCGGTCTGGAAGGCGGAGCTGTTGGCCACGAACAGCGCCGCGTTGCTGAGGCTGCCGTTGGTGGCCTTGACCACGCGCACGCTGCCGGGGGTGGCGCTTCCGCCCTGCCCGAAGTTCACCGCGTAGAACATGGTGATGGCGTCGGTGGCGGCGCCGCCCGGGTTGGCGTAATTGAAGGCGGTGGAGGCCGTGCCGGGCACGGTGCCGGAGGTGGTCTGCACCACCGCGGACACCGGCCACTGGTTGCTCATCTGGGTGGTGCTGAAGTTGCTGTTGTAGGTCAGCAGGCGTGCGCAGCGCCCCTGGCCGGAGGGGCCGTTCATCATGAAGCCGGCGCGCGCCACGTCGTCGGACAGCAGGGTCATGCTCACGCGGGCGTGGTCCTGCAGCCTGGCGGTATCGCTGGCGCGGATGCCGCTGGACTCCAGGCTGGTGAAGGAGACGAACACGAGCAGGCCCAGCATGGCGGCCACGGCCAGCGCGACCAGGGTCTCGATGAGCGTGAAGCCGCGCGCCGCGGCGCGGCCCGGGTTTCGGCTTGAGCAAGAGGGCTTCATCTCAGAATCCGTCCTGCAGGACAAAGCTGCGTTGCACGCTGCCGCCGAAGGCCGAGCGCACGGTGATGACGGCGCTGAGCTGGCACGGCGCGGTGGCGCTGCAGGTGCCCGGGCTGGCGCTGCCGCTGGGAAGCGTGGATACCGAGAGGGATTGCAGGTCGGGGTATTGCACGACCTGCGCCTGCCACCAGCTGAGCACCGGGTTGAGCGCCGCGTTGCTCACCGAGGGGTTGCTCGCGCTGAGCTGCAGGCCGTTGAGCGCGGACAGTGCCGAGGAGTTGCCCTCCACCACCGCCAGCAGGCTTTGCGCGGTGCTGGTGGCGGCGAAGGTGCGCAGGGCCTGGGCGTTGGCCACGTAGGCCTGGTTGGTCAGCAGCACCAGGCCGCTGGCGGCGGCCAGGAACAGCAGCATGGCCACCAGCACTTCCAGCAGGCTCAGGCCGCGCTGCCTGCCTCGCGCGCGCGCGCCGCGCAGCGGCTTGAAGGAACCCGGGTTCATGATCCGCTCGTGGTGACCACGCCTCCAGGGGACAGCACGATCTGCCAGTTGCTCCCGCCGCCGCTGACGGTGGCGGTGCTGTTGGCGCCGGCCGGGCTGCAGCTCAGCCCCTGGGCGCCTTGCGTGCACAGCGCCACGCTGCCGTCGCCCAGGAAGGAGACGGTCTGCGACAGCGCCTGGCAGCTCACGCCGCTGGAGGCGCCCGAGGAGGCGCTGAGCAGCTGGGTGCCGGCGGTAGTGGCCACGGTATAGCCGCAGCCGCTGGGGGTGAAGGTGACCAGGGTGGAGGTGTTCAACGCGTACTGGCGCGCGTAGCGCAGTGCGTCGGCGAGCTGGCTGGCGGTGGATTTGGCATGCGCCGCGGCCACCTGCGGGCGCAGGTTGGGCACGGCCACGGCCAGCAGCACCGCAGCCAAGGCCATGACCACCAGTGTCTCGATCAGGGTGAAGCCTCTTGCGCCCCCGGCGCCTCGCGCGTGCATCGCCGTGCCCGTCCCCGGCCCTCGACGTGGGCCGCCATGGACGCATCCTGCCGAGGCCCCGCGGCAGGGGCAAGGGCTTTCCGGCGAAAGGTAGCAAGCGCCCGACGAGCGGTAGGCGCGTGTTCGCGCCGGGCCACGCTAGGATGCGAAAGCTCCTCCTCCCGCGCCAGAACCAGCTCCGATTCGATGGACGGCTCTTCCCCCGACACTCCCGCGCAGGCCGGCGCCGCCGCCGGGCCGCCGCCCGACACCTCGATCGACCAGGCGCGGGTGCTGCTGAAGTCCATCCCGGTGGGCTTCGCGGGCAGCGTGGTGCCGGCCGCGGTGGTGAGCTGGCTGCTGCGCCAGCATGTGGCGCACGGCCGGCTGGCCGCCTGGTTCGCCGTGCTGTTCGTGGCGCATCTGGGGCGCGTGGCCGTGTGGGGCCTCGGGCGCGAAGACGTGGCCGCCGGGCGCAACGGACCCTCGTGGCTGCGCTGGCTGCGCCTGAGCGTGCTGGCGCTGGGCCTGGTCTGGGCCGCGCTGCCCCTGATCCTTCCCGCCGCCCTCCCCTTCGACGAGATACTGGTCACCGCGGTGATCATCGCCGTGTGCGGCGCCGGCGTGGCGCAGCAGTCCTCGGACGCGTGGTCGGCGCTGCTGTTCATGCTGCCGCCGGCGCTCGCCATGAGCGCGCGCCTGCTGCTGTCGGAGGACACCACCCTGCGCACGGTGGGCGGGCTGATCTTCATCTATTTCGCCTACCTGACCCTGGCCACGCACCGCATCCAGTCCTCCTTCGTGGAGCTTTCGCGCCTGCACGCCGCGGCGGCGCGTCTTTCCATGCACGATTCCCTGACCGGCCTGCCCAACCGCCTGGCGCTGCACGCGCGCCTGCAGGACGCGCTCGAACGCGCTCGGCGCAACGGCACCGAGGTCGCGGTGGGCTACATGGACCTGGACGATTTCAAGCAGATCAACGACCGGCTCGGGCATGCCGCTGGCGACAAGCTGCTGCGCGAGGTGGCGCGGCGCTGGACGGCGCGCCTGCGCAGCAACGACCTGCTGGCGCGCCTGGGCGGCGACGAGTTCGTCATGGTGATCGCCGACATCGACCCGGACAACGCGCATGCCGAACTCGCCGCCGTGATCGCGCGCATCGAGAGCGCCGCGGCCGAGCCGCTGCGCCTGACCCCGACGCGCCAGGTGCGCATCCAGCTCAGCATGGGCGTGGCGCGTTTTCCAGCGGACGGCACCGACATGCAGGATCTGCTGCGCAAGGCCGACGCCGCCATGTACCAGCTCAAGCAGCGCAAGGGGCGGCGGGAAAGCTGGTGGCAGCTGGGTCTGCGCACGGACGACGCGCTCAACCTGGCGACCGACTCGCGCCCAGCACCAGCCACAGATTGACGGCGGCGTAGGCGGCGTAGCTCAGCAGCCAGGCCGCGGCGATCCAGGCCAGCCCCGCGCGGGCTGCGCCCGCGGCCAGCAGAACCGCGAACAGGGGCAGCGACGCGAACTCCCCCAGCGCGATGGCATGCCCCCTGCCCTGCGCATACAGCGCGAACAGGGGCACCCAGGCGGCCACGCGCAACAGGCTTCCGCCGAAGAACAGCGCCGTCGCCCGCGCACCGGGCACGAAGCCCGGGCCGTACAGCGCCTCGAACACCGGCACGCGCAGCCACAGCAGCCCGAGCAGGGCCAGCGCGCTGGCGGGCAGCACGGCCCAGGCCGCCGCGCGCAGTTCGCCAGCCCATTGCGCGCTGCCCCAGGCGCGGCCCAGGCGCGGCAGGTACAGCACGGACAGCACGCTGGCGGCGATCGACGTCACCCAGTCCGACACCCGCCACAGCGCCTGCAGGGTGCCGGCGGCCTGCCAGGACAGGCCTTGCGCGGTGAGCGCGCGCGCGGCCAGCATCGAGGCCGGGCCGAGCACGCCCAGCGCCAGGCCCGCCGGCAGGTAGCGCAGCAATTGCGCGCGCGCCCCGCGCTCGCCCCCCGGCCCGGCGGGCGCCACGCGCAGGGTCCACGCGGCGACGCCCAGCGACAGCAAGGCCTGCGCGCCGGCCAGCAGTTGCACCGCCCGCCCCGGGGGCGCCAGACCGGCGACCAGCGTGGCCAGCGCGGCGGCGAGCAGGGCCAGCAGGCCCTGCAGGCGCAGGCGCTGGGCGCCGAGCCAATAGCTGCCCGCCAGCGAGCCGAGGCTGATCGCCACGCCCGCCACGCCGCCCAGCACCAGGTCGTCGCGCGGCAGCCCGAGCGCCGCGGCCCAGGGTGCGCGCCACGCCGCGACCGCGCACAGCAGCGCCGCCACCAGCGCGCTCAGGGCGCCGCCCAGGCGCAACGCGCTGCGCAGCAAGGCCGCGCGACGCGGCGGCTCCGCGCCCGCCACCAGCACCGCCAGGCCGCTGCCGATGCCGGCCGCCACCACGCCGGTCACCAGGTCCAGCAGCGAAGCCATCTGGCCCCAGGCCACGACGCCGCCGGCGCCGGCGCGCAGGGCCAGCAGCTTGTCCACCGCCGAGCGTCCGGCCAGCCCGGCCACCGCGATGCCCAGCGGCGCCAGCAGGCGCCGCGCCCGGGAGCCGGGGTGGCGCAGGGACGCAGCCACGCCCGCTCAGCGCCCCGCCGCCGCCTGCCAGACCAGGCGCAGCCCGAAACCGCCGAGGAGCAGCGAGGTGCCGCGCAGCAGCACGCGGCGCATGCGGGCGTAGGCCGCGCGCACCGAGGCTCGGGTGAACAGGGTGGCCAGGCTGAGGTGCCAGGACATCGAGCAGCAGAAGATGGTGGCCACTGCCGCCGCGCGCACGCTCCATGGCGCGCCGGCGCCCAGCAGGCCGGCGAAGATGGTGGAAAAGAACACCAGCGCCTTCGGGTTGCTCAGGTTGGTCAGCAGGCCGCGCCGATAGCTGGCGCGCACGGTGCCCTGCGCGGCCGGGGCGGCCGGCGCCGGTTGCGCGCTGCGCGACTGGCGCCAGATCGAACGCGCCAGGTACACCAGGTAGGCACCGCCCAGCAGGGCCGCCACGCGCTGCGCCGGCCCCGCATGGGTCAGCAACAGGCCGGCACCGGCGGCGGCCAGGCTGGCCAGCAGTGTGCTGCCGCTGGCCACGCCCAGCGCGGTGGCCACGCCGTGGCGCCGCGACACGTCCAGCGAGGCCTGCGTGACGGCCAGGAAATTGGGCCCGGGAATGGCCAGCGCGGGCAGGTACACCGCGACCAGCGCGGCCAGCAGGCTCCACAGGCTCGGGCTCATCTCAGCTCCGGTGGAAACGCGGCCAGTTGCGCAGCACCACCTCGCCCTCGGCGCGGTAGGCGTAGCAGGTGCCGATCTGGAGCGGCCGGCCCTTCGCGTCCGCCGCCTCGGTGCGCTCCGGGAACTCCGTCACCAGCGACTGAAAGGCGGTGGTGGCGATGGGCCCGAGCAGTTCCTTCAGGTGCGTGCAGTTGGCGGCGTTGGCCAGGCGCTCGCGCACCGCCTTGTTCCAGCCGGCGACCATGCGCAGGCCCACCAGCGCCTGCAGCGCGGCCCCGGCCTGCGGGCATTCGGTGTAGGGGGCGGCGTCGGCGAAGGCCTGGACCGCGCGCACCGTGTAGTCGCCATCGAACACCAGGCGCATGCCGAGGTCGTGGATGGGCTCGCCGGCCGGCACGACGCGCCCGGCCCGCGCCAGCTCCTGGTCGAAGGGCTTGGAGTCGCGCAGCCGGGCCTCGATCTCGTACAGACCGTCGCTGCGGCGGAAACCGCGCATCTCGATGCGCCGCAGATGCAGTTCTTCGCGGGTGACGGAGGCATCGAACGCTACGGACGATGCGGGGGATGCGGGGGATGCGGGGATCGAGGAGGAGTCGGGATGGGGGTTCACGGCAGGAATCCGGGCTTGCGGGCGGCGTGCCCGCAGCCAGCATATCCGCTTTGCCCGCCGGGCCGCCGGCGGGGCGGCGCCGGCGCCGGCGGCAAAGGACCTACCATGGGCCGATGCTCGGCATGGACCCCATCGCTCTGGCCCTGGTGCTCGGCGGCGCCTCGCTGCATGCCACCTGGAACCTGTTCGCCAAGAAGGCCTCGGCCGGCCTGCCCTTCATCTGGTTGTACGACCTGGTCAGCGTGCTCGTGTTCGCGCCCTTCGCGCTGCTGGCCTGGCGCGGGGGCGCCGCCGCCCTGCCGCCCGCCGGCTGGGCCGCCGTCGCCTGCAGCAGCATGGCCCACCAGTTGTACGCACTGGCCTTGCAGCGCGGCTACCGCGCGGGCGATTTCTCGGTGGTCTACCCGGTGGCGCGGGGCACCGGCCCGCTGATCAGCGTGCTGGTGGCGGTGGCCGTGCTGGGCGAACGGCCGCCGCTGGCGGCGTGGGCGGGCATCGCGGCCATCCTGGGGGGCATCGTGCTGGTGTCCGGCCTGCGGCTGCGCGGCCGTGCCGGCCCCGGGCGCGCCGGCCGCAACGGGCCGGGGCTGCTGTGGGGCCTGCTGACCGGCTCGATGATCGCCACCTACACGGTGATCGACGGCTGGACCATGCACAGCCTGCGGCTGGAACCCGTCACCTACTACGTGATCGGCCTGGCGCTGCGCGCGGCGATGATCGCGCCAATGGCGCTGCGCGACCCGCCGGCGCTGGGCGAGCAGTGGCGGCGCAACGCGCTTGCCATCGTGACCGTGGGGGTGCTGTCGCCGCTGGCCTACCTGATGGTGCTGTACGCGATGGGGCGGGCGCCGCTGGCCTACGTGGCTCCGGCGCGCGAACTCTCGCTGCTCATCGGCATGGTGCTCGGCGCGCTGGTCCTGCGCGAGACGGTCGGCGCCGTGCGCCTGCTCGGCGGGGGCTCGATGCTGGCGGGTGTGGTGCTGCTGGCGCTGGCGCGCTGAGGCGCGGCGGCCGCGCGGCCCGGCAAGGCCTGCGCCAGCAGGCCCAGGCCGATGGCCAGCAGCCCGGCGTGCACGTAGCGCGCGAAGCCCTGCGGGTGCATGCGCCGGTTGAGCCAGCGGCCGAGCACGATGGCCGGAATCGCCGCCGGCAGGCAGATCAGGTAGTCGTGCGTCACCTCGGGCACCCACAGGCCGCTGAGCCGGTAGCCCAGCAGCGCCAGCAGGCTGGCCGGCAGGAAATAGCCCTGCAAGGTGGCGCGGAACTGCTGCGAGCTCCAGCGGCGCATGGTTCCGTACACCACCAGCGGGGGTCCGTTCATGCCGTAGGCCGCGCCCAGCACGCCCGCGCAGAAGCCGCAGCCCAGCAACCAGGCCGGGCGGTCGCTGCGCAGGTGGGGAGGTTTGCGGCCCAGCAGGCTGTAGGCGGCGAAGGCGATGATCAGCAGCGCCAGCGCGATCTTCAGCGGTGGCTGATAGCGGCTGCCCAGCAGCAGCAGGCCGCAGGGAATGCCCGCCAGCGAGGGCAGCAGCAGCCCGAGGCTGCCGCGCAGGTGCACGTGGCGCCAGTCCTGCGCCACCACGGCGGCCGCGATGGTGGTGGACAGCAGGACCACCAGCGGCGTCACCAGGCGCAGCGGCAGGACCAGCGCCAGCAGGGGCACCGCGAACAAGGCCTCGCCGAACCCGAAGGTGGAGCGGATCAGGGTGGCGGCGAACACGATGCCGAGCATGTACAAGGAGGCGTGGTCCATACCCCCATTCTGCGGGAAGCTCAGGCACACTACCGGGCAGTTGGCACTTCGAACGATTTCCGGAACCTTCCATGAAAGCCGTGATCTACGAATCCTTCGGCGCCCGTCCGCAGTTGCGCTCGGCGCCCGACCCAACCCCCGAGTCGCACGGCGTGGTGATCCGCGTGATGGCCACCGGCGTGTGCCGCAGCGACTGGCACGGCTGGATGGGGCACGACCCCGACATCCGCCTGCCGCATGTGCCGGGGCACGAGTTCGCGGGGCTGGTGGTGGCCGTGGGCAGCGACGTGCGGCGCTGGAAGGCCGGGGACCGGGTCACCGTGCCTTTCGTCGCGGGCTGCGGCGCCTGCCCCGAATGCCACGCAGGCCACCAGCAGGTATGCGACCACCAGTTCCAGCCCGGCTTCACGCACTGGGGCTCCTTCGCCGAGTACGTGTCGGTGCACCAGGCCGACCTCAACCTGGTGCGCCTGCCCGAAGCCATGGACTTCGCCACCGCGGCCAGCCTGGGCTGCCGCTTCGTCACCTCCTACCGCGCCGTCGTGGACCAGGGCCGGGTCTCGCCGGGCCAATGGGTGGCGGTGCACGGCTGCGGCGGCGTGGGGCTGTCGGCGGTGATGATCGCCAGCGCCTCGGGCGCCCGCGTGGTGGCGGTGGACATCGGCGACGACAAGCTGGAGCTGGCGCGCGCGCTGGGGGCCGACGCCACCGTCAATGCCTCGCGCACGGCCGACGTGGTGGAGGCGGTGCGCGAGATCACCGGCGGCGGCGCCCACGTCTCGCTGGACGCGCTGGGCCATCCGGCCACCTGTTTCAACTCCATCGCCAACCTGCGCAAGCGCGGGCGCCACGTGCAGGTCGGGCTGATGCTGGGCGAACATGCCGAGCCGGCCGTGCCGATGAGCCGGGTCATCGCCCACGAACTGGAAATCGTCGGCAGCCACGGCATGCAGGCGCACCGCTACGGCACGATGTTCGCGATGATGGATTCGGGAAAGCTGGACCCCGCGCGCCTGGTCGGCCGCACCGTGAGCCTGGAACAGTCCATCGACGTGCTCACGTCGATGGACGCCTTTCCGGGGGTCGGGGTGACGGTGGTCACCGAATTCTGAACCCCGCCGGACGGGAGCCGCATGGCGGCCCCCGCCGGATGCTCGGGTCTTACATCGACATCTTGATGTCGCCGCAGGCGACGTACTTCTTGATGTCCTTCGCGCTCTCGTGCACGTTGATGGCCATCGGGCTGGCCAGCAGGGTCTTGATGGACACCGGCACCACGGTGCTGGACATGCCGTCCTTCACCGGCTTCAGGCCGAACTTGGGCTTGGGATCGAGCTTGGCGCAGGTGCCGGGGTGGATGTGGGCCGGCTGGGCCACGCCCGCGGGGCCGCCCTGCAGGTGGATTTCCACCAGCGTGCCGTCACCGTGCGGGGTCAGCGTGGCGTACCCGGTCTCACCGGAGCCGTTCTGCGCCGCGAGTTCGATTTTCGTGCCCATGTCGGCCGCCGAGGCCGAAGATTGCGCAACCAAGCCTACACCTGCAGCAAATGCCAGGCCAATAAGGAGTTTGTTCATGGGAAATCCCCTGGGGTAGTCGAACATACGACCGAGTCGGATAGTAGAAACGGCGTTACAACCCCACGATCGTAGTGGTCATCCCGCGTTCCGCGGACGCCTCAGACCAGGCGAAGATCGGCCGGGCGGCTGTCCGGGAACACCGCCGCCAGGCGCCCGGCATCGAGGCCCCACAGGCGCGAGAACAGGCCGCCCAGCAGGTCGCGGTCGTTGGTGAGCACGGGGTAGTCCCGGTTCTGGTTCAGGGTCGCCGGGCTGAGGGCGACCTGCTCGCCCACGACGCGCCCGCCGCGCACACCACCGCCCAGCACCCAGTACACGGTGCCGTGCCCGTGGTCGGTTCCCCGGTTGCCGTTCTCGCGGAAGGTGCGGCCGAATTCGCTGAGCACCACCACGGTGGTGTCGCGCCACGCCGGGCCCAGGCTGCGCGACAGCGCCGCCAGGCCCTCGCCCAGCGCCCCGAGCTTGTCGGCGAGCTGGCCGTGGGCGCCGTTGGCGGAAGCCTCGTAGACATGGGTGTCCCAGCCGCCGACGTCGATGAAGCCGACGTCGAAACTCTCGCGCATGAGCGCGCCGATGCGCGCCGCCTCGGCCACGAATCCGCGCGGCGCCACCGCGCCGCGGCTGGCCGCGCGCATCTCGGCGTTCCAGTCCGCGGCCTGCATGTCGCGCGCCACCGTGGCCTGCACGGCGAAGCCCTCGCGCACCGAGGCGCTCTGCGCGGTGCCGCCCCACATGCGCTCGAGCAAGGCCTGCTGCCCCGGCGCGATGCCCGGGCGCCCGGCGCTGGCGATGGCCAGGTTGGGCACCCGCCGCGGCCCGCGCAGGGACAGCGGCAGTTGCGCGCTGAAGGCCATGGGGCGCGTGCCGCCGCCCAGTTGCTGCAGCAGCCGGTTCAGGAAGCCGTCGTCGTAGCTGCGGGTCTGTCCGCCCTGGCCGAGTTCGATGTGGTCCTGGGTCTCGAAGTGGCTGCGGCTGAGGTCGCGCGTGCCGGCGAAGGGCACGAAGGCCAGCTGGCCGGCCTGCCACAGGGGCAGCAGGCTGGCGCGCAGCGCGGGATGCAGCGCCCAGTCGGCGTCCAGCGCGACGGCGGCGTCGGCGCCGCTGCCCGGGCGCGGCACGGCGATGTGCGGGCGCGACTCGTAATAGAACTCGCTGGTGTAGGGCACCAGTACGTTGGCCGCGTCGTAGGCGCCGCGCAGGAACACCAGGATGAACTTCGGCCTGCCCGCGACGGGCGCGGCCCACAGCGTGGCGCCCGGCAGCGCGAGCGTGGCCGCGGCGGCGGCCTGGAGTACGTGACGTCGTTGCATGATCCTGGCTCCGTGCGAAGGCGGCGTGCGAAGGCTGCGTGAAAAGAGTCCGGCCCGGCTACTGGTTCATGAACTCGGGCGAGGCCAGCCACAGCGCGTTCCAGCGCACGCGCGGCCCGGCCTGCGCCAGCACCTGCCGGGTCGCGCCGCTCAGGCCGGGCTCGGCGGCCAGGTACACCGGGCTGCGCGCCAGTTCGGGCGCCGGTCCGCGCGGCCCCTTCGGCTGCGCCTCGGCCGGCAGGAGGCCGTCCTCGCGCAGGTAGGGCGGCGGCTCGCCGAACAGCGCGGGCGCCCCGGCGCCGAATTGCTGCGCAATGCGAAAACGCGTGGTCATGGCACCCGAGCCGTCCCAGGCCGCGGCGCCCACCGGGTATCCGTCGGGCGTGCTGCGCCCGAACAGCGGCTCGCCCAGCGCGGCCAGCGCTCCGAGCATGGGCTGGGGATTGCGGATCAGCCGCGGCCCGGCCAGGCCGGCGCGCACGCTGGAGATCACGTAGCGCATCGGGTCCTTGAACTGCGGGCTGGCCAGGCTGGCGGCGAACTGCGGGCTCCTGTACATGGTGCGCAGCACGGCGGCGATGTCGCCATCGCTGCGCTGCCAGCTGCGCACCATCGCCGCCACCATCGCGGGGTCGGGATGGTCGGCCACGAAATACCGCGCGAGCTCCAGGCACAGGTGTTTCGCGGTGGCCGGGTCGTCGGCCAGCAGGTCGACCACCTGTTCCATCTCGTCCACCGAATCGCCCTGCAGCGTGTGGCCCAGCACGAGCTGCGGGGAGCTGTCGTGGCGCGCCGGGTTGAACACCACCAGCCCGCGCTGCCACAGCAGCCCGCGCCAGGCCGGGCGCACGCGCACCGGGCGCCCGGCCAGGTCCACGCCCAGCCCGGTGAGCGCGTGCGCCAGGTGGGTGACGTCGGCCTGGGTGTAGCCGGAGCCCACGCCGAGGGTGTGCAGCTCCATGAGTTCGCGCGCGTAGTTCTCGTTGATGTGGCCGCGCGCGTTTTGCGCATTGTTCAGGTACAGCAGCATCTGCGGCGAGAACATGGTGGCCCGCAGCAGGTCGCGGAAATGACCCAGCGCGTGCGGTTCGATCACCCGCATCTGGTAGTCGGCCATCATCGGGCCGACGAGGAAGCCGTGGAACACGTTGAAGTGGTTCATCCAGAACCAGCTCAGGCGCTGCTGCAACTGGTTGGGCGCGTAGACCGCCAGCAGCAGTTGCTGCGCCATGGCCTGACGGGTGAGCGCGTTCATGCGCTGGCGCAAGTCCTTGAGCCGGGCCTGCGCGTCCCCGGCGTCCGCGGAGCCCGCCGCGCCGCCGGACATGCGGATCTGGCGGCGCTGCTCGACCAGCGGCGCGATGAGCTGCTCCAGCGGCGCGTTGACCGGCAGCGCCGCCAGGCTGCGCGCGAGTTGCGGCGGCAGGGTGGGGTCGGGGTCGGGGCGCAACTGGGCGTCCAGCAGGCGCGTCGCTCCCTGTTCCCGCAGCTGGCGCAGCTGCGCGGGGTCGGCCCCCCAGCCGATGCGGTCGAGAAAGGCCAGCGGGTGGGCCCGGGCGCCCGCGTCCAGATCCGCGGCCGTGGAAGCCTGGGCAGCGCAGGCGCATCCCGCGAGCAGCAGCATCGGCGCCCCCAGACGCAGGACGCGCGGCACCCGGCACCTGAAACGGAACATGGCCAGCCCTTTGCTCGAAGCCCGGCTTGCGGGAAGCACGCCCGGCGGAGTTCGAGGCCGGGGACGATGACGGCCATAACGGAGGCTGACATGCCTTCGGCGACACCGCCGGGATACGCATCTGTGACCAATTGCATCCGTGCCGCGGGCGGTGGGCGGCGCTTGGCGCTTGCATTACAGTGCTGGCCCATGCCACGTCCCGCCCCCCCATCCCCGCTGAGCGACGCCGAGGTCGACGAACTCGATCAGTTCCTGCTGTATGCCGGCATCGAGGAAAGCATGACCCTCGACATGCTCGACGGCTATCTGCACGCACTGGCCATCGGCCCGGAACGCATTCCCCCACGCCGCTGGATGCCCAGGATCTGGGGCGAGGATCACGCCGACATGGCGCCTCCGGTGCGCGACGCCGCGAAGGCCCGGCGCGTGGTCGGGCTCGTCACGCGCCTGTACGACAGCATCTGCGCGCGCCTGCAGAACCCGCGGGGCGCGGTGATCGAACCCCTGTGGTCCAGCTTCGAGGATGCGGGCGTGGAGCGCGACGATGCCCGCATCTGGGCCTGCGGCTTCCTGGAAGCCGTGGAGATGTGCGGGGAGGCCTGGCAGCCGCTGCTGGATACCCGGGAGGGCCAGGAGTGGCTGCGTCCGCTGCACCTGCTCGGCGACGAGGACCCGGGCCCGCGCGAGCGGGCCCTGACCGCCACGCCGGCGGCCCGCGAGCAGCTGACCCACGAGATTGCGCAGGCCGTGCTGTCCATGCACGCCTACTGGGCGGCCAGCCGCGAAGCGGCGGACGAGGGGGACGAGGCCGACGGCCCCTCCTCCTGAATCCGCCCCGACCGGGGGCGGACGCAGGCCCGACTCAGGCCGGGCGCAGCTCGAAGGGGAAACTGCGGTGGCCGACCTCGACGCCGCGGGTGTTGCGCAGCGGCGGCTCGTGGAAAGCGGCCAGCCGCTCGCGCTGTGCCTGGCTGCCCAGGCCCAGGCGCGCGAGCACCTCGGACACGATCATGTAGAGCATGTCGACGCGGCCGTCCTCGATTTTCACCGCGAGCCCCAAGGCTCCGTCGGCGCCGAGTTCACGGGTGCGCGCCGAGGCTCGCACCCCGATGCCGTAGCAGCCGTCGGCGCCGAGCTTGCCCACGAGCGCGCCCTCGTAGGCGCGCATCAGCTCGGTGCAGTAGCGGCCCTCGCCCGCGACGAGTTCCGGGTGGCGGGTCATCGCGTGGTAGATGCGCGCCAGCGTGGAGCCGGACGTGGAGCCTGGCGCGGCGTCCGCGGCATCCGCGGCGTCGGCCAGCCCGGCATAGAGCCTGGCGAGCCGGTCGAGCGCGAAGGCCGGCGTCGGCAGGTTGCAGCCGTCGATACCCCACAGCACCTGTTCGGGCGGCAGTTCGCACAGGGCGGCGACGGTGCGGCGCACGCGCTGCTGCATCGGGTGGCCGGCCTCGTGGTAGTCGGCGGCGTCGCCGCCGAGCAGCATGGCGCCGGCGAGCATGCCGACATGCTTGCCCGAGCAGTTGCTGCACGCCGGGGTCGGCACGAAATCGTGGCGGATCCAGTCGCGCTGCACCGCGTCGGACAGCGACGGGTGGGGCCCGCAGCGCAGCGCCGACTCGTCGGCGTGCAGCCTGGCGAGCATGTTCCGGGTACGCTCGATGTGGCGCTGCTCGCTGCTGTGCGAGGCGCACATGAGCGCCAGATCGGCCTCGTCGAATCCGAAATGCTCGAGCGCGCCGGTTTCGACGATCGCCGCGGCCTGCGCCGGCTTGGCCGCGGAACGCGCCAACGTGACCCGCTCGGGGTCGCCGAAACCGTACAGCAGACGCCCGCCCGCATCGACCACCGCGATGTGCGCGAGATGCCGGTTCTCGATCGCTGCACCGCGGTAGCTCACCGCGGCGACACCTTGCATGTCCATGGGCTCCATCCAGGTTCGGGTTTGCGTCGGACGAGGGATCGGACCCGCCCGCTCCGCTCGTGCGCCTCACTATACCTAGAGATCTCTTGACATAAAAACCTAAAAAATGTACAACATAAAAACCTAAATAAAACAAGACAGGATTCCCTGGACGATGGCAACGCCCACCGACAAACTCGCTCAGTCGCTCGATGCCCTGAAGGCGCTTCAGGACGCAAAGGCTGTCGCGATCCGGGCGTCCTACCTGTCACGCGTCCATCGCGAACGCCTGCTCAAGAACGGCTTCATCCGCGAGGTCATGAAGGGCTGGTACATCCCTGTCCGGCCCTCTGGCCCTGCGGGCGAGAGTACTGACTGGTACGCGTGCTTCTGGCCGTTCTGCGCGGCCTACCTGAGCGAGCGCTTCGGACAAGACTGGTGCCTTGGTGCAGAGCATTCCATCGCCTTGCACACTGGCAACTGGAACGTTCCGCGCCAACTTCTCGTCCGCGCAACACGCGGGGGCAACAAACCGACCGGGCTGCTGCACGACACGTCGATTTTTGATCTCCGCCTTGAGGTCCCAAAGCCAGGGGACATCCAGATCATCGACGGCTTACGGGTGATGCGCTTGCCTGCTGCGCTGGTTGCCTGCGCGCCGGGACACTTCGCGGCGCACCCCATCGAAATGCGCGCTGCGCTTGCCATGGTGGCCGACGGCTCCGATGTGCTTGGCCGCCTGCTCGATGGCGGCCATAGCAGCATTGCGGGACGACTTGCCGGGGCTTTCCGCAACATCGGGCGCGACCAGATCGCGGAGTCGATCACCGCGACCATGAAGGCGGCGGGCTATACCGTCAACGAGACCGATCCCTTCGCCGACCGACCGCCCATCGCTATCGGACAGCGGGAGACATCGCCCGTTGTCAACCGCCTGCGCATGTCGTGGGCCGAGATGCGAGGAACCGTGCTGGAGCGCTTCCCCCCCGCGCCGGGTCTGCCTGGAGATGTCGCAGCCTATCTGAACAAGGTCGAAGATGCCTATGCGACCGATGCCTACAACTCCCTCTCGATTGAGGGATACAGGGTCAGCGCTGAACTGATCGAGCGCGTGCGATCCGGCAACTGGAACCCTGACAAGGACACAGACCGCGAGCATCAGGACGCGCTTGCGGCGCGCGGTTACTGGCAGGCCTTCCAGAAAGTCAAGGACACGCTCAACCGGATATTGCAGGGAGGAAACGCAGGCGAAGCAGCGCAAGCCGACCACGGCACCTGGTATCGGGAGATGTTCGGTCCCAGCGTGACAGCGGGTCTTCTGAAACCTGCCGACCTTGCGGGCTATCGCAACGGCCCGGTATTCATCCGTCAGTCGATGCACGTGCCGCCGCGTAGCGCCCCGATGGCCACCTCAAACTGCTCCACCTATGGCCACCCAAACTGCTCCAGGCAGGACGTGTGGATTATGCGTCGGCGGTGGGGCTGAGGGCGATGCGTGAGGCGGCCTCCTTGAGCCTGTAGCTCTTGCCCTCGAACTCGAGCATGGCGGCGCGGTGCATGAGGCGGTCGAGGATGGTGGTGGCCATGGTGGCGTCGCCGAGGTACTTGCCCCAGTCCTGCACGACGCGGTTGGAGGTGACGACGATGGAGCGACGATGCTTGTAGCGCTGGTGGACCACGGTCTGCAGCAACTCGGCGGCGGCGTCGCAGATGCGGCGGGCCAGGAACAGGTCGTCGAGCACGAGCAGGTCGGGCTCGACCCAGGCGCGCAGCAGCGAGGCCTGCTCGGCCGGACTGGCCAGGGTGAAGTGGGCGAACTCGGTGTCGGCCTCGACGTAGCGCACGTCGTAGCCCTGCAGCGTGGCCTGGTAAGCCACGGCCTTGGCGACGTGGCTCTTGCCGGTGCCCGGCCTGCCGATGATCATGGCGTTGGCGCCCTCGGCGATGAACTTCAGTGCGTGCAGCTCGAAGCAGGCCTGGCGCGGCAGCTTGGGGTTGAAGCGCCAGTCGAAGTCGGCCAGGCCCAGGCGCTCGTCCAGGCGCGAGTGCTTGAAGCGGCGCTCAAGCAGGCGCGAGCGGCGGCGGTCGAGCTCGTCCTGCAGCATGCAGGCGAAGGTCTCCAGGAACGGTTCCTGATTGCACTGGGCCTGCATCAGCCGGGTGCTCAGCGTGTCGGCGATGCCCGAGAGGCGCAGCTCGCGCAGCGCGCGTTCGATCTCATTCATGGTCATGGGTGAAGCTCCTTGAGGGGGTCGGGTCGTGGGCCTGCGCGGCGCCGCGCGCGAACAGCTCGGCGTAGTCGTCGCCGGGGCGGATCAGGGGGTGTTCCTGGGCCAGGTCCAACTCGGCCTGCGGCGGCATATCCAGGGCCGCCAGCGCGGCGGCAACGAGCCGCTCGGTCAGCGCCTTGACGTGGCGGTAGCTGTACAGGCCATCGTCGATGGCGGTGGCACAGGCGGTGTCGATGAGGCGCTTGGGATAGCGCCCGGCCAGGCCGACGATGCCCCAGAGCTTGCGCTGACCGACCCGGCCCTCAATGGCGAACAGCAACTCGCACAGGCGCGAGGTGTCGGGGCCGATGGCGCGGGCCTGGACGAGGATGCGGCGGGTCTCGCGCGAGGGGTTAAACACGCGCTCGTCAGCCGGCAGCACGACGGTGCCTGGACGCTCGGCCTTCGCGTGGCTGCGCAGCAGCACCTGGGTGGCCAGCTCGCGGATCTCGATGCGGCGCGCAAAGATGCGCACCAGGACCTTGGAGCCGATCGGCGCCGGGCGCGCCGCGTAGCTGCTGTGGTCGACGCGCACACAGGAGTCGTCGTAGACGGTGCGCTCCTCGTCCTTGAAGTACTGCATGCCCAGGACCGGCAGCGGCTGCAACAGGGGCCGCTCCTGCTCGAACATGGCCTGCACCTGGCGGCGCTCGGTGCCGTGGATGCGCGTGGCCGCCCACGTGCGCTCCCAGTGATCGAGGAAAGTGTTCTGCTCCTCGATCGAGGCGAAGTGGCGGCCCTTCAGGGCCGTGGCCTGGGTGTGGCCGATGGCGTGTTCGACCGTGCCTTTGCGGTTGGGATCGCGCACGCGCGCCGGGTCGGCGACGACGCCGTAATGCGCCAGGGTGGCCGCGTACACCGCGTTGAGCTGGGGCTCGTACAGGTCGGGCTTGATGACGCCTTCCTTGAGGTTGTCGAGCACGGCGTAGCGGCACGAGCCGCCGAAGTACCGCCATGCCTGCTCGTGCAGCTCGGCCCAGACCTGCTGGCTGGACTTCCACACCACGCGCCGGAAGCTGGCGCGCGAGTAGCGCAGCGTGGCCACGAACAGCCGAGGCCGGCGATAGCGGTCGGTGCCGGGTACGAGCGTGGGGGCGCCCTCGCCGTAGTCGACCTGCATCTCCTCGCCGGGCTGGAAGCTCAGGCGGTCGAACTGCTCGGGTGCGCGGTGCCTCAGCCGGGCGACGAAGCGCTTGACCGAGTTGTACGCGCCGGCGAAGGCGAACTGGTCAACCAGGTCCTGGTAGATCGCCATGGCGTTGCGCTGCAGGCGCAGCTGCGCCTCGATGAAGGTGCGGTGCGGCTCACACGCCGAGACCGTGGCGGGCGCCGGAGTCGGTGGCCGCGGTGGAGCAGTTTGTTCCTCTGGGTCGGTGGCCAGGGTGGAGCAGTTTGGCGGCTCGGCGGCAAAGCGCTGCTGGTAGGCGCGGATCGTGTGGCGCGAGATGCCGGTGATGCGCGCTATCTCTCGCTGCGTCGCGCCCTTGCCCAGCAAGGTCCAGATCGTGGTTTGGAGATGTGGCTTCAAGACGTTCACCTGTGGGTCCCCGAGACGTGCAAGGGGACAGAAAGTAACGTCCTGCCGGTGTGACCTCCGGCTACGGCGACGCCGCGCTCAACGCGTCAGATCGCCGTGGCCAGGGTGGAGCAGTTTGACCTGGCCACAGGTGGAGCAGTTTGGGTGGCCATCAGGGGTAGCGAAGCCGTGCGCGAGCTGATGCCCGCCTTTTTCGATCTCCTGCGCGAGGAAAGCGAGCCGTCCGTGCGCGTGGTTCTCGGACACTTCTTCTTCGTGAATATCCACCCGTACTTTGACGGCAATGGACGGATGGGGCGCTTCTTGATGAATGCGATGCTCGCCTCGGGCGGTTATCCATGGACCGTCGTTCCCCTCGCGCAGCGGACTCGCTACATGAACGCCCTGGAAGCGGCGAGCGTCGAACGAGATATCAGGCCTTTTGCGGAGCTCCTCGCGGAACTTGTCGGCCACGGGTAGCTGAGCATCCCGCTCCACGTCTGCTCCACTCGCGATGACATTTCAAGTCTCGCCATGTCCCGCGCCGACCGCCCTTGCTGCTCTGCCACTCCAAGGCGCGCCTTCCAGGACGAAAAAGGACGAAAAAAAGCCCGACTGCGATCGTCGGGCTTTTTTTGCAAGCGGTTGATTTCGCTTGAATCTCTGGCGGAGTGGACGGGACTCGAACCCGCGACCCCCGGCGTGACAGGCCGGTATTCTAACCAACTGAACTACCACTCCATTCGCTTTGCAGTATTCCGCGAGCGAAAGCAGAGATTGTGCGTCATGCGCCGCCGCCTGTCAATACGCGCGGGAACCACAGCGCCGAGGCGAGCCCCACCCAGAAACCCAGCACCATCGCCAGCTGCGAGGCGGCCAGCAGCCAGGTGAAGCGGGCGCTGCCCCCCGAGGCCGCGGCCACCGTCTTGCTCAGCGCGTTGGTGCTGAAGGCGGCGCCCACGCAGACGGCTGCCAGCCCGGCCGAGAGGGCGCCGCCGGCGTGCAGTTGCAGCGCCGAGACCGACGAGGAATGGGCATCGGCCAGGCCGGCCAGCGCGGTCGCCACCAGCACCCCGCTGCCGCCGAAGCGCCGGTAGGCCTGCTCGGCCACGAACAGCATGGCGCCGACCGCGGCGGCGAACAACAGCGCGGCACGCGGGCTGAAGGGGCGCCCGGCCACGGCCGCCGCCGCCGGCGCGGCCTGGCCGCCGCGCCGCGCCAGGCGCGCGCTCCACCACCCCGCGGCGAGGGTGACGGCTCCGGCCAGCAGCAGCGCCGGCGCCAGCCGGGCCAGCAGGCCGGGCGCCACCACGGCGGTCATGACGCCGAGTTGCACCACGGTGGACACGTTGGACCACAAGGCGCCCGCCAGGCAGGCCTCGAACCAGCCGGGATGTTCGCGCGCGCGCCGCGCCATCGCCGCGATGGTGGCGGTGCTGGAGACGAAGCCGCCCAGAAGCCCCGTCAGCGCCAGGCCGCGTACGGGGCCCAGCCAGCGCAAGGCGACGTGCCCGAGGGTCTGGATGGCCATCAACAGCACGGCCAGGGTCCACAGCACATGGGGGTTGAGCCCGCCCAGCGCGGGCAGCGCACGGTTGGGCAGCAGCGGAAGCACCACCAGCGCCGAGGCCGCCAGCAGCAGGCCGTGCTGCAGTTCCTGCTCGCTGAGCACGGAGCGCACGAAACCGTGCAGGCGTGCCTTGGCGGCCAGCAGCACGGCGACCAGCACGGCCAGCGCCGAGGACAGCGCCGCCTGGCGCATGGCCAGGGCGCCCAGCAGCACGCACAGCAGCAAGGCGATCTCGGTGGTGATGCCGGGGTCGTTGTCGCGGCTGCGCAGGTAGCCGGCCACGGCCAGCGCCGCCACCGCCAGCACGACGGCGACCAGCGCGGCCGCGCCCAGGCTGGCCGCCGCCGCGCCGGCCAGCGCGGCCAGCGCGAAACTGCGCAGGCCGGCGCTGGCCTGCTCGTCCGGGTGGCTGCGCTCGCGTTCGACGCCGATCAGCAGGCCGGCCCCGAGGGCCGCCACCCAATGCAGGAGATCGCCGAGACTCGAATCCATGGCACATTCTCGCCGCGCCGCGCGCGGCGGCAAGCCCCGCGGATCAAGGTCGCACCCGAGCGCCCGCGCCGCCCGTGGCGCCGGCTCCGCGCCGGTTCCAGAGGTCGAACAGCGCCATGCCGGCGAGCATGCAGGCGAAAAAGCCCCAGCGGTCGGCGCGCAGGCTCAGCAGGTTGAGCAAGGCGGGGCCGGGACAGACTCCGCACAGGCCCCAGCCGACTCCGAACATCACGCTGCCCGCGACCAGGCGCGGGGTGATCGCGCGCTGGCTCGGAAACTCCAGCATGCCGCCCAGCAGCGGCCTGCCCCGGCGCATGGCCAGGCGGATCGGCACCGCCGCGGCGCACACCGCCCCGCCCATGACCAGCAGCAGGGTCGGGTCCCAGCGCCCTGTCACGTCCAGGAAGCCCAGCACTCGATCGGGGTCGACCATGCCGCAGAGCATGAGCCCGAGGCCGAACAGGGTGCCGGAAGCCAGCGCCACCAGGTTGACGGCGCGCTTGCTGATGGCGGCGCCCTTCATCGCGGCTCCCCGCGCATCGGGCTCACAGCAGCGCTCCGGCGTGGCGGATCACGAAGACGGTAAGCATGCCGCTGGCCATGAACAAGCCCACCGCGAGCAGCGAGCGCGGCGCCAGCCGCGGGATGCCGCAGACGCCGTGGCCGCTGGTGCAGCCCGAGCCCAGGCGGGTGCCGAAGCCGGTGAGCAGCCCCGCCGGCAGCACCAGCGCCGCCGGAAGGGCGTGCGCCGCCCCGGGAAAGCCGCGGCCCAGCGCCAGCCACAGCAGGCCGCCGAGCAGCACGCCGCCCATGAACCAGGCGCGCCAGGCCTGGGCTCGCACGCCGTACACGGCGTCGTGCAGCATGGCACCGGCGATGCCGCTGCAGCCCATGATCTTTCCCGCGGCCAGCGCGAACAGCCCCGCGGCCGTGCCGATCAGCACCCCGCCGCCGAGGGCAGCAAGCGGGTGCAGATGGCTCCACTCGATGACGAAGGACATGTGGCGCGGCTCCCCGGCTGCCTGGACATGCGGCATTGTCGGGGCCCGGATACATATACTTCTATCAGTATTTGTCCGGGGGTTGGCAACCGACCCCCGCGAGGGCCGGTTGCGTCCGGAGGCTCAGGTCTTCAGCAGGTCAGGGCGCAGCGGCAGTTCGCGCAGGCGCTTGCCCGTGGCGGCGAACACCGCGTTGGCCACGGCCGGCGCGATGGGCGGAGTGCCCGGCTCGCCCAGGCCGCCGGGCGCCTGCGTGCTGGGCAGGATGTGCACGTCGACCCGCGGCGCGCTGTCCATGCGCAGCATGCGGTACTTGTCGAAGTTGCCCTGCACCACCCCGCCCGCGTGCAGGTCGATGCGGTCGTACAGCGCCGCGGTCAGCCCGTACACCACCGCGCTCTGGATCTGCGCGGTGACGATGTCGGGGTTGACCACCTGGCCGCAGTCCACCGCGCAGGTCACGCGATGCACCCGCACCTGCCCCTGCGCGTCCACCGACACCTCGGCCACCTCGGTGACGTAGCTGCCGAAGGACTCGTGCATGGCGATGCCGTGGAAATGCCCGGCCGGCAGCGCCTTGCCCCAGCCGGCCTCGCGCGCCGCCACGTCCAGCGTGCCCAGTGCGCGCTGGTCGCCGTGCACCAGCAGCTCGCGCCGGAAGCGGTAGGGGTCGGCCCCCGCGGCATGGGCGAGCTCGTCGATGAAGGATTCGACGGTGAAGGCGGTGATGGAATGCCCCACCGAGCGCCAGAAGCCCACCGGCACCGGGGTGTTGCACAGCACGTAGCGGGTCTGCGCGTTGGGCATCGCGTAAGGCAGCTTGACGGCGCCCTGCACCGAGGTGTCGTCGATGCCGTCCTTCACGTACTGCGGGAACACGCGGGAGAAGATCGACGGGCCCACGATCTGGTGGGTCCAGGCCTGCAGCCTGCCGTCGTGATCGAGCACGGCGTGCAGCCGGTGCAGGTTGGCCGGGCGGTAGAAGTCGTGCCGGGTGTCGTCCTCGCGGGTCCACACCACCTTCACGGGCTTGCCGCTGGCCTTGGACAGTTCCACCGCCTGGGCCACGAAGTCCTGCTCGAAGCGCCGGCCGAAGCCCCCGCCCAGCAGCGTGGTGTGCACGTGCACCGCATGCGGCGGCAGCCCGGCGATCTTGCCGGCGACCAGCTGGTTCATGGTCTGCGCCTGCGTGGGGCCCCAGATGTCCACGCGATCCTTCTGCACGAAGGCGGTGCAGTTCATCGGCTCCATGGTCGCGTGCGCCAGGAAGGGCAGCGCGTACTCGGCGTGCAGCGCCTTGGCGCCCGCGGCCGCCGCGGCCGGCGCCAGCGCGGCCTCGCCCTCGCCCACCTTCCAGGCCACGGCGCCGGGCTGTTCGCCGGCCTTGCGGAACAGGGCCATGATGCCGGCGTCGTCGAGCGCCGCGTTGGGACCCGGGTTCCAGTCGATCTTCAGCGCGTCGCGCCCCTTGCGCGCGGTCCAGAAGTCCTGCGCCAGCACCGCCACGCCGTCGCTGATGCGGTGCACCGAGTGCACGCCGGGAATGGCGCGCGCCGCGGAGTCGTCGAAGCCGCGCACGGTGGCGCCGAAGGCCGGCGGCTGGGCCACGCTGGCGATGAGCATGCCGGGGATCTGCATGTCCAGGCCGAACACCGCCTGGCCGGTGGTCTTCTCGGGCACGTCCACGCGCGCCAGCGGGCGCCCGACCAGCCGGAAATCCTTCGGGTCCTTCAGGCGCACCTGCGCCGGCACGGGAAGCCGCGCCGCATCCTCGGCGAGTTCCCCGAAGCGCGCCTGGCGCCCGCCGGGGCCGCGCACCACGCCGGCCTCGACGCTGCAGGCCGCCGCGTCCACCTGCCAGCGCTGCGCCGCCGCCTGCACCAACATCGCGCGCGCGGTGGCGCCGGCGCGGCGCAGCGGCAGCCAGGAGCTGCGCACGCTGGTGCTGCCCCCGGTGGCCTGCATGCCCAGCAGGGTGTTCTTGTAGGCCTCGTGCGCGCCCGCCTGCAGCAGGCGCACGCGCGGCCAGTCGGCGTCCATCTCCTCCGCCAGCAGCATGGGCAGCGCGGTCATCACGCCCTGGCCCATCTCGGACTTGTCGACCACCAGCGTGACCTGGTCGTCGCTGCCCACGCGCACGTAGGCGTTGGGCGAGAAGGCCCCCGGCTCGGCCAGGGGGTTGAACAGGGGCGCCGCGGCGGCGGCCTGCGCCACGCGCGAGGCGGTGGGCAGCATCAAGCCCAGGACCAGCCCGCCGCCGGCCAGCGCCGAGGTCTTGAGGAAGGCGCGGCGCGAGGCGGTCTCGGGCGCCATGTCGAGCAGATCGTCGGCCATTTCAGGACTCCTGGCCGAGCGCGTGCGCGGCGTCGTGGATGGCGGCGCGGATGCGCGGATAGGTTCCGCAGCGGCAGATGTTGCCGGACATGAAGGCGTCGATGTCGGCATCGCTGGGCTTGGGCGTCTGCTTGAGCAGGGCGCTGGCCGACATGATCTGGCCCGACTGGCAGTAGCCGCATTGCGGCACCTGGTGCGCCACCCAGGCGCTGCGCACGGCCTTGGCCTCGCGGGTCTGCAGGCCTTCGATGGTGGTCACGCGCATGCCCTGCACGGAGGACAGGGGAATCTGGCAGGAGCGCACGGCGTTGCCGTCCAGGTGCACGGTGCAGGCGCCGCATTCGGCGATGCCGCAGCCGAACTTGGTGCCGGTCAGGTGCAGATGGTCCCGGATCGCCCACAGCAGCGGCGTGTCGGGGCTGAGGTCCAGGGATTGCGGCTTCCCGTTGACGGTGAATTCGATCATGTTGTTCTCCCTCGGCTGCGCATCAGGCGCAAACTTCGAGAATCCTAAGAACAACTGGGAATTCTTGCGCGGAGCCGCGCAAACGTGAAATCTTGTAACGCCAGGTGCCTCAGGCGCCTTCGCCGGGCTCCGCGCCGTCGCGGTAGTTGCGCCAGGCCCCCAGCGCCTCGCGCATGCCCAGCACCTGGCGCTCGAAAATCGGGCAGGCCTGGCAGATCAGGAAATGCGCGCGGATGATCGCGCGCTCGCGCAGGCTCAGCGCGCGGTCCTCCCGCGCGATCACCAGTGCGGTGACCTCACGGCATGTGCGGAAGGGCTTGAAACTCATGATCTCGACTCACCGAACCAGCGCAGTTGCAGGCATTCGCGCAGACGCAGCCGTGCGCGGGACAGCATCTGCCATACGTTGGTCGGGGTGAAGCCCAGTTCCTGACAGATCTCGTCGGTGCCGAGTTCCAGCCACTCGCGCATCAGGAACACGCGCCCGAGCTTGCCGGGCAGCAGGTCCATGCAGGCTTCCAGCACTTCCAGGAACTGCTTCTGGCGCAGCACCTCGGAGGGGGCGTTCCACACCTGCGGGGCCTGCGCGAAATGCCCGTCGGCGAGGAACATGTGCTCGGTGGGGTCCTCCTCGTCGGAGCCGTCCTCGAACTGCTGCTCGCGCTGGCGCTGGCGCAGCTGGTCCAGCACCTTGTGCTTGAGAATGCCCACCACCCAGGTCTGCACCTGGGCGCGCGCGCCGAAGCGCGGCAGCCCCTCGATGGCCGCCAGCAGCGCTTCCGACACCGCGTCCTCGGCCCAGGCACGGTTGCGCAGCTGCAGCAGGGCCAGGCGCATCAGCGTCGGGCGCAGGGCCTCGATGCGCTCCAGCCATTGGGCCTGCTGCTCGGGACTGGCGCTGCTGGGTTCGGGAACGCTCATGGTCGGTGGGCAGGCTGCGGACGGGTTGCGCCTGCCCGGATTCTTCCACAGCTCGCAGGGCTGCGCCGCAGCCGTGTCAGGAAGCGGCGCGCCGCGCGACCAAGGGGCATCGCGGCATGGTGCCGCGCCCACCCCGAGGAGACCGCCGATGTCCGCTTCCCTGCCCCGCCACCCCCCATCCGCACTGCTGCGCCTGCCGCTGCAGGGCTGGCGCCTGGCCAGCCGCGTGCTGGACGCGCTGCGCGCGCCCGCGCTGCTGGCCGCGCGCCTGTACGTGTCCTACGTGTTCTTCCATTCCGGGCTGCAGACCCTGTCCAACTGGCAGGGCACGGTGTGGCTGTACCAGAACGAATTCCACGTGCTGCTGCTGCCGCCGCTGGCCGCGGCGCTGGTGGGCAGCGCAGGCGAACTGCTGCTGCCGCCCTTCGTGGCGCTGGGCCTGGGCGGGCGCTTCGCCGCCACCGGGCTGTTCGTGGTCAACGCGGTGGCACTGCTGTCGTACATGTACGCGCTGCAGCCGGCCGCCATCGAGCTGCACTACATCTGGGGCTCGCTGATCGCATCGGTGGCCTTGTGGGGCCCGGGCAGCTGGTCCGTCGACGCCTGGCTGCGGCGCGCGGCGGATGCGCGCAGCGCGCGGAACATGCCCGCCCAGTAATCCGCGGTGATGTGCAGGACCCGCTCGATGGAGCCGGCCAGTTCGGCCCAGTCCTTCGGTGTCCTGCATAGCCGACTCGCCGCGAGCAGCGCCTCGCGCCGGTGGGCCTTCTCCGTCGCGCCGATGTGCGCGTGGAAGTACTCGGCATGCTCGTGGAAGCTTTCGATGGAGGGATACAGCGGCATGTAGAGGCGCGCGCCCTCGTACAGCTTCGCCAGCATCGGGTAGGCAAGCCACTCCTGCGCGAGATGGGCGCCCAGGATGCCACAGGGATGCTCCGAGGTGTAGAGCACGCGCTGGGCCGCGGAGAAGGCTTGCGTGCAGGCGAGCAGCGGAGCGCGCTGCAGTTCACCGAGCGTGAAGCTGCGTCCGCCCACGCGGCTCAGCAGGTCCGTCAGGTAGTGCTCGAGCAGCTTGAGGTGGGCATGTTCGGCGTCGGCGCAGCCCAGTTCGGTGTACAGCGTGCCGGAAACCCGCGCGCGCACCTCGGTGTCCTGCACCCCCAGGATGGTCAGAGCAATCACGGCCGGGGTCTGCGAGATCCGGCCCAGGTAATTCCTGGCAAAGGTCCTCAGGTCCTCGAAACCCAGGGGCTGCCCCATCCAGAGGGCGTAGAAATCGTTGTCCAGGGCCGGATGGCGGTGGACGCCGTCCAGCAGTTCCTGGACCGCGGGGGCAACGTGGTCTGTCATGGCGAAGAGCTCCTCGTGCGATGCGCGCCGTGCCGGCGCGTGGCTGTTGGACCCCGCCGCCGCGCCGAAGTTCGCTAGCAGGCCTCGACGCCGTCGAGCCAGGCCTCGCGCACGGCCCGCTGCAGCCAAGCCGCGAAATCCCAGCCCGGCCCGGCGCTGCGCAGGGCCGAGGCCACGCTGGCGCCGCGGCGCAGCGCGCGCACCCAGCGGCGTTGCGCGGCGTCCAGCGCCTCGCATTGCACGCCCTCGGGGCCGCGCCAGGCCCAGGCGCATTGCGCGCCTTGCTCCAGTGCGCGGCGCAGGGCTTCGCCGTCCGCGCCGGGGCTGCGGTGCAGCAGCCAGAGCCGGGCCACCGGCCAGCGCGAATCCAGCTCGCTCACGCCGGCGGCCGGGCGCAGGCGCAAACGGGCCGGGTCGTGCAGCGCCAGGGCCTGCAGGTCCTGCGCGCCCAGGCGCGCGGGCCTCGCGTATTGCAGTTGCCACACGGCCCAGTCCAGGCGCGCGCAGTCGCGCAGCCAGGGCCATGCGCGCAGGCGGCGCAGGCGCCCCAGGTAGTCGGGTAGTTCGGCACCGATGCCGGCCAGGTCGCCGGCGCGCGGCGGGCGCGCGCGCCAGTAGGCCGCGCACAGCGCGCGCATCTGCGCCTCGCCGAGCATGGCCTGCAGCGTGGGGAATTGCGCCAGCAACGCGCGCTCGGCGTGCGAGCGCGCGTTGCCGCGCATGGCGTCCAGCCCGGCCTGCCAGGCCAGGCGGCTGGCGTCCACGCGCAGTTCGGCGGCGGCCGGCAGGGCCGCGCGCGGATCGAACAACGCGCGCAGCAGCGCCTGCTGGCGCCGCATTTCCGTTTGCAGGGCCCGTTCGCATTCGGCGCCCGCTTCGCCCGCGGGCGCCTCCCGCGCATCGTCCCCGGCTCGCGCGTCGCGCGCGGACGGATTCATGCCAGGCTCCCCTCTTGTGGAACAACCCCGCGCACCGCCTCGGCCAGGCGTGCGCGCGCCTGGGCCGCCTCGTCGAGCAGCACCGGCAGTTCGGGAATCGCCGTGTCCCATTCGACCAGGGTCGGAACCGGCCCGAGCAGGCGCAGCGCGTGCTCGTAGGCGCTCCACACCTGCGGCGACACGGCGCTGCCGTGGTCGTCGATCACCAGGCCGTACTGCAGGCTGTGACCGGCCAGGTGGATCTCCCCCACGCTGGCGCCCGCACCGGCGTGCGCCAGTGCGTCCAGCCAATCGCAGACCTCGTGCAGCGGCGACTCGGCGCCGCGGTTGCGCGCATTGACCATCAGGTTGTTCACGTCCAGCAGCAGCCCGCAGCCGCTGCTTCGCGCCAGCTCGGCGAAGAATTCCGGCTCGGGCATCTCGCAATCGCGGAACTCGATGTAACTGCTCAGGTTCTCCAGCAGGATCGGGCGGCGCAGGCGCTCCTGCACCTGCTGCACGTTGGACTCCAGCAGGCGCAGCTGGGCGCGCGTGAAAGCCAGCGGAAGCAGATCGTTGGCATGCGCCACGCCGCGCGCGCCCAGCGGCGCGCGGGCGAAGCATGCATGGTCGGACACGCGCGCCGGCTCGATGCGTTCCACCAGCGCGGCCAGTTGCTCGAGGTGGCGCGGGTCCACGCCGCAGGCCGAACCCAGCGCCAGGCCCACGCCGTGCAGGCTCACCGGATACAGGCCGCGCATGTGCCGGAGCACCTGCGCGGCCGCGTCGTCGGGGCAGAAGAAGTTCTCCGAATGCACCTCGACGAAACCCAGCTCGGGACGTTCGCGCGCCACCTGGGCGTAGTGCGCATGGCGCAGCCCGATGCCGGCCGCCAGGGGCGGCAGGCCGTGCGTGGCGGTCGGCGAGGGTCGCGGAGTACGCATCTGCCCGGGCCTCACATCATGTGCTTGGCCATCGTCGCCTCGAAGGCCTTGGTCTTCGCCGGGTCGGTGAGCACGGCCTTGGCCTGCGCCATGTCAAGCCCGCCCATCTTGGCGCAGGTGCCGGCGGATTCCACGACGAAATCGCCGGGGTTGTAGTTCATGTTGGCCGTGCCCTTGCACGAGTGCAGCCCCGACAGCCCGGCGCAATCGTTGTGGCCGGCCGTGGCCACGCCGAAGCACTTGCCCAGCGTGTCGGCATGCGCCGCGCCGGCGGCTCCCAGCGATCCGAGGGCCAGCAGCGAGGCGGCGGCGGCGGCTTGGACGAGTTGACGCTTGTTCATGATCTCGGACTCCTGTCGATGTTTTGCAAAGGTGGTTCAACGTGCAGACGGGAATCGCATGCACTCCACGCCGGCTTGGTCGCGGCCGCGCGGGCTTTCCTGACAGCGCACCCGCGCGCGAAGATGCAACCACTCGTAACCGGCAGGCCATCACTGGCATGGCCGGCATGTCCACCTCCGGCCCTCCCTCCGCCGCATCGCCCCCATGGGCCGCCCCGCCCTGGCTGCGCATCGCGCCGGCGCGCGAGCGCCTGAACCCGGCAGGCGCCCGAACCCGGCTTCGCAGCCTCAGTCCTGCAGGGCCGCCAGCGGGTGGGACTCGGGGGTCCAGGGGCTGACGAAGTAGGCCTGCTCGGCCCCCGCTCCGATCTCCTCGACCGCCGCCGGCTTCCAGCGCGGCCGTCGATCCTTGTCGATCACCAGCGCGCGGATGCCTTCGAGCGCATCGCCGTGCCCGCCGCCGGCCGGGTGGAAGCAGTGATGCATGACGTCGCGCTCCATGCGCAGTTCGTCGGCCAGACCCATGCTCCGCGCGCGGCGCACCAGTTCCAGGGAGACCGCCATCATCATCGGCGAATGCCGGCCCAGCGCGCTCAGCGTTTGCTGCGCGAAGGCCCCCGCGTCGGCGCGCAGCGAGGCCATGACCGAGGCCAGGTCGGGCCGCGAGAAATGGCGGTCGACGAGCTCGCGCTGCTGCAGCAGCGGCGACGCCGGGACCGCACGCGCGGCGCCGGCGACGATGTCGTGAAGTTCGCGCGCCTCGCGCGCGCCCAGCAGGCGCTCGCACAGGCCGGGCAGATCCGCGGAGTCCACCAGCACGTCGCCCAGGCCGCAGGCGATGGCGTCGCTCGCGTGCAGGGTGTGGCCGCTCAGGGCCAGGTACTCGCCCAGGCGCCCGGGGCAGCGCGCCAGGAACCAACCGCCGCCCACGTCGGGAAACAACCCGATGTTGGCCTCGGGCATGGCCAGCGCGGAGCGCTCGCTGAGCACGCGCAGCGCGGCGCCCTGGCTGATGCCCATGCCTCCGCCCATGACGATGCCGTCCATCAACGCCACGTAGGGCTTGGGGTAGCGGTGGATCAGGTGGTTGAGCGCGTATTCCTCGGTGAAGAAGGCGTCGAGCTCGGGGTCGCCGGCCAGCGCCGCGCGGTGGAAGAACTTCAGGTCGCCGCCCGCGCACAGGGCGGTCGGGCGCCCCTCGCGGGATGCGCCGCGCAGCACCACGCCGACGATCCCGGGGTCGGCGGCCCATGCGCGCAGCGCGGCGTCGAGGCTGCGCACGGCCTGCAGGTCCAGTGCGTTCAGCGCCTGCGGACGGTTGAGGGTGAGCAGTCCGACGCGCCCATGGCGCTCGGCCAGTACGGATGCCGCGGGCGCGGCGGATGCGGGCTGGGGCTGGGTGTTCAACGAGGTCTCCGGAGCTTGCGGCGCGGCATGTTAGCGAAGCCCATGCGCTGCCGGGCCGTGCAAGCTGGCCCAGGCGCGGGATCCGCCCGCGGCTACTGCAGGGAATCCGGCCCGGTGCCGGAGCCCTCGGGCGCTTCGCCCAGGTCGCCGACGTCGCCCGCGGCGTAGCCGTCCGCGGGAAGCTCCGCGGGCTCGAGCTCCGCCGCATCGGCATCCGCCGCCGGGGCCGGGGCCGGCGCAAGCATCACCGCCGGCAGTCCGAGCTGCAGCCTGGCCTTGAGCACCAGCTGGTGGCCGGGGCGAACCTGCACCGCGGCCGCGTCCACGCCACGGCGCACCGCATGGCCCCGCACGGCGGTGTCGCGTGCCTGGGGCACCAGCAGGACCCGGCCGTCGCCCCTGCGCAGGCTGGCCACCAGCGGGGTGTGCGCGCGGTTGCCGCGCTCGATCACCACGCCGAGCTCTCCGTCGGCCATTTCGACATAGGTTCCCGGCGGGTACAGGCCCAGCACGCGCAGCAGGGTCGCCCCCATGGCGTCGGGATGGTCGGCGGGCCCCATCAGCGCGCCCCGGGCCGCCAGCGCCGGCGTCAGGGCCTGGCGGGTGCGCCGCGAGCTCAGCTTGGCCGCGTACACGTCGACCCGGCGCAGCAACTCGGCCGCGCGCTGTCCCGGCTCCAGGCTGTCGGCGTCGCCGTCGTCGTGCACGAGATGGTGTTCCCGCACGGCCTGCAGCCACAGCGGGTCGCTGACCCCGATCTTCTCCAACGCCTGCGCGCCGCGCTCGGCGTGGTGGCGAATGACCTCGCGCTGCCCCATGGTGGGCGGCTCGAGCTGGCGCGCGAGCCGGTCCTGCAACTCGCCCATCGCCACGTTCATGGTCAGCGCCGCGCCGGCCACGCCACGCAGTTCCTCCTCGGGCCAGCCCAGCCAGGCGGCGCCCAGCGCCACCATGGTGGCGCAGCACACCGAATGCAGGGCGCTGTATTGCGCCGGGTTGTTGACCTTCTCGTTGAGCAGGAAATACAGGCTCAGGTCCGGGTACTCGCGCGCGAGCTGCATCAGGTCGTCGACGGACTGGCCGATGCGCTCCAGCCAGGAGGCGTCCAGGCTTTGCGCGAGCAGCAGTTGCGCCACCTTGCCGCGCATGCGCTCGACGGCCGCCAGGCCGTCCGCGACACGCTGCATGTACAGGCGCGCGGCCACTGCGTCATCGGCCTGCGCCGCGAAGTCCACCGTCTGGTTCATGTGCCGGGAAGGTTCCTTGCAGGAAAGGGTGTGCTCCGCACCCGCGGTGCAAGGCAAGAGCATAAAGGCGAGCGCGGGGATCCGCAGACCCGGAATCCGGAACAAATCCTCGAACGGGTCAAATGTTCTTGATTTGAAACAGGGTGAGCCGGCTCTCAACCGGTTTTGTCGCGACGCCATGCGCAGCCCAGGGCATGGTCGTCGACCATGCCCACCGCCTGCATCCAGGCGTAGGCGATGGTGGGCCCGACAAAGCGAAAGCCCAGGCGCTTGAGCTCGCCCGACACGCGCTCGCTCAGCGGCGTGCTCGCCGGCACGTGCACGCCGTCGCCGCGCAGCGGCCGCCCGTCCACGAAGCGCCAGCACCAGTCGGCGAAGTCCTCGCCGCGATCGTGCATCGCGCACCACACGCGCGCGCCGTCGATGGTGGCCAGGATCTTCGCGCGCGAGCGCACGATCCCGGCATCCCCCAGCAGGCCTTGCACCTGCGCCTCGCCGAAGGCGGCCACGCGCCTGGGATCGAAGCCCGCGAAGGCGCGGCGGAAGGCCTCGCGCTTGCGCAACACCACATCCCACGACAAGCCGGCCTGGAAGCCTTCGAGCATGAGCATTTCCCACAGCATGCGCGAGTCGCGCTGGGGCACGCCCCACTCGGCGTCGTGGTAGGCGCACAGCGAGGGGCTGCCCAGGGCCCAGGCGCAGCGGGGGCGGCCATCGGCCTGGAAGGGGGCTGGGGTCCTGGTGGACACGGCGGGGCTCCGGCAGGCTCCGCGCGGGCGCGGCGAAGGCCAATGATGCCACGCCGGGCCACGGCCCGCCGCCCGGCCCGGCCCCGGCGCGGCTTCATGGCAGCTCAGCGCGGCACCGCACCCATCACGGTGAACCATTGCGCGCTGTCGCCCAGTTGGCGGGCGCGGGCCTGGGCGTCGCCGATGCGCGCCTGGGCGAAGGCACGCTGGGCGGCCAGCACCTGCAGCAGGCTGCCCGCACCCGCCGCGTAGGCTTCGCGCGCCATGCGCAGCGAATCGGCGGCGCTGGCCAGCGCCAGGCGCTGCGCCTGCACGGCCTGCGCGTCGTGCTGCAGGGCCTGCAGCACATCGGCCACCTGCGCGAAGGCCTGCAGCACGGTCTGCCGGTAGGCCTGCAGCTGGGCTTCGAAGGCCTGCTGCGCGGCGCGGCGCTGCGCGCGCAGCGCCCCGCCATGCCACAAGGGCGCGCCGAGCGCCGCCGACAGGCCCCAGCCCTGGCCGCCCGACAGCAGCGTGCCCAGGCTGGCCGACTGCAGGTTCCAGTTCGCGTCCAGCGCCACGCTGGGGTACAGATCCGCCTCGGCCACGCCGATGGCGGCACTGGCCGCGTGCAACTGCGCCTCGGCGGCGCGGATGTCGGGCCGCTGGCGCACCAGGCGCGAAGGCACCACCAGGCTCAGCTCGCCGGGCAGGCGCAGGGCGGACAGCTCGAAGGGCGGCGCCTGCCAGGCGCCGGCACCACGCCCGACCAGCAGGGCCAGCGTGTCTTGCGCCGCCGCCAGCTGCTGGCGCAGCGCGGGTTCGAGCGCCTGGTCCGCGGCGAGCTGGGCCTGCGCGGCAGCCACGTCGGCGCCCGAGGCGCGGCCCGCCGCGCGAGCCAGCTCCACCAGTTCCAGGTTGGAACGGTCGGAGTCGAGAATCTCCCGCAGGCCGAGGAGTTGTTCGCGCGCCGAGGCGCTCGCGATGGCCTGGCCCACCACCTGTCCGCTCAGGGCCAGGCGCAGCGCGTCGAGCTGCTCGGCCTGCACCTCGGCCAGCGCCTGCTGCTGCTCGATGCGCCGGCGCGTGCCGCCGAATACGTCGGGAGCGAAGCTCACCAGCGGCCCGGCGCTGTACTGCTCGGCGGCGCCCGCGCCGGCCTGCGAGCTGGCGCGGGTTCCCGAGGCCTGCAGGTCCAGCCAGGGCCAGGCCGCGCCGCGCGCGACCTGCACCTGCTCGCGGGCCTGTGCCAGCGTGGCCGCCGCCTGCCCCAGGGTGGGGCTGTCGGCCAGCGCCAGGCGCACGGTGGCGTCGAGGCCCTCGTCGCCGAAGGCGCTCCACCACTGCCGCGGCAAGGCGGCGCCGGCCTGCAGGCGCTGCGCCGGCGCCGAGCCGGCCGCCGCCAGCACGACCGGGCGCGGCGTGTAGGCGGCCTCCGCGGGAGCGCTCGGAGCCTGGAAGTCGGGACCCACGGTGCAGCCGCCGAGCAGCAGGCTCGCGGCCAGCACCCGGACGGCCGCCGGCAGCCGGGCGGGGCCCGCGCGCGGCCCGCGCGGGCTGCCCTTGCGGACTCGGGGGCTATTCATAGCGCAGGGCCTCGATGGGGTCCAGGCGCGAGGCCTTGCGCGCCGGGTAGAAGCCGAAGAACACGCCCACCGCCGCCGCGAAGCCGAATCCCCCGGCCATGGCTGCGGGCGAAAGCAGGGTCGGCCAGTGGGCCAGCGCGGACACGGCCGCCGACACTCCGACCCCGCAGGCGATGCCGGCCAGGCCGCCCGTGGCGCTGAGGAAGATGGCCTCCGCGAGGAATTGCAGCAGCACATGCAGGCGGCGCGCGCCGATGGCCATGCGCAAGCCGATCTCGCGCGTGCGCTCGGTCACCGACACGAGCAGGATGTTCATGATGCCGATGCCGCCCACCAGCAGGGAGATCGACGCCACCACCGCGAGCAGCAGGGCCATCACCGCGGAGGAGCTTTGCGCGGTCTCGGCGATCTGGCTCAGGTTGCGCACCGAGAAATCCGCGGTATCCCCCTCGGCGACGTGGTGCCGGCGGCGCAGGGTCTGGGTGACCTGGCGCATGGCCGCGTCCACCAGCTCGGGGCTCGCCGCCTGCACGAAGATCACGTTCACGTAGCCGGTCAGGCGCGGCGGGATGTTGAAGGGGTTGGGCGGCGCGGGGAAGGCCGCCGCCGTGTTGTTCACCGGCACGCTGGCGCCGCCCAGCGCGGTCACCGCCACGGTCTGCGCCTGGCTGGGCGCGGCCACGCCGAGCACCTTGCGCTGCGCGGCGCTGAAGGGCAGCATGATCAGGTCGTCCTGGTCCTGGCCGTAGGGTGTCTGCCCCTTGGGCTCGAGCAGTCCGACCACGCGCACGCTGAAACCCTTGACCAGGATGTTGGCGCCGATCGGGTTCGCGTAGGGCCCGAACAGCTCGCGCGCCACCGTCTGGCCGATCACCGCCACCATCGACGCCGAGGCCTGGTCGGGCTCCTGCAGCGCGCGTCCGCGCTGGATGCGCCAGTTGGTCATCGACAGGTAGTCGGGGGTCACACCCTGGATGCTGGTGCTCCAGTTGTTGCCGCCGTACTGCACCTGGCCGAGCTGGCGGATCATGTACGCGGTGCGCGCCACCGCCGGGTCCTCGCGACGCAGCGCGCGCGCGTCGGCCTCGGTCAGCGTGGAGGCGCTGCCGAAGCCGGCGCGCACCCCGGCCCGCGTGGTCGCGCCGGGCATGATCACCAGCAGGTTGGTGCCCAGGCTCTCGATCTGCTTGCGCACCGCCGCATTCGCACCCTGCCCCACGGCCACCATCACGATCAGCGCCGCCACGCCGATGAACACGCCGAGCATGGTCAGCGCCGAGCGCATCTTGTTGCGCGTGATGGCCTGCGCCGCGGCCGCCACGATCATGCCGGCGAAGCCCGCACCGGCCAGCGCGGCCGTACCCGCCGCCGCCCCCGCGCGCGGCGCGACCCCCGCCGCGGGCGCCGCGCCGGCCTCGGCGACCTCGGTGGGCGCGGGGTTCACGCGGTCGTCGACGATGCGCCCGTCGCGCATGGTGATGATGCGCCCGGCATAGGCTGCCACGTCGCTCTCGTGGGTCACCACGATCACCGTCACCCCCTGTTCGGCGTTGAGCTGGCGCAAGGTGCGCATGATCTCGTGGGAGGTGCGGGTGTCCAGGTTGCCCGTGGGCTCGTCGGCCAGCAGCAGCGCCGGGCGGTTGATCAGGGCCCGGGCGATGGCCACGCGCTGCTGCTGGCCTCCTGAGAGCTGGCCCGGCGTGTTGCCCTCGCGCCCGCCCAGGCCCAGGCGGGCCAGGGATTCACGGGCGCGGCGCAGCCGTTCGGCGCGCGGCACCGGACCGGCCGTGGCGTACAGCAGGGGCAGCGCCACGTTGTCCAGCGCCCGGGTGCGCGCCAGCAGGTTGAAGCTCTGGAACACGAAGCCGATGCGTTCGCCGCGGATGCGCGCCAGGCTCGGCTCGTCCAGGCGCGCCACGTCCAGGCCGTCGAGCAGGTAGCTTCCGGAACTGGGCCGGTCCAGACAACCGCACAGGTGCATCAGGGTGGACTTGCCCGAGCCCGAGGAGCCCATGATGGCGACGAACTCGCCGCGCTCGACCCGCAGGTCCACGCCGTCCAGCGCGCGCAGCTCGGTGTCGCCGGCCACGTAGACCCGCGACACCCCCCGCAGCTCGATCAGCGCCTCGCCCATCGCCGCCCCCGCCCGCGCGCCGCTACAGACCCAGGCGCAGCGAGGTGCCGGCGCGGGCCCCGGCGCCCGACGCGCCACGCTGCTCGCCCACGATCACGGCGTCGCCCTGGCGAAGCTGCCCGCCCAACACCTCGGCGTAGCTGTCGTCGTCCAGCCCGATGCGCAGCGGCACGGCCACGGGCTTGCCCTCGCGCAGCACCCAGACCCGCGCGCCGGAACCTTGCTTGCGCTCGGGGGCCTGCGGCGCGACGAGCGCGCCCGGCTCGAAGCGCAGCGCCTGATCGGGTACGCGCAGCACGCCGCGGCGCTGCTCGGTGACGATGTCCACGGTCGCCGTCATGCCCGGCTTGAGCCGCAGCGCGGCGTTGTCCACCCCGAGCACGACGTCGTAGGTGATGACGTTCTGCACCGCCTGCGGCGCCTGGCGCACCTGCACCACGCGGGCCTCGAAGGGCTGCCCCGGGTAGGCCTCCACGGTGAAGCGCGCGGGGTCCGCGTCGTGCACGCTGCCGATGTCGCTTTCGCTGACGTTGGTGTCCACCTGCATGCGGGTGAGGTCGGTGGCGATGAGGAACAGCGTCGGCGTCTGGAAGCTCGCCGCCACGGTCTGCCCGATGGTCACGTTGCGCGAGACCACGGTGCCGTCGACCGGGGAGACGATGTCGGTGTAACCCAGGTTGACCCGCGCCGCTTCCAGCGCGGCCTCGCGCTCGCGCACCGCGGCCTGGTCCAGGCTGATTTGCGCACGGGCCTGGGCCAGGGCGTTGCGCGCGGCATCCACCACGTCCTGCGAGACCACGCCGCGCCCGATCAGCGAGGTCTGGCGGCGCTCGTTGATGCGCGCGTAGTCCAGTGCGGCGCGATCCTTGTCCAGCTGGGCGCGCGCCACCGCGAGCTGCGCCACGTTCTCGTCCACCACCGTCTGGTAGGGCCGCGGGTCGATGCGCGCGCACAGCTGCCCCTTGTGCACGCGGGTGTTGAAATCGCAGGACTGCGACTGGATCACCCCCGACACGTAGGAGCCGACGAGCACGGTGAGCACCGGGTTGACGGTGCCGGTGGCGTGGACGCTGCGCGTGACGTCGCCGCGCGAGACCGGCGCCGTCAGGTACTGCACGGCGGGCTGGCGCCGCGCGGCCCACCAGGCCACGCCCGCCACGCCCGCCAGCACGAGCGCGGCAAGGGCCGCGGCCATGCGCAGGGAGCGCGCACGGCCATGGCCGGCGCGCGGCGAGACTCCAGGGGAAACGGACACGGGAAGCTCCCGCGATTGCACATGCCCCGTTTCTAGCTCCGGCGCGGCGCCCGCGCGTTGACCCAGGTCAGCGCCGCGGCGATGCGTGGCGCCAAGGGCTCAGAGCAGGTGGATGGCCTGCGCTGGAAACATCCAGTCGATGGCGCTGCCGAGCATCCAGCAGGCGATGCTGGCGAGCAGGAACACCAGCATCTTGCGCACCATGCCGGGATCGAGCCAGTCCTCCAGGCGCCGGTGCAGCCACCAGGCGACTAGGGGATAGGCGAGCGTGGAGAGAATCAGGGAGTACATGGCGGACGCCCGATTCTAGGCATCGGTCCCGCCCGTACTCGTAACTTCATGCTGCAAGCAGCGGAGGATCCTGCATCAACGCCACCTGCTCGCGCAGTTCCAGGATGCGGTCCTGCCAATAACGCGCGCTGCCGAACCAGGGAAAGGCCGCCGGAAAGGCCGGATCCTGCCAGCGGCGAGCGATCCACGCGCTGTAATGCAGCAGGCGCAGGGTGCGCAGCGCCTCCACCAGGCGCAGTTCGCGCCGGTCGAAGGCGCGGAACATCTCGTAGCCGCGCAGCAGCGCGTCGAGCTGGTGGCGCATGTCCTGCGGGTCTCCGCCCAGCAACATCCACAGATCCTGCACCGCGGGAGCGCAGCGGCTGTCGTCGAAATCGACGAAATGCGGGCCGTCGTCCGTCCACAGCAGGTTGCCGGCGTGGCAGTCGGCGTGCACGCGCAGCATGCGCGGCTCGCCGGCCGCGCCCCAGGCCTGCCACACCCCCTGCAGCGCCAGCTCGGCGATGGAACTCCAGGCCTCGCGCAGTTCGGGCGGGATCCAGTCGCCCTGCAGCAGGAAGTCCCGCGACTCGACGCCGAACACCCGCGGCTCCAGCGGGGCGCGGTGCGCATAGCCGGCTTCGGCGCCCAGCGCGTGGATGCGCCCAAGGAACCGTCCGATGCGCTCGAGCACCGGCTCCTGCTCGATCTCCGGCGTACGCCCGCCCTGGCGCTCGAACAGCGCGAAACGGTGCTTGCCGTGATGATGCAGCGTGGCGCCGTGCAGGACCTTCGGCGGCACCACGGGAATCTCCCGCTGCGCCAGGTCCAGGCTGAAGGCGTGCTCCTCCAGGATGGCCGGGTCGCTCCAGCGCCCCGGGCGGTAGAACTTGGCGATGCAGCTTCCGCCCTCCTCCAGCCCGAGCTGGAACACGCGGTTCTCGAAACTGTTGAGCTGCAGCAGGCGGCCGTCGCAGCGCGGGCCGACACTTTCCACGGCGTCGAGCACGGCGTCGGGGCCGAGGTCGGCGTAGGGGGTGTCGAGGCTGTCGGTGGTCACGAAACGGCGCGAAAACGAGGGCGGGCGGGCGCAGTGTACGCGCCCGCCCGCCCTCGGCCCGCCGCGCGTTGCCGCTACATGAAGCTGTAGCGGTAGGCCAGGAACAGCACGTTCTGGCTGTAGCTGGGGTCGGCGAGGTTGGCCGGCATCACCGAGGTCGAGGTGTAGCCGAGCTGGTAGAAGTTGTAGAGGTAGTCGTTGGAGTTGAGCTTTTCGTGCAGGTAGCCGAACAGGAAGGTGCTGCGGCGGTCCAGCTTGTACTCGCCGCTCAGTCGCAGGCGCAGCAGTTCGTTGCGGATGTCGGGCACGGCGCCGCAGTTGTAGCCGCTGGTGCCTCCGGTGTTGCAGGTGAAGCCCGTGGCCGCCGCCGTGGTGTAGCGCGTGGTGTCGATCTGGTAGGACAGGTCGGCCTTGAGCGTGAGCTTGTCGGCCAGCATGCCGCTGCGCTTGGCCGACAGCCCCAGCGTGAGCGCCTGGTCGCGCAGGTCGTTGGTCCAGTCGGTCAGGCCGGTGGTCGACAGGGCGTTGCGCCCAGTCGCCGACAGCAGCGCTCGGGTGCGCCATTGCCAGGATGCGTACAGCGAACCGGTGGTCTGCTCGGAGAAGCGATAGTCGGCCTCCGCGTTCAGGTTGGCGCTATGTCCGTTCTGCACCCCCAGCGCCGAGTCGAGGTAGGAGTCCTGGGTGACGAAGCCGTCCAGGCTCAGGCTCATGGCCTGCGTGGGTTCCCAGTTCACCCCCGCGCGCAGCAGGTTCTCGCGCCGCGAGGCCTGGAAGTAGGCCAGGTAGCCGTAGTTCTCGAAGCCCTCGCTGAAGGACTGCATGGGGTTGTAGAAGGAGGGGTTGACCGTGGCCTTGCGGTCGGCGAAGGCATAGCCGACACGGAAGTTCAGGTTCTCCGCGGCCCGCACGCGGTAGTTCAGGTCCAGCTTGTTGTCGCGCTGGCTGGGCACCTGCATGCAGCTCACGTCGGTGTAGTAGCCGGCCTTGGCGGCGGCCAGGGTCTCGGCCAGCGCCACCGCGGACAGGTTGTTGCACCAGCGGTGCATGGTGTCGTTGCTCAGCGCCGCATGCAGGTTCTGCGCCGGGCTCAGCCGGTAGTCGGCCGTGACATCGGTGACCGTGTGGCTGTAGCTCTCGGGCACGTTCACCGGGCTGGCCGCGTCGCCACCCAGGGTGTAGAAGGGATAGGTGTAGGAAGGCGTGCGGTTGTCGCGCTTGTTGTAGACCACGCCGGCCGCCAGGGTCAGGGCCTGCGTGGCGCGATGGCTCAGGCGCGCATCCGCGTGGGTGTTGACCACCAGGCCGTCCAGCGAACCCACGGGCGTCGTGCCCGACTGCATCTCGGCCGGCTCGTAGGCGAAGCCCATGTTCTGGGTGTTGCGCCCGTAGGAAAGTCCGCCGGTGAGGCGGGTGGCCGAACTCAGGTCATAGCCCCCCGAGAGCTTGAGCTCGTTGTTCTCGTTGCTGGGCGGCGTGCCCAGCAGGTCCACCGGATAGGGGTTGGCGCCGGGCAGCACCGTGCCGTTGGCGGCGACGCTGGAGGTATAGGGGTTGGAGAAATACAGCGCGCTGTAGTCGTCGTGGTAGCGCGAGCCGGCGTAGACCAGCGTGGCGAAACCGCGCTGGTTGCGCCAGTCCAGCGCCAGGTCGAAGTTGTCGGTATGGCTGCTGGTCGGGTTGGCCAGCAGTTGCACCGCTTCGTTGCCCGGCTTGTAGCCCGCGGCGACAAAGGCCGCCGAGGTGGTCTGCGCGTCGCTGCCCGAGCCGATGAGCTTGTCGCCCGACTGCTCGATGTGGGTCCAGTGGAACCGCAGGTCGAGCCCGGGCCCGAAGTCGTGCTCGGCTCCGAAGTGCGTGGTGCCTCGCTGCGAATACAGGTTCTGCGTGTGGAAAAAGCCCTGCTGGGTAGGCGTCAGCGCCTGCGTGCCCAGGCTGCCCCTGGCCTTGCTGACGATGCCGAATCCCGGCGGCATGGTGTAGCTGTTGCCCGAGCCCACCAGAGGGGTCTGGTAGGAGTTGCTGATCTCGTGGCGCAACTGGTCGTAGCCCAGGTCGATCTTCCAATGCCCCTGGTCGGTGACGTTGGCGTCGAGCGAGCGGCTGCTCAGGCCCAGGTTGCTGCCGTCGACCGACCAGCGCATGGTGCCGGGCTGCTGGCCGTAGGAATCCCCGCCCAGCAGGTCGATGTTGCCGATCAGCGACGCGCCGGAGTCGTACAGGCCGTTGTACTGGCCGAACTGGCTGGACGCGTGCTGCGTGTAGGCGCCGCCGACCTCGACCTGGCTGGTCGGACGGACCAGCCGGTTCAAGTCGTCGTCGGCCCGGGCCGCCGTAGCCAGCGAAAGCATCGACAGGGCTGCGAGGGCTGCTTGCACCGCGAGGCTCAGCGTGCTGGCCCGCGGTGCGACCTTGGCATTGCTCATGGTCTCACCTCGTTTTCGTTAGCGGTGCAGGAAGGCACCGGCAGGGTTGTTCGAGCCGTGCACCATCACGTGGCAGTTCAGGCACGAGCGTCCGGCACCGTTTCCGCTGGGGTTGGGCACGCCGGTGTAGCCGGTGCCCGGAACCTGCGGGCCGGCGATGCCCGGGCCGAAGGCGGTGCCGCTGGCATGCGGGCCGTCATGGCATTCCTGGCACAGGAAGGGAGGACGCGACTTGAGCAGCGGCGCGACGTTCGAGCCGTGCGGGTTGTGGCAGTTGGTGCAGTCCTCGGTGACCGGCTGGTGCTCCCACAGGAAGGGGCCGCGCTTGTCGGCGTGGCAGGTCCAGCAGGTCGCGTTCACCGAGTCCTTCTTCATCAGGTGCGGCGCCACCGAGCCGTGCGGGTTGTGGCAGTCCGAGCAGGCCATCTTGCCCTCGGCCACGGGGTGGTGCGAGACCTTCATCATGTCCGCGCGCCGGTCCTTGTGGCAGGTGTAGCAGACGGCCGGCTGGGTCAGGCGCTGGCGCACCTTGTCGACCGGGCTGTGGACCACGTGGCAGTCGCTGCAGGCCAGGCCGTTGGCCTGGTGGGCGCTGCCCTCCCAGTGCGTGCGCTGGGTTCCCGAGTGGCAGGCCAGGCAGGCCGTGGCGCGCTTGTCGGCGCTGGACTCCTTGTAGCCGCCGTCGCTGTTGAAGCGCACGTCGGGCGGAGCGATCTTGCCGTTCACCGGACCCGCCAGGTGCGCCAGGCTCGGGCCGTGGCAGGACTGGCAGGTGGGCGTGCGCGGATCGCCGGTGACTCCGTGCGGGGTCTGGAAAATGGAAAGAATCGGCTTGGCCTCGTTCTCGTCGTGACAACGAGTGCACTTGGCGTCCTCCGCCAGATGCTGCCTGGAGACCACGGCCGCGTCGCTCGACACGGCCTGGCTGGCGCCCAGTGCGGGCAGCCGGATGGCGTCGGCGGCCCCGGCCGGTGCGCTCCAGGCGCCCAGGACCAATGCCGCGGCCATCATGAATCGAGAAAGGATCTGCACTTGTCGCTCCCCTGCGCGTGTTGGATTGCGCGCCTGCGTTGGATGCACCCGCCGGATTCGTCCGGATGGCGGGATCACTTCTTCTGGCTGAGGATCCAGTCGGCGATCAGCTTGGCGTCGCTGTCCGTCAGCCCGGCCTGCGCCGGCATGGGCATCGCGCCGAAGGTGCCCTTCTCGCCGTGTTCCATGGCCTCGGCCAGGGTCTGCGCGGCATTGGGCTTGCCGGCGAACTTGGCGGCGATCTCGGCGAAGCCGGGGCCGACCTTGGTTCCCGCCATGGCGTGGCAGGTGAAACAGGCGTGGGACTTGGCGAGATCCTTGCCGTCCTGCGCCTGCGCGGCGGCGGCGAAGCCCAGCGTGACCACGGCCAGCACCGAGGTCCAGCGGACGATCTTGTTCATGGCATGCACTCCTTCGTGAACGTGCCACGTGCGACGCACGCGGATCACGTCCGGATGTCTGCCATTCTTCTCAGGGATAACCCGGGGCGCCATCGGATCCCGATGAAAATGCCCATCGGAAAACTCCTAGGCCCGGTAGGAGCGGGCGGCCCCCGGCCCGGGCCCGCCCGGATCAGCTCCGGCTCAGGCCAGGCCGTGCTGCAGCGCGTAGCGCACCAGGTCCACGTCGTGCGCGACCTGCAGCTTGTCGAGGATGTGCGACTTGTGGGTGCTCACCGTCTTGATGCTCAGGCTGAGATCGGCGGCGATGTCGGTCAGGCTGCGCCCGTCGACGATGGCCCGGAACACCTCGAATTCGCGGTTGGACAGCAGCGTGTGCAGCGGTGCGTGTTGCGGACGTGCCACTTCGGTGGCCAGCAACTCGGCCACTTTCGCGCTCACGTACATGCCGCCGCGGGCCACCTTGCGGATGGCCGCGAGCAGGACGTCGCCGTCGGCCTCCTTGGTCAGGTAGCCGGCCGCGCCGGCGCGCATCGCGCGCACCGCGTACTGTTCCTCCTGGTGCATGGTGAACACCAGGATGGGCAATTGCGGCCGCTCGGCCTTGACCAGCTTGATCAGGTCCAGGCCGTTGCGTCCGGGCATCGACAGGTCGAGGATCAGCAAGCGCCATTCGCGCGCGCGCACCATCTCCAGCAGCATGTGCCCGTTGGACGCCTCGCCCGCGCAGCGCAGGTCGTCGGTGTCGTCCAGAATGTTGCGCAGGCCGTCGCGGATGATCGCGTGGTCGTCGGCCAGCAGGACCTCGAGCCGGTTCATGATGCAACTCCCTCGGGCGCCGCCTCGGGCAGCGCCAGCGTGACTTCGATTTCGGTTCCCCCGCCCTCGGCCGCGGAGATGCGCAGGCTGCCGCCCAGCGCGGTGGCCCGCTCGCGCATGCTCAGCAGCCCCACCCCCGCGCCGCCGCGCGCGGGATCGAAGCCGCGGCCGTCGTCGCGCACGCGCAGGCGCAGCCACTCGCCCTCGGCGCGCAGCTCGATGCGCACCAGCGTGGCGCCGGCGTGGCGGGCCACGTTGGTCAGCGATTCCTGCACGATGCGGAACAGCGCCGTGGCCATCGCGCCGTCGTGCACCCGCGCAGCGGCATCCAGCTCCAGTTGCACCTGGATGCCGCTGCGCCGCGTGAACTCGCCGGCCTGCCAGGCCACCGCCTCGCCGAAGCCGAGGTCGTCGAGCATGCGCGGGCGCAGCTCGGTGGAAATGCGCCGCACCGCGCCGATCGCCCCGTCGAGCAGGTGGCGCATGGACTCGAAGGTCTGCGGCGTGAGCTCGCGCCCGTCGCGCGAACGCGCGATCAGGCGCGACAGGTCGAGCTTGATGCCGGTGAGCTGCTGCCCCAGGTCATCGTGCAACTCGCGCGAGATGCGCGAGCGCTCCTCCTCGCGCACCGCCTGCTGCGCCCGCGACAGGCGCCGCAGCTCCAGGTTCATGTGCTGCAGTTCGGCCTCGCGGCGGCGGCGCTCGGTGACGTCGCGCAGCACCGCGGTGAACTGCAGCTCGCCGCCGACTTCGGCGCGCGAGATGGCCGATTCGATGGGAAATTCGCTGCCGTCGGCGCGGCGCCCGTACACCTCCAGGCGCGGCGCCATGTCGCGCGAGGGCACGCCCGAATCGGCGAACTCGCGTACATGCTCCGCGTGCGCCTGGCGACGCGCATCGGGAATGAGCAGGCTCAACGGCTGGCCCACGGCGTCCGCGGCGCGCAGGCCGAACATGCGCTCGGCGGCCGGGTTGAACATGATGATGCGCTGCTCGCTGTCGATCGAGACCATCGCGTCGCGCACCGAGTCGATGGTGCGCCGCCAGCGGTCGTCGGCCTCGCGCAAGGCCCGGTTCAGGCCCTGCTCGCGCTGCAATTCGTGGCCCAGCAGCAGCGCGGCGGCGCCGAGAAAGGCGCACACCACCATGGCGCCGCCGGCGATCGGCGCGGCCACCGCGCGCCACTGCGCCAGGGTCTGGTGCATGTCGTCGCCGACCCCCACCAGCAGCCCCAGGCCGGGCACGCGCGCCACGGTCAGGCTGCGGTCGGCGCCGTCTGGCTGCAAGGCATCCGCGCGCAACAGGCGGCCCGGCGCCGGCAGCCCGAGGCCGCGCAATTCAGGGGCCGGCCGGCCGAGCTCGGCGTCGCGCCGCGGCAGGCTGGCCAGCAGGCGCCCGTCGTCCAGGTACACGGCCGCCGGGCGCCCGAAGTCGCGCAGCACGTAGGTGTACAGCGGCTCCAGCGCCGAACTCGGCACGGAGGCGACCAGCACGCCGCGCAGGGACCCGTCGCGGTCGCGCAGGGCCCGCGCCAGGTGCACGGTCCAGGCGCCGGTGGCGCGGCTGCTCACCGGAGCGCCGATGTACAGGCCATGGCGGGATCCGCTGGCGAAGGCGCGGAAATAGTCGCGGTCGGCCACCGAGACGCGGGGCGCGGGGAACTCGCGCGTGGAGTTGATCACCCTGCCCCGCGCGTCCACCAGCAGCAGCGCGCCGGACTCGCCCAGCCCGTGCGCGTGCGCAGCCAGCAGCAGGTGCACCGGCAGGCTGTCGAGGCCGAGCCCGGCGACGAAAGAGGACTGCAGGCGCTCGGACACACTGCGCAGGGTGGCGTCGCTGCGCTCGAAGGCCTGCGAGGTCTGCCGCGCCAGCAGCCGCGTGAGGGTCTCGGTGAGCTGCGCGTCGCGGGTCTGCGCCCGCTCGCGCAGTCCCCACAGCAGCGCCAGCACCGACACCGACACCGCCACGATGGTCAGCACCGCGAACAGGCCGACCGCGCGCGCAGGCTGGATTCGCAAGTGCAGGGACATGGCGGCGAAGAGGTGCGGGAGGGGCGCGGGTGCGCACATCCCCGGCGCCGATGCTAGGAGCCCGCCCGCGGGCACCCGCTTGACGCGGATCAAACTCTGGTGAGTCCGTGGCCGCACGGGCACGCCCGGGCGGGCCGCCCAGGGCATGTGAGCCCTTGCTTGATGCGAGTCAAGATTGGATACGAGTTCCCTGCCTACTCTGGCATCACGAGGACGCCGCGCGAGTGTCCCGCCAACGTGGTAACCGCCTCTCGCCGAGCTTGTCATGCATGCGTCCGAACACGAACTGCGCGCCAGCGCGCTGGCCTGCCGCCGAGGCGGGCGCGAGTTGTTCCACGGCATCGGATTCACGCTGCGCCCGGGCCAATGGCTGCACGTGCGCGGGGCCAACGGCGCCGGCAAGACCAGCCTGCTGCGCATCCTGGCCGGACTGGCGGTGGCGCATGCCGGTCGCCTGGAGTGGTGCGGCGTGGAAATGCGGCGCGCGCGCGACGACTACCGCGACGCGCTGGCTTGGCTGGGACACCGCGGCGGCCTCAAGGATGAACTCAGCGCCCTGGACAACCTGCTTCTTGCCGCCGCGCTGGACGGGCACCCGCTGAGCGAGGACGGCGCGCGCGGCGCGCTGGCCCGGGTGGGCCTGCGCGGGCGCGAGAGCCTGCCGCTGCGCGTGCTCTCCCAAGGCCAGCGGCGCCGCGCGCTGATGGCGCGGGTGCTGGCACGCGGCGCGCGGCTGTGGATCCTGGACGAGCCGCTGGCCGCGCTCGATGCCGACGGCATCGACATGGTGGCCGGGCTGCTCGAGGAGCACCTGGACCGCGGCGGCAGCGCGGTGCTCAGCAGCCACCAGCCCATCGGGCTGGGCGGCGGCCTGGGCGTGGAGCTCTGAGATGGGTGCCAGCCTGCTGGCGATGCTGCGCCGCGAGTTGCAACTGGCCTTGCGCCGGCGCAGCGAGGTGCTGACCGCGCTGGCCTTTTTCGTGCTGGTCGCAAGCCTGTTCCCGCTGGCCATCGGCCCCGAACCCGAATTGCTGCGGCGCATCGGCCCCGGCGTGCTGTGGGTGGGGGCTCTGCTGTCCACGCTGCTCGGCCTGCACCGCATGTTCGCCGACGACTACGCCGACGGCACGCTGGAGCAGATGGCGCTGTCGCCGCTGCCCTTCGCCTGGCTGGCAGGCGCCAAGATCGCCGCCCACTGGCTGGTGTGCGGGCTGCCGCTGGTGCTGCTGGCGCCCGTGCTGGGCCTGCAGTTCGCCCTCGACGCGCCGGCGCTTGCGCTGCTCACCGCGGGCCTGCTGATCGGCACGCCGCTGCTGTCCCTGCTGGGGGCCATCGGCGCCGCGCTCACGCTGGGCTCGCGCGGCGGCGGCGCGCTGCTGGCCTTGCTGGTGCTTCCCTTGTACGTGCCGGCCCTGGTGTTCGGGGCCGGTGCGCTGTCCGCGCAGGCCGCCGGGCTGGACTTCGGCAGCCATCTCGCACTGCTGGGCGCCATGCTGGCGCTGGCGGTGTTCTTCGCTCCGCTGGCCACGGCCATGGCGGTCAGGATCGCGCTCGAATGAAAACCCACCGCAACAAGCTGCTCCACTACGCCAGCCCGGCGACCTTCTACCCGCTGGCCGGACGCATGATTCCCTGGTTCGCCGCCGCCGCCGCGGTGTTCGCGCTGCTGGGCCTGTGGGTGGGCTTTTTCGTGGCCCCGCCCGACATCCAGCAGGGCCAGGGCTACCGCATCATCTTCCTGCACGTCCCGGCCTCCTGGATGTCCATGTTCCTCTACATGGTCATGGCCTTCTGGGCCGGCGTCGGGCTGGCCATGAACACCCGCCTGTCGGGGATGATGGCCGCGGCGCTGGCGCCCACGGGCGCGCTGTTCACGCTGCTGGCCCTGGTCACCGGCTCGCTGTGGGGCAAACCCATGTGGGGCACCTGGTGGGTGTGGGACGCCCGGCTGACCTCGGAACTCATCCTGCTGTTCCTGTACCTGGGGGTGATGGCGCTGCGCTCGGCCATCGACGAGCCGCAGCGCGCGGACCGCGCCTGCGCCGTGCTCTCGCTGGTGGGCGTGGTCAACATCCCGGTGATCTATTTCTCGGTGCAGTGGTGGAACACCCTGCACCAGGGCGCCTCGATTTCCTTCACCCACGCGCCCACCATGGCCCTGACCATGCTGCTGGGCATGCTGCTCATGGCCCTGGCCGCGTGGATGTACAGCATCGCCGTCGCACTGGCACGCGTACGCGTGATCATTCTCGAGCGCGGCAGCGAGTCCGACTGGATCCTTCAACACACGGAGGTGGCGGCATGAACTGGCATTCGGCCGCGGAATTTTTCGCGATGGGCGGCTACGCCCTGTACGTCTGGGGCAGCGTGGCGGCCTGCGCGCTGGCCCTGGGCGCAGAACTGATCCTGCTGCGCCAGCGGCGCCGCGCCGCGCTGTCGCTGCTGCGCAGGCAATGCGAGGTGCTGGACATCGAAAGCGGCGAGCGCATGCAAGGCGCCCGGCTGCACGCGCGCCTGCGCCGGGAGGCGGCATGAAGGCCCGGCACCGGCGCGCCGCGCTGATTCTCGCCGGACTGTGCGCCACCGGCGTGGGCACGGCGCTGGCGCTGCACGCGCTCAACGGTTCCATCGCCCTGTTCGTGACGCCCAGCCAGATCCTCGCCGGGGAGGCGCCGCACGCTGCCCTGTTCCGCCTCGGCGGGCTGGTGCAGCAAGGCTCGTTGCAACGCGACGGCCTGAGCGTGCGCTTCCTGGTCACCGACACCGCGAAGGCGGTGCCGGTGGTCTACACCGGCATCCTGCCCGACCTGTTCGCCCAGGGACGCGGGGTGGTGGTGCAGGGAAGGCTGGGACCGCACGGCACCTTCCACGCCACGCAGGTGCTGGCCAAGCACGATGCCGACTACATGCCGCCCGAGGCACGCGATGCCGTCGAGCAGGCCCGACAGGCGCAAAGGACGCTGGTGCAATGATCCCTGAACTCGGACACTACGCGCTGCTGCTGGCGCTTCCCGTGGCGCTGATCCAGGCGCTGCTTCCCCTGCTGGGCGCCTGGCGCGGCAACCGCGCCTGGATGGCGCTGGCGCGGCCGGCCGCGCGCGCCGGCTTCCTGCTCGTGGGCCTGAGCTTCGGCTGCCTGGTGTGGAGCTTCGTCACCGACGATTTCTCCGTGCGCTACGTCGCCGAGAACTCCAATTCCCTGCTGCCGATGATTTACAAGGTCGGCGCCACCTGGGGCGGCCACGAGGGCTCCTTCCTGCTGTGGCTGTTCATGCTCGCGGGCTGGACCCTGGCGGTCTCCATGTTCTCGCGCAGCCTGCCCGAGGACATGGTGGCCCGGGTGATCGGCGTGCTGGGGGCCATTTCCGTGGGCTTCCTGGTGTTCATCATCCTGGCCTCCGACCCCTTCGTGCGCCTGCTGCCCGCGGCCCCCAACGGGCGCGACCTGAACCCCTTGCTGCAGGACCCCGGGCTGGTCGGACATCCGCCGATGCTCTACATGGGCTACGTGGGCTTCGCCGTGGCCTTCGCCTTCGCCGTGTCGGCCCTGCTGGCCGGGCGCCTGGACGCCGCCTGGGCGCGCTGGTCGCGGCCGTGGACCCTGGCGGCCTGGGTGGCGCTGACCGCGGGCATCGCTCTGGGTTCGCATTGGTCCTACTACGAGCTCGGCTGGGGCGGCTGGTGGTTCTGGGACCCGGTGGAGAACGCCTCCTTCATGCCCTGGCTGCTCGGCACCGCGCTGATCCATTCGCTGGCCGTGACCGAGAAGCGGGGGAGTTTCCGCAACTGGACCGTGCTGCTGGCCATCGGCGCCTTCTCGCTGTCGCTGCTGGGTACCTTCCTGGTGCGCTCCGGGGTGCTGTCCTCGGTGCACTCCTTCGCCACCGATCCCCGGCGCGGCCTGATGATCCTGCTGCTGCTCGCGCTGGTGGTGGGCGGCTCGCTGCTGCTGTTCGCGTTGCGCGCGCCGCGCATCGCGCCGGGGGCGCCGTGTGCGCTGATCTCGCGCGAGACCCTGCTGCTGGGCAACAACGTGCTGCTGCTCGTGGCCACAGCCAGCGTGCTGCTGGGCACGCTGTACCCGCTGCTGATGGACGCGCTCGGCCTGGGCAAGCTCTCGGTCGGGCCCCCGTACTTCAACAACGTGTTCGTGCCCGTGGTGGTGCCGCTGTTCCTGCTCGCTGCCGTGGGGCCGATCGCCCGCTGGCGCAACGCCGACCCCCGCGACCTCGCCCACAAGATGCGCGGGCCCGCGCTGGCCGCGCTGGTGGCTGCGGTGGCGCTGCCTCTGTGGCTGGGACGCTGGAACGCCGGCGCCGCGCTGGGCAGCTTCTGCGCCATGTGGGTGGCAGCGTCCGCCGTCAAGCAGACGCGTGAGCGCCTGCGCAGCGGCAACCCGCCCGCCGGCTACTGGGGCATGCAGCTGGCCCACATGGGGCTGGCGGTGAGCATCGTCGGGGTGGCGCTGGTCAGCCACTACCAGGTGCAGCGCGACCTGCGCATGGCCCCGGGCGACAGCACCCTGATCGCCGGCTACAAGGTGCGCTTCGACGGCGTGCGCGAGGTGCCGGGCCCCAACTACAAGGCGCAGCAGGGCCGCCTGGAACTGTCCCGCGACGGACGCGAACTGGCCCTGCTGCATCCGCAAAAGCGCGACTACTTCAGCTCCTCGATGCCGATGACCGAGGCGGCCATCGACAGCGGCCCGTTGCGCGACATCTACGTCTCGCTGGGCGAGCCGCTGGGCGGGGGTGCCTGGGCGGTGCGCGTGTACTACAAGCCCTTCGTGATCTGGATCTGGGGCGGGGCGCTGCTCATGGTCGCGGGCGGCATCGCCGCCGCGGCCGACCGCCGCTACCGCCTGCTCAGCCGGCGCGCCGCGGCCGCCCTGTCCGCGCAAGTGAGTACGACATGAAACGCATTTGGCTGATTCCCCTGGGCCTGTTCGCGGTGCTGCTGGGCTTCCTGGGCGTGGGGCTCACGCGCGACCCGCACCGCATTCCCTCGCCGCTGATCGGCCGCGCGGCGCCGGGCTTCGATCTGCAGCGCCTGAACTCGCCCGGCGAGTCGATCTCCCCGGCCGACTTCAAGGGCCGCGTGTGGCTGCTCAACGTGTGGGCCTCATGGTGCGACTCCTGCCGCCAGGAGCATCCCCTGCTGCTGCAGTACGCCCACAGCCAGCATGTGCCGCTGGTGGGGCTGGACTACAAGGACTCGCCGGTGGACGCCCGCCACTGGCTGGCCGAGGCCGGCGACCCCTACGACATGGTGGGCGTGGATGCCGACGGCCGCGTGGGCGTGAACTACGGCGTGTACGGCGTGCCCGAGACCTACGTGATCGACCGCCAGGGCCACATCGTCTACAAGCAGATCGGACCCCTCACCCCCGAGGTGCTGAAGGACCGCCTGCTGCCTCTGATCCGCAAGCTGTCATCATGAAAATCCTGCTCCTGCTCCTCGCCTGCCTGCTGCTGGGCCGCGCGGCGGCCGCCGCCGAGGCGCCCCCGCTGTACGCCGACCCGGCGGTGGAGCAGCGCATGCTGTCCATCACCGGCGAATTGCGCTGCCTGGTGTGCCAGAACGAATCCCTGGCCGATTCCCAGGCCGACCTCGCACGCGACCTGCGCGCGCAGGTGCGCGGCCTGATCCACAAGGGCCTGAGCGACCGCCAGATCGTCGCCTACCTGGTGCAGCGCTACGGCAACTACGTGCGCTACCGCCCGCCCTTCGACGCCGAGACGGCGCTGCTGTGGCTGGGCCCCTTCGCGCTGCTGGCCGCGGGCCTGCTGGTGCTGCTGACGCAGATCCGCGCCGGCGCCCGGCGCGACAGCGGCGCGCTCGACCCGAATTCCCTGCAACGGGCGCGCGAACTGCTGTCGCGCGCCGGAGACGCGCCATGACTTCCTTCGTGCTTGCCGCCGCCGTGCTGACCCTGATCGTGGCCGCCATGCTCGGCCTGCCGCTGCTGCGCCCGCCGCGCTCGCCCGGCGTGGACCGCGCAGCCCTGAATGCGCGCCTGCTGCGCGAGGAGCTCGCCAGCCTGGAAGCCGACCACGCCCGCGGCACGCTGGACGCGCAGGCCTTCGAACGCCAGCGCGACGAGCTCACCCGCCGCGTGCTGGACGACGTGGGTGGCGCCTCGCCCTCGCGCGCACTGGCGCGCCACGCGCTGCCCACGCTGGGCGGCCTGCTGCTCGTGCTGCCGCTGAGCGGGGCGCTGCTGTACCTGCTGCTGGGCAGCCCCGGCGCGCTGGCCGTGGCCGGCTCGACGGGGTCCGCCGGCCCCGCCACCACAGCCACCACAGCCACCACCGCCGCCGCCGCCGCGGTGCAGCCGACGGCCGACGCCGCGACACCGCCGAAGCAGATCCAGGACATGGTGTCCAAGCTCGCGGCGCGCCTGAATGCCCACCCCGACGACCCGAAGGGCTGGGCCATGCTCGGGCGCTCGTACAGCGTGCTGGGCCGCTTCGGCGACGCCGTGGCCGCCTACGCGCGCATCGGCCCCACGCTGCAGGCCAACGCCAGCTGGCTGGCGGAATACGCCGACGCGCTGGCCATGCAGGCCGGCGGCAATCCCGTGGGCCGGCCGGACACGCTGGCACGCGCGGCGCTGCGCATCGACCCCGACAATCTGCTGGCGCTGATGCTCGCCGGCTACGCCAGCACCCAGCGCGGCGACGACCAGGCCGCCCTGCCGCTGCTGCGCCGGGCCGCGCGCGAGGTCGCGCCGGGCAGCGACGACGCCGCCTTCGTGGACAACCTGCTGCAGCATGCGCAAGCCCGCCTGGGCAGCTCCGCCGCGGGCCTCGCGCCCGGGGCGGCGTCCACGCGGCCGGCCGTGCCTTCCTCCCCCGCGCCGGCCGGCGCCGCCGCGCCCACCGTGCTCACGGCCCACCTGAGCCTGGCGCCCGCGCTGCGCGCACAGGCGGCCGGGCGCACGCTGTACGTGATCGCGCGCAAGCCGGGCGAGACCATGCCGGTAGCGGTGCTCAAGCGCAGCTCGCCCAGTTTCCCGCTGGACGTGGGCTTGAGCGACGCGGACTCGATGATTCCCGCGCAACCGCTGTCCAAGGCGGGCCCGGTGCGCATCGAGGCCCGCCTGTCGGCCAACGGCGATGCGATGCCCGCCAGCGGCGACGACTACGGCGTGTCGGCACCGCTCTCCTCGGGGCGCGTCGATCTGATCATCGACCGCCGCCGGCCCTGAGGAGCCTGGGCGGCAGAGGCCAAGCTAGGAGCCTGGGCCGCGGGCCCGCCGCCACCGGCTCAGGCCGGCACGGCGCGCCCCGGCATCCCCCACGCCCGGAACACCGGCTCGCGCGTCAGCCGCAGTCCGTTGAACACGACCAGCAGGCTGGCGCCGGTATCGGCGAACACGGCCATCCACATGCTCGCGTCGCCGGCCAGGGCGAGAGCCAGGAAGACCGCCTTGATGCCCAGGGCCAGCGCGATGTTCTGCCGCAGCACGCGCTGCGCGCGGCGCGACAGCCGGATGGTCTGCGCGACCCGGCGCGGATCCTCCCCCATGATCACCACGTCGGCGGCCTCGGTCGCCACGTCGGCCCCCGCACCGCCCATGGCGAAGCCGATGTGGGCCGCGCCCAGCGCGGGAGCGTCGTTGATGCCGTCGCCCACCATGGCCACCGTCCCGGTCTCGCCCAGACGCCGCACCAGCGCCAGCTTGTCCTGCGGCAGCAGGCCGGCGTGCACCTCGTCGATGCCGACCTGCCCTGCGATGGCCCGCGCCGTGGCCTCGTTGTCCCCCGTGAGCATCAGCGTGCGCACCCCCAGCTCGCGCAGTTCGGCGAGCGCCTCGCGGCTATGCGGGCGCGGCGTGTCGGCCACCGTGAACCAGGCCAGCGGCCCCTGCGCATCGGCCAGCACGCTGACGCTGCGGCCCCGCGCCTCCTGCTCCTGCAGGGCGGCCTGCAAGGCGGGCGTGCACTGCCCGCGTTCGGCGATCCAGCGGTGGCTGCCCAGCACGTAGGCGGCGCCATCGATGACCCCGTGCACGCCTCGCCCCGGCTGGGCTCCGAAGTCCTCGACCTCGGGCAGGACCGCGCCGGACAGGTCCGGCAGGTCCGGCAGGTCCGACACGTCCGCCAGGCCCGCGGCCAGCGCCCGCGCCAGCGGGTGGTCCGAGCGCAGCGCCAGCGCGCGCGCAAGCCCGAAGGCGCGAGGCGGCGCCATGCGCGCATCCAGCGCGGCCCGCGCGACCATCGTGGGCCGGCCCTCGGTCAGCGTCCCCGTCTTGTCCAGCGCGACCACGCGGATGCGGCGCGCCTGTTCCAGGTACACGCCGCCCTTGAGCAGGATGCCGCGGCGCGCCGCGAAGGCCAGTGCGCTGACCACGGTGACCGGCGTGGAGATCACCAGCGCGCAAGGGCAGGCGATGACCAGCAGCACCAGCGCCCGGTATACCGCGGCATGCCAGGCCCAGCCCAGCCACAGCGGCGCGCCCAGGGCCACGGCCACGGCGAGGACGAACACGGCCGGCGTGTACACCCGCGCGAAGCGTTCCACGAAACGCTGCGTGGGCGCGCGCCGCGCCTGCGCCTGCTCGACCGCCTCGATGATGCGCGCCAGCACCGTGTCGCCGGGCGCGCGCGTCACTTCATACTCCAGCGAGCCGTCGCGGTTGATGCTGCCGGCGAAGACCTCGTCGCCCAGCGACTTGTCCACCGGAAGGCTCTCGCCGGTGATCGGCGACTCGTCCACCGCGCCGCGCCCTGCGCGCACGGTGCCATCCAGCGCGAAGCGCTCGCCGGGGCGCACCCGCGCGATGGCGCCGACCGCGGCCGAGCGGGCGTCCACCGCGCGCCAGGACCCGTCCGGCTGGCGCAACTCCACGCGCGCCGGCGACAGCGCGAGCAGGCCGCGGATGGCGTCGCGCGCCCGCTCCACCGAACGCGCCTCGATGCGCTCGGCCAGCGCGAACAGGGTCATCACCATGGCCGCCTCGGGCCACTGGCCCAGCGCGAAGGCGCCGGCCACCGCCACGGCCATCAGCGCGGCGATGTCCAGGCGGCCCTTGACCAGCGCCGTCAAACCCTCGCGCAGCACCGACAGTCCCGACAGGGCGACCGCCAGCACCGCGGCACCCATGCCCAGCGTGCGCCACGGCGTGCCCGGCGCAGCGTAGACCCCCAGCCACTCCGCGAACAGGGCCAGCGCCAGCGCACCGAGCAGGCGAAGCCAGCGCGAACGCTCCAAGCTGTCGCGCGGCGCGGCGTCCGGCGCCGCCGACAAGGGCATGCTGCCGCAGCAGCCGTGCCCGCAGGCGCCGGCATCCGGGCGGCTTCCCGCGGAGTCCTGGGGTCTGGTATCGCTCATGCTGGGCTCCTCTCGACATGGAAGGGCCATTGGAATCCCTGAAGCAGCTACAGAGTCAAGCGACTACACTGATTGACCATTCAGGAACCCGGGACATGCGCATCGGCGAACTCTCCAAGGCGACCTCGACCTCCGTCGAGGCGATCCGCTACTACGAGCGCGAGGGCCTGCTCGACGCGCCCGCGCGCACGGCCGGGAATTTCCGCGTCTACCAGGCGGGGCACCGCGAGCGGCTGCAATTCATCCGCTTCTGCCGCGGGCTCGACATGAGCCTGGACGAAATCCGCCTGCTGCTGCGCCTGCAGGATGCGCCGGCTCAGGATTGCGCCGAGGTCAACGAGCTGCTCGACCAGCACCTCGCCCAGGTCTCGCTGCGCATGCGCGAGTTGCGCACGCTGCAGGAATGGCTGCGCGAGCTGCGCGGGCGCTGCGCAAGGCCCAGCCAGGCCGCGCAGTGCGGCATCCTGCGCGGCCTGGAACAAGCCGCGCAGGCCTCGCGAGCCGGCCCCTCGGTCCACGCGCCGGCGGCGGCGCCGGTCCGCGCCGTGCGCCCGCCGCTTCCGACTTCCCCTTCCCCTTCCCCTTCCCGTTCCCGTTCCCGTTCCCAGCGATGAGCCTGAGTCCCCTCGACCCCAAGACCGCCCTGATCGTCGTCGACCTGCAGCAAGGCGTGGCCGTGCTGCCCACCGCGCATCCCGTGACGGCGGTGGTGGCGCAGGCGGCGCGACTCGCCGGTGCCTTCCGGGCCCGCGGCTGGCCGGTGGTGCTGGTCAACGTCGCCGGCACCGCCCCTGGGCGCAGCGAACAGCCGCGCCGCGCCGCCTCGCAGGACCCCAACTGGTCGGCGCTGCTGCCCGAGCTCGGCGCCCAGGCCGGCGACCACCTGGTGACCAAGCGCAGCTGGGGCGCCTTCACCGGCACCGACCTCGAGGACTACCTGCGGCGCTGGGGCGTCACCCAGGTGCTGCTGTGCGGCATCGCCACCAGCATCGGGGTCGAGTCCACCGCGCGCCAGGCGCATGAGCTGGGCTTCAACGTCGCGCTCGCCGTCGACGCCATGACCGACCTCAGCGGCGAAGCCCACGCCAACAGCGTGCAGCGCATCTTTCCCCGCCTGGGCGAAACCGCCACCACCCGCGAAGTGCTGGAGCAGCTTCGCGCGGCGCCGGGCCGCCCCAAGTTTTCTTGACCCCCACGGGGGGCGGGCCGGGCGCAGCCCGGCCCTGGGGGCACTCAGAACTTCACGAAACCGTCGCCTTCCACCGCCGCGGCCGGCTTGGCCTCGGGCAGCGGCGCGGGCTCGGAGAATCCGTGCGCCACGCGCTCCGCGGCGCGCGGGGCCGCGCCCGCCGGAGCCGGCGCTTCCTCGCCGCGCATGCGGAATTGCGCCGCCGAATCCTGCAGCGCGGCCGCCTGGCCGTTCATCTCCTCGGCGCTCGCGGCCAGTTCCTCGGAGGCCGAGGCGTTCTGTTGGGTCACCGCCGACAGCTGCGCCACGGCCTGGTTGATCTGCTGGATGCTGGTCGCCTGCTCTTCGGAGGCGGCGTTGATCTCCTGCACCAGGTCCGAGGTCTTGCCGATCGCCGGCAGCACCTCGGCCAGCAGCTTGCCAGCGCGGTCGGCCTGTTTCACCGACGAAGACGCCAGATCGCTGATCTCCTTGGCAGCTGCCTGGCTCTTCTCGGCCAGCTTGCGCACCTCGGCGGCCACCACCGCGAAACCCTTGCCATGCTCGCCGGCGCGCGCCGCCTCGATGGCCGCGTTCAGCGCCAGCATGTTGGTCTGGTAGGCGATGTCGTCGATGATGGAAATGCGCTCGGCGATCGACTGCATGGCGCTGACGGTGCCCTGCACCGCCGAGCCCCCTTCCTGCGCCTGCCTGGCCGCCTGCTGGGCCGTGGTGTCGGTCAGGCGTGCGTTGTCGGCGTTCTGGCGGATCGAGGCGCTGGCCTCCTCCAGGGTCGCCGAGGTCTCCTCGACCGAGGCGGCCTGCTCGGACGCCGACTGCGACAGGCTTTGCGAGGTGGAGGAGACCTGCGCCGAGGCCGCCAGCAGCTGCGCCGCGGACTGGCGCACCGAGCCGATCACGGTGCCCAGGCGATCCACCATCTCCTGCATGGCGCGCAGCAGCGCTCCGGTTTCATCGCGCGCGCTCGAATCCACCTGCACGGTCAGGTCGCCGCCGGCCACGGCCTGCGCCACCTTCACCGCCTCGCCCAGCGGGCGCGCGATCGAGCGCGTGATGAGCAGCGCCAGCACCACCGCCACCACCATCGCCAGCACGCCGGCCCCGATGCTGAGCTTGACCGTGGCGCGGTACTGGGCCTGGCTGGCCTCGTACATGGCGTCGATGTCCGCCTTCTGGTCGTCGAGCAGCTGTTGCATCGCGCCCTGAAGCGCGCCGATCTTGGGCAGCGAGTTCTGCAGGTAGGCCTGGGTGGCGCCGGCGAAGTCCCCGGCATTCATTTTCGCCAGCACCGTCTGCTCGGCGCCCCGGCTGTCATGCAGGGCAGCCTGCAGGCCGTGCACGTCGGCCGCGGCCTTCGGGTCCAGCACCATGTGCGTGAGCTTGGTCACCGCGGCGTTGGTCGACACCTGGTTGGCGTGGATCTGCTTGACGTTGTTTTCGGCGCAGTTGTATTGCAGCAGGCACACCAGGGTCACGCGGGTGGTGCCCTGGAAATTGCTGAATGCGGTGTTGGCCGCCCGCTCGGCTTCCACCCGTACGGTGATGATGTCCTTCATCGTGGCGTCGATGCGCGAGAGCTGCATGACGCCGAAGGCGCTGGTCGCAAGCAGCAGGAGCACGAGGATCCCGAAGGCCAGGGTCAGCCGCGGTCCGATGCGAAGTTTTTGGAGCATGGGTCTCGCTTGGGTGAGAAGTTTGGCGCCGACGGGCCGGACCGTGGCGTGAAGAACAAGCATCCGTGACGGTCCGCGCCTTCGGCGCGCTCACACGGAACGGCCAAGGATACATCCGGCGCTCCGGTTTGCCTTGCGAGAAAGCCCGAATTTGCGCGCCAGTGTGACTTTGTTCACAGCGCCCGGCGCAATTCCTCGGCCATGGCATCGACGAATGCACGCGTGCGCGCCGACAGCCAACGCGCGCTGGGATAGGTCAGGCTCACCGGCCAGGGCTCCACCTCGAAATCCTCCAGCACGATGCGCAGCCGCCCCTGCGCCAGCAAGGGCGCGGCCTGGTAGGACAACACCCGGCAAAAGCCCAGGCCCTCGGCACAGGCATGCAGCACCGGGGCCGCCAGGTTGCACTGCAGCGGCCCCTGCACCGCCACTTTGCAGTCCCGTCCCGAGTCCTTCTCACGGAAGGTCCACACCCCCGATTCCGCGTTGTCGAAACGCAGGCACGGCAGGCCGGCCAGGTCGCGCGGATGCTCCGGCACGCCCAAACGGGCCAGCAGCTGCGGGCTGCCCAGCACCACCCTGCGGATGCTGCCCACGCGCAGCGCCACCAGGGTCGAGTCCTGCAGATGCCCGATGCGGATGCCCACGTCGAGCCCCTCCTCCACCAGGTTGACCACGCGGTCGAGCAGCACCAGGCGCACCTGCACGCGCGGGTAGCGCCGCAGGAAGCGCGTGACCGCCGGCGCCACGTGGTATTGGCCGAACAGCACCGGCGCCGTGATACCCAGCGAGCCCGCGGGCTCGGCCCGCCCCTCGCCCACCATGCGGTCGGCTTCGTCGAGGTCGGCCAGGATGCGCCGCGCACGCTCCAGGTACTGGCGCCCGTCCTCGGTGAGCGACAGCCGGCGCGTGGTGCGGTTGAGCAGGCGCACGCCCAGCTCCTTCTCCAGCGCGGCCAGCATGCGCACCGTGGCCGACAGCGAACTGCCCTGCGCCTGCGCCGCCGAGCTGAGGCTGCCGTGCTCGACGATGGCCACGAAGCCGCGCAATGCACGCAATTTGTCCATGAAAGGGAGGATGAGGCCGGGAACGGAAAGCTGCGCAGACGGAGCAAGCGGCAGAAACCGCGCCCATGATTACGCCGTTTTACGGCGTAGTCAAATGCGCCTGCGATTCTTTATTGCGGAGATTTTCGCCACCACAATGCCCCCATCGACCCTCAACCCGGAGCAGCCCCCATGTCCGCCGAGCCTCCCATCGTGCTGTATCGCCACCCGCTGTCGGGCCATTGCCACCGCGTGGAACTGCTGCTGAACATGCTGGGCCTGCGCTACCGGACCCGCGACGTCGACCTGCTGGCGGGCGAGCAGCGTCAGCCCGCCTTCCTCGCGATCAATCCCTTCGGGCAGGTGCCGGTGATCGACGACGGCGGCACCGTGGTGGCCGATTCGAACGCCATCCTGGTCTACCTGGCGATGCACTACGGCGAGGCCTCGTGGCTGCCGCGCGACGCGCTGGGTGCCGCGCGGGTTCAGCGCTGGCTGTCGCTGGCCGCCGGAGCGCTGGCCCACGGGGCGGCGCGCGCACGCGCGGTCCGCGTGTTCCGGCGTGCGATGGACCCCTCCGAGGCGATCGCGGCCGCGCAGGCCCTGTTCGCGCACATGGACAGCGCGCTGGAGGGCCAGACCTTCCTGGCCGCGGACGGCCCCACCATCGCCGACCTGGCGATGTACAGCTACACCGCCCATGCCCCCGAGGGCGGGGTGTCGCTCGAGCCCTACCCCCGGCTGCGCGCCTGGCTGGAGCGCGTGCAGTCCCTGCCCGGCTTCGTGGCCATGCCGGCCTCGCCCACCGCTTGAACCGGGAGCCACGCCATGTCATCGGACTCCGGCCCCGACAGCGTGTTCCACGCCGGCGAACGAGCGCTGCAGGAGCAGGCCGGCTCGCGTGAGTCCCTGGCGCGGCACGGCGCGCGCATCCTGGCGAAGGCCATGCCGGAGGCTCACCAGGCCTTTTTTGCGCAGCTTGCCTGGCTCGTGCTCGGCGCCGCCGATGCGAGCGGCCAGCCCTGGTGCAGCCTGCTCGAGGGGGCGCCCGGCTTCGTCCATGCCCGCCACGCGCGCAGCCTGCGCGTGCAGGCCCTGCCGGACGCGCAGGACCCGCTGGCCGCCTGCCTGCACGAGGGCGCGCAGGCGGGCATGCTGGGTATCGAGCTGGCCACGCGCCGGCGCAACCGGGTGAACGGGCGCGTGGTGGAACTGGACGCCACCGGCTTCACCGTGGAGGTGCAGCAGAGTTTCGGCAACTGCCCGCGCTACATCCAGCGGCGCGAGCAACTACCCGGCGTGGGCTCGGCGGAGCAGCCGCAAGCCCTGCGCTCGCCTCGCCTGCAGGGCGAGGCGGCGGCCCTGGTGCGCCGCGCCGACACCCTGTTCATCGCCACCCGGGCCGCCGAGGGCCAGGCGGGCGGCGGGGCCGACGCCTCGCACCGCGGCGGCAAGCCCGGTTTCGTGCAGGTGGACGACACCGGCAGCCGCCTGGCCTGGGCCGATTTCCCCGGCAACCTCTACTTCAACACCCTGGGCAACCTGTTGCTGGAGCCGCGCGCCGGGCTGCTGTTCCCCGACTTCGCCAGCGGCGACCTGGTGCACGTGGCGGGCCGTGCCGAGCTGCTGGACGGCGCGGCGGCGGCGGCCCTTGGCGCAGCCGAGCGCGCCGTCCTGCTGCACGTGGAGCAGGTGATCCACCGGCCCGGGGCGCTGAACCGGCGCTGGCGCCTGCTGGAGTATTCACCCTACCTGCCGGACTGAGGAACTCCCATCGGCGCGCGCCCGGGAAAGCCCCGGCAACCCCGGCAGCCCCTGGGCGGCGCTGCGCAGCTGCGCGCGATCTGCTGAAATACCGCTGCCAACAACATGGGAATCCCAAGATGACCGACTCCAGACCTCTGCATTTCGTCACTTTGCTCGGCAGCCTGCGCAAGGGCTCGCTCAACGCGGCCATCGCCCGCGCCCTGCCCGCGCTGGCGCCCGAGGGCGTGCGCATCTCGGCGCTCGGCTCGGTGGCCGAGTTCCCGCACTACGACGCCGACCTGCAGGCCGGGGGCTTTCCCGCGCCGGTGCAGGCCATGGCCGAACAGATCCGCGGCGCCGACGGCGTGATCATCGTCACGCCCGAGTACAACTACTCGGTGCCCGGCGCGCTGAAGAACGCCATCGACTGGCTGTCACGACTGACGCCGCAGCCCTTCGCCGGCAAGGCCGTGGCCATCCAGACCGCCTCGCCCGGCCTGCTGGGCGGCGCGCGGGCCCAGTACCACCTGCGCCAGAGCCTGGTGTTCCTGGACGCCCACGTGCTCAACAAGCCCGAGGTCATGGTGGGCCAGGCGGCCGCGAAGGTCAGCGGCGACACGCTGGAACTGAGCGACGGCGCCACGCGCGATTTCATCGCCACCCAGCTCAAGGCCCTGGCGGCGCTGGCCGCCAAGGTCGCCTAGGCGCCGGCGCGGCCGCGGCGCGCGGCCCGTATGTCGGCGGATCTGTTCGAGCAGGGCACGCGCCTGCTGGGCCAAGGGCGCGCGGCCGAGGCCGCCGCGCTGCTGCGGGCCGCGGTGGCCCTGCAGCCCGGCATGGCCGAGGCCCACGCCAACCTCGCGCTGGCACTGGAGCGCGGCGGCGACGACGACGCGGCCCGCGCGCACCACCTGCGGGCCCTCGCGCTGGCGCCGGCGCGGGACGAGGCCTGGTGCAACTACGGCGCCTTCCTGGAGCGCGACAAGCAGTACGCGCAGGCCGAACAGGCCTACCGCGAGGCGCTGCGCCGGGCGCCCGGCAGCGCGGCCGCCTGGAGCAACCTGGGCGTGCTGCTGGACATCCTGCGGCGCAGCCCCGAGGCCGAGCAGGCGCACCGGCGGGCGGTGGCGCTGGCGCCGCACTGGCCGCAGGCCAGCGTCAACCTCGCTCAGTGCCTGCTGCGCCAGGGGCGCATGGAGGAAGGCTGGCGGTATTACGAGGCGCGAGACTGGTCGAAGGATTTCGCCGCCCGCGTGGACATCCCGCGCTGGGACGGCGGCCCGCTGCAAGGCCGCGCCCTGCTGCTGGGCGTGGAAGGCGGCCAGGGCGACATGATCCAGTTCTGCCGCTACGCCCGCGAGCTCAAGCGGCGCGGCGCTTCGGTGCTCGGCATCCTGTGCCACCCCGCGCTGCAGCCGCTGCTGCGCCAGGCCGAGGGCATCGACCACGCCATCGCCGTCGGCCCCGAGGCCGGGGGCCGCCTGCCCGATGTGGCTTGGGACCTGTGGTGCCCCACGTTGAGCCTGCCCGCGCTATGCGCGACGCGGCTGGATTCCATCCCCACCGATCTGCCCTACCTGCGCGCCGACCCCGCGCGCGCCGCCGCCTGGGACGAACTGCTCGGCGAGGGGCCCGCGCTGCGCGTCGGACTGGTGTGGAAAGGCAACCCCCGGTTCTCCAACGACCGCGAACGCTCGCTGCCCGGGCCCGGGCTGCTGGCGCCGCTGGGCGCGATCTCCGGCGTGCGCCTGTACAGCCTTCACCCCGGGAGCGGCGAATGCGCCGACGAAGGCACCGCCGGCCCGAATGCCGGCGAGGCGGCAGCGCCGCCCATGGTCGCGCTGGGTGCCGGCATCCGCGATTTCGCGGACACCGCGGCCATCGTCAGCCGGCTGGACCTCGTGATCAGCGTGGACACGGCCGTCGCCCACCTGGCCGGCGCGCTCGCCCGCCCCTGCTGGGTGCTGCTGCCCCGCCACAAGACCGACTGGCGCTGGTTGGAGCAGCGCAGCGATTCCCCGTGGTACCCGGGGGTGATGCGCCTGTACCGGCAGGGACCGGGCGAGGACTGGTCAGGCGTCATCGCCGAACTCACGCGCGACCTGCGGACCCTGGCCGGAGCGAGGCCGGCCCCGGCTCAGGGCCCTGGGTCCACCGGACTCCGGCGATAGGGGTAGTTCTTCAGGCGCACGTCGCTGCGGGTGATGGTCTGCCCCACCGACCTGGCCGGATCCACCCATTGCGCCCACTGGAAGTCCGGAAGGACCTCGGCGCTGTAGCTCTCGCTCAGCGGATGGTCCAGGATGTCGTTGACCTGTTCCCATTGCTGGTAGCGCATCTGGTCGACCTGGTACGGCGTGGGCTTGCCGCCCGCCGACTTCACCACGGCCTTCAAGGCCTCGATGTCCAGCATGCTCACCCTGGGTTTCCAGGTGATCTTGCCGGGCAGCATCACCGGCTCACCGGGAATGTTGTTGATGCCCTCCTTCCACGTGGCGAGCACCGCGACCTTGGTGTCCTCGCGGTACAGCACGATGGCATGGCTGTAGCGCTTGTCCCGGAAGAACCCAAGATTGCCGTATTGCAGCCGCGCCCCGGTCAGGAAGGCGACACCGTCCGACCAGCAGGGCGAGTCCCCGCTGATGCCCCACAGCACGCTTCGGTCGATGATGCCGTCGGGAAACAGAATCCGGAAGGCCACCCAGGCCGCGTTGGCCACGTGCACCGTTCCCTCGCAGTCGTGCCCGTGGAAGCGGATCATGTCCTTCAAGGTCACCGGGTAGGTGTAGGGGTAGTAGCGCCCCTGCGTGCCCTGCGTGGCCAGCATCTCGAAAGTCGGCGCGTAGGGCCGGTTCACCATCGACGCATACCAGGTGGGCGAACGGTCCGGCGCCTCCACTCCCGTCTCGATGAAGATGGAGCGCCCTTCCACGAAAGTGGGCGGCGCCGCCCAGGCCAGCGCGCACACCGCCCATGCGGCTGCCGCCAGCACTCCACGAATGCCACGCATGTCCCTGCCTCCCGAAGGCGCCCGAAGCGCGCGCGGCGCACGACGCGCCGCACCCAAGCCCGCCAAGCACGAGACTCACTGTAGGCGCGAAGACGCGGGATCGAGCTTGACGCACCTCAACTGCGGTGGCGCGCGACAGGCCGCGCATGCGGGGTCACAGGGGGCCGCGCAAGTCGGCATCAAGCGCGCAGCAAGGGCAGCACGATGCGCCGCAGGCGTTCGGTGGTCCACGACGGCTGCGCATCGTTCCAGCCGTCGTCGGCCAGCAGGCCCCGGCGGTCGATGGTGAAGCTCACCGGAATGCGCCATACGCGCCCGTAGGCCCCCGCGTAGGCGCTGCCCAGAAGCCCGACCGGAAAACCCAGCCCGGCAGCCACCTCGCGCACGGCCGGCAGGGCGTCCGGCGTGTCCAGGCTGAAGCCCAGCACTTCGAGACCCTGGCGCCGGTGCCGCTCGTGAAAGGCCGAGAGCAGCGGCAGTTCCTCGCGGCAGGGCCCGCACCAGGTGGCCCAGAAGGTCGCGATCACCACCTTGCCGAGCAGCTCGCGGGTCGCGATGCTGCGCCCATCCAGGCTGTGCAGCACCAACGGCGGCGCCGGGGCGCCGACCCGCAAGGCCTCGTCCGCGCGCGCCCCCGGCGCGACCGCGCCGAGCAGCAGCCAGGCCAGCGCGCGCCGCAACGACTCGCGCCGCGCGACCAAGGTGGCAGATCCTTCATGGAGCGGATGCGGAGTCATGGGGCGTGGTTGCGCAAGCCTGGCCGGGGTTCCTCGGCCCGTATCATGCATCACGATTGCTCCCCTGCCCCATGACCGCCCTCGCGCGCCTGCGTCGTTCCAGCCGCGGCCTCCTCGTATGGATGCTGCTGGCCGCCTACGCCTGCACGCCGCTGGCGGCGTGGGCGCAGCCGCGTGCGCTTGCGGTGAGCGTGCCCTTCTGCACGACGCAGGCGCCGGCTTCGCCCGGCACCCCCGCGCCGCGGCGCATCGTGCTGCGCTTCAGCGGCCATGCGCAGGTTGCCGCGAGCGCGCTGGCGCTCGCGCTGCCCGCCGCTTCCCCACGGGGTTTCGCGGTCGCAGGCAAGACGGGCGTCCCGCCCACGCCGGCACGCGACGCCCGCGCCGCGCTTGCCTTCGCCTGGCGCCCGCCACCGCGCGCGCCACCGGGTTTCCCGACACGGCTTTGACACCTTGCCGCCCGCGGCGCCGCCAGGCCCGCGCGCGGCTCCAGCCATCACATGCATGGCGAGCGCCCCGCCCCGTCGCGGACAGCGCCGCCCTGCCACGGGAAGTCCTCTCATGCCTTGCGCAATCCGCCCCCTGGCGCGACTGCTGGCGCTGTGCGCCGCGCTCGTCCCCGCATCCGCCTTCGCCTGCGCCACCTGTGGCTGCGCCCTCTCCTCCGACGCAGCCATGGGCTATTCGGCCTCGGCCGGATGGCGCATCAGCCTGCAATACGACTTCATCGACCAGAGGCGGCTGCGCTCCGGCACCTCGGCCGTATCGGCTTCCCAGGTAGCCGCAATCAACGACGCCGGCGGCACGCAGGAAGTCGAGGGTCGCACCATCAACCGCTACTGGACCCTGGGCCTGGCCTACAGCCCGAACGCAAACTGGACCCTCAGCCTGCTCGTGCCGGAAATCGACCGCAGCCACACGACCTACGGTACGGCCTCCAACCCGCTGTCCTCGCAGGATCTCAGCTCGGCCACGGTCCACGGCGTCGGCGACATCAAGCTGCTCGCCGCCTGGCAGGGGCTGCTGCCCACGCATGCGCTGGGCCTGCAGCTCGGCGTGAAACTGCCCACCGGCGCCTACGGCGGGCCCGACGCCGCGGGAACCGGCGTGGCCGGGCACGACCCGGCGGCCTTCTCCAGCGGCCCGAACGCGCGGCAGCCCTCGCCAGGCAACCTGCTCGACACCAGCCTGCAGGCCGGCAACGGAAGCACCGACCTGATCGTCGGCGCGTACTACTACCAGGCCGTGAGCCAGAACTTCGACGCCTTCGCCAGCGCGCAGTTCCAGGCCTCGGTGCAGCACCGGCTCGACCAGCCGGGGCAGGACTTCCGGCCGGGCAACCAGGAGAACCTCAGCGTCGGCCTGCGCTACGAAAGGAATCCCGACTGGGTGCCGCAGTTGCAGCTCAACCTGAGCCACAAGAGCGCCGACCAGGGCGCGCTGGCCGACACCGCCGACACGGCAGGAACCGTGCTCTACCTCAGCCCGGGCGCCAGCGTGGTGCTGGCTCCCGGAGTCGTCGCCTACGGCTTCGTGCAACTGCCGGCCTACAGCAACTTGCAGGGCTACCAGCTGTTCCCGCGCTGGACGGCCAGCGCCGGCATCAGCCGTGCCTTCTAGTGTTTTCCAGGGCTCCCCGCGCGGCCGCGGCTCGATGCCGCCACCCGCGGCGCAGACCGGCGGCCTCGCATCAGGTGGCGGCGAAGGGAGAGCGCGCACCCGGCGCGGCCGGGTCGCGCAGTTCCTCGCGCACGGCGGCCACGATGCGGCGGATGCGCGCCGAGGTGTCCGGGCAGGCCAGCATGGCGTCCTCGGTGGTGCAGGTGGCGAGCAGTTGAATGTTCAGCGATGCGCTCTCGAGCACGCGGGCGGACATCGTGCGCAGGGTCTCGAGCATGGCCTCGTGGGCGTGATGCGCGCGCGGCGAGGTGTTGACCAGCGCCACCGGCTTGCCCACGAAGGCCTCGTCGGCGACCAGCCAGTCCAATGCGTTCTTCATCACTCCGGACACGCCGTGCGCATATTCGGGGCTGGCGATCAGCAGGGCGTCGGCGCCCTGCACCGCCAGGCGCCAGCGCCGCGCCGGCTCGGGCGCGTCGGGCTCCAAGTCCGGGTTGAACAAGGGCAGATGCCCCAGCCCGGCGTACACCGTGACCGGAGTCCCGGCCGGCGCCAGCCGGGCCGCCGCGCGGCAGAACGCGGCGTTGATCGAGGCCGCCCGCAGGCTGCCGGGAATCGCGAGGATGTGCATGGGAGAGCCCGTGTGCGGGGAGCTGGAACGAATCGACCCTCACAATACCAGCCTGTACCCGGCGCCGCTCTCCGTCAGCAGATGCCGGGGCCGAGCCGGCTGATCCTCCAGCTTGTGCCGGAGGCGCCCCATGTACACCCGAAGGTAGTGCGGGTTGTCCAGCGCATTGGGGCCCCAGAGCTCCTGCAGCAGGCGCCGGTGGGTGAGCAGCCCTCCCGCGTTGCGCGCCAGCAGTTCGAGCAGGCGGTACTCCATCAGGGTCAGGTGGACCGGGGCTCCAGCCTTCTCCACCGATCTCTTGCCCATGTCGAGCACCACCTCGCCGAAACGCAGCACGCTGCCATGCTCGCCGGTCTTGCGCCGGCGCAGCGCGGCCCGGACCCTCGCGAGCAGTTCGGCGACCCCGAAGGGCTTGGTCAGGTAGTCGTCGGCCCCCAGGTCGAGCGCGGACACCTTCGCGGCCTCCTCTTTGCGCGCCGACAGCACGATCACCGGCGCCTGGCTCCAGGCGCGGAACTCGCGCAGGAACACCATGCCGTCGGCGTCGGGCAGGCCCAGGTCGAGCAGGACGAGGTCCGGCCGGCGCGCCGCGGCATCGAGGAGTCCCCTCCCGCATTGCTCGGCCTCGTGCACGCGGTACGCCTCGGCCTCCAGCGCCGAGCGCACGAAGCGCCGGATCCCGGCCTCGTCCTCAACCACGAGGATCAGCGGCTGGCTGGTCATGCGCGATGTCCTCCGCCGTCTGGTCCGGCCCGTCGTCAGCCGGCTCGTCCGCCTGCTCGCTCGCCAGCTCGGGCGAGGCCCGCAAGGGCAGCTCGAAGCTGAAGCCGGCTCCGCCTTCGGGCCGGTTGAGCGCGCCGATGCTTCCGCCGTGCGCCTCGATCACCGAGCGGCAGATCGCCAGCCCCAGGCCCACGCCGGGCACCGGCGACTCCGACTGGCCTCGCGCGAACTTGTCGAACAGCTCCTGCTCGCGCCCCCGCGGCAGTCCCGGCCCCTCGTCCCACACGCTCACGCGCAGCACGCGCCCCAGCGCGCGCGCGCTGACCCCGATGCGGGTCCCGGCCGGGGTGTACTTCAAGGCATTGTCCAGCAGGTTGACGAATACCCGCTCGATGAGTTGGGCGTCGACCTGGATCAGCGGAAGATCCGCGGGCAGGTCCAGGCTCAGCGGGTGCTGCGCGAGCTGTTCCTCGTCCAGCTCGCGCAAGGCGCTGCCGAGCAGTTCCTCCAGCGACTGCCAGTCCTTGCGCAGCCTCACCCTGCCGGACTGCAACCTGGCCATCTCCAGCATGTCCTCCACCATCCTGGCCACGCGCCGCGACTGCTTGCCGATGGAATCCGCCTGCGCCTGCAGCGTCGGTGCCTCGCTCGCGGCGCGCATGCGCAACAGGTCGGCGGCACCGATCAGCGAGGTCAGTGGCGTGCGCAGGTCGTGCGACAGCGCGGACAGCACCGAATTGCGCAGGCGTTCGGCCTCCATCGCCACCAGGGTCTCCTGCGCGACCTCGACGAAGTGCACGCGCTCCAGCGCGATGGCGATCTGCGTGGCGATGGTGTCGAGCAGCCTGCGCTGCTCGGGCACCAGCACGTTGCGCTGCAGGCTGGGGGCCACGACCAGCACGCCGCGCACCCGCATCGGAGCCTTCAGCGGCAGATACAGCAAGCCGAGCGCGGGCAGGGTGTTGGTGCCGATCCCCGCCGGCTCCTCATGCTCCAGGCACCAGCGGGCGAGGTCGGTGTCCACGTCGTCGATCGGCCCCGCGGGGTCGGGCGAGTCGGCCGGGTAGAGCTTCTCGTCCTTGCCCAGCAGCAGCAGCGCGGCGCGCGCGCGAAATCCGTTGCGCACGGAACCCAGCCCGAAGTCCACCACCTGCTCCACGGTGAGCGCGCCGGACAGGTCGCGCGAAAGGGCGTACAGGTCGCGCGCGCGGCCTTCGCGCAGCTTGGCCACCCGCACCTGGTAGCGCAGCCCCGAGGTGAGGTGGCCGATGAGCAGGCCCACGCCCAGCATGACGCTGAAGGTGAACAGGTACTGCACGTCGCTGACGCCGAAGGTGAAGCGCGGGGGCACGTAGAAGAAGTCGAAGGCCAGCACGTTGACGAAGGCCGCCAGCACCGCCGGCCCGCGTCCCAGGCGCCAGGCGGTGAGCACCACTCCCGCCAGGAACAGCATGACCATGTTCGACAGATCGAAATAGCCCAGCAGCGGGCTGGCCAGCAGGGTCACCGCGGCGCTGCCGGCCAGCGACCAGGCGTAGTCCCGCCACGGCAGGGGCGCCGCCTCGCCCACGCCGCCCGCCGGCTCCGCCACGGGCTGCCCCGCGTCGGACTCGGGCGCCAGCAGGATGAGATCCAGATCCGGCGCCAGGGCGCCCAGCGCGCGCGCGAAGGAGCCGTGCCGCAGTTCCCGCCACCAGCTGCGCCGGCGATGGCGGGCCATGAGCACGCGGTTGAGGTTGTGCGTGCGCGCATAGGCCAGCACCTCGGCCGCGGCCTGCTGCCCCGCCAGCACCGCGCTGTGCGCGCCGAGGTCGCGGCCAAGCTGCAGCAGCTTGAGAATGGCCGCGCGTCGTGCCTCGGCCAGCTGCTGCAGCGGCGGCGTCTCGGCGTAGACCACGTGCCAGCGCGCGTGCAGCGCCTCGGCCAGGCGCGCGGCGGCGCGTACCAGGCCGGGCCCGTTGTCGGGCCCCACGCAGACCAGCAGGGCCTCGGACGCGCTCCACACCGCGCCGCCCACCTGGGTGCTGCGGTAGCTGCGCATCTGGCTGTCGACCCGCTCGGCGGTCAGGCGCAGCGCAAGCTGGCGCAGCGCCAGCAGATTGCCCTTGCGAAAGAAATTCCTCAGCGCGCGCGCCGCCTGCGCGGCGACGTAGACCTTGCCCTCGCGCAGGCGCTGCAGCAGTTCGTCGGGCGGAAGATCCACCAGCACGACATCGTCGGCCTGCTGGAACAGGCTGTCCGGCACGGTCTCGCGCACCGGCACCTCGGCGATGCTGGCGACGATGTGGCTGACGCTGTCCAGGTGCTGCACGTTGAGCGTGGTGTACACGTCGATGCCGGCGGCCAGCAGTTCCTCGACGTCCTGCCAGCGCTTGGGGTGGCGGCTGCCCGGGGCGTTGCTGTGCGCCAGCTCGTCCACCAGCAGCACGGCGGGCCGGCGCTGCAGCGCGGCGGCCAGGTCGAACTCCTGCACGGCGCGGGCGCCCTCGCCCAGGCGCGCACGCGGCAGCAGCTGCAGGCCTTCGAGCAGGCGCTGCGTCTCCTGGCGGCCGTGGGTCTCCACCACGCCGCACACCACGTCCACCCCCTTGGCGCGCAACTCGCGCGCCGCGCCGAGCATGGCGTAGGTCTTGCCGACGCCCGGCGAGGCGCCGAAGAAGATCTTCAGCCGGCCGCGCAGCGCCTGCTGCTCCTGCTGCTCGACCTCACGCAGCAGGGCATCCGGGTCCGGGCGGTCGTCGTCGGTCATCGAGCAGAGCGGGTGCTTGGCGGCCGCGGCGCGCGGTCAGGCTCTTTCGCTGTCCGTATTGTGCCTGCGCCGGCACTCAGCGAACACGCGCGGGAACGTCGCCGTCGAGCGCCAGGTTCAGCTCCAGCACGTTCACGCGCGGCTCGCCGAACAGACCCAGCGCGGGGTGCCGGGCGAAGCGATCGATGACGGCCTGCACCTGGCTTGCCGGCAGGTGGCGCGCCTGCGCGATGCGCGCCACCTGGTACTGCGCCGCCGCCAGGCTGATGTCGGGATCGAGCCCCGATCCCGAGGCGGTCACCAGGTCGGCCGGCACGGCGACATTCGCCTCGGCCGGATCGGCGGCGCGCAGCGCCTCGACCCTGGCCTTCACCGCGGCCAGTTCCGCGGGATTGCTCGGGCCGAGGTTGGACCCGCCGGAGGCCAGGCCGTTGTACGGCTGCGGCGAGGTCGCCGACGGACGTCCCCAGAAGTCGCGCGGTGCCGAGAAGGACTGGCCGATCAGCCGCGAGCCGACGGGCCTGCCGCCCACCGCGAGCACCGAGCCGCCGGCCTGCCACGGAAACACGAGCTCGGCCGTTGCGGTCACCAGCAAGGGGTAGATCAGCCCGGTCAGCAGGGTGAAGCCTGCGAACAGAAGCAGCGCGGGTCGAAACATGCGAAGCATGGCAGTCTCCGGGTCAGACCAGGTGCAGCGCGTTCAGCAGCAGGTCGATCGCCTTGATGCCGAAGAAGGGAAGAATGATTCCGCCGGCGCCGTAGACCAGCAGGTTGTTGCGCAGCAGCACCGAGGCCGACAGCGCGCGCAAGCGCACTCCCTTGAGCGCCAGGGGAATCAGGAACACGATGATCAGCGCGTTGAAGATCACCGCCGACAGAATCGCCGAATCCGGGGTGGCCAGGTGCATGAGGTTGAGCGCGCCCAGTTGCGGATAGGTGCCGACGAACATCGCCGGAAGGATGGCGAAATATTTCGCCAGGTCGTTGGCGATGCTGAAGGTGGTCAGCGCGCCACGGGTCATCAGCATCTGCTTGCCGATTTCCACCACCTCGATCAGCTTGGTCGGATTGGAGTCCAGGTCCACCATGTTGCCGGCTTCGCGCGCCGCCTGCGTGCCGCTGTTCATCGCCACCGCGACGTCGGCCTGCGCCAGCGCCGGCGCGTCGTTGGTGCCGTCGCCGGTCATCGCCACCAGGCGACCCTCCGCCTGGTACTTGCGGATCAGCGCCAGCTTGGTCTCCGGCGTGGCCTCGGCCTGGTACTCGTCCACCCCAGCCTCGGCCGCGATCGCCGCCGCGGTGAGCCGGTTGTCCCCGGTGATCATCACGGTCTGGATTCCCATGCGCCGCAACTGGGCGAAGCGCTCCTTGATGCCGTCCTTGACGATGTCCTTGAGCTCGACCACGCCGAGCACCCGCCGGTCATCGGCCACCACCAGCGGCGTGCTGCCGCGGCGCGACGCGGCCTCGACCAGTTCCTGCAGGTCCTGCGGCAGCAGGCCGCCGCGCTCGCGCACGAACCCGGCGATCTCCTGCGCCGCGCCCTTGCGCACGGGCCTGCCGCCGATGTCCACGCCGCTCATGCGGGTCTGCGCGGAAAACGGCACGAAACTGGCGTGCAGCGACTCCAGGCCGCGTTCGCGCAGGTTGAAGCGCTGCTTGGCCAGCACGACGATGCTGCGCCCCTCCGGGGTTTCGTCGGCCAGTGAGGCCAGCTGCGCGGCGTCGGCCAGCTCGCGCTCGCTCACGCCCGCCACCGGCAGGAAGGCGCTGGCCTGTCGGTTGCCCAGGGTGATGGTGCCGGTCTTGTCCAGCAGCAGCACGTCGATGTCGCCGGCGGCCTCCACCGCGCGCCCCGAGGTCGCCACCACGTTGGCTCCCAGCATGCGGCTCATGCCGGCCACGCCGATGGCCGACAGCAGGGCGCCGATGGTCGTGGGGATCAGGCACACCAGCAGCGCCACCAGCACGGTGATGCTCACGGGCCGGCCCGCTCCGGCCGCCTGGACCGAATGGATCGAATAGGGCAGCAGCGTGACCGTCGCCGCCAGCAGGATCACGGTCAGGGCCACCAGCAGGATGCTCAGCGCGATCTCGTTCGGGGTCTTGCGCCGCCTGGCGCCCTCGACCAGGGCGATCATGCGGTCGAGGAAGGAGTCGCCGGGATCGGCCGTGCAGCGCACGACGATCCAGTCCGACAGCACCGTCGTGCCGCCGGTCACCGACGAGAAGTCGCCGCCCGACTCGCGGATCACCGGGGCCGACTCGCCGGTGATCGCGCTTTCGTCGACGGTGGCCGCACCCTCGATGACCTCACCGTCGCAGGGAATCACCTCGTGGGCCAGCACGACCACGACTTCGTCCTTGCGCAGCGCGTCGCCGTCGACCAGGGTCCACGAAGCGCCGTAGCGCGGCTCGGCGAGCCTCCTGGCCTGGGTTGCAGTGCGGGTACCGCGCAGGCTGGCCGCCTGCGCCTTGCTGCGCCCTTCGGCCAAAGCCTCGGCGAAATTGGCGAACAGCACGGTAAACCACAGCCACACGGTAACCGCCAGGATGAAGCCTGCCGGCGCCTCACCGCGCCCGTGCAGCGCCTGCAGCCACAACCCCGTGGTCAGCAGGCTGCCGACGTAGACCACGAACATCACCGGGTTGCGCAACTGCACCCGCGGGTCGAGCTTGCGAAACGAATCGAGCACCGCGGGTCCGAGCAGCGCGGCATCGAACAGGGGAAGGCGTTCACGCGTCATCATCGTTCCTCGTCACGGATCAATGGCCGGCCCACAGCGCCAGGTGCTCGGCGATGGGCCCCAGCGCCAGCGCCGGCAGGAAGGTCAACGCGGCCACCAGCAGGACCGTGCCGAGGAGCAGGCTGACGAACAGCGCGCCATGCGTGGGCATGGTTCCGCTGGACGCGGCCAGGCGCTTTTTCGACGCCAGCGATCCGGCGATGGCCAGCGCGGCGACGATGGACACGAAACGGCCGAACCACATCGCCAGGCCCAGGCCCAGGTTGTAGAAGGGCGTGTTGGCGTTCAGCCCGGCGAAGGCGCTGCCGTTGTTGTTCGACGCCGACGTGAAGGCGTAGAGCATTTCCGAGAATCCGTGCGCCCCCGGGTTGGCCGGGCCGGCCAGGCCGGCCGCGGTGACCGAAGCGACCGCGGTGCCGAGCACCACCAGAAGGGGCGAGACCAGCAGCCCGATCGAGACCATCTTCATCTCGAAGGACTCGATCTTCTTGCCCAGGTACTCCGGCGTGCGGCCGATCATCAGGCCGCCGACGAACACCGCCATCAGCGCCACCAGCAGCATGCCGTACAGGCCCGTTCCGGTGCCCCCGGGGGCCACCTCGCCGAGCTGGATCAGCAGCATGGGCACCAGGCCGCCCAGCGGGGTGTTGGAGTCCAGCATCGAATTCACCGCGCCGGTCGACGTACCGGTGGTCGCGGCGGTGAACACCGCGGTCGAGGCGATGCCGAAACGCGTCTCCTTGCCCTCCATGCTGCCGCCCGACTGCAGCGCGCCAGGCTTCTGGTCGACGTGCAGCGCGATCAGCGCGGGGTTGCCCTGCTGCTCGAAGTGCGCCTCCGCGGCCATCGCCCCGCCGAGCAGGATGGCCATCGCCGCCAGCAGCGCCCAGCCCTGGCGCGGGTCGCCGACCATGCGGCCGAAGGTGAAACTCAGCGCGACCGAGATCAGCAGCAGCGCGAAGATCTCCAGGCCGTTGCTCAGCGCGTCGGGGTTCTCGTAGGGATGCGCCGAATTGGCGTTGTAGAAGCCTCCGCCGTTGGTCCCGAGTTCCTTGATCGCCTCCTGCGAGGCCACCGGTCCCAGCGGCAGGGTCTGCCGTGCGGCCTGCGAGGCCACCATCACCGGCTGCCCCCTGGCGTCGCTCAGCGGATGGCCCTGGGCATCGGTCCCGGGCACCTGGAAGCTGACCGGGGCGATGAGGTCGACCGTGCGGTCGGCGCGCAAGGTCTGCGGCACGCCCTGGCTGACCAGCACGATGGCGAACACGAAGGAGAGCGGCAGCAGCACGTAGCTCGTGATGCGGTGCAGGTCCACCCAGAAGTTGCCGATGGTCGAGGCGCCGCGCCGCGCGAATCCACGCACCATGGCGAAGGCCACCGCGATGCCGGTGGCCGCCGACAGGAAATTCTGCACCGCCAGGGCGGCCATCTGCACCAGGTTGCCCATGGTGCTCTCGCCCGAGTAGCCCTGCCAGTTGGTGTTGGTGACGAAGCTGATGGCGGTGTTGAACGCGGAGTCGGGGCTCGGCGCCCCGAAATGCTGGGGATTGAGCGGAAGCACCCCCTGCAGGCGCTGCAGCGCGTAGACCGCCAGCACCCCGAGCACGTTGAACAACAGCAGCGCACGCGCGTAGGCGCCCCAGCCCATCTCCTCGCCGGGCCGCGCGCCGGCCAGGCCCAGCAGACGGGCCTCCAGCGCGAGCAGCGCCGGGGGCATGCGCCCCTCGGCCAGCGCGGCCATGTACAGGCCCAGCGGCCTGCCGACGAGCAGCAGGGCCGCGAACAACACGGCCAGCAGAACCCAGAACGCCGGAGTCATCAGAACTCCTCCGCGCGCACCAGCGCATACACCAGGTACACCAGCAGCAGGAACGCGACGATCCCGCCCAGCACGTACAGCGGGTTCATGTCAGCGGCCCGCCTGCAGTTTTTCGCAGCCGCGGACCAGCCAGACCATGGCGGCCCAGCCCAGCAGCACAAGTCCCAAGTACAGAAAATCCACGACGGCTCTCCCGTTGCATCGCTGGGAGAAGCCTAGGACCGAGGACCTCAACGCCGCGTAAATTCGGCGCTAGTGTGCTGTCCCGCCAGGAACCGTCATTTCGCCGGGCCGCCCGCGCCGCGCAGCCGGCGCCCGGCGCGCACCGCGTCGGCCAGCTGCTCCAGCACCCCGACGGTGGCGTCCCAGCCGATGCAGCCGTCGGTGATGCTCTGGCCGTAGCACAGCGAGGCCGGATCGCCGCCGAGGGTCTGGCGCCCCTCGACCAGATGGCTCTCCAGCATCAGTCCCAGGATGTCGCGGCTGCCGCCGGCGATCTGCGCGGCCACGTCCGCCGCCACCAGCGCCTGGCGCCGGTAGTCGCCGCCGCTGTTGGCGTGGCTGCAGTCGATCATCACGCGCTGGGCGATGCCCGCGTCCCGCAAGGCCTGCACCGCGGCCGCCACGCTGCCGGCGGAGTAGTTCGGTCCGGACTCGCCCCCGCGCAGGATCAGGTGGCAGTCGGGATTGCCCGTGGTGGTCACCACGATCGCGCGCCCGTCCAGCGAAATGGACGGAAAGCGGTGCGACTGCGCGGCAACGACGATGGCATCCACCGCCGTCTGCAGCTTGCCGCTGGTCGGGTTCTTGAAACCCAGCGGCGCCGACAAGGCCGAGGCCATCTGGCGGTGCAGCGGACTCTCGGTGGTGCGCGCGCCGATGGCCCCCCAGGACAGGAGCTCGGCGTAGTACTGCGGCGTGACCAGGTCCAGGATCTCGGAGGCCGCCGGCACCCCCAGGCCCGCGCAGGCCACCAGCAGGGAGCGCGCCTTCAACAGGCCCTTGTGGATGTCGCCCCGGCCGTCGAGGTCCGGGTCGTAGATCATGCCCTTCCAGCCCAGGCGCGTGCGCGGCTTCTCGAAATACACCCGCATCACCAGCAGGAGCGCGTCGTCCACCCGCGGCGCGGCCTCGCGCAGACGCCCCGCGTACTCCAGCGCGGCATCGACGTCGTGGATGGAACAGGGGCCGGTGACCACCATCAGGCGGTCGTCGCGCCCGTGCACGATGTCGCGCACCAGGCCGCGCGAGCGCGCGATCACCGCCTGCTCGGCCTCCCCGGCCGGCACGGCGGCATGCAGTTCACGGGGCGTGGGCAGCAGTTCCTCGCCTGCGATGCGCAGGTCGGCGATGCGGGTGGGCATGGGAGATGCGGAGGTGGTGCGATCGATGCCGCGGCATGATAGTGCCAGCCTCGCGCCGGCACCGGACAGCCTGCTAGCCTGGATATTTCATGAGCCGCCATCGACGTCGGGTTTGGCATCGAACACGAAGCGAGTGGCATCGCGGATGAGGGCCTGAAGCCTCGACGCGCGGGTCTTGGCGAACGCAGGGCGCAGTACCCCCTTACCCCCGTTGTTCGTCAACGTGCCGGGGACAGCACTTTTCGCGGCTCAAGGGGCCAGGGCGTGGGCGGCGCTGAGGAACACGTGCTTGAGGGGATGGCTGGAGGCCAGCAGCAGCCGCACGCGGCGGGTGTTGCGCACGACGGCCGCGCCGATCTTGAGCAGC
>NZ_KB898474.1 GCF_000377645.1 Thiomonas sp. FB-6 | reverse complement strand
CGGCCACACGGTGGAGGCCGGAATGCTCACGTCGGCCAGGTAATCGGTCTTCTTGGTGAAGAAGTTCGCCCCCGAGCCGGTCGGGTCGATCAGCAGCATGTGGTGCTCGGCCGCCAGCGGCACCGCCACCGAGGTCAGCACCGAGCCGAAATCGGCCACCAGCACGTCCACCTTGTCCTGCGTGATCAGCTGGTTGTACAGCGTGGTCGCCGTCGACGTGGAGCTCTGGTCGTCGTAGGCCACGATCTTGACCGGGATCTTCTTGCCGAAGGCCTTGACGAACACCCCGCCGTCCTTGTTCACCGCCTCGGCCCAGAACTTCAGGCCTTCGAACTGCCCCTGCGAGGCCACCGCGAAGGGGCCCGTGCTGGCGTACAGCGTGCCGATCTTGATCTGCGCCGGGGCCGTGGCCGCGTGGGCGGCAAAACTGGCGCCGGCCAGCGCCAGCGAGGCGGCGACGGACTTGGCGATGCGACGCAGGGCGCGCTTGGGTTGGGCTTGCATGTCGGATGTCTCCGGTTGTAGTAAGGATGATGGTCGCCGCCGCGATGCAAACGCGAGCCTGGCTCCGACGCTCGTGCGGCGACGAACGCGCCCCTGGCAAGCAAGGCCCATGCCAGGCGACGGGGCACGCGAAAGCCCCTCTGTCTACCTCGGGAGAGGCGCCCGCCGGCGCCGGCCCGAGCGGCGGAAACGGTAACAATGACCGCACGGACGCGGCGGAATTCCGCCCCGGCACGCATCGCCACCCCCTGGTAACCTCTCGGCCATGCTCACCCCCACGCGTTCCGCCCCAGGCGACGAAATCCTGCGCATCGAAGGCTTGGGCAAGGTCTACGCCTCGGGCTTCCAGGCCCTGCAATCGGTGGACCTTTCCATCCGGCGCGGCGAGATCTTCGCGCTGCTGGGCCCCAACGGCGCCGGAAAGACCACGCTGATCAGCATCGTGTGCGGCCTGGTCAACCCCAGCGCCGGCCGCGTCAGCGTGGACGGCCGCGACATCTCCCGCGACTGGCGCGCCACGCGCTCGCTGATCGGGCTGGTGCCGCAGGAACTGACCAGCGACGCCTTCGAGACGGTCTGGGCCACGGTTTCGTTCAGCCGCGGCCTGTTCGGCTGCGCGCCCGATCCCGCGCACATCGAGAAGGTGCTGCGCGCGCTGTCCCTGTGGGACAAGAAGGACAACCAGCTGCGCACGCTGTCCGGCGGCATGAAGCGCCGCGTGCTGATCGCCAAGGCGCTGTCGCACGAGCCCCGGCTGCTGTTCCTCGACGAGCCCACTGCCGGCGTGGACGTGGAGCTGCGGCGCGACATGTGGAACCTGGTGCGCCAGTTGCGCGAGTCGGGCGTGACCATCATCCTGACCACGCACTACATCGAGGAGGCCGAGGAGATGGCCGACCGCATCGGCGTGATCAACCGCGGGCGCCTGGTGCTGGTGCGCGAGAAGGCCGAGCTGATGCGCGAACTCGGGCGCAAGCACCTGACCCTGCAGCTGCAGCATGCGCTGCCCGAGCTGCCGCCGGCGCTGCACGGCCTGGGCCTGGAGCTGGGCGCCGACGGCGCCGAGTTGCACTACACCTACGACACCCAGGACCAGGGGGCCGGCATGGGAGCGCTGCTGGAGAAACTGCGCGAACAGGGCGTGGCCTTCCGCGACCTGCGCACCACCGAGAGCTCGCTGGAAGACATTTTCGTCGGGCTGCTGCACGGGAGCCAGGCATGAACGGCTACGCGGTCCGCGTGATCTACCGCCAGGAGATGGCGCGCACGCTGCGCACCATCATGCAAAGCGTGATCTCGCCGGTGATCTCCACCTCGCTGTATTTCATCGTGTTCGGCGCGGCCATCGGCTCGCGCATGCAGGACGTCGGCGGCGTCAGCTACGGGGCCTTCATCGTCCCCGGGCTGATCATGCTGTCGCTGCTGACCCAGAGCATTTCCAACGCCTCCTTCGGGATCTATTTCCCGAAATTCACCGGGACCATCTACGAACTGCTGTCGGCGCCCGTGTCGTTCCTGGAGATCGTGCTGAGCTACGTCGGCGCCGCGGCCTCCAAGTCGGTGGCGCTGGGGCTGATCATCCTCGCCACCGCCGGGCTGTTCGTGCCGCTGCGCGTGGAACACCCGCTGTGGATGGTCGCCTTCCTGCTGCTGACCGCGGTGACCTTCAGCCTGGTGGGCTTCATCATCGGCATCTGGGCCGACGGCTTCGAGAAGCTGCAGGTCGTGCCCCTGCTGATCATCACCCCGCTGACCTTCCTCGGCGGCAGCTTCTACTCCATCGACATGCTGCCCGGGGTGTGGCATACGGTGGCGCTGTTCAACCCGGTGGTCTACCTGATCAGCGGCTTCCGCTGGAGCTTCTACGGCACCGCCGACGTGGGCGTGGGACTCAGCCTGGCGATGACCCTGGTCTTCCTGGGCATCGCGCTGGCGGTCGTGGCCTGGATCTTCCGCACCGGGTACCGGCTGCGCAACTGAGCGAGGCAGGCTGGGGCGAAGGTGACCCCAGGCTGGGTACACATATGGGTGTCATGGACTCCAAGGTCTTGGGAGGATCCGGACAATCTCCAGACTCAAGGAGCCCATCATGTCAAAACCTCAGCGTACCCTCTCCTTCGCCGCGATGCTGCTCGCCAGTTGCATCGCGGCCGCGGTCTCCGCGGATGCCGCATGGGCGGCGCCCGGAGTACCGGCTGCCTCCCCGGCATCCGCCGCTTCCGCAGCCGCGAGCGACACCCCTCCGTGGGTCTACGTGTCCTTCGTCAACCATACGCCGGCGCCCTTCGACTACAGCCTGCAGATGGCCAACTACGGCCTCGACGCGAGCATCTCGAACCTGATCGTGTTCGGCGAGACCTATGCGGAGCAGATCACCCCCACGCCGATCCTCCAGCCGGGCGCCTCCACGAACTGGCAGCGCTACACCTACAACGAGACTCCCCGTACCGAGGACGCGATCTCGCTGAACCTGCGCCTGGCCGACGGCTCCAAGTACGGCATGCGCAGCTTTCCCGGAGTCCACACCTGCGACATTCCCGACAGCATGAACGGGAACCGGGTGCTGCTGAACCTGCAGCCGGACGGTTCGCCCTACACGCTCTACGAGCAATTCTCGGACGGGCAGGTCTGCGCCTTCGGCATCAACCCGGGGTATTCGGACGAACTGGTCTCACCGCCCGGAGCAGGGCCCAAGGCCGTGAAGCCGAGCGACCCGGCGCTGCTGCGCCGCCTCGACGCGGACTTCCAGCGCGCCACCGGCATCGACCCAGGGCAGGCGCGAGCCGCCCGGCAGGCCGCCAGGGCCTCAGCGTTGCGCCGATGCCCGAGTTGACGGGCCAGGATTCGCCACGGGTTTTGCAGGACGGCGGAAAGCGCTATCTTCCAGCGCATGCGAGACAATCAGCAGGCCCTGGGGCCGGAAGCGGCCGAGCAGCCCTACGGGCTTCGGGCCGCGGCATTGCTGGAAAACGCGGCGGAGCATTTCGCGCAGGCCGGCACGGAATTCGTGGAGGCCTTCTACCAGGGCCTGGCCCGCGAGCCGCAGAGCGCGCGCATCCTGGAGGCGCTCAGCGCCGAACAGTTGCGCAGCCTGAAGGCCCGCCAGGCCGCGCACCTGCAGTTCCTGGTGCACCCCGGCACCACGCGCGACCAACTGCGCCAGCGCGCCGAGGCGGTGGGGCGCGTGCATGCGCTGGTCGGGGTGGGCGGATCCATGCTGGTGCGCTCGCAGGCGCAGTACGGCGGCCTGCTGGCCCGGCTCGGGTCGCGCACCGGGCTGAGCGCCGAGGATCGCCACGCGCTGTCGCGCATCGTGGAGCAGCGCCTGCACGACGACATCGAGGGCCAGACCGATGCGACCGAACGCGTGCTCGGCGCCTACTGGCGCCTGCTGGCGCGCCCGTACGTGCGCGCCGGCGCCGCGTGGGCGGATGCCTCGGCCGAGGAACTGGAAGTGCTGGGCGCGCTACCGGGGGTGCGCGCCGCGCTGCTGCTGCGCCTGGATCAGCAAGGCGTGCTGACGGTCGAGCGCAGCGCCGGTCCGCAGGCCCGGGAGATCACCGAGGTCATGCGCGATCCCGGCACCAGCGTGCTCATCGACTCGCAAACACCGCGCGGCCAGGGCCTGGTGGCGCTGGCCTGGCGCAGCGGGCTGGCGCAGAGCACGCCCAACTACGCCGCGGACCCGCGCCTGGGCTTCTGGAACGGGCAGGCGACCCGGCTGAGGGTGCAGTCGACCTTCGCGCTGCCGGTATGCGACGAAGCCGGCAACGTGGCGGCCTGCCTGTACCTGTACGGGGCCTACCCGAATCAGTTCGAGGCGGACTGGATGCGCGAATTCGGCCAGGGCCTGCAGCGCCGCTGGGAGCAGACCTGGCGGTCCAGCCGCAGCCCGAGCGGCTTCGCCTTGCCCGAGGAACGGGCCGAAGCCTATCGTGCATGCATGTTCACGGGAGGCCTGCGCATGCACCTGCAACCGGTGTTCGACCTGCGCAGCGGCGAGGTCGACGCGGTGGAGGCGCTGGCGCGGCTGCACATGCCCGACGGCAGCGTGGTGCCGCCGGGCCAGTTCCTGCCGCTGCTGGGCCACGCCGAACTGGACCGCCTGTTCCAGCTCGGCCTGGGGCAGGCCCTGGACTGGCTGGTCGAGCTCAGCGGGCAGGCTGCGCGTTTCGCGCGCCTGGGCATCTCCATCAACCTGCCTCCCTCGACCCTGCTGAACCCCGATTGCACGCGCTGGGTGGACGAGGCCCTGCGCAGCCGGGGCGTGGAGCCCGAGCGCCTGCATATCGAGTTGCTGGAGACCCAGGAACTGCACTCGGATTCGCAGCGCGTGGGCATCGAGCAGCTCGCGGGCCTCGGCGTACGCCTGTCGATGGACGACCTGGGCTCGGGCTACAGCAGCCTCGAGCGCCTGTCGCGCCTGCCCTTCGACGTGATCAAGATCGACCAGGGCCTGCTGGCCACGCTGCGCACGTATCCGCTGCGGGTCATCAGCCTGGTGGGCTCGCTGATCCAGGTGGCCCACGACCTGCGGCGCGCGGCCGTGGTCGAGGGCCTGGAGGACGCCGACGCGGTCGAGGCGGTCAGCCTGCTGGGGGCCACGATGGGCCAGGGTTTCGGATTGTGCCGGCCCTTGCCGCCGGAGCAGGCCTCGCGCTGGCTGCGGGAGTTTCGCCCCCAGCCGACGCAGGCCTCGGTAAGCAGCCACCTCGGCGCGCTGGCCTACCACTGGCGCTACGTGCGGGCGCTGCACGTGCCGCCCTCGCACACCGACCTGGCGACCTGTCCGCTGACCGCCTTCCTGCGCTGCGCCGCGCCGCGCGACGAGGCGGTGGCGCGCTGGCACGAGCAACTGCACCGGGGCGAGGAGGTGGACCAGGCCAGCCAGCACATCAGCGACTGGCTGGAGGCTTCGATCGTCGGCAGCTGAGGCGCGGACGCGCCGCTCAGCGCGCCGTGTGCGGCCCGGCTGCCGTGCCGCGCGGGCGTTCGGGCTCCGGCGCCGCCTCGGGCAGGCCGAAGGTCTCGGCCAGGAAGGTCTCGCCGTGTTCGAGCACGAACAGCCGGAAGGTCTCGGCCGCCGGCGAATGCAGCTTGGACTGGCTGTTCACCGCGTACCAGCGACGCAGCACCGGCATGCCCTGCATGGGCGGCACCACCAGCAGCCGGTCGCGCAGCTCCAGGCCGACCGTGTGCAGCGACAGGAAACTGATACCCATTCCGGCCATGACCGCCTGCTTGATGCTTTCGTTGCTCGGCATCTCGGTCCACATCTGCAGCTCCACGCGGTGGCGCAGCAGGTATTCCTCCAGGGTCGCGCGCGTGCCCGAACCCGGCTCGCGCATGATGAAGTTGAATTGCGCGAGCAGTTCCGGCCCGTGCGGTCCGCCGCGCGCCAGCTCGTGTCCCGGCGGCACCACCACGCCCATCGGGTGCGCCGCGAACACCTCGGCGCGGGTATCCATCTCCTTCGGCGGCTGGCCCATGATGGCCAGGTCCAGCTCGCTGTTCTGCAACTGCTCGATCAGCTGCGCGCGGTTGCCCACGGCCAGGCGCACGTCCAGGTAAGGATGGCTTTCGTGGAAGCGCGCGAGCAGGCGCGGGACGAAGTACTGCGCGGTGCTGACCATGCCGATGGTCAGGCGCCCGGTCTTCAGGCCGCGCAGCCGCGCCATCGCGTCCTCGGCGTCCTTCAACGTGGCCAGGATCTTGCGCGCATAGACCAGGAAATACTCGCCGGCCGGGCTCAGGCTGACCGACTTGCCCTGGCGCTCGAACAAGGGCAGCCCGACCTGCGCCTCGAGTTCGCGGATCTGGATGGACACCGCCGGCGGGGTCAGGTGCATCTCCTGCGCGGCCTTGCCGAAATGCAGGTGACGCGCCGCGGCGTTGAACACCCGCAGCTGGCGCAGCGTGACGTTTTTCATTCGATTCCCTGAATTACCACCCGGGAATCTTAAGTCCGCTTTACCGGAAACGGAGCTCAGCGCGTCAGGCTCATGTACAGCATGGGCAGTTTCTCGGGCAGGCGCTCGACCTTGTCGATCACGCTGACGTTGCGGCTGCCGAAGATGTGCGAAACGTAGGCGTCGGCGTGCGGATCCAGCGACAACGCGTACACGGTGACGCCCTCGCGTCCCAGTGCCTCCACCGCGTTGCGCGTGTCGTGGCGCAGGTACTGCGGATCGCGCACGTCGTTGTCCGCCGGCTCGCCGTCAGTGACCACGAAGCAGATCTTGCGGCGCTTGGCCTGGCGCGCCAGATGCTGCCCGGCGTGGCGCAGCGCCGCGCCCATGCGGGTCGAATAGCTGCCCCGCATGCCGGCCAGGCGCGCCTTGGCCAGCTCGCCGTAGGGCTGATCGAAATCCTTGAAGCGGTAGTACTGCACGTCGTGACGGCCGTCGGAACAGAATCCGTGGATGGCGAAGGGATCGCCAATGCGCTCCAGCGCGTCGGCCAATAGCACGGTGGCCGAGCGCGTCAGGTCGAGCACGCTGTAGTCCTGGCCGCGCACCTTGTCGTTCGACGACTCGGACAGATCGAGCAGCACCATCACCGCGAGGTCGCGCTGCGCGCGCTTGAGCCGCACCATGCAGCGGGGATCGGGCGACACGCCCATGCGCAGGTCGCTCATCGCGCGCACCGCCGCGTCGAGGTCGATGTCGTCTCCGTCGCGCTGGCGGCGCATGCGCTGCAGGCCCTGCGGCACCATGGATTCGATGAGGAATTTCAGGCGCGAGGCTACCGGCTTGTGCTCGGCCAGGATGGCGTCGATGCGCGCCAGATCGCCCAGCGGCGCCTGGCGCTCCAGCACGGTCGCCCAACTGGGACGCTCGAGCTGGATCTGGTAGTCCCACTCGGGATAGTGGAAGGGTTCGGACACCGCCGGCCGGCCCTCCAGGGCGTTGATGGTCACGTCCTCCTGGTCGAGATAGAACTCGGTGGGCAGCACCCACACTTCCTGGGCGTCGTCGCCGGCGAGCTCGCAATCCACCTCGTTGACCATCTCCATCAGGCCGACCTTGCGGCGCACCTGGGCGCGCGCCTCCCAGCTCGCCTGCAGCGCCAGCGCCTCGTCGTAGCCCTCGAGCGCCCACACGGCGCGGTTGTCGTCGCGGTACGGGGCGCGCAGCCCGTCCAGGCGCCGGTTGTATTCGGGCAGATCCAGATCCGCCAGCGCGTGCGCCAGCTCCACGCCGACGCGGCGGCTGAGCTGGCGCTCGCCGAGATCAGCCTGGGCGCGCAACAGTTCCACGCCGCGGCGAACCCACGGATGCGGGTCCGCCACGCCGGGCTCCAGCAGGGCGCGGGCCAGGCGGTTGAGCAGATCGCCCACGCGCGCCGGCTCCCCCGCATCGGGCACGGGATGCAGGGCCAGCCACGACGCACGCATGTTCGGGAAGCGCTCGATGGCCAGCTGCTCCACGCGCGCGTCCTCGATCAGCTCCACCAGCGCGATCTGCAGCGGCGAGAGCTCCTGCATGGACAGCGCGCGGCGCGTGAACACCAGGTGCGCGGTGGCATGGTTGGCGGCCGCGCGGTACAACTCCAGCCCGCCCACCACCTGCGGCTCGGGCGTGTCGGCGCCGAGTGGACGCCAATCGTCGTAGGCGTCGGCCAGGTGCACGACATGGCCCTCGATGAAGGGGCGCAGGCCCTCGCGGTTCTCGTAGTCGCCCGCGGTGGGGCGCAGGAACACGTCGCGCCCCCACATCGCGCGCAGATAGATGTTGAGCCGGCGCTGCACCTGCACGAACAGCGTGCCCTTGCGCTCCTGCTGCAGCACCGACAAGGCATCGGCGCTGCGCAGCGAGAAGTAGGCCTGCTGGCCCTCGAAATCGGTCTTGTAGGCCTGCGCGCCCCACTGCACCCAGCGCCGCAGCCCCCCCAGGGTGAGCTGGGACAGCAGCTGGTCCAGATGCTCGAGCATCGGACGCAGTGCGCGCGGCACCTGCGCCAGCATCAGCGACAGCACATTGAGGTACTGGCGAAGCAACTCGTCGTCACCCAGCCGGCGCGCGGCCTGCGGCGCGGTTCCCGCGATCAGCGCCAGCACCGCGCCGGAGGTCTTGGAGGCCATCGCCAGCAGGAAGTTGACCAGCTCGGGAAGCACGTCATCGCCCACCGCGCGCGCCAGCTCCGGCATGGACTGCAGGTAGGTGACGACGAGTTGCTCGCCGCGTCCGAGCTGGTGGAGCGCGAGCGCGCCCTTGAGGTAGTTGTCCAGGCCGCGCGGCGAGAAGGCGCGCGCGGCCTCGGTCCACGATGCGCGCAGCAGTTCCTGCGCGGCGCCCGGCAATTCGCCGTACAACTCCTGGAATTCCTCGAGATGAATGGCCATGGCCTGGGGGCGGCGCGCCGGCGGGCAGGCGCGCCGCGGATCAGAAGTAGGTGGTCACGGTGGCGTCGAGCGCATCGCGCATGTCCGGGTCGTCGGTGATCGGACGCACCAGGGCCATGCGGCAGGCCTCCTGCGCGCCCACGCCGCGGGCTATCAGCGAGCCCGCGTAGATGAGCATGCGGGTGGACAGGCCCTCGTCCAGGCCGTGGCCCTTCAGGTTGCGCGAGCGTTCGGCGACGTGCACCAGCTTGGCGGCCACCTCGGCGCCGACTCCCGACTCGTGGGCGACGATCTCGGCTTCCACCTCGGCACGCGGATACTGGAAGTCCAGCGCCGCGAAGCGCTGCTTGGTCGACTGCTTCAGGTCCTTCATCAGGCTCTGGTAGCCCGGGTTGTAGGAGATGACGAGCTGGAAGTCCGGGTGGGCGTGGATCACCTCGCCCTTCTTCTCCAGCGGGAGCATGCGCCGCGCGTCGGTCAGCGGGTGGATGGCCACCGTGGTGTCCTGGCGTGCCTCGACCACCTCGTCGAGGTAGCAGATGGCGCCCAGGCGGGCGGCCAGGGCCAGCGGACCGTCCTGCCAGCGCGTGCCGCCGGCGTCCAGCAGGTAGCGCCCGACCAGGTCGCTGGCGGTCATGTCCTCGTTGCAGGCCACGGTCAGCAGGGGCCGCCCCAGCTTCCAGGCCATGTACTCCACGAAGCGGGTCTTGCCGCAGCCGGTGGGCCCCTTGAGCATCACCGGCATGCGGACCGAATACGCCACCTCGTACAGCGCGACCTCGTCGGCCACGCTGCGGTAGTAAGGCTCGCGCTCGACGCGGTAGGCTTCGAGCGGATCGGCCGCCACGACGGCGGCGGGGCTGCGCGCGATGTTCGTCATGACGGCCCTCCCGACTCAGCGATACACCACGAAGGCGGTGCCTTGGCTTTGCGCGTAGTTGTCGTACGCGACGAAGCGCACCATGTGGTCGGGGAATTCGCGGTGGCAGGCCTCGAGTTCCTCGATCACGGCGTCCACCGACTGCTCACCGAACATCGGCAGCTTCCACATGTACCAGAAGCTGACCTTGGCCAGGGTGCTGCGCTCGGTGTGCTCGACCGCGGGGTTCCAGCCCTTGGCCAGCGCGAAGCCGATCTGGCGCCGCACCTGCTCGGGGCTCATCTGGGGCATGTAGGAGAAGGTTTCGTACTTCTTGGCGGACTTGTACGCCTGGACGGTAGCCATGTTGGATTCCTTGTCGAAAGGTCTGTGGGGGCGGGGGAGGGATCAGCGGTTGGCCACGTCGAGCTTGTCGACGGTGTCGAACTCGAACTTGATTTCCTTCCAGGTTTCCATGGCGATCTTCAGCTCCGGGGAATCCTTCGCCGCCGCACTCAGGATCTCCTTGCCTTCCTTCTCCAGTTGGCGACCCTCGTTGCGCGCCTGCACGCAGGCTTCCAGCGCCACGCGGTTGGCCGCGGCGCCGGCCGCGTTGCCCCAGGGATGGCCCAGCGTGCCGCCGCCGAACTGCAGCACCGAGTCGTCACCGAAGATGCTCACCAGCGCCGGCATGTGCCAGACGTGGATGCCGCCCGAGGCCACCGGCAGCATGCCGGGCATCGAACCCCAGTCCTGGTCGAAGAAAATGCCCCGCGAGCGGTCTTCCTTGATGAAGCTGTCGCGCATGATGTCGATCCAGCCCAGGGTCGCCTCGCGGTCGCCCTCGAGCTTGCCCACCACGGTACCGGAGTGCAGGTGGTCGCCGCCCGACAGGCGCAGCGCCTTGGACAGCACGCGGAAGTGGATGCCGTGGTGCGGGTTGCGGTCCAGCACGGCGTGCATGGCGCGGTGGATGTGCAGCAGCACTCCGTTGTCGCGGCACCACTGGGCCAGGCCGGTGTTGGCGCAGAAGCCGCCGGTCAGGTAGTCGTGCATGATGATGGGCGCGCCGATGGACTTGGCGTATTCGGCGCGCTTGAACATCTCGTCGGGCGTCGGCGCGGTGACGTTGAGGTAGTGTCCCTTGCGCTCGCCGGTCTCGGCCTCGGACTTGTTGATGGCCTCCATGACGAAGTCGAAGCGCTGCTTCCAGCGCATGAAGGGCTGGGAGTTGACGTTCTCGTCGTCCTTGGTGAAGTCCAGGCCGCCGCGCAGGCACTCGTACACCGCGCGCCCGTAGTTCTTCGCCGACAGGCCCAGCTTGGGCTTGATGGTGCAGCCCAGCAGCGGGCGCCCGTACTTGTTCATGATGTCGCGCTCGACCTGGATGCCGTGGGGCGGTCCGTTGCAGGTCTTCACGTAGGCCAGCGGGAAGCGCACGTCCTCCAGGCGCAGCGCGCGGAGGGCCTTGAAGCCGAACACGTTGCCCACCAGCGAGGTGAACACGTTGACCACCGAGCCCTCCTCGAACAGGTCGATCGGGTAGGCGACGAAGGCGTAGAAACAGGTGTCGTCGCCCGGCACGTCCTCGATGCGGTAGGCGCGGCCCTTGTAGTGTTCCAGGTCCGTGAGCAGGTCGGTCCACACCGTGGTCCAGGTCCCGGTGGAGGATTCGGCGGCCACCGCGGCAGCGGCTTCCTCGCGATCCACGCCCGGCTGCGGGGTGATCTTGAAACAGGCCAGGATGTCGCTGTCGAGCGGGGTGTACTCGGGCATCCAGTAGGTCTGCCGGTACTCCTTCACGCCGGCCTGGTAGGTCTTCACTGCCATGTCGATGACTCCTTGGGAAATGGGGCCGAAAGCCTTTGCGCGAACGTCGCGGCCTCCTGGCTTGGCGTAACCATAACCATCGACTGAAATAAACACAATTTACATCTACGACATGATGCTTTAGTTATTTTTACCTATGTGGCAACGTGGGCCGGGCGAGGGAGGGCGCGGCACCGGGCCGCGCGGAAATTGCGGACGGTCGATGCGCGGTCGTGCGAGCTTCGACGCGCGGACCCCGGGCGCGCTAGCATGCCCGGGAGACTGCGCCATGAACCTGCCCCGATGCCTGCGCTCGCTGACCGCCCGCGGCGGCATCCTCGTGTGGATGCTGCTGGCGGCCTACGCGTGCGCGCCCTGGGCGGCAGCGCTGCAGCCCGACGCGCGCACCGTCGTGGTGCCTTACTGCTCGGCGCATGCGGGCGCGCCGGACGGCCATGGACCGCTGCGCCGGATCCGGCTGAGTTTCAGCGCGACCCCGTCGGTCTCCGGCGGGCTTGGCTGGGGCCTGCCGCCGTCGAAGACCGCCCTGCCCCTGCCGTCGCCGGGCAGGCTGCGCGTGGCGGACGCCGCGCCCGGCGCGCCCGCGTGGAGCAGCGGGACCCGGCGGCCACTGCCGCGCGCCCCACCGGCACGCCCGGCCCCCTCCAGGTTCGCAACGGCCTGCTGAGCCCCGGCTCTCGCCGAGGTCGGTGCGCGTCCGGGCGCACCGCATGCCGGTGCGGCGCCGGCGCGCCACCGCCGCGGCGGGAACTCGCCCCCACCCGATTCACCCTAGGAATTCATCATGCATCTCTCCACCCCCTGGCGCGCCCTGGGCCGCCGCTCCTGCCTTGCCCTGCTCGCAGGCGCCGCGCTGGGTTTCAGCGCGGGCGCCCTCGCGCAAGCACCCTCGGCCGTGCACGTGACCGGCGCCTGGATCCGCTGGCTGCCCGCGGGCCTGCCCGCCGGCGGCTACATGGTGCTGCACAACGACTCGAACCGCCCCGTTGCTCTGGTGGCGGCCTCCAGCCCCGATTACGGGCAGACCATGCTGCACCACAGTGAGATGCGCGACGGCACGATGCACATGCTGCCGGTGGCCAGGGTCGAGGTACCCGCGCACGGCGAGCTGCAGTTCAAGCCGGGCGGCTACCACATCATGCTCATGCAGGCGCGCCACGAGGTGCACCCGGGCGACCAGGTTCCCGTGGTCCTGCGCTTCGCCGACGGCCGGCAGATGCGCGTGCCCTTCGAGGTGCGCAAGCCCGGCGCCTCGGGCGATGGCCAGGGGCCCGGCGATGCGCAGCAGCACGGCGGCATGCAGGGCATGCCGATGCCGCAGCCAGGCCATTGATGCCGCGCGCCGCGGCGGGGCCGCGGCGCCGCCGGATTCAGGGGGTGCCGCGCCAGCCCTGCTGGCGCTTGCGCGCGCGGGCCTGGGCGAGTTCCAGCGGGACCGGCTCGCTCCTGCGGTGCCCGCGGCGCTCCAGCCCCAGCGCGGCGATGACCCGCTGCGGATCCGGCGCCCGCCTGGCGCAAAGCCCCGCCGCGGTGAGCCGGATGTCCCGCGCGCTGGCATGCGCGAGCAACCAGCGAAGCTGCTCGGCGTCGCGCGCGCTGTCGATGCGCACGCCGAAGCTGAGCAGATCGCAATCCCTGGCCTGTTCGTTCATCGTCGGATCCCCCTGAGGGTCGGGATCCCGGCGGCGCCGCTGCACGGCCCTCGGGATCGGGGCAGGAAGACGCACGATAACACGGCCTGGCGGCCGCGCGATGACACCGCGGCGGCACCCGCAAGGCAAGCCGCCGGGGGCTCAGGGCTGCAGCGTCCTGGCGCGGAACTCGCGCGGGGTCTCGCCGTAGCGCGCCTTGAACATGCGGCTGAAATGCGCGGCCTGGCGGAAGCCGCAGCGATAGCACAGCTCGGCGATGCCGTGCGCGCGTTCGGTGGGGCTGGCCAGCATGTCGCGGCATTTGAGAAGACGCTGCTCGAAGATCGTGGCTTCGACGGAAATTCCGACCTTTCCCAGGATCTTGTAAAGGTATCGCGTGGATATTCCGCAGCCTTGTGCAATGTCTTCGGCGTCCAGCCCCGGGTCGGAGAGATGCAGCCGGATATAGGCCAGGATGCGCGTGCGATGCGCGACGCTCACGCTGCTGTCCGTCTCCGAGGCCTGGCCCTGCTCGTCACGCAGCAGGAACATGGACACGAGATCGATGAACTGCTCGCACATGGCCGACAACTCGTCGTCGCGCCATGAATCGAGGTTGTCGAAAATCTGGCTGAAATACGTGCGCAGCATGGATCCCTTGAGCGAGCCCGCGAGATCCATCTTGCAGAACGAGGGAAGATTCCTGCTGCGCAGCAGCAAGGCGGAACTGGGAATCGAGATGCTGAGGCTGCGGAAGCCGCTCTCGCCATGGGCCAGCGCCTTGTACGGCAGGCCCTGGTTCATCAGGTACACGCAGCCGGGGGCCACGTCGAAGCTCTCGCCCCGGCGCTCGACACTCAGCGGCCCCGACACCGGCATGCCGAAGGTGTAGAACTCCTCGCTCAGGCAGGAGGCGTTGCCGCGCGTGCGCTCGATGTTCTGGCCCGCGTAGTGCAGGTCGTTGAACTGCAGGCCGGCGCGGCGCTGGTAGCGCAGCTGCCCGGTGAAATGGCGGTCCCTCGGCTGCACCTCGAAGGGGCCGAAGGCGTCGGCCATGGCCGCCCGCCAGCTGTCGCAGCGATCGATTCCGGCGATCGCCAGGCTCGTGTAGCTCATGAATGTGGCCTCCTCGCCAGCCCGGGTGATTTGACCCAGGCTGTCCGTCTTCTTGCACTGCCCCGCACTATACCGGCAAAACGCTTGCGGCGGACTTCGCGAAGCCTACACTCGCGTCGCCTCGGAGACATCGGCATTAACCCGCGAGCCCGTTATATGAAAACACAGGGACACCCAGGCCAGCCCCCGCATTCACAAGGGTCCGGCCCGCCTTGCGCATCGAATTACCTGCGCTTCGGAAAACACGAGATTCATTATCTTGAATGGGGATATCCAGAGAACCATCCCATTATCATGTGGCACGGACTCGCGCGCACCGGACGGGATTTCGACGTCATCGCCGGACGGTTATCCAGGATCTTTCGGGTGATTTGCCCGGATACCCTCGGGCGCGGTCTGTCGCAATGGAGTTCCGAGCCCGCGCTGGACTACTGCATGGACGCCTACGTCGAATTGGCGGTCCAGCTGGTCGAGGGGCTGGGACTGCGCCGGCTGCACTGGATCGGCACCTCGATGGGCGGGGCCATCGGGCTGCGCGCCGCGGCGGGGCCGCTGCGCGGGCGCATCGCCACGCTGGTGCTCAATGACATCGGCCCCACGCTGCCTCGCGTGGCGCTGGAGCGCATCCGCGACTACGTGGGCCGCCCGCCCAGCTTCGCCACGGTCACCGAACTCGAGGCCTGGATGCGCCAGGCCTACCTGCCCTTCGGCTGGCAAAGCGATGCCCAGTGGCGAAGCATGGCCGAGCACTCGCTGCGGCGCCTGCCCGACGGGCGCCTCACCCTGCATTACGACCCGGAGATCGCCTCGCAGCTCAGCACGCGGCCGCGGGACTACGAGCAGTGGGAGGCCTACGACTCGCTGAGCCAGCCGGTGCTGCTGCTGCGCGGCGCCGACTCCGATCTGCTGACCCCGGAGATCGCCGAGGCGATGACCCGCCGCGGCCCCCGAGCCCGGCGTGTGGATTTTGCCGGTTGCGGCCACGCGCCGGCACTCAACGTGGACGATCAGATCCACGAAATCGAGCGGTTCCTGCAACTGCAGGCCACCGCGGGATTCACCCAAACCCCCAGGAGACAAGACCCATGAACATGCGATTCATCGCCTGCGCCGTCGCCGGCGTCTTCGGCCTCGCGCCACTGGCCTGCGCCAACACCGGCGTCCAGCTGTACGGCACCATCGACCTCGGAGTGACCCACTTCAGCGGACTGGCGCCCTCCGCGGGCGGCGCGCCCGGACAGACCGCGAGCACCACCGGGTTGAGTTCGGGCGCTCAGTCGGCCTCGCGCATCGGCATCTCCGGCAGCGAGGACCTGGGCGACGGCCTGATGGCCCTGTTCCGGGCGGAGACGGGCTTTTGCGCCAGCGGCGGCCAGCTGGGCGCCGGCACGGCCGGCTTCGCCGGACGCGCCACCGCCGGCGACAGCGCCTACTGCAGCGGCACCGGCTTCATGGGGCGCCAGGACTACGTCGGCCTGGCCGGCGGCTTCGGCACCTTCCTGGCCGGGCGCCTGATGAACCTAGCCTACCTGAACGAGAAGGCCGCCGATCCCTTCGCGATGGGCATGACCGGCAACTACAACAACATCAACACCGAACTGTCGGGCGCCGCGCTGGAGACCAACCAGACCGTGGCCTACGTCTCGCCGGCCTTCCACGGTTTCGACACCACGCTGGGCTATGCCTTCAACGTGCTGCCGAACGACTACATCGTGCCCGCCACGCACCAGCAGCAAAACGCCGTGAAGACCTGGGTGGCCGGCGTGAACTACCGCTCCGGGGGCGCCTTCGCCGCGGTGGACTTCCAGCTGCTCGACGACTTCGTGGCGCAGCCCGGAGGCAACGGCATGCAGACCGGCGCGCTGAAAATGTTCCAGGTCTCGGGCGGCTACGACTTCGGCGTGCTCAAGCTCAGCGCGCTGTACGGCCACACCCGCATGGACTACTTCAGCGGCGACGACAGCTCCTGGCTGCTGGGCGCGACCATCCCGGCCGGGCGCGGCGACATCCTGGCCTCGCTGGACGAGAGCAGGTTCGGCCTGGGCGACCCGGCCGCGCCGAGCGCCAGGCAATATGCGATCGGCTACACCTATTCGATGTCGAAGCGCACTAACCTGTATGCCTCGTACGCCCATGTCAGCAACGACGCCGGCTCGACCCGCGCGGTCGGCGACGCCACCGACGGCTTCACCGGAGTGTCCGGCCAGGACTCCACCGGAATGGCCGTCGGAATCCGCCACGATTTCTGAATCCCGCAGAGGAGACATCGCATGAAGACCTTCCACAAAGTCCTGGGCACGCTGCTCGCGGCGCTGCCGCTGCTGGCCCCCTCGGCGGCCCGCGCCGCGGCGGCGCCGCCGATCCAGATCGCCCACATCTACGGCAAGAGCGGCCCGCTGGCCGTGTACGGAGACCAGATCCAGCGCGGGCTCGAGCTCGGCCTGGACTACGCCACCCAGGGCACCGGCGAGGTGCTGGGGCGCAAGGTGGTGATCCGCGTGCTGGACGATCAGGGCAAGGCCGCCCGCGCCCGCGCGTTGTTCCAGCAGGAGCTGGCCGACCCGCAGGTGGCGCTGATCACGGGCCCCGTGAACTCGGGCAACGTGCTGGCGGTGCTTCCGCTGGCGGCCCGCTACCACAAGATCGTCATGCCCGAGGGCGTGGCCGACTCCATCACCGGCAAGGATTTCAACCCCTACGTGTTCCGCATCGGGCGCAACTCCTCGCAGGACGCCATCGCGCAGGCGCTGGCGCTGGGCGGCAAGGGCGTGTGCGCCTCGGTGCTGGCTCCCGACTACGCCTTCGGGCATGACGGAGCGGCGGCCTTCAAGACCGCGCTGCAAGGCTTGGGCGGACGCGTGATCTCGGAGGAGTTCCTGCCCGGCAACACCACCGACTTCACCGCCGGCGGCGAGCGCCTGATCAACGCCCTCAAGGGCACCGACGGCTGCAGCGGCAAGTACATCTTCGTGATCTGGGCGGGCGCGGCCAACCCCTTCGGCGGGTTGCAGGCGCTGAACCCGCAGGCCGCGGGCATCCACATCACCTCGGGCGGCAACATCCTGCAGGCGCTGGCGCTGTACAAGCCGGTGGTGGGCATGCAGGGCGCCGCGTACTACTACTTCAAGCTGCCCCACAACCCGGTCAACGACTGGCTGGTGGCCGAGCACTTCAAGCGCTACAAGTCGCCGCCCGACTTCTTCACCTGCCAGGGATTCGCCGAGGCCCAGGCCATCGTCGCGGCGCTGCGCAAGGCGGGTTCCACCTCCACGCCCGCTCTGATGAAGGCGCTGTCGGGGCTGAGCTTCGAGTCGCCCAAGGGCGAGATCACGATCCGGCCGCAGGACCACCAGGCCCTGCAGGACATGTACCACTTCGAGGTGGTGCTCGACCCTGCGGCCACCTTCAGCGGCGGCGTGGCGCTGAAGCTGGTCAACGTGATCCCCGCGAGCCAGATGCATGTGCCCGTCGAGAACCATTGATCGGGTGGAGCACGCCACGGCCGCCGTCGAGGTGGCCGCCGTGGCCGCCGTCGAAGCGGCGGTCGAAGCGCGCGGTCTGACCGTGCGCTTCGGCGGGCACGTGGCGGTGCGCGAGGTCTCGTGCACCCTGCCGCGCGGCTCGCTGACCGCCATCGTCGGCCCCAACGGGGCCGGCAAGACCACCTTCTTCAACCTGCTGTCGGGCCAGGTGCGGCCGACGGCGGGGAGCATCCATCTGTACGGGCAGGACGTCACCGCCCTGTCCGCGGCCCAGCGCGCGGCGCTGGGCATCGGCCGGGCCTTCCAGCTCACCACCCTGTTCCCGGCGTTGAGCGTGCTGGACAACGTGCGCCTGGCGCTGGCGCGCCAACGCCAGCGCAGCTGGCGCCTGCTGAGCATCGCCGCCGACGACGCGCCGGGCATCGAGCAGGCCCGCCACTGGCTGGAACGCACGCGCCTGCTGGCGCGCGCGCAGGAACCGGCGGCGCAGCTCTCGCACGGCGACCAGCGCAAGCTGGAGGTGGCGATGCTGCTGGCCATGCGCCCGCGCGTGTTCATGTTCGACGAACCGACCGCGGGCATGAGCGTGGACGAGGTGCCGGTGATCCTGGAACTGATCCAGGAGATCAAGGACGACCCGATGAATACCGTCTTGCTGGTGGAACACAAGATCCAGGTGGTGCACAGCCTGGCCGACCGCATCCTGGTGCTGCACAACGGCGAACTGCTGGCGCAGGGCGAGCCCGCCGAGGTGATGGACTCGCCGCTGGTGCGCGAGGCCTACCTGGGCGTGGCGGGGGCGCGTTCGTGACGGCGCTGCTGCAACTGCGCGACGTGCACACGCACATCGGCAAGTACCACATCCTGCACGGCGTGGACCTGGAGATCGAGGCGGGGAGCATCGGCGTGCTGCTCGGGCGCAACGGCGCCGGCAAGAGCACCACGCTGCGCACCATCATGGGCCTGTGGCGCGCCGCCTCGGGCAGCGTGCGCTTCGACGGCCGCGAACTCGGCCAGCTGGCCACGCCGCAGATCGCGCGCGCCGGCATCGGCTACGTGCCCGAGGACATGGGCATCTTCTCCGGGCTCAAGGTGCGCGAGAACATGCTCGTGGCCGCGCGCTCGGGCCCCATGGACGAGGCCCGGCTGCAGTGGATCTTCCAGCTGTTCCCGGCGCTGCACAAGTTCTGGGACACGCCGGCGGGCGCGCTGTCGGGCGGGCAGAAGCAGATGCTGGCCATCGCCCGCGCCCTGGTGGAGCCGCGCCGGCTGCTGCTGATCGACGAGCCGACCAAGGGGCTGGCGCCGTCGGTGATCCAGCACATGATCGACGCCTTCCTGGAGCTCAAGCGCAGCGCCATCACGGTGCTGCTGGTGGAGCAGAACTTCCATTTCGCGAAATCCCTGGGCGACACCGTGCACATCCTCGACGACGGCAAGGTGGTGTACCGCGCCAGCATGGCCGAGCTGGCCGGCGACGAGCAGGCGCAGCGCCGCCACCTGGGCCTGGGGCTGGGAGAACACCAGTGAAGCTCACGCAAGGTGCCCGGCTGGCGCGGCTTTCGCCCTGGCTGCCGCTGGCGGTGATCGTGCTGTTCGGATTCGTCGGCATCCCCTGGTCCACCTGGATCACGCTGAGCGTGGCCGGCCTGGGCATGGGCATGATGCTGTTCGTCATGGCCACCGGCCTGAGCCTGAGCTTCGGGCTGATGGACGTGCTCAACCTGGGCCACGGCGCCCTGATCGCCATCGGCGGCTTCATCGGCGCCACCGCGATCAGCGGCTACGAGTTCGGCGTGTGGCCGGCGCTGCCCTGGCTGCACTGGCATCCCGGCGCCGCGCTGCAGGCGGGCATCGGCCTGGGCGCCTGCAGCCTGCTGGCCGGGCTGCTGGCCGGACTGCTGGCGGCGCGCGCCGTGCCGCGCCCGCGCGAGCGGCGCCGGCGCGCAGCGCTGCCGGCCGGCGCCGGGCTGCTCGCCGCCGCCGCGGTGGCGCTGGCGCTGGGCTCCCGGCAGTTGAGCCTGCAGCCTCTGCTGGCCGACCTGGGCGTGGTCGCCTCCACCTTCGCCTGCGCCTTCGTCGTGCTCGCGCTGGTCGGGCTGGCCTTCGAATACCTGTTCATCCGCCCGGTGTACCGCGACCCGCTGCGCCAGATCCTGGTCACGGTCGGCGCCTCCTACCTGATCGCCGAACTGCTCAAGGCCGTGTGGGGGCCCGCCAGCCTGTCCATGGGCATGCCCTCCACGCTGGTCGGCGGGCTGTCGCTGGGCGGCGTGGTGATCGAGAAATACCGCCTGCTGGCGGCGGCCTGCGGGCTGCTGGTCTACCTGGGCCTGCAGGCGCTGGTGCACCGCACCCGCGCGGGCCTGCTGATCCGCGCCGGCGTGGAGAACGTGGAAATGGTCGAGGCGCTGGGCTACCGCGTGCGCCTGCTGTTCCTCGCGGTGTTCGTCGGCGGCGCCGCGCTGGCCGGCCTGGGCGGCGCCATGTGGGGCCTGTACCAGGGCCAGGTGGGCACCGGCATGGGCGCCGAGATGCTGGTGATGATCATCATCGTGGTCATCATGGGCGGGCTGGGCTCGATCTCGGGCTGCCTGTACGCCTCGGTGCTGGTCGGGCTGTTGTCGAACTACACCACCTACATCGTGCCCACGGTGTCGCTGTTCTCCAGCATCGGACTGCTGGTCGTGGTGCTGCTGGCCTGGCCCCGCGGCCTGCTGCCCGCGCGTTGAGCCGGATGTCCCCATGCCCCCTTCCCCTTCCTTCTCCCTGATCCACCGTCTGCTCAGCGCCGACCCTCCGCGCAGCCGGCCGCTGGCCGCGCTGCTGCTGCTCATCGTGCTGGGCCTGGCCGGTGCCCCCTTCCTGTTCCCCGGCACCGTGGCCTACCGCACCTGCTCGGACATCTGCGTGTTCCTGGTGCTGGCCGCCAGCTACGACATGCTGCTGGGCTACGCCTCCATCGTGTCCTTCGCGCACGGCATGTTCTTCGGCATCGGCGCCTACGGCGTGGCCATCGCGCTGCAGCACCTCGACGCCGGCTGGGCGGCCATCGGCGTGGGCCTGGCCGGCGCCATCGCCTTTTCCCTCGTGCTGGCCCTGCTGATCAGCGTGCTGTCGCTGCGGGTCAAGCAGCTGTTCTTCGCCATGGTCACGCTGGCCGTGGCCAGCGCCTTCTCGATCACCGTGTCGAAGATGTACTCGATCACCGGCGGGGAGGACGGGCTGAACTTGAACCTGCCGGCCTCGATCTCCCCCGGCGTGGGCGGCATCACCCTGCGCGGCTTCGACCTGCCGGGCTGGCTGGCCGGCCTCGCCCACGGGCACGCCGGCGGCGCGTCGTTCAGCTTCAGCTTCGACGGCGGCACGCTGCTGTACTACCTGCTGTTCGCGGCCGCGCTGCTGCTGTTCCTGTTCATGCTGCGCGTGGTCAACTCGCCCTTCGGGCTGGTACTGCAGGCCATGCGCGAGAACCCGTTGCGCGCCGAGGCGCTGGGCTACCGCACCCTGCGCTACCTCACCGCCGACAACTGCATCGCCGCCGTCATCGCCTGCATCGCCGGCGCGCTGTACGCGCTGTCGCTGCAGTACGTCAGCGTCGGGCAGACCCTGTCCTTCGACGTGATGATCGACGTGCTGCTGATGACCGTCATCGGAGGCATGGGCACGCTGTACGGCGCGGTGCTCGGCTCGGCGCTGCTGGGCGTGGCCAGTTCCTACCTGCAGGGCCTGCTGGCCAGCGCGCACGCGACCTGGCTGGGCCGCCTGCCCCTGCTCGGCGCGCTGCTCGGAGGCGAGCGCTGGCCCTTCTGGCTCGGCCTGCTGTTCGTGCTCAGCGTGTACTTCTTCCCCCGCGGCATGGTCGGGCAGCTGCGCCAGTGGGCGGCGCGCCGCCGCCGAGGCCTCAGCGCGCCAGCGGCAGGTACAGCGACTCCTTGATTTCCTCCATGACGATGAAACTGCGCGATTCCGCGGCCACCGGCAGGCGCTTGAGCACGCCGCCGAGCAGGCTGCGGTATTCGCGCATGTCGCGCAGGCGGAACTTGAGCAGGTAGTCGAAATCCCCCGACACGAGGTGGCACTCCAGCACCTCGACCATGTGCAGGAGCTCTTCGCGCACGGCGTCGAACACGTCGCCCCCCTTCGCGGCCAGCTTGATCTCCACGAACACCAGCAGGGGCTTGTCCACCGCGGCGGCCGAGACCTGCGCGTGGTAGCCGGTGATCACCCCGTCGCGTTCCATGCGCTTGACCCGCTCGGCGCAGGGCGAGGTGCTCAGGCCCACGCGGGAGGCCAGTTCGGTGATGGCGATGCGGCCTTCGCGCTGCAGGATGTCGAGGATCTTGCGATCCATGCGGTCGATCTGGTGTTTTTCGCGTTCCATGGGCTTGTTCGGCGGGATTCGCCAGGCAGTTTACCTTCGATTCTGGCACAAAACAGGTAAAAGAACTTCCGCGGACGCTCTACATTCGCCCCATCCATCGATTGCGGGGATTCAGCGATGAAAGTGATCGTTCTCGGGGCCGGCGTGGTCGGCGTCACCACGGCCTACTACCTGGCGCGCGCGGGCGCGGACGTGACGGTGCTCGACCGCGAGGCGGGACCGGCGCTGCAGACCAGTTTCGCTAACGCGGGGCAGGTCTCCCCCGGCTATTCCACGCCCTGGGCAGCGCCTGGAATCCCTTTCAAGGCCCTGAAATGGATGTTCCAGCGCCACGCGCCGCTGGCCATCCGCCCGGACGGCACGCTGTGGCAGCTGCGCTGGATGGCCTCCATGCTGCGCAACTGCAACTCGGCCAGCTACGCGGTGAACAAGGAACGCATGATGCGCGTGGCCGAATACAGCCGCGACAGCCTTCGCGAACTGCGCGCCGAGACCGGCATCGCCTACGAGCAGCGCAGCGCGGGCACCCTGCAGGTGTTCCGCAGCCGCGCCCAGTTCGACGCCGCGCAGCGCGACATCGCGGTGCTGCGCGAATGCGGCGTGGAACACCAGTTGCTGCAAGGCGAAGAACTCGAGGCCGTCGAGCCGGCGCTGGCGCAGGCGCGCGAGCGCCTGGTGGGCGGGCTGCGCCTGCCCAACGACGAGACCGGCGACTGCCAGATGTTCACCAGCGCGCTGGAGCGCCGCGCCCGCGAACTCGGCGCGCGCTTCCTCTACGGGCGCAGCGTGCAGGCCCTCGAGACCGACTCCCGCCGTGTCACCGGCGTGCTGGTCGACGGCGAGATGCTGCGCGCCGACGCCTACGTGCTGGCCTTCGGCAGCTACTCCCGCGCGCTGCTGCAGCCGCTGGGCATCGATCTGCCGGTGTATCCGATCAAGGGCTACTCGCTGACCGTTCCCCTGGTCGACGAGGCGCTGGCCCCGCGCTCGACCGTGCTGGACGAGACCTACAAGATCGCCATCACCCGCTTCGATCGGCGCATCCGCGTGGGCGGCATGGCCGAGATCGCCGGCTTCGACCTGCGCCTGAACCCCAGGCGCCGGGCCACGCTGGAAATGGTCACGCGCCAGCTGTTCCCGGGCGGAGACCTGCCGGCCGCCGAATTCTGGACCGGCCTGCGCCCCATGACCCCGGACGGCACCCCCGTGCTCGGGCCCACGCGCTACGCCAACCTCTCGCTGAACACCGGCCACGGCACGCTGGGCTGGACCATGGCCTGCGGCAGCGCGCGCATCGTGGCCGACCAGTTGCTGGGCCGGCGCACCGACATCGAGGCCCGCGATCTGGCGCTGGACCGCGGCGCGAGCAAGCCCGCCCGCAGCCTCGGCGCGGTACCGGCGGCGGCCTGAGCGCGGCTCGCGCCGCTCAGCGGACCGCGGCGCGGCGATAGGGCCGAAGCGCGGCCCGCAGGTGGCGCGCGACGGCCTCGCGCAACTCGGGCGGCTGCAGCACCTCCACCTCCGGCGCCAGGTGGGCGAGCTGCTCGGCCGCGTAGTCCCCGCGTTCCAGCGCAAGCTCCAGCTCCACGCTGTGGCCCGGCGCCGGCACCGCGGCCCGCGCGACCGCCTGCGCCACCGGCCGCCCGAGCGCGCGCAGGCGCTGCAGGCCCGCCGCGCTCGCCCGCACCCGAGCGCGTTCGCGGAACAGTTCCTGCTCCAGGCGCCGCAGGGCCTCGCCCCAGTAGCGCGCGAGTTCGAAGCCCGCGGGGCGCTCGAAGCGCTGGTCCTGCAGCTCGGCCGAGGCCACCGAGGACACGCGATAGCTGCGCAGGCCGCGCTCGTCCATCGCGCCGCTGATGTGCGCCGCGGCCACGAAATACCAGCGGCCCGCCTTGAGCACCAGGCCCAGCGGGGCCACCACGCGCCGCGAGCTGCGGGTCCAGCTTCGGTAGGACATGCTCAGGAAGCGCTGTTCCCACACCGCCGCCGCCACCACCGTGAGCCAGGGCGTGGATTCCTGCTCCTCGTACCAGGACTGGGGATCGACGTGCAGGCGTGAACTCAGGCGCTGGGCCTGGCCGCGCATGCCCTCGGGCATCGCCGCCAGCAGCTTCAGCCGGGCCGAGGCGAAGCGCTCTCCCAGGCCGAGCTCGGCCGCCGGTCCGGCCAGCCCGCCCAGCAGCACCACCTCGGCCTCCTGCGCGCTCAGGCCGCCCAGGCTGGGCTTCCATCCGCGCAGCAGGCGCAGGCCGCCGCTGCGCCCGCGCTCGGCGTAGATCGGCACCCCGGCGGCGCTGAGCTGGTCCACGTCGCGGTACAGCGTGCGCAGCGAAACCTCCAGCTCCTCGGCCAGGGCACGCGCGGTCATCGGGCCGCGCGCTTCCAGCAGCATCTGGATGGACAACAACCGGGCGGCACGCATGGTCGGAAGAATGGACTCAAAATGTTGACATGGGATGTCAGCAATTGTGCCGCAGACTGTGCGGACTTCCCAACCCGCAGCCGCGCCCCATGTCCTCCGCTCCGCCGCGCCATCGTGCGCCTTCCGCCGCCTCCGCGGCGCCCCCTGCTCCGTCCCCAGCCCCGTCCTCCGCCGACGGCCCCGTGGCCCCGGCCGGCCACGCCCGCCACCTGACGCTGGCGCAGGGCACCGCGCTGTACGTGGCCGCTGTGCTGGGCACCGGCGTGATCGCGCTGCCCGCGCTGGCCGCCGCCGCGGCCGGCCCGGCATCGCTGCTCGCCTGGCTCGCGCTGGTGGCGCTGTCGGTGCCGCTGGCCGGCACCTTCGCCGCCCTGGCGGCGCGCTATCCGGATGCCGGCGGCGTGGCCACCTACGTGCGCCACGCCTTCGGCCCGCGCGCCTCCGCGGTGGTCGGCTGGTGCTTCTTTTTCGCGGTTCCGGCCGGGGCGCCGGCGGCCGCGCTGTTCGCGGGCGACTACGTCGCCGCCGCCGTCGGCGGCGCCCACACGGCCTGGATCACCGCCTACGCGATGCTCGCCTCGGTGGCGGCGCTCAACGCCTTCGGGGTGTCGGTGTCGGGGCGGGTGCAGTTGCGCCTGACGGTGTTGCTGGTGGGCCTGCTGCTGGTGGCGGTGGCGGCCTCGGCGCCGCACGCCCGGATGGCCAACCTGCACCCCTTCGCGCCCCACGGCTGGTCGGCGCTGGGGCGCGCGGCCGCGCTGCTGGTGTGGAGCTTCGCCGGATGGGAGGCCATCACCCACCTGGCGGGCGAGTTCCGCCGGCCGCGCAGCGATCTGCCGCGCGCCGCCGGCATGGCGGTGCTGATCGTCGGCGTGCTGTACCTGGGCGTGGCCGCGGCCACCGTCTGCGTGCTCGGCGCGGCTGCGGCCACCAACCCGGCACCGCTGGCCGCGCTGCTGGCCATCGGCATCGGCGGGCCCGCTTCCTGGTTCGCCGCCGCGGCCGCGCTGCTGCTGACCTTCGGCACCATGAACGCGTACTTCGCGGGAGCGGCCAAGCTCGGCGCGGCGCTGGGGCGCGACGGTGCGCTGCCGGCCTGGCTGGCCCGCGGCAGCCAGGCCGGCGACGTGCCCCGGCGCAGCCTGGGCCTGCTCGCGCTGCTCGCCCTGCTGATGATGGCGCTGGCGGGCGCCAGCGGCATCGGCGCCCCGGCGCTGGTTCTGCTGACCACCGGCTGCTTCACCCTGGTATACCTGCTGGGCACGGCGGCCGCGCTGCGCCTGCTGCGCCGCGGCAGCCTGGCATGGGTGGGCGCCTGCATCGCGCTGGCCGCGGTGGCCGCGCTGCTGGCCGCCAGCGGGCGCTACCTGTTGTGGCCCCTGGCCATCGGCTGCGGCGCGCTGGCCTACCAGCGCCTGCGCCCGCGCCCGCGCGGCGCGGCACCTGCAGCGGAGCTCCGGCGGGGCTAGGATCTTCCGTCTGGGGGGAACGGTCCCGGAAACGCCGGCGGCCGCGGCCCTGCAAGCATGGAGATCCACATGAACGACAACATCCACGGCAAGGTCGTGGTCATCACCGGGGCGAGCAGCGGGCTGGGCGAGGCGGCGGCGCGCCACCTCGCGGCGCGGGGCGCGCGCGTGGTGCTGGGCGCGCGGCGCGAGGAACGCATCCGCGCGCTTGCCGAGGAACTGCGGCGCGAGGGCCTGCAGGCCGAATTCCTCGCCACCGACGTCACCCGGCGCGAGGACGTGGCCAGGCTGGTCGACACGGCGATCCGGACGTTCGGGCGCATCGACGTGATGCTGAGCAACGCCGGCCTGATGCCCAACTCCCGTCTGGAGCGCCTGAAGGTCGAGGACTGGGAGCGCATGATCGACGTCAACCTCAAGGGCGTGCTCTACGGCATCGCGGCCGCGCTGCCGCCCATGCAACGCCAGAACTCCGGGCACTTCATCCACGTCTCGTCGGTGGCCGGGCACAAGGTGCGCGCGGGCGGCGCCGTGTACGCCGCCACCAAGCACGCGGTGCGCGCCCTCAGCGAGGGGCTGCGCCAGGAGGTCAAGGGATTCAACATCCGCACGACCATCATCTCCCCCGGGGCGGTGGACACGGAACTGACCGGAAGCATCACCGAGCCCGACATCCAGGCCACGATGAAAAAGGTCTACGAGTCGGCCATCCCGGCCGATTCCTTCGCCCGCACCGTGGCCTTCGCCATCTCCCAGCCCGACGAGGTGGACATCAACGAAATCCTGTTCCGGCCCACCAGCCAGGAAAACTGAGCCCTCGGCTCAGTCCGGGAACACCACGCCCTTCTTCAGGATGATGCATCCGTAGGGCCGAGCCTCGCCCGTCGCCACCACCGCGAAGGCCTCGCGCGAACGGGCGTAGAAGGCGTGGCGCTCGATGCCGGCCAGCGTGAAGCGGCCCGCCCCCTCGTGGCGGTCGATCAGCGCCTGGCACTCGCGCTGCACCTCGGGGATGTCCGCGGGCGCGCCGACCACCTCCATGCGCAGGGCCGGCTGCTCCACGAATGCATCCAGGGGCATCAGCTGCAGGCAGGCGTCCAGCACCTCGGGCAGCCCGGCGCTGTCCAGGCGCACGAGGCGCCGCGCCATGGTGGCGCCGGGGAAATTCGCGTCGACCAGGGCGATTTCGTCGCCGTGGCCCATCGAGGCCAGCGCGTGCAGCAGCTCGGGGGTGTGAAGGCGGGACAGGAGCTTGAGCATCGGGGGGATTCCTGGGAGGTTCGAGGCAAAGGGCGCGGGTGGGGACACGGGCGCGGGCCGCCGGGGCCGGCTCAGGCCGAGCTGTCCCGGCGCTTGAGATAGTCGAGCATGACGGCCAGCAGGATCACGAAGCCCTGCACCAGCTGGGTGTAGTACGGGGGCACGTTGAGCAGCACCAGCGCGTCCAGGATGGTCGCGATCAACAGGGCCCCGATGACCGCGCCGGACACCTTGCCGCGTCCGCCGAACAGGCTGACCCCGCCGATGACCACCGCGGCGATCGCGCTCAGCTCGTCGCCGCGCCCGGCATTCGGGTCGGCACTGCTGAGCTGCGCGGCGAAGACGACGCCGGCGATGCCGCTGCACAGGCCGCTGAAGGCGTAGGCCGCGGTACGCAGGCGGCGTACCGCGATGCCCGAGCGATAGGCCGCGGTGCGGTTGCCGCCGACCGCATAGACATGCTGGCCGGAGGCCGTCCTGCCGAGCCAGAACCAGGCGCCGACGACCACGCACAGCGCGATCCACACCTGCGCCGGAACGTCCAGCCAGCGCGCCTGGCCCAGGGCATTGAAGGAATCGGCGGCGATGCCGATCGGGTTGCCCTGTGTGATGATCAGGGTCAGGCTGCTCACCACCGACAAGCCGGCCAGCGTGGCGATGAAGTCCGTCACCCGCAGGTAGTTGATGATCAGTCCCTGGATCGCGCCCACCGCGGTGGTGGCGGCCAGGGCGCCGGCGAGCGCCAGCGGCCAGGGCAGGCCGAGGCCGGCCATGAGGGCGGCCGCGACCGCCCCCGAGAGGCCCGCCATGGCGCCCACCGCGAGGTCGATGCCCGCCACGAGCACGACCACCAGTTCGCCCACCGCCATGATCACGAAGGGCGCGCTTTGCACCAGGATGCTCAGCAGGTTCGCCGTGCTCAGGAAATACGGGGTCGCCAGCGACAGCGCGACCACCAGCACGATGAAGCCGATGAGCACGCCGTTGTCCAGGGCCAGCTGGCCGGGGCGCCGCAACCAGGCGTGCCGATGGGCGGCACCCGGAGTCGTTTGCAGAGTCGTCACGCTTTCTGTCTCCCGAACAACATCGATCGCACCACCGCGTCCTCGCCCAGTTCGTCGGGCGCGCCCTCCAGGGCCTTGGCGCCTCGGGTGAGCACCGCGATGCGGTCGGCCACGCGCCACACGTCGGCCATGGTGTGGGTGATCAGGATCACCGCCACGCCCTGCTCGGCCAGGCGCGTGATCAGCCGCAGGATGGCCTCGTGCTCGCCCACGCCGACCGCCGCGGTCGGCTCGTCCATGATCACCAGCCGGGCCCTCCAGTACACGGCGCGGGCCACGGCGACGGCCTGGCGCTGCCCGCCGGAGAGTTCGCCGACCGGCCGCCTCAGGTCGGGAATGTGGATGTCGAGCTGCTCCAGCACCCTGGCGGCTTCCTCGCGCATGCGGGCGCGGTCCAGCATGGGCAGGCCGAAGCGGCGACGGCGGATCTCCCGGCCCAGGAAGATGTTGGCGCCGACGTCGAGGTTCTCGGCCAGCGCGAGGTCCTGGTAGATGGTCTCGATGCCGATCTCGCGCGCATGCCGCGGGTCGAAGCTGCGCAGGCTGCGCTCGGCGAAGGACATGCTGCCGCCGCTGGGCGCGTGCGCGCCCGAGATGACCTTGATCAGCGTGGACTTGCCCGCGCCGTTGTCGCCCAGCAGGGCGACGACCTCGCCCGCGTGCACGTCGAGGTCGACGCCCTTGAGCGCCTCCACGGCGCCGAAGCGCTTGGTGATGCCCCGCAGGCTCAGCAGGACGGAGCCCTCCGAGGAGGGCTCCTGCCGATCGCGGGCGCCTGGATGCGCCGCCACGGCCTAACTGCCGGCGACGTGCAGCTGCAGCGGCACGGCCACGAAGGGCACGCCGCCATGCAGGTAGTCGTAGCCGGCCATCACGCCGAGCTTGCTCATCAGCGCCGGCTGCTGGCCCACGTCGAGCGCGATGCTGCCCTTCTTGACCGCGGCGATGCCGTCGGGGGTGCCGTCGATGCTGACCACCGTGACGCCCTGGGCACGCTTGGCCGCCTGCAGCGCCTGCGCCGCGCCCAGCGCCATCTCGTCGTTCTCGGCGAACACCGCCTTCAGGCCGGCGGGATGGGCGATGAGGATGTTGCGCATCACGTCCAGGCCCTGCTGGCGATTGAAGTTCGCGGTCTGCCGGGCCACCACCTTGATGCCGGGGTAGGCCTTGAGCGCGGCCTCGCAGCCCTGCGTGCGTTCATTGGTCGCGGAAGCTCCCGGCACGCCGAGCAGGATCGCGATGTCGCCCTTGCCGCCGAGCTTGCTGGCGATGAAGCCGCAGGCGGTGTTGCCGGCATCCACGTTGTCCGAGGCGAAGAAGTCCAGCGCCTTGCCCTTGTCGGTGCGCCGGTCGAGGAAGATCACCGGCACTCCGGCGCGGTTGGCCTCCTCCACCGCCGGGCTCATCGCGGTGGCGTCGGTCGGGTTGATCAGCAGCATGTCGGCCTTGCGCGCGATCGCGGTGCGCACCTGGTTGGCCTGCGTGGTGGAGCTGTTGTTGGCGTCCAGCACCAGCAGCTTGACGCCCAGCTGGTCGGCCTCGGCCTGCGCGCTGTTCTTCATCGCCACGAAATACGGATTGTTCAAGGTCGACAGCAGCAGCGCGAAGGTGTACTGCTGCGCCGCCGAAGCGGCCATCGGCATGGCCGCCGCCATTCCTGCCGCGGCGATCAGCAGACCGCGAAGGACCCTGCGTTGAAAGGTGTTCATGGGTATGCCTCCTGTGATGGGCCATGGGCCCTGCTTGTGGACCGTGCCGTTTCAGAATGACGCGAAACGCCACAGCTCCTGGAACGTGGGCAACGAAGGCTGCGCGCCCTCGCGGGTGGCGGCCAGCGCGCCGTTGGCGTTGGCCAGTTCGACAGCGCGCGTCAGCGGCTGTCCAGAGCTCAGCGCCCAGGCCAGGGCGCCGACGTAGGCGTCTCCGCAGGCCGTGGTGTCGATCACTTCGACCGGCAGCGCCGCCACCGAACCCTGCCCCGTCGGCCCCGACCACACCGAGCCGCCGGCGCCGAGGGTCACGATGACCGTCGAGCGCGGCGTGCGCAGTCGCGCGGCCACCTGCAGGGCCTCCTCGGCATGGGCCGGCGGCGGCAGGCCGAGCAGTGCGCCCGCCTCCGTCTCGTTGACCACCAGCACGTCCACAGCCTCGGCCAGCACGGCCGGCAGCGGCGCCGCCGGCGCGGCGTTGAGCACGACCCGGCCGCCCGCGGCGCGTACGCGGCGCGCGGCGGCGGTGACCGTCTCCCGCGGAACCTCCAGCTGCAGCAGCAGCCAGCCGCCGGCTTCGAGATCCGCGGGCAGTTGCTCGGGGCCCAGCTGCGCGTTGGCGCCGGGGGCGACCACGATGCGGTTCTGGCCGCCTCGCTCCACGGTGATGAAGGCCGCGCCCGAGGGCGTGTCGACGCGGCGCACATGCTCGAGCGCGATCTGCTCGCGGCGCAGCGTCTGGTACAGCGCGTCGCCGTAGGCGTCATGCCCCAGGCAGCCGATCATCGCGACCGGCGCGCCCAGGCGCGCCGCGGCCACCGCCTGGTTCGCCCCCTTGCCGCCGGGGTGCAGGCGGTAGTCGGAGCCCAGCACCGTCTCGCCGGGCGCCGGCGCGCGCTCGACCTCGACGACCACGTCCATGTTGATGCTGCCGACCACGTTCATGCGCGAAGCTCCTCCGGCCGCAGGCGGCGGGTCGAGCCGCGGGCCACGTACTCCACCGGCAGCACCAGGTGGGTGGGCGCGCCGCCCTGGTCGCCCAGGCGACGGTGCAGCAGCTCGACGGCGCTGCGCCCGATGGCGCGCACCGGCTGGCTGACCGTGCTCAAGGGCGGATCCACCAGCGTGGCCCAGGGGATGTCGTCGAAGCCGACCAGGGAAAGGTCCTCGGGCACGCGCCGCCCGTGCGCCTTGAGCACGCGCAGCGCGCCGATCGCCACGGCGTCGTTGGCGGCCACGATCAGGGTGGGCCCGGGCTGCAGCAGGCGCGCGAGCGCCGCGGCGGGAAGCTCGCTGGAATACGGGACTTCGAGGATCCACTCGGGCTGGATGTCGCCCAGTTCGGCGCACAGCGCCTCGCGGCGCTGGCGCGCGCTCACCGAGTCCGCCGGCCCGGCCAGCAGCCCGATGCGCCGGTGCCCGAGTTCGAGGATGGCGCGCGCCAGCAGGCGCCCGCCCAGGCGGTGGTCCGAACTCACGCTGTCGAATTCCAGCAGGTCGGGGCCGACGCGGTCGATGACCACGGTGGGCCGGTAGGGCCTGGTGCGCGGCTGGCGCGTTTCCGGGACCCAGACGATGCCGTCCACGCGCTGCTGCATCGCCGCCAGCGCCTGCTCCTCGGTCTCGGGGTCGGTTCCGGACTCGCTGAGCATGAGGCCGTAGCCGAGCTCGTGCGCGGTTTCCGCCACGGCCTGCGCCAGTGCCGGAAAGAAGGGGTTGGCCAGGTCCGGCAGCAGCAGGCCCAGCATGTGGTGCTGCCCCGTGCGCAGGCTGCGGGCCGAGGGGCTCGGCCGGTAGCCCAGTTCGGCGATCGCGGCCTCGACCCTGGCGCGGGTCGCCGCCGACACCGGCTTCGAGGCGTTGATCACATGGGACACCGTGGCGGTGGACACACCGGCCGCCTTGGCGACGTCCTCGAGGGTTGCGGGCATGCGAGCCTGGTCGGAGGAATGGTTAAACGATTAACCACGAAGGTTACGCAAGCCTGCCGTGCGGCGTCAAGAGGACTTGTCCTGCCGGCAAGTCTTCTACGGGCTTATGGGCGCGGTGGGTTGAGTCGCCCGTCGACCGCAAGTCTTTCCTGATCGGCCAGCTGGTACTTGCCGTGCGCCCGAGAAGGCTGGAAGACGAGATTCCAGCTGCGCTTGGAGACCACGCTCGGAAAGATCACGAATGGGTGCGCCTCCAACAGCGAGGCTCCCCACTCCTGTTGACCAGCGCTCGGCATTCCCCCATGCAGCCATGCTGGATTCGCAACATCCGAAGGTCCAATGACCTTGACCGCACCCGGCTCGACGATCTGCATTCGGGTCAGGATGTGCGGCTGAGCGTCCAGGACGTCGAAGCCTTTGTGGACGGCCGACTCCAGAATGCAGGTGGCTGGGTCCAGGCTGCAATAGACGACGCTCATCCCCTTGGGGTTCCACCTCCCTCCGGACAGCTTGGCGCCGACTCCGCTGTCCCACTCGTCGACATGCACCTGCTTGTCGATCCGCCAGGCGATGAGCGGCGCCTGGGGATCCATGGACGCAGGCAAGGGTGTCATGTTGGCATCAGCTGTAGACGCCGTATTCGAGTCGGGTCAGGAAATCGTTGACGACTTCGACGCCCTGGAGGGTCTGGAGCATCTCGATCGGACGGCATCCATCGAGTCCCATCGCCGGCTTGTCCATCCAGGCCTCGGCCTGTTGGACGCCGCCGAAGACTTCCGAGGCCTTGGCCATCGTCTCGGCCAGCATCCAGGTTCTGCTGGCCAGGTCCGCCGGCATCGAGCGCTCGGGTGCAGTACGTTGGCGATCGAGGGTTCGGGTGCTCACCCCGAGCACATCCGCGACATCCTTCCTTTTCAGAGCGCCGAGCCCAGCCAATAGCGTGTCCAGAACCGCGTACGAAAATGCCCCTTGGCGCATGGCCTTGTGAAGTTCGATGCGGCTGTATGGCTGGTTCTTGAGGACCTGAATCTTGAGGGCCTTCGCACCGCCCAGGAGATCCATGGACAGGATCACAAGTCGCTCCTCGCGCGAGGGCCCACGCCTCGATGGGGCGGACGAGGCCACGGACGAGGCCGCGGCCGAAGCGCGCTTGCGGTAGACACGAGGTACGCGCGCCTTGGTGGGCGTTGCTGGTTCCATCATGGCACCTCGGTAGACGTCACGCAATGGCGACACATGTCTTCATTGTAGAGACGTTTGGCAAGGCCCTCTCAGGAGTGCATCTTTGCTGAAGTGCACGCGGCAACCCGGCCCATAGTGGATCCGAAGTTCGCTGATCCGCCCGCGGCGAAGCGAACGCCCAAGCTCCTAGGCACTGGGGCGATGAAGGGCGCAAAGCTTGTTGCCGTCGGGGTCGCGCACGTAGGCGAGATAGAGAACCCCCGCGGGGCCTGAACGCGGGCCGGGCGGTTGTTCGATGGACGTGCCCCCGTTCGCCACGGCAACGTCGTGAAACTCGCGCACTTGCTCGGGCGATTCGCACTTGAAGCCGATGGTGCCTCCATTGCCCACCGTGGCGGAATGGCCGTCGATGGGTTCGCTCACGCCGAAGGATGAGCCGTCATGCCTGTAGAACAGGCGCCGCTGGCCGGTCTTGTTCGTGTTCTCGATCGCCGCTCCCGCTCCGACGACCTGGAGCACGGCGTCATAAAAGCGCCTGGATCGATCGATGTCGTTCGTGCCGACCATGACATGACTGAACAAGATGGGTCTCCTGGTTGGATGGGAAGGAAAACAAGGCATCAGTTTATCCCCCGCAACCCCCATCCAGGCCCTGCCTGAGGGCCGTTCAAGGCCGCTGATGCCCCGCCCCCAACCGCGCCGCGGCCTGCTCGATCGCCGCCTCGCGCGCGGCGCGCTGGCCTTGCATGCCCGCCCGCACGGCCTCCAGCACCTGCGCCGGCGCGCGCTCCGGGCGACCGCTGTCGAAAGGCGGCTGCGGGGCGTATTCGAGGACCAGTTGCACCTGCTGCGCATAGTCCTCGCCGGCCACCTCGGCCACCAGGCTCAGGGCCAGGTCGATGCCGGCGGTGACCCCGCCGCCGCTGAACAAGTTGCCATCGCGCACCACGCGCGCTTCGTCGGGAATGGCCCCGAAGGCGCGCAGGCCGTCGCGCCAGGCCCAGTGGCAGGCCGCGCGCCGCCCCCGCAGCAGGCCCGCCGCGCCGAGCAACAGCGAGCCGGTGCACACCGAGCTGACGTAGCGCGCGCCGGCGGCCAGGCGCCGCAACTCGCCGAGGAATTCCGCGTCGCCCATGGCCTGCACGCAGCCGTGGCCGCCGGGTACGCACAGCAGCGCGCAGTCGCGCACGTCCGCCAGGCGCAGCAGCCCGTCGAAGCGCAGGCCCTGGGGCAGGACGATGGCCTGCCCCGTGGTGGAGGCCACCACGCAGCGCGCGCCCGGCAGGCGCGACAGCACTTCGTAGGGCCCGGTGAAATCGAGCTGGGTCACGCCGGGATAGACGGCGAACACGACGGGGAAGTCCTGGCTCATGGGGGTCTCCTGGGATGCAACGAGCGTGCGACAGGCTCATGTTCGCCGCATAATGGCCTGACGCAAAGGACGTGGAACCCACCTTTTCTGCCATGCGCAAGATCGCCGTGCTGCTGTTCCCGGATTTCCAGATCCTCGACGCCACCGGCCCCATCGCCGCCTTCGAGATCGCCGAGCGCTACGTGCCCGGCAGCTATACCCTGCAGCCGGTGGCGCTGCAGCCCGGCCTGGTGCGCAGTTCCTCGGGCGCGCTGCTGCAGGCGCGCGGCGCGCGCGGCCTGCGCGGCGTGCACACGCTGCTGGTGGCCGGCGGCGACGGGGTGGAGGCGGCGGCGGCCTGCGAGGCCACGCGGCGCGTCGTGCGCAGCCTCGCCGCGCGCGCGCAGCGCGTGGCCAGCGTGTGCTCCGGCGCCTACCTGCTGGCGCACAGCGGGCTGCTGGACGGGCTGCGGGCCACCACCCACTGGAGCCGCAGCCGGGACTTCGTGCAGCGCTTTCCCCAGGTGCGCCTGGAAGCGGACCGCATCTACATCCGGCAGGGCCGGGTGTGGACCGCCGCCGGCATCAGCGCGGGCATCGACCTGGCGCTGGCGCTGATCGCCGAGGACCTGGGCGAGCAGGTGGCGCGCCGCACCGCGCAGCAGCTGGTGTTCTATTACCGCCGCCCGGGCGGCCAGTCGCAGTTCTCGGCGCTGCTGGACATGAGCACGCCGGGCGGACGCTTCGCCGAGTTGCTGGCCTTCGTGCGCGCCCACCTGCGCGAGCGCCTGGCCGTGGAAGACCTGGCCGAGCGCGCGCACCTCAGCCCCAGGCAGTTCTCCCGCCTGTTCCATGCCGAGGTGGGCCTGCCGCCGGCGCGCGCCGTCGAGGCGCTGCGCGTGGAGGCCGCGAAGGCGGCGCTGGAAAGCGGTGCGGATTCGGTGCAGCGGGTGGCCGCGCAATGCGGCTTCGGCAACCCCGAGCGCATGCGCCGCAGTTTCCAGCGCGTCACCGGCGCGCCGCCGTCGACGGCCAGGCGCCGCGCCGCTGCCTGAAGGGATCGGCCCGGGCGACGCCGCTCAGTCGATCCAGCGCACCTGCGGCTCGTGCCGCGGGTGCGGCGGCGGCAGCGCACGCGGCCGGCCGACGATGATCGGCGCCACCGGAACCCAGGCCGCCGGGAGGCCCAGCAACTCCTTGCCCTCGGCGCTGCGCAGGTAGTCCTGCGCGAAGCCGATCCAGCATGTGCCCAGGCCCTTGTCGCAGGCGGCCAGCATCAGGTTCTGTGCCGCCAGCGAGCAATCCTCGATCACCCACGGGGATGCATGCTCGGCGGCGATCAGCACCAGCGCGGGGGCGTTGTAGAAGATGTGGAAGCCCGGATTCTCCAGGTGCGCGCGCAGCTCGGTGGAGGACTCCGTGCGCAGGCGCCAGGCCTTGGCTTCGCGCGCGATGCGGTCGAGCATGGCGCGCTGGCGCACGACCACGAAGCGCCAGGGCTGGGTGTCGACCGCGCTGGGCGCCTGCACCGCCGCGTGGATCAACGCGCCGAGCGTGGCGTCGTCGGGCGCCTCGGGAAGGTAGTCGCGCACGGCGCGACGCTGGTGGATGGCCTCGAGAAGTTCCATGGTTCCTGCTCCCGGGTCGGCGCGCGCCGTGCCGCCGCGCAGCCGGCTCGACACGCCGACCCGCCTGCGAAGTATCCGCGTGCGTACCGCCCGCGGCGCCGCGCCGGCCGCCGCGAAGCTGCGCTGGGTCAAGCCGCGGTGCCGCGCCGGCGCTGTCGTACCCTACGCGCTACTGTCCAGGCACGGCGGTCTCGGGGCGCGCGGGCGGCACGGCGCTCGCGCGCGCGGGCCGGGGGCCGCGCCCCGTCCCGAGCCCGGCGAAACGGAGCCCCCGATGTTCGAAGAGATTTCCCGCCTGTCCCGCATCCGCGACGCCGCCGAGCTGGTCTATCGCGTGATGCCGCCCACCCCGCAGTACGCCTGGCCCCTGCTGTGCGAGGCCCTGGGAACGCAGGTCTGGGTCAAGCACGAGAACCACACCCCCACGGGCGCCTTCAAGGTGCGCGGGGGCCTGGTGTACGTGGACGGTCTGCGCCGGCGCGAGCCCGGTTGCGCGGGCGTGATCTCGGCCACGCGCGGCAACCACGGCCAGAGCATCGGCTTCGCGGCGCGGCGCCATGGTCTGGCGGCCACCATCGTCGTGCCCCACGGCAACAGCCGCGAGAAGAACGCCGCGATGCGCGCGCTGGGCGTGGAGTTGCTGGAGCACGGCGAGGATTTCCAGGAGGCGCGGGAGCATGCACTCCGGCTCGGAGCCGAGCGCGGCCTGCACGCGATTGCCTCCTTCCACGCGGACCTGGTGCTGGGCGTGGCCACGGGCTGGGCGGAGTTGCTGCAAGCCGTGCCGGACCTGGACCTGCTGTACGTGCCCATCGGCCTGGGCTCGGGCATCTGCGCGGCGGCGGCCGCGCGCGCGGCGCTGGGCGCGCGGCCGCGCATCGTCGGCGTGGTCTCCAGCTGCGCCGAGGCCTACGCGCTGTCCTTCGAGCAGCACCGCGCGGTCGATGCCCCGGCCTTGACCGAGGTGGCCGACGGCATGGCCTGCCGCGTGCCCGATGCGCAGGCGCTGGACATCATCTGGGAGCAGGTGGACGAGATCGTGCGCGTGGACGACGAGCAGGTGCTGCGCGCGATGCGCCTGTACTACACGGCCACGCACAACATCGCCGAGGGGGCCGGGGCCGCCGCGCTGGCGGCGGCGCTGGCGCAGCGCGAGCGCCTGGCGGGCAAGCGCGTGGCGCTGTCGCTGAGCGGCGGCAACGTGGACCTGGAGATGTTCCGCCGCGCCATGGACCTGGCGCCGGATGCGCCGGAGCCCGCCGGCGCGCGCCCGGCACGCTGACGCCCGCGGCGCCGCGGCCGCGCCCGCTTCAGCGCGCGGCGCGCTCGATGGCGGCGAAGTCCTCGTCGGACAGGCGGATGGTGGCCGCGCCCATGTTCTGCTCCAGGTGCTCGATGCTGCCCGTGCCGGGAATCGGCAGCATCACCGGGCTGCGGCGCAGCAGCCAGGCCAGCGCGATCTGCCCGCCGCTGGCGCCGTGGTGCCGCGCCACGGCGTCGAGCACCGAGCCCGGACGCGCCAGGCTGCCGGCCGCCAGCGGGTACCAGGGAATGAAACCGATGCCCAGGCGCTCGCAATGCTCGAGCACGTGTTCGCTGGCGCGGTCGGCCAGGTTGTAGCGGTTCTGCACGGTGGCCACCGGGAACACCTTGCGCGCCGCCTCGATGTCCTCCACGCCCACTTCGCTGAGCCCGGCATGGCGCACCAGCCCCTCGTCGAGCATCTGGCGGATGGCGCCGAACTGCTCGTCGCGCGGGACCTTCGGGTCGATGCGGTGCAGCTGCCACAGGTCGATGCGCTCGACCCCGAGCTTGCGCAGGCTCTTGCGGGCCTGGGCGATCAGGTAGTCGGGGCGCCCGTCCGGGGTCCACTGATCCGGGCCGCCGCGGGTCAGGCCGCCCTTGGTGGCGATCACCAGGCCCTCATAGGGGTGCAGCGCCTCGCAGATCAACTGCTCGGACACGTCGGGGCCGTAGGAATCGGCGGTGTCGATGAAATCCACGCCCAGTTCGGGCACGCGGCGCAGCAGGCGCAACGCGGCCTCGCGGTCGGGCGGCGGGCCCCAGACGCCCTTGCCGGTGATGCGCATGGCACCGAAGCCCAGCCGGTGGATCTCGAGGTCGCCGCCGACGCGAAAACGCGGCGACGGCTGCGAAACGGAATCGCTCATCGCATTCTCCAGGGTGCGCAAGGGCGCCGGCGCATGCGCGCGGGGCCCGCATGCGGCACATGCTAGTCCACTGCGTCAGGGAAATGGCACCCCCCGTGAGGCCCCAGGCCTGCCCAATCAAGGCGCAGGGCACAGCCGGGTTGGGCACCCGGCGAAGACCTGCAACGCCGAGTGGGCAGGCCTGGGGCCTCACCCGCAGGGCCGAGGCGTGGGGTGCTCAGGTGCCGGATCCCAGGCGCTCGAGCAGCCATTCGCCGTGGCGCTCGTGCAGCGCGTGGCGCGCGCGTGCCTGCGCAGGCACGGCCTGCTCGTAGTAGCGGTAGATCTCGCTGGAGTGTTCGCCGGTCTGGCGCAGGAACTCCAGCATGGCGGCGCGCGCCCCGCGCCGCGCGGGATGCCTGCGCCCGGGCGCCAGCAGCCAGTGATGCGCCAGCGCTCCGAGGTAGGTCGACACGGCCTGGCCGCGCCGGGGCAGCGCGAACTCCGCGCGCCAGCGCGCGAAGGACCCGGCCGGCATCGGCCGGGTGAAGGCATAGCCCTGCGCCCAGCGCGCGCCGAGGATGCGCACCACCTCCTGGATGCCCTGGTCCTCCACGCCCTCGACGATCACCGTGCGGCGCAGGTCGTTGGCGAGCTGCACGATGGAGCGGATGACCCCGAAGGTCTGCAGCGGCAGGCTGCGCAGCGAGGAGATCAGGCCCTGGTCGATCTTGATGGTGTCGAAGGGCAGCACCGACAGGCGCTGCAGGCTGCTGTAGCCGGCCCCGAGGTCGTCCATCGACAGGCCGACGCCGATGGCGCGAAGCGCATCGATGGCGCGGGTCTGCGCGGCGCTGTCCAGCGCCTGCGACTCGAGGAGCTCCAGGCTCAGGCGCGAGGCCTCGATGCCATGGCGCTGCAGGGCCTCGCGCACCCATTGAGGACATTGGGGGTCGAGCAACGTGGAGGGCGCCAGGTTCAGCGCCGCGCCCATGCGCATGCCCTCGCCGTCCCAGGCCCGCAACTGGGCGCAGACCTGCTCCAGCCCGCTGCGGAACAGGTGGTCGAGTTCGGCGTCGCCGAGGATGGGCAGGAAGGCACCCGGCGCGAGCACGCGTCCGTCGGGCATCAGCAGGCGCGCCAGCGCCTCGACCTTGTCGCAGCGTCCGTCGAGCAGGTTGACCACCGGCTGCACGTACATGCGCAGGCCGTTGCTGAACAGACTCTCGCGGCAGGCGTTGGCCGCGTCCTGGGGAATGATGCCGCCGGGCAGGGGCACGCGGCTGGCCTGCCACACCCGTCCGGCGTGCTGCTGCAGGGCCTTGACGGTCTGTTGCATCCAGGCCGACTCGAACTGGTGGGGATAGGCGCCGTAGATGACCAGCACGAAACTCGGCTTGCCCTGCGTGTCCAGCACGGCCAGCGTGGCCGCGCTGCGCACGCCCAGCGCCAGCATCGGCGTGCGCCACTGGGCGACACGTTCGTCGCGCGCATAGGAGGCGACGCGCTGGACGGCGGCACCGCGCCAGGCCAGCGCGATGGGCCCCCTGCCGGTGGCCTCGCCCGGGTCCAGGCGCGCCGTGAAGCGCGCGTCGGCCAGGATGGCCGAGACCTCGTCCGCGCAGGGCCCGCTGGCGGCCTCCACGGCGAATTCATTGCTTGCGTTCGGACGCAGCACCTCGCAGGCGACGACACCGGGCAGCGCGCCGATGGGGCCGATGAGGTCGCGCAAGGCGTCGCGCCACAGCGCGCCGGCGGGCACGGTGTGGCCGATCAGCACGTTCTGCCAGGCGCGCACGGTGGCGGACATGCCGCGCAGCTCGTGCTGCAGGTCCTCCTGCAGCCGGTCCTCGATGACCCGCAGGATCTCGCGCCGCGTGGCCGCCGGGATGCGCCCGGCGCCCAGGCCCTCGACCACGTGCTGGCGGAAGGCGGCCATCGGGCGCACCAGCAGGCTCGGCTCGATGCCCATCAGCGCCTGTTTGACCCCCACGCGCTCGGAGCGCTGCGCCAGCTCCCCGCGCGCGCGCGCCGGATCCAGCAGCTGGCGCAGGTGCCGGGCGTGCACGTCGCGGATGGCGTCGAGCTCCTGCCCCGACAGCAGCTCCACCATGGGCGCGGCGTCGTCGTCGCGCCCGACCTGTGCGTAGAAGTCCTGCAGAAAGCCGTCCACCGCCTGCGCCAGCGGGCCCGCCAGCTCGCCGAGCAGGGCGCAGGCGCGCGGCCCGTAGGGGTCGGCGCGCAGCTCCTGCGTCTCGTCGCCCGCGGAGCGCGCGCCCAGCTGCCACCAGCGCACGCGATCGGCCTTGCGCGCCTTGGCCTGGTACAGCGCGGCGTCGGCCTTGCGCAGCAGCGAATCGGCGTCGGCCCCGTCGGCCGGATACACGGCCAGGCCCATGGTCATGCCCACGCCGGCCTGCGCCCCGGAGGCCAGCGTGAAGCCGCGTTCCACCGCGGTGTGCAGGCGCCGCATCACGGCGTCGAGCTCGCGCAGAAGGGCCGCCTCGCTCAGGTCCTCGATGACCACGACGAACTCGTCGCCGCCCAGCCGGGCGAGGAAGTCCGATTCGCGCAACAGGCCGCGCATGCGCGCGGCGAACTCGCGCAGCAGCAGGTCGCCCGCCTCGTGCCCGTAGAGGTCGTTGACCGGCTTGAAGTCGTCCAGGTCCAGAATGCCCACGGCGAGTCCGGCCTGGCGCCGGCGCGCGCGCTCCAGCGCGCCCGGCAGGTGCTGCTCCAGGGCGCGGCGGTTGGGCAGCGCGCTCAGCGGATCGTGCAGGGCCTCGTAGCGCAGGCGCCGCTGCAGGCGTGAGCGCTCGGTGACGTCCTGCACGGTCCATACGAACATGGTGCCGTCGCCGTCGGCGGGCAGGCCCAGGGAGCCGTCGCACAGCACTTCCTGGCCGTCGCTGCGCAGCAGGCGCACGTCCATGACCGAGATGGGGCGCTGGATGCCGGCCTGCGCGTACAGGCGCCCCACGCGCTCGTATTCCGCGTCGTCGGCGAAGAAGCGGCGTCCCGGCTGGCCCTCCACGCTGGCGGGACCGTCGTAGCCCAGCATCTGGGCGAAACGCTGGTTGGCGCTGAGCACCATGCGGTCGCGCACCATGACGATGCCCGCCAGCGTGTTGTCGAGCAGGGTGCGCTGGATGCCCGCGAGTTCGCGCTCGCGATGCTGCGTGTCCAGGCGGTCCAGCCCGCGCGCGATGTTGGCCGCCAGCTCGACCATCAGCTGCTGCAATTCCGCATCGAAGGCGTCGGCCTCGGCGTGCAGCGCCGCCAGCACCCCCCAGACCCGGCCCGAGCGCAGGATCGGCACGGTGGCGTTCGACTTCAGCCCGTGCCGATGCGAGCGGGATTGCCACGAGCGCAGCACGTCCTGGTCGGGCTCCCAGGAGGTGTAGTGCGCGCGGGCGTTGCGCCACACCCAGGCGGCGGGGCTGAGCTCCTCGTCGTTGCGTGGTTCCACGCGCAGGCGCAGCTGGGCCAGATGCGCGTCGGCTCCGGCGCGCGCCGGGAATCCGAAGCATCCGTCGGCGCCGGGCCGGGCCACGTAGGCCAGCGCCAGGCCGCCGCGGCGCACCGCGATGTCGCAGATGGACTGCAGCAGCGCGCCTTGCTCGCTCGCCACGGCGATGGCCTGGGAAGCCTGCGCGAGCATGGCGTTGAAGTCGGCCGCGCGTTGCAGCTGGCGGCGCACCAGTTCGAGCTGGCGGGCCGCCAGCCGCGCCTCCAGCGCATGGCCGGCCTGCTCGGCCAGCGCCTGCAGCATCTCGCGCTGCGACGCCGACAGGCGCCGGGGCCGGAAGTCCAGTATGCACAAGGTGCCCACGGCCAGGCCCTCGCTGCCGCGCAGGGGTACGCCCGCGTAAAAGCGCAGTCCGGGCTCGCCCGTGACCAGCGGGTTGGCGGCGAAGCGTGGATCGGCGCTGGCGTCGGGCACCTCGAACAGGCCCTCGCCCGTGATGGCGTGCCCGCACAGCGAGACCTCGCGCGGGGTCTCGCGCGGCCACCCGGCGGCCTGCGAGCCCGCCAGGGCCTTGAACCACTGGCGCCGGGAGTCGATCAGCGAGATGGCCGCCACCGGCGCCTCCAGCACACGGGCGGCGCAGGCCGCGAGCTGGTCGAACAGGGGCTCGGGCGGGGTGTCCAGCACGCCCAGGCGCTCGAGCGCCTGCAGGCGCTCGGCCTCGCGCTCGGGCCGCGGCGCCGCCAGCCAGGCAGGGTGGCGATGCTGGTGCTGCGGCGAGTTCATCGAAATCTCCCGCGTGGATTCGCAACAACATGGGAAAACGACACCCGCCGGCGTGGCCGGGCAGCGGCGCGAAACATCCGCAAGGCTTGTGCCATTTTGCGCGAAATCATCGCATGAGAGTGCACGGAATTCACGAAATCTCGGCCGGCCCCTTGCGGAACGCGGCTCGGACGGCAAGGCCGCTCCACTTCCGGCATCGCGCCGATTGCTTCACAATGGACGGATGTACCGAAGCCGCCGCGCCAACCGGGTTGACCCGTACCGGGTCGCAGATCTCGCCCAGAGCGCCCCCAGGGCCGGGCTGCGCCCCGCCCGCCCTCCGTGGGGGTCCGGCCATCCTGGGGCGGCCGTGTGATTTCTTCAGACGACTCCATGGTCTTGCAGCGCGCGCATGCCTGGCTGATGGCGGCCCGCGACGGCTTCGTCGCGCTGCTTCCGCTGACCTTCCTGCGCGTGCTCGCGGTGCTGGCGGGCTCCTTTCCGCTGGCCGCCTACCAGCAGGCCATGAGCCGCGCCTTCGGCGCCGGCTGGCACCAGCACCTCGACCACGCCAACCTGGCCTTCCTGGGCATTTTCGGCATCGCGCTGTGCGCGGTGACCGCGGTGCAGCTGGCCTACCGCCTTCCGGTGCCCGCGGGCCTGGGCGGACGCCAGCCGCCCCTGATGGTGGCCGTCTGCGCGGTGGTGAATTTCGTCGTGGTGTCGGCCGTGGTGAACGACGGCGCCGTGAACTTCGGCTTCGGCAGCATGCTCATGGGCCTGGCCGTGGGCGTGGCCACCTCGGAATTGCTGCACCTGGCCGAGCGCTGGCGCCTGATGGACCTGGTGCGCCTGCCCTACGACACCGACGCCTCGCTGTACCACGCGCTGCGCCTGGGTCCGCCCATGGTGTTGATCGGGCTGCTGATGTTCGCGGCCGCGCAGGCCTGGATGCACTTGCCGGGGCTGGACGCGCATCCGCTGGGCCCGCTGGTGGCCTGGGCCCAGGCGCGCGAGGCCGGCGTCTGGGTGCTCAGCGTGGCCGCGGCGCTGATCAACCAACTGCTGTGGTTCGTCGGCCTGCACGGCAGCATGGCGATGGATGCCTACGCCTCGCGCGATCTGTTCGCGCCGGACGGCGCCGCGTATGCGGCCGCCATGGCGTGGCGCCCGATGTTCAACGGATTCGTCATGCTCGGCGGCTCCGGCGCCACGCTCGGCCTGCTGCTGGCCATCGCCATCGGCTCGCGCGACCGCGCCCAGCGCGGCATCGCCAAGCTGGCGCTGCTGCCTTCGCTGTTCAACATCAACGATATCCTGCTCTACGGCCTGCCGCTGGTGCTCAACCCCGTGTACCTGCTGCCCTTCCTGGGGGTTCCGGTGCTGCTGAGCCTGCTCGCGGTCGGCGCCGTGCAGGGCGGGTGGGTGCACATGCAGGATCCGGGCTTCGTCTGGACCACGCCGGCGCTGCTTTCGGGCTGGCTGCTCACCGGTTCCTGGCGCGGGGTGGCGCTGCAGGTGCTGGAGATCGCGCTGGGCACCGCCTGCTACCTGCCCTTCGTGCGGCGCGCCGACGCGCGCCTGCGCCAGGCTCGCGCACGGGCCTTCGAGTCGGCCAAGCGCGAGATCCTCGGCGGCGAGCTGCCGGCTTCGGCCTGGCACGGCCAGTCGCGCATGATCGCCCGCGGGCTGCTCGACGACCTGCGCGCGGCGCTGGCGGGCGACCAGCTCTGGCTGGCCTTCCAGCCCATGCACGACCGTGCCGGATGGGCGATCGGGGCCGAGGCGCTGCTGCGCTGGGACCATCCCCGGCATGGTTCCGTGCCGCCGGCGCTGATCGTGCGCCTGGCCGAGCAAAGCGGCGACATGCTGCGCCTGGGGCGCTGGGTGCTGGAGCGCGCCTGTGCCGCGAAGGCGCGCTGGAACGAGGCGGGACACCGCGGACTGACCATGGCGGTCAACCTTTCCCCCTTGCAGCTGACCGACCCGCTGCTGGCCCGGCACCTGCAGCGCTGCCTGGATCGCTACGGCCTGGACCCCGCGGAGATCGAACTGGAAATCACCGAGACTCTCGCGCTGCCCGACGGCCAGGCGGTGGATGGCGTGCTGGGCGAACTCGAGGCCACGGGGGTCCGCCTGGCCATCGACGATTTCGGCATGGGATCCTCGTCGCTGCTGTACCTGCGGCGCTTCGAAGTACATGCCATCAAGATCGACGGTTCACTCACCCGCGACCTGCTGGACAACCCCACGAATGCCGACATCATCCGCACCATCGTGATGCTGGCGCGCGCGCGCGATGTGCAGGTGGTGGCGGAATTCGTCGAGACCGTGCAGCAGCGCCGCGCGCTCGAGGCGATGGGTTGCGACGTGTTCCAGGGCTGGTACCACAGCGCGCCGCTGGACGAGGCGCGCTGCATCGACTATTTCTCGGCCAGCGCCGAGCGCATGCGCGATGCCGGCGTGCCCAGCCAGCAGGACATGAGCGTCGAACTGCTGCGCTGAACCAGGGGGCTTCGGCCCGGTCCTGGGAGATTGGCGGGACAGAACACTAGCCGGCTCATGCCGGCTCGGCGCGGGCGACGCGGTTGCGCCCCTGGGCCTTGGCGCGGTACAGCGCCTGGTCCACCGCCCCCAGCCAGGCGCGCAGGTCGGTGATGCCCGGCCCCAGCGCGGCGATGCCGATACTGCAGCTCAGCGGCGCCTGCGCGGGCCCCGGCCGCAGCCCCGACACGGCCTCGAGGATGCGTTGCGCGATGCCTTGCACCTCCTGCGGCGGCGCGCCCAGGCACAGGGCCAGGAACTCGTCGCCGCCATAGCGCCCCGCCACGTCGGCGGCACGGATGCAGCCGCGAATGGCCTGCGCCACCGCCGCGATGGCCTCGTCGCCGGCGCCGTGTCCATGCTGGTCGTTGATGGACTTGAAATGATCGATGTCGATCATCAGCAGGCAGGCGGGCCAGGCGTCGCGCGCGTAGCCCCGCAGGGCCGCCTGGGCATGCTCGAGCAGGTGTTCGCGCGACATCAGCCCGGTCTGCGCGTCGGTGCGGCGCATCTGCTCGAGCAGGTGGTTCTGCCGCGCGATGGTGCGCAGCAGGTGGTAGCTGGCCAGGCCCGTTCCCAGGGTATGCACGATCAGCAGCGGCAGGCTGAAGGCGACCACCAGCAGGCTGCTTTCCAGCAGCGGGCGCGGCCGCAGCACCAGGCTGCCCAGCAGCGCGCCGCCGAACAGGAAGGGCAGCGACTGCAGCCACAGGCGCCGCATGCCCGTGCTGAGCTTGTCGAAGGTGGTGACGGTGGCGAGGATCGCGCTGGGCAGCAGGCAGAAATGCATCAGCGGAACCGCGACGCCGGCGATCGCCGAATCCACCAGGAGGTTGCGCCGCTCGGCGCTGTGCGGGTCGCGCGCGCCGCGCGCGAGCGCGAAGGCCAGGTGCGGCCAGGCGAAGCAGCTGAGCAGCATCCAGGCCCACAGCGGCCAGGGCGCGCGCTGCTCGAACAGCACCGCGCCGATGGCCAGGCCGCCGAGCCCCATGCCGAGCACGCGCATCGGATAGATGCGGCGGAAGGCCCGCTCGCGCCGGACCTCGGGCGGGCGCAGCGCGGCTTGCGGCGTGGTGGGTGGAGCGGGCATGGTCGTCCTGGGCGCGAAGACGCCATTCTGCGGCATCCCGCCATCGCCGCATACTCCCCGCCGACTACCGTCGCCGCCCGCCCTCGCCGCCCGCCGGCCGGTTCAGGCTTCGGCGAGACGCCGCACGGCATCGCGCAGCGCCTCGCAACTGAGGCCGCCTCCTGGCAGCGGCTCGCCCACGCGCAGGTCCACGCGGTTGAAGCAGCCCCTGCGCAAGGGGCGCACCATCGCCACGTTGCGCCCGTTGCGCACCTCGATGCGGCTGAAGAACGAGCCCCACAGGTTGCCCAGGGCCATCGGGATCACCGGCACGTCCAGGCCCTCGGCGCGCGCGCGTTCCACGATGCGCAGCACGCCGGGCTTGAACTCCTGCAGGCTGCCGTCGCGGGTGATGCCGCCTTCCGGGAAGATGGCCAGCAGGTCGCCGTCGCGCAGGGTCTGCAGGGCCTGATCGAAGGCGGCCTGGTAGACCAGCGGCTGCTCGCCACGCGGGGCCACCGGAATGGCACGGGTGAGCCGGAACAGCCAGCCCAGCAGCGCGATGCGGAAGATCTCGTGATCCATCAGGAAACGGATCGGGCGCGGGCTGGCGGCCATCAGCAGCACGGCGTCGACGAAGCTCACGTGATTGCACACCAGCAGCGCAGGACCCGTCGCGGGAAGCGCCGCCTCGCCCCGCACCCGGAAACGGTAGACCAGATGGGTGAGCACCCAGGCCACGAAGCGAAGCAGGTACTCGGGCACCAGCAGAAAGACGTAGGCGGCGACGGCGGCGTTGGCCAGGCCCACGAACAGGAAGACCTGCGGAATCGACCAGCCCAGCCAGAGCAGCAGCGAGGCCAACAGCGCGCTGGCCACCATGAACAAGGCGTTCAGGATGTTGTTGGCGGCGATGATGCGCGCGCGGTGCGTGGGCTGCGCGCGCAACTGCACCAGCGCGTACATGGGCACGCTGTACAGGCCGGCGCTCAGGCTCAGCAGCGCGAGGTCGGCCATCACGCGCCAGTTCGGCGCGGCTGCCAGGAAGTCGCGCAGGCCGGTGCCGGAGCCGGGCGGCAGCGAGCGCGTGGCGAAGTACAGGTCGACCGCGAACACGCTCATGCCCATGGCGCCCAGCGGAACCAGGCCGATTTCCACGTGGCGCCGCCCCAGGCTCTCGCACAGCAGCGAGCCCGCGCCGATGCCCACGGAGAACACCACCAGCAGCAGCGAGGCCACCTGGGCGTCACCGTGCAGCACCTCCTTGGCGAAACTGGGGAACTGGCTCAGGAACACGGCGCCGAAGAACCACATCCAGCTGATGCCCAGCAGCGAACGGAACACCACCAGGTTGCCGCGCGCCAGGCGCAGGTTGCGCCAGGTCTCGGAAAAGGGGTCGGGGTTCAGGCGCAGCGCCGGGTCGGTGGGCGGCGTGGCGGGAATGCGCGCGGCCGCCGCGCGCCCCAGCAGCGCCAGCGCCAGGCAGGCCCAGCCCACCTGGCGCGCCCCCGCCGCCGGAGCGGACATCAGCAGGCCGCCGGCCAGGTTGCCCAGCAGGATGGCCACGAAGGTGCCCATCTCCACCATGCCGTTGCCTCCGGTGAGTTCGCGCTCGCGCAGGTGGGCGGGCAGGTAGGCGTACTTGACGGGCCCGAACAGCGTCGAGTGCAGGCCCATGAGGAACACGCAAGCCAGCAGCACGCCGGCCCGGCGCTGCGCGAAGCCCCAGGCGGCCAGCGCCATGATGGCGATCTCCAGGTTCTTCACCGCGCGGATCAGCGAGGCCTTGTCGAACTTGTCGGCCAGCTGGCCGGCGCTGGCGGAGAACAGCACGAAGGGCAGGATGAACACCGCGCCGATCCACAGCCCCGCGGCGCGCGCGGGCAGCCAGGCCACCTGCAGCTGGTAGGTCACCAGCACCGTGAACGCGAACTTCAGCAGGTTGTCGTTGGCCGCACCGAGGAACTGGGTCGCGAAAAACGGCGCGAAGCGCCGCTGGCCGAGCAGGGCGAACTGGTTCGAGGCTTGTCGGGGATCCGAGGACAAGGCGGGCTCCGGAATCGGGACACCCGCGGCACTGTAGCCACGCGTTGCCGACCCTGGCGCCGGCGATGCCAATGGGGACATTGCACCGCCCCGGCTCCGGCCCGCGCCTCGGGCCGGCCGCGATCAGCTCACGCCGCTTCGGCCGGGCTCAGGATGCACACCTGCTCAGCGCAGGGTCTTCAGGGACAACCCCACCTTGCGCAGGTTGCTCTCGACCGTATCGGTCTCGCTGCGCACCTGGGCGTTGTAATCCTCGGGGCGCGTGCCGGGCGGCAAGTGTTGCGACAGCACGAAATCCGGACGCGCCTGGGTATCCACGAACAGTGCCACCTCGAAGGCTTGCTTCTCGCTCAGGTGGGCATTGCCCAGGGGCATGTTTCCCTTCACCCAGGTGGCCAGCTTGGCCACGTTGGCCAGCCCCGCGCCGGCGTTGTAGCTGTCAGGCCCCCACAGCGGCGGGAAGGCCCCGGCCACGCCCCCTCCGGTGGCGCCGTGGCAGGACGCGCACTGCGCCTGGTACAGCTGCGAGCCGGCGAGTACGTCGGCATGGCCGGCGCGCTTGAGCATGGCCGGATAAGGGCTGGCCGCGGCGGGCGGCGGCGCGGCCAGGATCGGCTTGCCGCGGTCCAGCCAGCTGATGTAGGCCGCCATGTCCACCACCACGCTGCTGTCGGTGCTCGGGCGCATGCCGTTCATGCTGCGCATGAAACAGTTGGCGATCCGGTCCTCGAGCGTGATCACCGTGTTCTCACGCTTCGAATACGAGGGAAACTTGCCGGCCGTGGACAGGAAATTGCCGGGGTGCGTGTTGTCGCCGCCGTCGGTGTGGCAGCTGGCGCAGTTCAGCGCGTTACCCACGAAGGCCTTCATCCGCGGGTCGGCGCCGGTTTCCATGATCATGTCGTGGCCGCGCTGGATCGACGGGCCGAGCGGCCCGGCGGGAAGGCCGGGCAGCGTGGCGGCTTTCGCCGCGCCCGTTGCCGCGAAGGCCAGGGCAAGAATGGTGAACATGCGCATCGGAAGGCTCTCGGGCAATGGAGGGGGCGCCGCTTGCGCGCGCCATGCCCGAAGTATCCGCCGGACTGCTACATTTTCGCTTGACAGAATGCAACAGTCGCGACGCTTGCGCCGCGCGCGCCGCAATTACCCATGACCGAACCCACCTTCGAAGGCGTCCTGGCCGCCGCGCGCCGCATCGAGGCGCATGCCCACCGCACGCCGGTGATGAGCTCGCGCACCCTGGACGCCGAACTCGGCGCCACCGTGCATCTCAAGTGCGAGAACCTGCAGCGCATGGGGGCCTTCAAGTTCCGCGGCGCCTTCAACGCGCTGGCCAGCCTGGACCCGTCGCGGCGCAAGGCCGGCGTGGTGGCCTTCTCCTCGGGCAACCATGCCCAGGCCATCGCGCTGTCGGCCAGCCTGCTGGACATGCCCGCGACCATCCTGATGCCCCACGACGCGCCGGCCGCCAAGGTGGCGGCCACGCGCGGCTACGGGGGCAAGGTGGTGGTGTACGACCGCTACCGCGAAGACCGCGAGCAGATCGGCCGGGCGCTGGCCGAGCGCGACGGGCTGACCCTGATCCCGCCCTACGACCACCCCGACGTGATCTGCGGCCAGGGCACGGCGGCCCGGGAACTGTTCGAGCAGGCGGGCGAGCTCGACGCCCTGTTCGTGCCCCTGGGCGGCGGCGGACTGTTGTCGGGCAGCGCGCTGGTGAGGGCGGCGCTGGCGCCCGACTGCCAGCTCTATGGCGTGGAACCGGAAGCCGGTGACGACGGCCAGCGCTCGCTGCGTAGCGGCTCGATCGTGCACATCGACACCCCGCGCACCATTGCCGACGGCGCGCAGACCCAGCACCTGGGCACGCTGACCTTCCCCATCATCCGCCGCGAGGTCACGGACATTCTCACGGCCAGCGACGCGGAGCTGGTCGACACCATGCGTTTCCTGGCCGAGCGCATGAAACTGGTGGTCGAGCCCACCGGCTGCCTGGGCCTGGCCGCCGCCCGCCGCATGGGCGCGCAACTGCGCGGCAAGCGCGTGGGCGTGCTGCTCAGCGGCGGCAACGTGGACATGGCGCGCTTCGCCGAACTGCTGGCGGCGAGCTGAACGCCGATTCGGGCATGGATCCGCGCAAGGATCCGCACAAGGAATCGCGCCAGGAATCGCGCAAGCTTTCATCTAGCTCAAAGGCTCCCCTTCCGTGCGCGCCTAGGCTCGTGGCTTTTCGAACCACGAGGAGTACACGGACATGGGCCCCACGCGCATCGGCTGCGAACGGCTTCGCGCCAAGGTGATGGATGCGGACGCCGCGGCGGCGTTGATCGAGGCCGGCAGCACGGTGGGCCTGAGCGGCTTCACCGGCTCGGGCTATCCCAAGGCGGTTCCGCTGGCGCTGGCGCGCATCATCGAGCGCCGCCATGCCGCGGGCGAACCCTTCCGCGTGCGCGTGTGGACCGGAGCGTCCACCGGCCCCGAGCTCGACGGCGCGCTGGCGCGGGCCGACGGCATCGAGTTCCGCCTGCCCTACAACTCCGACCCGCACGCGCGCGAGCGCATCAACCGCGGCGAGATGGAGTACTTCGACATGCACCTCAGCCAGGTCGCCCCGATGGCCTGGCAGGGCTTCCTCGGCCCGCTGGACACGGCGGTGATCGAGGTCAGCGGCGTGCTCCCCGACGGCTCGCTGGTGCCCTCGTCCTCGGTGGGCAACAACAAGACCTGGCTGGACCGCGCGCGGCGCGTGATCCTCGAGGTCAACTCCTGGCAGAGCGAATCCCTGGCGGGAATGCACGACATCTACTACGGCACGGCGCTGCCGCCGCATCGCGTGCCGATTCCCCTGCTGCGTGCCGACGACCGCATCGGCGAGCCCTACTTCCGCTGCGACCCCGACAAGGTGGTGGCGGTGGTCGAGACCCACGCCCCGGACCGCAACCTGCCTTTCGCGGCGCCGGACGACACCGCGCGCGCCATCGCCGGGCATCTGCTGGAATTCCTGCGCCACGAGGTCAAGGTGGGGCGGCTGCCGCCGTCGCTGCTGCCCTTGCAGTCGGGCGTGGGCAACGTCGCCAACGCCGTCATGTCGGGCCTGCTCGACGCCCCCTTCGAGGGCATGAGCGCCTACACCGAGGTGATCCAGGACGGCATGCTGGAACTGCTGGCCGCGGGCAAGCTGCACGTGGCCTCGGCCACCGCCTTCTCGCTCAGTCCGCAGGCGGCCGAGCGGCTCAACGCCGACATGGCGCGCTTTCGCGACAAGCTGATCCTGCGCCCGCAGGAGATCAGCAACCACCCCGAGCTGGTGCGGCGCCTGGGCTGCATCGCGATGAACGGGCTGATCGAGGCCGACATCTACGGCAACGTGAATTCCACCCATGTGATGGGCTCGCGCATCCAGAACGGAATCGGCGGCTCGGGGGATTTCGCGCGCAACGCCTACGTGTCGATTTTCCTGACCCCGTCGACCGCCAAGGGCGGCGCGATCTCGAGCATCGTGCCCCAGGCCAGCCACGTCGACCACATCACCCAGGACGTGCAGGTGATCGTCACCGAGCAGGGGCTGGCCGACCTGCGCGGGCTGTCGCCCAAGCAGCGCGCGCGCTGCATCATCGAGCGCTGCGCCCACCCCGACTACCGCCCGGCGCTGGACGACTATTACCGGCGCGCGCGCGAGCATTCCTACGGCCAGCAATCACCCTCGCTGCCCGGCGAGGCCCTGTCGTGGCACCAGCGCTACCTGGACACCGGCACCATGCGCGCCTGAGGCCCGGCGCCGCGGCTCAGCGCAGGCTGCGCGGGTCGCCGCGCGGCGGCTTGGGGTAGGCGGCGCCGCCGCCGGTGCGCAGCAGCACGTCGGCCAGGTCGTTGGTGATGCCCCACCAGTACGAGGCGTTGTAGTAGTGGTGGTGCATGTGCGCGCGGCGCATGCGCATGCCGTAGCGTGTACGAGGCTGGTACGCCGGGTCGTGGTGCGAGAAGTGCATCCACTCGTAGAACACGAAATAGCCCACGCTGCCCGCCATGGGCACCAGCGCGGTGGCGGGCCCGAACAGCAGCGCGTAGGCGCCGTAGGTGGACGCGGCCAGCGGCAGCAGCGCCCAGGCCGGCCAGAACAGGCGCGCCACGTCGCGGGGTTCGGCATGGTGGGCATGGTGCAGGTCGACCTGCAGCCTGCGGCGCAGGCCGTCGCGCGCCGGCAGCGGCGCGTGCAGCACGAAGCGGTGCAGGCCGAACTCGACGAAGGGCGCCAGCACCACCGGGAGCAGCAGCAGCGGCCAGGCCCGCGCGAGCGCGCCCAGGCGCCACGAGGCGGCCAGCAGCGCGGCGCAGACCACGATCATCGCCACCACCGTGGAATGGGTCCATAGCTCGCGTCGGCGCATGGGCGGCTCCTGGAGGCGTCGGAAGGCTCCGGCAACCCCGATGATGCCTGAGGCCGCGCCGCATGGCTCAGCGCAGGCCGAAGCGCACCAGGACCAGGCGCTTGGCCTGGTCGAGCGTCAGCGCGAAGCCGGCGGTCAGCAGCAACAGCCAGCCGATCAGGGCCCAGGGGAGCCCGGCCATCAGCGTGGCGCTGCCGGCGAGCGCGCAGACCAGCAGCAGGTCGGCGGCGCTGGCCGCGGCCAGCACGCGGCCGGGGGCGAAGGCGCCCAGGCGCGCGTCGTCGCGCAGCACGTACACATTGGCCTGGGTGGTGAACACCAGCAGCAGGAATACCAGGGTCTGCAGTTGCGCGGCATCCAGCCCGAGGCGCGCGCGCGCCCAGGCGTAGACCGACATCGAGAACAGCAGCGAGACCACGGCCAGCAGCGAGGCCGCCCCCACCAGTTGCCCGACGCGCCAGCGCTGCGGGCGCGGCGCCGCACGCACGCGGTCGACGGCGATGCTCATGGTGACGAAGTCGTTGGCGAACAGCAGCAGCACGATCAGGCGCGACGAAATCACGAAGCCGCCGGTCAGCCACAGGCCCGCGGTGAGGAACACCACGGTCTCCAGGGTCTTGAGCACCTTGTTGAGCACGTAGGTCAGCATGCGCCGGTGCACTTCGCGTCCGGCCGCGACCACGGTGAGCACCCCGCCCAGCCCCGGGTCCGTGAGCACCACGCCGGCGGCCGCCTTGGCCACGTCGGTGGCGCTGGCCACGGCAATGCCGAGTTCCGCCTGGCGCAACGCGGGGGCGTCGTTGACGCCGTCGCCGGTCATGCCGGTGACGTGGCCGTCACGCTGCAAGGCACGCACGATGGCATGCTTGTCCTGCGGCAGCACGCGGGCGAAGATGTCGCAGTCCTCGGGGTGCAGGGTATGCGCGGCGTCGACGGTGCACACGCGCGTGCCCAGCCCGATGCGCTCGCCGAGGGCGCGCGCGGTCTGCAGCGCGTCGCCGGTGGCCATGCTCACGCGCACTCCGAGCTCGCGCAGGCGCGCGATCAGTTGCGCGGCGTCGGGGCGCGGCGGGTCCGACAGCGCGACCCAGCCGAGCAAGCGCAGTGCGCCGCGCGGCCCGGCGGCCACCGCGAGCACGCGCGCGCCAGTGCCGGCGAGCTCCTGCTCGGTCCGCGCGGCCGAGGCGCGCTGCGCGGCGTCGGCACCGCAGCGGTCGAGCACGGCCTCCGCGGCCCCCTTCAGCGCGTGCCAGTCCCCGCCGTCGATCGCGTACACGCCCTCGCTCAGGCGCGTGGCCGGGTCGAAGGGATGGAAGGCGCTGCGCGGCGCCTGTGCCGCGGGCGGCGGCGCGGCCGGCGCATCCTGCGCGCGCCGGCTCCAGGCCTCGAGCACGGCCAGGTCCAGCGGATCCTGGGTGGCGGCGTCGCTGGCCAGCGCGGCCGCGCGCAGCACCTCGGACTCGGACACGCCGCCCACGGCCTTGCAGGCCTCCAGGCTGAGGGCGTTGCGCGTGAGGGTGCCGGTCTTGTCCGACAGCAGGGTATCCATCGCCGCGGCCTCCTCCACCGCCGGCAGCCGGGTCACCAGCACGCCCTGGCGCGCCAGGCGCGACGCGGCCACCGCGGTGGCCAGCGTGTAGGTGGCCGGAAGTGCCACCGGCACGCTAGCCACCAGCAGCATCAGCGCGAACACCAGGGTGTCGCCCAGCGGCAGCGCGTGGCGCAGCGCGTAGACGATCACCAGCAGCACCAGCAGCAGGTCGAAGGCGACGAGGCGCTGCACGATGGCCAGGATGGTCCTTTGCATGTGGCTGGGCGCCGAGGCCTCGCGCAGCAGTTCCGCGGTGCGCCCGAAGTAGGTGCGCGGGCCGGTCGCGGTGACCTCGCCGCTGGCTTCGCCCTGGCGCACGATGGATCCGGTGTAGGCGGGCTGGCCGGGCGCCGCGTCCACCGCCAGCGATTCCCCGGTGAGCGCCGACTGGTCGAGCGCGACGCCGCCGTCGAACAGCGTCAGGTCGGCGGGCACGATGTCGCCGGCGCGCAGGTGCACGACGTCGCCGGGCACCAGTTGCGCGGCCGGCAGGCGGCTCCAGCTGCCGTCGCGCAGCACGCGCGCCATCACCTGCAGCCGGCGGCGCAACAAGGCCAGTGCATCGCTGGCGCGCCGTTCCTGCGCGTAGGCCACGAGGGCGTTGAAGCCGAGCAGGAAGGCGATGACCAGCGCCTCCTGCCCACGGTGCAGCAAGAGCTGCAGCACCACCACCGCCTCGAGCATCCAGGGCACCGGGCCCCAGAACTTGCCCAGCAGCTGGCGCCACCAGGCGTTGCGGGCCGGCTCGACCGCATTCGGTCCGAAGCGCAGTGCGCGCTGCCGCGCATCGGCGGAATCCAGGCCCCGGGAACGGTCGGTGGCGCCCGTGCCGGGCGCCTGGAGGGTGGAAGACATCGGAGCGAGCGAGTTCGCCTGCGGAGCCTGGACGCAGGCATCTTAGGATGTATCGAGGCCGCCTCGGGACGACCTGGGTCAAGCCGGCGCGGGCGGGCGCCAGGCCAGGGCGCGCGATTTGTTCATCGCAAATTGATTTACCATTGCCCCTACACCGATCCCCTTTCTCTTTCGGAGGCCCGCCGATGCAGCAGGGCGACAAGGCGCAACGCGCCATCCAGTCCATCGAAGTCGGCGGCCGGCTGCTGCTGGTGCTGGCCGACAGCGCCGAGCCGCTGGCGCTGAAGGACCTGGCCGCGCGAGCCGGGCTGAGCGCCTCGCGCGCCCACCCCTACCTGGTGAGCTACGCGCGCCTGGGCCTGGTCGAGCAGGAGCAGCTCGGCGCGCGCTACCGCCTGGGGCCCGCGGCGCTGCGCATCGGGCTGACCTGCCTGCACCAGCTCGATCCGATGCGCGAAGCCGAGCCGGTGATCCAGGAACTCGCGGCGCAGACCGGGCACGCGGTGATGCTGGCGGTGTGGGGCAACTTCGGCCCCACCGTGGTGCGCCTGATCGAGGCGCGCCAGGCCTTGCACATCGCCTTGCGCGTGGGCAGCGTGATGGCCCTGCTGGAGACCGCGACGGGCCGCGCCTTCGCGGCCACGCTGCCGGCCGAGCGCCTGATCGAGGCGGCGGGCCCCTTCGGGGAACTCGCCGCGCGCGGGCGCCCTGCCGGGCGCGGGCCCTCGCCGCGGGAACTGCAGGCGGTGCGCGACGAGATGGCGCGCCACGGCGTCACGCGCGCCGCCGGCAGCCCGCTGCCCGGGGTGAACGCCTTCAGCGCGGCCGCCTTCGACCACGAGGGAACCCCGGTGCTGGTGGTCACCGCGCTGGACCACGCGGATCGCCTGTCGGCCGATTGGGACGGTGCCTCGGCGCGCGCGGTGCGCGAGGCCGCGGCTCGCATTTCCCAGCGCCTGGGCGTGCGCCCGCCGGCGCGTTGAGCCTGCGCCGCGGACCGGGCGCCGCCAGCCGTCAGGGCCTGGGCCGCGCCGGCAGCACGCGCGCGCTGCAGGCGCCGAAGCCGATGCGCACCGCGCCCGGGCGCTCGCACACTCCACGCAGGCTGAGTTCGTCGCCGTCCTCGAGGAAGCTTCGCTGCTCGCCTCCGGGCAGCTGGATCGGCTGCTTGCCGCCTTGCGAGAGTTCGAGCATCGAGCCGGCCTGCTCGGGGCGCGGGCCCGACAGCGTGCCCGAGCCGAAGAGGTCGCCGGGGCGCAGCGCGCAGCCGCCCACCGTGTGATGGGCCACCAGTTGCGCGACGCTCCAGTAGGCCGCGTCGGCGAAGTTGGAGCGGCTGATGCAGTGTGCCCCCAGGCCCTGCTCGCGCATGCGCGCGGTGCTCAGCCAGACCTCCAGGCCCACGTCGAAGGCGCCGGATGCGGCGTCGGAGTCGCAGTGCAGATAGGGCAGAGGCCGGGGCTCGCCGGCGGCGCGCGCGAAGGGGCGGCGGAAGGGCGCCAGGGCTTCGAGCGTGACCACCCAGGGCGCGATGGTGCTGGCGAAGTTCTTCGACAGGAAGGGGCCCAGCGGCTGGTATTCCCAGGCCTGCACGTCGCGTGCGCTCCAGTCGTTGAACAGGGTCAGGCCGAACACCTGCTCCTCGGCCCGCTCGATGGGCACCGCCTCGCCGGGCGCGTTGGCGCCGCCGATGACGATGCCCATTTCCAGCTCGAAGTCCAGGCGCGCCGTGGGGCGCAGCACCGGCGCCTCGGCATCGGCGGCCTTGAGCTGCCCCCAGGGCCGCGCGAAGTCCTGCCCGCTGGGCAGGATGGTCGACGCACGCCCGTGGTAGCCGATGGGCACCCACTTGTAGTTGGGCAGCAGCGGGTTGTCGGGGCGGAACAGCTTGCCCACCGCGGTGGCGTGGTGGATGCCCACGTAGAAGTCGGTGTAGTCGCCGATCTCGCAGGCCACGCCCAGTTCCGCGCGCGCCTGCGGCACCAGGCAGGAACTCAGGCTCGCCTGCGCGACGCTGCCCGCGGCCAGCGCACCGGACAGTGCCCGGCGCAGCGCCACGCGGGCGCCCGGACCCAGCGCCATGAAGGCGTTCAGATCCCCCGCGGCCAGCGGAACCAGCGATTCGGACAGCGATTCGGGCAGCGCCCGCGCCTGCGCCGCCAGGCGCAGGTCCAGCACCTGGTCGCCGATGGCCACGCCGATGCGCCAGGGCTGGCCGTCCACCCGGAAACGCCCGAAGGGCAGGTTCTGGATCGGGAAATCGCTGTCCGGCCGGTTGGCCGAGGCCACCCAGCTGCGCAGCGCCGGGTCGTGCGTGGCGTCGAGTCCGCCGCTCATCGCAGGCCCTCCTTCAGCGTGGACCAGCAGTCGGCGTAGGTCGTGTCCAGCGCGCCGCATTGCATCGCGTAGGCGGTGGGCTTGAAGCGCCAGCGGCTCTCGAACATGAAGGCCAGCGTGCCCTCGAGCTTGTGCGGGGCCAGCGGCGCGTTGCTGGCCTTGTCGAAGGCCTCGGCGTCGGGCCCGTGGGGCACCATGCAGTCGTGCAGGCTCATGCCGCCGGGCTTGAAGCCCTCGGGCTTGGCGTCGTACTGGCCGTACACCAGGCCCATGAATTCGCTCATCAGGTTGCGGTGGTACCAGGGCGGGCGGAAGGTGTCCTCGGCCACCATCCAGCGCGGCGGGAAGATCACGAAGTCGCAGTTCGCCGTGCCCGGGGTGTCGCTGGGGCTGGTCAGCACCGTGAAGATGCTCGGGTCCGGGTGATCGAAGCTGACGGTTCCGATGACCATGAAATGGGCCGTGTCGTACTTGAACGGCACCAGGTTGCCGTGCCAGGCGACGACGTCGAAGGGCGTGCGCGCCTGGCGCGTGTGCCACAGGCGGCCGCCGAACTTGCGCACGATCTCGTAGGGCTGCTCCTGCGGCTGCTCGTAGGCCGCCACCGGGGCCAGGAAGTCGCGCGCGGCCGCCAGGCCGTTGCTGCCGATGGGGCCGAGCTCGGGCAGCCGGAACGGCGCGCCGTAGTTCTCGCACACGTAGACCCGCGACGGGCCCTGCACCTTCACGCTGAAGGCGATGCCGCGCGGCAGCAGCGCGATCTCGCCGGGGCGCAGGTCGAGGATGCCGAACTCGGTGACGATGCTCAGCTCGCCCTGCTGGGGCACCAGCAGCATCTCGGCGTCGGCGTTGACCAGCGCGCGCGCCTGCATCGAGCGGTTCATCAGCACCAGGTGCGCGGCCACGCCCGTCTGCGCCTCCGGGTCGCCGTTGACCACGATGGTGCGCAGGCCGTCGACGAAGTCCAGCGGCTGCTCGGGAATGGCGATCGGATGCCAGCGCAGCGGATCGGGCGGGAAGTCCACGCCCTGGGCGGCGCCGCTTTTCCAGTGCGGCTGCTCGTAGGGCGCGTAGGCGCCCGTGACCACCGCGGGCTGCCGGCGGTACAGCCAGCTGCGCTGGTTCTGGGCGCGCGGCGCGGTGAAGGCGCTGCCCGAGACGAGCTCGGCGTACAGGCCCCGAGCCGCGCGCTGCGGGCTGTTGCGCCCCTGCGGCAGCGTGCCGGGCTCGGCCTCGCTGCTGAACTGGTTGCCGAATCCGGCGAGGTAGCTGCGTGTGGTCATGGCCGTGGTGGAGTCAGGAGTTCAGCCTTCGAGGGTTTCCCACATCTGGCGGTCGCGCTCGGCGGTCCACACCCGCGGGTCGCGGTAGCGGGTCGCCTCGTCGTAGCAACGGGTGACGTCGAAGGGCATGCAGTGGTCGAAGATCACCCACTGCCCGTACTTGGGCTTGAGCGCCGCGTAGGTTTCCTTGTAGACGGCGCCCAGCTCCTTGCCGGCGTCGGCACCGGCCTTCACGTGGGTCCAGACGTCGCGGATGAAGTCCCGCGTGACCTGCAGGCCCTTTTGCACCTGGGCCTCTCCCTTGAGCGCCGGGCCGCGCCCGGGCACCAGGGCCATCGGCTCGAGCGCGGCCACGTTGTCCAGGGTCTGCGGCCAGTCCTGGAAGTAGGCGTCGCCGGCGTAGGGGGTGGCGTCGAATTCGACCAGGTCGCCCGACAGCAGCGTGCGCTCGCCGGGCAGCCACACCACGGTGTCGCCCTTGGTGTGGCCGCGCCCGAGCTGCAGCAGCTGCACCTCCAGCTTGCCCAGCCACAGGGTCATGCGCCCCTGGAAGGTCATGGTGGGCCAGGTCAGCCCGGCGGGCACGGTCTCGACGTCGCGGAACAGGCGCGGGAAGCGCCCGATCTCGCTGGCCTTGTCGGCCTCGCCGCGCTCGACGATCAGGTCGTAGGTGTCCTGGCTGGCCAGGATCTGCTGCGGCGCGTAGGCGCTGGCTCCCAGCACCCGCACCGCGTGGTAGTGGGTCAGCACCACGTAGCGGATGGGTTTGTCGGTGACCTCGCGGATGCGCCGGATCACGTCGGCCGCCATGGCCGGCGTGGCCTGGGTGTCGGCCACCAGCACCGCGTCGTCGCCGATGATGATGCCTGTGTTGGGGTCGCCTTCGGCGGTATAGGCCCATGCATGCTCGGAGAGCTGCTCGAAGGTCACGCGCTTTTCCACCAGGTCGGCGGCGGAGGCAAAGGTCTTGGCCATGGCTGTGAGGTCCGGGTTCGGCGTTTGGTTTGACAGTTGCGAACGAATTCGCGGGAAGCAAACATAAACCTATCCCCCCCGTGTGTCAAACCAGGCGAGCAGCCCTGGCGCCGGGGCGGCTTCCCGCCGGGACCGGCAGGGTGTACATTGAGGGCAAATGCGAATGGGTCGCATTTGCTTGAAGAACCTCGCCTGGAGTCGACGATGAACCATGAGCCGCGCCTGGACGTGCCGCCCTCGCGGCCGTCGCCCGTGCACGCGATGGAACTGCGCACGCTGCTGCTGGAGAACCTGATGCTCGGACGCGAGCTGGCCCTTGCCCAGGAGCGCGTGACGCGCGCCCTGGCCGAGAAGGACGCGCGCATCCGCGCGCTGCAGGCCCAGCTGAGCCAGACCCGGGGTGAAGCGAGTCGCGGCGCATAGCGCCGCGCCGCGGGCTCAGCGCAGGTCGCCGCCCTTCGGCTCGCTGTAGCCGAAGTCGTGGAACATCTTGCGCCCTTGGGGACTTTGCATCAGTTGCACGAACTCGCGCGCTGCCACGGGGTTGGCGGCGTTGCGAAGCACCGCGGCGTAGAACACCAGCGGCTGCGTGGACAGGGTCTGCGGCTTGCCGTCGGGTGCGGTGATGCCGAAGTGCACCTTGGCGTACCAGTCCCGGCTCATCGCCGGATCGCTGAGGTTCACCTGCGCCGGCAGCTTGACGTAGGGAAGCTTGTGCGAGGTCACCGCGCTCAGGTAGCCGGAGGAGGCGTCGATCTGGCCGCTTTCCAGCCGGCTGAGCAGCGAGGGTTCGGCAAAGATCTGCGCCGTGTTGTGCTGGTAGTCCCCGAGGATCCTGGAGGCCAGCCCCGGCTGCTGGTAGTAGTGCTCTGCCAGCAGCATGGCGAACACGATGTTGCGGCCCTGCGGGTCGGTCGCCGGATCGGTGCGGCCGAACTTCAGCCCCGGCTGCTCCAGCACTTCGTACCACCTGCGCCGGCCCTCGGCGGCTTCGCGGAACTCCTGCGCGTGCGGGCCATCGGGGCTGTAGGCGATCACCATCTGAGTGCTGGCCACCGGCACCGCGGTGCCGACCAGTCCGGCCTTTTGCAGCAACTCCATCGGCCCCGGCGTGATGGACACGAATACGTCGGCGCGGATCTGCTTGTCGGCCAGCAGGTGCGCCAGGCCGTAGGCCCCGGCTCCGCGGCCCTGGAACTCCACGTGGGCCTTGCCGGAGATGGCCGGCCCCAGGGCCTTGTCCATCAGCGCGCCCATCGAGCCCGCATAGGCCACCGACAGCACCGGCTGCGCGGCCTGCGCGCCGCAGCTTCCCAGCAGGGCCGCGGCCAGCACCGAAAGGCGCGTGGCCATCAGGTTGAACATCTTGCGCTGCATGGAAGCTCCCAGGTTCGGTGGCGCACCGGACGATCGCCGGCACTTGGTTATGCACGGCGGAATATAACGCATCCCCACTGGACCGAAACCCGGCGAACACTTGGATACCTGCCGGACGTTGATCGCCGGGGCCGGGGCACCGATACTGCGGGGAGCCTTCGCGCGCCCCTTCGAGGAGACAACCCATGCCCCGCTCGCCTTCCCTGCTTGAGCCGGCTTCGTCCGGACTGCCCGCCCTGCTTGCCGCGGCTTGCATCGCGCTGGCCGCCGCCTGCAGCCCGCCCGCGCGCGCGGACACGGCGCCGGCCGGCAAGTTCACGGCAACGCGCCGGGTGTCCTCGCTGGAACAGGCCGCCGAGCAGGGTGCGCAGGTGTTCGCCAACGACACCTTCGGCACGCGCCAGACCTGGGTGCCGCCGAACGCCTTCAGCAACCATCTGATGACCTGCGCGGCCTGCCATACCGACGGCGGCCGGCCCGAGGGCACCACGCCCACGGGACAGCACATTCCCAGCCTGATCGGCGCCGCCGCGAAATACCCCAAGTTCAAGGGCAAGAAGCACGCGGTCTACACCCTGGAGCGCCAGATCGTGCACTGCGTGCGCGCCGGCATCATGGGCAAGCCCCCCGCCTACGACAGCCCCGAGATGGTCGACCTGGTGGTCTACCTCACGCAACTGTCCAAGGGCGCGAGCATGGGGGCGCAGTTCTCGAAATAGGGCCCGCGCCGGCGCTCATTTCACCAGCGGCCGCACCGCGGTGAAGCCGCCGTCGACAGGCAGTACCTGGCCGGTGATGCGCGAGGCGCCGTCCGACAGCAGCCACTCGATCGCGGCCGCGACCTCGTCGGCCTGCTGCACGCCGCCCAGCGGGTACTGACGCCCCGCGGCCTCGCGCTGCGCGGGCAGCTTGAGCAGGCCCGCGGTCATCGGCGTGTCGGTCAGGCCCGGCGCCACCGCATTGACCCGCAGGCCCGAGGCCGCGTAGGTGGCCGCGGCGCTGCGCACCAGCGCCTCCACGCCCCCCTTGGCCGCCGCGATGGCCTCGTGGTTGGCAGCGCCCACGCGCGCCACCACGGAACTGCACAGGACGGCCGCCCCCGCCGCCCCGGCTTCGCGCATGGCCGCGGTCCATGCGCGAAGCACGGCCAGCGCGCTGCCCAGGTTGACCAGCAGCACCTGTTCCCACTGCGCGGGCTGGGTACGGTGCAGCGGCGCGATCAGCGTGTTGCCCACCAGGTGGGCCAGCGCGGTGGGCAGGCCCACGGCGCGCACGCACTGGTCCATGGCCTCCTGCGCCTGGCCGGCCTGCGTGGTGTCGGCGGCGATGCGCAGGCTGGCGGGCAGTTCGGCCAGGCGCTGCGCGTCGCGCCCGACCACCACCACGTGGTGGCCGGCCTCGTGCAGGCGCCGGCTCAGCGCGCGGCCGATGCCTCCGGACGCGCCGGTGACCATGACGATTTTCGGGGTGCTCACGATGGGAACTCCTGCTTGGGGGAATCGAAGTCGAATGCGAGTTCGAACTCGGAGTCGGGGGCGAAACCGCGCAGGCCGCGCCACGCTCAGGCCTGGGTCATGCGCCACGACTCGGCCTCCCGCACGATGCGCGCGCGCTCCCCGGCGTCCAGGCGCTGCAGGTTGCGCACCTGCATCGCGGTGCGCGGATGGTCCGCCAGCAGGGCCTCGTGGCGCATCAGGAAGTCCCAGTACAGCAGCGTGTACGGGCAGGCCCGCGGGCCCACGCGCTGCGCCGGATCGAAGCGGCAGCCCCGGCAGTAGGCGCCCGCGCTCATGCGCCAGATGTACTGGCCGCTGGCCGCGTAGGGCTTGCTGGCCATGACCCCGCCGTCGGCGAACTGGCTCATGCCCAGCACGTTGGGCAGTTCGACCCATTCCACGGCGTCGGCGTAGACCGCCAGGAACCAGCCGTGCACCTGCCGCGGCTGCACCCCCAGCAGCAGCGTGTACAGGCCGATGACCATCAGGCGCTGGATGTGGTGGGCATAGCCCGTGCGCAGGGTCTGGCGCAGCGCATCCGCCAGGCAGGGCATGGGGGCGTCGCCATTCCAGAAATAGCCCGGCAGATCGGCCTGCGCCCCCAGCGCGTTGGCGTCGGCGTAACCGGGCATGCGAGTCCAGTAGATGCCGCGCACGTACTCGCGCCAGCCCAGCACCTGGCGGATGAAGCCCTCGGCCGAGGCCAGGTCGGCCGCTCCGTCGCGCCAGGCCTGTTCCGCCGCCCCGACCACCTCGCGCGCGCCCAGCAGCTTGAGGTTCAGCGCCGCGGACAGGCGCGAATGCCACAGCAGCGCCTGGCCCGGCCACAGGGCATCCTGCCAGCGGCCGAAGCGCGGCAGGCGCTCCCGCACGAAGGCGTCCAGGGCCCGCAGGGCCTGCGCGCGCGTCAGCGGCCAATCGAATGCCTCCAGCGAACCCGCGTGGCCGGCGTAGCGGCGGCGCACCAGCGCCAGCACCTCGCGCGTGAGCGCGTCGGGCGCGAACACGGGCGGCGCGGGGACCTCGCCGGGCCCCTCGGGCGCGAAGGCGGCACGGTTGTCGGCGTCGAAATTCCAGCGCCCGCCGGCGGGCTGAGAACCGTCCATGACGTCCATGAGCACGCCGTGCCGGCGCCGCTGCTCGCGGTAGAAGGCCTCCAGGCGCAGGCTGCGCCGGCCCCGCGCATGGGCCGCGAACTCCTGCACCGTGCCGAAGAAATGCCGGTCGGCGCGGACGTCCAGTTCGTGCCCCTCGGCGGCGGCCGCCTCGCGCAGCATGCGCAACACGCGCCAGTCGCCGGGCGCGGTCATGCCCAGGGACGCCGGACGCAGGTCCTGCAGCGCGCGGCGCAGTTCCGCGCCCAGCGAGCCGCGGTTGCGCGGGTCGTCGAGCTCGGTGTAGTGCACCGTCCATCCCGCCTCCCGGCGCTCGCGCGCGAAGTGGCGCATGGCCGCGAGAAACAACGCGGTGCGCGGCTGCGAGGAGCCGGCGTGGGCCGACTCCTCGTGCACCTCGGCCATCCAGATCGCATCGTGCGCCGGGTCGCAGCCGTCGAAGGCGGCGGCGCCGGCGTCGAGCTGGTCGCCAAGCACCAGGATCAGCCGGCGCAGGCGCCGGGGTGATTCAGGCGGCATCGCCCGCGTCCGCGGCGCCGCGCGCCCGCGCCTTGCGCTTGCGGCAGGCCTCGGAGCAGTAGCGCACCTGCTCCCAGTTGGCCGCCCACGCGCGGCGCCAGCTCATGGCACGCCCGCACACCTGGCAGGTCTTGCTAGGCAGGCTCGCCTTGTTGCCGCGATGCCCGGCGCGCATGCCGCGCTCCATGACCGGATCGGCGCCTTGCTCGCCCGCGGGCTCAGTCGTTGCGGCCTTCGAGCCAGGCGTAGGCGGAGTGGTTGTGGATGGATTCGAAGTTCTCCGAGGCCACCGTGTAGGCCGCCACGCGCGGCTCGCCGCGCAGCGCCACGGCCACGTCGCGCACCAGGTCCTCGACGAACTTGGGATGGTCGTAGGCGTATTCGGTGACGTACTTTTCGTCCGGGCGCTTGAGCAGGCCCCACAGCTGGCAGGACGCCGCCGTCTCGGCGATGGCGATCTGCTCGTCCAGGCTGAAGGCCCCGCGCAGCTCGGCGCCGATGCTGATGATCGAGCGCTGGTTGTGCGCGCCGTAGTCTGAGATGTCGCGCGAGCACGGGCACAGGCTGGTGACCGGCACATCCACCGACTGGCGCAGCAGGCGCTGCCCGGCGCGGGTCTCGGCGTGCAGGCTGACGCCGTAGTCGAGCAGGCTGGACACGCCGGACACCGGCGCGCTCTTGCGCCGGAAATAGGTGGCGCGCAGGGTGATGGCGCCTTCCTCGGCGCCCAGGCGCGGCAGCATGGTGTCGAGCAGGCGGCCCAGGGCCTGCGCATCCATGTCGGCGGCATGCGCGTCGAGCACCTCGAGAAAGCGCGACATGTGGGTGCCCTTCACCTCGGGCGGCAGCGCCACGGTCATCTGGAAGGTTCCGATGGTGGACTGCGCCTCGCCCTCGCCCCCGCGCAGCTTCATCGGGTAGCGCACGTCGCGCACCCCGACCTTCTGGATGGAGATGCTGCGCCGGTCGGGGCTGGACTGGACGTCGGGCAGGGCTGCGGCCTTGTCGCGCAGCAACAGCAGGTCGGGGGAGTTCATGGTGCGTCCTTTCGGGCCGGCGCCGGGCCGGCGCCGATGGGGCGTGGGTCAGGGATGCTGCGCGAGCAGCTTGCGGATCTGCGCGTTCAAGTCCTTGTCCTCCGGCGTGGTCAGGCTGGAGTAGGCCGAGACCACCTTGCCGTCACGCCCGATCAGGTACTTGTAGAAGTTCCACTTCGGCGTGGTGCCCGATTCGCGGATCAGCTCCGCGAACAGCGGGTTGACCTCCGAGCCGCGCACGTGGGAGGGGGCGAACAACTCGAACTGCACGCCGTAGTTGGCCTTCGAATAGGAGACGATGCTCTGGGGATTCGACAATTCCTGGAAAAAGTCGTTGGACGGGAAGCCGAGCACGACGAAGCCCTGCGGCCCGTACTCGGCCTGCAGGTGCTGCAGGCCCTTTTCCTGGGGACTGAAGCCGCAGTGGCTGGCGGTGTTGACCACCAGGATCACCTTGCCGGCATAGCGGCACAGGTTCACGCTCTTGCCCGTGTCCAGGGAATCGAAGCTCTTGTCCAGCAGCGGCGGACAGCTCGCCGCCATGGCCGGCACGACGGGCGAGAGCGCCACCAGCAGCACGAGGGGCCGCAGCCAGGCTGCGAGGGGGGAGCGGATGCGCATGACTTCTCCTTTGTCTAGGACAATTCGACTTCATCTTGGACAAAACCATCCGAAGCGAAGCGTATACCCAAGCATGACGTAGGGTCTTTGGGCGCCCGGCACGGGCCGCCGCGCCCGGCTCAGGCGGCGGCCGACAGCAGCGCGACGATCTGGGCCTGCAAGGCCCTGGCCTCGGCGCTGCGCCCCTGCTGGGGCCGCGCGATCATGGCCACGGGCACCGGCGGCAGCGGCGGCAGCCCGTGGCGGCTGTCGATCACCTGCAGCGACTCGGGCACCGCGCAGCGCGCCAGCACGGCCACGGCCAGGCCGCTTTGCGCGGCCACCACCTGGCCGACCAGGCTGGGGCTGTGGTACGCGAGCCGGTAGCGGCGCCCGGAGGAGGCCAGCGCCGACTCGGTGAGCGCGCGCACCACCGCGCCCTTTTCGTACACCGCCACCGGCAGCGTTTCCTCGCGCCACACCTCGGTGCTGCGCGACGCCACCCACACCAGGGGCTCGTGGAACAGCAGGCGCCCGCGGCCGGGGCGGCCCTGGGTGACGATGGCCACGTCCACGGCACCGTCGCGGACCTGCGGAATCAGGGCCGTGGACTGCGCGCACACCAGCGTGAGCTCCACCGCGGGGTAGCTGGCCGAGAAGGCGCCGAGCACGCGCTGCAGGTAGCCGATGGCGTAATCCTCGGGAATGCCGAAGCACACCTGCCCCGACAGGCCGGGCTGCAGCACCGCGGCCTGCGCCTCCTGGTGGGCGCCCAGCACGCGGCGCGCGTGCGGCAACAGGCGCCGCCCCTGCGGGGTCAATTCCAGGCGCCGCGCGTCGCGCAGCAGCACCGGGGCGCCGACGGCCTGCTCCAGCTTCTTGACCTGCATGCTGACCGCCGCCTGCGAGCGGTGCACGACCCGCGTGGCGGCGCTCAGCGAACCGCCGTCGACGGCGGCGACGAAGGCGCGCAGCCAGTCGATGCGCAGATCGTTCATGGTTTCGAGAATCGAATGACCATGTCTCGAATTATGCGCTTTGCGAAAACATCGGCCAGGCGCAGACTCCGTGCACCATGCCGACGCCACGACCCGCCACCTCCGGCGCCTCCGCCTCCTCCGCCACCGGCCGTACCCGCCTGTCCGGGCCGCTGCGGGGCGCCGGGCTCATGGTCGGCGGCGGCATGCTGCTCGGCACCGTGGGGCTGTTCGTGGACGAGGCCGGGCGGGCGCCGCTGGAACAGGTGTTCGTGCGCTGCGTCATCGGCTGCGCGGCGCTGGTGGCCTACGCCGCCGCGGCGGGGCGCCTGGGCGAACTGCGCGTGGACCGGCGCGGCCTGCGCGTGGCCTTGCTCAGCGGCGCGCTGATGGTGGCCAACTGGGCGCTGTTCTTCGCTGCGCTGCAGCGCAGCTCGATCGCCGTGGCCACGCTGGTGTTCCACGTGCAGCCGCTGTGGGTCATGGCCTGCGGCATGCTGTTCCTGGGCGAGCCCCGGTCGCCGCGGCGCATGCTGGCGGCGGCGCTGGCGCTGCTCGGGCTGGGCCTGGCCGTCGGGCCGGCCGTGCTGGCGCGGCCCCAGGGCGCCTACCTTCAGGGCGCGGGCTTCGCGCTGCTGGCCTCGCTGTGCTACGCGGCGGTCACGCTGATCGCCAAGGCGCAGCGCAGGCTCAGCGGCTTCGCGCTGGCCACCTGGCAATGCGGGGTCGGCGCGCTCAGCCTGGCCTGGTGGCCCTGGCTGCACGGCCTGCCACGCGAGGCGGCCCCCTGGCTGTGGATGACCGGGCTGGGACTCGTGCCCACGGCGGCCGCCTACGTGGCGCTGTACAGCGGCATGCCGCGCTTGCAGGCGGGGCAGATCGCGGTGCTCCAGTTCGTCTATCCCATCACCGCGATCCTGGTCGACCGGGTCGCCTTCGGCCACCGGCTCTCGCCCCTGCAGTGGCTGGGGGTGCTGGCGATGGGCCTGGCCCTGTGGGCCGTGGGGCGGCCACGCCGGACCGGCACGCTACGCTAACGGGATGACCTCCGACCTGCTTGCCCTCGCAGCCATCGTGCTGTGGAGTTCACTGGCCACGCTGGGCGTGGCGCTGGCCCAGGTGCCGCCCTTCCTGCTCACCGGCGCGGGGCTGCTGATCGGCAGCCTCATCGCCTTGCCGCTGTCGGGTTTCGACATCCGCCGCTGGCGCGTGCCGCTGCCCACGCTGGCGGTGGGCGCCGGCGGCCTGTTCGGCTACCACTTCCTGCTGTTCATGGGGCTGCGCACGGCGCCACCCGTGCAGGCCAACCTGGTGAACTACCTGTGGCCGCTGGGCATGGTGGTGCTGGCGCCGCTGTTCCTGCCCGGCATGCGCGTGCGCGCCGGGCATGTGGCGGCGGCGTTGCTGGGCTTCGCGGGCGCCGCCACCGCGATTCTCGGGCGCGCCGGTGGCGGCGCTTCGCTGCTGGCGGGCGGCTTCCGCTGGGGCTACGTGTTCGCCTTCGCCGCCGCGCTGAGCTGGGCCTGCTACTCGCTGATGACCCGCAGGCTGCCTCGCTTTCCCACCGCCGCCGTCGGGGGCTTCGCGGCCATCGCCGGAGCGCTGGCCTTGCTGTGTCACGCCGTGCTCGAACCCCGCGCCAGCCTGTCGCCGGCGCAGTGGGGGCTGCTGGCCCTGCTCGGCCTGGGCCCGCTGGGGGGTGCCTTCTTCCTGTGGGACGCCGCGCTCAAGCGCGGGGATCCGCGGCGCATCGGCCTACTGGCCTTTCTCACGCCGCTGTTGTCGACCTCGCTGCTGATGGCGGTGCACCACCAGCGCCCCGACGCTTCCATCGTCGCGGCCACGCTGATGATCGTGGGCGCCGCGCTCTGGGGAAGCCGCATCCGCGCCGCCGGCTGAGCCCGCGCGGGCGCATGCCCGCCCCGCGGCCCGGGCTCGGCACGGAATTTGCGGCTCGAGACGCATGTCCACGCCTCGCAGCGATGCCCGCAGGCCGACGGTGGCCGTCGTCACGCCCGACCCGGAACTGGTCGCGGGCGACCCGGGGTCGCGCGCGCAGGCCGCGCGCGGCAGCGCGCTGGCGCAGGGCCTGGCGCAGGCCGGCTACGAGCTGGTGGCCCTGCTGCCCGCCAGCGCCGACCTGGAGGCGCGCATCGCCGAACTGCGCCCCGACCTGCTGATCGTCGAGGCCGAGTCCGGCGTGCGCGACCTGCTGGAGCACATCGTGTTCGTCACCCGCGACTCGCCGCGGCCCATCGTGCTGTTCACCGACGACGACGACGTGGAGACCGCGCGCATGGCCGTGGCCGCCGGCGTCACGGCCTACATCGTCGACGGCCTGCGCCCCGGGCGCGTGCGCCCGGTGATCGAGGTGGCCCTGGCGCGCTTCGCGCGCGAGCAGGGCCTGCGCGCGCAACTCGACGACGCGCGCCGGCAACTGCTCGAGCGCAAGACCGTCGAGCGCGCCAAGGGCCTGCTGATGAAACGCCTGCGCGTGGACGAGGACGAGGCCTTCGCGCGCCTGCGCAGGCTGGCGATGGAAAAAGGCCTGAAGCTCGCCGAGATCGCGCAGCGCGTTCTCGACGCAGCCGAACTGCTCTGAATCATGCACCGCCACGACCATTCCACCCCTTCCATGCACCAAATCCGGTCCCGCCCGCCCCGACTCGGGGCACGCCACGGCGGCTTGCCCGGGCCCGGCTGAAACCCACCATGGCAACCCTACCCCCTTCCAGCGCCGCGAACTTCGGCCCCCTCGAACTGCAGGAAGTCCGCATCGGCTTCGTCGCCCTGACCGATTGCGCGCCGGTGATCATGGCCAGCAGGCTGGGCCTGGACCGCAAGCACGGCGTGCGCATCGTGCCCTGCCGCCAGGCCTCGTGGGCCGGCGTGCGCGACAAGCTGCTGCGCGGCGACATCCACCTGGCCGACATGCTCTACGGCCTGGTGTACGACGTGCACCTGGGCCTCGGCGGGCCGCGGCGCGACATGGCGCTGCTGATGACCCTGAACCGCAACGGGCAAGGCATCACCCTGTCGAGGCAGCTCGCCGCCCGCGGCATCACCGACGCGAGCGCGCTGGCGGCGGCGATCCACGCCGGCGAACGCGGCTACACCTTCGCCCAGACCTTCCCGACCAGCACCCACACCCTGTGGCTGTGCTACTGGCTGGCCAGCGCCGGCATCGACCCGCTGCGCGACGTGCGCCGAATCACCGTGCCGCCGCGCCAGATGGTGCTGAGCCTGCGCTCCGGCGCGATGGACGGCTTTTGCGTCGGCGAACCCTGGAACGCCGTCGCCGCCGCCCAGCAGGTGGGCTTCACGGTGGCGACCAGCCAGGAAGTCTGGCCCGAGCATCCGGAAAAGGTGCTCGGAGCCACCTCGGAGTTCGTGCGGGCCTACCCGAACACCGCCCGCGCCGTGACCGCGGCGGTGCTCGAGGCCTGCCGCTGGATCGACGCCTCCGATGCCCACCGGGCCGAGATGGCGCGCTGCATCGCCGGCCCGGACTACGTCGACACCGAGGTCGGCACCATCCTGCCGCGCATCCTCGGCGAGCATGCCGACGGCCTGGGCGCGCGGCGCGGCGACGCGCACCCGATGCGCTTCCATGCCGACGGCCAGGTCAACTTTCCCTGGCTGTCCGACGGCATGTGGTTCCTCACCCAGTTCCGCCGCTGGGGCCTGCTCAGGAGCGAGCCGGACTATCTCGGCGTGGCCCGCGAGATCCACCGCATCGGCCTGTACCGCGAGGTGGCCGAGGCGCTGGAGGTCGTCGCGCCCGCGGGCACGCTGCGCAGTTCCACCCTGCTCGACGGCATGGTCTGGGACGGCAGCGACCCCGCCGGCTACGCGCGTGCCTTCGAGCTTGGAGCCCTGGCCGGCTGAAGGGCGTCAAGCCGCCAGCGGGCGCGCGGCGCGCGCGACTCCGGCGCGGGTGCGCGCCAGCAGGCCGGTCAGCCCCAGGCACAGCAGGGCGAGCACCACGTACACCAGGTAGCCGCGCGCGTAGCCCACGGGGCCCAGGCTCTGCGCCACCCGCCCCAGCAGCGGCGGCACGACGAAGCCGCCGAGCGCGCCGAGGCCGCCCACCCAGCCGGCCGTGCCGCCCACCGCATCGGGTACGTACTGCGGAACCAGTCGGAACACGGCGGCGTTGGCCACGCCCATGCCGGCACCCATCAGGAATTCGCCCAGCACGGTCAGCCCGAGCACGCTGGCCCCGCTCATGAGCAGCGCGCCGGCGAGCACGCTGAGGAAAGCCGCGAAGGCCACCTTCTCGCCGCCCAGCCGGTCCGCCCAGGCCCCGCCGGGCACGCGGATCAGGGAGGAAAACAGCGAAAAGCCCGCGGTCAGCGCCAGCGCCAGCCAGTGCGGCGCGTGGTAGTAGGCGCCCCAGAAGGTGGGCAACCAGGCGGTCAGCGCGAGAAAGCCGCCGAAGGAGGTGAAGTACAGCCCGACCAGCGGCCAGGTGCGCCAGCTGAAGGCGGCATCCCGCAGGCTGCGCGCGGCCCCTGCGGCGGGCAGCAGTTCCTGGCCGGCCGCGCGGGCCTGCGCCATGGCCTGCTCGCGGCTCGCGCCCCCGCGGCGCAGCTGGAAATAGGGCGCGTCGAAGCCCAGCACGACGTACAGCACCAGACCGGTGAGCACGATGGCCAGCGACACCAGGTAGCCCGCGCGCAAGCCGCCGTAGGCGATGATCAGCGGCAGCACGATGGCCACCAGCCCGGGCGAGGTGTTGCCCAGCCCGGCGTAGAAGGCGAGCGCGCGCCCCTGGCGCGAACGCTCGAACCAGTAGGAGACCTGGCCGATGCCCACCGAGAAGGTGGCGATGCCGCAGCCGCCCAGGGCTCCGCAGGCCAGCAGCAACGGGTATTGGGCCTGGCTCAGGTGATCGGGATAGCGGCTGAGCAGCATCCAGTACAGGCCCGCGATGCCCAGCACCGAGGCCAGCAGCAGCACCAGGAAGGGCAGCTTGCCCCCGTTGCGATCGACCCAGGCGCCGAAGGGGATGCGCAGCAGCGACCCCGTGAGCATGGGCATGGCCACCAGCAGCCCGACCTGCTGCGGGCCCAGGTCCATCAGCTTGACGAAACTCTGCGCCGTGGGGCCGAACAGCGAGACGGCGCCGAAGCCGATGAAGAATCCGACGGTGGCGCCGAACAGGGCCCGGCGGGAACTGCCGCGAATCGAAGGGGTCTGCATGACGCGTTCTCCTGAAGCGAGGGGGAAGAAGCAGGACGGGAAGGGGATGCGGCCAGGCCCTGCGCATCGGCGCCCAGCGCGCGGCCGATGAGCATCACGCAGGGGCTGGCCAGGCCGGCGGCGCGCAGGTCGGCCTCCAGCCTGCCCAGGCTGCTGTCGACGCGTCGCTGCGAGGCGCTTGCCACGGCATGCATGAGCAGCACCGGCGTGCCTGGCTCCAGGCCCGCGGCCAGCAGTTCGCGCCGGATGGACGCGGCCGCCGACACCCCCATGTAGACCACCAGGGTCATGCGCGAGCGCACCAGCGAGGCCCAGTCCACGGGACTGTCGGCCGCGGTGTGTCCGGCCACCAGCGCCACGCCGTGGCTGTGCTCGCGGTGCGTGAGCGAGGCGCCGGCGGCCGCCGCCGCGGCCAGGCCCGCGGTGATCCCCGGCACGATGTCCACCTCGATGCCGGCGGCGCGCAGGCAGGCCAGTTCCTCGCCCGCGCGCCCGAACACCGAGGGATCGCCGCCCTTGAGCCGCACCACGCGTTCGCCGCGCAGCGCCTCGACGACCATCAGGCGCTGGATGAAGTCCTGCGGCGTGCTGGCGCAGCCGCCGCGCTTGCCCACCTGCACGATGCGGCAGGCGCGGCGCGCCAGGCGCAGGCAGGCGGGCGCCACGAGATCGTCGACCAGGATCACCGTGGCCTGGCGGATCGCCCGCACGGCTTTCACGGTGAGCAGCTCGGGGTCGCCTGGCCCGGCCCCCACCAGCAGCACCCGCGGCCTGGGCTTCGCGCCTGGCTTCGTGCCCGGGCCCGGGTTCATGCCGGGACCCCGAGGGACGAAGCCTCGGCGGCCATGCGCCGCAGCGTGGGCAGGCAGGAACCGCACTGCGTGCCGCAGCCCAGGCGGCGCTGCAGCGCCGCCAGCCTGTCGGCGGCATCCCCTGTCGAAGCCGCGAGTTCACGCGCGATGTCGCCGGCGCGCACGTCGAGGCAGTTGCACACCTGGGCGCCTCGCGCGCCAGCCGCGGGCAGCGGCGCGCGAGCGCCCGGCGCCAGCAGCAGGCGCCCCAGGGTCCGTGCGGGGGCCTGCGATTCCAGCAGTTCGCGCAACCAGGCCTCGGCGGCGACCGCGCCGGGGCCGCCGCACAGCAGCACCGCGTGCAGCGCATCGCCCCGCAGCAGCACACGGCGTTCATCGCGGGTGCGGCTGTCGCGGTAGCGCAGCACCTGCGGCGCGTCCAGGCCGAAGACCCCGGCCACGAAGCGCAGGCTGGCCTCGTCGGGCGGCTCGTGGCCCGCCGCATGCAGCGCCAGTCCGCAGCGCTCGCGCCCGAAGGGCACGCAGCTCAGGTAGTCCAGGCCGCGCAGCGCATCCATCAAGGCGCGGCGCAGCGGCGCTTCGCCGCCCTGCTCCAGCCAGCCGAAGGCGCACAGGCGCCACGGCAGCTCGGCCCGCAACACCTTGACCGCCGCGTGCTTGAGCTCGGGCTGGCGCGACACCGGGTCCAGCACGTCCAGCGTGAGGCCGTTGACCCCCAGCGTCGGCTTGCCGTTGCCGGCCGTGCCGCCCAGGTATTCGGGGCCCCAGTGCATGGCGACGAAGGCCTGTCCCGGCGCCAGCCCGGGGTCGGCGCGCGCCGGCAGCACCTGCGTGCCGCGGCGCGAGCTCAGGCGCACCAGATCCCCTTCGGCCAGGCCGCGGCGCGCCATGTCGCCGGGGTGCAGGTCCACGCTGGGCGCGGGCCGGTGGGCGAACAGGCGCGGCACGCTGCCGCTGCGGCTCATGCCGTGCCATTGGTCGCGCAGCCGCCCCGTGTTCAGCGCGAAGGGGAAGCGCGCGTCGCGTGCCTCGGCCACCGGCCGGTACTCCACCGCGCACAGGCGGGCGCGCGCGTCGGGCGTGGCGAAGCGGCCGTCCGCGTACAGGCGCTGGCGGCCGCGTGCGGCCCCCGTCGGGAAGGGCCACTGTTGCGGCCCCTCGCGCTCCAGCAGATCCCAGCTCAGCCCGGTGATGTCCAGATCGCGCCCGCGCGTGCTCTCGCGGTGTTCGTTCCACACCGCGCGGGCATCCGGCCACGCGAACATCGACGCCCGGCCCGGGCGCATGCGCGCTTCCAGGCGGCGCCCGAAATCGGCGGCGATCTCCCAGTCCGCGCGCGCCTGCCCGGGCGGCGCCACCGCGGCGCGCACGCGCGAGATGCGGCGCTCGGAATTGGTCACCGTGCCCTGCTTCTCGCCCCAGCTGGCGGCCGGCAGCAGCACGTGCGCGTAGCCGGCGCTGGCGGTGTGCTCGAAGGCCTCCTGCACGACCACCAGTTCCGCGCGCTGCAGGGCCTCGCGCACCAGGGCCGCGTTGGGCAGCGACTGCAGTGGATTGGTGCAGGCGATCCACAGCGCCTTGAGCCGTCCCTGCGCCGCGGCGCGGAACATGTCCACCGCCGTCAGGCCCGGCTGCGCGGGCACCTGGTCCACGCCCCACAAGGCGGCGACCTCCGCGCGGTCGCCGGCGTTCGCGAGATCGCGATGGCCGCTGAGCAGATTGGCCATGCCGCCCACCTCGCGGCCGCCCATGGCGTTGGGCTGCCCGGTCAGCGACAGCGGGCCGGCGCCTTCGCGTCCGATCTGCCCGCAGGCCAGGTGCAGGTTGAGCAGCGCCAGGTTCTTGTCAGTGCCGGCGCTGGATTGGTTGAGCCCCTGGCAGTACAGCGAGAGCGTCGCGCCGCGGCCGCCGTCGTCACGCAAGCCGGCGAACCAGCGGGCCGCCTGCACCACGTCCTGTTCGCGCAGCCCGCACAGCTGGGCCGCGAAGGCCGGCGTGAAGGGCCGCACGGCCTCGCGCAGGGCCTCGAAGCCCGCGGTGTGGCGCGCGATGTACGCGGTATCGACCAGGCCGTCCCACAGCATCGCGTGCAGCATGCCGTGGAACAGGGCCACGTCGGTGCCCGGCTGCAGCGCCAGGTGCAGGTCGGCGATTTCCGCGGTCTCGGTGCGCCGCGGGTCGACGACCACGATCTTCAGCTGCGGGCGCTCGCGCCGCGCCTGCTCGATGCGCCGGAACAGGATGGGGTGCGCCCAGGCGGTGTTGGAGCCCGCGATGAACAGGCAGTCCGCCGCGTCGAGGTCCTCGTAGCAGGGGGGCGGCGCGTCCGCGCCCAGCGCTCGCTTGTAGGCGGCCACCGCGCTGGACATGCACAGGCGCGAGTTGGTGTCGATGTTGTTGGTGCCGATCAGTCCCTTGGCCAGCTTGTTGAACACGTAATAGTCCTCGGTCAGCAACTGACCCGAGACGTAGAAGCCGACGGCGTCCGGCCCGTGCCGGGCGACGATGTCCGCGAAGCGGCCGGCCAGGTGTTCCAGGGCCTCGTCCCAGCCCACGCGCCGCATCGGGCCCTCGCGCGATGCGCGCATGCGCGGATGCAGCGCGCGAGCCGAGGCCAGCACGCCCGGCTGCGCGCTCAGGTGCAGCGTGGCGCCCTTGCTGCACAGGCGCCCGAGGTTCGCCGGATGCGCGGGGTCGCCGCGCACACCGCGGATCGCGCCGCCCTCGGCGTCGATCAGCACTCCGCAACCCACGCCGCAGTAGGGGCAGGTGGACGCGGTCTCAGACATCGCCGCTGCTCCCCGCCGCCTCGGGCAAGGTACCGGCCCCGCCGGCCAGCGCCTGCGCGCGCAGGTACACCCGCCCCTGCTCCACGCGCACCTCGAAGGCCGGCGTGCAGCCGTGGTCGGGCGCGACGGCGCAGCCGCTGTCCAGCGCCACGGTCCAGTTGTGCAGCGGGCAGGCCACGGCGCGCCCGAACACCAGGCCCTGCGACAGCGGACCGCCCTTGTGCGGGCAGCGGTCGAGCAGCGCGAACACCTCGTCGCCTTCGGTGCGGAACACGGCGATGTCGCCCCCATGGGGGCGCCGCAGCGTGCGCGCACCCAGGCGCGGCAACTCGTCGACGCGGCAAATCTCGGTCCAGGCATCCATGGCGGGCCTCATGTGGGAAGCAGGGGAAGGAACTGGCGCGTGTCCACGGCGGCCCGTTCGGGTTCATGCCAGGGGTCGGGCAGGTCGGCCAGCGCGAACTGCAGGCGTTCCCACAACTCCTGGCGGCCGGCCGCGTCGTCGACCACGCGGCGTCGCACGTGTTCCAGGCCCACGCGCGCCACGTAGTGCACCGTGCGCTCCAGGTACCAGCCCTCCTCGCGGTACAACTGCAGGAAGGCGCCGGCGTGCTCGATCACCTGCTCGTGGGTGGCCACTTTCACCAGGAACTGCGCGACCTCGGTCTTGATGCCGCCGTTGCCGGCGACGTAGATCTCCCAGCCCGACTCGACGCCGATCACCCCGACGTCCTTGATCCCCGACTCGGCGCAATTGCGCGGGCAGCCCGACACCGCGAGCTTGACCTTGTGCGGCGCGACCATGCGCCACAGCGCGCGCTCGAGCTGCTGCCCCATCCGCGTGCTGTCCTGGGTGCCGAAGCGGCACCACTGGCTGCCCACGCAGGTCTTCACCGTGCGCAGCGCCTTGGCGTAGGCGTGGCCGCTGGGCATGCCCAGGTCCTTCCACACGGCGGGCAGGTCCTGCTTGCGCACGCCCAGCAGGTCGATGCGCTGCCCGCCGGTCACCTTCACCGAGGGAATGGCGTAGCGCTCGACCACGTCGGCGATGCGCCGCAGCTCGGCCGCGCTGGTCTCGCCGCCCCACATGCGCGGCACCACGCTGAAGCTGCCGTCCTTCTGGATGTTGGCGTGGGCGCGTTCGTTGATGAAACGGCTCTGCGGGTCGTCGGCCGCCTCGCGCGGCCAGGTCGACAGCAGGTAGTAGTTGATGGCCGGGCGGCAGCTGGCGCAGCCGTTGGGCGTGCGCCATTCCAGGAAGCGCATCACGGCATCCACGGCCAGCAGGTGCTGCTCGCGGATGGCGTCGCGCACCTGCTGGTGGGTGGCGTCGGTGCAGGCGCACAGGGCCTTCGCCCTGGGCGCCGCCGAGTAGTCGCCGCCGGCCGTGAACATGAGGATCTGCTCGACCAGCCCGGTGCAGGACCCGCAGCTGGCGCTGGCCTTGGTGTGCCTGCGCACCTCCTCCAGCGTGAACAGGCCCTGCTCCTTGATGGCCCGCACGATGGCGCCCTTGCACACGCCGTTGCAGCCGCAGACCTCGGCGTCGTCGGCCAGGGCCAGGGCCTTGCTCTGCCCCTGGTGGCCGGCGTCGCCCAGCCCCGACTCGCCGAACATCAGGCGCTCGCGCAACGCGCCCACCGGGCGCGCCTCGCGCATGAGCTTGAAGTACCAGGCCGCGTCCACGGTGTCGCCGTACAGGCAGGCACCGACCAGCCGGTCGTCGCGCAGCACCAGTTTCTTGTAGACCCCTGCTCCCGGGTCCGCGAGCACGATGTCCTCGCTACCCGGGCCGCCCATGAATTCGCCGGCGGAGAACAGGTCGATGCCCGTGACCTTGAGCTTGGCCGACACCGCCGAGCCGGCGTAGCGCCCGATGCCGAAGCAGGCCAGGTGCGTGGCGCAGACCTTGGCCTGCTCGAACAGCGGCGCGACCAGGCCGTAGCTGGTGCCGCGGTGCGCGGCGCATTCGCCCACCGCGTAGATGCGCGGGTCGGTGACGGTCTGCAGCGTGTCGTCGACCACGACGCCGTTGCGGCAGTGCAGGCCGATGCGCTCGGCCAGTGCGGTCTCGGGGCGGATGCCGGCGGCCATCACCACCAGGTCGGCGGGGATCTCCGCACCGTCGTCGAGCTGCACGGCGCGCACGCGGCCCGAAGGCCCGGCCAGCAGCGCGCGGGTACGCGCTCCCGTCAGCAGGCGCAGCCCGCGCTGCTCCAGGCTGGCGCGAAGCAGGCCCGCGGCGCTCTCGTCCAGCTGGCGTTCCATCAGCCAGGGCATCAGGTGCACCACCGTCACCTGCATGCCGCGCAGCATCAGGCCGTTGGCCGCCTCCAGGCCCAGCAGTCCGCCGCCGATGACCACCGCGTGGACATGGCGCGCGGCCGCGTCGATCATGGCCTGCGTGTCGGCGATGTCGCGGTAGCCGAGCACACCGTCGAGCTGGTGCCCCGGCACCGGCAGCACGAAGGAGCGCGAACCCGTGGCCAGCAGCAGCCGGTCGTAGGGCGCTTCACGCCCGTCCGCCGCCCGCACCACGCGCCGGCGCCTGTCGACGTCGACCACGGTGGCCCCGGTGTGCAGCGTGACCCCGTGCTCCTCGTACCAGGCGCGGGGATTGAGCACGATCTGCTCGACCGTCTGCTCTCCGGCCAGCACCGGCGAGAGCAGGATGCGGTTGTAGTTCGGGTAGGGCTCGGCGCCGAACACGGTGATGTCGTACATGCCGGGGGCGAGCCTGAGCAACTCTTCCAGGGTGCGTACCCCGGCCATGCCGTTGCCCACGAGGACGAGTCTGGGTTTCATGCGATGACGCCGGATGCGGAACAAAAAAAAAGCCTCCGCGAGCTCCGGTTGCGGAGTTCGCGAAGGCGTCGTTGCCTGGGCCGGGGCGCGGCTTCGCGCCCGGACCGTGACTGCACGGGCCGGCCGCCGTTGGCCCGCCCGGTACCCGACCAGCAATCGGCGTGCCAGCCCCGGCACCGGGGGGCGCGCGCTGCGGCGCATGCCCGCCGTGCACCGCCATGGGGTGCCGCGCGCACGGCAGCGGTGCAGGATCGCCCCGGGAACGGGCGAGGCGTGGCGAATTTCGTTCAGCCGCTTGGATGGGAGCGGAACCTTGTGAGATTTGTCACGCTCAGCGCCGATTTTTATCGCGGGGCACACCGGCGACAAGGCGATTGATTTACAAATGCAAGCATCGCCGCACGAAGCCATGCATCGTCCCGTTCCCCGCGAGACCGAGTTCCGAACATGCAGCGCATGAGCCGCCTGGCCCTGCGCCGCTGGCTGCTGCAGGCCGCCTTGTGGATCCCGGTCGGACTGGTCGTGGTCTGGTTCGGCAACCAGGAACGCCTGGAATACCAGCGTGCGCGCCTGCAGGTGCAGGCCCAGGCGCGCCGGCTGGCCGTGCGGGAAGGCCAGCGCATCGAGTTGCGCCTGCTGGACGCCATGTCGGGCGCCAACTCGTCGGGGCCGGACACGGCCTCGCTCCCCGCGCGGCTTCAAGCCTTCGCGTTGCGCCATCCCGAGCTGCTCGCCCCGGCGCCGGCCGCGGGCTGGCAGGTCAGGGTCCATCCAGCGGGTGCAGGCCCCGGCACGTCGCGGCAAGTACGCGAACCCTTGATGGGCCTGCCCCTGACGGTCAACGTGGGCTGGCCGGAACTCAGGGTGCGGGAGCTGTATGGACGCGACATGGCCTGGCGCCTGCCGGCGCGCAGCGCCCTGCTCGCGCTGTTCGCGCTGGGCGCCGTGCTCATCGGGCGCCTGCTGCGCAGCCGCGAGGCGCTGCTGGCGCAGAGCGCCCGGCTGGCCCGCTTGCGCACGGTGCAGGCGCATGTGAACCAGGCCATCGTGCGCGCGACCGAGGTCCCCGAGCTGTTGCGCGAGGTGTGCCGCATCGCCGCGTCCGAGCCGGCCATCGCGCTGGCCTGGATCGCCCGCCCGGACACCACCGGCAGGTTCCACGCGCTGGCGGCCCAAGGCGAACCCCTGGGTTACCTGGACGGACTCGCGATCGCCACCGACCCGGCACTGCCCGGCGGCCAGGGCAGCGCGGCCGCGGCCTGGCACGAGGGCCGCGCGGAGTTCACCGCGCTGAGCGCCACCACCCCGAGCTCGCGCCCCTGGCGCGAGCGCCTGCAGCGCTTCGGCCTGCATGCGGCGGCCAGCGTGCCGCTGCGCCGCGCCGGCAAGGTGTGGGCGCTGCTGCAGCTGTACAGCACCGAGCCCGGGACCTTCGATCCGGACATGCGCCACGCCGTGCAGGAACTCGCGGCCGACGTCTCCAAGGGGCTCGACCGCCTGGACGTGCTGCGGGCCCAGGCGCAGCTGCAGCGTCAGCGCGCCAGCGTGCTGGACAACTCGGTGGCCGGCATCGCGCTGGTGCGTCATCCGGGCGCCGTGGTGGTCGAGGCCAATGCGGCCATCGCGCGCATCTTCGGCGCGCCGGATCTGCGCTCGGTCATCGGCATGACCGTGGGCGACGCGGCGCCGGTGATGGCGCAGGACGCGATGGTCGCGGCCGCGCAGCAGGTGCTCAAGCAGGGGCGCGTGCACCTGGAGGCGCTGGACATCGTGCGCCTGGACGGAAAACCCGCCAGCATCTCGGTGTCGGGACGGCGCATGGACTCCGACGTGGAGGGCTGCACCGACGTGGTGTGGACCGTGGTGGACGTGACCGAGCACCAGCGGCTGCTGCGCCAGCTCGAGCGCCTGAGCCAGGCCGATCCCCTGACCGGGCTGCCCAACCGCAGGGCGTTGGACTTCCACCTCGAGCGCTCGGTGGCGCGCGCCGTCCGCATGGGCACCGCGCTCGCCGTCGGCCTCATCGACCTGGACGACTTCAAGCCGGTCAACGACCGCTGGGGGCACGAGATCGGCGACGCGCTGCTGCGCCAGCTGGGCGAGCGCCTGCGCGCCCTGGCGCGCGCCTCGGACATGGTCGCGCGCCTGGGCGGGGACGAGTTCGTGCTGGTGATCGAGGACCTGGAGCCCGACCACGCCGAGCAACAGCTGGCCGGCATCCTGGCCCGCGTGCATGAAGCGGTGGAAGCGCCCTTCCAGTTGGGCGCGGGACGCGCGGCGACGCTGGGCATGAGCATGGGCGTGGCGCTGGGGCCGGCCGACGGCGCCAGCGCGGACGCCCTGCTGCGCCTGGCCGACGCCGCGATGTACCGCATCAAGGTGCGCAAGGCCGGGCGCACCCAGTGGTGGGCGCGCGCCGGCTCCGGCCCCGACGACGAAGTCCCCGAGCCGGCCTTCGACCCCTTTTCCACCGAGGCCCAGGCCCTGCTCGAGCGCGTGGCTCCTCTGGTCGAACGGGTCGAACAGGAATTCGCCGAAGGCTTTTTCGCGGAGATCGCCTCCCACGGCGAGCAGGCCGCGATTCTTGCCAGCTTCGGCGAGCAGCGCCTGCGCCGGCTCAAGACCAGCCTGGCGCAGCACCTGCGGTCGATGCTGGAGGCCCAGGCGACGGCCGTGCGCATCCAGACTCGCACGCGCCATCTCGGCATGGTGCACGCGCTGGTGGGGGTCGCGCCGTCGTGGCTGAGCGCCTCCATGCAGTTCTACCGCGACCTGCTGCACTGGCACCTCGATGCCGCGGAACTGTCGGCGCGCCAGCGCAACCGCCTGCAGCGCATCCTGGGCGCGCGCATCCAGATCGACCTGCAGGCGCAGCTCGACGCCATGCTCGAGGTGCAGAACGCCTACAGCGCCTACCTGGCGCACCCCCTGACCCGGGCAGCCGCCGACCCGCGCGGGATCGCACCGTCCAAGCTTCGCGCGCTGGCCGGCCTGCCCGGCATCGTCGGCTGCGCCATGCTGCGGCCGGGAGCGCAGGGCCTGTTCGAGCTGGTCGCCTGCGAGGGAGGCCGCGCCGTCGAGCTGGCCCGATCCCTGACCGCCCCGGGCCTGCAGATGGCCCTGGACTTCAACCAGCCCACCGGCATGGGCATGGCGGCGCTGGCCTGGCGCAGCGATTCCATCATGACGGCGCGCAGCCTGGAGGCCGAGCCGGGCCTGGCCACCTGGCGCGACTCGGCGCGTGCGCTGGGCATCCACAGCGTGGCGGCCATCCCGCTGATGCGCGCCGGCCAGACCGATGCGGTGATGGTGCTCTACGGCGCCTACCCGAATCAGTTCGACACCGTGCAGGGGCGCACCTTCGTGACGGCGGTGCAGAACCGCTGGAACCTGATCGACGACCTGATGCGCCGCGGGCTGCCGAGCATCGATCCGCACGACGCGGCGCTGGTTCGCCAGTGGCTGTACGCGGACGGCCTGCGCATGTTCGTGCAACCCATCGTGGACCTGCGCGACGGGCGACTGGTCAAGGTGGAAGCCCTGGCGCGGCTGGCCTCGCCCGAAGGCGAGATCCTGAGCCCGGCGCATTTCCTGGCCGCCCTGCGCGAGGCCGACCTGGATAGCCTGTTCCGGCTCGGGCTGGTGCAAAGCCTGCAGTGGCTGTCCACCTGGCACGCCCAGGGGCTCGAACTGGACCTTTCCTTGAACCTGCCGCCGTCGACCATGCTCAACCCGCAGTGCGCCGTGTGGATCGAGGACGCGCTGCGCGCGCATTCGATCGCGGCGCGCCACCTGACGCTGGAATTGCTGGAATCGCAGGAAGTGGACGAATCGGTACGCGATGAGGCGGTAGCCACGCTGCGGCGCGTGGGCGTGCGCCTGGCCATCGACGACCTGGGCTCGGGTTTCAGCAGCCTCAAGCGCCTGGCCAGCATGCCTTTCGACGTGGTCAAGGTGGACCGCAGCATCCTGCTCGACATCGACCGCGACCCCGTGAAGGCGTTGAGCCTGATGCGCACGGTGGTGCAGATCGGCCGCGATTTCGAGAAGGAAGTGGTGGTCGAGGGCGTGGAGACGGCGGCCGTGCAGGAAGCCGCCACCCTGCTCGGCGCGCGCTACGGCCAGGGCTTCGGCATCGCGCGCCCGCTGCCCGCCCCCGAGCTGGCGGCCTGGGCGGCCGCCTATGCGCGGCGGCCGGGCGCGGGCCCGGCGGCCGCGGCGATTTCCAGCCCGCTCGGCGCGCTGGCCTTCCACTGGCTGTCCATGCACGAGGAGCAACCCCACCGCGAAGCCTCCATCGCGAATTGCCCGCTCACGCACTTCCTCGCCGGCCTGGGCGAGGACGCGCGCGAGGCCGCCGCCTGGCACGCCCGGGTGCACGGCGGGCCCGACACCGCCGAGCGCAAGGCCGCGGGCGACCAGCTCACGGCCTGGCTGGTCGAGCGGGTGCGCGCCGCGGCCGGCATGCGGTAAACCTCCTGCACGGCGGCGCGGATTCGCGATACGCTGCGGTGCATCCAGTGGCCAGTCGGCGTCGGCAAACCATGGTCGAAGACCCATCCGGGGCGGCACGGATCGAAGTGGCGGTGGGCCGCGGGGCGGGCTCCGCGGCCGGCACGGACGCGGCCCGCGCCAGCCTGGCGGGGCTGCGCGTGCACCCGGCCTCGGTGCTGCTGGTGCACGCTTCGGTGCAGCATGACCTGGCCGGCGTGCTCGCCGGCGTGCGCGAGGTATTCCCCGATCCGGTACTGATCGGCGCGAGCACCTGCGGGGAGATCGACGGGGGGATCCACCGCGGCAGCGTGGTGGTCACCGCGCTCGCCTCCCCCCACCTGCGCTGCAGCGTGGGCGTGGGGGACGACGCCGCCGCGAACTGGCGCGAAGCCCTGGACCAGGCGCTGGCGGCCCCCGAACTGCGCGCCGCGCTGGACCCCGACGAGGAACTCGTGCGCGCGCGCGCCGAGCGCGGATCCCAGCTGTTCGCGCTGCTGCTCGTGCCCGGCAACACGCGCCGCCACCCGTCCCCCGGCTACGAGATCGTCGAGGCCTTCAAGCTGCGCACCCTGGGCAGCGTCGCGCTCATCGCCGGCGCCAGCGCCGACGACTGGAACATGCAGGGCAACGCCGTGTTCCACGGGAGCTCCGTGCATGCCGACGGGCTGCTGGTGGCCGTGTTCGAAACCGAACTCAGCTTCGGCATCGGCATGAGCCACGGTTTCCAGCCCTCCCCGCAAGCCCTTGCCGTGACGGGGAGCACCGGCCGGGAGCTGCTCTCGCTGGACGGCGAACCCGCGCTGCCGGCGCTGGCGCGGCGCCTGGGCCGGCCCGCGCAAGGCCTGCGCGGCCAGCACATCACGCGGAGCACGCGCGCCGTGCTGGGCACGCGCGACCCGCTGGAACAGTATTCGATCAACGTGGCCAGCTACGCCACCGAGCGCGATGGCGTGCTGCTGACCCAGCCGGTCGCGCCAGGAGCCCCGCTGTACCTGATGAGCCCGAGCGAGGCCACGCGCGAAGCCGGATCGCAGGCCCTGCGCAAGGCGCTGCTGCGCGCGGCCACCAGCAGCCCGGCGCTGGTGCTGGTGCACGACTGCGCGATCCGCTCCTCGATCCTCGGCGAGCAGGAGGCCGCGGCGGAGATCGCCCACATGGCGCGCCTGGCCCCGCAGGCGGCTCTGGCGGGCTTTTGCAGTTTCGGCGAGGGCGGCGTCGCCGACGACGGCGTCAGCCGCTACAACAACGCCAGCGTGTCGGTGCTGGTGCTGGGCCGGGAGTTGTCCCGTTCGGCCTCCGCGGCGCTGGAGAACCGGCGCCTGCGCGAGGAACTCCATGCGTTGTCGGAGTTGCGCCTGTTCGACCAGGCGCTGCGCCAGACCCGGGACGCCTTCGCCATCACCGGGCCCGACCTGCAGTACCGCTTCGTCAATCCCGCCTTCACCCGGCTGTTCGAATTCAGCGCCGAGGAAATCATCGGCCAGGGCCCCGAGGCGCTGCAGCCGCCGCAGGGCGATCCCGGGCGCTCGGCCGATGCCCTGGTGCGCGAGGCCGTGGCCGCGGGTTCCTTCCGCGGCGAGGTGCTGCGGCGCTCGCGCAGCGGACGCGTGTTCCCCGTGCTGATCTCGCTGAACGTGCTGCGGGATGCTCACGGCGACGTGCGCGGCTTCGTCTGTTCCTACACCGACCTGAGCGAACGCTATGAGGCGGAGCGCGCGGCACGCGAAGCCGCCGATCGCCTGGCGCTGGTCAACGCACGCCTGGCCACGGCGATCAGCGCCTCCGACCTGAGCCTGTGGGACTACGACGCCGAACACGCCCTGCTGCGTCTCGAGGAGAGCGCGACACGCCTGCCCGCAAAGTTGCTGGAGCCGGGCGGCGTGGCGGTGGCGGATCTGGAGCTTGCCGTGCATCCGCACGACCTGGGCCGCGTGCGCAGGCTGGCAGCGCAGGCGCTGGAGGGTGGCGAGGCCGGGTTCCACGCGGAGTTCCGCATTCGCGACGGCGACGAGGCCTGGCGCTGGCTGCGCTGCGCGGGGCGCGTGGTCGAACGCCTGGCCGACGGCAGCGCGAAACGCGCGGTCGGCACCGCGTTGGACATCACGGAGTCCAAGCGCACCGAGGAGCGCCTGCGCCACGCGGCCCTGCACGACTCGCTCACCGGCCTGCCCAATCGCCTGGCGCTCACCCAGCACCTGAACTCGGCGATCGCGCGCACCACGCGCCACGGCCGCTCGCTGGCGGTGGGCATGATGGACCTCAACGACTTCAAGCCGGTCAACGACACCTGGGGCCACGTGGCCGGCGACCGCCTGCTGGTGGAGGTGGCGCGGCGCCTGTCCGGCCTGCTCAGGGCGCAGGACTTCCTGGCGCGCATGGGCGGCGACGAGTTCGTGGTGGTCATCGAGGACCTCGACGCCCTGCGCCCGCTGGACAGCGTGGCCGCCGCGCTCAAGCGCCTGCACGGCGCGGTCGAGCGGCCCTTCGAGTTCGACTCCATTCCCCCCGTGACCATCGGGCTGAGCGCGGGCATCGCGCTGTGCCCGGACGACGGCAGCGACGCCGATGCCCTGCTGCGCCAGGCCGACGCCGCGATGTACCTGACCAAGCAGTACAAATCGGAGGGCCTGTGGTGGCGCGCGCACACCGCGTCCGACGCGCAGGGCCCCGCGGTGCCGGCGCTCGACCCCTACGGCGCCCAGGCGCGCACGCTGCTCGCGGGGGCCCAGCTGCACCTGGAAGTCGTCGAATGGGACTTCGTCGAGAGCTTCTACGCGAACCTCAACCAGAATCCGGACATGCAGGCGCTGCTGGCGGTGCTCGACGCAGGGGAACTCGCCGAGCTGAAAAAGCGCCAGCGCGCGCACGTGCGCCTGCTGCTGCACCCGGACACCACCGAGGAACTGGTGCGCAGCACCGGCGCTGCGCTGGGGGTCGCCCATGCCCTGGCCGGCGTCAGCGGTGCCTGGCTCGCGCAAAGCCAGATGAGCTATCGCAACCTGCTGGGGGAGCGCCTGGGGCGCACGCTGATGCCGCCGCGCGAGCGCCACCACCTGCTGGCCATCGTCGAGTCCCGCCTGCAGGACGACCTGCATGCCCAGCTTCGCGCCAGCCAGCAGGCCGTGGCGGACTACATGGGCATTCTCGCGCACACCCTGCCGCCGCCGGGGACGCTGTGGATCGACGCGATGCGCGAGGAGATCGAACGCCTGGGGGCGCTGCCGGGAATCGTCTCCGCCGCCTGCTTCCGCCTGGACTCGGGAGGCGTGTTCCAGCTCGAGGCCGATGCCGGCCCGCAGAGCCCGGCCATTCGCGCCATCGTGCTGGATCACCGCTATTCCCCGGCGGGCGGCGATGCGCCGGTGGAGGTCCAGACCATGGTGGTGCGGGCCTGGCGCACCGAGACCATCGCCACCCTGGCCTCCTACCGCACGGCCTACGCCAACGACGAGGACGCCTCGTGGGCGCAGGCCGTGCTCGGGCTCGGCGTGCGCAGCGCCATGGCCTTCCCGGTGCTGTCGGCGGCGGGCCACACGGTGGCGGTGGTGCGCCTGCTGGGTGCGCGCCTGAACCAGTTCGAGAGCGACTGGATGCGCCAGTTCGCGGTCGGCCTGCAGCAGCGCTGGACCTCGCTGTGGCTGCGCTGCAGGGCCCCGGCGCTGAACGCGGTACCCGCCCGGGTGGCCACCGCCTACCGCGACCGGCTGTTCAGCGCCGGCGGGCTGCGCATGGACGTGCAGCCGGTGGTCGAGCTGGCCAGCGGCGCGCTGGCCCGCGTGGAGGCCCTGGCCAGGCTGGTGATGAGCGACGGCAGCATCGTCGGGCCCGGCGAGTTCCTGCCGCTGCTGGGAACCGCCGAGCTGGACCGCCTGTTCCGCGCCGGGCTCGACCTCGCGCTGGCCTCGCTCGTGGCCTGGGACGCGGCCGGGCTGGCCATCGAGGTGGCGGTGAACATCGCGCCCGGCACCTTGCTCGACCCCGCCTGCCCCCACTGGGTGGAGCAGGCCCTGCACAAGCACCGCATCGAGCCGCGGCGCCTGACCCTGGAACTGCTGGAGTCGCAGGACATCGAATCCCAGGTGCAGGACCTCGCGATCCGGCGCCTGACGGAAATCGGCGTGCGTCTGTCGATGGACGATTTCGGCTCGGGCTACAGCAACCTGCAGCGCCTGGCCTCGCTTCCCTTCGACACGGTCAAGGTGGACCAGAGCCTGCTGGTACGCATCCGCGAGGATCCGGTGCGCACGCTCAGCCTGATCCACAGCGCGATCCAGATCGGCAAGGACTTCGAGCGCACGGTGGTCGTCGAGGGGCTGGAGGACGAGGGCATGATCGAGGCCGCCAGGCTGCTGGGCGCCACCTACGGCCAGGGCTACGGCCTCGCCCGCCCCATGCCCGCGGACACCCTGCTGCCCTGGCTTGCGTCCTGCGCGCGCAGCTCGGGCGATGGCGCCATCCGCACCGCGCTGGGCGCGCTGGCGCAGCATTGGCGCGGCCTGCACGTGGCCGGCGCACGCGCCGCGAGCGACGACGAGCGCCTGCGCGACTACCTGCGAGAGCGGGGGGAGACCGCCGCACAGGCCCTGCGCTGGCAGGCCGCCCTGGCCGAGGGCCGCGAGCCCGAACGCCACGCCGCGCTGCTCACCGACTGGCTGGTCGGGCAGGTTCGTCTGGATTGAGGTCGACTTCCTCGAACAAGCCCTTCTCCTCGCGCTCGAAGTGGTGCTCGAGCAGGTGCCGCAAGGGCAGCGCGGAGTCGACCAGTTGCAGGCGCTGACGCGGCGAGCGCAGGCGCGCGGGCAGCTCGCGCAGGCTGTCGCGCAGGGCCCCCAGCGCCCGCGCCAGGGCCGCGTGCTCGGCCTCGTAGGTGCGCCGCGGCCAGCGTGCCGCGCGCGGCAGCGCCGCAAACAGCAGCGTCTCCTCCAGGCGCGCGTGCTCGGCGTGCACGACCGCCAGCGCGTCCAGCGCCGCGCGCGCTCCCGCCGCGTCGCCGCGCAGCAGGGCCAGGCGCGCATCGTCGAGGCCCGACAGGATGCGCGCATGCTCGCCCAGCAGGCGCTCGCGCAGGCCGGCGGCGGCGCGCGGGGCATGCGCCGCCACGGGCTCGTCCGGATCCGTCGCGGGCTGGTGCAGGTAGTCGAGCAGCGCGGCGGCATGGTTGTGCACCGGGTCGTGCGCCGCGTACACCAGGGTCAGGCGCCCGTGCGCGCGCAACAGCGCCCGCAGGCGCCGCACCGCCGCCGGGTTGGCGTCGAGTTCCGCGCGGTAACGCTCGACGAACTGCGCCCACCTGGCGGGATCGTGGCCGAACCACCGGCGCAGTTCGGTGGAGGGCGCGATGTCCTTCAGCCACAGATCGGCGGCCACCTGCTCGCGCCGCAGCCCGCGCGGCCACAGCCGGTCCACCAGCACGCGGTAGCCGTCGTCGCCGGAAGGCGCCTCGTGGGCGCGGCGGATGGACAGCCTCGGCGCTGCGGGTGCGGGGGACATGGTGGTTCTCAGCCCCGGCCCTGCTCGCGCAGCCAGGCGATGCGCTGCTCGATCTTGCGGCGCCAGTTCTGCGCGATGGCCGGTGCCCGCGCCAGGCGCTGCAAGTCCTCCAGCGGCGGGTGTTCGCGCTGCACCAGTTCCAGCATCGCGTCGAGGCGCAGCGCCGGGTCGCCCGCATCGTGCAGTTCCAGCGCGTCGCCGGGACCCACCCTGCCCGTGCGAAGCACCCGCCAGTACCAACCGGTGCGCCGGCTTTGCGCGATGGCCGCGGCCACCCCCGGGCACCCCAGCTTCTCGTCGATCTTCCAGCAGGGGTTGCGCGGCTGGCACACCTGCAACAGCGCCTCGCCCAGGCGCCAGACGTCGCCCACCCGCACGCCGCTTTCGTCCAGGCCCTCGCAGGACAGGTTCTCGCCGATCGCGCCCGCGCCGAGACTGCCGCGCAGCACCGGGAACAGCGCCTCGAGTCCGGCGTAGTGGGCCGCCGGGAACAGCTGCACCGCCTTGTCCGGCCCGCCATGCACGCGGCGGTCGGCCTGCACGTCGCCGTCGAAACCCTCGGGCCCCAGATGCACGGGCCCCTGCACCGGCAGCTTGAAAATGCCGCTGAGCTTGCCCGAGTCCGCCAGCGGCCGGACCCCGCCCACGAAAATCCGCACCGCAACCTGGTTCATCGCATCCATGATGCCACGAACATAGCCCAAGTCGGGGCCCGCCGCCTCAGCCCACGCCGCGGCGCCGGGCACCCGGCACGCGCAGCATGCGCAGCCATGGCGGCAGGTGGAACAGCGCCATCAGCGCGTACATGGCCGTCATTCCGAACAGGGCCGAGGGCCCCCGCATGGCCGTGCACATCCAGTCGGCATGCGCGCCGGCCAGCGCCGAGCCCACGGCCATGGCGGCGAAGGTGGGGGCGGCGGCCAGCCCGAGCCAGCGCGCCGGCCCGCCCTCGCGAGCCCGCGCCCCGCCGGCGCCGGCTCGCGGCGCCGCCCGTGTGCGCGGTTCCACGGTCCCGCTCAGGCGCGGTGGCCGCTGTCCGGCGCCGCGCGGTCATGCGCGGCGCAGCAGGGCCGGGACGCCGGAGCGTCTTCATAGCGGTCGTGGTGACGCACCCACTCCATCTTGTTCGGCGCGTCCTCGCGCTCGCCGCGCCCCAGCGGCGTCAGGTCGAGCATGCGGTAGGCCCCCATCATGACCTCCACGCCCCGCCCGTAGGTCGAGTAGCTATGGAACACGCGTCCGGCTTCGTCCCGGAACAACACGCTCACCCCCGGCCAATCCTCGCCGGACAAAGGCCATTCGCCGTAGTTGTACGGCAGGGGTCCCGCGGCCACCTGCTCGGGCGTGAAGCTGACGCCGAAGTCGTAGTTGAAGGAACTGCCGTGGGAGGACACCCAGGGAAAGCGCCAGCCCATGCGCCGTCGGAAGCGCTCGATGCGCGCGTAGGGCGCGCGCGAGACCGCGACGAAGGCCGTGTCGCGCTGCGCCAGATGCACGAGCATGCCGTCCACGTGGTCGGCCATGTAGGAGCAGCCCTTGCAGCCCTCCTCCCAGTCCGGGCCCAGCATGAAATGCTGCACCAGCAATTGCCGGCGTGCGCCGAACAGATCCCCCAGGGCCACGCGGCCCTCGGGCCCTTCGAAGACATAGGTCTTGTCGATCTCCACCCAGGGCAGCTCGCGGCGCAGGCGCGCCACGCGATCGCCGTGGCGGGTCAGGTCCTTCTCGGCGGCCAGCAGGTCCAGGCGCGCGTCGAGCCACTGCTCGCGCGTCACCGTCCGTTGCAGTTCCATGATCTCTCTCCTTGGGAATCCCGGCGCTTGCCGGGCGTTGAAGTGGCTACTAGATTAGGAGCCACCATGCTGGCGGAGGGAGTGACAAGTTTGGCGCGATTGCCATGGACCTGCTGATCCGGGCCGCGGCGCAGGCCCTGGGCGCCGGCGACGCGCTGGGCGCGCTCAACCGCATCGCCCGCCGCGACGACGCGGCGGCGCTGGCGCTGCGCGGCGTCGCGATGGCCCAGCTCGGGGACCTGGAGCGCGCGCGCCTGCTGCTCGGGCGCGCGGTGCGCGGCTTCGGGCCGCGCGACGGCCTGTCCCGCGCACGCTGCGTGCTCGCGCAGGCCGAGATCGCATTGGTCTGCCGGGATCTGCGCGGCCCCGCGCGGGCGCTGGAGGCCGCGCGCGCGAGCCTGGCCGGCCATGGCGACAGCGCCAATGCCGCGCATGCGGGCTACCTGCAAGCCAGGCAGATGCTGCTGCTCGGCCGACTCGACCAGGCGGAGCAGCTGCTCGCGGGACTCGATGCCGCCAGGCTCGCCCCCCCGTCGCGCGCGGGCCACGCGCTGGTGCTCGCGGGCCTGGCGATGCGGCGCCTGCGCGTCGCCGAGGCCCGCGCGGCACTGGCGCGCGCCTCGGCGCTGGCGGACTCCTGCGGCATTGCCTCGCTGCAGGCCGAGGTGCGCGAGGCCCGGCTCGCGCTGGAGCAGCCCGCGGCGCGCTGCGTGCGCCGCGGCGAAGGGCGACTGGTGGCGCTGGACGAGGTCGAGCGCATCGCCGCCTCGCAGGCCCTGGTGGTGGACGCCTGCCGGCACCGGGTGCTGCATCGCGGCCAGGCCGTCGCGCTGGCCTCGCGGCCGGTGCTGTTCGCACTGGCGCACGCGCTCGCCGAGGCCTGGCCGGGCGACGTGCCCAGGACCGCGCTGCTGCTGCGCGTGTTCCGTGCCCGGCTGGTGGACGACTCGCATCGTGCGCGCCTGCGGGTCGAACTCGCGCGCCTGCGCGCCGCACTGCGCGGCTGTGCCGGGATTCGCGCCACCCGCGACGGCTTCGCGCTGGAGCCCGCGCAGGCCGGCGAGGTGGTGGTGCTGGAGCCGCCCACCGAAGGCGCCCACGCGGAACTCCTGTCCCTGCTCGCCGACGGCCAGGCGTGGTCCAGTTCGGCGCTGGCGATCGCGCTGGGCCTGAGCCAGCGCAGCCTGCAACGCGCGCTGCAGGAACTCGCCGGCCAGGGCAAGGCCAGGCCCGTGGGGCAGGGGCGCGCAAGGCGCTGGACCGCCGAGCCCGTTCCCGGATTCCCGACGAGTTTGTTACTCCCCGGGGCGCTGATCGGCGGCTAGCATCGAGACGCCAACCCCCTGGAGCCGAGCATGCCACGAAGCGCCGCGATCATCGTCCGCGAATACGGGCCCTGGCCCGACGTGACCCATGTCCACGGCGTCAGCCACGACGGCACGCGGGTGTGGATCGCCACCGGCGAGGCGCTGCGGGCGCTGGACCCGGCGAGCGGCGCCGAGCTGCGGCGCCTGCGCCTGCCCGCGCAGGCGGGAACCGCCTTCGACGGCACCCACCTCTACCAGATCGCCGGCCCGCGCATCCAGAAGGTGGATCCGCGCACCGGCGTCGTCGTGGCCACCATCCCCACGCCCGGGGAGGGAGCCTCGGGCATGGCCTGGGCCGAGGGCAGCCTGTGGGTGGGGCAGTACCGCAACCGGCGCATCCACCAGGTCGACCCCGACACCGGCAAAGTCCTGCGCACCCTGGAATGCCAGCGCTTCGTGACCGGTGTGAGCTGGGTGGACGGCGAGCTCTGGCACGGCAGCCGCGAGCAGCAGGACAGCGCCCTGTGCCGCATCGACCCCGCCAGCGGCGAGCTGCTGGAGCAGCTGGACCTGCCGCCCGGCATGGTCGTCTCGGGCCTCGAGTCGGACGGCCGTGATACCTGGTTCTGCGGCGGAGCCGAGAGCGGGTGCCTGCGCGCCGTGCGCCGCCGGGGCTGAACCGGGCGCCGCGCCTCAGGCCAGGTCCGCCAGTGCCTGCAGGCGTTCGCGCTCGAGCTGTTCCACCAGTTGCGCGGCCGGCAGGCTGCGCGCCAGCGCCGCCGCCTGCCCGGCCCACTGCGCCCCGTAGCCCGCTTCCCCGCGCGCCTTCGCGGCGGTGTGCAGGGCCTTGGCCGAGTCGTAGGCCAACGGATAGGCGGGAATCGCGGGCCTGTCGGCGGCCTGCCCCAGCCGCGCCATGCGGTTGAGCAGCCCGCGCGCCGGGCGTCCGGAAATGGCGGCGCTCAGCGTGGTGTGCAGCGCCTGCTCACTCAGCAGCGCCGCGCGGTAGGCCGGGTCGGCGGCGGATTCGGGGCAGGCGACGAAGGCCGTGCCCAGCTGCGCCGCCTGCGCCCCCAGGGCCTGCACCGCGGCCACGCCGGCGCCATCCATGATGCCCCCGGCGGCGATCACCGGCAGCGCAAACCGGCGCACCAGCAGGCGCGTCAGGGCCAGCACCCCCAGGCCCTGGTCGGGCTCGCCGGGGTCGAACACCCCACGGTGCCCGCCGGCCTCGATGCCCTGCGCCACCAGCACGTCGACGCCGGCCCGCACCGCCAGCTCCGCCTCCCGCACATCGGTCACCGAAGCCATGAGGCGGATTCCCGCGGCCTGCAGCGCGGCGATCGCGGGCGCGCCGGGAAGCCCGAAGTGAAAGCTGACCACGGCCGGGCGTTCGGCCAGCAGCATGTCCAGCATGCGCCGGTCGTCGACGAAGCTCGCGTAGATCTCGCGCAGCTGCGCCGGCGCCGAGGCCCCGAATTCGGCGAAGCGCGGCGCCAGCCAGCGCAGCCAGGCCTTCTCCACCGCCGGGTCCCTGCGCGCGGGGGCGTGACAGAACACATTCACGTTGAAGGGCGCGTCGCACAGCCGGCGGGTGGCGCGGATGGCTTCGCGCGCCTGCTCGGCCTGCATGGCCCCCAGCCCCAGCGAGCCCAGCGCGCCGGTGGCGCTGACCGCCGCGGCCATCGCCGGCGTGCTCACGCCGGCCATCGGGGCCTGCACGACGGGCTTGCGCATGCCCAGCAACTCGAACAGCCGCCGGCTCGGGTGATCCGCTTGCATCAGGACTCCTTCATCGCGGCGCTCACCAGGTGGAACGATGCACGCGTGCACGCGCGGCCTTGACTTGCGCGCGCTCGGCCTTGCCCTCCAGGCGGCGTCGACGGGATGCGAGCGTGGGCTTCGTGGGGCGGCGCTTGCGGGGAGGCCGCGCCACCGAGTTCACCAGGTCCTCCAGGCGGCGCATCGCGTCCTGCCGGTTCAGTTCCTGGCTGCGGTGGGACTGGGCCTTGATCAGCACCACGCCGTCCTCGGTGATGCGATGGTCGCGCAGCGCCAGCAGGCGCTGCTTCAGGTCCTCGGGCAGCGACGACGCGCCCACGTCGAAACGCAGTTGCACCGCGCTGGACAGCTTGTTGACGTTCTGTCCGCCCGGGCCCTGGGCGCGGATCGCCTTGAGCTCGACTTCCTCCGGAGCGATGGTGATGGCGGCCTGCATGACGCGACGCATCGTACGCTCGTCCACACACGCACCGCACCACTACCATGGTCGTCATGGCTCTGCGGCCGGCATGGCCGCACCTGAAAGCCCTGTCCCGTTGCTCCCGAGACCTCCATGCTCAAGCTGCTGATCGGCAACAAGAACTACTCGTCCTGGTCGATGCGGGCCTGGGTGCTGATGCGCGAGCTGGGCATCGAGTTCGAGGAGGTGATGGTGCGCTTCGACGGCTTCGAGCCCGCATCGCAATTCAAGGCGGCGCTGCGCGAGGTCGGCGGCGCGGGCAAGGTCCCGCTGCTGCTGGATCAGGGCTTCGTGGTCTGGGACACCATGGCCATCGCCGAGTACCTGCATGAATCCCACCCCGGCGTGTGGCCGGCGCATGCGCGAGCCCGGGCGCGCGCCCGCAGCCTGTGCGCAGAGATGCACAGCGGCTTCGAGGCCCTTCGCTCGCACTGCCCGCTGAACGTCGAGGCCAGGCTGCCCGAGGTGGGGCGCGAGATCTGGCGCGACCAGTCCGCGGTGCGTGCCGACGTGGCGCGCATCGAGCAACTGTGGAACGAGGCGCTGGCCGCGCACGGCGGGCCGCTGCTGTTCGGCGGCTTCAGCTACGCCGATGCCTGCTTCGCCCCGGTGTGCCTGCGCCTGCGCAGCTACGCGCTGCCGCTGGGCGGGCCGGCCGAGGCCTATGTCGGACGCGTGCTCGCGCTGCCTTCGGTGGCGGCCTGGATCGAGCAGGCCCTGGCCGAGCAGGATTTCCGGCCCTTCGAGGAACCCTACCGCAGCGCCCGCGGCTGAACAAGCCCTCGAACGCCCATGCTTCGTCGGCGGCCGAAGCCAGGGCGAAAGGGCCTGGGACAATCCAGGGCAGGAGCAAGCCCATGGCACCGAACATGACCCAGGATGTGGACATCGCGCGCGTCGCGGCGCTGGTGGGCGAGCCGGCGCGCGCGGCCATGCTGCTCGCGCTGGGCGACGGCCGCGCGCTGCCCGCCGGCGAGCTGGCCGCCTGCGCCGGCATCAGCGCGGCCACCGCCAGCGAACATCTGCGCCTGCTGCGCGAGTCCGGGCTGCTGAGCATGCTCAGGCAGGGGCGGCACCACTATCACCGCCTGGCGTCGCCGCAGGTCGGCGCGCTGCTGGAATCGCTGATGCTGGTCGCCGCGCAGCAGCCGCCTTCCGGCCCCGCCTCGCGCGTGGCGCCGCGCCTGCAGGCCGGGCGTACCTGCTACAGCCATCTGGCCGGCCGCCTGGGCGTGGGCCTGTGCGATGCCCTGATCCGCCGAGACTGCCTGCGCATCGACGAGGACGTGGCCCGCCTGACGCCGCAGGGCCTGGCCTTCCTGGGGGAATTCGGGCTGGACATGCGCACCTGGGAACGCAACCCCACGTCGAAGACCTGCATCGACTGGAGCGAGCGCCGGCATCATCTTTCGGGGCCGCTGGGCGTGGCGCTGCTGCGCCGCCTGGAGCAGCTAAGCTGGATCCGCCAGGACCTGGACAGCCGGGCCGTCAGCCTCACGCCGGCCGGACACCGCGGACTGCGGCAGCGCTTCGGGAACTGGCCGGAGGACTGACCCACCCGCGCGGCCCGAGGCGTAGCGCGGCCGGCGCCCTGCCGGCCTATTCGAGCATGGCCTGCAGGCCCTCGGTGAGCTCGGTCAGCACCGGCATGCGCGCGTCGATGCCTTGCAGCGAAAGTCCCAGGCGCCGGGCCACGACTTCCGGAAAGGCGGCCGCCCGTTCCTCGGGCGCCGTGGCGCGCAGCTCCGCGCGCGCCCGCCACGCGCCCAGGTGCACGCAGGCGGCCGTGTCGGAGAACTCCCGGCCCTCCAGCGGCAGCGGAACCTGGCGCAGCGCAAAGGCGATGGGCTCGGGGAAATGCCAGCAGCGCGCCAGCTCCGCCGCCACGTCGCCGTGGTGGAAGCCCAGCTCCTGGCGTTCCAGCGCCGCGCGCCCGGCTTCCAGCACGTCCATTCTCCGGTCCAGCGGCGCCATCGCCTCGGCGGCCGCGGCATGCAGGTGCAACTGGCCGATGCCGTGCATCAGTCCGACCGTGAACACCGTGTCGGCCTGCACGCCGGCCTCGGCCGCCAGCCAGCGCGCCGCGCAGGCGGTGTACAGGTTGTAGTGCCAGAACTCGCGCAGGTCCATGCCGCGGGTGTTGCGGAAGGCGGCGGCCAGCCCGTTGCCCAGCACCAGGTTGCGCACCATCACGAAACCCAGCATGCGCAAGGCATCGTCGACCGAGCCGATGGTGCGCGAGAAATGGAAATAGGCGGAATTGGCCAGGCGCAGCAGCTTGGCGCTGAGCACCGGATCGGCCGAGATCTGCGCGGCGACGGCGGCGAAGGACACGTCCTCGTCGCTGAAACTGCGCATGAGCTCTTGCGCGACCTTGGGAATGGTCGGGAGCTTGTGGGGCTGGTCGAGCAGACCGCGCAGGGTCGGCATGGGGAGCTTCGAGGCCGGCATGGGGCGTGATCAGTCCGCGGCCGGCACGCGGCGCCCGCGCCGCGCCGCAGGAGCGCGCGCGGGCCGGCGGGGCGGCGCCTCCAGCGCTCCGGTGAGCCTGCGCGCCAGCCCGATCACCCGCTGCGGGTCGGCGCCCAGGGTGCCCATGAGGAACTCGATGATCTCCGAGCGCGGGTTGTGCAGCGTGGGCTCGATCATCATCACCGCCGCGGCCAGCGCCAGCGCGCGCTCGCGCGCGGCGCGGTCGGGCAGCATGCGTTCGAGCGCGTTGAGCGCTTCGACGGGCACCACCGCGGTGATGCGCGCCTGGTCCTTCAGCAGGCGCGTCCAGTCCACGTCCACCGGCTTGCCCCCGGCCCCCTGCGCGGGCATGCGCGCCAGCAGGCGGGCCAGGCGCAGGCTGCGCCGCTCGAAGGCGCCGATCGATGCCATGCCGGCGAGCACGATGCGGCACACGGCCTCGGCGAAGCCGCCCTGCTCCACCTTCTCCAGCGCCCGCGCGCGGGCCTGTTCGAGTTGCCGCAGCGCCCACGCCTGGGCGCGAGCCGAATCGGGCGGGTCCGGCGGGAACCAGCGTCCGAGTCCGGCCGCGCCGAAGCATTGGCGCGCCCACGCGACCGTGAAGGCATCGCGCTGCTCGCGCAGCCGGTCCAGGCTCGCGCGCATGCCGGCGTCGAGCTGCTGCTGCAGCGCGAGCAGGGGGTTGCCGGGCGCCGCCGGTGCGCGCCGCTCCCGCGCCTGGCGGGCGAGGCGCCGCAGCGCGGGGGCCGCCGGCGACGCATCGCTGAGCAGTTCGCGCTGCAGGCGCAGCGGATGCAGCCGGCCCACGGCGTCGCCCGTCGCCCGGTTCGCCAGCGCCCCCACCCAGGGGCGCACGCAGGCCTTGTACCACCGCGCGTTGAAGGCCGAGACCTTGGCGATGGTGGAGAACAGCGCCTCCTCGTCGCGCCCCTCGGGGTTGAGGTCCAGGATGTCCTGCATGGTGCGATGTTCGTAGTGCACGCTGTAGTCGCCCGGCTCCAGGCAGTCCCAGCGTTGCACATCGATGCCGTCCTTGGCCTGCAGCCTCATTTCGTACAGGCCGGGCGGAAGGCTCTCGATCACGTCGAGGGAACCGACCAGCTGGTCGTGCTCCTTGCGGGCGATCTCCCCGCCCACGAAGATGCCCAGATGGCCCACGCTTTCATGCAGCACGTAGACGATGGTGCGCCCGGACGCAGCGATGGCGCGTTCGTCGCCCCAGGTGTCGATGATCCAGTTCAGCGCCTGGGGCACCGGAGTGATGTTGTCGCCGTGCGAGGCGAACACCACGACGGGCGCACGGATGGCGCGCAGGTCGACCGGGCGCCCGCCGTCCAGGAACTCGCCGCGGGCCAGCTTGTTGCCCACGAACAGATCTTCCACGATGGTCTCGATCTCGGCGGTGCTCATGCGGAAGTAGCCCCCCCACCACCGCTCGAAGTCCAGGAAGCGCGAAGCCTCGCCGTCCACCTCCGACCACAGCTTGTAGTAGCGGCTCCACAACGTGTTGGCCGGGTTGAGCTTCTCGAAATTGTCGACCAGGTGGGCGCCGTCGAAGCGCCCGGCCCCCAGGTCCGCGGCCAGCGAGGCCAGCCAGCTGCCGCCCAGCGTCGCGCCCGCGTAGCGCATGGGGTTGAGGGTGGAGGCGCCGGCCCAGTAGGACAGCGGCGCGCCCACCACCATCAGCGGCCCGAACAGTTCGGGGCGCGTGGCGTTGAGCGCCATCATCGCCCAGCCGGCCTGGCAGTTGCCCACCACCACCGGCTTGTCCGGACAGTGGGCATGGCGCTCGATCACCGCCTCCAGGAACCGGGCCTGCGCGTGCATCACGTCCTGCAGGGTCTGCCCCTCCTCGGGCTGCGGCCGGAAGCTGACGAAATACACCGGGTGCCCGGCACGCATGGCCACGCCCACCTCGGAGTCGTTCTTGAAACCCCCGATGCCCGGCCCGTGGCCGGCGCGGGGATCGACCACCACCAGCGGGCGCAGGTCGTCGCGGACCGGCAGATCCTTCGGAGGGACCACCCGCAGCAAGGCGTAGTTGCAGGGACGCTCGAAGCTCGCGCCGTCGAGCACCAGTTCGTGCTTGAACTTGAGCAGGGCCGGAGTGCCCCGTTGCAGATGCTCGCGGTAGGCGTTGCCCCGGTCGAGCAGCGCATCCAGGAACAGCGCCGTGCGCTGCCCCGCATCCACGACGTAGTCCCGCAGTTCCCCCGGCAAGGGGGCGCGCACGGCAGGGGCGGCGCCCCTGGCGCTTGCCGCGGCGGTGGAAGACGGCGGTTTTCTGCGGCTGGCCATCGCTGGGTCCTCGAACACTGGGGCGGCGCCGGACCGTGGTCCTTCGATGGGGCCGATGGTAGGCCGCGGCACCCCGAAGCGGCAACGCCTTGTCCAGCCGCGCTTCCGCTACATCACCTTGCCCAGGAACTCGCGGGTGCGCGGGTCCTTGGGTGCGCCGAACAGTTCGGAAGGCGGGCCGTGCTCGACGATGACACCGCGGTCGGTGAAGTAGACGTGGTCGGCCACCTCGCGCGCGAATCCCATCTCGTGGGTGACCAGGATGCAGGTCATGCCCTCGGCGGCGAGTTCCTTGATGGTCAGCAGCACCTCGCCCACGGTTTCCGGATCCAGCGCCGCCGTCACCTCGTCGAACAGCATGACCTCGGGATTCATGGCCAGCGAGCGCGCGATGGCCACCCGCTGCTGCTGCCCGCCCGACATCTCGCCCGGGTAGGCGTGCTCGCGCCCGGCCAGGCGCACCTTCTTCAGCAAGGCGAAGGCCCGCTGTTCCACCTGCTTGCGATCCTGGCCCAGCACGTGGATGGGCGCCATCATCACGTTCTGCAACGCCGTGCGGTGCGGGAACAGGTTGTATTGCTGGAACACCATGCCCACGCGCCGGCGCAGGGCCAGCTTGTCGAGCTTGGGGTCGTGCACGTCGATGTCGAACACGCGGATGCTGCCGCTGTCGAAGGGCGTCAGCGCGTTGATGCAGCGGATCAGCGTGGACTTGCCGGAACCCGACGGGCCGATGATGCAGACCACCTCGCCCTTTTTCACCGTGAGCGAGACGCCCTTGAGGACTTCGGCGTCCCCATAGGACTTGTGCAGGTCCTGAATGACGACTGCGATTTCGTCGGAAGTGCTCATGGGATGGCTGCTCAGATCTTCACCGCGAAGCGGCGCTCGAGACGCAGCGTATAGCGGGCAATGGGATAGCAGTAGGCGAAGAACCACAGCATGATGTAGCCGTACAGGGGCGCCAGGATATCGGTACGCCCCCCTTCGGCCGCCGTGATCTGCGACGCCAGGGTCATCACCTCGCTGACGCCCACGATGGACGCGAGCACGGTGGAGGTGGTGAGAATCGAATACAGGTTCATCCACGGCGGCAGCATGCGCTTGACGCATTGCGGCAGGATGACCAGCCACAGCTGCTGGCGCCGGCTGAAGGCCAGGGATTCGGCGGCCTCCCACTGGCCCGAGGGAATCGAGGCCACGGCCCCGCGCAGGATCTCGGCCACGTTGGCCATCACCGGCAGGCTCAGCCCCACCACGGCCTTGAACCACCCGGGCAGGGGAATCGTCAGCCCGCCCAGGCGCAGCTGGAAGGGGATGAGGAAGATGGCGAAGAACAGCAGCACCAGCCAGGGCGCGTTGCGGAAGAACTGGGTCAGGCTCCAGGCCAGCTTGCGGGCGCCCCCGTGCGGGGAGATCAGCCCCAGGCCCAGCGCCACGCCCAGCAGCGTGCCCAGGCCCATGGACAGGAAGCTGATCAGGATGTTGAAGCCGAAACCCCGCAGCAGCAGCGGGGTCCAGCGCACGAGCACGGACAGCACCCCTGCCCGCGGCGGCGAGGCCGCAGCGTCGGCGAAGCCCGCGCCGAGCAGCACCAGCAGGACCAGCGCGCCCCCATGCCACAGGCGCAGGCGCGGTGCCTGCCACGCGCCGGCGCCAGGCTGCGCGGCGCAGGCCAGCAGCACCGGCAAGGGCTTGCCCCCGTCCTCGGTGCGCGCGCTCATCGCGAATATCCCGGAAGGCGCAGGCGGTGCTCGAGCTTGTGCATCATGTACACCAGCAGCCCGACCAGCGCCACGTAGGCGAACAGCAACACGAACATCATCACCGTCACGTTGGATTCGTCCGACCAGATCTGCGCCGATGCGTACAGCAGCTCGGGCACGGCGATGGCATAGGCCAGCGTGGTGGTCTTGATCAGGTTCACCAGGTTGTTGTTCAGCGCCGGCAGGCACACGCGCAGGGCCAGCGGCAGCACGATGTGCACATAGGACTGCAGACGGGTGTAGCCGAGCGCCTCCGCGGCCTCGACGGTGGCGGAGGGAACCGCCTCGATGCCCGCGCGGAAGATCTCCACGTTGAAGGCGCCGGCGAAAAAGGTCAGCGAAACGCAGGCCCAGACGAAGCCGCTCACCAGGGGCTCGGGAAGGCCGATGGCGTTGGTGGTCCTGGGCAGCAGGTTGCTGATGCCGAAATAGAAAAAATACATCTGCACCAGCGGCGGCGTGTTGCGGAACACCTGGATGTAGCCCTGCACGATGCGCCGGGTCCAGACCATCTTCGACCCCTGCAGCCAGGCGCCCACCACGCCGACGAGCACCGAACCGACTACGCAGACCACGGAGAGCTCCGCGGTCACCAGGAAGCCGTGCAGAAACCTGGAGCGGTCGAAGGGGTCGTAGACGATGGTGAGGTTGATTCCGGTCGTCTGGTACAGATGCCGGAACCAGCCTGCGATGTCGATCATCATGCGCGGGTGGATGCGAGGCCGCGAAGTCGCGGAAACGCCGCCCGCCCGGGGGCACTCCCCGGAGCCGGGCGGCGGGTGGACGGCCGCTCGGTACGCGGCCGGCTACTTACTTGCCGCTCTTGTACTGCTCGTGCACCTTCTCCACGTAGGCCGAGTGCTGGGTGATGCCGAACTGGGTCTCGAGCTTGAGCACCTCGCCGGTCTTGGCCCAGTCCTGCGACATCTGGTCCATGAAGGCGTGGAAGTCCTTGTCGCCCAGGCGCGTGGCCATGCCCCAGGGCTTGGCGTCCAGGGTCTCCAGCGGCATGCCGTAGCCGCTCCATTCCTTGTCCAGCAGCTTGCCCAGGATGAAGGTGTTGTCGAAGATGAAGCCGATGCAGCGGCCCTGCTTGAGCGCCGTCAGCGCTTCGGCGGTGCCGGTGAAGGCCACGATGTGCACCCCGTACTTCTGCTCGGAGTCCTTGTTGTAGTAGGTCCCCTGGATGCCGCACACGGACTGGCCCTTGAGATCGGACCACTGGTGCGCCTTGACCTTGTCGGACAGCAGCACGTTGTAGCCCGAGGCGTAGTAGTAGGGCTCGACGAACCAGACGTCCTTCGCGCGTTCGGGCGTCACGTTCATGGTGGCGATCAGCAGGTCGATCTTGCCCTGCTCCAGGAACTGCATGCGGTTCGAGGCGTTGACCGGCACGTATTCGACCTTCACCCCGAGCTTCTTGGCGGCCTGGGCGGCCAGCGACGGCTCGATGCCGACGATGCTGCCGTCGGGCGCCCGGAAGCCGAAGGGCGGGTAGTCGGCCTTCACGCCGACGATCAGGGTTCCGCGATGCTTGATGGTGTCGATCTCACTGGCCTGCGCGGCCTGCACGACCCCGGCGGTGAGCACCAGCCCGAAGGCCAGGCTTTGAATCAGCGACGATACTTTCAATTCACCACTCCATTTCAAGGGCATTGAAGGACCCGCGGCAAGAAACGTCGAGTCCCGGCTCTGGTTGCTGCTTGAAACGAGTTGATTCGCAAACGAACTCCTTGTCAATAGGCGACAGTACCGGATTTGACCCTGGGCGGCGTACGCCCATCATCGTGCCGCGGCACCGACGCCGGCTCCGCTGAGCAGGGCCAGCGCCGGGGCCACCACGTCGTCCAGTACGCCGCGCCGGGGGCGCGCGCGGGCCAGCACGCGCAGACCCATCAGCACGCCCACCAGATGGCCCGCGAGCACCTGGGCCGGCAGCGCCCGCGTGAAGCTTCCGGCCGCCTGTCCGGCCTCCACATGGCGGAGGAAAAAGCGCTCCAGGCGCCTGAGCAAGGAGCAGACCCGCGCGCGCAGCTCGGCGTCGTGGGGCGCGAGTTCCAGCGCCGTGTTGACCAGCATGCACCCCTTGTGCGCCGGATCGTTCAACGAGGCCCGCACGACCTCCTCGAAAAACCCGCGGATCGCCTGCTCCGGGGGCAGCGCGTCGCAACGGCGCATGCGCTCGCCCAGGCGGGTGTCCACGTAATGCTCCAGCGCCGCGCGAAAGATCGCCCGCTTGTCGCCGAAGGCGTTGTACAGGCTGGCGGCGGTGACCCCGCTGCCGCGCACCAGATCCTGCACCGACGTGGCCGCGTAGCCCCGGTCCCAGAAACACTGCACCGCGGCTTCCAGCAGCTGCACCTGGTCGAACTGTCTCGGTCTCGCCATCGTTCCATCCACCACTCGAATCGCCGGGCCTGCACCCGCGCTGGATGCATTTTAGAATACTCATACTAAAACCAGCCACGGATATCCCGACATGGCGAATACGCCCGAATACGTACCCCCGAAGGTCTGGAGCTGGTCCAGGCCCAGCGGCGGCTCCTTTGCCGGCATCAATCGGCCCACGGCCGGTCCGACCCACGAGGCGGAGCTTCCGCGAGGACGCCACCCCTTGCAGCTGTACTCCCAGGGAACACCCAACGGCGTGAAGGTCACGATCATGCTGGAGGAGCTGCTGGCCCTGGGCCACGCAGGCGCCGAGTACGACGCATGGCTGATCGACATCGGCCAGGGCCAGCAGTTCGGCAGCGGCTTCGTCGCCGTCAACCCGAATTCCAAGATTCCGGCGCTGCTGGACCTCAGCGGCCCCTCGCCCATCCGGGTGTTCGAGTCGGGCTCCATCCTGCTGTACCTCGCGGAGAAATTCGGCGCGCTGCTGCCCCCGGATGCGGCGGCACGCACCGAAACCCTGAACTGGCTGTTCTGGCAAATGGGTAGCGCGCCCTTCCTGGGCGGGGGATTCGGGCATTTCTACGCTTACGCGCCCACCAGGATCGAATACGCCATCGACCGCTACGCGATGGAGGTCAAGCGCCAGCTCGACGTGCTCGACCGGCGCCTGAGCGAGAGCGAGTATCTCGCCGGCCCGCACTACACCATCGCCGACATCGCCGCCTTCCCCTGGTACGGCGGGCTGGTCAAGGGCTGGCAATACGGCGCCGCCGAGTTCCTCTCGGTGCAGGACTACCGCAACGTGCAACGCTGGGCCGAGGCGGTGTACGAGCGGCCCGCCGTGCGCCGCGGACGCATGGTGAACCGCACCCGCGGCGAGCCCTCCGAACAATTGCACGAGCGCCACGACGCCAGCGATTTCGAACGCAGGACCCAGGACAAGCTGGCGGCTGCCGCGGACTGAACATTTCCCGGATGGCGCAAGGCCGGTCAGGCGAGCACCACGGAGCGGGCCTGGAGCGACGCGGACAGCGTGGGCGCTGCGCCGGCGCGAGGATCTGTAGTCGGCGGGTACCAATTCCACCGAGGAGAAGCCGCATGCGATGGGCGAGGTGAAGGTGCTGCTCATCGAGCCGCGCGGCGTGGTGAACACGGGCGACGGAGCCCGCGGGCAGCGCACCTTCGACAACGACCCGTGGATTTGAAGCCGGCGGCTGACTCGGCGCGCCGCTCAGGCATGCAGCGGCGAGGCCGGTGCCCAGCCGCTCATGCTGGACCGGCGCCCCACCGCCTCGCCGTGTTCACGCAGCCAGCGCAAGGCCTGCTCGCGGCCCTGGTCGCGCAGGCGCTGGAAAAAGCCCAGGTGCACCACCATGCGGCTGTGGCCGTCGAGCTCGCGCAGGGGCTCGTCCGCGTCGACGCAGTGCAGCCTGGCCCGCGCCACGCGGCGGGGCAGGCGCCCGCAGGGCCAGAGTTCACGCGCGAGCCGACTCCGCGCCTCGTGCAGCAACTGCAGCTCGCGCACCAGCGGCCCGCCGAAGGCCAGTTCGAGCATGCGCGAGCGGATGCCCTCTGCACTGCGCGGCGCGGCACCGAGATCCAGCGGGCTCAGCAGCACGAGCAGGGTATCGGCGCAGGCTTGCTCGAACACCAGCGGCAGCAGCGGAGGGTTGGCGGAGAAGCCGCCGTCCCAGTAGGGCTGGCCGTCGATCTCGACGGCGTGATGGACGTTGGGCAGACAGGTGGAGGCCAGCAGCGCCTGCAGGCTCAGGTCCGCGTTGCCAAACAGGCGCAGCCGCCCGCTTCCCGCATGCGTGGCACCGATGTACAGGCGCGGCGCCGCAGGGTGGCGCAGCAGCTCGAAATCCACGAGCCCGGCGAGCAGCTCGCGCATCGGATTCAAGCCCAGCGGGTTGAACTGATAGGGCGACAGCAGCTGCGCCCACTGCAGCGCCAGGTGCATGGCCGGCCTCAGCGCGAGTTCCTCGCCGGCATGGCCGGCGCCGCCGACCGGCATGCACGCCGCCAGTCGCGTCCAGAAACGCTCCAGGAGCTCACGCGCGGCATCGGCGCCTCCCTGCCGAAGGCCCTGGGCCAGCATCACCGCGTTGAGGGCCCCGGCGCTGCTGCCGCTGAGCGCGCCGAAGCGCCAGCGCCCGTGTTCCAGCAGCGCGTCGAGCACGCCCCAGGTGAACGCGCCGTGCGCGCCGCCGCCCTGCAGGGCAAGATTCAGGGCCGCGCCGCGGCGCGGCAGCCAAGGCTCGAGCTTCATCGCTCCCATCCGGTTGAAACGGGCGTGAACCGGAGCATGCCACAGCAGCGATGACGACCGGGATCGTGTCGAAACACGCCCGCGCCGTTCGTCGTGCAAGATCCACCCTTCCAGGAGACTTCCATGCCCCGATACATGATCCAGGTTCGCGCCACCGCGATGAGCGAAGCCGGCGACTTCCCCGACGACCCGACGCTGGTGCCGCGCATGATGGCCTTTCACGAGGAAATGGCCAAGGCCGGGGTGCTGCTCGACGGCGCCGGCCTGCAGCCCAGCAGCCAGGGCTTTCGCGTGGACTACGACGCCGCCGGCCGGGCGCGGGTCGTCGACGGCCCCTTCGCCGAGACCAAGGAACTGATCGCCGGCTACACGCTGATCCAGGTGTCCTCGCACGACGAGGCGCTGGCCTGGGCGCGGCGCTTTCCGGCGCCCTTCCCTGGCCAGGCCTGCTGCATCGAGGTGCGCCCGCTGATGGGCGGCGTCGACCTTCCGCCGGAGGACGCCGAGCGCATCATCCGCGAACAGCTGGCTGCCATCCGGCAAGGCGGCTGAGGCGCCGCGGCCATGGCCCGGGGGGAGCCTTGCGGACCCGGCATGCCAGCGCCCGGGCAGAGCGCCAGGCCTGTCAATCACCCACGGCATCCGCGGAAAAGCGTACGGACCTACGATCCCTGCGCCTCTCACCCCCAGGAGCCCGGGATGCCAGCGCTCGCCCCATCGTCTGCCGTCCGCCCGGCGGCGGCGCTCGCGCTCACCGGCTGCCTGGCGGCCCTGAACGCGGCGGCCGGCCCGGCGCCCGCATCGGGCGCGGACTCCCCCGCCGGCGAGCCGCTGCCGAGCCCGACGTCCTTCACGGTGCGCAACCGCCTGCACGGCACCTTGCACGGCTTTCGCATCCGCAGCGGCCACGGGCGCTGGGCCGAGATCGGCGAGCTGCCGCCGGGGGAGAGCCGCTTCACCGTGGCGGCGCCGTCGAAGGCCGGCCTGGGCAGCTTCGAGTTCCTGCGCGAGGCGTGGCCGGGCGATGCGGACTACCTGCTCGGCGCCTATGCCCGCGGCGAGGACGGCACCGTGCTCATCGAGCTTTCCGGGCAGCCCGGCAGCGTCGACGGCCGGACGCAGCCGGCCGCACAGGGCTCCTTCACGTTCGAGCCCGCGAGGGCCTCGGCCACTGGTGCGAGCCGCCTCGCTCCCGATCCGCGCCTGCCGCTGGTGGAGGTGCCGGCGGAGCTGGCCGGGCTTTCCGAATTCATGATCTGCGGCGGCATCGGCCCCGGCCTGTCCTTCCTCGGCTGCAGGAGCGGCTCGCTGAGCTTTTCCTCGCTGGGCTATGGCTTGAACCTGGGGCTGACGCTCGGCTACTTCTGGAGCCCGCTGACGCCGCAGGCCCTGGCGCAGCCATTCCCCGTCACCCTCTACACCTTCCAGCCGCTGGTCGGGGCCTATTTCAAGTTCCTCGCCCAGCTGGGCCCCGACTCCGACTCCCCGTTGGAGAACATCGGGCAATTCGTCGGACTGGGCCCCAGCATCGGCGCGGCCTTGAACTGGGGCAGCTTTCAGGGCTCTGGCAAGCTCCGGCAAAGCCCCATGGGAAGCTACCGCGCAAGCTGCAGCGACATCGCGTACGACCCCCGCAGCCAGGAGTTGTCCGCGCAATGCCAGAGCTCCAGCGGCGCGCCCGTGCGCGCGAGCTTGAGTGCCGCGAGCTGCTTCGGGGGCGACGTCGCCAACGATGACGGCACGCTGCGCTGCGAGCTGCCCGCGGGAAGCTACCAGCGCAGCTGCGCGCCGCTGCGCTATCGCCGTGGGGTGCTGCAGGCCCTGTGCACCCGCAGCGGCACCACCACCCAGCTGCGCTCCAGCCTGGACGTGGCCCAGGCTTGCGCGGCCGGCTCCGGCATCTCCAACGTCGACGGCCGCTTGCGCTGCGACCAGCCCTGGCTGCCCTCGGGCCCCTACCGCCGCAGTTGCCGCGACCTGCGCTACGCGGACGGCATACTGCAGGCGCGCTGCGGCTGCCTCGACACCGGTGCCGCCGACCTGCGCCTGGCCTATGCCGAGCAGTGCAGGCCCGGTTCCGACGTGGGCTTCAGCCCCGAATACGCCCGTCCGGGGCGCCTGTACTGTGTCGAGCCGCTCGGCACCGGAACCTAGCCTCGGACTGCCCTGCGGAGTCCATCAGAACCAGAAATGCACACCGGCGACCACGTCCGCGGTGTCGCGGCGCTCGCCCGCCGCCTGCGCGTAGTCACCAGTGCGCCCGAAGCGCCCGCTCCACTCCACGCCGATGTAAGGCGAGAACTGGCGCGAGATGTCGTAGCGCAGCCGCAGCCCCGCGGTGGCGTCCGACAGGCCGCTGCCGATGCCGCGCGCCGGATCGTCCTTGCCGTAGGCGTTGAGCTCGAGCTGCGGTTGCAGCACCACGCGCTGGGTCAGCAGCAGTTCGTAGCTGGCGCTCAGGCGCAAGGCGCTGCGGCCCTGGTCGCCCAGGTAGCCGGTGGCCTCGACGTTGAACCAGTACGGCGCCAGGCCCTGCACGCCGAAGGCCAGCCAGTTGCGGTCCGGGCCGCCGCCGTTGTCGTGGCGCACGCCGAGCTGCGAGTCCCAGTACGCGGCGATGGCGTGGCCCCACAGCAGTTCGGTGCGCGCGTCCTGCAGGCGCCCCTGCGAGGCCTGCCCCTCGGCCTTGAGCACCGCGCGGTTGAAGTCATGCCCGTACCAGGCCTGTACGTCGTAGGTGGTCCAGTTGCCGGAGTCGTGGCTGTAGGCGCGCTCCAGGCGGTCCACCAACACCGAGCCGAAGCTCTCCTGGTCCGCCAGGCGCGGCGGCTTCACGCCGGCCGGGATGTAGGGGCCGGTGCTCAGCGTGTAGCCGCCCGAATCGGCGTTGGCCGTACGAGGCGTGGCCTGCGCGGGAGCCGGGACCGTACTCGCGGGCATCGCAGCGTCCGACGCGCCCGCGGGCATGGATGCGCCCGGGTCCGGCGCGGCCATGGCAGGCTTCGCGGCGTCGGGGCTGGCCGGCATGGCCATGCCTTGCATGTCCATCGCCTGTGCCGCGGCGGGGATCGCGGAACCCATGGCTGCCGCAAGGATGCTCGCGTGAAACGTCGTGTGGATCGTCTTGTGCATGGTCGTTTCCTCAGGCCACCAGGATTTCGCGGAACATGCCCGCATCCATGTGCATCATCAGATGGCAGTGCCAGGCCCAGCGCCCCACGGCATCGGCGCTGACCCGGTAGCTGATCTGCTGCGCCGGCTGCACCGGCACCGTGTGCTTGCGCACCAGGAAATGGCCGTCCGGATCCTCGACCTCGCTCCACATGCCGTGCATGTGCATCGGGTGGGTCATCATGGTGTCGTTGACCAGGGTGACGCGCAGGCGCTCGCCGTGGTGGAACAGGATCGGCGCGGAGTCGCCGAAGCTCACCCCGTCGATGGACCAGACGTAACGCTCCATGTTGCCGGTGAGGTGGAACTCCAGCGTGCGCCCCGGCTCACGCGCATCGAGCGGGCCGCCCACGGTGTGCAGGTCGGCCAGCGTGAGCACGCGCCGTCCGTTGCCGCGCAACCCCACGCCGGGGTCGTCCAGGTTGGTACGCGGCTGGTCGACGCGGGCGTCCACGCCGGGACCGTATTCGGTGGGTGCGTGGCGCGCCGCGGGCGAGGAACCCATGTCCATGCCCGGCATGGAACCCATTCCCGCCATGCCGGACATCGACGACATACCCATGTCCAGCATGGTCAGGTTCTGGCGCGGATCCATCGCCGGCACAGGGGCGCTCATCCCCGGGCGGGCCGCCAGCGTGCCGCGTGCATAGCCGGTACGGTCCATGCTTTGCGCGAAGATCGTGTAGGCATCGTCGGTCGGGCGCACCAGCACGTCATAGGTCTCGCCGGGGCCGAAGCGGAATTCGTCCACCGTCACCGGCTCCACGTCCTGCCCGTCGGTCGACACCACGGTGAGCTTCAGGCCGGGGATGCGCACGTCGTAGAAGGTGTCGCCGGCACCGTTGATGAAGCGCAGGCGCGCGACCTTGCCGGGGTTCACCTGAGCCGTCCAGTTGCCCGCAGGCGTGGTGCCGTTGGCCAGGTAGCTCAGCGTGGCCCCCGACAGATCGGACAGGTCGCCCCAGCTCATGCGCATCTGCTGCCACATGGCGCGCTTGTCCAGCGCGGCGCGCAAGCCGTTGCGCCTGACGTCCTCGAAGAAATCCACCGCCGTGGGTTCGTGGTAGTTGTCGAAGCCGCTGTCGGCCTTGAGCCTGGCCAGCACGCGCATGGGGTCCGCGTCCATCCAGTCGGAAAGCAGCACCACGTGGTCGCTGTCGGCCTGCACCGTGTGGCCGTGGGCGGGATCGATGATGATGGCGCCGTACAGCCCGGTCTGCTCCTGCATGCCGGCGTGCGAGTGGTACCAGAAGGTTCCCGACTGGCGTACCTGGAAGCGGTAGACGAAGGTCTGCCCCGGGGCGATGCCGGCGAAGCTCAGGCCCGGGACTCCGTCCATCTGGTAGGGCACGAGCATGCCGTGCCAGTGGATGGCGGTCATGCGGGCCATGCGGTTGGTGACGCGAATGGTCACCGTGTCGCCTTCGCGCCAGCGCAGCGTGGGCCCCGGCAGCGAGCCATTGACAGTGGTGGCCATGCGCGCATGGCCGGTGAAGTTCACCGGGGTCTCGGCGACCACCAGGTCGAATTCGGTGCCGCGAAGCTCCGGGGCGCTGCCCGTGTGCGTGGCCGCAGGCCGGCCCTGTGCCTGCGCGGCCAGCGTGGGCAGGCCGAGCAGCACCCCGCCGGCAGCCAGGCCCTGGACGAAGCGGCGCCGGGCGATTCCCGCCCCACGGAGCGCATCTGGGTATGAACGTTGCATGGATTCCTCGGTTCCTGAAGGAATTCGCCGCGCGGCGGGCTCGTGCCCCGCGGACCGTTGGGGAGCGAAGACTCTTCGCACCGACCAACGCATGCTAGAAACGCCATACTTTCCGGAGCATGACCGACGGATGACAGTTTTGTCATCCGCGGCGCCACGGAGGTCATCCCGCTCGGAACAAGTCGCCAGCGGTCACCCGGCACATCGCGCTCGACCGCTTCAGCCGCGCAGCGACTCGGCCACGCGCAGCAACCTGGAACGAACCTCCCCACCCAGGCTCTCGATCTCCGGCCGGGCGACCATGCCCAGCACCGCTTGCGGATCCATGAACACGACATGGACCGCGCCATCGGCATCCTCGCGCACGACCACGTTGCAGGGAAGCAGAGCCCCGATATCCGGGTCGGCCTGCAGGGCCTGGTGTGCGAACTGGGGGTTGCAGGCCCCGAGAATCACGTACGGGCGCTGTTCGACGCCGAGCTTGGCCTTGAGCGTGGCCTGCACGTCGATCGTGGTCAGCACGCCGAATCCCTCCTGCTTGAGCGCGTCGGTGACGGACTGCACGGTGGACTCGAAGCCCTTCGGGCTGTGGACGCTGAAGACGTAGGAACTCATGACACTCTCCTCGTATGGGCTGGGGTGGGCTCATGCATTTTGCCGCCTTGCCGCTCGCGGCCCTACAGCTTCGCCCGGCGCAGGCGCAACGCGTTGGTCACGACCGAGACCGAACTGAAGGACATCGCCGGCGCTTTCCATGGCGACGTCGGTGCCGGTGCCCATCGCGATGCTCACCTCTGCCTGGGCCAGCGCCGGCGCGTCGTTGATGCCGTCACCGGCCATCGCGACGAAGCGCCCCTCGGCCTGCAGGCGCTTGACGTGCTGCGCCTTCTGTTCGGGAAGCAAGCCGGCGATCACGTCGTCGATGCCCAGGTCGCGGCCAGCAGGGCCGCCATCAGGACGGCGCCGCGCACGCGGCGCCTGATCGTCGGTCTCATCGCATGCTCCAGTTTGGCGAGTTCCGTCACGCTCCCCGAAGGACACCGGGGCTCGAGGAGGTTCCGCCGGGCCGGCAGCCAGGGTTTTCGGCCCCTCGCGCAAGCCGTCCCGGCGGGACCGGACTCAAGGCGCGTCGCCGAGGCTGTCGCGCTGCTGCGGCGTCAGCACCGCGTCCATCTGCCTGGCCGCCTCCAGGCGGTTGCGCAGCATCTGCAGGCGCACTTCCGACAGCGCCGTGGCCCGCTTCATGATCGCGTCGACATCGAGCTTGTCGCCGGCGGCCTTCCCCCAGGACTCGAACATCACCTTCTGCATGGACTGCATCAGCGGCCACTGCTTGTCGAACAAGGCCTTCTCGATCCCCACGACCTTGGTGCGCTGCGCGTCACTGAGCTGGGGATTCACGCCCCACCCCCCGTAGGCGCCGAAGCCGCCCATCATCCAGGGACCCATGCCGTAGCCGCCGTAGCCTCCCATCATTCCGGGGCCGAAGCCGCCGTAGCCCGCCATCATCCCCGGACCGAAGCCGCCATAGCCCCCGTAGCCTCCCATCATGCCGGGGCCGAAGCCGCCATGGCCGCCACGCGCCCAGCCCCGCGGGTGCGGGCCCGCGGCTCCACGCTGCCAGGCACCGCCCGAGTAGCCCGGGCCATAGCCGCCCATCATGCCCGGGCCCATGCCATAGCCGTAGCCGGGGCCGTAAGCCTCGGACTGCGTGGTCGCCGCGGGAGCGCTGGCCGTGCCCGCCGCCAGGGCAGGAAGCGCGGCCGCGCCGAGGATCATCACCGGCGCGGCCACCAGGCCGAGCGCCGCACGCTTGTTCCACTTGATCATGATTCGCTCCTTTGCGAACAGAAAATCGGATTCAACGCAGGTCCAGGTCGGCGCGCCGGCGCTTGTATTCGTCGGCGTCGATCTCGCCCCGCGCATAACGCTCGTCCAGGATGGCTCGTGCCGAGGACCCCGGGACCTTCGGCATGGCGTGATGCCCACGCATGCCGATGAACACGTCGCGCAGCAGTCCCACCACGAGCGCCACGACCACGATGACCAGCAGCAGCATGAACACCCAGCCGAAGCCGCCCATCATCCCGTAGCCCCATCCCCATCCACCGGGGTGTCCGTACCACATCATGTCGTTCTCCTTTCAGTCGGTTCTCGTCCGACGGTCGCGGCGAGTCGCCTTGCGCGCTGCCACCGGATGCTTGATACCCAGATTAGTATCCGGACCCTGTCTCTCGGATGACCCGTCGATTACATTGATGTCATCTGGTGGTCATGCCTGCGCAAGCATGCCCTGGCTAGAGTGTGGGCAAGGACGGTACGGTGATGAAACTGCTCGTGGTCGAAGACGAGGCCAAGACGGCCGACTACCTGCGCCAGGGGCTGAGCGAGGCGGGCTTCGTCGTCGATCTCGCGCGCAACGGCCTGGACGGACACCACCTGGCGATGACCGGCGACCACGATCTGATCGTGCTCGACGTGATGCTCCCCGACGTCGACGGCTGGCGCATCCTGCGCGCGCTGCGCGAGGCCGGGCGCGACGTTCCGGTGCTGTTCCTGACGGCGCGCGACAGCGTCGAGGACCGCGTCAAGGGGCTGGAGCTCGGCGCCGACGACTACCTGGTCAAACCCTTTGCCTTCACCGAACTGCTGGCGCGCGTGCGCACCCTGCTGCGCCGCGGCCGCAGCCCCTCGCAGGCCGACAAGCTGCAGGTGGCCGACCTGGTGCTCGACCTGCCTCGGCGGCGTGCCAGCCGTGGCGGCACGCGCATCGCCCTGAGCAACAAGGAGTTCGCGCTGCTCGAGCTGCTGGTGCGTCGCCAGGGCGAGGTGCTGCCGCGTTCGCTGATCGCCTCGCAGGTGTGGGACATGAACTTCGACAGCGACACGAACGTCATCGACGTGGCCATCCGGCGCCTGCGCGCCAAGGTGGACGACGCCTTCTCACCCAAGCTGATCCGCACCGTGCGCGGCATGGGCTACACGCTGGACCTGCCCGATGCCGATGCTTGAGCGGCTCGGGGCTCGCGCCGGACGCCGCGCACGCCGCCCGGCGTCGCTGGCGCTGCGCGTGACGGCGTGGGTCGGCCTGGCCACCACGCTGACCTTCCTGGTCGCAGCGGCGGCGCTGGAATCGTCGATCGAGGAGCACTTCGCGGGCCAGGACCTGGGGCAGCTTCGCCCGGTGGCGCAGACCCTGCGCCTGGCCCTCGACGACGCTGCCGCCGGCGTCGGCAGCGAGGACCTGCAACAGCGTTTCGCCGAGACCATCGCGGATCACCACGAGGTGTACTTCCGGGTGGAGGGTGCGGACGGCCGCGTGCTGTTCGACGCGACTCCGGCGGGACTTGCCGCGCGCGCGCATGCCGACCCGGCCGTGGCGCAGCTGGATGCCGCCGCGCTGCGCATCTGGACCACCGGCGGGCGCAGCTACCGCGGCGCGGTGCTGCGCATCGATCGCGACACCGTGATCCTGGCGACCGCCATCGACTACCACCTTCGCTTTCTCGCGGCGCTGCGGCGCGCGCTGTGGCTGGGCACGCTGGGGGCCAGCGCCTTCAGCGTGCTGGTGGCCTGGCTGGCGGTGCGCCAGGGGCATGCGCCGATCCGGCGCATCGGCGCGCGCATGCGCGAGGTCGGCTCGGAGCGCCTGGACGTCCGCCTCGACCCGGACAAGGTGCCGGTGGAACTGGCCGGGCTCGTCGCCTCCTTCAACGCGATGCTCGAACGCATCGGGGAAAGCTTCGAGCGCCTGTCGAACTTCTCCGCCGACATCGCGCACGAGTTGCGCACCCCCGTCACCAACCTGCGCACGCAGACCCAGGTCGCGTTGTCGCGCGCGCGAAGCGCCGAGGACTACCGCGAGATCCTCTACTCCAACCTGGAGGAATACGAACGCATGAGCACGATGATCGGCGACATGCTGTTCCTCGCCCAGGCCGAGCACCAGTTGATCCGGCCCGAGCACACAGAGGTGGACCTGGGTGCCGAGGTGAGCGAGCTGTTCGAGTATTTCGAGGCCTGGGCCGAGGAACGCGGAGTCGGGCTGGAGACCTTCGGCGAAGCCCCGCGAATTCGCGGCGACCGCGCGATGCTGCGACGAGCCCTGTCGAATCTGCTGTCCAACGCCATTCGCCACACCGCGGCCGGAGAGACGGTCAGCGTGCGATTCGAAAGCGATCCGGCGGGCTGGCTGGAGATCCGCGTCGAGAACCCCGGGCCCGACATCGCCGCCGAGCATCTGCCCAATCTGTTCGACCGCTTCTACCGCGTCGACCCTTCGCGCCAGCGCAACGGCGAGGGAGCCGGCCTGGGGCTGGCCATCGTGAAGTCGATCGTCGAAGCACACGGCGGCCGGGTGGGCGCCATGTCCTCCGGGGGCCGCAGCGCCTTCTGGCTGCGTCTGCCCCCCGATTCGCGCGCGCGCCGCTGAAGGGCCATCGCGTCCGGACGACATGCACATGCTGCGCGACGCCCTATCCGTGAAATAGTTCTAGGTCCCGCGAGGCAACTCGCGCGACAAATACGTCTCCCAACAATTCGCGCACCATGCCATCCGCCCGCCCTGCTCACCTCCCGCTTCGGTCCCGGCATCTCGCGGCCTGGCTGGCGATCGTCGCGTGGATCGCCTATACCGGCCAGCGCTTGTGGCTGTTCCAGCTGCTGCGCCATCTCCCCGGCTGCGGCGGCTGAACCGGCACGCGGCGCGCGCATCACACGGAGTACCTCATGAGCACGGAGCCGTCCCATTCCTCGTCCCTGCTTCGGTCCGACATGGCCGACGTGCGGGCCGACAGCCTGATGGGCATCACCCTGGCCGTGGTGTTCGCCATCAGCGGCGGACTCGCCTGGTTCACGAACAGCCTCGGCGAGGCGGCCAGCATCGGCCTGCCGGCGCTGCTCGTGCCCCTGGCCGTGGCGCTCTTGGTGCCGGGAAGCCTGGCCTCCCGCTGCGCCTTCGGGGCTGCCTACATGGTCTTTTGCGCACTGATGATCCAGCAGGCCGGGGGCATGATCGAAATGCACTTCGGCATCTTCGTGCTGCTCGCGCTGCTGATCGTGTACGGGGACTGGCGCCCCATCGTGCTCGCCGCGGCGCTGATCGCGGTGCACCACGTGCTGTTCAACTACCTGCAGGAACAGCACCAGGGCATCGAACTGTTCAAGGACGGCGCCAGCTGGTTCATCGTCGCGGTCCACGCGCTGTACGTGGTGTTCGAGGCCGTGATCCTGATCTATGTCGCCCACGTTCTGCGTGCCGAGGCGAACATGCTCGGCGCGGAGCCCCGGGAGGTGACCGGCGCCATGGGCAGGCTCGCCGCAGGCGACTTCAGCCAGGCGATCCGGGTTCGAGACGGTGACCGCTCGAGCGTGATCGCGTCGATGGCCTCGATGCGCGACACGCTGGCCGCGCTGATCGCCTCGGTGCGCGCCTCCGCCGATCAGCTGCTTTCGGCTTCGTCCCAGGTGGCGTCCACCTCGGAGAGTCTGTCGCAAGCGACGAGCGACCAGGCCGCCTCCGTGGAACAGACCTCGGCCACCGTCGAACAGTCCACGTCATCGATCCGGCAAAGCGCCGACAACGCCCGCCAGACCGACGCCATGGCGCGGCAGGCGGCCACCCAGGCCTCCGAGGGCGGCACTGCGGTCCAGGACGCCGTGGCGGCCATGCACAGCATCGCAGAGCACATTTCCGTCATCGAAGACATCGCCTACCAGACCAATATGCTGGCGCTGAACGCGGCCATCGAGGCCGCGCGTGCCGGCGAACATGGCAAGGGCTTTGCCGTCGTCGCCGCCGAAGTACGCAGGCTGGCCGAGAAGAGCCAGGCCGGGGCCAAGGAGATCGGCCACATCGCGTCGACCACCGTGGCGAAGGCCGAAGCTGCCGGAACGCTGCTGGAGCCGATGGTGCCGGCGATCGAGAAGACCTCGGGGCTGGTGCAGGAGATCGCCTCGGCCTCCGAGGAGCAGGCCGCCGGCATGCAGCAGATCAATCAGGCGGTCGCCCGCCTGAGCTCGGTGACCCAGCAGAACGCCTCCGCTTCCGAACAGCTGGCCGCGACCGCCGAGCAGATGACGGCGCAGGCCCAGCGACTGCAGACCCAGGTGGGGCGCTTCCGGGTCGCCGCGCAGGGTGTGGCGCCAGCCGCGTAGCTGGCTCGCGACTTCGGCGCTCCGGCGCAGCGCATCCCGGCGCAAGGTCAGGATCGCGCGGCGCCGGCGATCAGCAGGTCCAGCAGGGTGCGGGCCACGACCTTGGTCGCACCGCGCAGGTCCTCCAGGCGGATGTGCTCGTCGGCGCGCTTGGCGTTCGACTCGCGCACGGTGCGCGGGCCGGCGCCGTAGATGGCCGCGGGCACGCCCCGTTCGCTGTACAGGCGCACGTCCGTGTACAACGGCGTGCCGGTGACGGGAATCGCTTGGCCGAAAATCTCCTCGGCGTTGCGCTGCAAGGCCCGCACGAGTTCCCGATTGCCGTCCAGCGGCCTCAGGGCATGCGCCAGCAGCATGCGCCGGACTTCCACGCGGATCCCCGGCTGGCGCGCCGCGACCTCCGCGATGGCGGCGCGCAACGAGGCCTCCACCTGCGCCGGGTCCTCCTCGGGAATCATGCGCCGGTCCAGCTTGAACACGACCTTGCCCGGGACCACGTTGGTGTTGGTCCCGCCTTCGATGGTGCCCACGTTCAGGTAGGGATGATCGATGCCCGGAACCTTCGAACGCAGCTCGCTCAGGCCGCGATTGAGCTCGTAGAGCCTGCCGAGGATGGCCACCGCGGCCTGCAGCGCGTCGACACCGCTGTGCGGAATCGCCGCGTGCGCCATCACGCCGTGCACCGTGACCTCCAGTTGCAGGCAGCCGTTGTGGGCGGTGACCACCTGGTAGGAAAAACCGGCGCCGATCTCCAGGTCGGGGCGGCTCAGGCCCTGCGACAGCAGCCACCCCGGGCCCAGCTCGCCGCCGAATTCCTCGTCGTAGGTGAAGTGCAGTTCGACGCCCCCTCGCAGTGGCAGTCCCAGCGACTCCAGGGCACGCAGGGCGAAGCTGTAGGTGCTGAAATCGCTCTTGCTGACCGCGCTGCCCCTGCCGTAGAGCTTTGCGTCGACCAGCTCCCCACCGTAGGGATCGTGGGTCCACCCTTCTCCCGCCGGCACGGAGTCGCCATGGGCGTTGAGCGCGATCACCGGCCCACCCTGTCCATAACGCCTGCGCACGATCAGGTTGGTGATCGAGCGCAGGCCTTGCTCGCGCACCCGCTGCTTCGGCACCGCATGGCGCTCCACGGCCAGGCCGAACGCCTCCAGCAGTTGCGCGGTCCTCTCGGCGTGCGGCGCGTTGTCTCCGGGCGGCGTGTCGCAGGGCACGCGCACGAGTTCCTGCAGCATGCGGACCTGCTCCTGGAAATGCTCGTCGACCCAGCGATCCAGGGCCGCGTGATGGGATGTACTCAGCATGACACGCAAAAGTCCTCGATCATTCGTTGAAAGGCCAGGCACGCCAGTTGCAGGTCGTCCGCGGTGCTCGACTCCAGCGCGTTGTGGCTGATCCCGCCGAGGCTTCCGCGCACGAACAGCATGGCCTGCGGGAGCAAGCGGTGCATTTTCATGGAATCGTGGCCGGCGCCGCTGGACATGCCATGCGCCTCGACTCCCAGGCCGGCCACGGCTCGCTCCCAGCGCTCCTGCAGGCCCGCGTCGCTCGGCGCCGCCGGCTCGCGCAGGGTCTCGCGCAACTGGGCGCGCAGCCCGCGGCGCCGGCACACCTCGTGCAGCCCCTTCTCCACCACGGCGCGCACGCGGTCGCGCAGCGCGTCCGCCGGGGCGCGCACGTCCAGGCTGAAGCGACAGCGTCCCGGCACCACGTTGACCGACCCGCCGGGCACCTCCAGCTGGCCGACCGTGGCCACGGCACCCGGCTCGGCCGCGGCGCTGCGCTCGGCCAGCAACATCACTTCGGCCACCGCGCAGGCGGCATCGCGGCGCGCCTGCATGGGTGTCGTTCCGGCATGGCTGGCCACGCCGACGACCTCGCCGAGCGCACGCCAGCTGGCGTTGATGGAATGCACGACTCCCAGCGGCAGGTCGAGCGCCTCGAGTACGGGCCCCTGCTCGATATGAACCTCGACGAAGCCCAGGTAGCGCGCCGGATCCCGGCGCAGCGCATGGATCGCCTGCATATCCGCGGGCAGGCCGGCCTCGAGCATGGCCTCGCGCATGCGCATGCCCTGCGCGTCGCGCAGATCCAGCCACGCGGGGTCGAAGGCCCCGATCAGCGCGCTCGAACCCAGGAAGGCCGCCGCGAAGCGTTGACCCTCCTCCTCCGCGAAGCCCACGACCTCGATGCCGAAGGGCAGGCGCCTGCCCTCGCGTGCCAGCTCGCGCACGCAAGCCATCGGCACGAAGATTCCCACGCGGCCGTCGAGTCGGCCCGCGTCGCGCACCGTGTCGTAATGACTGCCCGTCAGCAAGCGCGGAGCATCCCGACGATCCGCGTGGTACAGCCCGACCACGTTGCCGACCGCGTCGACGTGCACCTCATCGAAGCCGCACTCGTTCATCCATTCCCGCAACTGCCCGGCGCAGGCACGGTGCGCCTCACTCAGGTAGGTGACCGTTAGCCTGCCCTGTTCCCGCCACGGCGGCTCGCTGTGCCGGGCCAGGCGCTCGCACCAGTCGAGCACCTGCTCCCCGAGCAGCGGGCGCAGGCCCAGCTTGCCGTTCAGGCGCAACTCGGCGATGCGGTGGAGCTGGCGCAGGCTCTCGGCGAGCTCCATCTCCGGGGGGTTTTCCAGGCGGCGCTGCAGGGCGCCGAGGATCTGCGCCGCACCCAGGCCCCGCGCAAGCGGCCCGGCGAGGTCCGGCACGAAGGGCCATCCGAATTGCCGGGCATATTCGGCGGCCAGTTCACGCATGCGCCGGAGCTCACCCTCACTGGCCTGCATGCGCCAGGCTCCACCGGGGCCTGCCTCGTCCGTGCCGGAGTCGCTCGCGGAGAAATCCCCATGGGCCAGCAGCAGCGAGACCTGCTGCTCGTGCGTGGCCTCGCGCACGATCTGCGCGAGGCGGAGCTTGCACGCAGCCGGCGAGCTCAAGGGCAGCGCCTGCCACGCGCGCTCGGCGAGCCAGGGCGCGCAGCCGTAGAGCTCGCCCACCAGCGCGGCGACGTCGGCGCGCGTGAAAAGCTGGAGCATGGATGCTTGCGACACGCCTGACTCAGCTTCGGGATGCGCGCGGCCCCACGAGGCCCGGCCCCTGGCGGCCGTGGCCGAGCGCCTCGTGCAGATCGGCGCCGGGCGTGCGGGGGTGATAGAGCAGCGAATCCTCGGTGGCCGCCAGGTGCTGCTCCATCAGGCTGCGGGCCAGTGGGGCATCGCGCATCTCCAGCGCACGCAGGATGGCGACATGCTCGTCCGAGGAATGCTGCGCGGCACGCGAGGACTGGTACATCAGCGTGATCAGGGCGCAACGCGAAATCAGCTCCGAGAGCAACTGCGCCAGTACGTCCAGGCCGACGCGGCGGGCCATCAGCACGTGGAAGTCCCCCAGCAGTCGCGTGCGGCCGCGCACGTCGGTGCGCACCACCAGCTCCTGCTCCTGGGCGATGTGCTCGCGCAGCGCGCGGAAGTCCGCCTGCGTCGCCTGCTCGCAGAACACCCCGACCAGGTATTGCTCCATATGCCGGCGCACGGCGAACACCTGGCGCGCCTCCTGCACCGACGGGGCGGCGATGAAGGCGCCGCGCGCCGGCTCGAGCGTGACCAGGTGGTCGCGCTCGAGCTGGAACAGCGCCTGGCGCACGATGGTGCGCGAGACCCCGTAGATGCCGGCGAGGGTCTGCTCGGTCAGCTTCGCGCCGGGCGCCAGCCGATGCTCGACGATCGCCGTGGTGATGGCCTCGACGATCGCACGCGTCGGATTCGAGGGGACCGCCGGCGGCCGGCCCGCGCGGCCTGGCGGAGCCGGCCTGGCATGCAGCGCCCCGGTCGCGCTCATGATGCGAGGTGCCCCAGGAACTGCGCCAGCTCCGGCGTACGCGGAGACTCGAACAATTGCTGCGGGCCTCCTGTCTCGTGGATGCGCCCTTCGTGCATGAACACGATGCGGTCCGACACACGGCGCGCGAATCCCATCTCGTGGGTCACCATGGCCAGGGTCATGCCCTCGACCGCCAGGGATTCGATCACCCGCAGCACCTCGCCCACCAGCTCGGGGTCGAGCGCGGAAGTGATCTCGTCGCACAGCAGAACCGACGGATGCATCGCCAGCGCGCGCGCGATCGCCACGCGCTGCTGCTGTCCGCCCGAGAGCTTCTCCGGCGCGGCGTCGAACTTGTGTTCCAGTCCGACGCGCGCGAGCAGCTCGCGCGCCTCGCTCTCGGCCTGGGCGCGAGGAGTCCCGCGCACCAGGCCGGGCGCCAGCATGACGTTGCGCCCCACGCTCAGGTGCGGAAACAGGTTGAAGCCCTGGAAGATCATCCCCACCCGGCGGCGCAGCTCGCGCAGTGACTTGGCATCGTGCGCCTGCACGGTCTGCCCCTCGACGGTCAGCTCTCCGGTATCCAGGGTTTCGAGTCCGTTGATGCAACGCAACAGGGTGCTTTTGCCGGATCCGCTGCGGCCGATGATCGCCACCACCTCGCCGGGCGCGATGTCGAGATCGATGCCCTTGAGCACCTCGGTGTCGCCGAAGCGCTTGTGCAGTCCGCGTATGCGCACGGCCGCGCGGGCGGGGGAGGTCTCAGCGGGGAGCATGGAATTTCCTTTCGAGTGCGCGACTGGCCGCCGAGATCGGGTAGCAGATGCAAAAGTACAGCGCCGCCACCAGGGCGTAGACCTGCAAGGGGCGGAAACTGGCGTTGGCGATCATCGAGCCGGCCCGTGTGAGCTCCACGAAGCCGATCACCGAGGCGAGCGCGGTGCCCTTGACCACCTGCACCAGGAAACCCACGGTGGGCGCGATGGACACGCGCAGGGCCTGCGGCAGCACGACGTGGCGCAACTGCTGCGCGAAGCCCAGGCCCAGGCTGGCCGAGGCCTCCCATTGACCTCGGGGCACGCCTTCGACGCAACCCCGCCAGATCTCGGTCAGGTAGGCGCTGGAGTACAGCACCAGCGCCAGCGCCGCGGCGCTCCACTGGGAGACCTCGAAGCCCAGCACGCCGAGCCCGAAGTAGACGATGAACAGCTGCATCAGCAGCGGCGTACCTTGGAACAACTGCACGTATCCCTGCACCAGGCGCAGGGCCGCGGCCCCGCCTCGCATGCGCGCGAGCAGCAGCAGCGCGCCGGCCAGGCCGCCGCCCGAGAACGCGATCAGGGACAGCACCAGGGTCCAGCGCGCGGCCAGCAGCAGATCGCGCACCATGTCCCACAGCGTGAAGTGCACCATGGTTCAGCTCCGGAAGGCCAGGGTCTTGCCGATGCGGGCCAGCAACTGGCGCACGGCGATGGCCAGCAGCAGGTAGGCGACGGCCGCGATGGCGTAGGCCTCGAAACTGCGGAAGCTGCGCGAGGCGATCAGGTAGGTGGCGTAGGACAGCTCGGGGGTCGAGATCTGGCTGCACACCGCCGAGCCCAGCATGACGATGATGATCTGGCCGGTCAGCGCCGGCCACACGCGCCGCAGGGCCGGCGGCAGCACCACGTGCACGAAGGACTGGCGCGTGCTCAGGGCCAGGCTCGCGGCCGCCTCGAGCTGGCCTCGCGGGATCGACTGGATTCCCGCGCGCACGATCTCGGCCGAGTAGCCGGCGAGATTGGCCGCCATCGCCAGCACCGAGGCCTGCGCCGGCGATAGTCGCAGGCCCAGGCTGGGAAGGCCGAAGAACACGAAAAAAAGCTGGACAATGAACGGAGTGTTGCGGATCGCCTCGACATACACCCCCGTGAGCGCGCGCAGCGCGGGGCTGCGTGCGGCACGCGCCCAGCCCAGCAGGATGCCCGCCACCATGCCGAACACGGTGCTGAGCAGGGTCAGTGCGACGGTCCAGGCCAGCCCGGAGGCCAGCAGCGGCCACTGGCGCAGCACGGCGACGAAGTCGAGGTTCATGGCGGATCCCTCAGGCAGCCAGCGCCGGGGTCACTGCGGCAGATTGCCGGCCGGGCGCCCCAGCCAGTGCTCGGACAGCTTGTCGAGTTCGCCGTCGGCCTTGGCGTGGTCCACGATCGCGTTCACGCGCGCCAGCAGCGCCGGCTGGCCTTTCGCCATGCCGATGAAGTTCGGAGAGTCCTTCAGCACGAACTTCAGCTGCGCGTGCAGCGCGGGATTGTTCTGGATCATGGTCGTGGCAACGGACACCCCGGTGGCGACCAGCTGGACCTGCCCGGACACGAAGGCCGAGATGGTCGAGGCGTTGTCGCCGAAGCGCTGAATTTGCGTGCTTGCCGGCGCGACCTTGCTGAGCTGGATGTCCTCCACGGAGCCGCGGGTCACCGCGATGCTCTTGCCGGCCAGCTCGGCCGGGTCGTGCAGGCCCATCGATGCGGGCCCGTACACCGCCAGGAAGAACGGCGAATAGGCATGGCTGAAGTCGATCACCTTCTCCCGATCGGCGGTCTTGCCCAGCGTGGAGATCACCAGCTCGACCTTGCCGGACTGCAGGTAGGGAATGCGGTTGGAACTGGTGGCGGGCACGAGCTCGGCCTTCACGTGCAGTTGCTGCGCCACGTACTCGGCCATGGCCACGTCGAGGCCCTGGGGCTTCATGGAACTGTCGACGAAGCCGTAAGGTGGAAAGTCCGTCGGGATCGCCACGCGCAGGACCTTGTCGTGCTGGATGCGGGCAAGGTCGTCGGCTGCGCTCGCCGGGGTGGCAAGGGCCGCGAACACGGCGGCGGCGAACAGGGGCTGCAGCAAGGCGAAGGCGAAAGTGCGGCGATTCATGGCGGGTGCTCCGGGAGTTGCGGGAAGTCTGGGCGCGGCCCGGCGTGCCGAGGGCGTCGCGGGGATTGCATGCAATCCGCGTGCCAACTCCACGCAATCCGGTATGCAGGCGCGCGCCTAGCTGGAGCCTCGCGGCCCCAGGCCGGCCCGCACCGCCCCGGTGCGCCGCAGCCGGGTCCATGCACCACCGCGGTCCTCGCCGCACCAGGGCCATGGGCCCCGCGGCCAGCGCGGACGCGGCCGCACGGCCGCGGCGCAGGCGGCGGTGCTGGGCGAGATCTTCGGCCTGCCCGCCGAGGCCGTCGCGCTGCTGCAGGTGGTCCCCTACAAGGGATGCCTGCCGACGGCCGTGCCGAGCGACCCGCTGATCTACCGCTTCTACGAGGTGATCTCCGTCTACGGCACCACGTTGAAGGAACTGATCCACGAGGAGTTCGGCGATGGGATCATGTCCGCCATCGACTTCAGCATGGACCTGCAGCGCGAGCCCAACCCCGCGGGCGACCGCGCCCGCATCGCGCTGTCGGGCAAGTTCCTTCCCTACAAGACCTACTGGCGCCCCGCCCCGAGCGTCGCGGCGCCGGCAAGCTCCCCGCCGTGATGGCATGGGCGCCGGCGCGCTGGAAGAGCGCGCGCGCTGCCCCCGTGCGTCGGCTATGTCGGCCCTAAGAATTGCCGCCGATAATGCGGCTGGCCGCGTGGCAGGCCTGGAATCCATGCTCGGGAACTCATGAACCATCTCGGACCGCTTCAAGACCGGCTTCGTCGAAGGAAGTTGCGGCCCCATCCGGCCGTCGCGCGCCTGCGCCGCAGGATGCGCCGCATCGTGCCCTCCATGTTCCTGCGGGAGTGGATCCACCATCCCGCGGCGGTCGGGGCCGTATGGCCCAGTTCAGGTCGCCTCGCCCGCCGCATGGCCGCCTGCGTCCCGCGCTGCGGCGATGGCCTGGTGGTCGAACTGGGAGCGGGAACGGGTGCGGTGACCCAGGCCTTGTTGGAGCATGGCATCGCCGCGGAGCGGCTCGTGGTGGTCGAGCGCTCGCCGCACTTCGTCCGGCACCTGCGCCGGAAGTTTCCCTCGGTGACCGTGCTGCACGGCGATGCGCGCCGGCTCACGGAACTCGTGCCGCCCCGCGCGCGGGTCGACGCCATCGTGTCCAGCCTGCCCTTGCGCTCGCTGCCGCAGGCCGATGCGAGAACCATCGTCGCGCAATGGGGGCAGGTGCTTCGACTGGGCGGATGCGCCGTGCAGTTCACCTACGACCTGCGGAACCGGCTGCACTACGAACCCTCGGGCCTCAGGCAGTGCTCCACGCACCTGGTCTGGGCCAATGTCCCGCCCGCCCGCGTTTTCACGCTCGAAGCCTGTTCCTGAACCCGCGGGCCCGAACCGCCGCGGACCGGCCGGGCATCGCCGCCCGCCCTGCGGGGCGGGCGCGCCGGCTCATGGCGCCTCCACGCGCTCCCAGGCTCCGCTGCGGGCGCTTCGCGCCGCAGCCTCCACGATCAGCAGCCCCTTCACGCCGTCGAGCACGCCGGGAAAGAGGTCGGCCTCGGCCGGCGGGCGATCGCCCTTCAGGCGCGCCGCCACCACCTCGGCGAATTCGTCGTACAGGTTGGCGAAGGCTTCAAGGTAGCCCTCTGGGTGGCCCAGCGCCACACGCGTCGAACGCAGCGCGCCCGGACTCATCGCCGGATCGAGCCGCCGCGTGAGCACCTGGTCGAAGCCGCCGGCGCGGCGGTGCAACAACCGGTTCGGCTCCTCCTGGTGCCATTCGAGCCCCCCCAGGTCGCCATGGATGCGAAAACTCAGTCCATGCTCGGAACCCGCCGCGGCATTGGTCACCCACAGCGAGCCGCGCGCGCCGTTGGCGTAGCGCATGAGCGTGGCCACGTAATCGTCCACCTCCCCGCCCGGACGCGTGGCGCCGACGTCGGCGCACAGGCTGGCGATGTCCTGCCCGGTGACGTAGGCGCCCAGGTGAAAGGCATGGGTGGCGATGTCCAGCAGCACGAGCGAGCCGCCCACGCGGCCGCCCTGCATGCGCCAGCCGCTCGAAGGCCCGGGCTCCGCGAGGTTGCCCTGCACGTATTGCAGCTGCACCTGGCGGATCTCGCCCAGTTCCCCGGCCCGCACCATGTCGCGGGCCTGCCGCACCATGGGATAGCCGCTGTAGCAATAGGTGACGCAGAACTCGGCGCCCGCCGTCCGCACCCTGGCGGCAAGCTCGCGCGCGCTGGACACGTCGGTGCTCAGCGGCTTGTCGCAGAGGATGTGCAGGCCCGCGTCCAGCGCGGCCATGCAGATCTCGAAATGGCTGTCGTTCGGGGTCATCACCGCCACCACGTCGATTCCGTCCTCGCGCCCGGCCTCGCGCGCGAGCAGTTCCCGCCACGACCCGTACACCCGCTCGGGCGCGAAGCCCAGCCGCCGGCCCTCCTCCGCCGCGCGCCGAGGGTCCGACGACAGCGCCGCGGCGACCAGGTCGTACTTGCCGTCCAGGCGGGCGGCGATCCGGTGCACCGGCCCGATGAACGAGCCCGCACCGCCGCCGATCACACCGATGCGCAAGCGTCGGCCCAAGCGTTCCATCATCACGAGTCTTCCTCCTGTTGCTTGCAGGGCCGGGCGAGCCCGGCGGGCTCAGCCCAGCATCCGCATCACGCGCGTGGCCTCGGCCTGCAGGGCTCGCACGACCGGCTTCATCAGCGTGAGCCGGTCGAAGCGCGCATCGTCCTCGGCCAGGCTCTGCCGCAGGCTTCGGGCGAAGGTCATGCGCATGGTCGTGCCGATGTTGAACTTGGCCACGCGCATGGTCTTCAGGCGCCGCATGTCGGCATCGCGAATCCCGCTGGTGCCGTGGATCACCAGGGGCAGCCGGGTCAGCGAGGCGATGTGCTGGAGGCGCTCGAAGTCGATGACACTGGTGGCGGTGGTCATCCGGTGCACGTTGCCGACCGAGACCGCCACCGCGTCGACTCCGCTGTGCTCGGCGAAGCGGGCGGCGTCCTGCGGGTCGGTAAGTTCGTGCCGGATGTGGTCGCGTCCCTCGGTGTAGGGAACCGAGCCGACTTCGCCCTCGATGGTGGCGCCGAAGGCGTGGGCGACGGTGGCGACACGCGCGGTGCTCGAGATGTTGTCCTGCAGGGGCATTTGCGAGCCGTCGAACATGACCGAGGTGAAGCCCGCGCGCAGGGCGGCGAACACGACGTCCTCTTCGTAGCAGTGATCCAGGTGCAGGCACACCGGGACGCTCGCCTCCTGCGCGAGGCCGCGCATCATTCCGGCGAAACCCGCCACGCCCATGTGCTCGGCCATGTCCTTGTTGCAGGCCACGATGACGCCGCGCCCCAGGTGCTCGGCGGCCGCGATGACGGCCACCGCTTCCTCGTTGCCGAAGACGTTGAAGGAGGGCACGGCGTAGCGGCCCTGGATCGCGTCCGGCAGCAGTTCCTTGAGCGTCACGAGCATGGCCGGTCCCTCACTTGAACCTGGCGATCATGTTCTTGATGCCGGGAATGGTCTCGATCTGGTACGCATGGTGGGGATCGAAATACTGGACCAGGGATTTCGAGTGGGCGCCCACGATGACGGTGAAGTAGTACATCTCGTAGCCGGGGGCCGCCACACTGGGGTGGTAGCCGCGGTCGATCGCGATCACGCTGCCGCTGCGCACGTGGTAGACCGGGCCGTAGTCGTCCTCGTGAGGGTAGACGAACTGGGCGCCGAAGCCATGGTCGGGGTTGAAGCGGAACTGATAGACCTCCTGGAATTCAGTCTCCTGCGTACCGCGCTCGGCATCGTGCTTGTGCGGAGGGAATCCCGACCAGCCGCCCGCACCCACGGTGAACAGTTCGCTGACCAGAAGCCGGCCCCGGCGCCCGGAGTTGGCCTGGCCGAGCAGGTGCTTGATCTTGCGGTGCGTCTTGGTGTCGTCCGACCCGTACTGGATCCTGTCCACATCGCCCTGGCGCACGTCGAAGGGCTCCAGGGCCTGGTCGAATCGTCCGCCGCCGATCATCAGATCGAGGCTGTCGCTGACGCAGACGATCTCGGCCCGGGCTCCGACCGGCACGTACACGCCTTCCGGATCGCCCTCCCACAGGTGGGCACGCTTGCCCACGGCCACGAAGGCGTGCCCATCCACGCTCACGTTGCAGCTGCCCGTGGCGGGCACCAACATGGTCTCGTAGCCGGGAACCTGATGCTCGAAGCGCTCGCCGCGCCGCAGCCGCACGTGGTTGAAGTAGCACAGCGGGGTCGTCGGGTCGCCGGCGCCGATGATGGGCTGGTTGCGGTTGTCGTGGGGCGGGATATGTCGGCTCATCGTGAATCCTCCATGAATGCCTGGTCGGCTTGCGGCGTGCCGGCCGCCCGCGACTCGACGAAGGCACGCAGTTGCGCCAGGGTCGGCATGGCCTCGGCACAGGCGTCGCCGCTGACGTTGATCGCGGCGCCCGCGGCGCCCCAGCGCAGCGCTTCCTGCCAGGAAGCTCCGCCGATCAGCGCCCACAGCACGGCGGCAGCGAAGGCATCGCCGGAGCCGAAGGGCTTGCGCGACTTCACCGGGAAGATGCCCTGCTCGAAGATGGCGCCATCGCGCAGGTGCACGCGGCAGCCGCGCGGACCGTCCTTGACGATGACTGCCTGCGCCGCGGCGTCGAGCAAGGCCCGTACCCCGGCATCGGGCTGCCCGCCAGCGCGGCAGCCTGCCTCGCCGAGCACGGCGAATTCCTCGCGGTTGCCGATGACCAGGTCCGACAGGGTGCAGGCCATGCCCAGCGTGACCGAGGCCTCGTCCGCGCCGCTCCAGCCGTAGGGCCGATAGTCCAGGTCCAGCACCACCACGGCACCCGCCTGCCGTGCCAGGCGCATCGCGTGGATCGCCGCCTCGCGGCTGGGGCTGGCCGAAAGCGCGGTGCCCGTGACCAGCAACGTCCGCGCGCCGGCGATGGCCTCGCGGTCGACGTCCGCCGGCCGCAGTTGCAGGTCGGCCGCATCGCGCCGGTAGATGATCACACGGCAGTCCTCGGGACGCATCTCCGTGAAGGCCACGCTGTTGAGCGCGCCGCTGGTGTCGGTGCGCAGCCAGCGCACGTCCACCGCGTTGTCGGCCAGGAACTTGCGCACGTAGCGCCCGAAACCGTCGTCGGACACCACGCTGAGCATGGCCACCCGCAGCCCGAGCCGGGCCGCGCCGGTGGCGATGTTGGCCGGCGATCCGCCGACCGACTTGCGAAAGCTCGTCACCTCCTCCAGCGGCGTACCCTCCTGCTGCGCGTACAGGTCCACTCCGGCCCGCCCGAGGCAGATCAGGTCGGTGGCACGGTCGGCGGGAAAGCACGGGGTGCTCATGTCCGCATCCGCTCCAGGGGCATCCACTGGCTGGCGGCATCGGCCGACTGGGCGCAGCGCACCATGAAGCGCACGCCTTCCAGGCCATCGACCACCGTGGGAATCCACGCTCCGGCAAGCGCCTCGCGCGCCGCGGGCTCGCTGGACATGGCCAGGGCGAAGCGGCGGTACAGATTGGCCCAGGAGTCGAAGTAGCCCGCGGGATGCCCGCCGCCGACGCGCTCGAAGCGGGCGGACGCATCGAGGTAGCCATGCCCGCGCTCGTAGCTCATCTCCGGCTGGCCCACGAAGGCCACCTTGAGCTGGTTCGGATGCTCGTCCCACCACTCCACGCTGCCCTTGGAGCCGACCACGCGCACCTTCAGGCCGTGCGCGCTGCCGACGTTGACGGCGCTGGCCCACAGCGAGCCGACGGCGCCACCGCGCAGGCGCATCAGCACGTGCGCATCGTCTTCGAGCGGAGCCCGCGAGGCCACGAAACTGCTGCGCATGCAGCTCAGGGATTCGACCTCCAGCCCGGAGATCAGTCTGCCCAGCTGGAAGCAGTGGGTGGCCAGGTCGCCGATCACGTAGGTCGGCCCCGAGGTGGACGGCGTGACCCGCCAGCGGGTTCCGGGGTCCGCGCCCTCGACCTCGGTCGCGTGGTAGCCGTGCGCGAACTGCATGTGCACGATGCGGATGTCGCCCAGTTCGCCCTTGCGCACCATGGCGCGTGCCTGGTGCACCATCTCGTAGCCGGTGTAGCCGTACATCACGGCGAACACGCGCTGGCGCGCCCGGGACAAGGCCAGGAGTTCCTCGGCCTGCGCCTCGTCGATGGTGATCGGCTTTTCGCAGATCACGTGCAGGCCGGCCTCCAGCGCCGCCTTGCAGATGGTGTAGTGCGAGTTGTTGGGGGTGGCGACCGTGACGGCCTCGATGCCGTCGGGCCGGGTGGCCTCGGCCGCGAACATGGCCTGGTAGTCGGCGTAGCAGCGCCCGGCATCCAGGCCCAGGCCCTGACCGAATTCGCGCCCGCGGGTCGCGTCGATGTCGAAGGCGCCCGCGAGCAGTTGCATGAGGCCGTCGCGCGAGGCCGCATCGCGGTGCGAGTAACCGATCTGGCTGCCCTTGCCACCACCGACCATGCCCCAGCGCAGGGGCTTTTCCAGCAATCGACCTTCGACGAACATCATGGACCGCGCTCCGTTGTGAATGATGGCCTGGATCAGATGCCGCGACGCTGGTGCGCGCGCCCCTGGTTCCACTCCCTGACCGCCTTCTCATGATCGGCCGAATGCGAGGTCTCGGGAAGGCCCACCTCCCACCAGCAATCACACTCCGACCAGCGCGCCGGGTCGACGTCGACCACGATCACGTAGCTGATGTCCGATTCTCGCGCGCGAGCGAAGGCGGCGTCGAAGTCCTCGGCGCCGCGAATCTTCTCGGCACGGGCGCCCAGCGCGCTCGCGTGCCGGACGAAGTCGACCCGCGGCACCTCGCTGCCTGGCCGGCGGCAGTGTTCGAGCAGGTTGTTGAACGAGGTGTTGCCGGTGTTGCGCTGCAGCTTGTCGATCACCGCGAAGCCGCCGTTGTCGCAGACCACGACGATGAGCTTGCGGCCGCTGAGCACCGAACTGTAAAGCTCGGAATTGAGCATCAGGTAGCTGCCGTCGCCCACCAGCACGATGGCCTCGTGCCCGGGGCGGGCGATTTTCACGCCCCAACCCGCGGCGATCTCGTAGCCCATGCAGGAATAGCCGAATTCGATGTCGAAGCAACCGATCTGCGGGCTGAGCCAGTTCATGTTGAGCTCGGCGGGCAAGCCGCCCGCGGCCGTCACGACCGTGTCCCCGGGCCGGATCAGGCGATTGACCGCGCCGACGATCTCGGCATAGGAGGGCGTGGCGCGCGTGGGGCGCGTGCGCTGCGCGACCTGCAGCTTCCACTGCGCCGCGCGCTGCGTGGCCTGTTCCGCCCACGACCGCGGCGCCTGCCAGGCGCCCAGCGACTCGTGCAGCGCGTCCAGCGCCGCGCGGGCGTCCGCGCGCAAAGCCACGGCGAAATGCTTGGCCGCGTCGTGGCGGCCGACGTTGATGCTCACCAGGGTCATCGAGGGATCGCGAAACACGCTCCACGATCCGGTGCTGAAGTCCTGCAGGCGCGTGCCCACGGCCAGCACCAGATCGGCCTGTCCGGCCATCGCGTTGGCCGAGTCGGAGCCCGTGACGCCCAGCGGCCCGGCGTTCATGGAGTGCGACTGCAGCAGCGCCGCCCGGCCGGCGATGGTCTCCACCACCGGAATGCCGTGCGCGCTGGCCAGGCGCTCGAGCGCGCCGGTCGCCTGCGCGTAATGGACCCCGCCGCCGCTGATGATCAGCGGCCGCGCCGAGCGGCGAAGCAGCGCGGCCACTTGCTCGACGAGTTCGGGCTCGGGCTGAGGACGGGCGATGCGGTGGACCCTCGTGGCCAGGAAGGCTTCGGGAAAGTCGTAGCTTCGGCCCTGCACGTCCTGCGGCAGCGCGAGGAAGGCAGGCCCGCAGGTCTCCGGATCCAGCATCACGCTCACGGCCTGCGGCAGGGTCTGCACGAGCTGCGAGGGCGTGAGCACCCGGTCCCAGTAGCGCACCAGGGGCTTGAAGGCGTCGTTGACGCTGAGCGACGGGTCGTGAAAATGCTCCACCTGCTGGAGCACCGGGTCGGGCAGCCGGCTGCTATGCGCGTCGCCCGAGAGCATCAGCAGCGGCAGGCGGTTGGTATGGGCCACCCCGGCCGCCGTCAGCAGATTGCTCGCGCCGGGACCGATGGAGGTGGTGGCGACGGCGATGCGCCGCCGCAGGTTCGCCTTCGCGTAGGCCACCGCCGCCAGCGCCATCGACTGCTCGTTCTGGCCGCGCCACACCGGCAGTTCGTCGGCGCCTTCGAGCAGCGGCTGCGAAAGGCAGGTCACGTTGCCATGGCCGAAGATCGCGAACACACTGCCGAACAGCGGCTCGGCACGGCCGTCGATCTCGATGCGCTGCGCGCGCAGGAAGCGCGCCAGCGCTTCGGCCACGGTCAGCCGGATGGTGCCCGACATTCAGGCCTCCCAGACGCCGTCGCGCGCGCTGTAGCCGCCCGCGGCGAGCAGGTCGGCGATATTCCTGTGCGCCAGGCGGGCGTAGGTGAGCGGGTGCGCCAGCGCCGGATCCTGCTCCGCCTCGACCACGATCCAGCCTTCATAGCCCGCCTGCCCGAGCAGGGTCAGCAGCGGCTCGAAGGCGATGGCTCCGTCGCCCGGCACCGTGAAGGCGCCGGCCAGCACGGCGTCGAGGAAGGATTTGTCGGCGGCACGCGTCTGGTGCAGGACGGCCGGGCGCACGTCCTTGAAGTGCACATGGGCGACGCGCGGGGCCAACTCGCGCAGCAGGACCGCCGGGTCCGCGCCGCCGAAGGCGGCATGGCCGCTGTCGAAGGTCAGCCCCACGGCCTCGCCGGTGCACTCCAGCAGACGCAGCACGTCCTGCGGCGTTTCGATGATGGTGCCCACATGGTGGTGAAAGGCCAGCCGGATGCCGTGCTCGGACAGCAGCCGCTCGGCCAGGGCCGTCAGGCGCGTGCCATAGCGCCGGAACTCTTCGGTGCCGAGCACGACCCGCGAGGACAGTTTCCTGTGGATGTCCCCATGCACCGTGTTGCGGACCTCACCGTAGACCATGGCCTTGACGCCCGCGGCGCGCAACAGGGCCACGTGGGGCGCGATGGCCTTCCACTCGGTCTCCACGTCGTCGCGCATCAGGTTGCCGCTGCACCAGCCCGAGGCCAGGCGCAGGCCGTGGCGCTGCAGAAGCGGCAGCAGCACCTGCGGGTCCCGCGGGTACTTGGCGCCCATCTCGGTTCCGGTGAAGCCGGCCTGGCGCATTTCCGAGAGGCAGGTCTCAAGCGCGATCTCTCCGCCCAGTTCCGGCATGTCGTCGTTGGACCAGGTGAGGGGGCTGATCGCCAGTTGGATCTTCGACATGGTGCGTGGAGCGCCGGCGTGTTCGAGCGCCGCGAGGTGTGGGACTGGGAACCCAGCTTAGTGTCGGTACGCCGTGAAGTGAAATCGGGCTTTCACTTACGGCTGAAATATTTTCACTAGGAGCGGGGGCCTTTCAGAGTAAATCCAGGTCGAGGCCATGGACCCGCGTAGAATTCGGCATTGAAATAGTTTTGACTTCCACTCTCGCGGCAGCTTCCACGAAGGCGAATCGTCTTGGCCAATCGAGTCCTGTTGACCTCAGCGCCGGCTACCGTGGAAGGACTGCGGAGCGCCACGCAGCAGCACCAGGGCAAGCTGAGCCCGAGGCTGGCCCAGGTCGCCGAGCTGCTCCTGCGGGAGCCGCAGATGGTGGCCTCCGAGACCTCGCGCGAACTGGCCAGTCGGCTCCACGTTCCGCAGTCCACCCTGACCCGGTTCGCCAAGGTCATGGGCTACCCGACCTTCAAGGAGGTGCAGGCGCTGCTGCGCGAGCACTACGTGTCGCGCCCTCGCGACTACGTGGAAAGAATCCGCAGCGCGCAGACCGCGGACCCGCTGCACGCGGCCCCGTCGAACCTCCTGGCCGAGCTGGCACGCGAGGTCGAACGCTCGGTGCACGCGACCGCGATGGAGTTGCCCCCCGAGCGCCTGCGCCAGACCGCGGCGCTGCTCAGGAACGCCAGCGAGATCTGGGTGCACGGCGTGCGCAGGGCCTTTCCCGTCGCCGCCTACCTGCACTACCTGCTGCTGAAGGTCGGCATGCGCTGCAGCATGCTCGACCAGTCCGCCGGCCTGCTCACGCCCTCGCTCGGACGCCTTCATGCCGGAGGCGTCCTGCTGGTGGTCACCTTCTCGCCCCACGCCCCCGAGACGGACCAGGTCATCGCGGCGGCCCAGCGCAGCGGCGTCACCACCGTGACCATCTCCGATCCGCTGCCCCACAGCCACGTCAAGGACAGCGCGATCCGCTTCGAGATCCGCGAGGGCGAGATCCTGGGCTTTCGCTCGCTGAGCGCATCCATGTTCGTGTGCCAGGCGCTGGTGGTGGAGATCGCGCGCAGCCTGAGCGCCCTGCCCGCGGATCCGGCCGAGGCGCGCGCCGCCGGTTCCTGAGCGCGGCACCGTCGGGATTCGCCCGGCAAAGTGAAAATTTCCGGATTTTAGGGAAATTCCCTAGAAAACATTTTCATTTTTTTCTCGTCTTGCTCTACAGTTGCGACTGAAGACCGCGCGTTTCGAGCCGCGGACTCCGCACCAGCGCCCCACCTTCGCCATCCGGGAACGCGCTGGATCCGTTCGCAGCCGAGGAGACGACTTCATGCAAGGATTCGCGATCGCCCTGGCCGCAGCGCCGGATCGCCGCGCGGGACGGAGGCACTGAGGCGATGGGCAGCTCCACCTCGAGGGATGCGCCCGCGCAGTTGAGCAATGCGCAGATCGCCACCGGCTTCCTCGACGAATCGATCGGTGCCATGCACGGGCTCCAATCCGCGCTCGACGCGCAAGCCTTCGACCGCGCGGTGCTCATGCTGGCTCGGGCCGATGCGATCTGGCTGCTCGGCTCGCGACGCCTGTTCCCCATCGCCGCCTACCTGGACCATGCCTTTCGGCACACCGACAAGCGCGTCGGACTGATTACCGGACTGGGAGGCATGCAGGAAGGCGAGGCGCGCTCGATCCGGCGCGACGACGTGCTGGTGGCGATTTCCTCCGCGCCGCACGCGCCGGATCTGCTGGCGATCGTGGACGACGCACGTGCCCGAGGCGCCGGACTGATCGCGATTTCCGACACCCGCCTGGGCCGCTCGCCCGGGCCGGCCGAATGCCACCTGTTGGTGCAGGACAGCAGCCGCTTCGGCTTTCGCTCCCTGGCGGGCACCATGGCCCTGGCGCAATGCCTGTTCGCCGCGCTGGCCTACCGGCTCGGCCTCGGCGCGGCCCCCGGCCCGGAGACCAGATCGTAGGGCCGGGCGCAACCCTTATGATGCTTCGCCACTGGTGATACTTTTGGCGGAATATGCGCTATCAAGCGGTTCTAGACCGTGTGCATCGAGAAATCCAGCCCTGGATCGGCGGCGGCGAGGTCGCGCACTACATCCCCGAGCTGGCGCGGATCTCGCCGCACAAGTTCGGCATGGCGGTGGTCACCATCGACGGGCAGGCGTACGCGGTGGGCGATGCGCACGAGCGCTTTTCGATCCAGAGCATTTCGAAGCTGTTTGCCTGCACGCTGGCGTTCCAGCTGCTCGGCAACGAACTCTGGCAGCGCGTCGGGCGGGAGCCTTCGGGAACGGCCTTCAACTCCCTGATCCAGCTGGAGACCGAGCGCGGCAAGCCCCGCAACCCCTTCATCAACGCGGGGGCGCTGGTGGTGACCGACGTGCTGGCACGGCGCTTCGTGCGCGCCGAGACCGCGGTGGTCGAGTTCATCCGCAGGCTCATCGCGGTGCCGGATGTCGACTACGACCCCCGCGTCGCGCTGTCGGAGATGGCGCACGCGCAACGCAACCGCGCCATCGCTCATTTCATCGACAGCTTCGGCAACATGCGCATGCCCCCCGATCTCGTGGTCGAGGCCTATTGCCGCCAATGCGCGATTTCGATGAGCTGCCTGGAACTTGCCCGTGCCGGCCTGTTCCTGGCCAACGGCGGCGTCGCCCCGATCAGCGGGGAGCGCATTCTCGACCCCAGCTCGACCAAGCGCCTGTCGGCGCTGATGCTGACCTGCGGCACCTACGACGCCGCGGGGGATTTCGTCTACCGCGTCGGACTGCCCGCGAAAAGCGGGGTCGGCGGCGGGATTCTCGCGGTCCTTCCGGGAGACATGGCGGTCTGCGTCTGGTCCCCCGGACTCGACACCAACGGCAACTCCCACGCCGGGGTACAGGCCCTGGAACTGATGACCACCTACACCGGCCGCTCGATTTTCTGACGGGGTGCCCGAGCGGCTGGAGCCGGTATCAGCGCTCAGGCTCGTCCCGGCGTGGGCCGCCGGCCTGGCGATACAAGGTGCTGCGATGCACGCCCAGCATGCGCGCGGCGCGGCTGACGTTGCCCCCGCAGGCCTGCAGCGTGGCCTGGATCGCCGCCGCCGTCACGCTGCGCAGATCGCCGGGCGCGACCGGCGCGACCGGCGCGACCGGCTCGACCAGCATCACGTCCTGTACGCGCGACCCGGCACGGTAGCGCAGTTCGTCCGGCAGGTCGGCCAGGTCGACCCGACCCTGCGGTCCGGCCAGCGCGGCCAGCGTCCGGCACATCGCCGTGAGCTGGCGCCAGTTCCCCGGCCAGTCATGGGCCAGCAGCACGTCGCGCGCCTGCGGGCTCAGGCGCACTCCACGCCGCAGCAGCAGATTGCGCAGCATTTCATCGATACGCGCGGCGCGGTCCGGGAGAGTGCGCAGCGCGGGCAACTCGACCATGAAATGCTGCAGCCTGTAGTACAGGTCGGTGCGAAAGCTTCCCTCGGCCGCCATCGCCGAGAGATTGCGGTGGGTCGCGCAGATCAGCGCGAAGTCGACGGCGTGCGCGCGCCCTCCTCCCAGCGGCTTGACCTCGCGATCCTGCAGCACGCGCAACAGGCGGGCCTGAAGCTGCAGCGGCATGTCGCCGATCTCATCGAGGAACAGCACGCCGCCGTCGGCCTCGCGCACCAGTCCCGCCTGGCCCCGCCTGCGCGCGCCGGTGAAGGCGCCGTCCTCGTAGCCGAATAGCTCGGCCTCGATCAGCCCCTCCGGCACCGCGGCGCAATTCACCGCGATGAAAGGCCCCGTCGCTCGCGTGCTGGCGCGATGCGCCTGACGCGCGAACACCTCCTTGCCGACGCCGGACTCTCCGGTGACCAGGATCGGGATGTTGGAATTGAGCACCCGCACGGCGCGCGCCAGCTGCGCATCGCGCGCCGCATCGCCGATGATCGCCGGCGCATCGGCGTCGCGCGGGTCGGAACAGGTCGAAATCCCCGGGATCGGCTGCGTCTGCACCGGCTGCGTCTGCACCGGCTCCGTCGAGACCGGCGGCGCCATCCCCGCGCCGGCCGCCTGCGTGCGCACCCAGCTGGCGTACCAGCTGGTGTAGCGGCCCGGCTGCATCAGGTGGGGGCGCAGCTCCAGGCTGCAGCCATCGCCCGCCCCCGGCAGGGCCGCGAACAGGTCCTCGACGTAGCGGTCACGCAACTGGCCCAAGGTCATGCCGAGCACCCGCAGGGCGGTGCGGTTGGCGCCCACGACGATGCCGTCGCGCGTCCACAGCAAGGCCTCGCGGTGACTTCCCAGCAGGGCGGGGTCGTGCGCGAAACGCAGGATCTCGGTGCCGAAGGCGCGCGCGTCGAGCGCCATGCGGTGCTCGATCATCTGCGCGGCCATGCGCACCAGTCCGACCGTCTGGGCCTGGATGCACCGCGGATCGCCGGAAACGTCGAGCAGGCCCATCACGCGGCCGTCGGGCGCCAGCAGCGGGGCGCCGGTGCAGCCGATGGCGGCGTTCTGCTCGAGGTAATGCTGCGGCCCGACGACAGTCACCGCGCAGCACTCGGTCAGCGCCGTGCCGATGGCGTTCGTGCCGCGGCTGCGCTCGGACCAATCGACGCCGGGCATCAAGGCCACGCGCTGAGCCTTGGTCATGAAGGCGTCCGAGCCCGCCGCATCGAGGATCAGCCCCTCGGGGTCGGCCAGCAGCACGATGACCCGGGCCGGGACCAGGGCCTCGGCCAGCGCCTCCAGCTCGGGCAGCGCGTGCCGGCGGAGGTTGGCCTGAGCGTCGCGCCTGGAGAACAACTCCTGGCGAGGCAGAGGCTCGGCCGCATCGCTTCCCGGCGAGGCCTCGATGCAACGCCTCCAACTGCGGCGAATGGGTTCCGGCACCAGCGAACCCGGATCGTCGCCGCGTTCGAAGAACAGGCGGCGGGCCCTGTGAAGTTGGTCGGCGGCGCTTGCCGCACCTGTGTCGGCGCTTGGCTGATGGTGCACGAATTGTCTCCCCGCAGCTCTCACGGCCGCATGCTCGATCACCTGCTTGGGCAAAGTGTCGCACTCGACACCACCGTTGTCGACTGTCGCGCACTGCGACAGTCGCTTTGTCGCGCAGGGGCTCCTCCGCGACATGCCGCGGGCCCCGAAAAAACCCTAGCCATCCGCGCAACTCCTTGTTTTTACGAGGGAAGTTTTTCCCGATGCGCGGCGCCGCGCGCTGGCACGCAACCTGCGTTGCAAGTAGCGAGTCCGCGGCTTCGCGGCTTCGACCCGTTTTCCGGACAACTGACCCTGCAAGGAGATCTCAATGGACATGCTCGAACCGGGCAAATTCGGCAGCCCCGTGGCGTTCAAGCGACGTTACGGAAACTTCATCGGCGGCAAGTGGGTGGAGCCCGCCAGCGGTCAGTACTTCGAGAACGTCACCCCGGTGACGGGCAAGGTCTTCTGCGAGGTGCCCCGCTCCAATGCCGAGGACGTCGAGCGAGCGCTCGACGCCGCCCACGCGGCCAAGCAGGCCTGGGGCCGCACCTCGCCGGCCGATCGCGCCGGGATCCTCAACCGCATCGCCGACCGCATGCAGGCCAACCTGGCCACGCTGGCAGCGGCGGAGACCTGGGACAACGGCAAGCCCATCCGCGAGACCACCGCGGCCGACATTCCGCTGGCCATCGACCACTTTCGCTATTTCGCCGGGTGCATCCGCGCCCAGGAGGGATCGGTGGCCGAGATCGACCACGAGACCTACGCCTACCACTTCCACGAGCCGCTGGGCGTGGTCGGCCAGATCATTCCCTGGAACTTCCCCATCCTGATGGCAACGTGGAAGATCGCGCCGGCGCTGGCCGCGGGCAACTGCGTGGTGCTCAAGCCGGCCGAACAGACGCCGGTGAGCATCCTGGTGCTGATGGAGATGATCGAGGACCTGCTGCCGCCGGGGGTCCTCAACGTGGTCAACGGCTTCGGGCTGGAGGCCGGCAAGCCGCTTGCGTCGAACAAGCGCATCGCCAAGATCGCCTTCACCGGCGAGACCACCACCGGGCGCCTGATCATGCAGTACGCCGCCCAGAACATCATCCCGGTGACCCTGGAACTGGGCGGCAAGTCGCCCAACGTGTTCTTCGACGACGTGATGGCGCGTGACGACTCCTTCCTCGACAAGGCGGTCGAGGGCTTCGTGATGTTCGCGCTCAACCAGGGCGAGGTCTGCACCTGTCCCTCGCGCGCCTTGGTGCAGGAGTCGATCTACGACCGCTTCATGGAACGTGTGCTCCAGCGCGTGGCGGCCATCAAGCAGGGCAACCCGCTCGACCCGCAGACCATGATCGGCGCGCAGGCCAGCAGCGAGCAGATGGAGAAGATCCTGTCCTATCTCGACATCGGCCGCCAGGAAGGCGCGAAGGTGCTCGCCGGGGGCGCGCGCGGCGAGCATGCTGGAGAGCTCGCCGGCGGCTACTACGTGCAGCCCACGGTGTTCCTGGGCCACAACAAGATGCGCATCTTCCAGGAGGAGATCTTCGGCCCGGTCGTGTCGGTGACGACCTTCAAGGACGAGGCCGAGGCGCTGGAGATCGCCAACGACACCCTGTACGGCCTGGGCGCCGGGGTGTGGACCCGCGACATGAACACCGCGTTCCGCATGGGACGCGCGATCCAGGCCGGGCGCGTGTGGACCAACTGCTATCACGCCTATCCCGCGCACGCGGCCTTCGGCGGCTACAAGCAGTCGGGCATCGGACGCGAGACCCACAAGATGATGCTCGACCACTACCAGCAGACCAAGAACCTGCTGGTCAGCTACAGCGAAAGCAAGCTGGGCTTCTTCTGAAGCCGGCGGCCGATCGGTGGAGACGACCTTGAACCATGCCCCGCCCCCGCAGGTGACGGCCACGCCGGCGACCCTGGAGCTGATCGAGCGCCTGCGGGCCGAGCATGGCGAGCTGATGTTCCACCAATCGGGTGGCTGCTGCGACGGCAGCGCGCCGATGTGCTTCGCCGCGGGCGAGTTCCTGGTCGGCGAGGCCGACCGCCTGCTCGGGCACATCGGCGGCATGCCCTTCTACATCAGCGCCGCGCAGTTCGAGTACTGGAAACACACCCAGCTGATCATCGACGTGGTCGGCGGGCGCGGCGGCATGTTCTCGCTGGACGGGCCCACGGGCCGGCGCTTCCTGACTCGTTCGCGCCTGTACGACGACGCCGAATGGCGGGCGCTGCAGCTCGCCGGCCGCGTCTGAGCCCCTTCGACGCAACGACCAGGAGACGACCACCGCCCCGATGACTTCCCACGCAGTACCCAGGACGACTGGCTGGACACAGCCGACAACAAGCCCAACGACTCGCTGAACAGGAGACAACGATGCATCCATCCCGCAACCTCGCGCGCCACGCACGCGCCTTCGCGCTTTCCGCGCTGGGGCTCGGCCTGGCCGGCAGCGCGCTGGCCGCCGGCTATCCGGCGGTGACCCAGCAGCGCCTCGACGCCGCCGCTGACAGCACCCAGTGGCTGACCTACTACCACTCCTACGGCGGCGAGAGCTATTCGCCGGCGCAGCAGGTCGACACCGGCAACGTGCACCAGCTGAAGATGGTGTGGTCCTACAAGTTCCCCGCCGATCTCACGCAGGGCTTCGAGTCCGTGCCGGTGGTCAACGGCGACTACATGTTCGTGACCACGCCCAAGGACCATGTCTACGCCTTCCAGGCCAGCTCGGGCAAGGAGCTGTGGAACTTCGACCCCCATCTTCCGAAGATCGCCTACAAGACGGTGTGCTGCGACGTGGTGAACCGCGGCGTGGCCCTGTACGGCGACAAGCTGTTCGTGGCCATGCTCAGCGGCGAGGTCGCCGCGCTGGATGCGCAGACCGGCAACGTCGACTGGCGCAAGCAGGTGTTCGACCCGGGCATCGGCTACGCCTTCACGCTGGCGCCGCTGGTGGCCAACAACAAGCTCTACCTCGGCAGCGCCGGCGGCGAGTACGGCGCGCGCGGCTTCATCGAGGCGCTGGACGTGAACAACGGCGACAAGGTGTGGAAGAGCTTCAACGTTCCCGCTCCCGACGAGAAGGGTGGAGACACCTGGCCGAAGGGCATGTACCTGCACGCGGGCTCCCCGGCCTGGCTGACCGGCACCTATGACCCGGCCAGCAACACCCTGTACTGGGGCGTGGGCAATCCCGGCCCCTGGCTGGCCGAGTTGCGCCCGGGCAAGAACCTGTATTCCGACTCGCTGCTCGCCCTCGACGGTGACAACGGCTCGCTGAAGTGGCACTTCCAGTACACCCAGCACGACACCTGGGACTACGACGGCGTGAACACCGCGCTGCGGGCGAAGATCCACTACGAGGGCAAGGACTACGACGCACTGCTGCACGCCGATCGCAACGGCTTCTTCATCGCCATCGATCGCCAGACCGGCAAGCTGATCTACGCCAAGCCCTTCGTGCGCACCGAGTCGGTGGTGGGCTACGACAAGAACGGCGAGTCGATCAACGACCCGAAGAAGTACCCGACGGTCGGCACCGAGATCCGTACCTGCCCGCAGTTCCTGGGCGGCAAGAACTGGTGGTCGATGGCCTATGACCCGCGTTCGCACATCGTGGTGATCCCCACCCTGCATGCCTGCGGCAGCTACAACGGCACCAAGGTCAGCTACATGCAGGGCCTGCCGTACCTGGGCGAGGGCTTCGGCATCCATCCCGAGCCGGGAAGCAAGGGCTATGGGGAAGTGCAGGCCATCGACGTCGACACCGGCAAGCGGGTCTGGGGCCACTGGAGCAAGATGCCCTGGAACGGCGGCGTGACCGCCACCGCCGGCGGCATCGCCTTCACCGGCTCGCTGCAAGGGCACCTGTACGCCTTCGACACCAAGACGGGCAAGGTCCTGTGGAAGAGCCCGAAGCTGGCCAGCGGCATCGTCGCGCAGCCTTCGGTGTTCGAGGTCGACGGCAAGGAATACGTCGCCATCCTGACCGGCTACGGCGGTGCCAACCCGATCTGGGGCGGCCCGATGGCCACGATGACCAAGGACGTCCCGCGCGGCGGCACGCTGTACGTGTTCTCGCTCTAAGGCGCTCTCGGGGCCGGGCCCGGCCCGGCCCCGCGGCGCCCGCCTTCCCACTCCAGCCGAAGTCCCTCCCATGAAGCAGAGCCATCTTCTGTTCGCGGCCGCGTTCGCGCTCGCCGCCCATTGCGCCCAAGGCCGGGAAGTCCGGCTTTGCACCTTCCCCCACAGCCCCACCCGGGCCGTCGACTCCGCCGTCGCGCACGCCGTGTTCGGCCGTCTGGGCCAGCCCTACCGCGAGGTGGACCTGCGCCGGCAGCTCGACGGCGGCGCCGTCGCCCCGGCCCGGCTGGCGCACCTGCTCGACAGCTCCTGCGACGTGTTCGCCGGGGTGGCGAGCTCGGCCGCCGACCGCCCGTCCGGGCCGCTGCTCGAATCCGCTTCCTACGCGGCCGCCGACTTCGTCGAGTTCAGGCTTTCCGGCGCGCCGGACCATGGCTCGGTCGCGGTGGCCTACAGGACTCCCGCGCAGATGATCGCGGCCGAGGCCGGGATGCAGGACTTCACCATCGACAACAGCGCGGACGCGGTGATCGACGACGTGGCCGCCCAGCGCTCGCCGCGCGGCATCGCCTGGTACCCGGCGCTGCGGGCCTATGCCGAGGCCCACCCCGACACGCGTTTCGACTTGCGGCCGATACAGACGCGTCTTGCGCACTGGACCCTTCACTTCGTCGCCGGCAGGCACGAGCGCGTCCTGATCGCCAGGATGTCGGGCGCCACCCGCGCCCTGAACCGCGAGGGCCGGCTTCAGCCCCTGACGGCCGCGCTGGAAGTTCCCGCCGGCTCGGCGCAGCCCGCCGAGGCCCATGCACAACCGGTCGCGGACTCCACGCCCGGACAGAGCGCCGGCACCGCCGCGTCCGCCGCGCCGACGGCGGCCTTCGCCGCCGACCAGGTCGGCCCCGGCAGGCAGCTGTACGCCGCCGAATGCGCCAGGTGCCACGGCGACAAGCTCGAGGGACGCACCGCGCCGGCGCTGGCGGGCTCGGCCTTCGCTCCCTCGCAGGGATCGAGCATGACGGTCGGCGGCATCTACCAGTACATGCAGACCAACATGCCCGCCGACAAACCCGGGCAGCTCAAGCCCGCCGAGTACGCCGACCTGATGGCCTTCCTGCTGCACGCCAACGGCTACGCGCCCTCGGGCAAGGCGCTGACACCGGAGGCCGCCGGCAACGACTCCTCGCCCTTCGACTCCTTCGTCCCATGAGTCCTGCGCGCCGCCGCTTCTTGTTCGCCGCGCTGCGTTGCGCGACCGGCGCGGCGCTGCTGCTGCAGTTGCTGCCGGCGCGGGCGACGCATGGTGAGCAGGCTCCGGCGCGGGCCTCGGCACCCTCGCCCACGGTGCGGCTGGCCACGGTGACCGTGGCGACTCCAGCGACCACGGCATCCAGCAGGGTTCCCAAGGGCTCCTACACGGTGGTCGCCCGGCAGTTGCACGAACTGTCCGCCACCTCGCTGCCCGATGCGCTGGCCGCCCGCTTGCCTGGGGCCGCGCTGACCCACGAGCAGGGCAACGACTGGCAGCCCACGCTGCGCTACAACGGCTTCGCCGCCTCGCCGCTGCTGGGCACGCCGCAGGGCTTCTCGGCCTACGTGGATGGAGCGCGCGTCAACGAGGCCTTCGGCGACACGCTCAGCTGGGACCTGATCCCCCCCAACGCGATCCGCTCCATCAGCCTGGTGCCCTACGCCGACCCCGTCTACGGGCTCAACACCCTGGGCGGCAGCCTGCTGGTGCGCACGCTCGACGGACGCAGCGCACCGGGCGGCGAGATCGAGTTGCGGGCCGGCAGCTTCGGCCGCGACTCCGAGCAGGCCCGCATTGCGAGCACCCAGGGGCCGTGGAGCTATTTCGTGGCCGCCGCCAACGCGCACGACGACGGCTTCGCCCCCTACTCCCCGAGTGCGCGGCGCAGCCTGTTCGCCAAGGTCACCCGCGACGACGGCGGCCACCACCTGCGGCTGAGCTACACCTACGCGCAAAGCCGCCTCTCGGGCTCGCAGACCCTTCCCCTGGGCTGGATGGACACGCCCACGGCGATCTACTCCGCGCCCGACTACGTCGACAACCAGCTCGGCTTCCTCCAGCTCGGCGACACCGAGGACCTGGCCGGGCACTGGCGCCTGAGCGCGCACGCCTACCTGCGCAACAGCGAGCAGAGCGGGTTCAACAGCAACGTCAACAACGCCTACGACGGCGCCCCCCCGAGCCTGGCCGACCCGGTGGCCACCAACACCGCCAGCACGCTGCGCCAGCGCACGCGCGGGCTGAGCCTGGCCGCGCGCGACGCCTCACCGCTGGCCGGGCTGCCCAACGTGCTGGACCTGGGCGTGGACGCCCAGCATCAGCAGGTCGATTTCGCGCAGCGCCAGCAGGCGGCCACGTTCACGCCGCAGCGCTACGCCGTGGGCATCGGCCCCTTCGACCAGGCGCCCGTGAACCTGGGCGTGACCAACACCTACGCCGGCGCGTACGTCCAGGACGCGCTGTCTCCCACGCGCTGGCTCGGGCTGAACCTGGCGGCGCGCTACCAGCACGCCGACGTGAACATGCAGGACCTGCTGGGCGGCCCGCTGGGCGGCCGGCACGCCTTCTCGCGCTGGAACCCGAGCCTGGGCCTGGAGCTGCACCCCACGCGCACCGGCTCGTACTTCCTGCGCTACGCGCAGGGCATGCGCGTGCCCATGCCCGTGGAGCTGAGCTGCGCCAGCCCCACCGCGCCGTGCACGCTGCCCAACGTGCTGGTCGCCGACCCGGCGCTGCAGCCCGAGATCGCGCGCACGACACAGGCCGGCGCGGCATGGCACCTGGCGGGGCTGCGCGTGCGCGCCCTGCTCACCCACACCGATCTCGCGAACGCCCTGCAGTTCATCAGCCTGGCGACCATGAGCCAGGGCTACTACGCCAACATCCCGCGCGAGCTCATGCGCAGCGCGACCGTCGACTTCGCCGGCGGCTCCGAGCGCTGGGAATGGACGGCGTCGATCAGCCGCACCCTGGCCACCTACGAATCCGGCTTTCTCGTGCCCAGCCCCGCCAACTCCTCGGCGAACGCGAACGGCACCATCCAGGTCGACCCGGGCGCCCGCATTCCCGACATTCCGGCCTGGACCGCCGCCGCCTCGGCGCGCTTCACGCCCAACCAGCGCTGGGCGCTGCGCACGCGCCTGACCGCCTTCGGCCGGCGCTACGCGCAGGGCGACGAGAACAACCAGGACACCCGCGGCAGCCTGCCCGCCTTCGCGGTGCTCGACCTCGGTGCCCGCTACCGCATCGATCGCCACTGGAAGCTCGATGTGTCGGTGCACAACCTGTTCAACCGCAGCTACTACGACTTCGGCCAACTCGGCACGAACGTCTTCACGGGCCCGGGCCGCAGCTACGCGACCAACCCGGCCGATTGGCAAAGCGCGCAGTTCGTCGCGCCGGGCGCTCCGCGTGGCGCCTGGCTGGGCCTGCGCTACTCCTGGAGCTGAGACATGATTCGCCCCCGAGACATGCGCCTACCCCGCCGCGTCGTGGCTTCACGACAAGCCGGCTTCGTGCTGTGCGGCGCGGCGCTGTGGGCGCTCTGCAGCTCGGCGCGGGCAACCCCGCCGGAGGCGGCCAGCGCGCCCCAGGCCTTGCAGACCGTGACCGTGCAGGGCATGGCCTACGGCGCCCAGGCAGTCCACCTGCCGTCGACGGCCACGGTGCTCGATCGAGAGCGCCTGGTCCAGGGCCAGCAGCAGGTCAACCTGTCGGAGACGCTCAACCAGGTGCCGGGCGTGGTGGTCAACAACCGGCAGGACTACGCGCAGGACATGCAGCTTTCGATCCGCGGCTTCGGCGCCGACTCGCCCTTCGGCGTGCAGGGCGTGCAGATGAGCCTGGACGGCGTGCCGCTGACCATGCCCGACGGCCAGGGCCAGTCGCAGCTCATCGACCTGCCGATGATCGGCGCCATCAAGATCATCCGCGGCCCCTTCGCCGCGCTGTACGGCAACTCCGCCGGCGGGGTGATCGAGGCCTACACCGAGGACGCCCCCGATCCCGCCGCGGCCAGTCTGGCCGCCTGGCTGGGGCCCTGGGGCAGCCGCCAGAGCACGCTCATCGGCGGCGCCCGCAGCGGCGACCTCGGCGCCGTGGCCGGGCTGAGCGACTTCCGCACCGACGGCTGGCGCGAACACGCCAGCGCATCGCGGCAGCAGTTCAACACCGTGCTGCGCTGGGGCGACGGCGGCGACGACCGCTACCGGCTGGTGTTCAACGCTCTGGACCAGCAGGGGCTCGACCCCGGAGGGCAAACGCTGGCGGAGTACCAGGCGAACCCGCGCGGCGTCGCCGCGTCGTCGCTGAGCTACGACACGCGCAAGAGCGTGCGCGCACGCCAGAGCGGCCTGAGCTGGGAGCATCGCTTCGACGCCGCCGACACCCTGCAGCTCAGCGCCTATGGCGGATCCCGCTCGATCACCCAGTACCTGGCCTTCAGCGGCAGCTTCGCCCAGTCCGCGGGCGGGGTCGTGGCGCTGGACGACGCCTTCGGCGGCACCCGCGCCACCTACTCGCACCAGGGACTGCTCGCATCGCGTCCCTACACCCTGGCCGCGGGCCTGGACTACGGGCGCGAGAACGAGTTCCGCAAGGGCTACGTGAACGACCTCGGCACCCAGGGCGCCTTGCGCAACGACCAGTACAACGTGGTCGACAACACGGCCGTGTTCGCGCAGGCGGACTGGAAGCTCACGCCGGCGCTGTCGCTGAGCGGCGGGCTGCGCCACGACCGCGTCGCCTTCGAGTCCACCCCCGGCGCCGATGCCCCGCTGGCTTCGGGCACCGGCGGCACCGCGCGCTACGCCGCCACCGATCCGGTGCTGGGCCTGCTGTACAAGCTCGACGCCGCCAACCGGGTGTACGCCGACTGGGGCCGCGGTTTCGTCACGCCCACCTTCTACCAGCTGGCCTACCGTCCCGGCAACCAGCCGGGGCTGAACCTGGGGCTGCAGCCCATGCACCTGAACAACCGGGAGCTCGGCTGGCGCGTCGACTTCGGGCGCCTGCGCGCGCAGGCCGCGCTGTACGACATCACCGCCGACAACCAGATCGTCGTCGACACCAACACCGGCGGGCGCACCACCTACATGAACGCAGGCAGCACGCGGCGCTACGGCACCGAGCTCAGCCTGGATGCGCGGCTGCCCGGCCACCTGCAGGCCAGCGCCGGGTTCAGCCTGATGCACATCCGCTTCGTCGGCGGCCCCTACGACGGCGCCAGCATGCCCGGCGCGCCGCAGGAGCAGGCCTACGCCGCGCTGACCTGGCGCCCGCTCCTGTCCTCCCTCGCCCTGCGCGGCTTCTACACCCGCATCTCCCTGCTCGGGCGCTCCCACGTGTACGTCGATTCGAGCAACCACGCCACGCCGGCGGCCGGCTGGGTGGCGCTGAACTGGGCGGCCGGCGTGGAACAGCGACGCGGCCCCTGGAAACTGTCCGAGTTCCTTCGCGTGGACAACCTGGCCGACCGCGGCTACGTCGGCGCCGTGGTGGTCAACAGCTCGAGCAACCAGTACTACGAAGGCGCGCCCGGGCGCGCCTTCAGCGCCGGAGCGAGCATCACGCGCGAGTTCTGAAGCCGGCCGGCGGCATGTCCTTGCCTTTGCGCTCCCTCCACGCCCTCCACGCCATCCACGCAGGAGACCCAGCATGAGCCCCCCCGATCTCCCCGTATCCCGCATCCACGCCTGGGCGCGCGGCCTGGCGCGCGCCGCCGTGCTCGGCACGGCGCTGCCCCGCGGCGCGCTGGCCGCCGTCTCCCTGGCCACCCTCTCCCAGGCCGCTCCCCAAGGCGCCTCGAACCCCTACGGCCTGTGGTCGATGTGGGAGCACGGCGACGGCGTGGCGCGCGCCGTGCTCGTGCTGCTGGTGCTGATGAGCATGGCCAGCTGGTACGTGATGGTCTGCAAGCTGCTCGAGCAATCGTGGACCTGGCGCCAGGGACGCCAGGCCGCGGCTGGCTTCTGGCAGGCCGCGGACGTGGCCGCCGCCACGGCCGCACTGGCGCCGTCGAGCCCGTTTCGCCGCATCGCCGAGGCCGCGCTGCAGGCCAGCAGTCGCCACCAGGGGCTGCACGCGCGCGTGGAGCTGGCCGACTGGATGGACCTGTGCCTGCTCCGCGCCACCGACCAGGTGCAGCGCCGGCTGTCCAGCGGCCTGAGCCTGCTGGCCACCGTGGGATCGACCGCGCCCTTCGTCGGCCTGTTCGGCACCGTCTGGGGCATCTATCACGCCCTCACCGCCATCGGCATCAGCGGCCAGGCCAGCATCGACCGCGTGGCCGGCCCGGTCGGCGAGGCCCTCATCATGACCGCGCTGGGGCTGGCGGCCGCGGTGCCTGCGGTGCTGGGCTACAACGCCTTGCTGCGCCGCAACGCCGTACTGCTCGGCGAGGTGCGCGACTTCTCCAGCGAACTGCAGGCGGTGATGCTGTCGTCGCCGCCCGCCTGAGCCACGATGGCCCTGCACCTGCCCGACCCCGCGGACGCGCAGCAGGCGCTGTCCGGCATCGACACCACGCCGCTGGTCGACGTGATGCTGGTGCTGCTGATCATTTTCCTGATCACCGTTCCGGTGATCCGCCATCCCACCCGCGTGGACCTGCCGCGCCAGCAGGCGTCGCCCCGGCCCGCAGCCGCCGACGTGGTCATCACCATCACCCGCGACGGCCGCATGGCCTGGAACGGCACAGCGCTGGCCGGCGGCGCCCAGATGCGCCTGCGCCTGCGCGCGCTGGCCGCGCGCAAGCCGCAGGCTCGCGTGCAGATCAGCGCGGACCGCGCGGCAAGCTACGCCCCCGTCGGCCGGGTGGTCGACGCGTGCCGGCAAGCCGGCATCACCAGCCTGGGCTTTCTCACCCGGACCCGGACCGCGACGCCATGAAGTCAAGGCTCCGACGCATGCGCCGCGAGGCTCGCCAGGACGACGTGGCGAGCCCGCAGATCAACACCACGCCGCTGATCGACGTGATGCTGGTGCTGCTGATCATGCTCATCGTCACCATCCCGATCCGACTCGGCTCGGTCGTACTGCGCATGCCGCACGATGCGCCGGCCGCGCCGAGGTCTTCGCGGATCGTCGACCTGAGCATCGGACCGGGCCAGCTCCTGCGCTGGAACGGCGTTCCCGTGAGCTCCGATCGGAGCCTGCGCGGGCTGCTGCACGCCGCGGCGGCCGAGGATCCTCCGGCGCAGCTCGACCTGCATCCGGATCCGCGCGCGAGCTACGACACCTTCGCTCGCGTACTGGTCACGGCCCGGCGCGAGGGTGTGACTCGCATGGGCATCGTCCAGGCGGCCCATGGAGAGCGCTGATGCACCCCGCTGCGCCCGCGGCCCGCGAAGCGCCGTACCTCGCCGATGCGCTGCCGCGGCGCGCGCTGGCCTTGGTGTGCGTGCTTGTGCTGCACCTGGGCTTGCTGTGTGCACTGGGGCGCGGACTGTGCATGCCGGAGCGGACGCCACGGTTGCCGCCGGAGATGGTTCTGTCCATCCTGACGGCGCCGGCGCCGCCGCCCGAGCCGGCCCCACGCCTGGTGCCGCAGCGCGTCGAACAGTCCGCCCGGCCCGCGCCGGTGCCGGCGGCCCGGCGGCCGCCCGCGCCACCGCGTCACCCTCGCCGGGCTGACGCGCTCCGGCATTCGACACCTGCCGCGCCGCCGCCACCTGCGCCGCGAGCCCGACCCCGCGCGTTGCCCGTGGCGGCCTCCGCTGCGGCGGTCTCGGCGCCGCTGCCCCGGGCGGATCGCGCAAGCGCGCCTGGGCCGGCCCGGGCACCGGCACCGACAACCCCAACGCCGCCATCCATGGCCCGGGGCGCCGAAATGCCCGCCTCCGCGCCCCCCAGCGTGGGCCTGCTCTGCCCGCAGCAAAGGCGCCCGCGCATTCCGGACCTGGCGATCGAACAAGGCATGGGCGGCACCGTGCTGGCGCGTGCCGTGGTGCAGCACGGCCATGTGCGAAGCGTGACCATCGTCTCCGGCCCCTCGGTGTTCCGTGCCGCCGTCAGGCGCGCCATGCTGGACTACCGCTGCAGCGATCAGGGCACGCGGGCCGTCACGGTGACCCAGGAGTTTCGCTTCGACATCCAGTGAGTCCCCCGCCGGCGGATGGGTGCGGACCGCGCGGGGGATCCGGCTCGGGCGGGATTAGCTGGGCTGGCCGCCCTGATGCGCGGAGTCGAGGACGGGCAGGTCTCGTCGCACCGCCCGAAGCAGGCCCCAGAGCAAATCGGAAGGTGTGGGCGGACAGCCGCGCACGGTGACGTCCACGGGCAGAATGCGCGCCACGGGCCCGACGATGGCGTAGCCCGAGGCGAACACTCCGCAGTTCGCCGCACAGTCGCCGGCGGCCACGACGAGTCGCGGTTCGGGCATCGCCTCGTAGGTCCTGCGCAATGCGAGTTCCATGTTGGCCGATACGGCCCCGGTCACCAGCAGCACATCGGCGTGCCGGGGACTCGCGACGAATTGAATGCCCAGGCCCTCGAGGTTGTAGTAGGGGTTGGACAGCGCATTGATTTCCAGTTCACAGCCGTTGCACGATCCGGCGTCGACCAGGCGCACCGTCAGCGCGCGCCCGAGCACGCGCAGCATTTCGATGCGGATACGCGACTCCGCGTCCGCTTCGACGACACCCTCGCGGGCTTCGACGGGCGCCTCGCTGATGCGGCCCACACGCGCAATCTGACGCAGCGTCTTCCACATATCCAGCTCCCTCAGCCGTCGTGCCCGGAGTACGACAGGTTGAACGATTTGTTGATCAAGGGAAAATCGGGAACGATGTCGCCGATGACGGCCCACTCGACAGCCGGCCAGTTCTGCCAGGAGGGGTCGTGCGCGTGGCAGCGCGCGATGCGCCCCTGCGCGTCGACGCGCAACGCGATCAGGATCGGACCGCGCCACCCCTCCACCAACCCCAACGCGAGTCCGGGCGCGATGTCCTCGGGAAGTTCGGCGCGTACGGCGCCCGCAGGCATGCCCAGGCACAGCTCGCGGCAAAGCCTGAGCGACTCCTGCGCCTCGCTCAGCCTGAGCGTCAGGCGTGCGGCGACGTCGCCGGCCTGCTCCACCGCAATGCGGGGGGACAGCTCGCCGTAGGGCGCGAAGGCCGGGTTGCCGCGCAGGTCCAGCGACTGCCCGCTGGCGCGCCCGGCAAGCCCCAGCATGCCCAGCCGTCGGGCCAGCTCGGGCACGACGCGGCCGGTGCTCTGCAGCCGGTCCTGAAGGCCTTCGTGCGCGTCGAGAATCTCGCGCAGGCGCGCGAGCTCCCCGGTCAACACCTCGGTCTGCCGTCGCACCAGCGCGAGCGCGGCCGGCTCGGGATCGACGCTCACGCCCCCGGGCTGCACCGCGTCGAAGGGGTAGCGTGCGCCGAACACCTGAGCGTTGAGTCGCAGCAGGTCCTCCTTCAGGCGCGAGAACTGGGCCAGGCCGAAGCCGAAGCCGGCGTCGTTGACGATGGCCCCGATGTCGCCAAGGTGGTTGGCCAGGCGCTCGCGCTCGAGCAGCAGCGCGCGCAGGTGCAGCGCGCGCGGCGGAGGCGTCGCGTCCGCGAGCGCCTCCAGCGCCATGCAGTAGGCCCAGGCGTTGGCGACGGCACTGTCCCCGCTCAGCCGCGCCGCGAGCCGGACGCCCTCGGCGGGCGCGAGCTGCTCGAAACGCCGCGCCACTCCCTTGTGCGTGAAGCCCAGGCGCGCTTCCAGTCGAAGAATCTTCTCCCCGACCACCGAGAACCGGAACTGGCCCGGCTCGATCACTCCGGCATGCACGGGGCCGACCGCGACCTCGTGCACGCCCTCACCGTCGACGGGAACAAAGGCATAGCTCTGCGGCTGTGGCGGCCCCAACGGCACCGCCACGTCACTGTCACGGCGCAGGGGATACTCCTGCTCTCCCCAACGCGCATGGCGCAGCCATGGCCGCGTGTCCATGCCCTGCGCCTCCAATCCCAACAAGTCGCGCACGGCTCGCTGCAGCCGTTCGGCGACAGGGAAGAAGTCGTGCAGGCCGGGGTAATGCAGAGCGCCCTGCGGCAGATCATGCTGAACCAGTGTCAGCGCCGCGCCGGCCGCATCCAGCCAACAGGCATACACGCTGAAGCGGCCTCGATGGGCGCGCGCATCCTCGCCCCACAGGCTCAACAGCCGCGCACCGCGCTCGTGCAGTGCGCGCGCCAGCGCATCCCATTGCAGCGCGTCGACCTCGTGAACGTCGAGCGCGAACACGGAGCACACGGCATTCATCGCTCAGCCCCCGATCATGAGCGCCGCACCGTGCCACCAGCCGGCGAGGAACGAAGGCACCCACAAGCCGAGCATCAGCACCAGAGCCAGGTGTACATACACCGGCAACATGTCCGGCTGGTGCGGCAGCCGGCGCAGCGTCGTGTCGCCGAAAACCATGCCCTGCACCCGCAGGAAAATGGCGCCGAAGGCGATCCCCAGCGCCGCGAGCAGCACCGGCGTGGCCCAGGGCTGCACCTGCATCGCGGTAGTGAGAATGAGGAACTCGCTGGCGAAGATGCTGAAAGGCGGCAGGCCGACGATGGCCAGGGAGCCGAGCATCAGTCCCCAGCCCATCAGCGGGGTTCGCTGGTACAGGCCGTGGATCGCATCCATGCGTTGCGTGCCGGCCTTCTGCGAGGCATGTCCGCTGGTGAAGAAGATCGCACTCTTGGTCAGCGCATGGCCCGTCATATGCAACAGGCCGGCGAAATTCGCCACCGGGCCGCCCATGCCGAAGGCGAAGGTGATCAGGCCCATGTGTTCGATCGACGAATACGCGAACATGCGCTTGACGTCCTTCTGGCGCCACAGCAGCAGCGCGCCCATCAGCGCGGAAAGCAGCCCGAATCCCATGAGCATGCGACCCGGCCACGCTGCATGCAGACTGCCCTCCACCAGCACCTTGCTGCGGATCACCGCATACAGCGCGACATTGAGCAGCAGCCCGGACAATACCGCCGACACCGGCGTGGGCCCTTCGGCATGCGCGTCGGGAAGCCAGCTGTGCAAGGGCACCAGTCCGACCTTGGTGCCGTAGCCCACCAGCAGGAACACGAAGGCGATGCCCAGGATGCTGGGCTCGAGCTGGCCCTTGACCGCGTCCAGATGGGTCCAGAGCAAGGCGCGCATGCCCTCGACGCCGGGCACGCGCTGGGCGGCGAAATACAGCAACACGGTACCGAACAGTGCCAGAGCGATGCCCACGCCGCACAGGATGAAGTATTTCCACGCGGCCTCCAGGCTGGCCTTCGTTCGGTACAACGACACCAGCAACACGGTGGTCAGCGTCGCGGCCTCCATGGCCACCCAGAGCACCCCCATGTTGTTGGTCGTCAGCGCCAGCAGCATGGTGGCCATGAACAGCTGGTACATGCTGTGATACAGACGCAACCGGGACGCGTTGACCCTGCCGTGCTCCAGCTCGATGCGCATGTAGGGCCGCGAGAACGCGGCGGTCGTCATGCCCACGAAGGCCGTCAGGGTCACCAGAAAGGCGTTGAAGGGATCCACGAAAAACGCTTCGGCAAAGGCCGTGGCCGGTCCGGCGGCGACGACGATCAGGGTCAGCGCGAGCGCTGCCAGGAAGGTCGCGACGCCGACGCCCAGGTTGAGATGCGGCGCCCAGGGCCGGTGGCCCCACAGAGCCAGCAGCGCCCCTCCCAGCACGGGCAGTGCGATGACGGCGAACAGAATGGCGGGAAACACCTCACTCGTCCTTCATGGTTTCCAGGTGCTGCAGGTCCAGGCTGTCGAACTGCTCGCGGATCTGGAAGAAGAAGACCCCCAGGATGAACACCCCGACGAGCACATCCAGCGCGATGCCGAGCTCGACCACCATCGGCATGCCCTGAGTGGCGGTGACTGCGGCGAACAGCAGGCCGTTTTCCATCGCCAGGAAACCCACCACCTGGGCAATGGCCTTGCGCCGCACGATCATCATCAGGAAGGCGAGCAGCACGAGCGCGACCGCGATGCCCAGCGTGCTACGCGTGGCGGCACCCGCGAACCCGGAGATCGGCTGGGCCAGCACGAAGGCGAAGATCACCAGCACGATGCCGATGATCTGCAGCGTCGGGATGTTGACCAGGGTTTCGGCGTCCCACTCGGCGTGCAGGCGGCGGATCATGCCCTGCAGCACGTAGGGCAACACCAGGACCTTGAGCAGCAGCGTGAGCGCGGCCGATGCATAGAGCTCGCCATGGCCCGTGGAATAGGCCACGAGCGCGGCACTGGCGGCCAGCAGCGCCCCCTGTGCGGCGAACAGGTTGACCAGGTTCATCACCCGCCGCTGTGCGAGCATCGCGAAGGCCAGCAGCAGCAGCAATGCCGCGAACAGGTCGATGAGCTGCACGGTCAGCGGCAGCGCGGCGGCCACGGAGATGCTCGCATGCATGTTCAGGTCCCCAGCATCAGCCGCACCAGCAGCGCGAGCACCGAGAGCAGAAACGCGGTGGCCAGGAACTCCGGCGCGCGAAAGATGCGCAGCTTGGCGCTCAGGGTCTCGATCAGCGCGATACCCGCGCCCGCGGCCGCCAGCTTGAGCAGCAGGGGCGGCAGCGCCGGCAGCAGCCACAGCACGCCATCGGCGCGCCCGGCCATGCCCCAGGGCAGGAAAAGCGCGAAACCGATACACGCGTAGGTGAACAGCTTCAGACTGCTGGCCCATTCCACCAGCGCCAGGTGGCGCGCCGAATACTCCAGCACCATGGCCTCGTGGATCATCGTCAGCTCGAGGTGGGTGGTGGGATTGTCGATCGGAATGCGACCGTTCTCGGCCAGCAGCACCATCACGAAGGCCACGCCGGCGAAGGCCAGGCTGGCGTGGATCGCCAGCGCGCCGGACTGCAGGGCCGCGCTGATCTCGGGCAACAGGGTGCTTCCCGAAATCAGCGATGAGGTGAACAGCACCATGAGCAAGGCCGGCTCGGCGAGGAAGCCCACCATCATCTCCCGTCGCGACCCCATCGTGCCGAAGGCGGTGCCGATGTCCATCCCCGCCAGAGCGATGCACACCCGCGCCAACGCGAACAGGCCGACCAGGGCGATGGCGTCCGCCACCGCGGCAAAGGGCAAGTCGGTGGACAAGGAGGGCACGATGGCCGCCGCGGTCGCCATCGTGCCGAACAGCAGATAGGGCAGCGCGCGGAACAACGGCGACGCATCGCGCGCCACCACGGCGTCCTTGTGCATGAGCTTGGCAATCCGCGCATAGGGCAGCCAGATGGGCGGGGCGCTGCGGTTGGACAGCCAGGCACGGCACTGCGCCACCCATCCGGACAGAAGCGGCGCGAGCGCAACCGCCACCAGGACGGCGAAGATCTGGGTGAATAGTGCGGACGGGGTCACCGCATCACCATCATCAGCAAGGCCAACAGGGTGGCGAAGCTGTACAGCAGGTACACAGCGATGCGCCCCTGTTGCAGCAGGCCTGCCCACTGGGCCAGGCGCTGCACGCCGGCGGCCAGCGGCAGGTACACCGCGCGCCAGAAGCGGTCGGCCACCTCCACGCGGTAGCGCGGCAGAGCGTCGTCCGGGCGGGGAAGTTCGGTGTGGGCCTCGAAAAAGGGCGCAAAAAGGCGGCGGATCGGCTGACCGAATCCCTCGGCCGTGTCCTGCATGCGCGGGGTCAGCCCGGGAGAGCCGCAGTCCCAGGGGTCGGCCCGGCGAATCCGTCCGGGGTACACCCGGCGCGCGAACAGGGCGGCCAGCATCACCATGCCGACCGCTGCGAGCAGCACGGCCACCGGCGCGTAGGCCGCCCGTTGCTCCGAAAGCGGGGCGAGATGGAACCAGCCTCGCATGGGCAGCGAGGCCCCCGCCAGCGGCGCGACGACGGGCTCGAGGGCCTGCAGCACCAGGCCCGGAGCCAGCCCGATCAGCACCGCCCCCGCGGCCAGCCAGCCCAGGCCGAGACGCTCCAGACGGCCCGCATCGTGCGCATGCGCCAAGGCCGGCTCACGGTGCTGCCCCAGAAAGATCACGCCGTAGAACTTGACCATGACGTAGGCCGCCAGCGCCGCGGTCAGCGCCAGCAACGCCGCGCCCAGGGGGACGAGCATGTTGACGAAGGGCAGCGGGATGTCGGGCGTGAACAGGAAGGCTTGCAGCAGCATCCACTCGGCGACGAAGCCGCCCAGCGGCGGCAGTCCGGCGATGGCCAGCGCCCCCACCAAGGCCGTCCATCCGACCCAGGGCATGCGGCGCAGCAGCCCACCCAGGTGCCCCAGGCTGCGCTGGCGCGTCGTATGCAGCACCGAACCGGTGGCCAGGAACAGCAGGCTCTTCACCAGCGCATGGTTGAGCAGGTGCAGCAGCAGCGCGGCCAGCGCCAGCGCCGCCAGCACGGGCATGCCGACACCATGGAACACCAGCGCCAGACCCAGCGCCGCGAAGGCAATGCCGATGTTCTCGATCGAGGAATAGGCGAGCAGCCGCTTCATGTCGGTCTGCACCGCGGCGAAGAGCACGCCGTACAGGCCTCCGAACAGGCCCAGCGCGAGCAAGGGCAGGCCCCACCACCACAGCGGCGCGTGCAGCAGGTCCAGGCTGACCCGCATCAAGCCATAGAGCGCGGTCTTGAGCATCACCCCGCTCATCAGGGCGGACACCGGGGAGGGAGCGGCCGGATGCGCATCGGGCAGCCACACGTGCAGCGGCACCAGGCCGGCCTTGGCGCCAAAGCCCACCACCGCGAGCCCGAAGGCGATGCTGGCCCACGCCGGCGACAGGGCGTGGGCGCGCATGGCATCGAAGCTCAGGCCGGGGCCGCCCCCGGACATCATGACCCCGAAGCACAACAGCAGCGCGATCGCGCCGAGATGGGCGAGCACCAGATAGACGAAGCCCGCGCGACGGATCTCGGCGATGCGGTGCTGGCTGACCACCAGGAAATACGAGGCCAGCGCCATGACCTCCCAGCTCACCATGAAGGTGTAGGCGTCGTCGGCCAGGAGCACCGCGGCCATGGCCGCGAGGAAGACGTGGTACTGCATGCCGAGCAGTCCCGGCGCGGTGCCCTCGCCCTCCCGGAAGTATCCCGCCGAAAACACCGACACGCCGGCGCCGGCGGCACCCAGCAAGAGCAGGAAAAAGGCGGCAAGCGCGTCCAGCCGGAAATGCATCGGCAGGCCGGGAAGCCCGATCGGCAGGAGCAGTTCACTCGCCGGGGCGAACAAGGCCGTCAGGCCGATGGCGGCCATGGCCAGGCAGCCGGCCGCACCGATCGGAAACAGCCCGTGGGCGACGAAACGCGTGGCGCGCGGCGCTGCCAGCCCGGCCGCACCCAAGCCCATCCAGAGCAGGATCACGCACAGCGCCGCGGGCAACAGGGCGAGGTGATCCATGGAGGCTTGCATGAATGCTTGATTCGCATAAGATGTGCGTAGATGGTAATCCCGTTTGCATCCAGATGGAACAGCGCACATCCCGCCTCACCGTTCTGATCGATCCGCAGAAGAAGGCGGTGTTCGAGCATTTCTGCGCCCTGGAGGACCAGACGCCGTCCCAGGTGGTGCGTCAGTTGATCCGGGAGTACATCGAGCACCGACTCGGCCGCCCCTGGCAGCCGGGCGAGACCCTGGAAGACATCCTGCAGCGCTGACCGCCAGTGCCGCGGCGCTCGGTCGGCGCGGATCTGTTCGGACAGAAGAATCAACGCCACCGGCCGGACTTCCATGGGCGGATGGCTCACGTCCGGTTCACCTGCAGCGCGCGCGAGCAAAAGCACGCGAAAGCCGTCCGACGCCCATTGAGCCGTTTGAGCCAGGACGGGATGGGGCGAATCGACCGAACCGCGCTTCGCCAGCAGCACGTCGGGAGCGCCAAGCAGCCAGGTGCCGAGCCCTTCGAGCACGCCGCCGCTCCATTTGCGTGCCGAGGACAACGCGGCTCTGCGCACCACCGCCAGCGCCAGGCTGGTCAGCAGCACCAGCCCCTGCGGCACCATGGCGACCAGCCCGGCCGCCCCGTACGACAGCGCCGCGCCGGCGGGCAGTCCGAGCGCGAACCGGGTGACGAACAGCAAGGTGGCGGTGGGCAACAGCGCCCAGCCCACGACGCGCAGGATGCGGTCGATTCCCGCGCGCAACTCGGAATGGGCGAGGTTGAAACGCCTCGCCTGCCGCTGCAGGCCCTGGATCCATGCCGCCTCGCCCACCGCGGTGGCACGACAACGGGCCCGCCCGCCGACGATCTGCCGCAGCCTTCGGCTGAGCGGCGAACGCACGCGGTTGACCTGCCCGCGTGCCATCCGCTCGGCGACTTGCGCGTCGCTCAACCCGCCATGGATGATGGCTTCATCTGCTTAGGCCGACATCATGGGCTCGCGCCTGGAGTGGAGCACCGCTCGATCGAGCGTTGATGGCGCGAGATCATGCCCTCCCTTGGCATTGTGCCTCGGGCCCTTGCGGCAACGCCTTGATCAGGCGCGAAGAATTCCCCTGCGGATGGGACGCGCGAACAGCCATCGGTAGCTTGCCTCCGCCCGGGCGGTCAGGCCCGCCCCGACGTGGCGCCACAGCGGCACCAGGACCGCGCTGCAGGCCGCGGCCACAAGCAACGACCCCGCCATGTCCAGCGGGAAGTGCAGCCCGACGTAGACCCGCGCCCAGCCGACGAGCAGTCCGACGACGAGGGTCGCCGCGCCGACGCGTTGGAGCCCGCCGAAGAGCAGCCCCAGCCCGATGGAGGTGAAAAGCGTCAGATGGTCGCTGGGAAACGATGCGTCAGGCACGTGGGACGTCCAGGTGTGGCCCAGCCCGATCACGAAGGGGCGAGGCTGGTACCAGGCGAGCCCGATGAGCTGATTGGCTCCGAGGGCGACCATGGCGATGGCAAAGGCCAGGAGTGCGGCGCCGCGACGCGACGGACCACCTGCAAGCCACAGTGCGATCAGCAGCACCGGTACGCCGTAGACGATGTCATTGGCGACGAAGACCGCCAGGTCGATCCACCAGCGTGGCGTGGTCGCGCCGGCATTGACCAGCAGGAACAGGGTGTGATTGAGGTTCTGGATCGCGTGCATCGTCAAGTACGGTAGGCGACGCACGGAGTGTCCCAGCCCATTCTTAGCGCAGACATAGCAGGCCCGGCCGTACCCGCGGGACCGTCGCGCATGGCGACCGCGCTCCCCGCGCTAAATGTGGGCTAAATCTGCCCCAGCACACTCCTGCTCATGCGCTGCATCGGCGCTGCCCCCGGCCAACGGGTCGTCGGGCCCATCATCCTCAGGAGTGTTTCCATGAAGTTGCAAAAGACCCTGCTCATCGCCGGCGCCGCGGGCGCAGCCCTGATGGCCGCCACCGCGGCGCATGCCTACGACGGCCAGAAGTACGCGAAGGACGCAGCCATCACCATGGAGCAGGCTTCCCAGATCGCCCTCAAGGCCGTTCCCGGCGCGACCATCACCGATCGCGAGCTCGAACGTGAAAAGGGCGGTAGCGGACTGCGCTATTCCTTCGACCTCAAGACGCCCCAGGGCGAGCGGGAACTCGGCGTCGACGCCAGGACGGGCAAGGTGCTCGAGGACAGCGTCGATGGGCCCAACAAGGACTGACCCCGAAGCGGCCCCGGCGAAGGCCGGGGCCCTCCCCCTGCCTCGATCACTCGTCGCTCCATGAACACACCAAACGTTGAATCCGTCCTTGCCAAGGTCCCCGAAGCCACTTTGGCCTTCTGGCTGGTCAAGATCGCCGCCACGACCCTCGGCGAGACCGCCGGGGACGCGGTCTCCATGTCCCTGCACCTGGGCTACCTGGCGGCCACGGGAGTTTTCGCGGCCCTGTTCGCCGCACTGGTCTTCGCGCAAATGCGCGCCATGCGCTTCCACCCCGTTCTGTACTGGTCGACCATCATCGCCACGACCACGGTGGGCACGACCCTGGCCGATTTCGCCGACCGCTCGCTGGGCATCGGCTACGCTGGCGGCACCAGCCTGCTGCTGCTCCTGCTCGGCGCTTCGCTGCTGCTGTGGCGGCGCTCCACCGGAAGCGTCGCGGTGGGCAGTGTGCAATCGGGCAAGGCTGAAATGTTCTACTGGGTAACCATCATGTTCTCGCAGACCCTCGGTACCGCCCTGGGCGACTGGAGCGCCGACACGGCGGGACTGGGCTACCAGGGCGCTGCCCTGGTGTTCGGCTCCGCGCTGGCCGTGGTGGCATGGCTGTACTGGCGCACCGCCGCATCGCGCACCGCGCTGTTCTGGGCCGCCTTCATCCTGACGCGCCCGCTGGGCGCCGTGCTGGGGGACTTCCTCGACAAGCCGATCGCCGCCGGCGGGCTCGAGCTCAGCCGGTTCGCGGCTTCGGCGGTTCTGCTCGGGGGCATGGTGATCGCGCTTCGCCTGCTGCCGCAGCGCGCCGCGGCAGCCGCGCACTGAGCCGCAGGGCAAGCCCGATGCGCGCGCTGCTGATCGAGGACGATCCGATGATCGCCGCGGCGATCGAAGTCGCGCTGCGCGACGCCGCCTACGCGGTCGACCTCGTGCGCGATGGCGAGACCGCCGACCATGTGCTGCGCGACGGCCAGCATCAGATCGTGCTGCTCGACATCGGATTGCCCGGGCGCGACGGCCTCAGTGTGCTGCAGCGCCTGCGCGAGCGCGGCGAGCGCGTGCCGGTGATGTTGATCACGGCCCGCGACGCGGCGGCCGACCGGGTGCGCGGGCTCGACCTCGGCGCCGACGATTACGTGGTCAAGCCCTTCGACATGGACGAACTGCTGGCGCGCATGCGCGCGGTCGTGCGCCGCCAGTCCGGCCAGGCCGCGGCAGAACTGGGCAACGGCGACGTGCGGCTCGATCCCGCCACCCGCGAGGCCCGGCGCGGCGACCTGCGCGTGGTGTTGACCGCGCGGGAATTCGCGCTGCTGCACGCGCTGCTGCTGCGCCCGGGAACCATCCTCACCCGCGCCCAGCTCGAGGACCGGCTGTACGGCTGGAACGAGGAGGTCGAGAGCAGCGCGATCGACTTTCTGATCCACGGCGTGCGCAGGAAGCTCGGGGCCGACGTGATCAAGAACGTGCGCGGGGCGGGTTGGATGGTGGACAAGGCGCGATGACCAGTTCCTTCCAGCGTCGACTGGTGCTGCACCTGGGCGTCGCCGTCGTCGGCCTCGGCCTGCTGGCTGCGGCGGCCCAGTTCGTGCTCGCCTGGCGCGAGCTGCGCGAGTCGCAGGACGACATGCTGCGACAGGTCGCCACGCTCGCGCTGCTGCACCCCGGGCATGAGATGTCCACCCCGGGGCGCGGGGGCATCGACGACCACGATTCGCTCATCCATGTGGCGATGCTGCCCATCGATCCGCCCCCGGCATGGCTGGGCCCGGTCATGACTTCCGGGCTGCGCACGCTCGACACCCGCGCGGGCCGCATGCGGGTGTTCGTCCAGCGGCAGGGGCCCTACACCGCGGTGGTCGCGCAGGCCACCGATGCGCGCGACGAACTGGCCTGGAACGGGGCGCTGCGCGCGCTGCTGCCGTCGTTGCTGCTGGCGCCCTTGCTGATCTGGCTGATCGGCCGCGGCGTGCGCCGGGAATTCGAGCCCGTCGTGCAAGCCGCAAGGCGCCTGGAGGCGCTCGAGACCTTGCAGGAGCCCTCTGTGGAGTTGCGGGGCATGCCGGCCGAGATTCAGCCCTTTGTCGATGCCATCGAAGGACTGCTCGGACGCACGCGCGAGCTGATGCGCCAGCAGCAGCGCTTCGTGGCCGACGCCGCCCATGAACTGCGTTCGCCCTTGACGGCGCTGGCGCTGCAGGCTCGCAACCTGCGTCATGCGAAGTCCCTCGACGAGGCCCGGCTGCGCCTGGTTCCCCTCGAGCAGGGCATCGAGCGCGCGCGCAGGCTCAGCGAGCAGTTGCTCGACCTGGCCCGCATCGAAAGCGGCGATGCGCCAAGCGAAAGCGTCGATCTCGCGGCCCTGGGGCGCGAGTTGCTGGCGATGCATTTCCCGATCGCCGAACAACGCGGAATCGATCTGGGCATGGAGGCCGGCCACGTGCCGTCGGTGCGCAGCTCCGCGCGGCTGCTGCGCACCATCCTGGGCAATGCGATCGACAATGCCCTGAAGTACACCCCTGCCGGGGGCGAGGTCACGCTGCGCATCGCGGCGCTCGGCGATGGTGCGCGCTGCGAAATCATCGACAGCGGCCCCGGGTTGGAGCCGAGCGAGCGTGAAGAGGCCTTCAAGCCCTTCCACCGCATGGCGGGCCAGGAGGTCGAGGGTACCGGCCTCGGACTGGCCATTGCCCGCGAGGCGGCTTGGCGCATCGGCGCGCGGATCTCGCTGCATGAGCGAGACGACCAGCGCAAAGGACTGGCCGTGCGCGTCGATCTGCCCGGCGGGCACGCAATCGGCGCGGACGAACCCTAGAACGGGATCCGGCTCGGCACGAAGGCTGCCCAGAACAGCAGGCGTCGGTCGAACCGTGTCGCGCGGCCCAGCACCCAGAGCGCGACGAGCATGGCCGCGTACAGCGCGCTGCTCGCCGCCAGCCCCAGGCCCCAGCGGTCACCCAGCAGATCCCCGAGCACCGAGCCGAGGCCATTGCCGGCCAGCGCGGCTGCCCAGAACCAGACTTCGTCACGCCGGCTGCCGATGAACCCCGGCGCGGGTAGACCACGGCACATGGCCCACGACAGCAAGATGGCAACGAGCCCCCCGAGCAGCACGAGCGCGGTGGTCGCCGTACCCCAGCCAACGGCCCGGGCCATGGCATCCGAGACCTCCGCGCCGACTGTCGAACTGGCCAGCATCAAGGCCCAGAAAAGCCATGCCCGCGGTCGCGTCGATCGAAGCTGCGCGACCAGCAAGGCCAGCATGGCCAGCACACTGGCGGCCAGTGCCAGTCGATAGCCCAGGTGCAGGGCGATGGACAGGAGGTCGCCCGACAGGTCGCCCAGTGTGGTGACGAGAACCTTGAGCAGCCAGAACGACATGCCGATCGCGGGGATCTTGCCCAGACTCGTTGTACGCATCGCAGGTTCTGTGAAGTGGTCGCTCGACTCGATCCGCCGAACCTACCAACGCTCCCTTAGCGGTGCATTAGGGATGCGGTGGCCGGCGCCCGCAGCCGGACCTTCGCGCCCACGGCGGCGACGCCCTGAACGCTCCTGCATGGACGCACTTTTTATGGTACGTTCAGCGCATGGTAAGGCATGAGCAAAGAAACCCCAAAGAAGACACCGCTGGTCTTCTATCAAGGCGACAGCGGCAAGGAACCCGTTCGCGAGTGGCTCAAGGGGCTCGACCCGCCCGACAGGCTGGCCGTCGGGCAGGACTTGATGCGCGCGCAGTGGCGCTGGCCGATCGGCATGCCGCTGTGTCGCCCGATGGGGCAGGGGCTTTGGGAAGTACGAACCGTGTTGCCGAGCAACCGGATTGCACGAGTGTTCCTGTACCTCGATGACGGTATGCTCGTCGCCCTGCACGCCTTCATCAAGAAGACGCAGAAGACGCCGGACGACGAGTTGGCATTGGCGCGCAAGCGCCAGAAGGAGTTGAAGTCATGAGCAAGAGGCATCACGGATCGAGCCTCGATGATTTCCTGAAGGACGAAGGTGTCTTCGAGGAAACCCAGGCCCTCGCGGTCAAAGAAGTGGTGGTCTGGCAGCTAACCGAGGCCATGCAGAAGCGCTCGCTGACCAAGACGCAGTTGGCGACGATGCTCAAGACCAGCCGCTCGCAAGTCGATCGACTGCTTGACCCCACGCGCGATGTCACCCTATCCACGCTACAACGCGCCGCGGCCCTTGTCGGCCGCAAAGTGCAGATTGAGCTTGTGTAAGTCGAGGCGCAGAAGTTCCAAGGAAGCACTGAAGAAATGACGCCCTTGAACGCTCGACGTGGGCGCGAAGATCAGGCTGCTGCTGCCCTGACCTGATCGGCCTGAGGCTGACGCTATGTGGGACCGTTGGCAACAGCAGAGCGATCGCGGCCGCAAGCCGTGGCCAATAGCCGTTCTGGGCGAGGTCCCGTCAGTCTCCTTTGGCCTCCCCGCGTGCTCGGACCGACCAGCGGGGTCACGCCGTCAAGGCCTCCTGAGCCGCAGCGAAAACATCTCGGGCTGAAGTTGTGCCCACGATGTGCTCGGTGCCCACGCCTCCGAGATCCATCCATCCCGCGTTCACCGCATCAAACATTTCCTCGGCAGGCCCAGTGAGGCCCTTCGGAATGCCGAACTGCTCGAAGGTCGCCGCCCAAGCGTCACGAGGAACTGCAAAGGCTTGCACGGGGAGATTCATGACCTCGCCCAACTGCCGCGCGACTTCGTCTGCGGCGACCATCGAGCCGACCTCGACGACACGCTGACCCGACCATGCCGAGCCCGTGAAGAGGCTCGCAACCGCCTTCCCGACGTCCCTGGTCGCGACCATGGTCGATCTGCGGCGGGTCGGCGTGTAAAAGACGGGTAGCGTTCCGCTGCTGGCGAGCTGCAAGCCATAGAGAAAGTTCTCGAAGAATCCACCTGCGCGCAAAAATGCGACGGGCGACGGAAGCTCACGAAGACCTTCCTCCAGCAGCGACAAGGCCCGGATCATGCCGATGCCGCTGCTGCGATTTGCCCCCATGGACGAAAGAGCGACGATGCGTGCGGGCGGCGTGTTGGCGAGCGCCTGGACATAGTTTGCGATGACGGCGCGCGCTTCCTGGAAATCGGGCGAGGGGGCCCAGACAGACGGCAGCATGACCAACGCGCCCTCCACGTCCTTCAGCGCTTGCTCCATGACCAGAGCGTCATTCCAGTCGCCATCCACAAGTTCCACGCCTTGGTTCGCCCAGACGGCCGCCTTCTCACGATTGCGCACGAGTGCACGCACCTTTTTGCCTTGGGCCAACAGATGCTGTGCCGTTGCGCCACCAACCTTGCCTGTGATGCCCATAACTAAAAACATGGTCTTCTCCTGACTTTGAGGGGCAGAGCCGCGCCCCAGGGGTTCAACGAATGAACGGAAGAATGGTTCGGATACGGAGCACCCGCGCGTAGAGACCGCCCCAGGTCATGACACCCAGGAACAGCGAGATCACTTCCGGCGGTGACCCCCACTCGCCGATGCGTACGTGAGCGCAGACGGCCCCTCCCAAATAGCCAGTCACCAGGATCGCGCCGAGGGCGGCGCTTGGAGGAAAGGCGTAAAGAAAGGCGCTGACCAGGGCGATCGGCCCCAGGACACGCGTCAGCTGCATTGCGAACCCCGTTTCCCTCAGCAGTCCTGCGATCTGTGCCGGGGCGAACAGCTGAACAGCACCGTCTGCCACGAGGACAGCGACGACGATCGCGCTCGCGATCCTTCCCGCCCACAGGGCGGGTCGAGACGTCATGGCTTCAGACACTTTTCAATCTCCGATGAGAGCTTCCAGTGCGTAAAGCCTACTGTTGCCTACCGGCGAGATAAAGGCTGCTAAAGTGAACTAACTGTTCTCTTTATTCAAAACAATGTGAGGGGCATGGATGCGCAACCTCGATCCCATCCTCATCTTCATCACGGTGGCGGAAATGGGCAGCTTCACCCTCGCGGCGAGTCGCCTTGGCATCCAGAAGGGAAGAGCATCGACCGCCGTGCGGAAGCTGGAAGAAGACGTCGGTGTCAGACTGCTGCACCGAACCACCCGAACCGTGCAACTGACGGATGACGGACGCGCCTTTCAAGCGCGGGCGCGCTCGTTGCTGGCCGAGGTGGATGACCTGCACTCGATGTTCGCGGGCGGGCAGGTTCCGCTTCGTGGCCGTTTACGCGTGGATCTGCCCACCGAAATCGCCCGCTCGACGATCGTGCCGGCCTTGCCGGAATTCCTGGCGATGCACCCTGAGCTCGAGCTGGAGATGTCGAGTACGGATCGACAAGTCGACCTGGTCCAGGAGGGGTTCGACTGCGTATTGCGACTGGGCACCATCCGGGACGAGACGCTGATTGCGCGTCCACTGGGTCTGTTGCGCATGGCCAATGCAGCGGCCCCGAGCTACCTGGCACGCCATGGGACCCCTCGGTCACTGGAAGACCTTCAGATCCAGGGGCATCGGATCATCCACTTTTCCACGATGCTGGGCGCAAAGCCGCTTGGATGGGAATACCCAGACGGGGAAAGCTTCGCGACGCTCCAGTTGCCCGGCCCATTGCATGTCAACAGCGCGCAGACCTACGAGGCCGCGGCCCTTGCCGGGCTTGGCCTGATTCAGGCGCCTGTCCTGGGGATTGGCCAGTACCTGGCGAGCGGGTCACTGGTGGAGGTCTTGCCCGATCATCGTCGGCGTGCGCTTGCGGTGTCCCTGGTCGTAGCGCATCGGAGCAACCTGTCGCGTCGCGTCCGAGCGTTCATGAAGTGGATTGAAGATGTCTTGAAGCCGCACTTGCAGTAGCGATTCGGCTCCGTCATGACCCTGGACTTTGAGTTCGAGACGCGCGTCTGCACTCGCTCAGGATGGCCCCCTTGCCCGAGTCAGGTGCGATACATGGCGATGAGCGCGAGCGCGCCGTCCAGCGCTGCGCGGAGCGGCCGGGCATCGCGGCGCGCGTGCGCGAGAACGAGCCCGCCCTGAAGACTTGCCAGGGTCGACGTGGCCAACCATTCCGGATCCGCGTCGCCGCGGAGTTCGCCAGACCTCACCATGACGGCGAGGCCGGTTCGAATGTGCGCCTCCCATCGATCAAAACCCTCGGCAAGAAGAGCGCGAATGCCGTCGTCACGCTCAGCCATCTGGCCGAGGAGATTGGCAATGGGGCAACCTTTCAGCCCACCGGCGCTCTCCTGAAAAGAAACGATCGCGTCGGCCCAGGACACCAGACCGCCCCACGTATCGAGAGCGGCGAACAAATCGGCTTGGGCGCCGAGCACGGCGTCGTTGGTCGCCTCTGCCACCGCCAGCAACAGGTCGGTCTTGTCGTCGAAGTAGTGATAGAGCTGGCTGCGTGACGCCCTGGCTCGCTCCCCGACATCGTCCAAGCTGGCCGCCAGCGCACCCTTCTCGGCCACGACTTGTGTCGCAGCGTCCACGATGCGCCGACGGGTCTGACGTCCTCGTTCGGTGGTCGGTAGTGATCCCATCCGCACATTGTCGCCGAACTGGACTTGACAGTCCACTCTTTGGCTGATTCAATGAACTGGACCACACAGTCCATTCAAGCCCTGCCTTCCGCCCCTGGAGTTCCTCGATGCCCCCCACGATCCGCGAGCAATCCGATCAATTCAAAGCCGCTGCCGGCAAGCGACTCCCGCCCGAGGTCCTCGAGATATTCGATCGAAGTGTCATGGGCTTCCGGGCCGAGGGCGTCCCGGCCGAGGCCGTCAAGGCTGGCGACCGGATTGCATCATTCACGCTGGATGACGCCTCCGGCAAGCAGGTCAGTCTTGATCGACTGGTCGACGCCGGGCCCGTGGTGATCGTGTTCTATCGCGGCGGTTGGTGCCCCTACTGCAACCTGGCGCTGCGTACCTACCAGCAGGAACTGCTACCGCTACTCGATGCCTTCGGCACCCAGCTGGTCGCCATCAGCCCCCAGAGCCCTGGCCAGTCCCTCTCGACCGCTGAAAAGGCGAACTTGGACTTCACGGTGCTTTCGGACCCGGGTAGCCGGGTCGCTCGGGCAATCGGAATCGCCTTCGAGCAGTCTGACGAGGTTCTTGGCGCCCAGCGCCAGCTCGGCCTTGATCTCGCCAAGGTCAACGCCGAAGGGTCTACCTATTTGCCCCGCCCCACCGTGCTGATCGTCGACCGTAGCCGGACGGTACGCTTTGTCGACGTCCAATCCGACTACACCGCCCGCACCGAGGTCGCCGACATCCTCGCGGCCCTCACCGCCCTCGTCTCCGTCAGTCCATAGGTGACATCTGGCGCTTGCGTCGGACCGTGCTGGCCATGGTCCCGTCGCTGCTGCGCTGCACGCCCGCATTGCCACGGGCCGCCTCCCCGATCGCGTCTCGGCTACCCGCTGCCGGGCACCCTGGCGACACCGCCGCCGCATCGCCGTACGGCTTGTCAGGAATGGCCGTCGCTGCCGACCAAGGGGCATGGATGGCGCTTGCGCGCGTCCATCGAGACATTACGATCCAGAGGAGACTTTCATGAATACCCTTGGCAACCCGGCGACGGCCTTGAAGCAGGGAATCGCGGTCGCGGCCGTCGTGATTCTTTCCATCCCGGGCGTGCTGACCGCGCTTTCGCCCATCGCGATGAGCCTGGCCTCGGCGGGCGCGCCCGGGGCGGCCCTCTCCCATGTGGCAGGCGCTGCTCGTTCCTGGAACGGCCCCCGCGCTGGCTGAGTCCCGGCCAGGAAGGTGTCGGCCAATCCTTGCTCACCCGGCGGCAAGAAGGGCGCCAACCCCTGCGCGCCGCCGAAAGAGTCCCGCTTCGATCGCCCCCAGGCCTTGGAGAACCCACCATGATCCGACGGACCCTAGCCGCGGCGCTCGTCGCGGCCTGCGCGGCCTGGACCTCGGCGCATGCCGCGCCGAGCCCTGAACAACTGGCCGCTGCCATGCTGGGACAGATGGCCCGGACCACCGCCATCAGCCTGGGCGCTGGCCCACGCGTGGTCGACGTGTTCTTCGACCCCAACTGCCCCTACTGTCACGAGTTGTACGAGGACCTGCAGCCCTCGGTGGGCAGGCAGGGCCTGCGATTGCGCTGGATCCCGGTGGCCGTGCTCGCGCCCAGCAGCGAGGGCAAGGCGGCGGCCATGCTGCAGGCCGCCGACCCCCGCAAGGCCCTGGCGCGCAACGAGGACGACTATGGCCAGAACCCGCGTGCCGGCTCCGGAGGCGGCCTCGTGCCGGCGGCGCGCGTGCGCCCCGCCACGCACGAGGAACTGGCGCGCAACCTGAAGGTCCTGCAGGCCGCCGGCGCCTATTTCGCGTTCCCGATGATGGTCTGGCGCGGCCAGGCCGGCCACGCGCAGATGTTCCTCGGCACGCCGCACGACGCGGCGCAGCTCAAGGCGCTGCTGGCGACCGTGCGCTGAAACACGGGCCCTGCGCTTGGGCCTCCATTCAGCGAGGAGTGCAGGACTGCCAGGCGAAATCAGTGGGACGGGCCTGGCGGCCATTGCTGCGCAGCGTGAAGCACTCGCAGCACAACGATCACCAAGTCATCTTCCTCGCCCTCGACGCGATAGACCAGGACATAGTTCGGTCGAACGACAGCCTCGCGGGTGCCTCGTACGCGGCCGGCGCGGTAGAGAGTTGGATGCAGCCGAGCCTGCTCAGCCTTCGCCTCGATCTCATCGTCGATCTCGCAGGCCGCGATCGGGTTGTCCTGGGCGATGTGCTCGAGGATGGCTTCCCGATCTTCCAGCGCCATGGGACGCCACGCGACTCGCGTCACTTCGCCGACTGCCGCAGCGCTGCCTTGCGGTCGGCGAAGCTGGCGCGCACCTGCTCGTCGCCCACGCTCGGACGCGGGTCGTCGATGCTGGCCTGCACCTGCGCGCGGAACCAGGCATCGTGCCCCGCAGCCTCGTGCGCGCGGCGCATCTGCGCGGCCGCATCCGGGCGCCGTGGTCGATGCGCCGCCGCCGCGCTGTAGTTGCTGGCATCGATGCTGTCGATGCGGACGATCCCGAGTTCATCGCGCAGATACTGGATGCAGGTGTCCAGGCTGGACCAAGTGCGGGGCTTGTCCGTGCGCTGGGTGCCCAGCGGGGTTTCCTGCATGCCGATCTTGAGCAGCACGCACCAGCCTCCTGGCTGCCCCACCAGGCTGGCGCCCCGCAGGCCGCCGGCCTGCATCAGACGGCGCGCGTTGGGAGTGTCAATCGTCTTGTGCATGGGCGGCTTCCGTGAGGCCTGCGTCGTATAACAGGTCGAATGCTTGCACACAACAGATAAAACTGCAACGCGGTGGCACTCTCCCTGGCGACCGTGCGCTGACACACGGGCCCTGCGCTTGAGGCTCCATTCAGCGAGGAGAGCAGACTGCCAGGCGAAATCAACGGGACGGGCCTGGCGGCCATTGCTGCGCGTCGCAGGCGAACGGCTCAGACCCGCTCACGTGCGGTTGACCGCTGCGTGTGGCAAAGCCGTCGCCACAGGAAGCCATGCCTATGGACCGTTGAGCCGATATCCGGTCAGTCACCTGATCTGGCGGAGGGCCGCGCTGACGGCCTGGGCTCTTCACGCGCCCAGGGCTGACTCCCGCCGACCATCTGCGCGCATACGGGCACTTCGTGTCTCCATCCGGCCCATCGTGGCGACGCAGTAGCAGGGCCGGAGAAGGCCGCATCGTCGGCTGTTACGCTTGGCCTCGGGCATCGAGTCGTGCAGCGATGCGTGGCGAAGAACCTCATGGTTGAACGGAAGATGGTGGAACTGAACGACGTCGATCTGCGCGCCGACCCGGATGCAGCGAGGTACATCAAGACGGAAGTCGTGGGTGTGCAATTCGCACTGCAGGACGGCGAGTTGCTCAGCCTGGAGGGACCGAACCGATACCGCGCAGGCGATGCCCTGGTCAGCGCTCAGGGCGGAAACCGCTGGAGCGTCGCGCGTGAGCGTTTCGAGCACAAGTACCAGCCCGTGCCCCCGACCGCGATGGGGCAGGACGGGGCCTATCAGGCGCGCCCGATTCCGGTGCTGGCCAAGCGCATCGAGCACGCCTTCAGCATCGCCCGCTGCGCCGGCGGCGATCGCCTGCAGGGAAAGCCTGGCGATTGGCTGCTGCAGTACGCTCCCGGCGATTTCGGTCTTGCCGCACAGTCGCGCTTCGCCCAGGTCTATCGCAAAGCGGACTGAGGGCGCAGCATGGCGTCAGCGCCGGGCGACGATCACCGTCTCGGCGCCCCGGGCGAAGGCATGCACCGGCGCCGGCCTTCCCGCTAGCTCGAAGACAGCTACGATCTCGCTGGTCCGCAGGACGTGACTGCCCTGTGCGCGCTCGCTGAGGTTCTGGAAGGCCATGCCGCGGCCGCTGCTTCGTGCATTGCCGCCGCCGGACCAGATGGCGCCCAGCGTCTGCCAGGCCGAGGTCCAGTCAGTCGCCTTGATTCGCTCTGAGGGTTGCCCTGCCCAGGCTATGACCGATGAGAAGGAGAGAGCCGGCTATCGCCGAGTGGATGAGCAGACGGGCACACAAGGCGTCGCTGCCCATCTACCCCTTTTTGCCGCGCGCAGCCCAGGCGCGCAGCAGCGTGGCCTGCTCCGGGGAGCTGGCCAGGGCGTAGTGGGCGAACTCGGTGTCGGCCTCGACGTAGCGCACGTCGAAGCCCTGCAGCGTGGCCTGGTAGGCCACGGCCTTGGCCACATGGCTCTTGCCGGTGCCGGGCTTGCCGATGATCAGCGCGTTGGCGCCGTCGCCGAGGAACTTGAGGGTGTGCAGCTCGAAGCAGGCCGCGCGCGGCAGCTTGGGGTTGAAGCGCCAGTCGAAGTCGGCAAGCGTCGGGCGCTCG
>NZ_KB898473.1 GCF_000377645.1 Thiomonas sp. FB-6 | reverse complement strand
GCGTATCGCGCGCGCCGTCGGCATGGTCGTGGTCGGAGCGTTCGATGCTATCTCGTTGATTCAAAATAAAAATCCCCGAACCTCGCGGCCGGGGATTTTTTGGCAAGTGTGAGAATTTTGGCAAGTCAGATGAGAACCTACACCTGTCAGCGGAAGAATTTGATGTCATCTGGGACCGCCGAGATATCAAAGCCTTACGTGGGCTTGTGGCTTCAATTCTTGACAGCGTGCTGAAGGCAATTCATGTCGCTCGAACGCTTTCGTACACGCAATTGCTGTCATGAATCTGCCCGCGCCGCGTTGCCCGCCGTACATGCCGCGGCATGCTTGATAGGAAATCGAGGGCGCTATCGACGGCGAGGCCGATCCGACGCTTTTCCGGATCAGCGGCCAGGACCGTCTCCCCGTGGTTGCTAAGTGGGCGAAAGCAAGTTCAATTGCTGCAGGCGGATCGACATAGCCTGTTCACTTACTTCGAAAAGCGCCGCAATCCTAGACAGATCTACCTCGTCGAAGAGATCAAGCTCCTTGGTGATGCGACGTAAGTGCTCGACCGGCATTAACAGCGCTGAGGCAAAGCGATTGGCCTCTCGCTCCTCCTCCGGTGTGGTCGTCGAGTTCGGGGCGGTATAGCCAGCTGCAGACCCAACTCTTTGGTAGATGGTCATCTGTTTGTCGATGAACAGGCGGTCACGGTCGTCGTGGTGAAGCCACAGGTGGCCGATCTCATGAGCAATGGTGAACCGTTTCCGATTCGCGTGATGAAGGCTGTTCACGATGATGTGCTTGGCGGTGCCTTTGATGGCGAGCACGCCTGATACATCGTCCTCCAGCGGTTGATGATGCACCTGTGCATTCAGGTGTCGCGCGACTGCCTCAACGTCAACAGGCACGCCGTTGACACCAGCTGCCTGCAACAAGCCGGCGACCGCACGGTCAAGTGCTGCGCCTTTAGCGGCCATTTGACGATCCGCTTTCTTCCAGGTTCGCAATCAACGCGGTCAGCGCACCGGCCAAAAGTGGCGGCGCCTCGAAGGTGTGTCCGCCAAAGGAAAGCTCCGTTAGCTTGCTTTCCAGTGACTGGACTTCGCTCAGCGACGGAAGCAGTTCCATTGGCTCGGCTCCGAGCACTTCGCCGATGCGAAACAGAACGTGCAAGGGCACTTTTTGGTTGCCCTTCTCAATGTTGGTGATCGAGGTTCGCTCCATCTCAACTAGCTTCGCTAGCTCGGCTTGGGTCATGCGACCACGCGCGGCGTCGACAGGCTGCTCCCGCAGCGCACGAATGCGCTTACCCAGCGCCTGGTAAAGGCGCTTCTCATCAAGCATCTCGGTATCCCCTGTTTGCGCAGAAGTTTAGGTTCACTCCAGCAACATGTCAATGATGCTGACATGGTGCCGGCGCAGGGCAAGGTCATCGGTGTTGACGCAGTGTCTGCTAGGCAACATTGGTGTGGTACATTGACGTTGTGGTTCTCATCCAACATGGGCGCCAAAGTACAAATTGCAAGGAGCGAGCTGCACATGTCAGTCATCAAAGTTCAGATCGAAGTCGAGGGCCTCCCAAACGCCGTAACAGGGGAAGTCTCGGGGAGCATCGAGGCCATCCTCGAGCTCGTCCATCCCTACCTGTCCAGTGGCGAGATCTTCATCTTCGAGCGCGACAAGCCCGAACTTTTCGAGCACCACCGCGATAGGTGCGCGATCGCACTGGTTGCGCATCGCGCCCGCGTCGTTTTGGTGAAGGTTCACTTCGAACACCGCACCGAGCACCACGAGTTCGCGCCCTCGGCGACCGTGCAAACCGTCCTGCGCTGGGCCGTCGGGCACCATGGCTTCAAGCTGGATGAGAACCAGGCGGCCAAGGCAAACCTGATGCTCCCTGGCGCCTCTGAGCCGCTGGTTCGGGACATAGCCATCGGCACGTTGTTCCGCCACGACGAAAGCAGGCCCTGCGAACTGACGCTCGAGCTCACGCTGAAGGACTTCACCAATGGTTGATGGACCTGACGAGAAGACGCTCACCGCCGAGTTGGTCAACGTCCGGTTCCTGTGCGGAGTGACAGAGGGGCGATGGAAGGTGCTCAAGTATGGGTTCCCGCACCTGTATGTGAGAGTCACCGCCCACCAAGGTCCGGTGACCTTCGAGCAGGACTTCCACCTGATCTGCGATGGCTACCCGGATCCGGGCCCGTTCGTTGAGGCATGGTCGATGACGAGCGGCGGCGCGTACGTTCCAACGACACCCTGCTCCCCTGGCTACACCGATGCACTGAAGAAATGGTCGCCTGGGGAGGGAAAGCCGGGCGGCATTTACCGCGCATGGCAACGCCATGCCGCAAGTCACAACGAGTGGGCGGCGAAGCGGCCCGATCAAGCTTGGAATCGTCACCGCGACATCACGTTCATCATGGAGAAGCTGTATGAGCTCGTTGTTGAGCAAGTTGATTGGCTCGCTTCGAAGAAAGCCGCCTGAGCTGAAGTGCAAGGCACAAGTCTGGCGCGACGGTGTGGGTGAGCTGCGTCGGCGCACGCTGCTTTCGACTCGTGAAAGTGGGGCGTTCCTGCTTGGCGTCGACGAAGGGCCGTCCAAGCGCATCCTCGAGTTCGTCTTTTACGACGATATCGATCCCAACGCCCTGGCCAGCGGGATTGTTCACTTCGACGGCACCAAGTTTCCCAGGCTCTGGGAACACTGCCGCACGCGTGGCTACGGTGTGGTTGCGGACGTGCACGTTCATCCAGGCAGCTATGGGCAGAGCTCGTCAGACATGGCGAATCCGGTGATCCCTCGCGCGGGCCACTACGCCGTGATCCTGCCCGATTTCGCGGTTCGCCAGACCAAGCCAGGTGGGATCGGCATGTACGAATACCTGGGCGATGGGCGCTGGAATACGCGTACCGCCGAGGGATCCAAGTTCTTCAAGTTGGACTAACGATGAATGATCATCTCGCCCGCTCCCGGATCACCAAGGCGATGACCGACGTGAGTGACATGGACTTCCTCGAGGCGGAGAGCCGTCTCGACGCCGTGCGCCTTGCGGTACTGGCCGACTCGGCGGCCACTAGCACCGCGGCAGGCCAAGCCTGCCTCATGACGATCATGGCTGCGGGTGTGCGCACCTTTCCTCACATCACGCTGATCGTGGAGCGTGATGTTGAACTGATCAGGCGACAGCCGGGCGCAGTGACACTCTTTGAGCTCGCCGGGTCGCTGGGCGTGAACATTCGTAGCCGTGTCGACACGGACTTCACCCATTTAATCGCTACGCCGCAGACCAAGAGCCCCGCTGCAGTGAATTTCCGGTGCTGGTGGGATGGATGGAACAGCGGCGTGCTCCCTAGCTGGGACCTGCGGCCGGCTGGTGAAAGCTGGCATCCGCTCGCCGGGGCGTTCGCCGGCGCGCTTGCGATTCGCGAAGTCTTTGCGATGGTTCGTGGCGTCAAGGCGATGAAGATGTCGGGCAACGTAATAAGCCTGTGGGAGCCCTGGGTGCCCGCTGAGCAAGCGGAGATTGGCGCCAGCCTGGTGCACCTGGCGCGCTCGGCGCTGCTCGTCGGCCTCGGCCATCTTGGCCAAGCGGTGCTCTGGAATCTGGCGCTCTTACCGTCGCGTGACCATGAGATCGTCCTTCAGGACCACCAGTTCGCGGGACCGGAGAACGCCCCGACGGGGCTGTTGACTAGGTCAAGCGACGTCAATCGGCGGAAGACGCGCATCGCCAACAAATGGATTGAGCATTTCGGTTGGAGGACAGCGCTGATCGAGAGGAAGTTTCTTCCAGGCACGAACTGCGCGACCGATGATCCGGCAATTGTGATCTCAGCACTGGACAAGCCAGAGCCGCGGCGTGATATCCTCGCAGCCCAATTCCCTTACATGCTTGACATAGGGGTAGGACACGGCCCCATCGATTTCGAAATCGGACAGTTCCGAAGCTTTCGAGCGGGTGACGAGTCGACATGGACAGATTCTGAAGCCGGGACGGATGTGCATGCACGCCTCAGGCGCAGAGCCTATCGGGGAATTGATGCCTGCGGCGCATTCACGCTTGCCTCAGCCAGCGTGGCTGTACCTTTCGTCGGTGCGACGCTTGGCGCGATCTGTGTCGCGCAGCTCCTGCGACTGGGGTCTGCCAAGCAGATTCCGCAGCTGTTCCAAATCGAGTTGACGGCACCCGAGATGTCCTCGCGTGGGGCCCTGTCACGCGACGAGCCATCTCGATTTGGCAGTAGGCCTGTAGATCTCAAGGCGCCGACGCCCTGAGTCCTATCTCGGCAAATCAAGAAGCCTCTCTTCAAAGGCTACGAGCCTATGCGCGGGCATGACTCAATCCGCTAGCCCCACGGATCGGTCCTGGTGGTTCCATGCCAGGATGCCACGGCGAACATCGCGTCGACAGCACAAGACAACTACATTCGTTCCCGTGCTCCATAGGCCACTAGGCGTCGAATCGAGTCGGCGTCAAGCAGCACTACTGGCACCGATTGAACAAGCTTGGCAGTGCATGACTGGGCAAACACCGAATTGTCAAATAGCGCAAGCGTAGACCGCTCGTCATTGCGGCTACTGTGCAGCGAGGCCACTGCGTTCATCAACTCCTCGAACCGGTGTTGCGGTAGGTCGTAGGTGCTCGCGTTCAGGCGTCCGAGCATATCGCGGTACTCGATGCCGTACACACCGAATAGCTCGAACGCTTGCTTGCGCAGCGGGCGCACGAAATCCAAGCGGGGCGCCACTCTCAGGTCCAATACGAGATCCGGCGAGGTCGCCTTGCAGAAATTCAGAAAGTCGTCCTGGAATGCGAAGGCACCTGTACTTGCGAGATACAGCTGCCTACCGGCATATGCTACCGCGTTAGTCGTCGACTCCTCCACGTCGAACGGGAGGTTAAGTTGCACTGGCAACTCAGCTTTGTCCAAACCGTCAGCCTGCGCCGCTCTGGCACGCCGCACATCAAGGAGATTGATGACGTTAGCACCCACGATTTTCGCCCAATACCTTTTCCTCGATTTCAAGGTAGCTCATGCGTAGCAAGCCGGGTGCCCATTTCGGTTGACTTACCTCTTGCTGGCCGTCCTTGTTTTTGAGGTCGCGGTTCTTCCTGAATGCTCGTACATACAGCCGAGGCGCTACCCCAGTGAAGGGGCGAAAAAGCACCTTCGTGGGCTTGGCAGGCGGTTCTTTGTACCAATTGGAGAAAACCTTCTCAATGGCGTCACCATGCAGTTCGAACGCGCGGCTCTTCGGGTAAGGCTCAATAAACTGAACCTCGTCGATGCCCGCCGAGACAATGTGGCGCGCGCAATAATGACAGGGAAAGGTGGTGACAAACAGCTTGGCACCCACCGTGGAGTTGCCTTCACGCGTGGCGGAAAGGATCGCGTCCATCTCGGCGTGCACCGCACGGCTGTACTCTAGCAAGCGCCCAAGCGTGGTGCTGCCAAGAGCCTTTCGGATCGCCGCACGGTCGTCAGCATCGCGCAGCTGCGGCACGGCGTCGATCACCTCATCCATGATCTGAGCCTGGACGCGCGTGTTACTACAGTATTGCTTGGTGGTAGTGCAACGCTCGTCGATGGAGGCCTCGCCACGCTCGAAAGCAAAGTCCCCGCCGTAGACTCCGCCGCCTGCCTTGGGCACTTCATTAGTGCCGGTGGCGATCACGTTGCCAGTGGCGTCCGTCAGAGCCGCACCTACTTGACGCGACAGGCAGGCGCTGCGCAGCTGCGCACCCGCTGCGTGGAACATTCCCGTTTCACTCGCCAGCGGGCGCACGATCTTCTCGCCGATCAGTACATCCAACAGGCGCCCGAGCATGTCGGGCACCACCCAATTAGGGTTTTCCCTGCCGCCGATCATGCGATCTGGCGTGTTGTCGACGAAGAAGTCGGACTGGTGGAACGTCTTTGAGACTTTCTGCCCCCAATCCTCGTCCGCGTCCTCGTCGCGCTTCATGAGTTGGAGGATCTCCATCAGGGAGGAGTCTTTGCATTTGCCACTACTAAGTCGCTTCTGACGAACTTCCTCCTCGCACACGACCCCAACAAGGCAGAAGGCCTCGCGATAGACCGTGCGCAATAGCTCCACCTCGGCGGGATGTTTCAGCGAGTCGATGATGTAGACGCGATGCGTCTCGGGTCGCTTGTCGGCGTGCAACACGCTCACGTCACCGCCATCAGGCACCTTGTCGGCCTCATCAAAGTCAGCGCGGCGAGCCTTGATCTCGGCCATCAGTAACGCGCCAACCGCGGACTCATCCGTCTTACGCAAACCATCGCCTGCGTCTTGAAGCAGCCGCGCGCGCTCCAACCGACCCATGTCTACGAGCGCATCACCCTTCAAGGTACGTTCGATGACCCCGCTGGCCTTGATTCGCACGACGTGCCGCGTGTGCAGCGCGCTGGCGGCCAACTGCTCAAGCTTCTCTGCAACCGAGGTGGTGCCGCATCCCACGGGGCCGACGACGGCAAAGATCAGCTCCTTGGATGCATGGGAGTTGACAAGCTCGCGCGTGTTGCCGGAACGCGTGAAATTCATCACCTGTTCGATTGGGACCGACATGCCCACTTCCCCGTTGCTGATGATCTCGACCCAGTCGGTTTCGTCTGGACCCGCTACTTTTGCTAGCTGTTTGCCTGTAGTGACGCCACCTGAGAGGTAGGGCTAGGCGCAAGTCTAACTTCCGCAGGCGACGATGGGACAGCATTTTTGGGATGCCGGATGCGCGGCCTGAGGCATTGCTCAATGTGAAAACGAGCGCCACTTCTTGTTGCGGTATGCCAACGGCATCAAGAGCAAGTTTGTCCGCAGTAACAGCTCCCCATTGCCTCCAATGCCCGCCCCAGCAGCCCGTGAGCCCCTTGTTGAAACCTTGCCGCCAGCCGGAGGTGAGCAAAGGTCGAGCGCGCTCGCGACCCACAGGCAAGCGCGCCGCGCGCCGAGACTCCTAGCCTACAAAGCCGGCGGCCATCGATTCGATATAGCTGATCGCGGCCTCGGTCCGTCCCTGCGCGACCATCTGAAGCAACGTCTTGCCGCCGAAAGCGGCGATGGGCTGGGTCTCGATGAAAGATTCCGCGCGCTCCCTGTCGGGCTGCACTTTCAGCGCTGCGGCGAGCACTTTGGCCAAGTCGTCGTGATGCGGTGTGGTGGACATGCTAGTCTTCCTGCGTGAGGTCGAGGTACTTCCGAGGAAACACTGCGTTTGACTCCGACTGGCCACGAATCATGCAAGCACTACGAGCCTTCCTTTGCGGCTTCCTGCGGGGCGCCAAGGAGGCGCCAGCGGGCTTCGTTGCCCCGGTTCGTTGGCTAGCAGGGCGCCACCGGCGGCGTTTGTGAACGCGATTGTCGGCCGGTTCGCACGCGCAGGGCGCCTACCTTGCTCGACCAGCGCCCGGAGTCGCATGGCGCTACCGCGGAGGTGCACCTCCGCGCTCTCGTGCCTCGGCGATTGAGATGAGTTTCGCGGAAAATGCCGCCGCCCCAAGCAGAATGACCACGGCGAGGCCATAGTCCACCGACTCGTTCCGACGCAGTCCCATCCCACAGAACGTTGCTGTCAAGATCCATGACCCGTAGCGCAGGTGCTTGGCCGCGTATCGCGCCGCTTCGGGGGAAATGCTGAATCTCACGAGCATCATCAACTCCGCTTGGCTGGAGGGGAAGGAATGGGGGCGCTTCTCTTGGACGGGCAGCAGCAATTGCTTAAGTGGATGGGCTGGCGGTTCGTGCGCTTCCGTGCACGGCTGTTCCCGGCGACGGCGTCGCTTGCGACGAACGCCAGCTGCGGTGGTGGCGCGTGTCCGGGCGGCCCAGGCTGCCAACGGAGATGTCGCCACGGCCGCGTAGTAGGCCTCCTCCGCGGTGCGGCCGCCGTGGGCGCTGTGGGGGCGGACGGCGGCCGGGCTGATGCCACTCGACGCTCTCGGGATGTGACTGGGGAAGCAATGGGCGCGCACGCTCAGCACATGGCCTCCGGCCTGCACACCTCCTGCAGCAACGCACCGAGGTTTTCAAGCGCGACGATCGACCCGAATCGACCCCTGCGTGACTCATGGTGGAACGAGTGCACCTCGCAGCCCTGACTTTCGAGGAGCTCCGCGAGATCCTTGCTCTGAGCGCCACACTCCGCCGCCATGACGGACAAGATGACGTAGCGGGTGGCGAAGCGCAGGAGGTCATCGACACGAAACAGCGTGGTCATCGTCGGACCGTTGGCAATGCGCTCGGCCTTGAGGTGTCCGTTCTCGACCCATTTGGCGACTGCCTCATGCTTCCAGCCCATCATGTCGCAGAGCTGCGTCATCGTCATGCGCGCGTCGTGCGGGTTGGGCAGCGCGACCACATTCAGCTCGTCCTCGTCGAACACGAGGCGATTCAGACCGACCGCGCCTTCCTGCCGCGCCCGAGGAACCACATCACCGCGCAAGATGGCCTGGTAGGCCCGAAGCACGTAGTCCTCGCCTCGCCCGCGAACGGCTGTGATATCCGACAGGGTGATCGCTGCGCCGTGGCGCGGCGACGGCGAGGGCTGAAGGCGCGACTCGATGCGCTGCATGAGCTCGTGCAGTTCTTCCTCGAGGAAGGGCGCATCGACCAGGCTAGGGCGGTCGGCGGGCTCCCGGTGGGTCACGCCGCCGGCGTCGATCAGGCGCTTGAGTTGACGCTTGGTGACGTCCAGGAGGGCCATGGCACGACGAGCATCGACGTAGCGCGCACGACGCGCCCGGATTTCCTCCACAACGTGCCGACGGAGGAAGCAAAAATCCCTGTCAGCTCCACCGCGGCGCACCTCTCCGTCCACGTCGCCGGCGCGAAGCGCATGACGCAGCCGTTCCGGCGCAATGCCGATGGCGCGCGCCGCCTCTGCCACCGAAAGCCAGCCCTTGATCTGCCCAAAGCATTTCGGGATGCGGCTGACGCGGTCGTTGATCGTTAGGACCATGTGGCTGGCGATGAACTGCGCCACCTCGTCGTGCAGCCATTGGAACCGATCCTGGCCGAAATTGCGGTGGAGCACCCGGTACCAGTTGCCGAGCTGCTTTCCGATGCCGGAACTCTGGCTTGGCGAAGCCGCATCGATCCGAGTCAGCAGTTGCTGCATCCCCTCTGGCCAGTTGCTAAGGATTGGCTGAAGGCTCTCCTCAAGCAGCGCGATCGCCTCGTCGGTGTCGACGGGCCGCGGGCGTTTCATGACCTTGGCACCGCCAGGGTCCGCGCCGTGACAGGCCAAAAACCACGCCAGATGATCCCGCTGTTCCTGCCCTGGGGCGACGAATGCTACCGGCAGCAGTTGGCTCAGCTCGGTCGGCACGCTGACGCCGTGGATCGCGCAGCTCAGTGCGTGTGAGAAGGCCGGCGCAGGGGCTGCGGCGGTTTCAGCCACGCCCGCGCCGCACATGCACATGCTCAGCGATGCACGACGCCATGTAAACGGCTCACCGCATTCGCCGCAGCGGTCTACCAGGCAAACGCCGTGCCGCGTACAGACTGGCGTCATGATGTTGAGCCAGGAGCGCCGGATCACGGGCTCCTCGGCGAAGCACAGCGGGCAGACCGGAAGCCGCGACGCCGGCGCGAACTGAGCATTCACGTCCGGGCGAGCCGTTCGTGAGGCAACGAGGTTCGCCTGTACCAGAGGGCTTCGATCGACGCACAGCATGTTGGCGATCCGGCCCACCTGCTCGGGGCTGTAACTGGCGCGCGGCTTGATCGCCAGCGGCTCGAGCAGCTGCTGAATGCTGCCCAAGCCGTTGAGCTCCGCCAAACGGAGCAGGTAACCGTTGAGCGCCTCCTCGGGCGCAATACTTGGCAGATCGATCAGCATCCGAATTTCTTCCTGGCTTTGTTTGTAGCGCTTTGCTGCTCCAACTTGAGGAAGCGCGCTGCATCGTCATTGCTACCGCCTTGCTGGCGAACAGTCTTGGCCATATAGTCCAGCGAATAGCCGCTTTTGAGCATGACCTTCGTGAATGCTGCCACGGCGTCGGGCTCGGATACCTGGGCGCGAAAGGGGTTGAGGCCATCTGTCTCGCTGAGCAGCGCTTGCGAATGCGCTTTGCTCAGGACATTAGGGTCGATGCGCATGGAGTGGCGTGCGAGATCACAGGCTTCGTTCATGAGCTTCACCACCAGTCCGATGCGTCCGGCCGTGGAGATGTAGGTCCGCAGGACGAAGCCGTCGGGCAGGTTGATCTCAAAACCTACGGCTCTGAGGTGTGCAACGATGCTTTCGAGAACCTCCTCGAATTCGTCCCGCTGCCGCTTGAGAATCCAGATGTATGGCAAGAAGTGGTGCGCCGCATGGGCACGTGCCTCGATCTGGTCGTCTCCCTCGAATAGCGACCTCATCGTCGGAAGGCCCGTGAAGATGCAGGACAGTCCGGTCTCGTCGACAAAGTTCTTCACCGCATTGGCGGCATCGAGTGCACTGGCCCGTGCGCCCGCCTCGGCGTAGTGGTGAAACTCATCGATCACCAGGTAGATGACACCGAGCCGATGTACAGCGTCTCGTGCGAGGCCCGTCAGCACCTCGGGGCTGCCCTTTTGCGCCCAAGCGCGCATGCCTACCGCATTGAGGATGGCCCGCGGCAGGGAGCTCAACGATGGCGCCTGGGACATCTTGATGTACACCCACGGCACGATGCGGCGAGACCCCTCCTGACGGCTTGGGAAGCGCTGCTGGGCAGGCAGCGTGGCGAACGTCTTGCCCACGCGGGACGGGCCGCATAGCGGCAGAATGATCTGCTCCCCCCCTTGGGTGCGCCGAACGACGTCGTCCACGCGGGAGGATGCCGCCACGTAGGAGGGGTGTTGAAACAGCAGATTTTGTAGGTTGGGAGTCGTCATTTGGATCGGTTCATGGCGAAGACCGCCTTGGGGTCAAACGTGACGATTTCAGTCGGTGTCGTCGCGCTGCGTGGCCCTTCGTGGGCGGGTAGGGAGGAGACTCGGCCTGGCGTTCCGGGAGATCGGCTGGCAGGTGATGAGCGCTGCGTCGCTTCTTGGGATTGGGCTAAGGCCATCGATTGCGCTTCGGCAGCACGGTTGCGCTTGTCGGTCAGGGAGCCCCTGTTGGGGTGCTCGTTCAAGTCGTGAATCAAGCTGGCAAGCACCAAATCCACGTCGTGATCCCCTGCGCTCTTACGGCCAAGCTTCAACGCCCGAGCCCTGTCCTTCCACACCCGTGTCGGGATACCCCGCACCTCCGTCAACTTGGACTCGGCCTGCGCACTGCGGCCGCTAGCTGGATGCTTGACGATGACCTGGCTGACGTCGAGCGGAGTGCCGTAGACCTCCACAGGGCCCGGACCGACGTGCATGAAGAGTTCCGCAAGCTGCCTGGAGTGGTATTCGAGGTGGTTCAGCTTGACGCCGTGGTTACCGAGGCGCGCCTCCGCCCAGAACTCGAAGGTGGCGTTTCGAAACTCCTCGCGGGTCACGGGAAGCGTGGGCGGGTACTCGGCCGTGAGCAGGTCCCAAGCCTTTCGCGGGGTCATGTCAGGGTCGTCGAACTTGATGCGCAGCCTGTCGGAAGTGCGGCACGCATGAATATCCCAGGCGAACTCCTCGAGCACTTCGTTGAGTCGGGCCAGCGTCATACCCCCGGTACGCGTAGCCAGTTCGGGGTCGACCTTCTTCGTGCGAGCTGATTTGGTAGACCCTGCGACGCGATGCAGGAGCATGTCCTTGCAGGTGCCGTTGTAGCCTTCGACGTGCGGCTTTTTCCAGCCGGATTCTCCTTCCGCATACAGGTGCTCGTAGAGCAGTGCGTAGGCCACGGATGCAGAGAAGCTGCTTCGAAGCTCGGGGCCTAAATCCGTAAGGATTCGTTCAGGACGCCCCCATGGCGGTATCCACCCGTCGGCTCGCGGAGCCTTCGGGAAGAACAGACACTGATAGAAGTCCAGCAGCGGCTCCACTCCAGGCGGCATCGCATAGCCCTTGCTGAACAGGCAAAGACCGGTTGCCACGTCTACCGCGTTATAGATAGTGGGCTGTCCCAGGTCCACGCCGTCGGGGGTGAAGATGTGGAATTCGGGAATCATCGCGTCGATTTCGACGACCTCCAGCGCCCGTTCGGCATCCATGATCTTCCCGGCAATTCGGGTAATGGCACGGAAAGCACGCTTCGTGAGGTAGCCTCGTAAGTCTTCGCCCCACGCGGCGCGGACTGCGAGGAACTCCTTGAGCGTCTTGAGGCTGACGGCGTCGCCCCGATGGGCGCCATTGCTGCGCCGGTGAAGCTCAAGGTTGAGCAACCGCCGCATGGTCTCTAGATTCGTGAGTTCGCGAGTACGGTTCGCATGGAGTTCGGCGATCACGACGTCCAGTGCATCGGAGATCGATTCGGCGAAGCGCCTGCGCCCGCGGGGCCATCCCCGCTTTCCAGGAACCAGTTGCCGTCTGCGGTTCGCGTGCATCCATCGGTAGAGGGTTCGTCGTCCGGGGATCGAACCGTAGATGCTCTCTGCCAGTCGGTGCAGGCCGCTCTCGATCTCTGGCCACGTAGCCCCCTTGGCCTGCTGGGCTGTGATGTAGTCGACGATGCGCTTGCGATGGGCCAAACCCTTTTGCTGGCTTGGAGTCGGGGCCAATTCCTGAGGGCCCGCCTTCACCTCCGAAGAATCCGTGGCGGAGGTCAGGCGATATTGGCCATCGACGATCATGCGCCGGAACTCCTCCAGCGCCTCCGTCCTGGTGTAGCCCTTGTGCGTTCGCAGGGTGATCTGATTGGCGCTTGGCACCAGGGATGTGACGACCCACAACCCGTTCTGCGGGTCGACGTAGGTCTGGCCTTCCGAGAGCCTCATGGCGCGATCACGCAAGCGGCAGGATCTTGCGGGGCTCCCCAGCGGATAGGCGCACCCTCGCTTGCCTGTCGAGCCGGTCTGCGAACAGGTCCATGGCCAGCATCCCGTTGGCGACGAGCCCATAGACCTCTTCCAACCCTGCATCCGCAAGCCGGGTGAGTTCGGCGATGGTGTGCGCGCCGCCTGATAGTGCCTGCAGGATCCGGCTCTTCGTCTCCTCCGACACAGGCGTTCCCACGTAGCGCTGCAGAATGTGGAGGTTGTGCGCGAGGGTCTCGGGAAAGTGCTTATCGAGCACGAGCAGGAAGCCGACCCCGATGCGCTCACATGCAGCGCGGCGCGCCTCCAGCTCGGCTTCGACCTCAGCGGCCCGGGACTCCGGCTTGACCTCCACATACACCGGTCGAAACGCGCTCACCAGAATCAGCTCGAAGTCGATGTACCAGAGCTTGGCCTCGGATGCTGCGTATCCCTCTGAAGCGAGACGCTCCATGAGCTGTTTGCGGTCCGGCGCTGTCAGCCCGGACACAACGTCCATGACCCGGGATTGGGCGTACGCTCGTTCGACGCGATCGTCGAAACGCGTCGCAGCGACGAACTTGCTCTCCAGGACCGACTCGCAACCCAACAACCCCTCAGACTTCTCGGACGGGGCCAGGAGGGGGCCGCGGCGCTTGCGCGACGTGTACAGCGGCCGAGACGTGCGCTCGACAAAGCCTGGTCGAGCGTTCGGCTTGGTGACGGGTATGCGGCGCGGCTTGCGCGGTTTGCTACCGGAGGACGTGGAGGCCATGTTGCTGAATGACGGTGTTATTCATAGAATGCATGAAACAGCCCCGACAGTGCAGCGACACCCATGGCGTCGCGAAGGTCGAGGCTGGGACGAATCATACTTCGTATGACAGTGTTATTCAACCCCCTGTAGCGAAATGGTGACACTGCGTCCCCCCAGTCAGGAGCGGCGGCCGAACCAATCCGAGGACTGGTTCGCGTTGGCAATGCCCATCGTGGAAGAACTTCAGCGAGCTGCGGCCGGCGGCACCGTCACATCCACGCAGATCATCGCCGACGCGGCCCGCGGTCGTGGGCTCACCCCCCGCGCGCTCAGTAAACAGGTGCTAGGGGCGCAGTTCGTCATGGACACGTACCCCGCTCTCGTGCAAGGACGCCCGCTCACCGGCGGGTACAGCCAGGTGGAATACCTTGCGAAGATCCATCAGCTAGATCCCCGCCGAGCTGACCGCCTTGCCGGGCCTGTCTTGGCCGGAGAGGTGTCGATGGCCCAGATGCGCAACGCCTTCGCCGAGGTGGTCGCGGCGACCGGGGGGCCGAGCTCCAATGCGGCGAAAGCCAAACAGAGGGGCATGGCCTTCGAAACGGCCTGCGAACACGCCATTCGCCAGAACGGAGAAATTTTCGGGCTCGTGGGCGGAGCGAGCCTGGTCCAGCGCCAACGCCTGCTGGACACCACGCTCGACTTTGCCGTCGTGGAAGGCGGCCACATCAAGACGGCCATTGAGGTCAAAGTTGGAGGTCTCGCGTCCGCGAGGACTGGCGCGTTCAACTTGGCCGCATCCGCGTCGCTCATCACCCGAAAGGTGGAAGTTGCTTACGTGCTGGTGCCCCGATCCTCGGAAGACCTTGCAGAAGCCCTGGTAGCGAGCTTCCAGGCTTGGGGGGTGGACCGCGCGCGCGTCGCCATGGTCGACGAGGTTCCACCATTCGCGCTTATTTGCTAGCTGCCGGCCTCGGTGGGGTGCTAGCTAGCCATCTTGTTGCGGCCCGAGTCAGCCACGACCAGCCGACCTCTACTGCCTTAGGCCGCCTCGGCCTGCTCGCCTTCGGCGGTTAGCCTGGTACGGCTCGCTCAGTGCCCGCTCACGCCGATGCGCTGACAGACACCGGCCCTACGGCTGGAGTTCGGCCGAAGCGGGCGCTGGCTGCAACTCGGGGCAGGGGCCGCAATGCGACGGGCAGCGATCACCGAGATCACCGACAACCACAGCCCAGTCCAGTTCGAGCCGGCGCAGAATGCCTAGGCCGGTGCCCACAGAACCGGCGGCAGCCCAAACTGCGGATTCGCGGGCCAAGTGCCAGGCCGGTGCGAGTCGGCCCTAGCGAAGGGTTTCACTTCGTCGCGTCGTGGTCGATCTTTCGCAGCACGACGTGAATGGTGGACAGGTAGAAATAGAACATCCAGCTCAGCCAGATGCTGGTGTCGTAGGCAGTACGCTGCTTCTCGTTGTGGTGCCTGACGCCGAAGTTGTTGGCAATGTTGAAGAGGTCCTTCTCATCGGCGCTAGTGAGCAAGGCCTTGACCTTGGGGCGGAGGTACTCCAACACGTCCACGAGATCGCGGACCGCTTGGCGCCGATCGTCAAGCGTCGAGCCATGACGCCGGTATTGAAGAGTCGCAGCAGTGACCCGCGACAGGACGTTCTTGTCCGACGTGGGCAGATCGGCATCAAAGATCGGCTCGAATCCGGCTTCGGGTCTATGAAGAACCTCTCCATCGGGTGACAACTCGTAGCGATGCTTGTAGTGGGCCAGGACACCGTTGACCTTCTCGCGGAACTCCTTGCGGCCAACAACCTGATTGAAGGTCTCCCAGTGCATGCCGCAGCCGCCGTAGGAGTGCATCGTGCCCTCGATGGGTTTTGACACGTACTGGTACAGGAACTCAAGCACGTCGAAGAAATCGTCCTCCTGATAGGAAGCGGCCTTCTCAGGTACGGGCCAGAGCTTCTTCTTTCGAATGGCGAAAAGCATCTCCAGTTCGGGATCGCGCACTTTGCCGTCGACTTTTCCAGCGTCTACGCAGACGTAGCCAAAGGCTTCGTCGAAATACCCGTCCGCTTGCAGTTGCGTGAAGACACGAACGAACAAGTCAAGAACATCCGAGAGCGGAAGTCCTTTGACGTTCGGATTTGTTCCCTTACGCTGCGAGTAGTACTGGCGTATCAAGGCGGTGCCTGTGAAACCTAACGTCTGAATTCACCGGCCTGCGCGGCTTCTCGCGCAGTTCCGGTGGAATGATGAGTTATGCATCGCCATAACCATACTTCGACGATTCAGGATGCATGACTCTCTCGATACCGGCCTCGACGACCCCATGTTGCAAAGCCCGATAGATCAATTTGAAGCTTGGAACCTCTAGAAGAGGTTTGCCAGCGACAAGTTTCCTCCGGTATTTGGCCAAGATGTCCTTTCGCTGCACATTGAAGGGGAACGAGTGCCGTCTATCAAATCCGTGAGATAGCAACTGTCGTGATCGAGCTTGGATACATCGGTCAATTGCAGATACGAGCCAACCATCTAATGCACGAAGTTGTTCGGAATCATTAAGCAAGGGGTAGAAACTCATCACGCCCTTGAAATGAAGCGTTTTGCGTCTTCCTTTGATGTAGGCAACCATATCGCGGTGAAGGAGTCCGCCATATAGATATCGGCGAATCTGCATCATGGCTGTCAACAGTGCCTTGTCACGATTGTTGGCAGGAATCACTAGCCCTTTGAGTGGTGTGCTCTTCAGCGGCTGAACAAGGTTTCGGTAAAGAAGATAGGATACCTGCTTCTTGATACGTTGAATCGTTTTGTCTCGAACGGAAACCCGATCGACCCCAATTGCGTATCCGAGAAAATTGAACGAAGACTTTGACGCAATCTCAGCCGCTAGGCCGTCTTTAGAAAGAAGGCTGATTCCATCAGATTTTTTGATATTTATTGATACTTTTGCCTCACGCGAGAAAGCATCAACGATATTGAACGACTCACATATTGCCGGATATATTGGACTCCAAATAACCGTGTCATCCGCATACCGTGCGAATTTCAGGCCGGATTTTTCCAAAGACTTGTCAAGTTTCCAGCAAACAAGATTTGCCAAGAACAAGGAAAGAGAGGTGCCTTGTGGTATTCCTCGATCTCGGTCGTTAAGGAACGCCTTGATAATGAATTCTTCCTCTTGGCTGACAAGAAATCCATTTTCGTGAAGCTGTGAAAAAAGAAATGTGTGATCGATGGAGCCAAAGAAGTCAGAGAAATCAAACTCGGCAATGAAGGTTCGGGCGTTTTGCGCAAGGTCAACAGCTATATCCTGAATCGCAAAATGTACATTGCGATCATTTCTGTACGCGTAAGAGAACGAACTGAATCGGTGTCTGTTCTTGGCTAGTAGCCGGGAGTAGAAGTAGGTTGATACCGCAGCATCTGGAATTTGATAGACCGTCAGTTCGCGCTCGCCCCCACCCGCCTTCGGTATCTTTTTGCGGTGGGGTCCGTATGGTTTGTAGGTACGCGCCGCGATCTTTCGGGCAATGGACTTAGCGATTGCAGTTGCGTTCCGACGGACATGGAATGGATTAAATTTTGGGTCGAGCGCCCAGTACTCAGGAACCTTGACATCCTTTTCTGGCGCACCATCAATCCGATCGCGATTACGAAGCCATTCGCGGTGTAGGTGGTTATGGTAGGAGTGATGTCGGTCGATCAGCTTGTCGCACTCGGCAACAATTCGCTCTTTCAAATGTAGTTCCAGGCTCATTATTGGCCCTCAGAAAACAGAAAGCCCGAGACGAGTCTCGGGCTCACCACGGAACGAGCCTAGTAAAAGTAAGTTGTCATTTGGTTGATGAAGCTTTGACACCCCACCCCCATTGTCGCAGTCAAAGCTGCAAATTCGAGGCGTTCCGTTCTGCCTCCAAGGCAGTGATCGAAGGATAGCGCGAACTGCGATTTGTGCCAAGACCATCATCCGAGACGCATAACGCCTGAGGTGAGCGGCGGCGGAACGCCGTCCGCTTGACCGAGTTGTTAGGCCTGCGCCCACTTCAGACCCTCCGGCGCCTCTGAATCTATAAAGCTTTTGAACCATTCCCACTTCTGTCTTGCGGAAGTAGGCAGGCCCTCGTTGAGTCTTTTTTCTGCAAGCGCAGCATACTGCTTGTACGTGTGATCAATGACGCCGTGCTGCGTAGAGTTGGGAATGTAGTAGTCGAACAGGCCGTTTACGAACACCTTGCTGTCTTGCTGCAGGCACATCCGCGAATCTCCTTCCCAGCACTCCGCGGCTGACGAGGACAGAACTACAACTGGCTCTTGGCCTTGTTGCTCCAGGGCGAATGCCTCTTGGTAAGCAGGCCCGACGATATTTGAGTCGGAGTGCCATACGTTGCCTACCGAAATACCGCCACGGATGAGGTACCCAGCTCGCAGTAGGAGGTGCGATAGTTGGATGACACGCATCACGACAATCGAAAGGCCGTTGTAGCGCTTGTACGCAGGATCTTTGATTGGTGCGCTGAGAATAATGCAGTCTGAAACGTACATATGTCTCGGTATCTGCGACACCGGGACAGACTTGTCAACCGTGGCATCGAAACTCGGAATGGCTTCTGATAAGAGCGTGACCAACTCCGTCAGCGGAGCGAGGTTGCTATTGGCGTCGGCAGCATTCACCAGAGCCTTGAAGCCCAAGACGTCAACGAATGCGACGGCGCGTTTTTCGAAGGTTACAGTCATTTTGCGAAGCAGGCCTAACGCAATGTATTCTGCAGATTATGCCGGATAAACTGGGCGGTGCGGAATATTCTGGTCACGCGAATCCTCAGAAAACGCAAGTGCATCATGGACTTGCCGGCTTGTGCCTCGCCTGCATGCAAAGATAAAAAGCCATGAAACCCGGCGCCCCATCTTGTCACGCCACAAGCCCTGGTATCAAGAGTAGGAGCGCAACCCGTACCCGCACTATAAAGGTCAGATTGAAGGCGCCGTTTCGATCGTTCCACAGATTGTGAATCATAATGCCTGTGTTTGGTGTGATCGGTTCGGAGGCTGAGGCCGAAAGGCTGCACCCGGTCGAAGGAGCCGGTGCGATGGCGCTGAAAGCCGCAATCCCCGAGGCCGACGTTGCCGGTGGCTGCTGACCACACCATTGCCGTCGCTACCACTGGCAGCGCCCAATGCCCGCTTTGGCCGATCTGCCGTCGCTCACTCATCAACTGGAGGTCGTGCGGCGCAAAGTCGGCGATCCCGAACACACCAATGCGCTGCGCGCCGGATGCGGCATCCGAGGCGACACGAATGGCCTTGACTGAAATTCACACGGCCTGACGGGAACACTCTGCGCCCCCGATAAGGCCCTGCGCGAGCGCCTGGCCCTAAGCGTCGGCCGACGCCAACTTCGCTACACCTGGTAGATGCAGAAAACTAGACCACCTTCATCGGAAGGTGACATCAATTTCGTTCGGAAGTGACAACAATTTCTTCCGCCGTCAACACCCTCACACATCAATATTCGCCGCCCTCAGCGCATTCGTCTCGATGAAGTCCCTGCGCGGCTCGACCTCGTCGCCCATCAGCATGGTGAACACGCGGTCGGCTTCGATCGCGTCGTCGATCTGCACCCGCAGCAGGCGGCGCACCTGGGGGTCCATGGTGGTTTCCCACAGCTGCGCGGGGTTCATCTCGCCCAAGCCCTTGTAGCGCTGGCGCGAGACGCTGGCTTCGGCCAGGCGCAGCAGCCACCGCATGGCTTCGCGGAAATCTTCCGCGGTACCCTGCTTGGCGTTCTCGCCGGTGCCCTTGCTCACGGTGGCCCCTTCGCCCAGCAGGCCGCCGAAGGTCTGCGCGGCCTGGGCCAGCACGGCGTAGTCGGCGCCGTGGCAGAAGTCCTCGGTGATCACGCTGGAGCGCACGTTGCCGTGGTGGTGGCGGCTGACGCGCAGCAGCTGCTTGTCGGTGCGCGGGTCGGTCTCGGCGCTGACGCTGGGCACCACGCCGGAACTGTGCTGCGCCAGCAGCGCCTGCTGCAGGCGCGCGGCGGAGTCCTGGGCCTGCTCGGCCGTGTCGAGCTGCAGGGCCACGCCGCCGGCGATGGCGCGCAGCGCCGATTCGTCCATGAAGGCGGCCAGGCGCTCGATCACGCCTTCGGTGAGCATGTACTGGCGCGCCAGCTGCTGCAGGCTCTCGCCGGACAGCACGCGCGCGCCGGGCTCGCCGCGGGTGGCGATCTGCGCGTCGCGCAGCGCCACCTGCAGCACATAGGCGTCGAGTTCGTGGCCGTCCTTCAGGTACTGCTCGTCCTTGCCGTGCTTGACCTTGTACAGCGGGGGCTGGGCGATGTAGATGTGGCCGCGCTCCACGAGTTCGGGCATTTGCCGGTATAGGAAGGTCAGCAGCAGGGTGCGGATGTGGGCGCCGTCCACGTCGGCATCGGTCATGATGATGATGCGGTGGTAGCGCAGCTTGGCGACGTCGAAATCGTCCTTGCCGATTCCCGTGCCTAGAGCGGTGATCAGGGTGAGGATTTCATTGCTGCTCAGCAGCTTCTCGTAGCGCGCCTTCTCGACGTTGAGGATCTTGCCCCGCAGCGGCAGGATGGCCTGGAACTTGCGATCGCGGCCCTGTTTGGCACTGCCGCCGGCGGAGTCGCCCTCGACGATGTAGATCTCGCACAGCGCCGGGTCCTTCTCCTGGCAGTCGGCCAGCTTGCCGGGCAGGCCCATGCCGTCGAGCACGCCCTTGCGGCGCGTGAGTTCGCGCGCCTTGCGGGCGGCCTCGCGCGCCCGCGCGGCGTCGACGATCTTGCCGCAGATGATCTTGGCGTCGTTGGGGTTCTCGAGCAGGTAGTCGGTCAGGCTCTTGGCGACAACGTCCTCCACCGGCGCGCGCACCTCGCTGGACACCAGCTTGTCCTTGGTCTGGCTGGAGAACTTGGGGTCGGGCACCTTGACCGACAGCACGCAGCTCAGGCCTTCGCGCATGTCGTCGCCGCTGATCTCGACCTTGGCCTTCTTGGCCAGTTCGTTGTCCTCGATGTACTTGTTGATCACGCGGGTCATCGCCGCGCGCAGGCCGGTCAGGTGGGTGCCGCCGTCACGCTGCGGGATGTTGTTGGTGTAGCACAGCACGTTCTCGGCGTAGCCCTCGTTCCACTGCATGGCCACTTCGCTGACGATGCCTGAGCCGGCCTCGGTGGCCTTCTCGCCGCTGGCGTAGAACACGTTGGGGTGCAGCACCGTCTTGCCGCGGTTGATGTACTCGACGAAGCCCTTGACCCCGCCGGTGTAGGCGAAGTTGTCCTCCTTGCCCTGGCGTTCGTCGACCAGGCGGATTTTCACGCCGTGGTTGAGGAAGGACAGTTCACGCAGGCGCCGGGCCAGCACGTCGTAGTGGAAGTCCACGCCCTCGAAGATCTCGTCGTCGGGCAGGAAGTGCACCTCGGTGCCGCGCTTGTCGGTCTTGCCCAGCACGCGCATGGGGGAGACCTCCACGCCCTCGTGCGTTTCCAGGCGGCGGTTCTGCACCACGCCGCGCGCGAACTCGAGCACCTGCGTTTCGCCCTCGCGGCGCACGGTCAGGCGCAGCCAGCGCGACAGCGCGTTCACGCAGCTCACGCCCACGCCGTGCAGGCCGCCCGAGACCTTGTAGCTGTTCTGGTTGAACTTGCCGCCGGCGTGCAGTTCGGTCAGCGCGATCTCCGCGGCGGAGCGCTTGGGCTCGTGCTTGTCGTCCATCTTGACCCCGGTGGGAATGCCCCGGCCGTTGTCGGACACGCTGATGGAGTTGTCGCTGTGGATGGTGACCACGATGTCGTCGCAGTACCCGGCCAGCGCCTCGTCGATGGAGTTGTCCACCACCTCGAACACCAGGTGGTGCAGCCCGGTGCCGTCGGAGGTGTCACCGATGTACATGCCGGGGCGTTTGCGCACGGCTTCCAGGCCTTCGAGGATCTGGATCGACGCTTCGCTGTAGGAGGACGGATTGCTGGACGGTTCGCTCATGGCCTGGCGGAGGGTACTACGGTGAACTGCGGACGGGTCGGAAAGCTCAGATACGCATGGGCATCACGACGTACTTGAAGGAGGCGTCGTCGGGCATCGTGATCAGCACGCTGGAGTTGCCGTCCTGCAGTTCCAGGCGCACGTTCTCGCCCGGGACGTTGGACAGCACCTCGATCAGGTAGGCCACGTTGAAGCCGATCTCGATGGCGTCGCCGGCGTAGTCGACGTCGAGTTCCTCCAGCGCCTCTTCCTGCTCGGCGTTGCTGGAGGAAATGCGCAGCGCACCGGCCTCGAGCTGCAGGCGCACGCCCTTGAACTTGTCGCTGGTCAGGATGGCCACGCGCTGCAGCGCGCCCAGCAGCGAGGCGCGGCCGATCAGCAGGTGGTTGCGATGCCCCTTGGGCACCACGCGCTGGTAGTCGGGGAACTTGCCCTCGACCAGCTTGCTGACCAGCTCCATGTCGCCGAAGGACACGCGCACCTGGTTGGAGGCGAAGCGCAGCTGCACCAGCTCGGCGCTGTCGCTCAGCAGGCGGCTGAGTTCCATGACGGTCTTGCGCGGCAGGATGACCTCGCGCTTCTCGCTGGGGCCCTGGGTGGCGGCGCCGACCAGGGCGAGGCGGTGGCCGTCGGTGGCCACCAGCGTGAGCTGCGAGCCTTCGGCCACCAACAGCAGGCCGTTGAGGTAGTAGCGGATGTCGTGCTGGGCCATGGCGAAGTGCACCAGGCTCAGCATGCGCTTGAGCTGCCCCTGTTCCAGGCTCAGCGCTTGTTCGCTGTAGTCGGCGGCTTCCTTGACCAGCGGGAAGTCCTCGGCGGGCAGGGTCTGCAGTGAAAAGCGCGACTTGCCGCACTTGACCTGGAACTTGCCGTCGGCCCATTCCATCGCCGCCTGCTCGCCGGGAGCGGCGCGCAGGATGTCCATGAGCTTGCGCGCGTTGACCGTGGTGGCCTGCAGCTGGCCGGCGTCGGCGTCCTCGCCGAGGGCGCAGCGCATGCGGATCTGGATCTCCATGTCGCTGGTGGTCAGCGCCAGTTCCTGCCCCTCGGGCTGCATCAGCACATTGGCCAGAACCGGCAGGGTCTGGCGACGTTCCACGATGCCGGCAACTCCCCCGAGTCCCTTGAGCAGGGCTTCACGCGACATGCTCAGTCTGTTCATTGTGATTCTTCCTTCTCAACATAGGAGTGGTAACAGGAGACGCCGAAATTCGCGGATAAGTCTGTTTCCTGTTACCGATCAAGCACTTGGCAAGTTTCGAAGCTGGGGACAAGCAGTCCAGTTTAGGGCAGGAACATTGAACAACTCGCAAAGACCGCAGCGATGGGCCGAGTTGTCCAGAATTGCTCCACAGTCATCCCACAGTCTTGTTCCTTTCGGTCGCTGGCCGTTCAGCCCTTGAGGGTCTGTTCCAGCACGTGCAACTGCTGGTTGAGCTCCTGCATCCGGGTGCGCTCCTGGGCCACCTTGCGTACCGCGTGCAGCACCGTGGTGTGGTCGCGCCCGCCGAAGAGTTCGCCGATCTCGGGCAGGCTTTTCTGGGTGAGTTCCTTGGCCAGGTACATGGCGATCTGGCGCGGGCGCGCGATGGAGGCCGGGCGGCGCTTGGAGTACATCTCGCCCACCTTGATCTTGTAGAAGTCGGCCACGGTCTTCTGGATGTTCTCCACCGAGATCTGGCGGTTCTGCAGCGACAGCAAGTCCTTCAGCGCTTCGCGCGCCAGGCCGATGGAGATGGCTTCGCCGGAAAACCGCGCGTAGGCCAGGATCTTGCGCAGCGCGCCCTCGAGCTCGCGCACGTTGGAGCGCACGTTCTTGGCCACGAAAAAGGCCACGTCCTCGCCCAGGCTCACGAGCTCGGCGTCGGCCTTGCGCAGCAGGATGGCCACGCGCATCTCCAGCTCGGGGGGCTCGATGGCCACCGTCAGGCCGGAGTCGAAGCGCGAGGTCAGGCGCGCGTCCATCTCCTGCAGTTCCTTGGGGTAGGTATCGCTGGTGAGGATGATCTGCGAGCGCTTGGCGGTCAGCGCCTCGAAGGTGTAGAAGAACTCCTCCTGGGTCTTTTCCTTGCCGGCGAAGAACTGCACGTCGTCGATCAGCAGCAGGTCCAGCGCGTGGTAGTAGCGCTTGAATTCGTCGAAGGTCTTGCGCTGGTAGGCGCGCACCACCTCGCTGACGAACTGTTCGGCCTGCAGGTAGCGGATGCGCGCGCCGGGGCGGGCTGCCAGCAGCGCATTGCCCACCGCCTGCACCAGGTGGGTCTTGCCCAGGCCCACGCCGCCGTACAGGAACAGCGGGTTGTAGGACTTGCCGGGGTTCTCGGCCACCTGCAGCGCCGCGGCGCGGGCGAGCTGGTTGGCCTTGCCGGCGACCAGGCTGTCGAAAGTCAGGCCGGGGTTCAGGCGCGAACGCTCCAGCGCCTCGCTGGCAGCGCTGTCCGCGGCGGCCGCCTGCGCGGCCCTGTCGATGGAATCCTGCGCTGCCGCGGCTTCGGCGCTGGGTGCAGCGGCGGCGTCGTCGGACGGGCGCGCGGCGGGGCGGGAGGACGAGGCCTTGTGGATCGCGAATTCCAGCTGCACCGGGCGCCCGGCCACGGCGGCCAGGGCCAGGGAAATGCGCTCGGCGTATTGCGAGCGCAACCAGTCCATCTTGAAGCGGTTGGGAACCGACAGCGTGGCGACGGCGCCGTCGGAGCTCCAGTTGGGAGCGTGCAGGGGCTTGATCCAGGCGGCGTACTGCTGGGTCGGGATCTCAGCGGCCAGCTGTGTGCAACATGCCTGCCAGAGCGGGTCGAGGGACATGAAACGTGTGGATACGTACAAAGGTTCAGGCCCCCGGCGCGCGCCCGGCCGGCGCAGGGTTGCGCAACCGTGGCGAGGGCCTGGAACCAAAGGGAGGGCCCGCGGCACGCGGGCACGATGGCCTGTGCGACGCTTGGAATCCAGGGGGGTTGGGCGGCCCATTCTAGACCAAGCTCCCGAGTTATCCACAGCCGAGGACTGCCCGCTTGTGCTTTTCCGGATGTTGTTCTAAGACCCGCCGCGTACCCGGCAGACATTGACAGCCGGCGCGCAATTTGCTGAAATGGCATGCTTTTTTCGATCCGCGCTGCGTCTGCCGCTCCGAGCCGGCAATTTGCGCGATAGCGCGAGACTGAGCAGAACCAAGGCAGAACCGTCATGAAACGTACCTACCAGCCGTCGAAGACCCGCCGCAAGCGCACCCATGGCTTTCTCGTGCGCATGCGCACGGCCGGCGGCCGCGCGGTGATCAACGCGCGCCGCGCCAAGGGCCGCAAGCGCCTGGCCGTCTGAATCGGCTCGGGCCAGGGCGCCCGATGAGCCGGAACCACGACGAAGGCGCCGCGCCGGCTGAATTGCTGGCGCTGCTGCGGCCTGAATCCTTCGGCGCGTCCTTGCGGGCGCGTTGGGTGCAGGCCGGCGAATTCCGATTGCATTACCGCGGCGCGTCCGAGCAGGATGCGCTGAGCCCACCCACTGCCCAGGCTGCCTGCGCGGTGGGCTTCGTGCTGCCCAAGCGCCAGTGCAAGCACGCGGCGCGGCGCAACCTGATCCGGCGCGTCGCGCGCGAACGCCTGCGTGCCCACCTGCGGGAACACCCGGGCGAGCCCGGGCAGCCGCTGCCGGTGCTGGTGCTGCGCCTGCAGTCGCGCCTGGATGCGCGCTGGCGCAGCGCCCAGTCGGACGCGCTGCGGCGCTACCTGCACCAGACCCTGGGGCAGTTGCTGGCCGAGTGGGAAGTGAAACGGCGGCGGGCCGCGCAGCGGGAAGACGCGGCGGGCCGGGGGCCGCAGTCGTCATGAAGCGCCTGCTGATGCTGCTGGTGCGCGGGTACCAGCTGTTGTTCAGCACCTGGGTGGGTGGACAATGTCGCTTCACGCCCACCTGTTCCAACTACACCTTGCAGGCGTTGGATCGCTTCGGCGCCGCGCGGGGAAGCTACCTGGGGGCGCTGCGCATCGCGCGCTGCCACCCCTGGTGCCGTGGCGGCGAGGATCCGGTGCCGCGGCTGTTCCACTGGGACGCCTGGCGCGCGCGAGACACGCAGGCGCCGGCGCAGCGGGGCGACGAATGACCCTTCGCCACGCGCATGGGTTCTAATACGCGATTTGCCCGGGATGCGAATGCGCGCAGGCGCGCGGCGTCGGGAATGGTTACAACGCAGGAATTCATATGGACATTCGCCGCTCCATCTTGTGGGTGATCTTCACCGCATCGGTGATCTTTCTCTATAACTCCTGGCTGCGCTCGCACGGCGAGGCCGGGCTGTTCGGCCAGGCGCCGAGCGTCACCGCCAGCGCGCCGGCCGCCGCCGGCAGCGGCGTGCCCTCGGCGCTGGCCAGCGCCGCGTCCGGCGCCCCGGGTGCGCCCGGCGCGGCCGCCCCGGCGGGCAGCGCCTCGGCGCCCGCGGTGCTCACCGACGTGCGCACCGACCTGCTGGACCTGAAGATCTCCAGCCGCGGCGCCAGCGTGGTCTACGCCGGGCTGCTCAAGTACAAGAGCCAGGAAGACACGTCGCAGCGCATGGTGCTGTTCGACGACACGCCCTCGCGCACCTACGTGGCGCAGAGCGGGCTGGTGGGCGGGCAGTTCCCCAACCATGAAACTCCGATGACCCTGGTGCCGGGGCCGCTGGACATGGGTTCGGCGAACACGCTGACGGTGAGCTTTGCCTCGCCGGTGGAGGGAGGGCTGCAACTCACCCGCAGCTTCACCTTCCACCGCGGCAGCTATGCCATCGACGTGCGCGACACCATCGTCAACAAGGGCGAGGCCGCGGTGCAGCCCCAGCTGTACCTGCAGATCGTGCGCGACGACGACAACCCCTCCAAGGGCACGCACTTCTATCACACCTTCTACGGCGCGGCGCTGTACGACAGTTCCGCCAAGTTCCAGAAGTTCGAGTTCAAGGACTTCCACGACCAGGCCAAGACCATCCAGGCCGGCGACGGCTGGGCCGCGGTGGTGCAGCAGTACTTCGCCACCGCCTGGCTGCCGCAGCCCTTCCAGGGCTCGCGCGAGTTCTACCTGCGCAAGCTGCCGGGCGGGCTGTTCGCCACCGGCGTGATGCTGCACCTGCCCAAGATCGCCCCGGGGGCGCAGGAACAGGCCGAGCAGAAGCTGTTCGTCGGCCCCGAACTGCAGGGGCAGGTCGAGGGCCTGGCGCCGGGCTTCGAGCTGGTGCGCGACTACGGCTGGGTGACCATCATCGCCAAGCCGCTGTTCTGGGTGCTGGAGCAGGTCCACCGCCTGCTGGGCAACTGGGGCTGGTCCATCATCGGCCTGACCATCCTGCTCAAGCTGGCCTTCTTCCCGCTGACGGCGGCCAGCTACCGCTCGATGGCGCGCATGAAGGCGGTGGGCCCGCGCATGACCGCTCTACGCGAGCGCCACAAGGACGACCCGCAGGCCTTGAACGCGGCCATGGTGGAGATGTACCGCAAGGAGAAGATCAACCCGCTGGGCGGCTGCCTGCCGGTGGTGATCCAGATCCCGGTGTTCATCGCGCTGTACTGGGTGCTGCTGTCGAGCGTGGAACTGCGCGGCGCGCCGTGGCTGGGCTGGATCCACGACCTCTCGGCCAAGGACCCGTTCTACGTGCTGCCGCTGGTGATGACCGGCACCTCCTTCCTGCAGGTCAAGCTCAACCCCACGCCGCCGGACCCGATGCAGGCGCGCATGATGTGGATCATGCCCCTGGCCTTCTCGGTGATGTTCTTCTTCTTCCCCGCGGGCCTGGTGCTGTACTGGCTGACCAACAACATCTTCTCGATTGCCCAGCAGTGGTTCATCAATCGCAAGATGGGCGTGCCGGAGTTCTCTTCGGTCAAGTGACGCAGGGCCGCCGCGGCCCGGGAGGCCCGCGGTGAGCCTGCTCGCGCGCCACGCCGAGCCCATCGCCGCGGTGGCCACCGCGGGCGGGCGCGGCGCGGTGGGCATCGTGCGCGCCTCGGGGCGCGATCTGGCCGGGCTGGTGCGCGCGCTGTGCGGGCGCGCGCTGCAGCCGCGCCACGCCACGCTGCTGGAATTGCGCAACGCCGAGGGCGAGGTCATCGACGAAGGCCTGGCGCTGTGGTTTCCGGCGCCCCACTCCTACACCGGCGAGGACGTGCTGGAACTGCAGGTGCATGGCGGCCCGGCCGTGTTGCAGATGCTGCTGGGCCGCCTGCTCGAACTCGGACGGGAGCAGGGCCTGCGCGTGGCCGGGCCCGGGGAGTTCACCGAGCGGGCCTTCCACAACGGCAAGCTGGACCTGGCCCAGGCCGAGGCGGTGGCCGACCTGATCGACGCCACCACCGGAGCCGCGGTGCTGGGCGCGCAACGCGCGCTGGCCGGCGAGATGTCGCGCGAGGTGCACGCGCTGGGGCAACGGTTGCGCGAGTTGCGCGCGCTGGTCGAGGCCACGCTGGACTTCCCGGAAGAGGACATCGAGTTCGTGCGCGCGCACGCGGTGGGCGTGCGCGTGGGCGAGCTGGTCGAGGCGCTGCGCGCGCTGCTGGCGCGCACCCGCCAGGGCGCCTTGCTGCGCGAGGGGCTGCACGTGGTGCTGGCCGGGCAGCCCAACGTGGGCAAGAGTTCGCTGCTCAACGCGCTGGCCGGCGCGGAGCTGGCCATCGTGACCGAGGTGCCGGGCACCACGCGCGATCGGCTGCGCGAGTCCATCCAGATCGAGGGCGTGCCCTTGCACGTGATCGACACCGCCGGGCTGCGCGACACCGAGGACCGCGTCGAGCGCATCGGCGTTCAGCGCAGCTGGGAGGCCATCGCGCAGGCCGACGCGGTGCTGTTCGTGCATGACCTCGCGCGAGTGGCGCAGCCCTCGTACCGTGCGGAGGAAGCGCGCATCGCCGCGCGCCTGCGCGAGCATGGCGTGCCCGAGGCGCGTGTGCTGCACGTGTGGAACAAGAACGATGCGCTGGCCGCGCCCGAGGCCGAGGCGGCCGCGCGCGGCCTGGCCGCCGAGCTGGGCCTGGGCGAGGCCGCAGTCGCCGGGCCGCGGCTGTCCGCGCGCCACGGCCAGGGCCTGGAGACCCTGCGCCAGCAGTTGTTGCAGCGTTGCGGCTGGGAGGCCATGCCGGAGGGCGTGTTCCTGGCGCGCACCCGCCACGTGCAGGCGCTGCAGGCCTGCGAGCGCCACCTGGAACAGGCGGCGGCCTGGCTGGCTCAGTCCAGCCCGGCGCTGGAGCTGCTGGCCGAGGAACTGCGCCTGGGCCACGTGGAGCTGATGGGCATCACCGGCGAAGTCAGCGCCGACGAACTGCTGGGCGACATCTTCTCGCGCTTTTGCATCGGCAAGTAGCGCGACTTGCAGGGTTCATCGACTGGCCGTGGAGCGTGTCGCCGAACCCGCGCGCAAGCGCTCAACGCATCGAGTACCAGGTGCCCCGTCCGCCACCATGCTGAACCAGATGCTCCTGTTCAACCAGACTGCGCAGGTGTTGCTTGAGCGTGTTTCGATTGCTGCCGGTGAGGCGCAGCGCCTGCGCCATGGTGACGCGACCGTGCTCGCGAGCGAACTCGACGATCTGGAGGGACAGAGCCGGTAGCCTTGCGAGTACCAGGCGCTCTCGCTCTACCTTGTGTTGGAGTCGGCGCACTTGTTGAGACAGGGCCCGCAGGAAGAACAAGAGCCAGGGTTGCCAATCCGGCGCGTCGCTGCGGATGCTGCCCTGGGTCTGGCGCAGCGCCAGGTAATAGGCCTCCTTGTTCTGCTCGATCACGCTTTCGAGCGAGCTGTAGGGCGCGTACGCGTAGCCTGCCTGCAGAAGCAGCAAGGTGGTCAGGACGCGGCTCAGCCGGCCGTTGCCATCCTGAAAGGGATGGATCTCCAGAAACACGACGACCCAGATGGCGATGAGCAGCAACGGGTGCAAGCTGCCGGCGCCTCGAGCATCGTGAAACCAGTCGATCAACTCGCGCATCAGTCGCGGGGTGTCGAAGGGCGTGGCAGTGGCGAAGACCACGCCCAGGGAGCCACCACGTTCGTCGAAGGCAACCACGCTATTGGTGGACGTCTTGTAAGTGCCGCGGTGCCAGGCGTCCTTGTCGCTATGGATCAGCAGGTCACGGTGCAGTTGGCGGACGTGGTTTTCGGTCAAGGCGATGTCTTGCCAGGACGAGAAGACCATCTCCATGACCTCGGCATAGCCGGCGACCTCCTGTTCGTCGCGGGTCTGAAACGATTGAATGCGCAGGTTGGATAGCAGTTGCTCGACGTCTCGGTCCGACAGCCTGCTTCCCTCGATGCGTGTGGATGAACCGATACTCTCGATCGTCGCGACGCGGCGCAGTGCCAGAAGGCGCTCGGGGGCCAGCGCCCCCAGGGACCGCCATGCGCCCTTGAATTCGTCGATACCAGCGATCAGGCCCAGGATTTCCGGGGTGATGTGCAGGGTCTCGTATCGGATCATGACACCCGATTTTACGCCCATTTACACCCAAAACGCGGATGCGAGGTCTTTGCGCGGGCGGCCTCAGCCGGCCCAGTGGGGGTGGCGCAGGGCTTCGGGGTTGAGCACGCCTTCGCGCTCGCCGGCGGCGAAGCGGGCGAGGGCATCGAAGGCCTGGCCGAACATGTGCTCGTAGTGCATTTCGTCGACGTAGCCGACGTGGGGCGTGCAGATCGCGTTTTCCAGGCGCAGCAGGGGATTGCCGCGCATGATGGGCTCGGACTCGAACACGTCCACCGCCGCCATGCCGGGGCGGCCGCGGTTGAGCGCGGACACCAGGGCGTCCGGGGCGATGAGCTCGGCGCGGGCCGTGTTGACCAGCACCGCGTCGGGTTTCATCTGCGACAGGTCGGCCAGCGTGACCAGGCCGCGGGTGTCTTCGTTGAGCCGCAGGTGCAGCGTGAGCACGTCGCTTTGCGCGAACAGTTGCGCCCGGTCGGCGGCGGCGTCCAGGCCGGCTTCGCGCGCGGCCTGGCGCGAGGCGTCGCTGCCCCACACCAGCACGCGCATGCCGAAGGCGCGCCCGTAGCCGGCCACCATGCGCCCGATGCGCCCGTAGCCCCAGATGCCCAGGGTCTTGCCGGCCAGGCGCTGGCCGAGGCCGAAGTTGACCGGCATGGACTGCGACTTCAGGCCCGACTGCTGCCAGGCGCCCTGCTTGAGGCTGGCCACGTACTGGGGAATGCGGCGCATGGCCGCCAGGATCAGCGCCCAGGTGAACTCGGCGGTGGGCGCGGGGTCGGTGGTGCCCTGCAGCACGGCCACGCCGGCACGGGTGCAGGCGTCCACGTCCAGGTGCGCGCCGACCCGGCCCGTCTGCACCACCAGGCGCAGCTTGGGGCAGCGCGGCAGCACCGCGGCGCTCAGCGCCGTGCGTTCCCGGTTGAGCACCAGGGCCTGCGCGTCGCGCAGGCGTACGGCGAGCTGGCCGGCGCCCTTGACGTTGTTGTTGAAGACCTTGACCTCGTGGTCGGCGAGCCGCTCGAAACACGGCAGCTTGCGCACGGCGTCCTGGTAGTCGTCGAGGATCACGATGTTCATGGCCGCCTAATGTAACGCGCGCGGGGCCGCGCAGGCCGGTCTTGGGGGCGATGTCCGGGGTTTCGGGCGGAGAAGGGCCCAGGAAAGCCCTAGGGAGTATTTACCCGGAAAATGTTGCGTTGCAGCTTGATACCTTGGTGACAGCGGGTGAATATAAGTAAGTATGGATATAGCGTTGCCCATTCCGGGCGGCGCACCCGATCTGCGAGACCGACCATGGACGTTCAAGGCAAGCGCCACATCCCCCTCAGCCCCGCCCAGGCCTGGGAAGCCCTGAATTCGCCCGCGATGCTGCGCGCGTGCATTCCGGGCTGCGAGAGCATCGAGCAAAGCGCGCCCGGGCGCTTCGAGGTCGTGCAGCAGCTCGAGATCGCCGGGCACCGCACCAGCTTCACCAGCACCCTGTGGCTGCAGGATGCCAACCCTCCGCACAGCTACGTGCTGCGTTTCGAGGGCAACGGCGGCAGCGCCGGTTTCGGTGCCGGGCGTGCGCTGGTGGCGCTGCAGCCTGCGGGCGACGGCACTTCGCTGCAGTACCAGGCCAACGCCGAGGTGGGGGGCGCGATCGCGCAGATGGGCGGTGCCCTCGCCGACCAGGCGGTACGCGGGTTGATCGAGGACTTCTTCACCCGCTTCGAGCGCAGCGCGCGCGGCGAACTGGTGCTGGCGCCTCACGGCATGGCCGAACGCCTGTGGGAGATGATGCCGCCCTGGGCCTGGGCGCTGTCCACGCTGGTGGCGGTGTTCATCCTCTACTGGGGCCTGCACGGCACCTGGTGAGGCAGCGCGGCGGGTGTGCCCCCGCGCCTGCCCGCGGGGCTCAGGCGGCGTGGATCTCGCGGCACACGGCGCGTACCACGGCCTGCACCTGCGGGTTCTTCAGGCGGTAGAGCATGAAGCGCCCGTGGCGTACCGCTTCCACGATGTTCTCCGCGCGCAGGCGCGAGAGCTGCTGGGACAGCGCGGCCTGGCGCATGCCCACGCCGTGCTCGAGATCGCGCACGCACATCTCGCCGTCCAGCAGCAGGCACAGGATGGCCAAGCGCTCGCGGTGCGCCATGGCCTTGAGCACGCGCACCATCGGCTCGGCGAGGGTGCCGCCGCGCACCGCCGCGGCGGTGCGCGGCGACTCAAAGTTAGGGACGACGAGGGCATTCATGCGAACCATCGTATGGCTTCGCCATCGCGTCACCTTGACACAAGACAAGCTTTGCTTGCGTCCCCGTGGCGGACCGCGCGCGGGGGCGCGCGAGGCCTTTCAGTGGGCGTGCAGGTTCAGGCGCGACAGGGCCGAGAAGCCGTCGAGGAATTCGTCGATGTCCTCGGTGCTGGGCGAGCCTTCCATGAGGCTGCGCACGCGGGCGCGGAAACCGTCCGCCACGTGGCCCTCGAGAAAGATTTCCTTGCGCGCGAACTTGTCGACGATCTCGAAGCCACCCTGGTTCGAGGCGGCCTCGGGAACGCTGTCGGCTTCGCGGGCCCAGTCGAGCTGGAACACGCTGAAAGCGTCGGAGTCGTAGATCATGGTGTGCATGGTGATCCTCCCGGGTCATCGCGGCGGCGTCGTGGCGTGCCCGCGACCGCGTCAAGGTGCAGATGGGGACCGGGCGGAAGGAATCAAGCCCCGCGCGCCGCGGCCCCCGCTGCGTGCCTGTTGCCTTAACGCGGCAGGGCCCGCGCGTGCCGACAGCGCGGCGCGGACGCGGTCATCGGCAATGTCTCAGCGCGGGGCTGCGAGCGCGGCGGAGGCCTCGCCGGCCGGCGCCTGCTGCAACGCGCGGCGCAGCGTGAACAGCAGGAAGTCGTCGCCGCCGTGGCGCAGGCGGATCTGCACCGGCAGCCCCTGCAGCGACGGCGCCAGCCAGACCTCCGCGCCGAGGTCGTCGCGCGCCGGCGGCTCGTACACCAGGTGCCAGGTGTCCAGGCGCCCGAGGCCGGTGTCCACCGGCTCGCGTCCGGCCACCAGGAAATCCCAGATGGTGGTGCCGCTCGGGCGCGCCACCTGGAAGCGCAGGTGTGTGCCGCTCTGGAACTCGTCGGGATGGGTGCGCAGGCCTTGCGCGAGTTGCATGAACACGCTGGCGCTGTCGAGCAGGTGCGCGGGAATGGGCATCGTGGCCCCGATGGCCGAGAAGCGCAACAGCCCCGCGGCGCGGTCGAAACGCACGGTCTTGCTGCGCATCAGCACCTGTTCGACGTAGTCGTCGGGCGCCAGCCAGTCGCCGTCGATGGTGCCGGTGCTGGTGTAGGAGAAGTCGACCAGCGCCGAGCCGCCCAGGCGCAGTTCGTAGCGCCGCCCCTCGCGCCGCCATTCGAGTTCGCCGTTGCCGTGCAGCGGGCCGCGGTAGTAGCCGGTCAGCGCGTAGTCGAGGCGGGTCGGCAGCGGCCAGGCCTCGACCGTGCCGGCCGCGGCGCGTGGAGCTGTGCTGGCGGCGGAGCCAGGCGTGGAGCCAGGCGCGGAGGCAGGCGTGGAGGCAGGCGTGGAGGCAGGCGCGGCCGCGTGCGCCGGGGCATGGGCCTGCGCTGGAGCGGCGGGCGGCGCGGAGGCCGCGGCAGGCGCCGGCCCGGCCTGCGCCGCGCGGGGCGAAGTGGGCTGCGAAGCGGCGTGCGGAGCGGCGTGGGAAGCGTGCTGCGATGGTCCGCCCGAGGGCAGCGGCGGCGCCGGCAGCAGCTGCGACGGCCCGGCGTGCGCCGGCGCGCTGGGCGGGCCGTGCCCGGAAGCCGCCTCGGGCGCTACGGGCTGGGGCGCCTGCGGCAGCAGCACGCGGGTGTACAGCGCCGGCGGCAGGGCATGCGGCAGGGGTTGGCGGAAGGCCCGTCCTAGGCCCCACAGCGCGGCCAGGTGCAGCACCAGCACGGGCAGCAGCCACCACGCGGCGCGCCAGCGCGAGCGTGCCGGCAGGGCCGCGCGCGAAGGGCCAGCCGGGCGCGAAGGACTCATGGCCGCATTGTGCAGCGCGCCGCCGCGCGGGGCTTCGAATGGGGGGATGTCGGTGCGCGCGCGCAGGCGGTATGCTGGGCCGCATCGAGCCCGCGCGCCGGCGGCGCCGCAGGTGTTTCCATCGTTTTCCGAGGTTCAGGTCCTATGCAAGCCCAATCTCCCCCGGCCATGGAGTTCTTTCAATCCCTGTTGAAGGGCTCCGGCATGTCCTCGAGTTTCGCCAACTGGATGGCGCCGACCCTGGACCCCGACGAACTGGAGCGCAAGATCGTCGACTTGCGCGCGGTGCTGCAGTGGCTGGAGGCCAACGTGCGCCTGACCCAGGCCACCATCCAGGGCCTGGAAGTGCAGCGCATGACCCTGTCCACGCTGAAGACGATGAACGTGGACTTCGGCGACCTGGCCAGCCAAATGGGCTCGGCCATGCGCGCCGGCGCCGAGGCGATGGGCGCGGCCGCGCACATGGCGGAGCCCGCGCCGCCGGCCGGCGCCCAGGCGCCCGGCGCCGGTGCCGAAGCTGCGCCAGCGCCAGCGATGCCCGCCGCTGGCGACGCCAAGGGCCGCGTCAAGGACGGGGGCGAGGCGGCGCCCTTGGGCGGCATCGTCGACCCCATGCAGTGGTGGAGCACGCTGAGCGAGCAGTTCACGAAGGTGGCCAGCGAGGCCCTGCGTGACAGCGCCTGGCCCATGCCCGCCGCGGCGGCGGCGCCCGCGGGCGAATCCTCGAAGGCGTCCTCGAAGCCGTCCTCGAGTGCCTCGGCGGGGGCATCGTCCCGGTCGGCTCCCGGAACGCCGGCCACGGCCGGCAAGGCGCCCGCCGCGCGCAAGCGGCCGGCGGCGGCCGCGAAGACCGGCGCGAAGGCGGGGGCGGCCAAGCGCAAGGCGCCGGCACGCCCGCCGCGCTGAGCCGGCCACGAGCAGGCGGGCAAGCAACGGGGGCCTGGCATGGTCTCGACAGCCAAGGCGCACGGACTCCGGGGCCTTGATTCGCCTGCTACGATGGTTCGGCACATTGCGGTGCAACATGGCAGGGTGGCGCGGCATGGAGCCGCGCTTCATGCACCGGGTTCATGCTTCATGTCGTGCTTCGCGCGCGAGCCGCGCCGCGTGCGCTGAATCGGTAGCTTTCGCATGCGTTTCATCACCGCCCATTCGTCGTCTTCGAGCTGGCCCCTGGCCCTGGAGTCGCTGGCCGCCCAGGTGGCCCGCGAGCGCGCGCGCGCCGAAACCGTCACGCGGCCCAACCTGGGCCTGGTGTACGTGGACCCGCGGCATGCCGTGCTGGGCGAGGAACTGCTGGCCGGCCTGCGCGAGCGCCTGGGCGTGGCGCACTGGGTGGGCGGCGTGGTGTCGGGGGTGTTCGCTGCCGGCGAGCAGGGCATCGAGTCCTGCGGCGTGGCGGTGATGCTGATGCAGTTGGCGCAGCGTGATTTCCGCGTGTTTTCCGGGCGCAAGCCCTTGCCGCAGGCCTCGCGCGTGTGGCGCGGCGCGCACTCGGTGCTGGCCCACGGCGACGCCGAGCAGCCCGAGCTGGACGAACTGGTGCTCGAACTGGGCGAGCGCTGCGAGAACCGCGACGTGTGGGGCGGCATCGTCAGCCCCGGCTGCGGCGCGCAGTTCGCCGACGCGGTGCTGCAGGGCGGGGTGTCGGGCGTGGCCTTCTCGCCACGCCTGAGCCTGCTGGGCGGGCTCAGCCACGGGCTGCAGGCGGTGGGCCCGGCGCGCACGGTGACGCGCTGCACCGACAACGTGGTGTACGCGCTGGACGGCCAGCCCGCGCTGGGCGCGCTGCTCGACGACCTGGGCGAGCCGCGAGAGCGCCGCGAGCGCCAGCAATGGCGCGAGCTGGTGCCCAGCCTGCGCGACGTGGTCGTGGGCCTGTCGTGGCCCGAGGACGAGCTGCGCCAGGCGGCCGCCGGAGCGGCGCCGCTGCTGCGCGGCCTGATCGGCATCGACCCGGGGGCGCAGGGGGTGGCGCTGGCCGCCGAGCTCCAGCCGGGCATGCAACTGCGTTTCTGCCGGCGCGAGGCGGCGGTTTCGCTGCGCGACCTGTTGCGCCTGTGCACCGAGGTGCGCGAGGAACTCGAACAGCGTCGCGAGGCGCGGCAGGCGGCCGGCCACTGCTCGGCCGCCGGTGCCGGGCCGCCGGTGCGCGGCGCGGTGTTCGTCACCTGCGCTTCGCGTCGCGGCTCGGTACTGTCCGCGCAGTGGCAGCTTCTGCGCAGCCAGCTGGGGCCGGTGCCGCTGATCGGCTTCGAGGCCGCCGGCGAATTCTCCGGCGCGGGCCTGCAGGCCTACAGCTCGGTGCTGCGCGTGTTCGCGCAGGACGTGCCGGTGTAAGTGCTCACTGCGGAGGCGGCCCCCTGAATACCGGGCGGGCGCCTCAGGCCTGCTTGCGCAGGTAGTCGATGAGCCCGTTGAGCTCGTCCAGCGAGTGAAAGCCCAGGGTGATTTCGCCGCGCATGCGGCTGCCGTTGCCCTTGGCGCGGATGTGCACCGGCGCGGCCAGCAGTTCGCCCAGCTCGTGCTCCAGGCGTTCGAGTTCGCGGCCTTCGGCCTGTTGCGCCGCACGCGGGGCCGGCTCGGGGGCCTGCGCGCGGGCGCACAGGCGCTCGGTCTCGCGCACCGACAGGCGCCGCGCCTGCACCTGGTTGGCGGCCTGGATCTGGGCGGCGCCGTCGAGCGCGAGCAGGGCGCGGGCATGGCCCATGTCCAGGTCCCCCGCCAGCAGCATGTCCTGCACCGGGCGTGCCAGATTGAGCAGGCGCAGCAGGTTGCTGACCGCGGCGCGCGAGCGCCCGACGGCCTGCGCCGCCTGTTCGTGGGTGAAGGAGAACTCCTCGATCAGGCGCCGGATGCCCTGGGCTTCCTCCAGGGGATTGAGGTCCTCGCGCTGGATGTTCTCGATCAGAGCCATGGCCAGCGCCGACTGGTCCGGCACCTCGCGCACCAGCACCGGCACCTGCTCGAGGCCGGCCAGGCGGGCCGCGCGGCTGCGCCGTTCGCCGGCGATGATCTCGTACTTGCCGCCGGCCAGCGGGCGCACCAGGATGGGCTGCATCACGCCCTGCGCCTTGATGCTTTCGGCCAGTTCGAACAGCGCGCCTTCGTCCATGCGCGTGCGTGGCTGGTACTGGCCTGGCACCAGCACGTCCAGCGGCAGCGAGGAGGGGGCGGCGGGCGCGGCGCCGATGTCGGCGCCCTGGGCGCCCAGAAGGGCTTCCAGGCCCAGGCCCAGGCCCTTGCGCTTTTTCGGGGCCGGGGAGGCGGCGGAGGGGTTCTTGGAGGGGCTGTTCATGCTGCGGTGGCGTTGGGGCTGCGGGAGGCGGCGGCGGGGCCGCGGACGCGGCGCACCATTTCCTCGGCGAATTCCATGTAGGCCTGGGCGCCGCGGCTGGCGCGGTCGAACACCACGCCGGGCAGGCCGTAGCTCGGGGCCTCGGCCAGGCGCACGTTGCGGGGAATCACCGCATCGAACACCTTCTCGCCGAAGTGGGTCTTGAGCTGGTCGCTGACCTGTTGCTGCAGGGTGATGCGGGGGTCGAACATGACCCGCAGCAGCCCGATCAGCACCAGGTCGGGGTTGAGCTTGGCGTGCACCTGGCGCACCGTGTTGACCAGGTCGGTGAGCCCTTCCAGCGCGAAATACTCGCACTGCATGGGTACGATCACCCCCTGCGCCGCGCACAGGGCGTTGAGCGTGAGCAGGCCCAGCGCCGGAGGGGTGTCGATGAGCACGAAGTCGTACTCGCCGGCGACCGAGGCCAACAATTCCTTGAGGCGGTGTTCGCGCCGATCCTCGTCGACCAGTTCGAGTTCGGCGCCGGCCAGCTCGCGGTTGGCGCCGAGCACGTCGTAGCCGCCCTGCGGGCTGGTGCGGCGGGCTTCCTGCAGCGGGGCGATGCCCAGCAGGGCCTGGTACACGCTGGGCTTGAGCTGGCGCTTGTCCACCCCCGAGCCCATGGTGGCATTGCCCTGCGGGTCGAGGTCGACCAGCAGCACGCGTTGCCCGACCCGGGCCAGGCCCGCGGCGAGGTTGACGCTGGTGGTGGTCTTGCCGACCCCGCCCTTCTGGTTGGCGACACAAAAAACCGATGCCATCGCAAGAGTCCTAGGAATCGCCGGGCCGGCCCGCGGCCGGCGCCTGCGCGCGGTGCATCCACACCACGCAGCGCTGCGCCCGCAGCCCGGGTACGTCGAGAAATTCGATGTCGTGCACGATACCCGCGGGCAGGGCCCGGATTTCGGCCTCGGGCACGCTGCCCTTCATGGCCGCCCAGGCACCCTCGGCGAGCAGCACATGCTCGCTGATGCGCACGAGTTCGGCAAGTTCGCCCACCGCGCGGCTGGTGATGCAGTCGAATCCGGGCAGTCGCAAGCCCTCGATGCGGCCGTGCAGGACCTCCACGTTGCGCAGTTGCAGCGTAGCCGCCACCTGCTGCAGGAAGGCGCACTTCTTTTGCACCGCGTCGACCAGCACGAGTTGCCACTGCGGGCGCATGATGGCCAGCACCAGCCCGGGCAGGCCGCCGCCGGAACCCACGTCCAGCACCCGCCGCGGCGCGCGCCGGTCCAGCGCAGGCAGCAGGGACAGGCTGTCTGCCAGGTGCAGCGTGAGCATGTGCGCGGGCTCGCGCACCGCGGTCAGGTTGTAGACCGCGTTCCAGCGCTGCAGCAACTCCAGGTATTGCAGCAGTTGCCCGATCTGGGCGTCATCCGCCGGCAGGCGCAGCGCCTCCAGCACACCGGCGAGTTCCTCGCGCGCCGCGCTCATCCGGCGGCCCGGCCGGCGGCTGAGGGCGAGCGCAGGCGGCGCTTGCGCAGGTGCACCAGCAGCAGCGAAATGGCGGCGGGCGTGACCCCGGAGACGCGCGAGGCCTGGCCGAGGGTGTGGGGGCGGGCGCGTCCCAGTTTCTGGCGCACCTCGATCGACAGGCCCTGCACCACGGTGTAGTCCAGGTCCTCGGGCAGGGGCATGTGCTCGTATTCGGCGGCGCGCTGCACGTCCACCTGCTGGCGTTCGATGTAGCCGGAGTATTTCACGCCGATCTGAACCTGCTCGGCTTCGTCGGCGCGCAAGGGGTGGGCCGGCGCGTAGCGTCCGTCCAGCGCACCGACCAGCCGGGTGTAGTCGACGTCGGGCCTGCGTAGCAGGTCTTCGAGGCGGTATTCGCGCTCGATGGGCTGGCCGATGAGTTGCTGTGCGTCGGCGGGCGGCAGGGTCTGCGGCTGCACCCAGGTGTCGCGCAGGCGCTGGCGCTCGGCCTCGATGGCGTCGCGCTTGCGGCAGAAGGCGTCCCAGCGGGCGTCGTCCACCAGGCCGAGTCGCCGCCCGGCCTCGGTCAGGCGCAGGTCGGCGTTGTCCTCGCGCAGGCTGAGCCGGTACTCGGCGCGGCTGGTGAACATGCGGTAGGGCTCGCTGACCCCCTTCGTGATCAGGTCGTCGACCAGCACGCCTAGGTAGGCCTGCTCGCGGCCCGGGCACCAGGGTTCTGCGCCCCGCACCAGCAGCGCGGCATTGGCGCCGGCCAGCAGGCCTTGCGCGGCGGCTTCCTCGTAGCCGGTGGTGCCGTTGATCTGGCCGGCGAAGAACAGCCCGGCGACGTCCCGGGTCTCCAGCGAGGTCTTCAGGGCCCGCGGGTCGTAGTAGTCGTATTCGATGGCGTAGCCGGGGCGCAGCAGGTGGGCCTGCTCCAGGCCCTCGATGCTGTGCACCAGTTCGAGCTGCACGTCGAAGGGCAGGCTGGTCGAGATGCCGTTGGGGTAGTACTCGTGGGTGCTCAGGCCCTCGGGCTCGAGGAAGATCTGGTGCGCGTCCTTGCCGGCGAAGCGGTGGATCTTGTCCTCGATGCTGGGGCAGTAGCGCGGGCCCACGCCTTCGATCACCCCGGTATACATGGGGCTGCGGTCCAGCCCGGAACGGATGATGTCGTGGGTGCGCGCGTTGGTGTGGGTGACCCAGCAGGGCAGCTGGCGCGGGTGCCGGGAGGCTTCGCCGAGGAAGCTGAACACCGGCACCGGGTCGAGGTCCCCGGGCTGTTCCTGCATGCGGGAGAAGTCGATGCTGCGGCCGTCGATACGCGGCGGAGTGCCGGTCTTCAGGCGCCCCTGGGGCAGGCCGATTTCGCGCAGGCGCTGCGCCAGCGAGACCGCGGGCGGATCGCCTGCGCGCCCGCCCGAGTAGTTCTGCAGCCCGATGTGGATCTTGCCGTCCAGGAAGGTTCCGGCGGTGAGCACCACGCTGCGAGCGCGGAAGCGGATCCCGCTCTGGGTCACCGCACCGCACACGCGCTCGCCTCGGCCGTCGGATTCGAGCAGCAGGTCGTCGACGGCCTGCTGGAATAGCCACAGGCCCGGCTGGTTTTCCAGGCGGGAGCGAATCGCGGCCTTGTACAGCACCCGGTCGGCCTGGGCACGGGTGGCGCGCACTGCCGGGCCCTTGCTGCCGTTGAGAATGCGAAACTGGATGCCGCCCTCGTCGGTGGCGGCGGCCATCGCGCCGCCCAGTGCGTCGATTTCCTTGACCAGGTGGCCCTTGCCGATGCCGCCGATGGAGGGGTTGCAGGACATCTGCCCCAGGGTCTCGATGTTGTGGCTGAGCAGCAGCGTGGCCGCGCCCATGCGGGCAGCGGCCAGCGCGGCTTCCGTACCGGCGTGCCCGCCGCCGACCACGATGACGTCAAAGACCTTCGGATATTCCATGGAGTTCACCAGCTTCGAGTTCCGCATTGTAGGCGCGGCGTCGCGCGAGGCCGGGAGACGGGCCGATGTTCCACGTGGAACAATCCCCCTGCCTGGGAGCGACGGGCGGCACGGCGAGCCATGACGGTGCGGCGATGTTCCACGTGGAACGTGCAAGTCGCCCCTCACGAGCCGCCACCGTTCGCGCATGCCGAAGCGAATGGTCATGGGGCTTTGCACGACACGAGGCTTGCATCAGCCCGGAGCGGCTCTCGCACGCCAGCGGCGGCCGGGCCCCGCGCGAGCCGGATGACGGGGTGGTTGGCGCCTGCGGCGCCAACTGCGCTTGCGCTGCTCGGGCCGGAGGCGTGCGGCAGAACTCGCTTCGCGCGCTTGCGCGCGCTGCGCTCAAACAGCTGCCGCAAGCATGAGGTTGGAAGCGCGCTGACGCGCGCCGCCCCCGGCCCTGTGCTGCTCGCCACCCCGACGCCGGCCCGCGCGGGGCCCGGCCGCCGCCGTCGACCACCATCGTGGACTGCGAGCCAGCAACCAAGCCGCGGTATCGCGGTTGCTCGCCTGCTCAGCTGCGCAGCCTCCTCGATGCGCGGAGGATGAGGTGTGCGGCTGCTCGGTTGTCAGTGCTCAGGGAGGTCGGCCAAGGGCGGAAGGCGCCGGTGTGCACGGAACGCCCGCCATGCTGGTGATTGCAAGCGGTCGCGTGCGGGGCCCGGCCACCGCTCGTGCGCAGACGTCGAGTGACAGCTTCGGGTCCCGTCCCCAAGCGTGGGTCCCACTCCGCGCGCGGCGGATCCTGGCGCGAGGCGAGGCTCGAGTGCGCAGCCAGTAGCGCTGCGGGCCTGCACTCAACGCCCACGCAAGCGAAGCCAGTTCACGGGGTCATTGACTCCGCCAAGGGAGCGCGTGCGGCCTGGCTGCCGCCCATGCCCAAGCCATTGCGCATCCCATGCGGCCTCGCCGTTGCGCTTGCACGGGCCGCGATTTCACAGCCATCGCAGCAAGACATGATCGGGATCATTCCTGCCTGCTCGCATGCGCACTACATTGATATGTGGAAATTTCCATCCAGGAGCGAGCGATGAAAATCAACGAAGGCGGGCTGGATCGTGTGGTGCGCGTGGTGGTCGGACTGGTGCTGATCGCATTGGCCGCGACCGGTACGGTGGGGTGGTGGGGCTACATCGGCATCGTGCCGCTGATCACCGGAGCGGTGGGGGTGTGCCCGGCGTACTCGCTGCTGGGGCTCAACACTTGCCCGATGAAAAAATCGTCCTGAGACGGTGGCGCGTGTTCCACGTGGAACATGCGCCATGCAGCTTCCCGGCGACCGGGCATGAAAAAACGCCAGACCCCCTCGGGGGATCTGGCGCCGTTGTCTCAGCGTCTTGGCGCTGATGTTTGCCGGTACTCCACACTCGTGCGCGGGTCCGGTCGGGCTGTCTCCTCGCTACTCACTCCAGAATTCCTGTCGCAGGCAACTGGGTGCGCGACTTTGAGGATTATTGCCCCCGGCCCTTCGGCTTGCCCACAGGGGAAACCCGCTCCCCGATTCAGGGCGTCCCGCGCCGACGCACCGTTTCAGTGCCCCAGCCCGGGAAACAGCTTGAGCAGGCCTTCGCTCATCAATTCCACCGACAGCGCGGCGATCAGCAGACCCATCAGGCGGGTCATGATGTTGATGCCCGTCTTGCCGACCACGCGGGCGATGCTCTCGGCGGCGCGGAAGGTGCCGGCGATGACCAGCGCGGCCACCACGCCGTAGGCTACCAGTACCAGCAGGTAGGGCCAGTGCCGGTTCTTGTCGGCGTAGATGATCATGGTGGAAATGGTGGCCGGCCCGGTCAGCAGCGGCACGGTCAGGGGCACCACGGCGATGCTGCGGCTGCTGGCCTCGGCTTCGTCCATTTCCTCCGGCGTCGAGCGGAACGCCGTGGGGGCGGCGTTGAGCATGCCGATGCCGGTGATCAGCAGCAGCAGCCCGGCACCTACCTGGAACGAGGCCAGGGAAATGCTGAAGAACTGCAGCACCTGGGTGCCCAGCAAGGCGCTGACGGCGATGACCACGAAGGACGAGAAGGCGCAGGTGGCGATGGTGCGCTTGCGCTGGGACGGTGTGAAGCCTTCGGTGAGGGCCAGGAAGATCGGCAGGATCCCCAAGGGGTTGATGATCGCCAGCAGCGCGACGAGCGGCTTGATCAGGTGGGTGGCTTGCGGCGCCGTGCCGGCCATCAGGCTCATCGGGAGTTCTCCATGCGGGGTTTCTGGTTGAGTGGCCCAGGGACGGCCCTGCGATTCCTGGAGACCTTCATTGCACGAAGCCCATGCGCGGGCCTCGCGAGCGGATGCGGGGGAAGTCGCGCTCGAGCAGTTCGGCGCGCCCGTCGAGCTTGGCCGCACCGAAGGCCGTGGAGAGCAAGCGTCGCATTTCGCGCGGGCTGGCCTGGGCCAGTGCATCCAGCGCGCCGTCACCGATCTCGGGCGGGAAGGCGCCGCCCCAGTCGTGCCCTTCGCGCAGTTCCCGGTACAGGCGCCGGGCGATGGCTCGGCGCCCGGCTTCGTCGGGCGCGGCCACCTCGAATACGTCCAGCCGGTTGAGAATGGGCTCGGGGATGCTGGCCGGGTCGTTGGCGGTGGCCACCCACACCACGGCGCTGCAGTCGATCGGTACCTCGGCGAACTCGTCGGTGAAGTGGCGCGCGGTATCGTGCTCCAGCAGACTGTACAGCGCACCCAGCGGGTCGTATTGCGCGGCGGCGGCGGCCTTGTCGATTTCGTCGATCACCACCACCGGGTTGGCGTATTCGCCCTGCACCAGGGTTTCGAACACCTTGCCGGGGCGCGCGCCCTTCCATTGCGAGGAGGCGCCCGAGAGGATCCAGCCGGCGGTCAGCGCGTTCATCGGCGCCAGCGCCCAGGAGGTTCCCAGCATGTCGGCCACGCGCCGTGCGAAATGGGTCTTGCCGATGCCCGGCTCGCCCAGCAGCAGCATGGGTGTGAGCTCCACGGGATCGCGGCTGTCGGCGGCCAGCGCGACCGCGCGCAGCACCTGTTCCAGGGGTTCGGCGAAATTGGGCAACTCGGCCTGCAGCGCGTCGCGGTCGGGAACGGCCGCGGGCTTGATGGCCAGGCGCTGGCCTCCGGCTTCGATCATGCGGGTGTACGTGGTCCTCAGCGCGTCCTGGGCGTCGCCGCTCAGGTTCCTGAGCTTGCGTTCGACGTCCTCGACCGCATAGACGGACTTGTAGGCTGCCATCGCGATGGTCATCTCGCACCTCCTGCGCCGGCACGCCACGTGCCGGCATGCATGCATGATGCCAGAGCCGGCGCGCCTCCCGCAGGCGAGGGCGCCCGGGGCTGTTGGATTTTTACCGCGCCTCGCGGATGGGCTCAGATCTCGATCTGGGTTCCCAGTTCCACCACGCGGTTGGGCGGAATGCGGAAATAGTCGGAGGCTTCCTGGGCGTTGCGGCTCATCCAGGAAAACAGCACTTCACGCCACAGGGCCATGCCGGGGATCTTCGAGGGCACGATGGTCTGCCGGGCCAGGAAGAAGGAGGTCTCCATCAGGTGGAATTCCATCCCCGACAAGCGCTCGCAATCCTTCAACAGCTTCTGGATGTCGGGTTCATCCTTGAATCCGTAGCGAACGTGCAGCAAATAGATGCCTTCTTCCATCGGGCGCAGGTCGATGCCCTGATCCGGCCCGACATGGGGCACGTCGGCGGCCTGCGCCGACAGGAACACCACGCGTTCGTGCAGCACCTTGTTGTGCTTGAGGTTGTGCAGCAGCGCGTGCGGCACGGTGTCGGCGTTGGGCGTGAGGTAGATGGCCGTGCCCTCGACCCGCGTGGGCGGGTAGGTCGACAGGCTGTGCACGAAGTCCTTCAGGTTCAAGGCATGTTCCTGCAGCTGGCGCTTGAGCAGGCTGCGCCCGCGCTTCCAGGTCGACAGCAGGGCGTACACGGCGGCGCCGAACACCAGCGGGAACCAGCCGCCGTGGTCGATCTTCAGCGAATTCGACGCCAGGAACAGCATCTCCACCAGCGCCAGGGGCACGAACACCAGGTTGGCGCGGCGCGTGCTCCAGCCCCAGCGCTGGGGCGCCACCATCCACAGGAACACCGTGGTCGTGACCATGGTGATGTTCACGGCGATGCCGTAGGCCGCGGCCAGGTTGTCCGAGCTGCGAAAGGCCATCACCAGCGCCAGCACGAACAACAGCATGGTCCAGTTGATGAAGGGCACGTAGATCTGCCCCTGGTTGCGTTCGTTCGTGAACAGCACCCGCATGCGCGGCAGATAGCCCAGCTTGATGGCCTGGGTGGTCATCGAATATGCGCCCGAGATCACCGCCTGCGAGGCGATCACCGTGGCCAGCGTGGCCAGCACCACCAGCGGCCACAGCGCCCACGACGGCGCCATGTAGAAAAAGGGATTCTTGCCGGCGGCCGGGTTGGCCAGCACCAGCGCGCCCTGTCCGAAGTAGTTCAGCAGCAGCCCCGGCATCACCACGCCCAGCCAGGCGCGGCGGATGGGAAGGCGTCCGAAGTGCCCCATGTCGGCGTACAGCGCCTCGCCGCCGGTGAGGGTCAGGAACACCGCGCCGAGCAGGAACAGCGCCAGGCGCGGCTCGCGCAGGAACATGTCCATGCCCCACCAGGGGTCGAGGGCGCGCAGCACGTCGGGGTGGATGACGATGTGGGTCAGCCCGAGCACGCCGAGGGCGGCGAACCACAGCATCATCACCGGCCCGAAATAGGTGCCCACCAGCGCGGTGCCGCGCTTTTGCACCAGGAACAGCCCGACCAGGATGACCGCGGTGATCGGGATCACCGCGTCCTGCAGCACCGGCGTGGCCACCGCGGTGCCCTCGATGGCCGACAGCACCGAGATCGCCGGGGTGATGATGCTGTCGCCGTAGAACATGGCCGCGCCGATCAGGCCCAGCGCCACCGCCAGCACCCGCCCGCGCGACGGCGCGGCGTAGCGTCGCATGACCAGCGCCATCAGCGCCAGGATGCCGCCTTCGCCCTCGTTGTCCGCGCGCAGCGCCAGGCCCACGTACTTGACCGTCACGATGATGGTCAGGCCCCAGAAGATCAGGGACAGCACGCCGTAGATGTTGGCCGGGTTGAAACCCAGGCTGTGGGCGGGGTTGAAGGCCTCCTTGAAGGCGTACAAGGGGCTGGTGCCGATGTCTCCGTAGACCACGCCCAGCGCGCCCAGGCTGAGCGCAGCCATGGACCCCTTGTCGTGCATTTGCTCGTCTTGCATGGGTTTGGTGCCGGCCTCGGCGTGTGCTTCGGGCGGCCTTCCTGTCGCAGGGGCTGCCATCTTAGTTTGCTGCAGAGCAGCACGGGGAGTTTTTCGTTGCCCGAGGGCAACAACGGGACGCTTTGTTCCAGGTCAAAGTGCCGGGTCCTCCCCGCGCCGATGATCCGGACATCATGCAGACAGCTTCGATCAACCTCGATTTCCAGCCCGAGCTGATCCGGCGTTTCGACGTCTCCGGACCTCGGTATACCTCCTACCCCACGGCCGACCGCTTCCGCGCGGACTTTCCCGTGGCCGACTACGAGCGGGCCCTGGCCGAGCGCGGGAACGCGCCGCTTTCGCTGTACGTGCACATCCCCTTCTGCGAAACCCTGTGCTACTACTGCGGCTGCAACAAGATCCCCACGCGCAACCACTCGCGCAGCGCCCCGTACCTGGACCAGGTGGAGCAGGAGATGCGCGCCGTGGCCGCCCGGCTCGCGCAGCGTAGCGCGGCCGTGCAGCTTCACTGGGGCGGGGGAACCCCGACCTTCCTGGACGACGCCGAGGCGCAGCGCCTGATGGAGTTCACGCGCGAGCATTTCGACCTGTCCGCCGGCGGCGAATTTTCCATCGAGATCGATCCGCGCAAGGTCGGCGCCAGGCGGGTGGAGCATCTGGCGCGCCTGGGCTTCAACCGCATGAGCGTGGGGGTGCAGGACTTCGACCCCGCGGTCCAGCAGGCCGTCAACCGCATCCAGAGTTTCGAGGAAACGCGCGAGGTCATCGACGCCGCGCGCGCCAGCGGCTTCGCCTCGGTCAGCGTGGACCTGATCTACGGTCTGCCCCGGCAGAACCCCTTCAATTTCGCTGCCACGCTGGAAAAGGTGCTGGACCTGCGCCCCGACCGCGTCGCCCTGTACAGCTACGCGCACCTGCCTTCGCGCTTCACCCCGCAGCGGCGCATCGTCGAGGCCGAACTGCCGACCCCGGAGGCCAAGCTGGTGCTGCTGGGCCTGGCCATCCGCCGCCTCGCGCACGCCGGCTACCAGTACATCGGCATGGACCATTTCGCGCTGCCCGACGACGAGCTGGCGCGCGCCCAGGCAGGCGGCCGGCTGCACCGCAATTTCCAGGGCTATTCCACCCATGCCGACCTGGACCTGCTGGCCTTCGGCGTGTCGGGCATCTCCAAGCAGGGCCGGCATTACGCGCAGAACGCCAAGACCCTGGACGGCTACGGGGCCGCGCTGGCCGAGGGGCGGCTGCCGATCGAGCGCGGCATCACGCTGGACGACGACGACCTGTTGCGTCGGGACGCCATACAGCGCTTGATGTGCGATTTTTCGCTCGATCTGGATCAACTCGCGTCGCGCCATGGCGTGGCCGATGCCGAGGCCTGTTTCGCCGACGACCTGAAGCGCCTGCGCCCGCTGGCGCAGGCCGGACTGATCGAGATCGACGGGCCGCGCCTGCAGGTCACCCCGCGCGGGCGCCTGCTGGTGCGGGTGATCGCCATGCAGTTCGACCGCCGGCTGCACGACGCGGCGGCGCAGCTGCAGGCGCCGCGATATTCCCGGGTGATCTGAGCTCGGGGAACCCGCGCGCGCACGGTGCGCGCGAGGGGCGGACGAGGGCTCCTAGGTTGCGAAGCGCCGCTCCAGCACCTCGCGCAGGCGCGCGTCGATCGCCGGCAGGCTGTCGCGCAAGGCCGCCAGGCGGGCCGCGTCGGGCTCGCGCCGGGCCGGCGCCCACACCGGCTGCGGCCAGTGCGCGTCCCAGTCCCAGCGCGCGATCAGGTGCCAGTGCAGATGCGGCACCAGGTTGCCCAGCGCCGCCAGGTTGATCTTGCGCGGCCGCAGGGCCTCGCGCAGCTCGCGCTCGACCAGCACCAGCGCATCCATGCAGGCCAGGCGCCGCAACTTCGGCAGCTCGCTGAACTCGGCCACGTGTTCGTTCCACACCAGGCGCCAGGTGGCCGGGTGCAGCGGCTCGTCGGCGCGGATCAGGCGCATCCACGCCGAGGTCCACACCGGCAGGCCGCCGGCCTGCACGCACAGCGGGCAGGGGCCGGCGCCATCGGCGCCGGTGCCGCCCTGGTCCGGCGCGGCGCTCACACCAGCACCCGCTCGATGCCCCCGGCGTTGGCCGCGCGCACGTAGCCGGGCATCCACTCCTCGCCGAGGATCTTGCGCGCCATTTCGACGACGATGTAGTCGGCTTCCAGCAGGCCGTGCTGCAGGTCGTGGCGGTAGCGCGACAGGCCCTGCAGGCAGCTCGGGCAGGAGGTGAGGATCTTCAGGTCGCCGTCGTGCCCGGCGGCGCGCAAGGCCGCCTCGTCGCGGCGCAGTTCCTCGGTCTTGCGGAAGCGCACCTGGGTGGAGATGTCGGGGCGGCTGATGCCCAGCAGCCCGCTCTCGCCGCAGCAGCGCTCGGCCTTGCGCACGTCGTCGCCCAGCAGCGCGCGCACCGTCTTCATGGGCTCGCGCTGCTTCATCGGGCTGTGGCAGGGGTCGTGGTACAGGTAGCCGCCGGCCTGCGCGCCGGGCAGGGTCACGCCCTTTTCGAGCAGGAATTCGTGGATGTCCACGATGCGGCAGCCGGGGAAGATCTTCTCGAACTCGTAGCCCTGCAGCTGGTCGTAGCAGGTGCCGCAGCTGACCACCACGGTCTTGATGTCCAGGTAGTTCAGCGTGTTGGCCACGCGGTGGAACAGCACCCGGTTGTCGGTGATGATCTTCTCGGCCTTGTCGTACATGCCGCTGCCGCGCTGCGGATAGCCGCAGCACAGGTAGCCCGGCGGCAGCACGGTCTGCACCCCCACGTGCCACAGCATGGCCTGGGTGGCCAGACCGACCTGCGAGAACAGGCGCTCGGAGCCGCAGCCGGGAAAGTAGAACACCGCCTCCGAGTCCACCGTGGTGGCCGCGGGGTTGCGGATGATGGGCACGAAGTCCGGGTTCTCGATGTCCAGCAGCGCGCGCGCGGTCTTCTTGGGCAGCCCGCCGGGCATCGGCTTGTTGATGAAGTGGATCACCTGCTCGCGCAGCGGCGAGCGGCCGCTGCTGGCCGGCGGCGCCGCGGTCTGGCGCGAGCCCAGCGCGCGCAGCATGCGGTACCCCAGGTTCTGCGCCTTGAAGCCCAGGCCCACCATGGCGCTGCGCGCGGCCTTGATGGTGCGCGGGTCGGTGGCGTTGAGGAAGAACATGCCGGCGGCGCCGCCCGGGCGGAAGCTCTTCTTGCCCATCTTGCGCAACAGGTTGCGCATGTTCATCGACACGTCGCCGAAGTCGATGTCCACCGGGCAGGGCGACTCGCACTTGTGGCACACCGTGCAGTGATCGGCCACGTCCTCGAATTCTTCCCAGTGGTGCACGCTGATGCCGCGGCGGGTCTGCTCCTCGTACAGGAAGGCCTCCACCAGCAGCGAGGTGGCGAGGATCTTGTTGCGCGGCGAATACAGCAGGTTGGCGCGCGGCACGTGGGTGGCGCACACCGGCTTGCACTTGCCGCAGCGCAGGCAGTCCTTGACCGAGTCGGCGATGGCGCCGATGTCGCTTTGCTGCATGATCAGCGACTCGTGGCCCATGAGCCCGAAGCTCGGCGTGTAGGCGTTGGTCAGGTCCGCCGGCAGCGAGGCGTCGCGCAGCAGCTTGCCGCGGTTGAAGCGCCCCTGCGGGTCCACCGCCTGCTTGTATTCGCTGAAGGGGCGCAGCTCCTCCTCGCTCAGGAACTCCAGCTTGGTGATGCCGATGCCGTGCTCGCCGGAGATCACGCCGTCCAGCGAACGCGCCAGGGTCATGATGCGCGCCACCGCTTCGTGCGCGGCCTGCAGCATGCCGTAGTCGTCGGAGTTGACGGGGATGTTGGTGTGCACGTTGCCGTCGCCGGCGTGCATGTGCAGCGCCACCCACACGCGGCCCTTGAGCACGCGCTTGTGCAGCGCGTCGAGCTCGCCGCGAAGCGGCGCGAAGGCCGCCCCGGCCAGCAGGGTGTGCAGCGGGCGGCGCAGCTCGAGCTTCCACGAGGCGCGCAGGCTGTGCTCCTGCAGCAGGTTGAACAGCGCGGCGCGCGGCGCGCGGTGCAGCATCTGCATGGCCGCGGTCTGCGCGCCGCCGCCGCCCAGCAGCGGCTCGGCCAGCAGCGGCAGCAGCTGCGGCAGCGGGGTGTCGATCTGCTCGAGCAGGAAGGTCCAGCGCGCGTGCACGGCGTCCACCAGGGCCAGCGCCTGCTCGCGCAGGTGCCGGAGCTCCTCGTCGGACACGGCGGCCTCGCCCTCGCCGAGTTCCTCGTTGCGCGCCAGTGCCCACGGCGCGCGCAGCGCGCGGTCCAGCTCGGCGGCCAGCGCCAGCTTGTTGCGCAGCGACAGCTCGATGTTGATGCGCTCGATGCCGTCCACGTACTCGCCCATGCGGGGCAGCGGGATCACCACGTCCTCGTTGATCTTGAAGGCGTTGGTGTGGCGCGCGATCGCCGCGGTGCGCTTGCGGTCCAGCCAGAACTTCTTGCGGGCCTCGGGGCTGACCGCCACGAACCCCTCGCCGACGCGGGCGTTGGCCATGCGCACCACCTCGGCGGTGGCGCGCGCCACGGCGTCGTCGTCCTCGCCGACGATGTCGCCGAACAGCGCCATCTTGGGGAAGGCGCCGCGCTTGCTCTTGGGCGCGTAGCCCACGGCGCGCAGGTAGCGCTCGTCCAGGTGCTCCAGGCCGGCCAGGATGGCGCCGCCCGGACGCTGGTCGAGGAAGTCCTTGATCTCCACGATCGACGGGATGGCCTCGCGCGCCTGCCCGAAGAACTCCAGGCAGAAGGTCCGCACGCGCGGAGGCATGCGGTGCAGCACCCAGCGCGCGCTGGTGATCAGCCCGTCGCAGCCTTCCTTCTGCACGCCCGGCAGCCCGGCCAGGAATTTGTCGGTGACGTCCTTGCCCAGGCCTTCCTTGCGGAAGCGCGCACCGGGGATCTCCAGCACCCGGGTGTCCAGCGGCGTGGTGCCGTCGGGGGCGAAGGTCTTGCATTCGAAGCGCACCAGCGGGGCCTCGTGGATCTTGCCCAGGTTGTGGTCCAGCCGGGTCACCTCGATCCAGCGGCCCTGCGGGTCGACCATGCGCCACCAGGCCAGGTTGTCGATCGCGGTGCCCCACAGCACGGCCTTCTTGCCGCCGGCGTTCATCGCGATGTTGCCGCCGATGCACGAGGCCTCGGCCGAGGTGGGGTCCACCGCGAACACCAGCCCGGCCTGCTCGGCGCGGTCGGCCACGCGCTGCGTGACCACGCCGGCGCCGGTGCGGATGGTGGCCACCGGCTGCGCCACGCCGGGCAGCTCGATCCGCTCCACTTCGCCCAGGTCCTCGAGCTTCTCGGTGTTGATGACCGCGCTGTTCCACACCAGCGGCACCGCGCCTCCGGTGTAGCCGGTTCCGCCGCCGCGCGGCACGATGGTCAGGCCCAGCGCCACGCAGGCGCGCACCAGCTCGGCCATCTCGGCCTCGGTGTCCGGGCAGAGCACGACGAAGGGCACCTCGACGCGCCAGTCGGTGGCGTCGGTCATGTGCGCGGCGCGCGACAGGCCGTCGAAGCGGATGTTGTCGCGCCGCGTGTGGCGGGCCAGCTCGCGCTGCGCGCGCCGGCGCAGCGCGGCCACGGCGTCGAACCACGCCGCGAATTCCTGCACCGCCTCGCGCGCGCGCTCGAGCAGGCGCCCCACCAGCTCGTCGCGTGCCTGGGCCTGGGAATCGCCGCGGCCCTCGCGGCGTTTCTCGATTTCGCGCAGGCGGTGCCACAGCGCGTCGATCAGGGCCTGGCGCCGCTTGGACGAGCCCAGCAGGTCGTCCTGCAGGTAGGGGTTGCGCTTGACCACCCAGATGTCGCCCAGCACCTCGTAGAGCATGCGCGCACTGCGCCCGGTGCGGCGCTGCTGGCGCAGCTGGTCCAGCCATTCCCAGGCACTCGCGCCGAGCAGGCGGATCACGATCTCCCGGTCGGAGAACGAGGTGTAGTTGTAGGGAATCTCGCGCAGGCGCGCCGGCGCGTCGTCCTGCACCGGCTGGGCGGCCGTGGGCTCGAGGGCCTCGAGCGGGTCGATCGGGGCGAGCGGGGCTTGAGGGGCTTGAGGGGCGTTCATGGCATCCACCAAAAATGCCATTGTAGGAAGCGGGGGCGATTCTCGCGGCCCGCTTGCGCAAAAGGCGTCGGGTGCTTCACGGGGGCGGCTCCCGCGGAGTTTCGCATCGCACACGCCGAGCCCGAACCCGTGCCAGGCGGCCTCGGATACCCCCTCTCGAGCAGCGGGCGAGCCGGCATTTTAGAATTAGCATATGAGCAAAAACTCCGCCGCCTCGCGACGCGAATACACGCGCGCGCGCGAACTGCCCGAACTGCTGCGCCAGCGCATCCTGATCCTCGACGGCGCCATGGGCACGATGATCCAGCGCCTGCGCCTGAACGAGGAGCAATACCGGGGCGAGCGCTTCAAGGACTGGCCGCGCGACCTCAAGGGCGACAACGAACTGCTCAGCCTGACCCAGCCGCGGGTGATCCGCGACATCCACGACAGCTACTTCGCCGCCGGGGCCGACATCGTCGAGACCAACACCTTCGGCGCCACCCGCATCGCGCAGGACGACTACGGCCTGGCCGAAGTGGCCGACGAGATGAACCGCGCCTCCGCCGCGCTGGCGCTCGACAGCGCGCGGCGCCACGCCACGCCGGACAAGCCGCGTTTCGTGGCCGGCGCCATCGGGCCCACCCCGAAGACGGCCAGCATCAGCCCCGACGTCAACGACCCGGGCGCGCGCAACGTGGATTTCGAGCAGCTGCGCCAGTCCTACTACGAGCAGGCACGCGCTCTGGGCGAGGCCGGCGTCGACCTGTTCCTGGTCGAGACCATATTCGACACCCTCAACGCCAAGGCCGCGCTGTTCGCCATCGACGAATGGTTCGAGGCCAGCGGCGAGCGCCTGCCGCTGATCATCAGCGGCACCGTCACCGACGCCTCGGGGCGCATCCTGTCGGGCCAGACGGTGCCGGCCTTCTGGGCCAGCGTGCGACACGCGCGGCCGCTGGCGGTGGGGCTGAACTGCGCGCTGGGCGCGGCGCTGATGCGCCCGTACCTGCAGGAGCTGGCGCGCCAGGCGGGTGACACCTTCATCAGCTGCTACCCCAACGCGGGCCTGCCCAACCCGATGAGCGACACCGGCTTCGACGAAACCCCCGAGGTCACGTCGCGCCTGCTGCACGAATTCGCCGCCGACGGCCTGGTCAACATCGTCGGCGGATGCTGCGGCACCACGCCCCAGCACATCGCCGCGATCACCGACGCGGTGCACGACCAAAACCCGCGCGCCACCGCGCGTACAGGAGTGTTCCATGCCGATGTCGAATGAGTCGCGTGCCGCCGCCGGCCAGCGGCGCAACGCGCCCCCGCCGCGCAGCGCTGCCGTGCTCGAGGCCCCCGAGGGCGAAGCCGAGCGCGTGTTCGCCGCGGCCGCCGAATTGTTCGGCGTGTTGTCGACTCCGCTGCGCCTGCGCATCCTGAACGCCATCTGCGACCGCGAGAAGGGCGTCAACGAGATCGTCGCCGACGTGCAGTCGACCCAGCCCAACGTGTCGCAGCACCTGAAGGTGCTGTACCTGGCCGGCATCGTGTCGCGCCGGCGCACGGGCAACAGCATCCAGTACCGCGTGCAGAGCCAGCAGGCCATGCAGCTGTGCCGGGTCGTGTGCACGCAGATCGCCATCGAACTGGCCGACCCGCAGTCGGTGGGTCAGAGCGAGCGCCTGGCGCTGCGCCGCAACGACTAAGACACGTCCACCTCGCAGCTTGCAAGCTGCTCGGATTCGACGGGCGCGCGGCTGTGCGCAGGCACAGCCGCTGGTCCCGTCTCATCCACGCTGTCGGCGGGCGGCGCCGGTGAGCGAGGCGGCGTCCAGCGTGGGGTGCATGGCCGCGGTGACGGCCGACAGCGTGGACAACTTGTTCGAGGTCGAGCGCAGCTGCTCGGCCAGGCGCGAGGCGATGCCCAGCGCCAGCTTGGCCGCCGCGTGCGGCGACTGTTCCACCAGGTCCTTCAGCGCCTGGCTGCTCAGCAGGGCCAGCACCACGTCGGTGCTGGCCACGCAACTGGCCGAGCGCGGCGCGTCGTTGAGTATGCCCATCTCTCCCAGCAGCGCCCCGGGGCGCGCCAGCGAGACCACCAGGCTGTCGCCCTGCGGGCCCGAACCCTTTTTCTCGATGGCCACTTCGCCGTCGAGCAGCAGCATCATGCCGCTGCCCGGAGCCGGGTCGCCCTGGCGGATGAAGGCCGAGCCGGCCGGCATGGTGCGCACCTGCATGCGTTCGGCCACGGCCCTCGCCTCCGTGCGCGACAGCGCCAGCCACGCGGGCATCTGCAGCAGCGCGTCGACGATGCGCTCGGTCCAGGCAGCGGTCGCCGACGCGGGCTTGCGGGCACGAAAACTGCTCAACAGAGACATGGGGGCCTTGCCTAGAATGCACGTTTGCCGCATTGTCGCACCCGCCGAACCGGGACTTGCCGCCCGCGCCCGCCGATGACCCAAGCCCCCTCCATGCCGCCCATGCCTTCCATCCCTTCCGCGCCGCGGGCCCCCGTTTCCCCGCTGGTGCTGTCGGGCCTGGAGCCGCTGGTCGTCGGCCCGGACTCGCTGTTCGTCAACATCGGCGAGCGCACCAATGTCACCGGCTCGAAGGCCTTCGCCCGCATGATCCTGGCCGGCGAGTTCGACAAGGCGCTGGCCGTGGCCCGCCAGCAGGTGGAGAACGGCGCGCAGATCGTCGACGTGAACATGGACGAGGCGATGCTGGACAGCCGCGCGGCCATGGTGCGCTTCCTCAACCTGATGGCCTCCGAGCCGGACATCGCGCGCGTGCCGGTGATGATCGACTCCTCCAAGTGGGAGGTCATCGAGGCCGGGCTGCGCTGCGTGCAGGGCAAGTCGGTGGTGAATTCCATCTCCCTCAAGTCGGGCCCCGAGGATTTCATCCGCCAGGCGCGCCTGGTGCGGCGCTACGGCGCGGCCGCCGTGGTCATGGCCTTCGACGAGCAGGGCCAGGCCGACAGCTACCAGCGGCGCATCGAGGTCTGCGCGCGCGCCTACCGCATCCTGGTCGACGAGGTGGGCTTCGAGCCGCAGGACATCATCTTCGACCCCAACATCTTCGCCATCGCCACCGGCATCGAGGAGCACAACCACTACGCGGTGGACTTCATCGAGGCCACGCGCTGGATCAAGGCCAACCTGCCGGGTGCCAAGGTCTCCGGCGGCGTGAGCAACGTGAGCTTCTCCTTCCGCGGCAACGACGCCGTGCGCGAGGCCATCCACACCGTGTTCCTGTACCACGCGATCCGCGCGGGCATGGACATGGGCATCGTCAACGCCGGCCAGGTCGGCGTGTACGACGATCTCGACCCGGCCTTGCGCGAAGCGGTGGAGGACGTGGTGCTCGACCGCCGCCCCGACGCCGGCGAGCGCCTGGTGGCCATGGCCGAGCAGGTGCGCGGCAGCGCGCGCGACGAAGGCACGCGCAACGCCTGGCGCGAGCTGCCGGTGGAGCAGCGCCTGAGCCACGCGCTGGTGCACGGCATCACCGACTTCATCGTCGAGGACACCGAGGAACTGCGCGCGGGCTTCGAAGCCGCCGGCAAGCCGCCGCTATCGGTGATCGAGGGCCCGCTGATGGACGGCATGAACATCGTCGGCGACCTGTTCGGCCAGGGCAAGATGTTCCTGCCCCAGGTGGTCAAGAGCGCGCGGGTGATGAAGCAGTCGGTGGCCCACCTGATCCCCTACATCGAGGAACAGAAGCGCCGTGACCAGGCGGCGGGCGGCAGCGCGCGAGCGCGCGGGCGCATCATCATCGCCACCGTCAAGGGCGACGTGCACGACATCGGCAAGAACATCGTCACCGTGGTCCTGCAGTGCAACAACTTCGAGGTCGTGAACATGGGGGTGATGGTGCCCTGCCAGGACATCCTGGCGCGCGCCCGCGAGGAGCAGGCCGACATCGTCGGCCTGTCGGGGCTGATCACCCCCAGCCTGGAGGAGATGCAGTACGTCGCCGCGGAGATGCAGCGCGACCCGTATTTCCGCGAGCGCGCGGTACCGCTGCTCATCGGCGGCGCCACCACCAGCCGGGTGCACACCGCGGTGAAGATCGCGCCGCATTACGACGGGCCCGTGGTCTACGTGCCCGACGCCTCGCGCTGCGTGGGCGTGGCGCAGGGCCTGCTATCGGACTCCCGCGAGAAATTCCTGGGCGAGGTGGCGGCCGACTACGAGCGCATTCGCGTGCAGCACGCGAACAAGCGCCAGGTGCCGCTGCTCGGCCTGGAGCAGGCGCGCGCCAACCGGCTGCGCCTGGACTGGCCCGCCGGCATCGCGCCGGCCCCGCGCGCCCCGGGGCGGCGCGAGTTCCGCAACGTCGACCTCGCCGAGGTGGCGCGCAGCATCGACTGGGGGCCCTACTTCCAGACCTGGGACCTGGCCGGCCCCTTCCCGGCCATCCTGGACGACGCGGTGGTGGGCGCGCAGGCGCGCCAGGTCTACGCCGACGCCCAGGCCATGCTCAAGCGCATCATCGAAGGCCGCTGGCTGCAGGCCAACGCCGTGGTGGGCCTGTACCCGGCCAACAGCGTGGACGGCGAGGACATCGAGATCTATGCCGACGAATCCCGCGACCGCGTGCTGATGACCTGGCGCGGGCTGCGCCAGCAGACCGAGCGCCCGGTGGTGGACGGCGTGCGCAGGCCCAACCTGGCGCTGGCCGACTTCATCGCGCCCAAGGGGCAGGGCGCCGACCACATCGGCCTGTTCGCCGTGACCGCCGGACTCGGCGCCGACGAACGCGTGCTGCGCTTCCAGCAGGCCAACGACGACTACTCGGCCATCCTGCTCAAGGCGCTGGCCGACCGCCTCGCCGAGGCGCTGGCGGAATGGCTGCATCAGCGGGTGCGCACCGACCTGTGGGGCTACGCCGCGCAGGAGGCGCTGAGCCTGGAACAGCTGATCCGCGAGGAGTACGTGGGCATCCGCCCGGCGCCGGGCTATCCCGCCTGCCCCGAGCATTCGGTCAAGCAGGATCTGTTCGCGGTGCTGGGCGCGCAGCAGCTGGGCATGGACCTGAGCGAGAGTTGGGCCATGCTGCCGGCGGCCAGCGTCAGCGGCTTCTATTTCGCGCACCCGCAGGCACGCTACTTCCAGGTGGGCCCGGTGGGCGAGGACCAGGAGGCCGACTGGGAGGCGCGCAGCGGCCGGCGCCTGCAGGCCGTGCAACGCGCGGCCGACCGGCTGGTCTGATCGGGCGCATCGTTTCCCGCAAACAAGAAGGGCGGCCCATGGGCCGCCCTTCTCATGACGCCGCGCCGGTGACTCAGGCCCCGTGCGGTCCTTCGTGGCGCATCGCGCGCTCGGCTTCCTCGGCCTCGCGCAGGGCCTGCGCGCGGGCCTCGTGGCTGTGGTCGGCGGCCAGCATCATGTACACCGCCGGCACGACGAACAGCGTGAACAGCGTGCCGATAGCCAGGCCCGAGGCGATCACCAGGCCCATGTTGAAGCGGCTGGCGGCGCCCGCGCCGGTGGCGGTGATCAGCGGCACCACGCCCAGCACCATGGCCGCGGTGGTCATCAGGATCGGGCGCAGGCGCATGCCGGCGGCGTGCTCGATGGACTCGCGCTTGCTGCGGCCTTCACGCTGCAGGTTGTTGGCGAATTCCACGATCAGGATGCCGTGCTTGGACACCAGGCCGATCAGGGTCACCAGCCCGACCTCGCTGTAGATGTTCAGCGTGGCCCCTCCGATGCCCAGGTTGATGAACAGCAGCGCCCCCGAGATGGCCATCGGCACCGACACCAGGATGATGATCGGGTCGCGGAAGCTCTCGAACTGGGCCGCCAGGGCCAGGAAGATGATCACCAGCGCGAAGCCGAAGGTCAGCAGCAGCCCGCCGGATTCCTGCTCGTACTGGCGCGACTGACCGGCGTAGTCGAAGCTGTAGCCGGACGGCAGCGTGCGCTGCGCCAGGCTCTTCAGGTCCTGCAGCGCCTTGCCCTGCGAGACGAAGGGCATGGGCACGGCGTTCATGGTGGCCGAGTTGGCTTGCTGGAAGTGGTTGATGGTCTCCGGCTGCGCCGAGGTCTTCAGGTGCACCACGGTGGACAGAGGCACCATCGCGCCGTTGCTGGCCCGGATCTGGTAGTTCAGCAGCTGCTCGGTGGTCAGGCGGAAACGGCGCTGAACCTGCGGAATCACCTTGTAGGAACGGCCGTCCAGGTTGAAGAAGTTGACGTAGCCGCCGCCCAGCATGGCCGACAGCGCCGAGCCGATCTGCTGCATGCTCAGGCCCAGCTGCGCGGCCATGTTGCGGTCCACGATGATCGTGGTCTGCGGCAGGTCGATGCGCAGGTCGGACTGCATGAAGATGAAGTCGCCCGTGTTCAGCGCCGCGTGCAGGAACTGCTGCGACACCGTGTATAGCCGGCCCACCGGATCGCTGGTGGTGAGTACGAACTGCACCGGCAGGCCGCGCGCGCCCGGCAGCGAGGGCGGCTGGAACACCGCCACCTGCGCGCCGGCGATGTGGCCGAGCTTTTGCTGCAGCTGCGGCTGCATCTGGTTGGTAGTGAGCTTGCGCTCGTTCCAGGGCTTGAGCACCATGCCCCCGATCACCTGCGTGGGCGAGTTGATCTGGAACACGTGGTCATTCTCGGGGTAGCTCTTGTAGACGTCGTAGATCTGCCTGGTGACCTGCGCGCGCTGCTCCAGCGTGGCCGAGGGGTTGGTGAAGGCGATGGAAATGAGCACACCCTGGTCTTCCTGCGGCGCCAGTTCCGAGGTGGAACTGGTGTAGAGGAAGAAGATCGAGCCGAGCACGATGATCCCGAGCACCGCCGTCACCGGCAGGTAGTTCAGCGAGCCGTGCAGCATGCGCTCGTAGCGCCCGTGCAGGCGCTCGAAGGTGCGGTCGAGGAACAGCACCAGGCGGTCCTGCCAGTTGTGGCTCTGCGGGTCCGGCGCCTTGAGCAGGCGCGAGCACAGCATCGGCGACAGCGTCAGCGCGACGACGGCCGAGATGATCACCGTGCCCACCAGCGTGAAGGCGAACTCGGTGAACAGCGCGCCGGTCAGGCCGCTCATGAAGCCGATGGGCACGTACACCGCCACCAGCACCACGGCCATGGCCAGGATCGGGTTGGCCAGTTCGCGCGCCGCGCGCACGGCCGCGTCCTTGCGCCCCATGCCCTCCTCGAGGTGGCGGCTGATGTTCTCCACGATGATGATGGCGTCGTCCACCACCAGCCCGATGGCCAGCACGATGGCCAGCAGCGTGAGCAGGTTGATCGAGTAGCCCAGCGCCAGCATGACGGTGAAGGTGCCGATGATGGACAGCGGGATGGCCACCAGCGGCACCACCACCGAACGCAGCGAGCCGAGGAAGATGAACACCACCGCCGCGACGATCAGCACGGCCTCGATCAAGGTCTGGATCACGTCGTTGATCGACGCGTCGACGAACTTGGTCGAGTCATACACGATGTCGCCGGTCATGCCCTCGGGAAGCTGCGCCTGGATGGCGGGGAAGGCCGCGCGCACCCGCTTGACCACGTCGAGCAGGTTCGCCCCGGGCGCCACCTGGATGCCGATGAACACCGAGGCCTTGCCGTCGAAGGCCACCGTGGTGTCGTAGTCCTCCGAGCCCAGGCTCACGCGCGCCACGTCGTCCAGGCGTACCACCTTGCCGTTCACCGTCTTCACGATCAGCTTGCGGAACTGGCTCAACGAGGTCACGTTGGTGTTCGCGGCCAGGTTGATCTGCACCATCTGGCCCTTGGTGTGTCCGGCCGCGGTGATGTAGTTGTTGTTCGCCAGCGCCGTGTACACGTCGGCGGCCGTCAGGCCGTAGGCGGCCAGCTCCTTCGGGTTCAGCCAGGCGCGCAACGCGAAGTTCTTCGCGCCGATCATCTCGGCCGTCTGCACGCCGGAGATCGCCTGCAGCTTGGGCTGTACCGAGCGGGTCAGGTAGTCGGTGATCTGGTTGGGCGCGAGCACCGAGCTGTAGAACCCGATGTACATCGCGTCGATGGTCTGGCCGATGGACACCTGCAGCGTGGGTGTCTGCGACTGCGCCGGCAACTGGTTCAGCACCGCGTTGACCTTGGTGTTGATCTCGGTCAGCGCCTTGTCGGGGTCGTAGTTCAGGCGCAGGTTGATGGTGATGGTGCTGACCCCCTGCACGCTGGTGGAGGTCATGTAGTCGATGCCGTTGGCCTGCGCGATCGAGTTCTCCAGCGGCGTCGTGATGAACGATGCCACGGTGCCCGCGTCGGCGCCCGGATAGGCGGTGGTGACCGTCACCACCGCGTTCTCGGTGTACGGGTATTGCAGCACCGGCAGCAATCCTGCCGAGCGCAAGCCGAGCACCAGGATCACCAGGCTGACCACGGTGGCCAGCACCGGGCGCTCGATGAAGATGTCGGTGAATTTCTTGTTCATGCTCATGCCTGGGGCCTGGGGCGGATCAGGAGTCGGGGACGGTCGGGTCCGGGCTGTCGCTGGGCTCGACGCTGTTGTTGATCAGCAGCGGCGTGCCGTTGCGCAGCTTGAGCTGGCCGGAAGTGACCACGGTATCGCCCGGCTTCAGGCCCTTGACGATGGCCACCTGGTCGCCGCGCTGGGCGCCGGTGGTGATGAAGCGCTGCTCGGCCACCAGGCGCGGCTTGCCGTCGGCACCCTTGCCTTCATCCTTCACCAGGTACACGGTCTCGCCGTAGGGGTTGTAGATGATCGCGGCGTTGGGCAGGGTCAGGTACTGCTGCGGCTTGGAGCGGTCCAGGCGGATGCTGGCGAACACGCCGGGCAGCAGCTTCTCGCCCGGGTTGGGCACTTCGGCGCGCACGGTCAGGTTGCGCGTGGCGGTGTCCACCTGGGGCTCGATGGCGATCACCTTGGCGGCGAAGGACTTGCCCGGCACCGCGCTGGTGCTCAGCTCGGCCTTCATGCCCACGTGGATCAGCTCGATCTGGTTCTGCGGCACGTTGAAGTCGATCTGCATGGGGTCGAGCTTCTGCAGGGTCACCGCCACGCCGCCGGGAGCCAGGTACTGGCCCAGGTCGACCTGGCGCAGGCCCAGGCGTCCGGCGAAGGGCGCCGAGATGATGTGCTGGGCGAGCAGCGCCTTCTGCGCGAGGATGCCGGCCTGGTCGGCACGCAGCGTGGCCTGGTCGGTGTCCACCACGGCCTGGCTGATGGCCTGCACCTTGAGCTGGGCTTCATCGCGCTTGAGGTTGAGCTGCGCCAGCTGCTCCTGCGCCTGCAGTTGCTGCAGTTGCGCGCGCAGCGGCGCCGGGTCGAGCTCGACCAGGTCCTGGCCGGTGCGCACGTGCGCGCCCGAATCGAAGCGGATGGCCGTGACCAGCGCGCCCACCGGCGTGCTCAGGCTGGCCTGCTTGCTCGCGCGCAGCGTGCCCAGCGCTTCCACGGTGGGCTGCCAGGTCTCCAGCCTTGCCACCGCGGTGGAAACGGTCTGCGGGGGGTTGGACATCGCCTTCATGTACTTGGCGATCATGTGCCCTTTGAAGAAGTGAAACCAGGTCACGGCTCCAATGAGCACGGCGGCGATGACCAGCATGATGATCATGCGTAGGGTGGTGCGTCCTGTCGTCGACATGTGCGTATGCGTCTTGTGCTGCCAATCATCGAATCCGCGCCGCCGGGGCGGCGCAGGTCTGGGTTCGCGGGCGCGGGGCGCCCGTGGTCGGAAGTTTCGGGAACGAGGGGAAAGCGTCTCAGGAAACCGTCGCCTTCCCCTCGGCTGGAGTCTGCGTCAGCACGCCGCCGCCCATGGCCTGGTACAGCGCCGCGGTGTCGGACAGGCGCGCGGCCTGCGCGGCCAGCAGCTGGATGCGCGTGCTCTGCGCCTGCTGCTGCGCGGTCAGCAGTTGCAGGTAGCTGGCCGCTCCCAGGCTGTACTGCTGCTGCACCAGTTTGAGCGACTGCTGCGCGGCGTCGTCGGCGGCGCTTTGCGCCTGCAGGGTCTGGGCGTCGTTGTCCAGCTGGCGCAGCGCGTCGGCCACGTTGCGCAGCGCCAGCAGCACGGTTTCGCGGTAGTTGGCGCCGGCAGCCTGCAGATTGGCCTCGGCGGCATTGGCCGCCGCGTGCAGCCCGGCGTTGAACAGCGGCTGCGCCAGCGAGCCGGCCAGGCTCCACACCATCGAGCCCGGGCCGAACAGCGCGCCGGTGGTCAGCGCCTGCGTGCCCAGCGTGCCGCTGAGGTTGATCTGCGGATACAGGTTGGACACCGCCACGCCGTACTGCGCGGTGGCCGCGTGCAGCAGCGCCGTGGAGGCCTGCACGTCCGGACGCTGGCGCACCAGCTCGGAGGGCACCACCATCGGCAGGTCCGCCGGCAGGCGGAAGTCCGACAGCTCGAAGCGGGGAATGCCCCCCTGGCCGGGCGCCTCGCCCAGCAGCGCGGCCAGCAGGTGGTCGGCCTGCTCCAGCTTGTTGCGCAGCGGCGGCAGGCTGGCCAGGGTCTGCTGGTACTGGGTCTGCAGGCTCAGCACGTCCACCAGCGAGGCCGCGCCCAGGTGCAGGCGCTGGCGGGTGATGCCCAGCTCGTCGGCCTGCGCCTTGGCGATGGTCTCGGTGGCCTGGATCTGCGCGCCCAGCTGGGCCTGCGCGAAGGCCGTGGTGGCCACGTTGGAGGCCAGGGTCAGGCGCGCGCCGGCGAGCTGGTAGGCCTGGTAGTCCGCCTGCGCGGCCAGCGCCTCCAGCGCGCGCCGGTTGCCGCCGAACAGGTCCAGGTTGTAGTTGACGGCGATGCCCGCGTTGTACAGGTTGTAGATGCGTTGCGTGTTGCCGCCCTGGCCCTGCTGCGCGGAGTTGACCTCGTTGCGGCTGGCGCCGAGCTTGCCATTGACCGTCGGGTACAGCGTCGAGCCGGCCTGGGCGCGGTAGGTCTCCTGCGCCTGGCGCAGCGTGGCCTGCGCGGCCTGCAGGGTCGCGCTGTTGGCCAGGGCCTGCTGGATCAGCGCGTTCAGCCGGGGCGAGCCGAAGGCGGTCCACCACTGCTCCGGCACCGCGGCGCCGCCGAAGCGCTGCGCGCCGCCCAGCGTGCCCGGTGCCGAGGCCGTCGCCGCGGGCAGGGCGCCGGCGGTGTACCCTGCCACCTTGGGGGGGGCGGGATTCTTGAAGTCCGGCCCGACCGTGGTGCAGCCGGCAAGCAGCGCGGCGGCCAGGAGTGACCAGCCGGCGCGCGGGGAAACGGTCGAACGGAGCATGAGCAGCAGTCCTGGAATCCGAAATCTGGAAGGTAATCCTGACGGATGGTAGGGTTTCGCCCCATGGCAAAGTTGCTTGATCCAGCCAATTAATATCGCAATTCGGCCAATTGCGGTTCCCTCGGACCTTCGCCTGGACTTCCATGGGTATTCCCGACGCGCTTCACCGCCTCGTGCACGATCCCGCGGGCCCGGAACTCATCGCCATCCGCGTGCGCAACGACGCGCCGCTGGACAACAGCCACGCCAGCATGCCGCGAGGGGTGCTGTTCCTGCTCACCGAAGGCCTCGTGGCGGTGCAGACCGAGCGCGGGCGGGTGATCGCGGGCCCGCGCAGCATCGGCTGGATGCCGCCCGGCGAAGCGCACTCGGTGCAGTCCTTCGGTCCCACCGCCGGGGTCGGCGTGTTCCTCGCCGAGCGGCACTGCGCGGCGCTGCCCGCCCATCCGGCGCAGTTCGAGGCCAGCCCGCTGGCCGCGCTGCTGATGCAGCGCATGCTGGAGTGGGTGCCCGAGGCGCCGCTGGCGCCGGCGCAGCGGCGCATGATGCAGGTGCTGCTCGACGAGCTCGGGCAGGCCGGAACCCAGTCCCTGCAGCTGCCCTGGCCCAAGGACGAACGCCTGCTGACGGTGGCGCGCGCGCTGCTGGCCAACCCGGCCAGCGGGCGGCGGCTCGAGCAATGGGCGCGCTTCGCCGACATCAGCGCGCGCACCCTCAGCCGCAAGTTCGTCGAGGAAACCGGCATGAGCTTCGGGCAATGGCGCCAATGGGCGCGCCTGACCCAGGCGCTGGAATGGCTGGCCACCGGACAGGCGGTCAAGCATGTCGCGCTTTCGCTGGGCTACGACAGCGTCAGCGCCTTCATCAAGGCCTTCCGCCTGGCCCTGGGCACCACGCCGTCGGCGTATTTCGGCGCCGGGCGCCGAAATACGCCGGCGCGCGATGCCGAGGCGGTCCCCGATCTGTCCCAGTCCACCCTGTCAGGAGAACTCGATGCGTTTTGAAACCCAGGCCGTGCATGCCGGCTACAGCCCCGACCCCACCACCCGCGCGGTCGCGGTGCCGGTGTACCAGACCGTCTCCTACGCCTTCGACGACACCCAGCACGGCGCCGACCTGTTCGACCTGAAGGTGGCCGGCAACATCTACACCCGCATCATGAACCCGACCACCGCGGTGCTCGAGGCCCGGGTGGCCGCGCTCGAGGGCGGCGTGGCCGCGCTGGCGCTGGCCTCCGGCATGGCCGCGATCACCGCGGCGGTGCAGACCATCGCCGCGGCGGGGGACAACATCGTCTCCAGCAGCCGCCTGTACGGCGGCACCTACAACCTGTTCGCCCATACCTTCCCGCGCCAGGGCATCGAGGTGCGCTTCGCCGACCCCGCCGACCCGAAGGCCTTCGCGCGGCTCATCGACGCGCGCACCAAGGCCGTGTATTGCGAGAGCATCGGCAACCCGCTGGGCAACGTCACGGACATCGCCGCGCTGGCCGAGGTGGCGCACGCGGCCGGCGTGCCGCTGATCGTCGACAACACGGTGCCCTCGCCCTACCTGTGTCGGCCCTTCGAGCACGGCGCCGACATCGTCGTGCATTCGCTGACCAAGTACATCGGCGGCCACGGCAACAGCGTGGGCGGGGCCATCGTGGACGGCGGGCGCTTCGACTGGGCCGCGCAGCGCGAGCGCTTCGGCCTGCTGGTGGAGCCCGACGTCAGCTACCACGGCGTGAGCTACACCGAGACCTTCGGCGCCGCGGCCTTCATCGCGCGCGCCCGCGTCGTGCCCCTGCGCAACATGGGCGCGGCGCTGTCGCCGATGAACGCCTTCCTGCTGCTGCAGGGCCTGGAGACCCTGCCGCTGCGCATGGACCGCATCTGCGACAACTCGCTGCGCATCGCCAAGCACCTGCGCGGCCACGCCAAGGTGGCCTGGGTGCGCTACGCGGGGCTGAGCGACCACCCGGACCACGCCACCACGCAGCGCCTGATGGGAGGGCGCGCCTCGGGCATTCTCAGCTTCGGGTTGCGCGGCGGGCGCGAGGCCGGCGCACGGTTCCAGGACGCCCTCAAGCTGTTCACCCGCCTGGTGAACATCGGCGACTGCAAGTCCCTGGCCTGCCACCCGGCCACCACCACCCACCGCCAGCTCGGCGACGCGGAACTGGCCGCCGCCGGCGTGAGCGCGGACATGGTGCGCCTGTCGGTGGGCATCGAGCACGTGGACGACCTGATCGCCGACCTGGAGCAGGCGCTGCAGGCGGCCTGAGGGCGGGGGCGAGCCGCGGCCGGGAAGCGGCCGTTGATGCTGCGTGATTCCGGCGTTGCGCACCTCGCGCGACGCCGGAATCCGGGTTGCAATCCGGCATGCGCAAGCCCCACGTTCCACGCCAGGCCCTGCAGTCGCTTCCCTTCCTGATCTACGTGGGGCTGTTCCTGCGCTTCACGCGCAACGTCCCCTTCGCCGACGATTACGACGTCATCCTGCGCTGGCTGACGCAGTTTCGCGCGCAGCGCCAGGCGGCAGACGTGTTGCCGCTGCTGCTGCAGCAGCACAACGAGCATCGGATGCTGTTCGAGCGTCTGGTTGTGCTGCTGCAGTTCGCGCTGTGCCGACGCGTGAACTTCATCCAGCTCGCCGCGTTCGGATCGCTCGGGCTGTGGCTGATCGTCTGCCTGTTCCAGCGGCGCCTCGCGCCCTCCGCGGCCTGGCTGGCGCCGGCCTTCGCCGTCCTGCTGCTGAATCTGTCGCAGTACGAGCTGGTGTCCTTCGCGACGGCGTCCTTGCAGCAGTACTGGCAGTTGCTGGCCTGTCTGTGGACGCTGCTGCTGGTCGCCGATCGCGGCACGCGCGCCTGGCTGCCGCTGTCGCTGCTCGCCGCGGTGGCCGCGACCTTCACCGGCGCGGGCGGCCTGCTCGTGTTCCTCGTCGCGCCGCTGATCCTCGCGCGACGGCGCGACTGGGGCGCGGTGAGCGCGTGGCTGCTGGTCGCGGGGGCCACCTGCGCGCTGTATTTCGTGCTGCTTCCCTACGAGCCGACGCCCATCCAGACCGCGTCGCGCCAGATCGCGCTGGCCCACCCCCTCGAAGTGCTGCGCTATGTCGTGCTGTTCCTCGGCTCCGCGCTCGGAAACACGCAGTCGGCCGGCATCGCCGGCGTGGTCCTGCTGGTCGCCAGCCTGGCCGTGCTGCTGCGCGCCATGATCGCCGGTTTCAGCTTCGAGGCCGCCGCCGTGCTGTTCGTGCTCGGCTCCGCCGTGGTCGTGGCCGTCGGGCGCATATCCCTGGGCGTCGAGCAGGCGCTGGCCTCGCGCTACACCATCTATTCGCTGGTGCTGATGTGCAGCCTGCTGGGCTATGCGCTTCGCCTGGGTCCGTACCCGGCGGCACCGGCCCGCGCCGTATCCGTGATGGTGTACGCCCTCGGCCTGTGGCTGTTCGCCTACACCGCACCGCAGGCGCTGCGCCTGCTGGCCCAGCGCAGCGCGGCGATGGAGGTGGCCGTGCTCTACCCGCAGCCCGCGCGAGCCGTCGCCATCCTGCGCGCCGGCATGCGCCAGGGCCTCTACTGGCCGCCGGCACGCGTGTACGCCGCGTTGGCCGCGGCCGAGCGTGCCGGGGAGGTGCCGGCCTGCCTCGGCGTGGTGGATTCCATCGACGGCGCGGTGCCGTCCGGCCCCCTGCGCGTGAAGGGCCTGGGCGAGCTCAGGGGCTGGCTGGCCCTGCGGGGAGCCCAGGGCCTGCGGCCCGCCGGAACCGTCTACGTCACGCTGCTCGACACGCGCACGCACAGCCTCAGGTTGTTGCGCACGCAACGCCTCGACCGGCCCGACGTGGGCCGCGCGCTGCGCGACCCACGGCTCGGCGCCGCGGGCTTCATCGCCCGCGTGCAGCCCGGCGCGCTGCACGGCGCCTTTCACCTGGGCCTGGCGTTCGTCGAGAACGGGCAGCTGCACCGCTGCGCCGAGCCGGACGATCTGGTCATGATCGACTGATGCGCCGCGCCGCGCCGAGCAACCGCGCCGCGTGGCGGCATGCCGGCCGCGCAGCCCTTCACGGCGTCAGCAGCGGTGCCACCAGCGCCCGGAAGAACCGATCGGCCCGCGCGGCGTCATGCATCGCCTGCTGCGGCAGGTGAGCGCGCGGGCGCGATCGTGGTCTCGGCTATGCCCCGCCCAGCGCGCGGCGCAGCTGCAGGGCCTCGGCCAGGTGGGAGCGGCCGAGGCGCGGCGCCGCCGCGAGGTCGGCGATGCTGCGCGCCACGCGCAGCACGCGGTGCGCGGCGCGGGCCGAGGCGCCCAGGCTTGCCAGCGCCTCGGCCAGCCAGCTGCGGTCGGCCGCCTGCAACGCGCAGTGGCGCTCCAGCGCGCCGGCCTCGAGGCGGGCGTTGGGCAGGCCCTGGCGCTGCTGCTGGCGTTCGGCGGCCCGGCGCACGCGCTCGGCCACCTCGGCGCTGGGCTCGCCCGGGGGCAGCTCGAACAGATCGGCCGGCGGCAAGGCGGCGACTTCGACCCGCAGGTCGATGCGGTCGAGCAGCGGTCCCGACAGGCGCGCGCGGTAGCGTTGCACCTGCTCGGGGGTGCAGCGGCATTCGCGCGTGGTGTCTCCCAGGTGCCCGCAGGGGCAGGGGTTCATCGCGGCCACCAGCTGGAAGCTGGCCGGCAGGCTCACGCGCCGCGCGGCGCGGGCCAGGTGCACGCAGCCGGCCTCCAGCGGCTCGCGCAGGCCTTCCAGCGCGCGGCGGTCGAACTCGGGCAGTTCGTCCAGGAACAGCAGGCCGTGGTGGGCCAGCGAGACCTCGCCGGGGCGCAGCCGCCCGGCGGCCAGGCTGCCCAGGAGCGCGGCGGCCGAGCTGGTGTGGTGGGGGCTGCGCAGGCTGCGCCGCGCCCAGGCGCGGGGATCGAAGCTGCCGTCCAGGCTGAGCAGCGCGGCACTTTGCAGGGCCTGCTCATGGTCCAGCCCCGGCAACAGCCCGCACAGGCGCTGCGCCAGCATGGTCTTGCCGCTGCCGGGCGGGCCCACCAGCAGCAGGTGGTGGGCGCCCGCGGCGGCGACCTCCAGCGCGCGCCGTGCCAGGGCCTGGCCGCGCACGTCGGCCAGGTCGGGCGCCTGGGCCCCGCCGGGCTCGCGGGCCGCATGGGCCGTGGCGCCCGAGCCGGCCTCGGCTGACGCCGGTTCGACCTGCAGCGAGGCGGCGTCCGCGTTGCCGCACAGGTAGGCGACGACCTCGTTCAGGTGCCTGGCGCCGAGCAGGCCTTCGGCGCCGGCCACCGCCGCTTCCTGCGCGCTGGCCAGCGGAAGCACGAAGCGCTGCGCGGGAGGCCCCAGGGGCCGCGCCGTGCCCGGGCCCGTTCGCGGCTCGCGGGCGCCGGGCCGCGACGTGTCCGGCGGGCGTGGCGATGGCGCCGCGCGCGCGGCACACAACATGGCCAGCGCGCCGCGCACCGGGCGCAGTTCGCCGGAAAGGGACAGCTCGCCGGCGAACTCGTGGCCGGCCAGGCGGGCGGGGTCGATGGCGCCCTGCGCGGCCAGCAGGCCCAGCGCGATGGGCAAGTCGAAACGGCCGGATTCCTTGGGCAGGTCCGCCGGGGCCAGGTTCACGACGATGCGCCGCGCGCTGGGGAAGGGCAGCGAACTGTTCAGCAGGGCGCTGCGCACCCGTTCACGGGCCTCGCGCACCTCGGCCTCGGGCAGGCCGACGATGCCGAAGGCCGGCAGCCCGCCCGACAGGTGCACCTCCACCTGCACGGCGGGCGCTTCCAGGCCCAGCAGGGCCCGGCTGGCGACCACGGCAAGCGCCATGCCGGCCGCAGGTTCCGTGGGGCCCGGAGCCTCCCGGCCCTCAGCCCCTGACCGGCGGCGCCTGGGGCGGCTGCTCGGCGGCGCGCTGCGCGCTGGCGGCCAGGTGCGATTCCAGCGCGGCCACCTGGGCTTCCAGCTGGGCCACGCGCTGGGCCGAGGCGTTGAGCATGGCCTGCAGCGCGTCGAACTCCTCGCGGGTGACCAGGTCGAGGCGGCCGGCGGCCGAGTGCGCCAGCGCGCGCACGTTGCGCTGCACGTCCTTCAGCGGGGAGTTCTCCAGGGCCTCGGCGGCGCGGCGCAGGAAGGCGCGCGGCGACGGCGGCGTGGCGGAGGAGCGATCGGGGGGAGGCGTGGTGTCCATCATGAATGTCCCGTCCATGGCGCCGGACAAGCCCGGCGCCTTTGTCATGCACAGGCGTCTATTGTCGCGCGCCGCGCGTCGTGCCGATGCTCGCGTGCGCAATGACTGCACCGGCGGGACGGTCGGCGCTGGCCCGGCGCGCGTGCACCAGCCGTGGGCGCCGCACCGTGGTGGTGCGTGGGCGCGGTGCGCCGCGCACCGGCGATGTGCCGAAAACGCACCGGCGGTCCCGATACGCCCTGTAACTCCCACGGGTTTCCCGCCGCGGGCCTGGCACGAAAGCTGCAGAGCCATGTCGACACCGGGGTTTCCCCCGGGTGATTTCGATCCTGCCAACCGCTTCGCCCTGAGGAGAGTCCTGATGAACAAAGCCACCCTCGCAGCCTGCCTCGCGACGGCCTTCGCCTGTCCGATGCTCGCCAGCGCGCAGACCGCGCCCGCCGCGGCCGCCTCGGCTCCCAGCCTGGGCGCCGTGATCGCGGCCACGCCCGGCCTGAGCCTGACCGGCTACGTCGCCACCACCTACACCCACTTCGACACCTCGACGCCCTCGCAGCGCCAGTTCGACACCACGCAGAACGGCTTCACCCTCAACCAGGCTTCGCTGACCGCCGCCTACCTGCCCACCAGTGGCTTCGGCGCCTCGGTCACACTGCTCGGCGGCAGCGACGCCACCTACCTGCCGGGCGGCAGCCAGATGGGCGTGGAGAACGCCTTCGTGCAGTATGCCCAAGGCAACCTGACCCTGCTGGCCGGGCGCCTGCCCACGCTGGCGGGCATGGAAGTGGTGAGTCCGATCGCCAACAACGAGATCTCGCGCTCGCTGCTGTTCTTCGACCTCGAGCCGATTTTCCACACCGGCGTGCGCGCCTCCTACGCGGTCAACGGGGCCCTCACGCTGAGCGGCGGGGTCAACGACGGCTTCAACCGCTCCTCGCCGGCCACCGGCGCGTCCAAGACGGTGGAACTGGCTGCCTCGGGCAGCCCCACCAAGATGTTCAGCTACGCGGTGGCCTACTACTACACGGGCACCTCGGCCTACTACAACAGCAGCGTGCTGAGCAAGGAACAGTTGCTCGACCTGGTGGGCAACCTCAACGCCACCGACCAACTGAGCTTCGGGCTGAACATCGACCTGGTGAGCAAGAACGACTACAGCGGCATCGGCACCGGCACGGGCAAGGCCAACGGCTACGCGCTGTACGCCAACTACGCCATCAACGACCAGTACAGCCTGTCGGGCCGCGGCGAGTACCTGGACGACAAGCAGGGCCTGGTCTCGGGCACGCTGGGCACGGCCAACAAGCTCAAGGAGCTGACCCTGGCGCTGAACTACGCGCCGGTGAAGAACGTCAAGCTCAGCGCCGAAGTGCGCCAGGACAAGTCGGACCTGCCGATCTTCGACGGCGGCGCGAAGGACAAGCAGACCTCCTTCGAACTGCTGGCCGCGTACTCGTTCTGAGCCCCATACCCCGCCATCCAAGGAGCCATCCATGAAGATGATCACGGCCATCATCAAGCCCTTCAAGCTCGACGAGGTGCGCGAGGCGCTGTCGGGCATCGGCGTGACCGGCATCACCGTCACCGAGGTCAAGGGTTTCGGCCGCCAGAAGGGCCATACCGAGCTGTATCGCGGCGCCGAATACGTGGTCGATTTCCTGCCCAAGGTGAAGATCGAGGCGGCGGTGCCGGAGACCCTGGTCGAGCGCACCATCGAAGCCATCGAGAACTCCGCGCGCACCGGCAAGATCGGCGACGGCAAGATCTTCGTCTCCGCGCTGGAGCAGGTGGTGCGCATCCGCACCGGCGAGACGGGCGGCGACGCCCTGTGACGGCCCCGCACTTCCGAAAGGTCAAGGACATGAAAAAGTACTTCGCAAGCATCGCCCTGAGCCTGGCCATGCTGGGCTCGCCGGTCGCGGCACTGGCCCAGACCGCCAGCGCGCCCGCGGCGGCCACGGCACCCGCCGCGGCCGCTCCCGCAGCCCCCGCGGCGCCTGTCGCGGCCGCCTCGGCGGCCAAGAACCCGGCGGCTTTCATCAACTCGGGCGACAACGCGTGGATGCTGACCTCCACCGCGCTGGTGCTGATGATGACCATCCCCGGCCTGGCGCTGTTCTACGGCGGCATGGTGCGCAAGAAGAACGTGCTGGCCACGCTGATGCAGAGCTTCGCGATCACCTGCCTGGTGACCGTGCTGTGGATGGTCATCGGCTACAGCCTGGCGTTCACCAGCGGCAACGGGTTCATCGGAGGATTGAGCAGGTTGTTCCTCACGGGCATGGGGCTGGACGCCGCGAACGCGCTGGCGCCCACCATCCCGGAGACCACCTACATGACCTTCCAGATGACCTTCGCGATCATCACCCCGGCGCTGATCGTGGGCTCCTTCGCCGACCGCATGAAGTTCTCCGCGCTGCTGTGGTTCATGGGCCTGTGGCTGCTCGCCGTGTACGCCCCGATCGCCCACATGGTGTGGGGCCCCGGCGGCTGGCTGGGTGGTGACGGCGTGCTCGACTACGCCGGCGGCACCGTGGTGCACATCAACGCCGGCGTGGCCGGCCTGGTGGCTGCGCTGGTGCTGGGCAAGCGCGTGGGCTACGGCAAGGAGCCGATGCCTCCGCACAACCTGGTGCTGACCATGATCGGAGCCTCGCTGCTGTGGGTGGGCTGGTTCGGCTTCAACGCCGGCTCCGCCGTGGCCGCCAGCGACCGTGCTGGCATGGCCATGGCCGCCACGCAGATCGCCACCGCCATGGCCGCGCTGAGCTGGATGTTCGTCGAGTGGATGGCCCGCGGCAAGCCGACCATCCTGGGCATCTGCTCGGGTGCCGTGGCCGGCCTGGTGGCCATCACCCCGGCCTCCGGCTTCGTCGGCCCCACCGGCGCTCTGATCATCGGCCTGGCCGCCGGCGCGGTGTGCTTCTGGACCGCCGTGTACATGAAGGAGATGATCGGCTACGACGACTCGCTCGACGCCTTCGGCGTGCACGCCATCGGCGGCATCCTGGGCGCGCTGCTGACCGGCGTGTTCGCGGTCAAGGCCATCGGCGGCACCGCGGGCATGCTGGAAGGCAACTCCGCGCAGCTGCTGATCCAGGCCAAGGGCGTGGCCGTCACCATCATCTACGACGCCATCGTGACCTTCGTCATCCTCAAGGTGGTCGACATGCTGCTGGGCCTGCGCGTCAGCGAGGAACAGGAGCGCGAGGGCCTGGACATCAGCCTGCACGGCGAGCAGGTGCTGTAAGGCTTCGGCCCGCATGACCCCGGACCCTCGGGTCCGGGCAGCCTCTCTCCAGAGCAAGGATCTTGAGCCCGGCATCGCCCGGGCTTTTTTTCGTCCGGCTTGCGCGTGCTCAAGCCCTCTTGTCGGAAGGCCGGACCGTCCCCACATGGATGCGGAACAATCGAGGCGGACCGGGGCGGTGTCGTACGCGTTCGCCCAGGCTCTGCAACAATCGAAATCCGTGGCCCCTCCGGCGGCCCCCGCTCCCTAGGTGCATCGCGCATGATCCCTCACCTCGTATCCGCCGAAGGCGGCCCGGTGCTCGAACTCGAGCAGCGCATCCTCGAAGCCCAGCCCTCCATCGAGCGCTGGTTCCGCCTCGAGTGGATGGAACACCAACCGCCCTTCTACGCCTCGGTGGACCTGCGCAACGGCGGCTTCAAGCTGGCGCCGGTGGACACCAACCTGTTTCCCGGCGGCTGGAACAACCTGTCCGAGGAAATGCTGCCCCTGGCGGTGCAGGCGGCGATGGCCGCGATCGAGAAGATCTGCCCCGAGGCCAAGGGCCTGCTGCTGATTCCCGAGAAGCACACCCGCAACACCTTCTACCTGGAGAATCTGGCGCGCCTGACCCAGATCTTCCACCAGGCCGGCCTGAACGTGCACGTGGGCACGGTCGACGAGACCATCACCGAGCCCAAGACGGTGACCCTGCCCACCGGCGCCAGCCTGCTGCTGGAGCCACTGGTACGCGCCAAGCGCCGCCTGGGCACGAAGGACTTCGACCCCTGCACCATCCTGCTCAACAACGACCTGTCCTCGGGCGTGCCGGCGGACCTGCAGAACCTGTTCGAGCAGTACCTGCTGCCGCCGCTGCACGCGGGCTGGACCACCCGGCGCAAGAGCACCCACTTCCGCAGCTACGACGCGGTGGTCAAGCGCTTCGCCAAGCTCATCGGCGTGGACCCGTGGATGCTCAACCCCTATTTCGCGCAGTGCGGCGGCATCGACTTCCAGGAGCGCCAGGGCGAGGACGAACTGGCCGAGGCGGTCGACGGCGTGCTGGCCAAGGTGCGGCGCAAGTACAAGGAATACGGCATCCACGAGAAGCCCTTCGTGGCCGTGAAGGCCGACGCCGGCACCTACGGCATGGGCGTGATGATGGTGCACGACGCCTCCGAGGTGCGCGACCTCAACCGCAAGACCCGCAACAAGATGAGCGTGGTCAAGGAAGGCATGCAGGTGCGCGACGTCATCATCCAGGAAGGCATTCCGAGCATCGAACGCCTGCAGGAAGCGGTGTGCGAACCGGTGGTGTACATGATGGACCGCTACGTCGTGGGCGGCTTCTACCGCGTGCACGCCGACCGCGGCCCGAGCGAGAACCTGAACTCGCCGGGCATGCACTTCGTGCCGCTGGCTTTCGACGAGCAGTTCAACGTCACCAATCCGGAGGCCAAGCCCGGCACCAGCGGCCCCAACCGCTTCCACATGTACGGCGTGATCGCGCGCCTGGCGCTGGTGGCCGCGAGCTACGAGCTCGAGCGCACCGATCCCGAGGCCGAAACCGAGTGAAAACAGCCCCCGCGCGCGGGGGCCCGCCGCCATGAAACTGCTGTTCGTCGCCGATCCGCTGGAAGCCTTCAACCCGAAGAAGGACTCGACCCTGGCCATGATGCGCGAGGCGGCGCGCCGGGGCCATGCGGTGTGGGCCTGCGAGCCCCGCCAGCTGCGCTGGCTGCGCGACGCCCGCGGCGCGCAGGCGGTGCAGGCGCCCTGCCGGCACATCCAGCCGCTGGACGGCGCGCGGCCGTGGTTCACCGAGATCGAGGTGGTGGCGCTGGCGCTGCGCGAATTCGACGCGGTGCTCATGCGCAAGGACCCGCCCTTCGACAGCGAGTTCTTCTACGCCACGCATCTGCTGGAGCAGGCCGAGCGCGAGGGCGCGCGCGTGTTCAACCGCCCGCGCGCGCTGCGCGACCACCCGGAGAAGCTGGCCATCCTGGAGTGGCCCGACCACATTCCCGACACCCTGGTCAGCCGCGACCCGGCCGCGCTGCGCGCCTTCGCGCGCGAGCATGGCGACGTCATCGTCAAGCCGCTGGACGGCATGGGGGGCTCAGGCGTGTTCCGCCTGCGCAACGGCGCCGACGGCGCGCCGGACGCCAACCTGGGCGTGGTGCTGGAGACCCTCACCGACACCGGCCGGCGCACGATCATGGCGCAGGGCTACCTGCCGCAGATCGCGCAGGGCGACAAGCGCGTGCTGCTGATCGACGGCGAGCCGGTGCCCTACGCGCTGGCGCGCATTCCGCAGGGCGGAGAGACGCGGGGCAACCTGGCCGCCGGCGGCCTGGGGCGCGCACAGCCGCTGCAGGAAGGCGACCTCGCGATCGCGCGGGCGCTGGGGCCGACGCTGGCGGCGCGTGGACTGCTGCTCGTGGGCCTGGACATCATCGGCACGCGCCTGACCGAAATCAACGTCACCAGCCCGACCTGTTTCGTGGAAATCCGCGAGCAGACCGGCTTCGACGTGGCGGCGCGCTTCATCGACGCGGTGGAAGCGGCGGCCACGCGCGCGGCCTAGGCTCCTAGGCGCGGCGCGCTGCGCCGCAGCGGCGGCTCAGTGTGCCGCCAGCCAGTGCATGAAATCGGCGTAGACCTGCGGGTCGCCGGCCACCCAGCCGGCCACGTGCAAGGCGCGATCCATCGGGCGGGCCTCGGGCGAGAGCAGCGCCGCGCGCACCTTGGCCACCTGGTCGGCACCTACCGAGGGCGCGGCCAGCACGGTCCAGAAGGGCATCTCCTGGTGCGCCAGCACCACGCCGCCGGCGGCGCGCCACTTCGCCGACACCAGCGGCGTGACCACGCCGATCACCGCAGCGTGCGTGACCTGCATGAAATCGGTGACCGCGTTCTGGTACTGCACGTGCACGGTGGGCGGCAGCTTGCTGGCGTGCTGCAGCCACAGCTTGGCCGCCACCTTGTCCACCAGGCTGCCCTGGGCCGGGGCCAGCAGCACCGCGGCAGGCGCGCTCCAGACGTCGCGCAGGGACACGCAGGCGGCCGGCGCCGAGGTGGCCACGCCCAGGGTGCTCAGCGTGGGGCCGCCGAGCAGCACCTCGGCGCCATGGCCGGGGCAGGGCTGGGCGATGAAGTCGACGCCGAAACCCTGCGGCGCCTGCGCCACGGCCACCAGGTGCCAGCCCTTGGCCAGCAGCTTGGCGCTGGCGCTGGGCGGCTTGACGAAGGCGTAGTCGGCCGGCTGCGCGGCCAGTGCCGGGCCGATGGCGTCGTGCGCCACCCACAGCGTGCGCTTGCCGGTGGCGTGGGTGATGGCGTCGGCCAGCGCCTGCGCGCCGTTGGCCACCGCGACCTCGTTCTCCTGCACCAGCCCGTTCTGCACGCGCAGCAGTTGCGTGGCGCCCGTCGCGGCCGGCGCGGGCGCCGCCTGCGCGGCGCCGAGCATCGAGCCGGCGAACAGCGCGCAGCCGAACAGCGCGGCGAGCATGCGTCGTGGTCGGAAAGCCAGGGCGTGGGTGCGCGCGCGGCGCTGCGTGGCGAACAGGGACATGGTCGGTGGCAGGAGGCGCCGCCGGCGCGGCAGCCGACCAAATCTAGCAGAGTGTCGCGTACCCGTGTACCTTGGAGACGCCGCCGCGCCCGCATTGGCTACGATGACGGCCCCCGTTCCCGAAGCGCGCGCAGCGCGCGCCCAGCGCCATGTCCGACGATCAGCACAGCCTGTACCTGCCCTGTCCGCGCGGCCTCGAGCAGGCGCTGCGCGAGGAGATCGCCGAAATCGAGGGCTGCGGCGCGCAGCCGCAGGCCGAGCACGCGGCCGGGCTGAGCCTGCGCGGCAGCCTGCGCGACGTGATGTTGCTGAATCTTCACACCCGCATCGCCTCGCGGGTGCTGCTGCGCGTGGCGCAGGGCCCGGTGGCCCACGCCGACGACATCTACCGCCTGGCGCTGCGCCAGCCCTGGGCGCAGTGGTTCGACGCCGACGCCACGCTGCGCGTGGACGTGACCGCCGAGCGCAGCCCCATGCAAAGCCTGCATTTCGCGCTGCTGCGCGCCAAGGACGGAGTGTGCGATCACTTCCGTCTGCGCGACGGCCGGCGGCCGAGCGTGGCCCGCGAGAACCCGCAGGTGCGGGTGCATCTGCACCTCGACGCCTCCAGCGCCACGCTGTACCTGGACACCTCGGGCGAAGCCCTGTTCAAGCGCGGCTGGCGCGCCGCGCACGGCGAGGCGCCGCTGAAGGAGAACCTCGCGGCCGGGCTGCTGCGCCTGGCCGGCTGGACGCCGCAGGCCGCTCTCTACGACCCCTTCTGCGGGGCCGGCACCATCGTCATCGAGGCCGCGCAGCGGGCCTGCCGCATCGCCCCGGGGCTGCAGCGCGGCTTCGGCTTCGAGCGCCTGAGCGGCTTCGATCCCGCCGTCTGGCGCGAACTGCGCGCGCAGGCCCAGGCCGCGCGCCGCGAGGCCCCGGCGCCCATCGTGGCCGCCGACATCGACCCCCGCATGGTGGCGCTGACCCGCGACAACGCGCGCCGCGCCGGGGTCGAGCAGGCGCTGCAAGTGCGCCAGGGCGACGCCCTGGAGGGCCCCACGCCGCTGGAACTCGCGCCGGAGCAGTCCGGCTGGGTGCTGTGCAACCCGCCCTATGCCGAGCGCATCGAGGCGAAGGGAGCCCAGGCCGAGGACCTGCTGCCCCGGCTCGGCGACCGGCTCAAGCAGCGTTTCGTCGGCTGGAACGCCGCGCTGCTGCTGGCCGACCTGCGTGCCGAGCGTTCGCTGGGCCTGAAGGCGTCCAGGCGCCACGTGCTGTTCAACGGCCCCATCGAGTGCCGCCTGTTCACCTTCGCGCTGGTCGCCGGGCGGCCCCCGCGGAAGGTGTAGGCCCCCTCCGTCGCCGGGCGCGAGCCCGGCGACGGAGGGGCCGTCAGAACCCGCGCAGCGCCAGGCGCAGCACGGCGGCGCCGTAGTGGCGCGCCATCAGCGTGGTGAAGCGGTCGAAATCGATGTGCGCGCTGGCGTCGGCGCGGTCGGAGATGCAGCGCACCGCGGCGAAGGGCACCCGGTAGTCGGCGCAGACCTGCGCGACCGCGGCGGTCTCCATGTCCACGGCCAGCGCGTCGGGCAGAAGCTGGCGCAGCTCGGCCGCCTGCGTAGGCCCGGCGATGAACCGGTCGCCGCTGAGCAGCAGCCCGCGGTGCAGCCGCGGGGCCGTGATGCCCAGGCCCTGCAGCCGGGCGGCGCCTGCGTCGTCCTCCAGCATGCCCTGCAGCGCACGCTGCGCACCCTCGGCCAGGCGCTCGGTCCAGGCCGGGTCCGCGGCGAAGCGGCTGCGCCCGGTGAGCGGGACCTCGAAACGCGGGAACAGCGGAGAGGCGTCCAGGTCGTGCTGCAGGCATTGCTCGGCCACCACCACGTCGCCGATGCCCACGCCCTCGCCCAGGCCGCCGGCGGTTCCGGTGAACAGCAGCGCCTCGCAGCCGAACTCGGCGATCAGGCTGGTGGCGCTGGTGGCGGCCGCCACCTTGCCCACCCCCGACAGCACCAGCACGGCCTCGAAGCCCCACAGCCGGCCGCGGTGAAAGCTGCGCTGGCCGCGCAGTTGCAGCGGGCGCACGGCCAGCAGCTGCTGCAGCAGCAGTTGCTGCTCGGCCTGCAGCGCGCTGAGCACGCCGATGCGGGGATTGCGTCGATCGGGCATGGAGGGTCGGGGGAGGTCTCAGGCGGCGGGGACGGCAGCGGCGGCGGGCGCCGTGTCCGGGCCGTCGGGTACGCGGTCGGTGAACACGCCGGCGGCGCCCAGGTCCAGCCAGCGGCGCAGCTGCACCGGGTCGTCCACCGTGTACACGCGCAGCTCCAGCCCGGCCGCGCGCAGCGGCGCGATCACCGCGGGGTCGGTGTCCCGCGCGGCCAGGTGCAAGGCGCGCAGGCCCAGCGCCTGCGCCACGCCGCGCCAATGGCGCGGCAGGCGCGTGCACAGCCAGGCGCGGGGCAGGCCCGGCGCGGCGCGCAGGGCACCCTGCAGTGCCGCGATGGAAAAGGACGACAGCAGCGGCACCGGCGCGCAGCCGGCCCACAATTCGGCGGCGAGGCCGGCCACGGCGGCGCCCCAGGCCTCCTGCAGAGGTGCCGGGGCGTCGTCATCCACCTTGATCTCCAGGTTCACCCAGCAGGGCTCGGGGCAGGCGCCCAGGGTCTCGCGCAGTTCGGGCAGGCTGGCCAGGGCCTCGCCGGGCAGCGCGCGCAGTGCCCGCCACGTCAGGGCGCTGGCCCGCAGCGAGCTGCCGTGGGTACGCAGCAGCGCGTCGTCGTGCAAGAGGAAGGCCCGGCCGTCGGCGCTGAGCTTGACGTCGCACTCGAAGCTGCGGAAGCCGGCGCGCAGCGCGGCGCGGCAGGCGCTCAGCGAGTTCTCCGGGCCGAGCGAGGCGCCCAGTCGATGGGCGATGATGTCGGGCGGGATGGGGGCCATCATGTGGGCCATCGGAGGGGCCATCGAAGGGGCCGTCGCAGGAGCCAGCGGCGAGACGGCCGGGTCGTTGCGGGTCGGCTCAGGATCCGCAGCGCTCTTTCAGGCGGTCCAGCTGGGCATAGGTGATGCTGCGCCCGCCGGCGGTGGCCTGCTGGATGGCCTGGATCATGCAGGGGGAGCTGCTGGCCATCGACAGCTCGCCGTCGTCGACCGCCAGCCCGTCGCGGCGCCAGCGCAGCAGCCCCAGCACCACGGCCACGACCAGCACGCCGAGCAGGATCCCGAGCAGGCCTTGCAGGTGGGGGTTCAGGGGTTTGCGCGGAGTCTTGGAAGGAGGCATCGCCGACGTGGGCGCTTCGCAGCGCGGGGAGCGGAGGGGTGGAGGCGGGCGCAGCGGCGCGCAGTGTAGCGCGCCGCCCCGGGGCGGGCGCAACGGCCCCGCCCTGTCAGGCCAGGCTGGCCAGCGTGGGGTTCAGCGTGTAGGTGCCGGTGATGCTGGCGTGCGCCAGGATGTGCCCGGTCATGGCTTCGCGCACCTGCTGGCCGGTGAATTCCCCGTCCACCGCGCAGCGCGCCAGGTCCAGCGCATAGACCGTGAACACGTAGCGGTGGGGCAGCGCGTCGTTCCACGGCGGGCAGGGACCGTCGTAGCCGAAGTAGTTGCCCTGCATGTCCTGGTCGCCGCGGAACCAGGCCGTGTAGTCGTTGATGCCGTGGCGCGGGCCAGCGCCGGGCAGCGGCGCCTTGCCGCGCGCGCTCACGCCCGAACTCATCGAGCCGGCGGCGATCTCGCGTTGCGTGGGCGCCAGGTCCACCAGCACCCAGTGGAAAAAGTCCACCCGGGGCAGCGAGGCGGGCACGGTGCGGCCCTCGCGGTTGACGTCCTCGGCGGAGCTGGGCACGTCGGGGTCGTGGCACAGCAGCACGAAGCTGCGCGTGCCCTCGGGCACCTCGTCCCACGCCAGGTGGGGGTTGCGGTTGTCGGACAACGCAACGTGGCCCACCGATGCGGGCTTGCAGAACGCGAATTCGGAGGCGATGACGTGCTGATCCTGGAACGAATCGCTGCGCAGACGCATGGGAATCTCCTGGCCGGACGGGGGCGGCGGCGCGCCGGGGCGGGGCCGCCATGATTCCCATGGTAGTCCGCCGCAACGCCATCAGGAACCGTCGCCGGGGCCTCCGTCCTGCAGGCTTTCCTGGCCCTGCGGCAGCATTTCGATGGTCACCACCAGCCCGGCGATGCGCTGGGTGAGCGCGCGCTCCACCTGCAGCCGGCAGTCGGCCGCGCGCCCCAGGCTCCATTGCGCGGGCATGTGCATGTGCATGCCGACGAAGCGCCGGGTGCCGGCCCGCCGGGTGCGCACGTGGTCGAAGCGCAGGTCCTCGCAGCGGAACTGGCGCAGCACCTGCTCGACCTCGGCCAGGTCGCTGTCCGGCAGCGAACGGTCCATCAGGCCGTCCACCGAGCGCGCCACCAGGCGCCAGGCCTCGCCGACGATGTGCCCGGCCACGACGATCCCGACCACCGGGTCCAGCCACAGCCAGCCGGTCAGCGGCACCAGCGCCACGCCGAGCACCACGCCCACGCTGGTCCACACGTCGGCCAGCAGGTGGCGCGCGTCGGCCTCCAGCACGATGGAGCGCAGGCGCTGCGCGCCGCCCAGCATCCAGCGCGCCACGGCCAGGTTGATCAGCGTGGCCGCCACGTTCAGCACGGCGCCCGCCGCCACCATGTGCACCGGGTGGGGCGCCAGCAGGCGCCGCACCGCCTCGGCGGCGATGCCCAGCGCGGCCACGCCGATCAGCAGCCCCTCCAGGGCGCTGGAGAAGTACTCCGCCTTGGTATGCCCGTAGGGATGGTCGGTGTCCGGCGGGCGTCCGGCGATGGCCACCATCAGCAGCGCGAAACCGGCGGCCACGACGTTGACCAGGGATTCCAGCGCGTCCGACAGGAAGCCCACGGAGCCCGTGAGCCGCCACGCTCCCAGCTTGAGCGCGATGACCCCGAAGGCGGCGGCGAGCGAGACGTAGAGGTAGCGGCGCATGGGCGCGGAGATCGGGCCGAGGAGTCTGGGCGGCAGAGGCCCCCGATTGTGCCGCCGGCCGCGCGCATCGGGCGAGGGGGCGACCCCGCGGCTGCTTTGTGGCTGCATCCGCGTGGTCACAGTAATGTCAAAATGGAGCCTATAGACTACCGAACGGAGGCGCTTCGTAGCCAAGCCGGCGCAACGGGCCTTCTCGCGTGCCTCGCGGCGGCGCACCGGCCGTCCGTGGCCGGCCGGTCCGTCCGTGGTGTCCCGCCTTCGTCGCCGGTTGCTGTCGCTGCCAAGCGGCTGACGCCGCGTTTGCTCTCGTTTCGCGCCTACCGCGCACGCCCCGGCGTGCGAGCTCCCGCCAATCTTCGCGATGTCCCAAGCCCTGCGCCGACTGCCCCTGCCCGTGCCCAACCGGCGCGATCTGGTCGCGTTGCCGCTGGTTCTGGCCCTGTTCTTCATCGTCAGCCATGCCGGGCGCCAGATGGCGGTGCCCTACCAGCTCGGCCAGCAACTGCCCATCTCGCTGTCGCCGTGGGCGCTGCCGGCCGACGGCCTGTACACGGTGCTGCGCATGCTGGCGGCGCTGCTGCTGTCGCTGGTGTTCACGCTGAGCTACGCCTGGCTGGCCGCGCACAACCGCTACGCCGAGCGCGTGCTGGTGCCGGTGCTCGACGTGCTGCAGTCGGTGCCCATCCTGGGCTACCTGTCGATCACCGTCACCGGGTTCATGGCCCTGTTCCCGGGCAGCCTGGTGGGGGTACAGCTGGCGGTGATCTTCGCGGTGTTCACCTCGCAGGCCTGGAACATGACCTTCAGCCTGTACCAGTCGCTCAAGACCGTGCCCCGCGACCTGCAGGAGGCGGCGACGCTGTACCGGCTCAACGCCTGGCAGCGCTTCTGGAAACTGGAGCTGCCCTTCGCCATGCCGGGGCTGCTGTGGAACACCATGATGTCCATGTCCGGGGGCTGGTTCTTCGTCGTGGCCTCGGAAGCCATCACGGTGTCCGGGCACGAGGTGAAGGTGCCGGGCATCGGCTCGTACATCGCGCAGGCCATCGCCAGCCGCGACCTGGGCGCGATCGGGCTGGCCATCGGCGCGATGATCGTGATCATCCTGCTGTACGACACCCTGCTGTTCCGCCCGATCGTCGCCTGGGCCGACAAGTTCAAGCTCGAGATGACCACCTCGGGCGACGCGCCGCGCTCCTGGGTGCTGGACTTCCTGCGGCGCACGCGCCTGCTGCGCCAGTTCGCCGCGGTGCCCCAGGGCCTGTGGCAGCTCAGCGTGCGCCTGATGCCGCGGGTGCAGAACCGGCCCGCGGCGCAGGCCCAGGCCTGGCGCCGCGGCGACACGGTGTTCTACGGCGCCGTGTTCGTGTTCGCCATCTGGTCGCTGGTGCGCCTGGGTGAGGTGCTGCCGCGCGATTTCGGCTGGCCGCTGGTCGGCCACGTGCTGTGGCTGGGCCTGCTCACCGGTTTCAAGGTCTTCGTGCTGGTGGCCCTGTCGGCGCTGGTGTGGGTTCCGGTGGGCGTCTGGGTGGGGCTGCGCCCGCGCCTGGCCGCCGCCGTGCAGCCGCTGGCGCAGTTCCTGGCCGCCTTCCCGGCCAACCTGCTGTTCCCGCTGTTCGTCGTGGTCATCGTGCACTGGCACCTGGACGTGAACGTGTGGACGGCGCCGCTGATGATCCTGGGCAGCATGTGGTACGTGCTGTTCTCGGTGGTCGGCGCGGCCTCGGCGATTCCCAACGACATGCGCGAGGCGGCGCAGAATCTGGGGCTGCGCGGCTGGCTGCTGTGGAAGCGCCTGTACCTGCCGGGGGTGTTCCCCGGTTTCATCACCGGCGCCATCACCGCATCGGGCGGCGCCTGGAACGCCAGCATCGTGGCCGAGGTCGTGAGCTGGGGCGACAAGACCCTGGTGGCAACAGGGCTGGGCTCCTTCATCAGCGAGGCCACCGCGCAGGGCAAGGGCGCCGACATCGCCCTCGGCGTCGGCGTGATGTCCCTGTACGTGATCCTGATCAACCGGCTGGTCTGGCACCGCCTGTACCAACTGGCCGCACGCCGCGTGCGCCTGGACTGAAGCGTCCGCCGCGCCCCTCTGCAACCCAGCGAGCCCGAGTCGCATGTCCGCCCAACCCGAATCCCTGAACACCGAGGCGCCCGACCTGTTCCGCGCCGAACACGTGCGCAAGGCCTTCAAGGCGCCCGACGGCACCGAGCTGCTGATCCTGGACGACGTCAACCTGCGCCTGCGCGAGCACGAGATCCTGGTGCTGCTGGGGCGCTCGGGTTCGGGCAAGTCCACGCTGCTGCGCATGCTGGCGGGACTGTCCGAGCCCAGCGGCGGCACGCTGCTGCACCGCGGACGCCCGATCCAGGGGCCGGTGCCGGGGCTGGCCATGGTGTTCCAGAGCTTCGCGCTGTTCCCCTGGCTGACCGTGCTGCAGAACGTGGAACTGGGCCTGGAGGCGCTGAAGGTGCCGCAGGCCGAGCGCCGGCAGCGCGCGCTGGCGGCCATCGACCTGATCGGCCTGGACGGATTCGAGTCCGCCTACCCGCGCGAGCTCTCCGGGGGCATGCGCCAGCGCGTGGGCTTCGCGCGCGCGCTGGTCATCAACCCCGACGTGCTGCTGATGGACGAGCCCTTCTCCGCGCTGGACGTGCTGACCGCCGAGACCATGCGCACCGACCTGCTCGACCTGTGGGCCGAGCGCAAGATCCCCACCCGCGGCATCTTGCTGGTCTCGCACAACATCGAGGAGGCGGTGCTGATGGCCGACCGCATCCTCATCCTGGGCTCCAACCCGGGGCGCGTGCGCGCCGAGATCCCGGTGGATCTGTCGCAGCCGCGCGACCGCGAATCCCAGGAGTTCCGCGACCTGGTGGAGCACATCTACGGCATCATGACCTCGCGCCCGGCGGCCGCGATCAACGTGGCCCAGCGCGGCGCGCTGAGCATCGGGCACCGCCTGCCGCCGGTGTCGGTGAACCAGCTCGCCGGCCTGCTCGAGGAGTTGCACGCGCTGGAGCAGGGTTCGGGCAACAGCCGCATCAGCCTGCCCGAACTGGCCGAGGACATGCACTTCTCGGTGGACGACCTGTTTCCGCTGATCGAGGCCGTGGAACTGCTGGGTTTCGCGCAGGTCTCGGACGGCGACATCGAGCTGACCGCGGCCGGGCGCCTGTTCGTCGACGCCGACGTGCAGGAGCGCAAGGAGCTGTTCGCGCGCCACCTGATCGCGCGCGTGCCGCTGGCCGCGCGCGTGCGCGCGGTGCTCGACGAGCGCCACAACCACCGCGCCCCCGGCACGCGCTTCCGCACCGAGCTGGAGGACCTGCTCAGCGAGGAAGAGGCCGAGCACGTGCTGGACACCGCGATCGACTGGGGCCGCTACGCCGAGGTGTACGCCTACGACGACAACGCCGACGTGTTCAGCCTGGACAACCCCGGCGAGGAACCGGAGCCGGGAGCCGGGGAATGAGCGGCCCGGGGTGCCAGGCATGAGCCCGCCGCGCGGCCGCTCCGAAGGCGGGCTCAACTCCCTCGGGGAGTCGAGCGCAGCGAGGAGGGCGGTGACATGACCCAGCCGGTGCGTGTCGACCTGGTGTATTTCAACGCCGGCGGCGGGCATCGCGCCTCCGCGCAGGCGCTGCAGCAGGCGCTGGCCGAAGCGGGGCTGGGCTGGGAGGTGCGCCTGGTCAACCTCACCGAGGTGCTCGATCCGGGGGGCACGCTGCGCCGGCGCACCTTCTCGCCCGAGGACTACTACAACGCGCGCCTGGCGCACGGCCTCACGCTGGGGCTGCGCACCGAGCTGCGCGTGCTGCAGGCGCTGATCCACCTGCTGCAGCCCAGCCTGGTGCGCTCGCTGCAGCAGCACTGGGCGCGCAGCGAGCCCGACCTGGTGGTCTCGCTGATCCCGAACTTCAACCGTGCGCTGTACCAGAGCCTGGCCGCCACGCTGCCCGGCGTGCCCTACGTGACCGTGCTCACCGATCTGGCGGACCATCCGCCGCATTTCTGGATCGAGCCGGGGCAGCCGCAGCATTTCGTGTGCGGCAGCGCGCACGCGGTGCGCCAGGCCCTGGAGGCCGGCCACCCGCGCGAACGCGTGCACGCGAGCTCGGGCATGATCATCCGCCCGGATTTCTACCGCCTCGATGCGGACTTCGACCAGGCCGCGGCGCGCGCCGCGCAGGGGCTGGACCCGCGGCGCCCCACCGGCGTGGTCATGTTCGGCGGCCATGGCGCGCGCTCGATGCTGGGCATCGCCGAACGCCTGGACGACGTGCAGCTGATCCTGCTGTGCGGGCACAACCAGAAGCTGGCCGAGCGCCTGCGCGCGCAGCCCGCGCGCGCGCCGCGCCTGGTGCTGGGCTTCACCCCGCGCGTGGCCGAGGTGATGCGCATGGGCGACTTCTTCATCGGCAAGCCGGGCCCGGGCAGCCTCAGCGAGGCGCTGCACCTGGGCCTGCCGGTGGTGGTCACGCGCAATGCCTGGACCATGCCGCAGGAGCGCTACAACACCCAATGGGTGCGCGAACAGGGCTTCGGGCTGGTGCTGCCCTCGTTCCGCCACATCGCGCCCGCCGTGCGCCAGCTGCTGGAGGAGCTGCCGCGCTATCGCGAAAAGGTCGCGGGGCTGCGCAACCGCGCGGTGTTCGAGCTTCCCGGGCTGCTCGAGCGCATCCTGCGCGAGCAGCCGGGGGCGCCGGGCATGCCGGCCGGGCTCAGTTCAGCAGCACGCGGCGAGCCAGTGCGCTGAGCGGGCGCTCGGCCCAGCGCTGCAGCCGCGGGCCGAGTTGCAGCGGCTTGATGATCATGCGCACCGCCAGCTCGATGGGGTACTCGGTGCGCATGCGGTCGAACAGGCGCTGGCGCACGTCGGCCAGCGCGGGCGTCTCGGCGCTGTCGCGCCAGCGCCAGGCGCTGGCATGGCGCAGCGCCACGTCGGCGTCGCTGCGGCGCAGTTCGGCCACGCGGCGCCACAGCGCGGCGATCACCTGGCTGCGCCCCAGGCCCTCGCTGCGCCGGTAGCTGAGAAAGCGGTGGTAGAAGTGCTTGTAGTGCTGCACCTCGTCGGTGCGGATGCGCCAGCTCAGGTCGCGCAGCACGGGCTCGTCGCAGATCGCGTTGAGTGCCTGGTAGTAGGTGGTGGTGCCCATCTCGACGATGCAGCGCGCCACCAGCTCGCGTCCGCGCGAGGGCTCGAGCTCGTCCAGCGTGCACAGCGCCGAGTACTCGGCGAAGAAATCGGCGAAGGCGGCCTCCCAGTCGAACTCGGGCCAGACCGTCTGCACGTAGGCGCGCAAGGCGCGCCCGTGCTGCAGTTCCTCGGGTTCCCAGCGGTCGCGCAGCCAGGACTCGAACTCGGGGTCGCCGGCAAAGTATTCGAGCAGGTTGCGCGTGTACAGGTCGGTGCCGCTCTCGATGAAGGAGGCGCTGCACACGAGCAGGAAGATGTCGTCGCGCGGCGCGACGGCTTCGCGGTCGACGGCCTGCAGGTCGATGTCCTCCAGGCGCCATCGCAAGGTGTCGGGTACGTCGTCGGGAAGTGCGGTCATGGTGGTCAGGTCCTTGATTCCTCGATGGATGTCGCAAACCTGCCCGCGGCGCAACCCAGTTGCGGTGCCGTGGGCATCCCCCCTCACGCGTCTCCCCCTGTGTGGTGTGCATCGCGGCGCACCGCGCCGTCGTGCTCTTCTCTTAAACTACCTGGGGCCATTGTGCGCCGTATCGCCCAATGATCGCTCAAGGAGGATGACCATGTTGCAACGAAGTCTTGCGGCCGCGGCCGCCTTGTCCCTGGTGCTGGGTGGCTGCGCCAACATGAACCAGTCGCAGACCGCCACCGCGCAGGGCGCCGGCATCGGCGCCGCGGCGGGGGCCGTGATCGGCGCCCTGACCGCCGGCGGCAACACCGGCAGCAGCGCCATGCAGGGCGCCGCGCTGGGTGCCGCGGTGGGTGCCGCGGGCGGCTACCTGTGGAACCGGCACCTGGAACAGCAGAAGCAGCAGATGCAGCAGGCTAGCGCGGGCACCGGGGTGCAGGTGTCCCAGACCGCCGACAACCGCCTGAAGATCGGCGTGCCCGCCGATGCCGGCTTCTCCACCGGCAGCGCCACGCTGAACCCGCGCATGGACCCGGTGCTCGAACAGCTGGCGCAGGGGCTGGTGGCCAATCCGGGCGAGACCGTGCAGGTGCTGGGCTTCACCGATAGCACCGGCTCGGACGCCGTCAACTATCCGCTGTCGACCAACCGCGCACAGACGGTGAAGAACTTCCTGGCTTCGCGCGGGGTGCCGGCGCAGCGCATCGCGGTGCAGGGCCTGGGCCCGACGCAGCCGGTGGCCAGCAACGCCACCGCCGAGGGCCGCGCGATGAACCGCCGCGTGGAAATCTACGTGGCCCAGCCCGCGCACTGAGCCGACGGCAGGCCGCCGCGGGCACGCCCCGGGGCCCGCGGCGATGCCTGGGCGATGCCTAGGCGATGCGACGGTGCTCCAGCGCCGGCAGGCTGGCGCGCCAGGAGGCGATGCGTTCGGTCTCGATGTCGGCGGTGATCACGCCCTCGCCCTCGGCGAGCAGCGCGAGCACCTCGCCCCAGGGGTCGATGATCATCGAATGCCCCCAGGTGCGCCGGCCGTTGGCGTGGTGCCCGCCCTGCGCACTGGCGACCACGTAGCCGAGATTCTCGATGGCACGCGCGCGCAGCAGCACCTCCCAGTGCTTCGAGCCCGTGGTGTAGGTGAAGGCGGAGGGCACCAGGAAGGCATCGCAGGGCCGCGGCGTGGACAGCGCGCGGTACAGCTCCGGGAAGCGCAGGTCGTAGCAGATGGACATGCCGATGCGCAGGCCTTGCGCGTCGAAGGCCGCGGGCGCGCCGCCGGGGGCGATGGTGTCGGCTTCCGCGTAGCGCTCGCCGCCGCGTTCGAAGGCGAACAGGTGCATCTTGTCGTAGCGCGCCACCAGGCGGCCGTCGGGCCCGAAGGCCATGGTGCTGTTGAACACGCGGTCGGGTTCCGGGCACTGCAGCGGCAGCGAGCCGCCCACCACCCACATGCGGTGGCGCGCGGCCGCGGCCGACAGCATCTGCTGCACCGGGCCCTTGCCGGGGGCCTCGGCGAAACGGGTCTTGCTGGTGCCCTGCTGCTCCATGATGCAGAAGTACTCGGGCAGCACGGCCAGCGCGGCGCCCCGGCGCGCGGCCTCGTCGAGCAGCGCCTCGGCGCGCGCCAGGTTGTGGTCCAGGTCGGTGGATGAGACGACTTGCAGGGCGGCGACGCGCATGGGGTACTCCAGGAAGGAAACGGTCCGGGCGGCGGCAGCCTTCAGCCGCGCGGCGACGACGCGCCCGCCGCGGGCGGGTGCGGGTCGCGCTGCGGGCTTACCTCGGGCTTGGCCCAGGTGCCCGTGACGCGGTAGCCGTAGGTCAGCGCCTTCATCAGCGGCTCGCGCGCGATCAGCTGCGCGACGAACGTGCCCAGCCCGATGGCCGGATTGATCAAAGCATAGGCCAGCGAGGCCGAGCCTGCATTGATGTCCGGGACCACGACCACGTACAGGTCCTGGGTCTCGCGCGCCAGGTCGGCCGAGCCGTCGATGAACACGGTGGCGGTCAGCCCGCTCATCTTGAAGTCCTTCGTGGTCGCCACGCCGTCGAGCAGCTGCACGTCGGCGCCGACCTTGTCGAAGGCGAAACCGCTGGAGAACACGTCGCTGAAGTTCAGCGTCAGGCGCCGCGGCAGGCTTTGCAGGCTGAGCACGCCCAGCAGCTTGGAGATACCTGGATCGGCCTTCAGGAACTGCCCCTTGCCCAGCGCCAGGTTGAACTGCCCCGAAAGGCTGGGGTAGTCCAGCGACAGCGGCGAGCCCAGCCAGCTCAGCGTGCCCTGCAGCGTGCCCTTGCCGCCCTTGAGCAGCCCTGGCTTGCCCAGGCGGGCGAGCAGCGAGCCGGCGTCGCCCACGTCGAGCTTGAAGCCCAGCGACATGCGATGCGGGGCGCCGGCCCTGCGCGAGGTCGGGCTCCAGTCGCCGCTGGCCGTGAACACCGCGTCCGGGGAGCTCAGGCGCACGTCGTCGAGCTGCCACTGGCGGGCGTCGCCGCGGCCGCGGTTGACGGCCTGCAGGCGCAGGGAGTCGAAGTGGTGGCCGTGGATCTCCACGTCGCTGGCCTGCAGGTCGATCGCCGGCAGGCTGCGCGGGCGTTCGTCGAGCAGGTGCTCCACGTCGGAGTCGGAGCTCTTGGGCAGTTGCAGATGGGTCAGGCGCGCGCTCACGCTGCCCGGCGAGTCACCGGCGCCCATGCGCCAGTTCACCGCGCCGTCGAGCTGGTTGCTGCGCAGGTTGGCCTGCCACAGCGAGCCGCTGCGCGTGGCGCCCAGCACCACGTCGTCGAACACGCGGCCGTCCAGCGTGAGCCGGGACACGCGCAAGGCCAGCACCGTGGGCATCCAGGGGCTCGCCGACGCCGGCGGGCCCGCGGCAGGGCGTGCCTTGGCGGAGCCGCCATTGCCAGGCGCGGCGGGAGCGACGGAGCCCATCGTGGAGCTCGCGGAAGTCGTGGAGGCGGCCGGCGTGTCCTGCGCCAGCGCGCGCTTCCAGGCGTCGACGTCCAGCAGCGGCAGGTCCACGTTGGCATGCAGCCCCTGGCCCGGCGAGGGCAGTGCCGCGGCCGGGCCCAGCGCCACGCTGAGCCCGCGCCAGGCCGCCGGCTTGCCGGCGCCCGCGGCTTGCAGCAGGCCGGAGGCGCGCAGGTCGCCGTCGAGGTCCAGCGACCAGGGCTGCGCGCCGCCGTCGCTGCCGGCCGCGCGCACCACGCGCAGCGTCTGCTCGGTCTGCGCGTTCTTGCCCAGCGGCGCCGGCAGGTCGATGGCCATGCCGACCAGGCTGCTGCTGAGTTGCAGCCGCGGGCCGGACTGTCCGGGCGCCGCGTCCACGCGCAGCGCGAAGGGCGTGCTGCCGCGCAGGTGGCGCAGCAGCGGCGCCCAGGCGCGCAGCTCCGGCGCGGCGCGCAGCGCGGCTGCGTCCACCCGGCCGTCGGCCTCGATGCGCAGCGCGCCGCCCGGCGCCTGCCCGCCGTGTACGCGCAAGGCGCCGCCGGCGAAGTCCGCGCCCTGCAATTGCATGCTGAAGCCGCCCTCGCTGAAGTCCACCTGGCCGCGCACGCCGTTCACCGCCGGCAGCTCGGGCAGATAGCGCAGCTGGTCGCCCAGCAGCTGCAGATGCCCCTTCACGCGAGCCTGGTCGGTGTGCTCCAGCGGCAGGCTCAGGGCGAGCTGCAGGCGCAGCGGGCCGCTGGCCGTGGCCTCGCTGAGCGCGTGCCCGAGCGCCGCGTCCAGCGGGGAGTTGCGCACGTAGCGCAGCGCCTCGTCGGCCGGCGCCAGCACCTGGGCCTGCGCTTGCAGCACGCCGTGCACGTAGCTCGGCAGATCCAGCTCCAGCCCCTGCAGCCGGGCCTTGCCCACGCGGGCGCTGACGCCGCGCGCCGACATGCCGCGGGAGCTGAAGCTGAAGCTGCCGTCGACGTCGCGGAACTCCGGCCACTGGGCATTCGCGGCCACGTCGGCCGCGCTGGCCTGCCGGCCCTTGGGCAGCAGCCGGCGCGGCGCGGGACTGAACACGCCGCCGTGGATGCGCGCGTCGACGCGGAACAGGCCGCTACCGGGCTGGTCGAAGGGGAAGCGCGCCAGCGGTCCCTGCACCTGGAAGCGCACCTCGTCGGCGCTGCCGCCGGCGATGGCGCTGCGCAGGTAGTCGCGCGTGTCCTTGGCGATGCCCAGCGGAAGGTACTTGGGCACGGCGCGCAGTTCCGCGCGGCTCAGGCGCGCGCTCAGGTCCAGCAGCCCGGGGCCGGCGGCCTGCGTGGTGTAGCGCAGATTGACGCTGCCGGCCGCGTCCGGCGTGGCGAGCAGGATCTGCGAGCCCTGCAGGTCCCACTGGCCGCCGCTCTCGCGGCTCCAGCTCAGGCGTGCGTCCAGGCTGCTCACCGGAAGGCTGGGGGCCTCGAACACCGTGGGCAGCGCGACCGCGCCGTCGCGCATGCGCAGCCGGGCGTTGCCGCCGTCCTGGTTGGCGTCGACGCTGCCGTCCAGGCTCTGGATTCCGGGCAGCAGCGCGGGCAGTGCCGCGGCCTGCTCTGGCGCGCTCGCGCCGCCCGCCGGCAGCGCGGCGGCCGGCTGCGCCGGGGCCGGCCCGCCGAGCGCCTGCGCCTGGCCGGCCCCGGCACGGACCGATGGGGCGGCGGCCGCACTGGCAGCCGCCGCCGGGCTGTTCCAGCCCAGGCCGCTGAAGCTGGCCTTGAGCGCGTAGCGCTGGGGCAGGGCGCGCGCCGCGCTCCAGTCGCCGCTCCAGCTCAGGCTGGCGCTGTCGACGCGTCCGCGCGGGCGCAGCTGCAGCAGGCGCTCGCGCCAGTCGGCCGGCAGCGGCAGGCGCTGCGCCAGCGCCTCGAGCTCGCCCAGGTCCAGCGCGCCCACGCTGAGGCTGCCCTGGGCCGGTGCCCCCGGGGCCTGCTGCCGGCGCCATTGCAGCAGGCTGGGTGCCAGCAGCTTGCCGTCCGCGTCGCGCAGGCGCAGGCCGGCGAGCTCGAGCTGGCTGCCGTGGGCCAGGCGGCGCCAGCTCAGGCGCCCCGACAGCTCGCGCAATTGCAGCGGCGGCAGCGCGGGGTCGAGCTGGGCGTGGAGGGCGCCCAGCGCCGCCACCACGGTGACCGATTGCGGCTGGTAGTCGCGGCCGACCTGCAGCCACGCGCGCAGGGCGCCGTCACCGCCCGAGAGTTGTGCTGGCAGGGTGACCCACCGGCCCAGCGAATCCAGGTCCACGCGCGGCAGGTCGGCCCACAGGGTGCCCTGCCAGGCGGCCAGGTTGCCGGGATGGCGGTCGAACAGCGGCTGGCGCATGTCGGCGCGCAATTGCAAAGCTGCGCCAAGTTGGCTGGGGGGCACCGCTTGCAGCGCAGCGCGGTGGTGTAGCAGAGTGTTGCGCAATTCCAGTTGAACGTCGTGCAATTGCAGCGGCGCCGCACCGTGGGTCTTGTCCACCCAGGTGATGGTGCTGTCCTGCACCAGGATCTGGTCCTGCGAGAACAGCCAGTCGGCGAAGCGCTGCCCGCCCCCGGCGCCGGCGCGCAGGTCGATGGGGATGCCGCCGATGTCCAGATGGGTGGCGTCCTCGCGGGTGATGCGCAGGTCGGCGCCTCGGATCACCAGTTGTTCGAAGCTCAGTTGCAGGCGCGGCAGGCTTTTCCAGGAGGGCAGGGCCTGCACCGAGGCCAGGCGCAGCGCGGGGTGTCCGTGGGCGTCGTCGATCACCAGGTCGCGCATCGACAGCGTGGGCAGCAGGCCTTGCCAGCGGCTGCGCACCGAGCCGATGTGCACCGGCAGGCCCAGGGCCTGGCTGGATTCCTGCTCCAGCCAGGGCACGAAGCGCTGCGCGTTGGGCAGCACCGCGTAGCGCAGGGTCAGCAGCGAGGCGCCGAGCAGCAGGTAGAGCGCGACCACCAGCGCGATCGAAGCTTCCAGCAGCCGGGTGGCGAGTTTGACGGTGACGTGCAGCGCGGACACGAGGGCAGGGTGGCGTGGGAACGGGCGGGGGTGGGTGCGCCGCGCGGCCGGCGCGAGCAGCCGCGATGCCACGACCCTTCCAGGATGGTAGCCAAGGAGCCCGATCGCGCGGATCCCCTGAAGCCCTGCTGCAAGCAATGCCGGCCTGCAATATGCTGCGCGCTGAAACACCAAGGCTTCCCCGGGCTTCGGCCGGGTACCTCGCAGCGCATGCAACTCGACGCGTTTTCCCGCTTCTACCGCCGTCAGTCCGGCCGGTTCGACGACATCCACGCCCTGTGGGACGGCGGCATCCCCGGCCGGAACGCGATCGACGCCGCGGTGCAGCACGTGCAGGCGCGCTCCGGCCTGTCCTGCGCGCTGCGCCGGGTGCGCAACGCGCTGATGCTGCGTCTGATGGAATGCGACGTGCTGCAGGAGGCGCCGCTGGCGCAGGTGTGCCACGGCATCGGCAGCATGGCCGAGAGCGCCATCGCCGCGGCGCTGGAGCATGCCCAGGCCGAGCTGCGCGAGCGCCACGGCGTGCCGCGCGGCGGCGACGGCAGCCCCGCGCAACTGATGGTGGCGGGCATGGGCAAGCTCGGCGGCGACGAACTCAACGTGTCGTCGGACATCGACCTGGTGTTCGTGTTCGACCAGGACGGGCATACCGACGGCGCGCATCCGCTGTCGAACTTCGACTACTTCGCGCAGGTGGTGCGGCGCGTGGTGCCGCTGCTGTCCGACCTCACCGCCGACGGATTCGTGTTCCGCGTCGACACGCGGCTGCGCCCCAACGGCGACAGCGGGCCGCCGGTGGTCAGCCTGGCCATGCTGGAGGAGTACTTCCAGGTGCAGGGGCGCGAATGGGAGCGCTTCGCCTGGCTGAAGAGCCGCGTGGTCTCGGCGCAGGACGCGGCCTGCAGCCAGCAGGCCGCGCTGGACGCCGTGGTGGAGCCCTTCGTGTGGCGCCGCTACCTGGACTTCGCGATGCTCGAGGCGCTGCGAGGCGTGCACCGCCAGATCCGCCAGGAGGCGGCCAAGCGCGCCAGCGCGCGCCCGGAGCGCGCCAACGACCTCAAGCTCGGGCGCGGGGGCATCCGCGAGATCGAATTCATCGTGCAACTGCTGCAGGTCGTGCGCGGCGGGCGCATGCCGCAGATCCGCGACCGCAACACCCTGCGTTCGCTGGAGCGCCTGGCCGAGGCCGGGCTGCTGCAGCCCGAGCAGGCGCAGCGCCTGGCGCAGAGCTACGAATTCCTGCGCCGCCTGGAGCATCGCATCCAGTACCTGGACGATGCGCAGACCCACTGCCTGCCCGCCGAGGACGGCGACCTGGAGCGCATCGCCCAGGCTTGCCGCATGCTGCAGGCATCGACGCGGCCGGTGTGCTCGCTGCTGCGCGAGCTCGACGCCGTGCGCGAGTACGTGGCCGGCGAGTTCGACGCGCTGCTGCATTCCTCGCAGCCGCGTTGCGTGGGCTGCCGCAAGCCGGCCGACAGCATCGAGGCGCTGCTGCACCTGCTGACCGCCGCCGGCATCGACGGCGGCCAGTCGGCCGGGCGCCTGCGCGCGCTGGCGCAGTCGGCGCGCTACGCCGCGCTCAGCGACGTGGGGCGCACGCGCATGCTGCGGGTGATCGAGCGCGGCATCGGCATCGCCTCGCAGCAGGCGCAGCCCGACCTGGTGCTGGCACGCCTGGTGGACGTGCTGGAGGCCATCGGCCGGCGCGAGACCTACCTGGCCTTCTTCGCCGAGCAGGCGCAGGCGCTGGCGCGCCTGGTGGGGCTGCTGGGCGCGTCCAGCTGGGCCGCCGACTACGTCAAGCGCAACCCGATGGTGGTGGACGAGCTGATCGCGCCGGCCATCGAGCGCTTCTCGGCGCAGGACTGCCGCGACGAATGCGAACGCCAGCGCGCACGCGCGCTGCAGCGCGGCAGCTGGGATGCGGGCGAGGGCCTGGACGTGCTGCGCCGCGGCTTCCATGCCGAGTTGTTCCGCATCCTGGTGCGCGACCTGGGCGGGCGCCTGCACGTGGAGCAGGTGGCCGACGAGCTGTCCGAGCTGGCCGACACCGTGATCGACCGCGCGCTGGCCTGGGCCTGGGAGGATCTGCCCAAGCGCCACCGCGAGCAGCCCGCCTTCGCGGTCATCGCCTACGGCAAGCTCGGCGGCAAGGAACTGGGCTACGGCGCCGACCTGGACGTGGTGTTCCTGTACGACGACGAGGCCGCCGAGGCGCCCGAGCGCTACGGGGCGCTGGCGCGCAAGCTGGTGTGGTGGCTGACCGCGGCCACCCCGGCGGGAGGCCTGTTCGAGATCGACACCCGGCTGCGTCCGAACGGCAACGCCGGGCTGCTGGTCACCTCGCTGGACGCCTTCGAGCAATACCAGCTCGGGCGTGGCAGCAACACCGCGTGGACCTGGGAGCACCAGGCGCTGACCCGCGCACGCTTTTGCGCCGGCGACGCGGGCCTGGGCGCGCGTTTCGAGGCCATCCGCGCCCAGGTGCTGGGCATGCCGCGCGACGGCGCCGCGCTGCGCGTCGAGGTGGCGGCGATGCGCCGGCGGGTGGCCGAGGGGCACACCCACCGCGGCGCACTGTTCGACCTGAAACACGATTGCGGCGGCATGGTGGACGTGGAGTTCGCGGTGCAGGCGCTGGTGCTCGAGCATGCCAGCGCCTTCCCGCAACTGGTGGCCAACGTCGGCAACATCGCGCTGCTGCGCCTGGCCGAGCAGCTCGGCCTGCTGCCGCCGCGGGTGGGGCGCCTGGCCGCCGTGGCCTACCGGCGCCTGCGCCGGCTGCAGCACGCCGAGCGCCTGCGCGGCGCCGAACAGGCGGCGCTGGTGGAGCCGGCGCGCGTGGGGCGCGAACGCGCCGCGGTGCAGGCGCTGAGCCGCGCGGTGTTCGGGCGCGCCGAGGCAGCGCCGCGAGCCGCGGGACTGTGATCCGTCCCTGAGTACCATGACGCCATGAGTTCCCTGCACGATCTGACGCGCCACACGCGCGTGGTGGCCGATACCGCCGAGTACCTGCGCCTGCCCGAACTGGGCGCCGCGGAGGCCACGACCAACCCCAGCCTGGTGCTGCGCGCCGTGCGCCTGCCCGAATACGCGCCGCTGCTGCGCGACCCCGAGCTGCGCGCCGCGCGCGACCCGGAGCAGGCCATGGACCGGCTGCTGGTGCGTTTCGGGCGCGAGATCCTCGAGCGCGTGCCGGGGCGGGTGTCCACGGAAATCGACGCCCGGCTGTCCCACGACACCGACGCCAGCGTGCAGCGCGCGCGCGGCGTGATCGCCCTGTACGAGGCCGCCGGGGTGCCGCGCCAGCGCGTGCTGATCAAGCTGGCCACGACCTGGGAAGGCATCGAGGCGGCGCGGCGCCTGCGCGACGACGGCATCTCCTGCAACATGACCCTGCTGTTCAGCTTCATGCAGGCGCGCGCCTGCGCGGCCGCCGGGGTGCAACTGGTGTCGCCCTTCGTCGGGCGCATCAGCGACTGGGCGCGCCAGCAGGCGGGCGCGGCCTGGGACCCGCAGGCCCACGAGGGGGAGGCCGACCCCGGCGTGCGCGCGCTGTTGCGCATCTGGCGCTTCTACAAGGCGCGCGGCGTGGCCACCGAGGTGATGGGGGCGAGTTTCCGCCAGACCTCGCAGATCGCCGCCCTGTGCGGCTGCGACCTGCTGACCATTTCGCCGGCGCTGCTGGGCGAGCTGGCCGCATCCGCGCAGCCGCTGCCGCGGCGCCTCGACCCTGCCCAGGCGGGCCCAGCCGAGGAGCAGGTGACGCTCGCCGTCGGGCGCGCCGAGTTCGCCAGCGCGCTGGCCGCCGACGAGATGTGGCGGGCCAAGCTGGACGAAGGCATCGCCAGCTTCAGCGCCGACACCCACGCGCTGCTCGAGCTGCTGCGCGGCTGAGGCCGTCTGGCGGAGCCCGGGCCATGCATCGGCTGTTCCTGCCGGCGCCGCTGTCGGGCGCCAGCCTGGCGCTGAACGAGCAGGCGCTGCGCCACGTGCGCGCGCTGCGCCTGCGCGAGGGCGACGAGGTGGCGGTGTTCAACGGCGAGGGCGGCCAGTGGCGCGCACGCCTGCTGCCGGCGCAGCGCGTGGAACTGCTGGAATTCGACCCCGTGGAACGCGAACTCGGGCGTGAGGTCGAGCTGGCCGTGGGCATGCCCGCCAACGAGCGCATGGACTGGCTGGTGGAAAAGGCCACCGAGCTGGGCGCGGCCGCGCTGGCCCCGCTGATGAGCACGCGCGGCGTGCTGCGCCTGCAGGGCGAGCGCGCCCAGCGCCGCCTGGCGCATTGGCGCGGCGTGGCCATCGCCGCCTGCGAGCAGTGTGGGCGCAACCGCCTGCCGCAACTGCGCGAGGTCGCGACCCTGCAGGCCTGGCTGCACGCGCTGCCGCCCGCCGCCGGCCAGGCGCGCTGCCTGCTGGCGGCTCCCCGCGGCGACACGGCGCCGGTGCAGGCCTTCGCGTCCTGGGCGGCGGCGCTGGAGCCGGCGCAGCCGGTGCTGGCGCTGAGCGGCCCGGAAGGCGGACTCGACGAGGCCGAGATCGACGCCGCGCTGAGCGCCGGCTTCGTGCCCCTCAGTCTGGGGCGGCGGACCCTGCGCGCCGAGACGGCGCCGCTGGCGCTGCTGGCCGCGCTGGCGGCACTTGGCGGGCCGCCCGCCTGAGGCGCTCGGCGGCCGCCGCCTGCGCCGGCGACGGACTCACCGGCTCGGCCGGCATGGGGTGCAGGCTGCCGAATTCGCGGGCCAGGTAGGACTCGCCGTTCTCCAGCACGAAGTAGCGCAGCGCCTCGGCCGAGGGTGACAGCACCTTGGCCGAGGTATGCACCACCTGCCAGCTGCGCACCAGCGGCAGGCCCTCCACGTCGGGCACGCCGATCAGGCCGTTGCGCAGCTCCAGGCCGATGCCGTGCAGCGACAGGAAGCTCACCCCCATGCCCGACATCACCATCTGCTTGATGGTCTCGTTGCTGGCCAGTTCCATGTCGATGCGCGGGTCCACGCGCCACTCGCGCAGGTATTCCTCCATCGCGCTGCGCGTGCCGGAGCCGGCCTCGCGGATGACGAATCCGAACTGGGCCAGCGCCGACGCCGGCTTGCGCTCGCCGCGCATCAAGGGGTGGTCGGGCGCGCAGACCACGCCCAGCGGGTGTGCGGCGAAGGGTTCGCCGCGCGTGGCCAGCTCCCGCGGCGGGCGGCCCATGATGGCCAGGTCGAGTTCGCTGCCCTGCAGCTGCTCGGCCAGTTGTTCGCGGTTGGCCACGACCAGGCGCACCTCGATGTGCGGATGCTCCTCGCGGAACATGGCCAGCAGGCGCGGCATGAAGTACTTGGCCGAACTGACCATGCCGATGGTCAGGCGCCCCGACTGCAGGCCGCGAAAGCGCGCCAGCGCGTCCTCCGCGTCCTTCAGCGTGGACAGCACGCGCCGGGCGTAGACCAGCAGGTACTCGGCGGTCAGGGTCAGGCTCACGGTCTTGCCGTGGCGCTCGAACAGCGGCAGCCCCACCTGGTGCTCGAGCTCGCGGATGTGCATGGACACCGCCGGCGGCGTCAGGTGCAGTTCCTGCGCCGCCTTGCCGAAATGCATGTGCCGGGCCGCGGCGACGAAGACCCGGAGCTGGCGCAGGGTGACGTTCTTCATCAGCTTTCCTGAAGTCACGGACAAGAAAACTTGAATTTACCTTAATTCCGTCGCCGCTTATATTTGTCCGCAAGCGTGGTGCCGGCAGCTTGCTCCGCCGGCCGCGCGGGGTTGTGAACGGGTCCGGGCGCGCGAGCTCCGGGCTTTCTTGACCGCAGTCGCAGTGCGTTTTTCGTTCATGCGAGTCTCCGTGTTTTCTGACTGCGGGCTTTTTCAAGTCTCCTGGGTGGCCGCAGGGGCCTTGAAAAAGACAGGTGTCGGGAAGGCGGCCGCCGGCGGGTCCGGCGAGCCGCCTCCACGTGCCGGGGAATCCATCCGTTCGGGAGACGCATCATGTTGCAGGGCCGTACCACCGTTTCGAAGTTCCTCATCGAGCAGTTGCGAGGCGCCGACGACCAGGCCGACCTGGCCGCGCTGCTGGTGGACGTGACGGCGGCCGTCAAGGCCATCGCCGCGATGACGGCCAAGGGCGCGCTGGGCGGTTTCCTGGGCTCGCTGGGCACGGAAAACGTGCAGGGCGAGACCCAGAAGAAGCTCGACGTGCTGTCCAACGAGGCGATGATCCAGTCCTGCGAATGGGGCGGACTGGTCGCCGGCATGGCTTCCGAGGAGCTGGACGAGCCCTATGCACTGCCCGAGCAGTTCGAGCGCGGCGCCTACCTGCTGGTCTTCGATCCGCTGGACGGCTCCTCGAACATCGACGTCAACGTCTCGGTGGGTACGATCTTCTCGGTGCTGCGCATGACCCGCCTGGGCGAGCCGCAGATGGCCGACTACCTGCGCCCGGGCCTGGAACAGGTGGCCGCCGGCTACGCCATCTACGGCCCGGCCACCATGCTGGTGCTCACCGTCGGCAAGGGCACCCACGGCTTCACGCTGGACCGTGAGATCGGCAACTTCATCCTCACCCATCCGGACCTGCGCATCCCCGAGGACACCAGCGAGTTCGCCATCAACGCCAGCAACGAGCGTTTCTGGGAACCGCCGGTGCAGCGCTACGTGGCCGAATGCAAGGCCGGCAAGACCGGCGACCGCGGGCGCGACTTCAACACCCGCTGGATCGCCTCCATGGTCGCCGACGTGCACCGCATCCTGATGCGCGGGGGCATTTTCATGTACCCGCGCGACACCAAGGATCCGGCCCGCCCGGGACGCCTGCGCCTGCTGTACGAGGCCAACCCCATCGGCATGATCATCGAGCAGGCCGGAGGCGCGGCCTCCACCGGGCGCCAGCGCATCCTGGAGGTGCAGCCGGAGTCGCTGCACCAGCGCGTGCCGGTCATGCTGGGCTCGAAGAACGAGATCGAGCGCCTGGAACGCTACCACCGGGAATACGATAGCGGGTTGGACAAGCCCTTCGTCTCCCCGTTGTTCAAGGATCGTTCGCTGTTCGGCGACGGTGTGCGCGCCTGAGCGCAGCACCCCATCCTCCCCGGCCCCACGGTTTCCTGGCACGGGTCGCCGCCACGAGGCGGCGGCAGCCCGGGCTTCGTCCATCGCCTCGTCGAGAGTCTTCCGCCATGTCCGCCAAGCACCCCATCATCGCGATCACCGGTTCCTCGGGGGCCGGCACGACCACCGTGATGCGCAGTTTCCAGCACATCTTCCGGCGCGAGCGGCTGCAGGCCCAGATCATCGAGGGAGATTCGTTCCATCGCTACAACCGCCTGGAAATGCGGGAAGAAATGAAGCGAAGGGAGCAGGAAGGCAGCACGACGTTCAGCCATTTCGGGCCAGAAGCGAATCTGCTCAAGGAACTTGAAGACGTGTTCCGGGCCTACGGCAGCACCGGCGTGGGCAAGGCGCGCAAGTACATCCACGACGACGCCGAGGCGGCCCAGTTCGGCGTGTCCCCCGGCCAGTTCACCGAGTGGAAGGACATGCAGGCCGGCTCCGACCTGCTGTTCTACGAGGGCCTGCACGGCGGCTACGCGGATGCGCAGGTCGACGTGGCCAGCCAGGTGGACCTGCTGGTGGGGGTGGTGCCCATCATCAACCTGGAGTGGATCCAGAAGCTGCACCGCGACCAGGTGCAGCGCGGCTACTCGCAGGAGGCCGTGATGGACACGATCCTGCGCCGCATGCCCGACTACGTGCACCACATCACGCCGCAGTTCTCGCGGACCCACGTGAATTTCCAGCGCGTGCCCACGGTCGACACCTCGAATCCCTTCATCGCCAAGGACATCCCCAGCCTCGACGAAAGCATGGTCGTGATCCGGTTCGCCGACCCCCACGGCATCGATTTCCCCTACCTGCTGTCGATGCTGCACGACTCGTGGATGACCCGCCCCAACACCCTGGTGGTCCCCGGGGGCAAGATGGGCCTGGCGATGCAGCTGATCTTCACCCCCATGATCCTGCGGCTGATGGACATCAAGCGCCGCGCCGGATGAAATGCAGGGGCCGAACCGCCCACTATCCCGCCCGAGACCCGCCATGAACGCGCATTCCCAACTCTTCCCCGTCATCGACCCCCTCCAGCGCCGTCGCCTGGCCAACGCCATCCGCTTCCTGGCCATCGACGCCGTCGAGGCGGCCAAGAGCGGGCACCCCGGCGCGCCGATGGGCATGGCCGACATCGCCGAGGTGCTGTGGCGCGGGCATCTGCACCACAACCCGGCCAACCCGCACTGGGCCAACCGCGACCGTTTCGTGCTGTCCAACGGGCATGCGTCGATGCTGCTGTACGCGCTGCTGCACCTCAGCGGCTACGCGCTGCCGCTGGAGGAGATCAAGCGTTTCCGCCAGTTGCACAGCAAGACCCCGGGGCACCCCGAGGTGGGCTACACCCCGGGCGTGGAGACCACCACCGGCCCGCTGGGCCAGGGCCTGGCCAACGCCGTGGGCATGGCGCTGGCCGAGACCCTGCTGGCGCGCGAGTTCAACCGCCCCGGGCACGACATCGTCGACCACCACACCTACGTGTTCCTGGGCGACGGCTGCCTGATGGAAGGCATCAGCCACGAGGTCTGCTCGCTGGCCGGCACGCTGCGCCTGAACAAGCTGATCGCCTATTACGACGACAACGGCATTTCCATCGACGGCCACGTCGAGCACTGGTTCGCCGACGACACCGCCAAGCGTTTCGCCGCCTACGGCTGGAACGTGATCGGCCCCGTCGACGGGCACGACGCGCAGGCCGTGGAGCAGGCCACCGCCGAGGCCAAGACCAGCGACCGTCCGTCGCTGATCATCTGCACCACCACCATCGGCTGGGGCTCGCCGAACAAGGCCGGCGGGCACGAGGTGCACGGCGCCGCGCTGGGCGCGGCCGAGGTGCAGGCCACGCGCCAGGCGCTGGGCTGGGAATACGGACCCTTCGAGGTCCCGCAGGACATCTACCAGGCCTGGGACGGCCGCGAGCGTGGCGCCAGGCTGGAGCAGGCCTGGAACCAGCGTTTCGAGGCCTACGCCAAGGCCCACCCCGAGCTGGCCGCCGCGCTGCGACGCCGCCTGGGCGGCGAACTGCCGGCCGACTGGGCCGCCACGGTGCAGCAGCTGTACGCCAAGGCGCGCGCCGTGAGCGCCGCCACCGCCACGCGCAAGGCCTCGCAGATCGCGCTGGAGACCCTGGTGCCGGCGTTGCCCGAGATGTTCGGCGGCTCGGCCGACCTGACCGGCTCGAACCTCACCGCGGTGAAGGCCTCGCGTTCCTGGGAGGCGGCGCAGGACGGGGAGCCGGTGAACTACCTGTCCTACGGCGTGCGCGAGTTCGGCATGGCCGCCATGATGAACGGCATGGCGCTGCACGGGGCCTTGCTGCCCTACGGCGGCACCTTCCTGATGTTCTCCGACTACGCGCGCAACGCCGTGCGCATGAGCGCGCTGATGAAACAGCGCGTGGTGCACGTGTTCTCCCACGACTCCATCGGCCTGGGCGAGGACGGCCCCACCCACCAGGCGGTCGAGCAGACCCCCAGCCTGCGCCTGATCCCCAACCTGGACGTGTGGCGCCCGGCCGACGTGCTGGAGACGGCGGTGGCCTGGAAGCACGCGGTGGAGCGCGTCGACGGCCCCAGCGCGCTGCTGCTGTCGCGCCAGAACCTGGCCGTGCTGCCGCACGGCGAGGCCGCGGAGGCGGCCATCGAGCGCGGCGCCTACGTGGTGGCCGAGGCCGAGGGCACGCCCCAGGTGGTGCTCATCGCCACCGGCTCCGAGGTGGAAATTGCGCTCAAGGCGCGCGAGCTGCTGGCCGCCGCCGGCGTGGCCGCGCGTGTGGTCTCGATGCCCTGCACCAGCGTGTTCGACCGCCAGGACGCGGCCTGGCGCGCGCAGGTGCTGCCGGCCGGGGTGCCGCGCGTGGCCGTGGAGGCCGCGCAGCCGGACCTGTGGCACAAGTACGTGGGCCTGTCGGGCGGCGTGGTGGGCATCGCCAGCTTCGGCGAATCGGCGCCCGCCGGCGAGCTGTACCGGCATTTCGGCATCACCGCCGAGCGCACGGCCGAGCTGGCGCGCGAGGTGATCGCGCGCGCCGGCGGCGCGCTGGCCTGAGGGAGGCGCGACAATGCACGATCTGGTCATGTTCGACCTCGACGGCACGCTGGTCGAGACCGCCCCCGAGATCGCCGACGCCGTCAACGACCTGCTGCACGAGCTGGGCCTGCCCACCGTGGGCGAGGACCTGGTGAAGACCTGGATCGGCCACGGCACGCGCGAGCTGATGACCCATGCCTACGCGCATGCGGCGCAGATCGAGGTGCAGGCGGTGCGCCGCGCCGGCACCATGGACAAGCTCATGCCGCGCTTCGCGCCCTACTACGAGCGCCGCTGCGGCACGCGCAGCCGCCTCTACCCGGACGTGCTGGACGCGCTGCGCTCGCTGCGCGCGCGCAAGGTGCGCCTGGCGGTGGTCACCAACAAGGAGGGGCGCTACGTCACCCCCATCCTGCTGGCGCAGAACATCCGGGCATACTTTGACCTGATCGTGGCCGGGGACAGCCTGCCGGCGAAAAAACCGGATCCGCTTCCGCTACAACATTGTCTGGACAGGTTCCAGGTGCGCCGGGAGCGCGCGCTGTTCGTCGGGGATTCCCAGCTCGACGTGCAGGCCGCGCGCGCGGCCGGGGTGGAGGTCTGGGCGGTGCCCTATGGTTACAACATGGGCCAGCCCATCACCGACAGCCACCCCGACCGCCTGATCGCGACCATGGCCGCGCTGAGCGAGGCCGGCTGCGCGGCTGGCGTCGCCTAGACGCGCCGGGACCCGCCGCATTCGACATTCCGACAAAACCAGGAGCTTTTCCATGAGCATTCGCGTTGGCATCAACGGTTTCGGGCGCATCGGGCGCATGGCGCTGCGCGCCGTCACGCAGGAAGCGGAATTCGGCGACATCGAGGTCGTCGGCATCAACGACCTGCTGGAGCCCGACTACCTGGCCTACATGCTGCAGTTCGACTCGGTGCACGGACGCTTCCGTGGCGACGTGCGCGTGGACGGCGGCAACCTGGTGATCAACGGCAGGAAGATCCGCCTGAGCGCCGAGCGCGACCCGGCCAACCTGAAGTGGGGCGAGGTCGGCGCCGACGTGGTGGTCGAGTCCACCGGGCTGTTCCTGACCGGCGAGACCTGCCAGAAGCACCTGGACGCCGGTGCCGGCAAAGTGGTGCAGTCGGCCCCCAGCAAGGACGACACGCCGATGTTCGTGTACGGCGTCAACCACGCCAAGTACGCCGGCGAGCGCATCGTCTCGGCCGCCTCGTGCACCACCAACTGCCTGGCCCCGGTGGCCAAGGTGCTCAACGACCGCTTCGGCATCAAGCGCGGCCTGATGAGCACGGTGCACGCGGCCACCGCCACGCAGAAGACCGTGGACGGCCCGTCGTCGAAGGACTGGCGCGGCGGCCGCGGCATCCTGGAGAACATCATCCCCTCGTCCACCGGCGCGGCCAAGGCGGTGGGGCGGGTGATTCCCGAGCTGAACAAGAAGCTCACCGGCATGGCCTTCCGCGTGCCCACCTCCGACGTGTCGGTGGTGGACCTGACGGTCGAGCTCGAGCGCGGCGCCAGCTACGAGGACATCTGCAAGGAAATGAAGGCGGCCTCCGAGGGCGCGCTCAAGGGCGTGCTGGGCTACACCGACCAGAAGGTGGTGTCCACCGACTTCCGCGGCTGCTCGCTGCCGTCGATCTTCGACGCCGAGGCCGGCATCGCGCTGGACCCGACCTTCGTCAAGCTGGTGTCCTGGTACGACAACGAGTACGGCTACACCTGCAACATGATGCGCTTCGCCAAGCACGTGGCGTCGAGCTGAACGGGGGAGCCACGCCATGCACATCCTGAGCTTCGAGCAGGTCTGCCAGCGCGGGCAGGCGCGCGGCAAGCGCGTGTTCATCCGCGCCGATCTCAACGTCCCGCTGGACGATCAGGGGCGCATCACCGAGGACACGCGGGTGCGTGCCTCGGTGCCTGCCGTGCGCATGGCGCTGGATGCCGGCGCCGCGGTGATGCTGACCTCGCACCTGGGGCGGCCCACCGAGGGCGCCTTCAAGCCCTCCGACAGCCTGGCCCCGGTGGCGCAGCGCCTGGGCGACCTGCTCGGGCGCCCGGTGCGCCTGGTGGCCGACTGGGTGGACGGGGGTTTCGAGCTGCACCCGGGCGAAGTGGTGCTGCTGGAGAACTGCCGCCTGAACAAGGGCGAGAAGAAGAACGATCCTGAACTTTCGCGGAAGATGGCCGCGCTTTGCGACATCTACGTCAACGATGCCTTCGGCACCGCGCACCGCGCGGAGGCCACCACCTACGGCATCGCCCAGTACGCCCCGGTGGCCTGCGCGGGGCCGCTGCTGGCCGCCGAGATCGACGCCATCCACCGCGCGCTGGCGCAGCCGGCACGCCCGCTGGTGGCCATCGTCGCCGGCTCCAAGGTGTCGACCAAGCTGAGCATCCTGCAAAGCCTGTCCGACAAGGTCGACGGCCTGATCGTCGGCGGCGGCATCGCCAACACCTTCATGCTGGCCGCCGGCCTGCCCATTGGCAAGAGCCTGGCCGAGCCCGACCTGGTGGGCGACGCGCTGCGCGTGATCGAGAAGATGAAGGCGCGCGGCGCCGAAGTGCCGATTCCCGAGGATGTGGTGGTGGCGCGCGAGTTCAGCGCCAGCGCCGAGGCGGTGGTCAAGCCCGCCTCCGAGGTGGCCGCCGACGAACTGATCCTGGACATCGGGCCGCGCACCGCGGCGCGCCTGGGCGCGCGCCTGAAGGCCGCCGGCACCATCGTCTGGAACGGCCCGGTGGGCGTGTTCGAGTTCGAGGCCTTCTCCCACGGCACCGAGACCCTGGCGCGCGCCATCGCCGACAGCCAGGGCTTTTCCATTGCCGGCGGCGGCGACACGCTGGCCGCCATCGCCAAGTACGGCCTGGCCGAGCGCATCGGCTACATCTCCACCGGCGGCGGCGCCTTCCTCGAGGTGCTGGAGGGCAAGACCCTGCCGGCCTTCGAGATCCTGGACAAGCGCTCGCGCGAGGCGGCCGGCGCCGCGGCCTGAGCCGCGCCGCGCCCCCCATCTTTTTTTGAAACCACCCGGAGCCCCATCATGGCCCTGATTTCCCTGCGCCAGCTGCTCGACCACGCGGCCGAGCACGCCTACGGCGTCCCCGCCTTCAACGTCAACAACCTGGAGCAGATGCGCGCCATCATGGAGGCGGCTGCCGAAACCGACTCGCCGGTGATCGTGCAGGCCTCCGCCGGCGCCCGCAAGTACGCCGGCGCGCCCTTCCTGCGCCACCTGATCCTGGCGGCGATCGAGGAATTCCCGGACATCCCGGTGTGCATGCACCAGGACCACGGCACCAGCCCGGCGGTGTGCCAGCGCTCGATCCAGCTGGGCTTCTCCTCGGTCATGATGGACGGCTCGCTGGGCACCGACGGCAAGACCCCGACCAGCTACGAGTACAACGTGGACGTGACCCGCCGCACGGTGGAGATGGCGCATGCCTGCGGCGTTTCCGTGGAAGGCGAACTGGGCTGCCTGGGCTCGCTGGAGACCGGCACCGCGGGCGAGGAGGACGGCATCGGCGCCGAGGGCAAGCTGGACCACAGCCAGCTGCTGACCGACCCCGAGGAAGCCGCCGACTTCGTCGCCAAGACCGGCGTGGACGCGCTGGCCATCGCCATCGGCACCAGCCATGGCGCCTACAAGTTCACCCGCCCGCCGACCGGGGACATCCTGGCCATCGGGCGCATCAAGGAAATCCACGCGCGCATTCCCAACACCCACCTGGTGATGCACGGCTCCTCGTCGGTGCCCCAGGAGTGGCTGAAGATCATCAACTCCTTCGGCGGCGACATGGGCGAGACCTACGGCGTGCCGGTGGAGGAGATCGTCGAGGGCATCAAGCACGGCGTGCGCAAGGTGAACATCGACACCGACCTGCGCATGGCCTCGACCGGCGCCACCCGCAAGTTCCTGGCCGAGCACCCGAAGGAATTCGACCCGCGCAAGTTCCTCATAGCGTCCACCAAGGCGATGAAGCAGATCTGCAAGGATCGCTACGAAGCCTTCGGCACCGCGGGCAAGGCCTCCAAGATCCGCCCGCTGAGCCTGGACGCCATGTTCCTGCGCTATGAGAAGGGCGAGCTGGCGCCCAAGGTCAACTGAGCCGCGAGGACGCGATGGCGGCGCACCCCGACGCGCCGCTGCGCGCGCTGATCTTCGACGTCGACGGCACGCTGGCGGAAACCGAGCGCGACGGCCACCGCGTGGCCTTCAACCGCGCCTTCGCCGAGCTGGGCCTGGACTGGCACTGGGACGAGGCGCTGTACGGGCGCCTGCTCGAAGTCACCGGCGGCAAGGAGCGCATGCTGCACTACTGGCGCGGCGTCGATGCGGCCGCGGCCGCGGCGCCCGACGCCGCGGCGCTGGTGGCTGAAGCGCACCGGCGCAAGACCCGGCACTACGTGGAACTGGTGGACGCCGGCACCGTGGCGCTGCGCCCCGGCGTGCGCCGCCTGCTCGAGCAGGCGCGCGAGGCCGGGCTGCGCCTGGCCATCGCCACGACCACCACGCCGGACAACGTGCACGCGCTGCTGCGCGCCGCCTTGGGCGAGGCCGCCGAGGGCCTGTTCGAGTGCATCGGCGCCGGCGACATCGTGCCGCGCAAGAAACCCGACCCCGGGATCTACCTGTGGGTGCTCGAGCAACTGGGCCTGCCGCCCGGCGCCTGCCTGGCCTTCGAGGATTCCCCCGCCGGGCTGCGCGCCGCGCGCGCGGCCGGCCTGCGCACCGTGGTGACCCCCGGTGTCTATACTGCCGCCGAGGCCTTCGACGAGGCCTGGGCGCTGCTCGACAGCCTCGGGGAGCGGGGTCAGCCCGCGCGTGGGTGCGTGGCGGGCCAGCCGTGGAGTGGTGTGGCCGATCCGGACACGCTGCAGAGGTGGTTGACGCAGGAGATGAGTGCAGCACGTGGCTGAGGAGTCCACCTTTGAAGATCTCCGTGGTCGTTCCGACGCGTAACCGTTCGCATCTCCTGGCGCAGGCATTGGCCGGTATCCACGATCAAAGCCACGCTGAGCTCGACCTGATCGTGGTCGACGACGGGTCGACCCAGCAGGAGGCCGCCCGGAATGAGGAATTGACGCGCGCCGCCCGCGAGGGTGCCCGCTATGTCTACCTCGACGGGGCGAAGCGCGACGGCAGCGGACCATCGGTCGTGCGCAATGCTGGCCTCGAGAGGGCCTCCGGCCCATTGATCGCGTTCTGTGATGACGACGATTTCTGGTGCGAACCGGACTACCTTGCGGCTGCCGCTGCAGCATTTGCGCGACACCCGGATCTTGATCTCGTGCTGGCCAATCAGCGAGCGCTGCGAGACGGGGTGCCGGCCTATGAAGTCTGGCAACCCGGATTGCTTGCTGCGATCGGAGTCAAGCGAGGAGTTGCGGGCGACGGTGTCGTCGTGGGCCGGGGAGAATTACTGGGCCATCCGGGCAAGTTCGCCCACCTCAATGTCTGCGTGTTGCGCAAGAGTCTGGTTGAAGCGCTCGGCGGGTTCCGACGCGAAGTCCGCTACGCGGAGGATATGGACCTGTACGTTCGCTACCTCGACCGCATGCGCCGAGCCTTCTATCTCGATCGTACGGTCGCCGTGCATAACATCCCCGACCGCAATCGGGCCGATAATTCATCGAGTCGACTGACTGCTGAGGACGGCTGGGTGGTCGTACATGGGATCTGCAGCTATCTGATGCTGCATTGCGACACGAAGGAGGCACGGAACTACGCGGCCCGGCTCGCGGGCGGTGTCTGCAGAGACCTGGCCTTGTCATGCAGGGCCGCCGGGAATTACGCCTTGGCCCACCGCTGGGCAAGGGTGGCCGGGGCGTGGTGGCCGACGACCAAATGGTCGGTGTTCACCGCGCTGCTTGGCACCCTGGCCTGGGCGGGCTCTCGCCAGCGCTGAACCCACCGCGCAGTCCACCTGCGCAGGCTCAGATCAGCACCAGGCGCGCGCCCAGTGGCCCGGCGCCGCGCATCGGCGCCACCGCCTGGGCCATGGCCAGGGCCAACTGGCGCACGGCCTCCCAGGGCTCGTGCGGCAGCGCCGCCGGGCGCTGGCCCTTGATGGCGCGGTCGCAGGCCGCGGCGCGCAGCAGCAGGCCTTCCAGCAGCGGCTGCCCCAGGCTAGGCAGCACGCGCGCCAGCAGCTTTTCCTTCGGCCCCCAGATGCGGTTGGCGCGCGCCAGGCTGGCGAAGGATTCGCCGGCGTCCAGGCCCTGGCGCACGCGCAGCCAGGCGCGCAGCTCCTCGGCCAGGCTCCAGTGCGCCAGCACCGGCGCCACGCCCTCGCCCTGCAGGCCGTCGAGCATGCGCAGCAGGCGGGAGCTGTCGCCGGCCAGCACGGTCTCACCGAGGCGGAACACGTTGTAGCGTGCGGCGCCCTGCACCAGCTGCTCGACCTGCTCGGGGTCGAGTTCGCCGGGCTCGACCAGCAGCGCCAGCTTCTCCACCTCCTGGTGCGCGGCCAGCAGGTTGCCCTCGGTGCGCGCCACCAGCAGTTCCAGGCAGGCCTGGCCGGCCGGGCCCGCGGGCAGGCGCAGGCCGTGCTGCTGCAGGCGCTGGCGCATCCAGGCGCCGAGCTGCGCCGGCTCCACGCTGTCCACGCGCACAGCCGTGCCCTGGCCCGCCAGGCTGGAGAACCATTCGCTTTTCTGCGCGGCGGCGTCCAGCCTGGGCAGCAGCACCAGCAGCAGCGCGTCACCCTCGGTCTCGCGCGCCAGTTCCGACAGGGCGGTCGCGCCGTCGCGCCCGGGCTTGCCCCCGGGAATTCGCAACTCCACCAGCTTGCGCTCGCCGAACAGGCTGCGCTCGCGGGTTTGCGCCAGCAGCACCTGCCAGTCGAAATTGCGCTCCACCTGGTGCAGCTCGCGCCCGCCGTAGCCGGCTTGCGTGGCCGCGGCGCGGATCGCGTCCACCGTTTCCATGACCAGCAGCAGTTCGTCGCCGAACACCGTGTAGGGGCCGCGCAGCCCGGCGCGCAAGGCGCCGGCGAGCTGGTCGTGACGGATCAGCGGCATGGAGCGTGGCCTCGGCTCATCGGGCGGGCGCGGAGGCCGGCGCCAGCGCGTGCAGCGCGCCGAGCTGGAACAGGATACGGTCGACGAGGTCGCGGCGCATGCCGGTGTAGAGCAGGTCGGCCTCGTTGGCCTTGGCCAGCGTCGCCGAGGTGCTGTAGCTCATCATGCTGGTGCGGGTGATGGTGGTCGGCGCGATGTAGACATGGCCGTCCGGCGCGGTCAGCTGGAAGCGCGCCGTCTCGTTGAGCGCGTACTGCGCCACCGTGCCGCCGGCGTTGAAGGCGGTGGGGGTCTGCGCGCTGGCGTCCGACAACAGCGTGAACACCGCCTGTGCCTGCTTGGGATCGGCGACGATGCGCGTGGCCGTGGTGGCCAGGATGCGCCGACGCAGCAGGTCCATCAGCGGGCCGCCCTGGCCCTGCAGCGCGATGGTGTCGAACTCCAGGTTGGTGGATTCGCGCAGTTGAAAGCCGCATCCGCCCAGCAGCGCGGCCAGCACGGCGATGCCCGCGCCGCGCAGGCAGGCGCGGCGCGCCCGGCCGGCGATGCCCTCAGACCACCACATTGACCAACCTCTGCGGCACGACGATCACCTTTTTCGCGGCGCGCCCCTCAGCGTGGCGCGCGAACTCGGGGCTGGCCAGCGCCGCCGCCTCGATGGCGGCGCGGTCGGCCGTGGCCGGCACGCGCAGGCTGCCGCGCAGCTTGCCGTTGATCTGCAGCACCAGATCGAGTTCGTCCTGGCGCAGCGCCTCCGGGTCCACCTGGGGCCAGGGCGCGTCCAGCAGCGAACCCAGGCGGCCCTCGAAGCCCAGCTGCTGCCACAGCACGTGGCAGACGTGGGGCGTGGCCGGGTACAGCACACGCAGCAGGATGCCCCAGGCCTCGTCCAGCAGGGCGGCGCGCCATGCCGGCGGCGCCTCCGCCGACGCGGCCTGCTCGATCTGATTGAGCATTTTCATGCAACCCGACACCACGGTGTTGTACTGCATGCGCTCGTAGTCGTGGGTCACCTGGCGCAGCGCGAGGTGGATCTCGCGCCGGGCCTCGGCCAGCGCCCGCGCCTCGCGCGGCAGATCCGACCAGGGGCCGGCCTGCGCGGCGCCCGCGGCGGCGGCCGCCTGCGCGCCGTCCCAGACGCGGCGCAGGAAGCGCTGCGCGCCCTCCACGGCGGAGTCGTTCCATTCCAGCGTGGCCTCCGGCGGGGCCGCGAACATGGTGAACAGGCGCGCGGTGTCGGCGCCGTGCCGGTCGATCAGGTCCTGCGGGTCGACGCCGTTGTTCTTGCTCTTGCTCATGGTGCCCACGCCGTCGTAGCTCACCTCGCTGCCGTCGGACTTGAGCCTGGCGCCCACGATGTGGCCCTGGGCGTCGAGCTGGTTCTCGACCTCGTGGGGCCAGAAATACTCGAGGCCACCCCCCGCGCCGCGGCGCGAGTAGATGTGGTTGAGCACCATGCCCTGCGTGAGCAGACGCTTGAAGGGCTCGTCGGCCTTCACCAGGCCGCAGTCGCGCATCACCTTGGTCCAGAAGCGCGCGTACAGCAGGTGCAGGATGGCGTGCTCGATGCCGCCGATGTACTGGTCCATCGGCAGCCACTGGTCGGTGCGCTCGTCGACCATCGCCTGGTGGTTGTCGGCGCAGGTGTAGCGCATGAAGTACCAGGACGAATCGACGAAGGTGTCCATGGTGTCGGTCTCGCGCCGCGCGGCGCGGCCGCACTGCGGGCAGTCCACCTTCAGGAAGGACTCGCAACGCGCCAGCGGGTTGCCGCTGCCGTCGGGGATCAGGTCCTCGGGCAGCAGCACCGGCAGGTCGCGTTCGGGCACCGGCACCGTGCCGCAGTGCTCGCAATGGATCATCGGGATCGGCGTGCCCCAGTAGCGCTGGCGCGAGATGCCCCAGTCGCGCAGGCGCCAGGTGGTGCGCTTTTCCCCCAGGCCGCGCTCGGCCAGCAGCGCGGCCACGCGGTCCACGGCCTCGCGGTAGCCCAGGCCGTCGAGGAATTCGAAGCCGGAGCCGGAGTTCACGCACTGGCAGCGCAGCTTGTCGCCGTACCACTCGGCCCAGGCGGCGTCGCTGAAGTTCTCGCCGGGAACCTCGACCACCTGGCGGATGGGCAGGCCGTACTTGCGCGCGAAGGCGAAGTCGCGCTCGTCGTGGGCGGGCACGCCCATCACGGCGCCGTCGCCGTAGCTCATCAGCACGTAGTTGCCCACCCACACCGGCACCGCCTGCCCGGTCAGCGGGTGGCGCACCTGCAGCCCGGTGGGCATGCCCTCCTTGTCCTTGAGGGCCAGTTCCGCCTCGGTGGTACCGCCCTGCGCGCAGCGCTCGATGAAGGCCGCCAGCTCCGGGTTGGAGGCTGCCGCGTGGGCGGCCAGCGGGTGCTCGGGCGCCACCGCGCAGAAGGTGACGCCCAGGATGGTGTCGGCGCGCGTGGTGAACACGTACATGCGCCCGTCCTGGATGGGCTGCCCGGCGGCGTCGCGGATGTCGTGCTCGAAGGCGAAGCGCACGCCCTCGCTGCGCCCGATCCAGTTCTCCTGCATCAGGCGCACGCGCTCGGGCCAGCCGGACAGGAAGTTCGGGTCCGAGGGGTCGGACACCGCGGCCAGCAGTTCCTCGGCGTAGTCGGTGATGCGCAGGTAGTAGCCGGGGATCTCGCGCCGCTCCACGGGGGCGCCGCTGCGCCAGCCGCGGCCGTCGATGACCTGCTCGTTGGCCAGCACGGTCTGGTCCACCGGGTCCCAGTTGACCACCTGGGTGCGGCGCTCGGCGATGCCCTTCTCGAGCATCTTCAGGAACAGCCACTGGTTCCAGCGGTAGTACTCGGGCGAGCAGGTCGCCACCTCGCGGCTCCAGTCGATGGCCAGGCCCATCGACTGCATCTGCCGTTTCATGTAGGCGATGTTCTCGTAGGTCCAGCGGGCGGGCGGCACGCGGTTCTTCATGGCCGCGTTCTCCGCCGGCAGCCCGAAGGCGTCCCAGCCCATGGGCATGAGCACGTTGTAGCCGTTCATGCGCAGGTACCGGGTCAACATGTCGTTGATGGTGTAGTTGCGCACGTGCCCCATGTGCAGCTTGCCGCTGGGGTAGGGCAGCATGGAGCAGGCGTAGAACTTCCGGCCCGGGGCGTCCTCGCGCACGCGGTAGGCCTCGGTGGCCTGCCAGTGCTGTTGCGCGGCGCGTTCGACCGCGGCGGCGTCGTACTTGGAATTCATGTCGGCTGGTGGGAAGGGGTCCGTCGCCCGCCGCGCGCGGCAGGGCGCAAACCCGCATGTTAGTTGGGGCGCCGAACGCCGCGTGCACCAGGGGTCGGCGGGCTGGGGCGCCAGCCCGCCGGTGCCGTCAGCGCGGGCCGGCCGCGGGGCTGCCCGGGGGCTGCGTGAGCAGCCCCACGCGGCTGAGGCCGGCCGCCTGTGCGGCCGCCATCACGCGGGCGACGTCGCCGTAGGGCACCGCGCTGTCGGCGCGGATGCGCAGTTCGGCCCGCGCATCGGCGGCGGCGCGGGCGTGCAACAGCGCGGGCAGCGCGGCCGCGCTCACCGGGCGGCCGTCCAGCACCATGCGGCCGTCGCGCTGCAGCTCCAGCAGCAGCGCGCCCGGCGCGGCGGGCGCCGGCGAGGCGGCCACGCGCGGCAGGTCCAGCGCGATGCGTCCGTCCAGCAGCGGCGCGGTGAGCAGCAGGATCACCAGCAGCACCAGCATGACGTCGATCAGCGGGGTCATGTTGATGTCCGACAGCGGGGCCTCGCCCTGCGTGCGCTCGAAACGTCCGAAGGCCATCGCGCGAATGCCCCCGCGGCAGCGATCAGACCGCGCCCGCGTCGGCGTCGATGCCGAGCTCGCGCTGCAGGAGTTCCCAGGCCTGCTCGGCCGTTTCCACGTAGTGGAACAGCTGCAGGTCGTGGGGGCTGATCATGCCGGTGCGCACCAGGTGGTCGAAATCGATCAGGGAGGTCCAGAACTCGCGGTCGAACAGCAGGATGGGGCGCTTGTGCACCTTGCGGGTCTGGGTCAGCGTGAGCACCTCGAACAGCTCGTCCAGGGTGCCGAATCCCCCGGGGAAGCACACCAGCGCGACCGCGCGCATGAGAAAGTGCATCTTGCGCATCGCGAAATAGTGGAAGCGGAAGCACAACTCCGGCGTGATGTAGGGGTTGGGTTCCTCCTCGTGGGGCAGCACGATGTTGAGCCCCACGCTGGGGCCGCCGGCGTCGAGCGCGCCGCGGTTGCCCGCCTCCATGATGCCGGGCCCGCCGCCGGTGACCACCGCCAGGGGCTGCGCCAGTTCGTGGCTGGCGCGGGTCACGAGTTCGGCGAAGCGCCGCGCCTCCCCGTAGTGGCGCGACAGCTTGAGCGCCTGCCGGGCGCGCGCGATCTCCTGCGCGTCGCCGCCGGCCTGCGCCTGTTCGAGCAGCTGCTGCGCCTGTTCCGGGGCCTTGATGCGCGCGCTGCCGAACACCACCACGGTGGCGTCGATGCCGCGTTCGCGCTGCACCATCTCGGGTTTGAGCAGCTCGAGCTGCATGCGCACCGGGCGCAGGTCCTCCTGCAGCAGGAAGGCGGTATCGGTGAAGGCCAGCCGGTAGCTGCTCTCGGGGCCGGAGTAGCGCGAAGGCAGCGGGTGCGCGGCGGCTTCCTCGCGCGCGCTGGGAAAGTTGCGCGCGTGCAGCGAGCTCTTGGGTTTCCTGGACATGCCCAGACTGTACGCGAACCCTATACTGGCCGTCGCGGCGGGGAGCGCTCCCGCCATCCACCCGCACCCATGGTCCCGATCCCGGAAGCGCCCGAGCCGCAGCCCGAGCGCATGCACTTCGACACCCCGCTACCGCTCAAGAGCGGCGCGGTGATGCCCCCCTACGACCTCATGGTCGAGACCTACGGCAGGCTGGACGCCGCGCGCAGCAACGCAGTGCTGGTGTGCCATGCGCTCAACGCCAGCCACCACGTGGCCGGGCGCTACGGCGGCGACGAGAAGACCCGCGGCTGGTGGGACAACATGGTGGGCCCCGGGCGTCCGGTGGACACGCGGCGCTTCTTCGTCATCGGCGTGAACAACCTGGGCTCGTGCTTCGGCTCGACCGGCCCGATGAGCCTCGACGAGTCCACCGGCAAGCCCTGGGGCAGCCGCTTCCCGGTGGTCACGGTGGAGGACTGGGTGGACGCGCAGGCGCGGGTGCTCGACCGCCTGGGCATCCAGCGCCTGGCCGCGGTGATGGGCGGCAGCCTGGGCGGCATGCAGGCGCTGGCCTGGGCGGTGCGCCATCCCGAGCGCGTGGCCCATTGCGTGGCCAGCGCCACCGCGCCCAGCCTGTCGGCGCAGAACATCGCCTTCAACGAAGTGGCGCGCCGCGCCATCATCACCGACCCCGAATTCCACGGCGGCGACTACTACGCCCACGGCGTGGTGCCGCGCCAGGGCCTGAGCGTGGCGCGCATGATCGGCCACATCACCTACCTCAGCGACGACGCCATGGCGCGCAAGTTCGGGCGCAGCCTGCGTTCCGGGGCGCTGAACTACGGCTTCGACGTGGATTTCCAGATCGAGAGCTACCTGCGCCACCAGGGCGAGAAGTTCAGCGGCTACTTCGACGCCAACACCTACCTGCTGCTCACGCGCGCACTGGACTACTTCGACCCCGCCGGCGAGCACGACGGCAACCTCGCGGCGGCGCTGGCGCCGGCGCGCGCGCGTTTCCTGCTCACCAGTTTCACCACCGACTGGCGCTTCTCGCCCGAGCGCTCGCGCGAGATCGTGCGCGCGCTGCTGGCCAACCGGCGCGAGGTCAGCTACGCGGAGATCGAGTCCCCGCACGGGCACGACGCCTTCCTGATGGACGAGCCGCATTACCACGACGTGGTGCGCGCCTATTTCGGGCGCATCGCCGAGCAACTGGGCCTGGCGCAGGAGCCTCAGGCATGAACCCGCGTTTCGACATCATCGCGGCGCGCGTGCCGCAGGGCAGCCGGGTACTCGACCTGGGCTGCGGCAACGGCGCGCTGCTGGCGCATCTGCGCGACCAGCGCGGCTGCTCGGTACAGGGGGTGGAGATCGACCCCGACAAGGTGGTGGCCTGCGCCCGGCGCGGCGTCGACGTGCTGCAGCTCGACCTCGAGCAGGGCCTGGCGATGTTCGCCGACGACAGCTTCGACGTGGTGCTGATGATCGACTCGCTGCCCAACCTGCGCAACACCGAGCGCGCGCTGCGCGAGTCCTCGCGGGTGGGGCGCCAGGGCATCGCCACCTTCGCCAATTTCGCGCACTGGCGCATCCGCCTGCGCGTGGCCTCGGGGCGCCTGCCGGTGACCGAGGAACTGCCCTACGAGTGGTACGACACGCCGAACCTGCGCGTGACCACCTACGCCGACTTCGCGGTGCTGGCCGCCAAGTGCGGCCTGCGCGTGCGCCAGGCCCTGGGCATCCAGGCCGGGCGCGAGGTGCACACGCTGCCCAACCTGCTCGCCTCGGAGGCGATGTTCGTGTTCAGCGCGGGCTGAGGCGCGCCGGCGCGCGGCTGCTTCAGCGCGGGCCGCCGGAGCCGGCGCCGCGCACCAGGCGCATGAATTCCTGGCGCGTGCTGGGGTCGCTGCGGAAGCTACCCAGCAGGGTGCTGGTGACCATGCTGACGCCGCGCTTGTGCACGCCGCGCGTGGTCATGCATTCGTGCGAGGCCTCGACGATGACCCCCACTCCGTGGGGCTGCAGGGTTTCCTGGATGCACTGGGCGATCTGCGCGGTGAGCTTTTCCTGCACCTGCAGGCGCCGGGCGTAGGCGTCGACCACGCGCGCCAGCTTGCTGATGCCCACCACGCGGTTGCGCGGCAGGTAGCCCACGTGCACGCGCCCGATGATCGGCGCCATGTGGTGCTCGCAGTGGCTTTCGAAGTCGATGTCGCGCAGCACGATGATCTCGTCGTAGCCGGCGACTTCCTCGAAGGTGCGCGCCAGGTAGGCCGTGGGGTCCTGCGCGTAGCCGCCGCACCATTCGTGCCAGGCGCGCGCCACGCGCCGCGGCGTGTCCCGCAGGCCTTCGCGCTCGGGGTCGTCGCCGGCCCAGCGCAGCAGTGTGCGGATGGCCTCCTCGGCCTGCTGTTCGGTGACCGGCTCCAAAGGCTTCTCGGGACTCGACATGGTCTGGGGCGGGCGTTGTTGCAAGGGGTAACGCGGGCCGCATGCCCGCCGGGCCCCTCAGTGTAGGACGCCGCGCGGCGCGGCGCAGGCGCTGGACCTCGCGGCGCGCAGGGGCGTGGGGGCGTGCAGGCGCCCGCCGCGGAGTCGCCCCTGCGTCTCAGACGCCCGGCTGGACCCGCGTCCGGCCGCGCAGCGCGGCGGCGGCGCGCCGGCCGATGCGCACGAAGGCCAGGCCCTGCTGGGCCCACAGGCCTTCGCCGTAGTTCTCGCCCGCGCCCTCGGGCGCGGGCAGCTGGGCGCGCACCCCGGTGGGCTGCAGCCGGGTGCTGAAATCGGCCGAGCCGAACAGCACGTCCCACCACGGCAGCAGCACGCCGAAATTGCAGCCGTACAGGCGCGCGCGGTTGCCGTGGCCGAGTTCGTGGCCGAAACCCACCGCGTGATGCAGGCGGTGAAAGCGCGGGCCCACCAGCAGGCGCTCGCCGATGCGCCCGAAGTCGAAACGCATGTTCGCGTGCTGCACGCTCTGCAGCGCGCCGCCCACCAGGGTCAGCGCCACGAACTGGGCCGGAGGCACGCCGATGAACAGCGCCAGCGCGGCGAAGAACGCGGCCTGCAGCGCGTCGTCCAGGAAGTGGTTGCGGTCGTCGGCCCACAGCGAGACCTTGCGCTGGCTGTGGTGCACGGCGTGCAGTTCCCACCACCAGCCGATCTGGTGCTGCCAGCGGTGGTACCAGTAGCCGGCGAAGTCCAGCGCCACCAGATAGATCAGGAAGCCCACCAGCGGGTGCAGGGACATGCCGGGCCACAGCGCGTCCAGGTTCAGGTTGTCCACGCCGTGCAGGTGCAGCCAGGCCAGCGCCAGGTCGAACCACGGCTGCAGCGTGAGGAACAACAGCAGCGGCAGCAGGCCCAGGCGGTTGAACAGGGTGTAGATCACGTCGGTGCCGATGCCGCGGCGGCTCTCCCAGCGCTCCAGCGGCGCCAGCCATTCCAGCGGCCGCAGCACCGCGTACACCAGCAGTAGTTGCAGCGCGCCGTAGACCACCCACAGCAGGCTGTCGTAGGCCATGTCCTCCAGGCCCATCATGTGCAGGTGCCACAGCAGGGGCTGCACGAGGGTCACGAACAGCCAGGTCTGCGCGCTGCCGGTGGCCTGGCCGAACAGATGCGAGGCGGCGGCTTGAAGGGCGGCGAGGGCATGCATGGCGGCTTCGCGGGCGCGCTCAGGCGGCCACCGGCGCGCGCACCGGTGGCGACAGCGGCGGCAGGTTGTCGTAGAAGGGCGCGCGGTCGCGGAAGTAGATGCCGTGCGGCGACTTGCCCACGCCGATCACGTCGGCCAGCTTGAGGCTTTGCAGGTCGATGACCCCCACCGTGCGGTCGAAGCGGAAGGTGCTCCACAGCCAGCGGCGGTCGGCCGACAGTTCCATGTCGTCCGGCCCGGGGCGCAGGCCGGTGATGTCGCCCACCTTGCGCAGCGCCTGCATGTCCAGGATGCTGATGGTGTCGGAGATGCGGTTGCTCACGAACACGTGGCGCCCGTCGGCGCAGGAGCGGAAATTGTGGGCGGCGTCGCCGGTGACCATGCGCGCCAGCGCCTGGCGCCGCCGCCAGTCCACCGCCACGACCGCGTTGGAGCCGGTCAGCGCCACCAGCAGCACGGCGTCGCGCGGGGTCAGCCACACGCCGGCGGGGGTGTCACCCACCTTCATGGTCCACAGCAGGCTCTGCGTGGGCAGGTGGATCGCGGCCACCTCGCCGGTCTGCTGCAGGCTGATGAACACGATCTGGCTGTCGGCGGTGAAGGCCATGTGGCTGGGCACGGCTTCCAGCGGCAGGCGCTTGACCAGTTGCAGCGAACGGCCGCCGCCGTAGCGGTACATGTCGACGCGGTTCAGGCGCAGGCAGTTCGCGACGAACCAGTTGCGGTCCGGCGAGAAACCGATCTGGTAGGGATCCTCGACGCCCCCGAGCCAGCCCTCGGGCTGGCCGCTGACCGGGTTCAGGAACAACAGGTTGCCGCTGATGGCGTCGGCCACGATCAACTGGCTGTTGTCGGGCGTGACCATCAGGTGGTGCGGCTCCTTGCCGGCGGCAAAGGTCTGCAGCACGCGTCGCGTGCCCTGGTCGATCAGGGTGATGCTGGCGTCGGCCGAGTCGAGCACCACGACCCGGTTGGGATCGTCGCCGGCGGCCAGCGCGGCGCGCCCGAACAGGGGGGTCAGCGCCAGCGAGGCGGCTTGACGCAGGAATTGACGACGCATGAAGGAGCGGGAAGAGGGCGGCGCGCGCGCGGAAGCCGCGTGGCAGGGGTGCCCTGTGTCAACGCGGCGCCCGGGAAGGCCGTTGACAGCATAGGCTTGTGCGCCGCGCGATGCGGCAATAAACCAGCAATGGTACTGTGGATAATCCGCCACAAGCCGGGGGCGCGCAAGCCGGCAAACGCAACAGTTGTTGCCGACTGCGCCGGGCTCGCATCCCACGCCCTCCGCGCCCCACGATGTCTCCCAAGGAGTCGCCGCCATGAAAACCAACCATCTGATTCCCGCCGCGCTGGCCGTGGCGCTGGGCAGCCTCGCCGCTGCACCGGCCCGGGCCGACGGCCCGCCGGTGAGTTTTTCCATCACCGTGGGCAATCAGCCCCCGGTGTACGCGCCCGCTCCGGTCTACGCTCCCCCGCCGGTCACCGTGATGCCCCAGGCCATGGTGTGGATGCCGGAAATCGGCGCCTACGTCGCCCTCGGCCTGCAGCAGCCGATCTTCTACCTCGGCGGCGTGTACTACTACCGCTACCGTGGCGGCTGGTACACCGGCCCCGGTTACGGCGGCCCGTGGCGTCCCGGCGCGCCTCCGGGGGCGCTGCGGCGCTTCCGCGACCCGGACTGGGGGCGCTACCAGCGCATGGCCCACGACTACCACGACCGCCGCGACTGGCGGGAATTCCATCCCGGGCCGCAGCGCGGCCCCGGCGGACCTGGCTTCGACCACGGCCGCGGCCCGGACCGGGGGGATCACGGACGCGGCCCCGGCCCCGACCACGGTCGCGGGCCGGACCGCGGGGACGACCGGGGACGTTGACGCCGGGCTCACGGCGGCTGTCGGCAGAATCGCGGGTCGCCGCGTTATAAACGCTCCTGCTGGAGTGAACCATGAATCCTGACAAGCGAGCCCCGCGGCGCGGTGCGCGGCGCCTCGCCGCGCTGGCGGCGCTGGGGGCGGCCCTCGCGCTAGGCGCGGCTGCGCCGGCCTCGGCGCACGTGCACTGGTCGGTGGGCATCGGCATCGGCGTGCCCGGCTACTGGGGCCCCGGCTATTGGGGCCCCGGTTACGGCTACTACGGGCCGGGCTGGTGGCCCACGCCCTCGTACTACTACGCGCCGCCGACGGTGGTGGTGCCCGCCTACCAGCCGCCCGTGGTCTACGAGGCTCCGCGGCCGCTGGGCCCTCCGCCGGAGTCCTTCTGGTATTACTGCCGCAACCCGGCGGGCTACTATCCCAGCGTGCCGGATTGTCCGGGGGGATGGACACCGGTGCCGGCGCGTCCCGCTCAGGCGCCTACGAACCATTGAGACCATGAAACTGCGCAAACTCCTCCTGCCCGCGATGCTGGGCTCGGCCTGGCTGCTCGGCGGCTGCGCCAGCGCCCCGATGGGCCCGACCGTGAACGTGATGCCGGCCCCCGGCATGCCCCTGGAGCAGTTCCAGTCCATCGACGCCACCTGCCGCTCCTTCGCGCAGCAGCAGTCGGCCGCCTACCAGAGCAGCGCCACCCAGTCGGGCGTGGTCTCGGGCGCGGCCGGTGCCCTGCTGGGCGCCGCGGCCGGCGCGCTGATCGGCGGCAACCACAACGGCGCCGCGGTGGGCGCGGGCGTCGGCCTGCTGGCCGGCTCGGCCGGCGGCGCCGGCAGCTATAGCGGCCAGCAGATGACCGCGCAGCAGGCCTACAACCACGCCTACGAGCAGTGCATGTACACCAAGGGCGCGCAGGTGCCCGGCTACCGTGCCCCGCGCTACGAGCCGGCGCCGTCCTACGCGCCGCCTCCGCCCGCCGGCAACCCGCCGCCCCCGCCTCCCGGTTATTACCAGTCGCGCTGATCGGGGCGCTCGCGCCCCGGCGCCGGGGCGCCGCGCGCGGGCGGCCGGTGCGGGCGCGGCGCAAGGCCGCGACCACGTAGTCGACCGGTGCCCGGACGCTGGCGGCTATCATCCGCCGCTGTCATGACGGAACCCACTTTCGACGCGGATCGGGCGGCGCGGGACGGCGCTTCCCGGCGCGCACCCCCGCCGCGCAAGAAATCCTCCGGCTCTGGCGGCCGCCGCTCGGCGCCGCCGAGGGGCAGGGCGCGCTGGCAGTTGCTGCTGCTCGGCCTGGTGCTGCTCGGCGTGGCCGGCACGCTGTACCTGGGCCTGGCGGTGATCCTGCTGTGGCCGCGCCTGCCCGACCTGAGCGAGGTCACCAACTACCGGCCCGACCTGCCGCTGCGCGTGTACAGCGCCAACGGCACGCTGATCGGCGAGTTCGGCGTGCAGCGCCGCGCGGTGATCGACTACAAGCAGGTGCCGCTGCAGCTCAAGCAGGCGGTGCTCGCCGCCGAGGATGCCCGCTTCTTCGAACACGGCGCGATCGACTTCGCCGGCGTGGTGCGCGCCGCGCTGGCCGACTTCGGCGCCGGCGGCGCGGTGCAGGGTGCTTCCACCATCACCATGCAGGTGGCGCGGGACTTCTACCTCTCGCCGGAGAAGACCCCGCTGCGCAAGCTGGTCGAGACCCTGCTGGCCTACAAGATCGAGAACAGCCTCAGCAAGGACCAGATCCTCGACCGCTACATCAACCAGGTGTACCTGGGCCAGCGCGCCTACGGCTTCGCCGCCGCCGCGCAGGTGTACTACGGCAAGCCGCTGCAACAGCTCAGCCTGGCGCAGATGGCCGTGCTGGCCGGGCTGCCGCAGGCGCCCTCTGCCTACAACCCGCAGAGCAACCTGAAGCTGGCCGTGTGGCGCCAGCATTACGTGCTGGGCCGCATGCTGGCCCTGCACGACATCACCCGCGAGCAGTACGAGCAGGCGCTGGCCGCGCCGCTGGAGGTGGTGTCCGGCCAGGGCGCGCTGCACTACAGCGTGGACGCCGACTACGCGGCCGAACTGGTGCGCCAGATCATGGTCGCGCGCTTCGGCGAAGCGGCCTACACCGACGGCTACAAGGTCACCACCACGCTGGTGGACAAGGACCAGACGGCGGCCAACGCGGCGCTGCGCACCGGCCTGTCGGCCTACGACCACCGCATGGGCTGGCGCGGGCCGGAAGGCCGCGTGACGCTGCCGCCCGACGGCGCCCGCGACGCGGCCGCCAAGGCGCTCAAGCGCACGCACGACGTGGGTGGGCTGGCGCCGGCGGTGGTGCTGCAGGTCTCGCCGCGCGGAATCGAGGTGCTGCGGCGCGACGGCTCGGTGCAGAACCTCAGCGGCGCCGCACTGGCCTTCTGCCGCCCCGGGCTGGAGCCGCGCGCGCCCCAGGCCAAACGCATCGAGCCCGGCTCGTTGCTGCGCTTGCTGCAGACCCCGCAGGGGCCGCAGGTGTCGCAGATCCCGCTGGCGCAGTCGGCGCTGGTGTCCATGCAGCCGCAGACCGGCGCGGTGCAGGCCTGGGTGGGCGGCTTCGACTTCACCCACGACAAGTTCGACCACGTGAACCAGGCCTATCGCCAGCCGGGGTCGAGCTTCAAGCCCTTCATCTACTCGGCCGCCGTGGCCGAGGGCCTGGCGCCGACGACCATCATCGACGACTCGCCGATCTCCATCAACCCCGGGCCCAACCAGCCCCTGTGGCAGCCCCACAACTACGAGAAGGAATCCATCGGCCCGATGCCGGCGGCCGAGGCGCTGGCCCGCTCGGACAATATCGCCGCGGTGCGCGTGGTGCTGGCGGTGGGCGTGCCCTACGCGCGCTTCCACGCCTCGCAGTTCGGGCTTCCGCTGGACCAGATCCCGCCTTACCCGACCATGGTGCTGGGCGCCGGCAGCTTCACGCCCCTGCAGATGGCGCGCGCCTACTCGGTGTTCGCCAACGGCGGCTACCTGGTGCAGCCGCGCCTGATCCAGAAGATCGTCGACGCCCACGGCGCGGTGATCTACCAGGAACCCAAGGTGACGCTGGGCGACGCCGATTCACCGCGCATCATCAGCCCCGGCAACGCCTTCCTGCTCACGCGCATGATGCAGCAGGTCATCGCCAGCGGTACCGGCGCCGCGGCGCGCGCGCTGGGCCGCTCGGACCTGGCCGGCAAGACCGGCACCACCTCCGACTTCCGCGACGCCTGGTTCGACGGCTTCGACCACGACCGCGTGGCCGTGGCCTGGGTGGGCTACAACACCCCGCGCAGCCTGGGCCGGGGCCAGCAGGGCGCGTCCGTGTCGCTGCCCATCTGGATGTCCTACATGCGCGCGGCCGCCGCGGCCGACCCGGACCAGCCCTGGGCGGCTCCGCCGGACGTGGTGCAGGTGCCGGTGAACCCGGCCACCGGCTTTGCCTCCGTGGGCAGTTTCGCGGTGCCCAACGCCGTGCAGGGCTACTTCCTGCAGCAATACCCGCCGCTGGATCCGGCGGGCGGGGCGCCGGCGCCGTCCTCCGGCGGCTTCCTCGGCGGCCTGTTCGGGCACCCGGCGCCGCCTCCGGCCGCGCCGGCTCCGGCGCCCGCCCCCGCGCACCCCGGTGCCGCCGGCAACGCGCCCTACGTGGTGCTGCCCTCGCTGGGCGCGCCCAAGCCTTGATGCGCCCCTGCCGCGGGCAGGGGCGGGCGCATATTCGCAAAGGCTAATAAACTAGCCTGCCACCGGCGCGACCGGGCCCGCTCCCGGGTCCGCGCGCCGGAATTCCTTCGCGGGAGATCGCGCATGTCCAGCAGTTTTTCCAGCCGGCGCAGGCAGTTCGTCGCGGCGCTGGCCCTGTCCCTGGGCGCCGCCGGCGGCGCCTCGGCGGCGCAGTCCGCCAACGGCTTTCGCTTCACCCCCTATCCGCAGCCGCGCCCGCTGCCGGCGCTGTCCTTCCTGAACGCCCAGGGCAAGCCCACCAGCCTGGCGGCCTTCCGCGGCAAGGTGGTGCTGCTCAACGTGTGGGCCACCTGGTGCCCGCCCTGCGTGAAGGAAATGCCCACGCTGAACAAGCTGCAGGAAGTGCTGGGCGGCAAGGATTTCGCGGTGCTTCCCCTGTCGGTGGACAAGGGCGGGGTGTTCGCGGTGCAGAGCTTCTACCAGGACAATTTCATCGACCACCTGCCCGTGTACGTCGACCCGACGACCAAGGTGCTCGACGGCTTGAACATCCTGGGCACGCCCACCACCATCCTGATCGACAAGCAGGGCCGGGAGATCGCCCGCACCCTCGGCCCGCAGGACTGGGACCAGCCCAGCATGATCGCCCAGCTGCGCCAGTACATGGCGCGGCCCGTGGCCGCCGGACCGGTGCGGGTGTCCGGCCGGGGATGACCCGCTGCGGGGTCTCGGGCATGCCGGCAAGGACCGTTCGATGAGCGCCGTCGGCAGCGGCGGCCTGCCGCGTGCGGTGCCGCTGCTGATGGGCGCGCGTTTCGCGCGCGCCGTGGGGCAGGGCGCGCTGGTGGTGGGGTTCACGCTGTACCTGCACGCGCTGGGCTGGGGAGCCGCCAGCATCGGCGCCGTGCTGTCCGCCGCCTTGTTCGTCGCCGTGCTGCTCACGCTGCTGGTGGGCCCCGCCAGCGACCGCTTCGGGCGCCGCCACTTCCTGCTGGCCTACGAATGCGTGGCCCTGCTCAGCGCCCTGCTCGCGCTGTGCAGCACCCAGCCCTGGGTGCTGGGCCTGGGTGCGCTGCTGGGTGGCTTCGGGCGCGGTGCCAACGGCGCCGCGGGTCCTTTCGGTCCGCTGGAACAGGCATGGCTGGCGCAGGACCTGGCGCCGTCCGACCGCCCGCGGGTGTTCAGCCTGAACGCCGCGCTGGGTTTCTGGGGCATGGCCGTGGGCGCGCTGCTGGCGGCGCTGCCCGCGCTGTGGCAGCGCGAACTGCCGGGAGCGCTGGCCTTCCGCCCCTTGTTCGTGCTGCCGCTGCTGGGTTCGATGATCGGCATGTGGCTGGTCTGGAAGGCGCCCGAGCACCACCCGCATGCAGCTCCGCGGGATCCGGCGAGCGACGACGAAGCGGCGGCGCAGCCGGCGCGCCGCGAGCAGAACCGCATGCTGCTGCGCCTGGCGGTGGCCAACGGCTTCAACGGCCTGGGCATCGGCATGGTGGCGCCGTGGATGGCCTACTGGTACGCGCTGCGCTTCGGCCACGGCCCGGCCAGCATCGGCCCGGCGCTGGCCGGCGGTTTCGTGTGCGCGGCGCTGGGCGCGCAACTGGCGCGCCACATGTCCAGGCGCTTCGGCCTGGTGGACACCGTGGTGTATATGCGCGCGGTGGGGCTGGCGCTGCTGCTGCTGACCCCGCTGAGCCCCTGGTTCGGGCTGGCCGCGGTGGCCTGGGCCGTGCGCTCGGCCTTCAACCGCGGCACCATCGGCGTGCGCCAGGCCCTGGTGGTGGGGCTGACCGACGAGCGCCGGCGCGGCCTGGCCGCCACCGTGAACAACGTGTCGGTGATGGTGCCTCGCGCCATCGGCCCGGCGCTGTCCGGGCTGATGCTGGCGCGGGGTTGGCTGATCGCGCCCTTCGTCGTCGCCGGCGTGTTCCAGGGTGCCTACCTGCTGGCATACCGGGGCTTTTTCGGTGGAATAGACGCGGCGCGCCCCTGAGCGCCGGCCCCTTCGCTTATGCTGTGTCGGGCGGCTCTGCTGCCCGAAGCGGGCGGAGCGCCTTCCTCCGCTACGCGCATGCACGGTCTCCAAGTCACCCTCCTGCTGCTGGTCGCCGCGGTCGCCGGCGTGGTGGTGTTTCGCCTGCTGCAACTGCCGGCCATGCTCGGCTACCTGGCCGCGGGCGCGTTGATCGGGCCCAACGCGCTGGGCATCGCGCTGTCGCAGGACCCTTCCACCGCCGAGCACCTGGCCGAATTCGGCGTGGTGTTCCTGATGTTCTCCATCGGCCTGGAGTTCAGCCTGGCCAAGATCCGCGCCATGCGCAAGCTGGTGTTCGGGCTGGGCGCCGCGCAGGTGGGGGCCGTCATGCTGGCGGTGCTGGGTGTCAGCCTGCTCGCCGGCTGGTTGGCCCCTGCGGCCTGGGCGCGGCCGGTGGCCTTCGGCGTGGCCGCCGGCGGCATCCTGGCCATGTCCTCCACGGCCATCGTCATGAAGCTGCTGTCCGACCGCCTGGAGATGGAGAGCGAGCACGGCCGGCACATCCTCGGCGTGCTGCTGTTCCAGGACCTGGCGGTGGTGCCGCTGCTGGTGCTGATTCCCGCGCTGGCCACGCCGGGCGCCTCGCTGGGCGGCACGCTGGCCCTGGCCGCGCTGAAGGCCGTGGTGGTGCTGGCGGTGATCCTGTTCGCCGGCGGGCGCCTGCTGCGCCCCTGGCTGCGCCTGGTGGTGCGCCGGCGCTCCGACGAGCTGTTCATGCTCAACATGCTGCTCATCACGCTGGGCCTGGCCTGGCTCACCGAGCTGGCCGGCCTGTCACTGACCCTGGGCGCCTTCCTGGCCGGCATGCTGATCGCCGAGACCGAGTTCCGCCATCAGGTGGAGGCCGATATCCGGCCCTTCCGCGACGTGCTGCTGGGCCTGTTCTTCATCACCATCGGCATGATGCTCGACTGGCGCTACGTGCTGCACAGCTGGTGGCTGGTGCTGGCCGTGGCGCTGGGCGTGCTGGTGCTCAAGGTGCTGCTGGTGGCCGGCATCGAGATGCTGCGCGGCACGCCGCCGGGCGTGGCGCTGCGCACCGCGCTGTGGCTGGGCCCGGCCGGCGAGTTCGGCATCGTGCTGCTCAACCTGGCGGCCGCCTACCGGCTGCTGCCGCCGGAACTGCTCAGCCCGCTGCTGGCCGCGCTGGTGCTGTCCATGCTGGCAGCTCCCTTCCTGGCCCAGCACATCGACGCGCTGGTGCTCAAGCTGGTGGCCAGCGAGTGGATGCGCGCTTCGCTGCAGCTCACCGACATCGCGCGCAAGACCATCCGCACCCAGAACCACGTGCTGATCTGCGGCTTCGGGCGCAGCGGCCAGAACCTGGCGCGCCTGCTGCAGGACGAAGGCGTGGTCTACGTGGCGCTGGACCTGGACCCCGAGCGCGTGGCGCGCAGCGCCGCCGGCGGGCGCAACGTGGTCTACGGCGACGCCACCCGGCTGCACAGCCTGCAAGCGGCGGGTCTGGCGCGCGCCAGCTGCGTGGTCATCAGCTACGTCGACAAGCGCTCCGCGCTGCGCGTGCTCGACCTGGTGCACCGCCACGCGCCGCGCGTGCCGGTGCTGGTGCGCACCCACGACGACGCCAGCCTGGACGAGCTGCGCGCCGCCGGCGCCGCCGAGGTGGTGCCCGAGGTACTGGAGGGCTCGCTGATGCTGGCCTCGCAGACCCTGGCCATGGTGGGCGTGCCGCTGCCGCGGGTGGTGGCGCGCCTGCGCGACGCGCGCGCCGAGCGCTACGGCCTGCTGCGCGACTTTTTCCACGGTTTCGACGACCCCGCGGGCAGCCTGGAGCAGGCCGAACAGCCGCGCCTGCGCACGGTCACGCTGCCCGCCGGCGCGCGCGCCGTGGGCCAGGTGCTGCAGCAGCTCGAACTGCACGGCGCGCTGGTCCTGCAGGTGCGCCGCGCCGACGGCCGCGTGCTCGCGCCCGACGCCGAGCTGGTGCTCGGCGAAGGCGACGCCGTGGTGCTGTCCGGCTCGCAACCCCAGCTGGCGCTGGCAGAGGATGTGTTGCTGGGAGGGGCTTGAGCCAGCGCGTATACTGTAGATTCATACAGTTCCGCGCAGGAGGTTCTCGGTGCGCCGCTCCATCCCAATCGTGCCCGTCAGCGGGCTTCCCGATGCACCGGCGCAGGCCGCCAAGGGGCGCGGCACCACGGTGGCCATCGCGCACCGCTTCGAGGCGCGCGGGCGCGATGCCGAATCCGACGGCTGGGACGAAGCCGCCGCCGAGGCGCCCGATACCGTTGACACCCCCGCGGCGCCGCCCACCGAGGTGCGCGAGCAGCAGGTGCGCCAGATGCTCAGCCGCAACGACTCGCCCGACATTCCCTTCGAGCTCGCGGTCAATCCCTACCGCGGCTGCGAGCACGGCTGCATCTACTGCTACGCGCGCCCCACCCACGCCTACCTCGACCTGTCGCCCGGGCTGGACTTCGAGACCCGGCTGGTCGCCAAGCGCAATGCGGTGGAGGTGCTGGAGCGCGAATTCGGCGCTCGCGGCTACCGCCCCAGCCCGATCGCCGTGGGCAGCGTCACCGACGCCTACCAGCCGGTGGAGCGCCAGCTGCGCATCACCCGCGGCATCCTGGAGCTGTTCGCTCGCACCCGCCATCCCTACACCGTGATCACCAAGTCGGCCGGCATCGAGCGCGACATCGACCTGCTGGCCGAAGCCGCCGCGGCGCGCCGAGCGCACGCCGCGCTGAGCATCACGACTCTGGACCCCGCCCTGGCGCGCATCCTGGAGCCGCGCGCGGCCTCGCCGCAGCGCCGTCTGCAGGCGGTGCGCCGGCTCGCCGAGGCGGGCGTGCCGGTGACCGTAGGCATCGCGCCGGTCATTCCCTTCGTGAACGACGGGGACATCGAGGCCATCGTGCAGGCGGCGGCCGACGCCGGCGCGCAGGCCGTGTTCCACATCGTGCTGCGCCTGCCCTGGGAGGTGGCGCCGCTGTTCCGGCATTGGCTGCAGACCCATTTCCCGGAGCGCGCAGCGCGGGTCATGGCGCGGGTGCAGGACCTGCACGGCATCGACGCCTCGCTGCGCGAGGGCGACGAGACGCGGGCTCCGCGCGACTACGCCGCCACCTTCGGCCAGCGCTTTCGCGGCCAGGGCCCCTGGGCGCAACTGCTGAGCCAGCGCGTGGCGCGCGCGGCGCGCCGCGCCGGCCTGGCGCAGCGGGTGCAGGCGCTGGACAGCACGCAGTTCGTGGCGCCGCGCGCCTTGCTGCAGCCCAGCCTTTTCTGAGGCGGCTCCCAACCGCGCGCAGGCCGCGGGCCGGCAGCGGCAAAGGCCGCGCGTCTCGGCAACAATGGCGGGATGGAATTCCTGATCCTGCTTTTCGGCGGTGCGATGATGGGCCTGGGCGGCGTGCTGGTGCGCCTGGCGGGCGACGTGGGCGTGGGTCCTTTCGGCAGCGCCTTCTGGCGCATGGCCCTGGCCTCCGTCGTGCTCGTGGGCTGGGCCGCGGCCCAGCATGTGCGTGCCTCGCGCAGTGTGGTGTCGCCGCCGCCCGAGGCCGAACTCGAACCTGCGCTGGAACAGCCCGCCCCGGTCGTGCCCATGTGGTTCCACGGCTGGTCGCGCTCGGCGCTGATCGCGCTGGCCGCCGCCATGTTCGCGGGCGACCTGATCCTGTACCACCTGGGTCTCTTCTGGACCACGGTGGCCAACGCCACGCTGGAGTCCAACCTGGCGCCGGTGGTGATCGCGGTGGCCTTGTGGGCGATGACCGGTATCGCCCCCAGCGGATCCTTCCTGCTCGGCATGGGCGTGGCCCTGGCCGGGGCCATGCTGATGATCGGCGCCCACCTGAACCACGGCACGGCGCTGCTGGGTGACATCTGCGGCCTGAGCTCGGCGCTGTTCTACGCGGCCTACCAGCTGGGCGTGCAGCAGGCTCGGCAGCGCCTGCGCACCCTGCCGCTGATGGCCTGGGTGAGCTCCGGAGCGACCCTGGCCCTTCTGCCCTTCGCGCTGCTGCAGGGGCACATGCTGCCCACGGCGCCCATCGGCTGGCTGTGGCTGATCGGCCTGGCGCTGGTGGTGCAGATCGGCGGGCAGGTGGTGGTGGCGCATGCCATCAAGCACCTGCACCCCGGGCTGGCCTCGGTGGGCCTGCTGATGCAGCCGGCCGCGGCCGCGGTGTACGCGTGGATCATCCTGGGCCAGGCGATGGGCCCGCTGCAGATGGCGGGCGGGCTGGTGGCGCTGGGGGGGATCTACCTGGCGCGGCGGGCGGCGGCCTGACGGTCATCTTCGCGGGACTGCGGGGACACTTGTCGGAATTTTTGGCGCAATCGAGGCCGACTCGTGCAAAATGCAGTGCATTCGCAAGATGTACGGTCATATTCAAGTCAATGGGCGGGGGTAGGCAATGAATCGCACGGTCGCATGGTTGCTCATCGCGAGCCTGGGTTGCATGTTGGCCGCGTGCGGAGGAGGGGGCAGCGGCGGGAGTTCGTCGACCACGACGACCACGACGACAACGACGACAGGGTCCACCGCGACGGTGACACCGGTCGTACCCAGCGGGACCATCGCGCCGTCGACATCCTCGTTGAGCGCCACGGGCTTCAAGTATCCGCAAGGCCTTGCCGTATCCGCCGACGGCAAGACCCTGTACGTCGCGGATGCCAACAGCAACTCGGTGATCGAGATCGCGCTGGACCAGGCGAACTACCCTGAGCACACGCTGGCGCTGGTGACTTCGCCGGGAGGCCCTTCGTACACGTTGTCGTCGCCCACCGGCATTGCCGTTGACGGGACGTCGAGCACGCTTTACATCGCGAACTTCTCGGCCGGCACGATTTCCGCGGTCGACCTGAGCAACGGCGTGACCACTACCCTGGCGCTGGCCGCGTTGAACAACCCGACCGGCCTGTCGCTGTCGTCGGACGGCCTTTCGCTGTATGTCGCCAGCCACGGTGGCGGGGCTGTGCTGCAGGTCCCGGTTTCAGGGGGGGCTGTGACGGCAAACTATAGGCCGGGAACCAGTGTGCTCTTGCCTTGGGATGTCTATCTCGCTCCCGCGGGATCGAAGCTGTACGTGACCGACACGCTGAACAACGCGCTGGGTAGCCTGAGCATCAGCGCGGGCACGCTGCAGACGGGAAGCTATGCGACGGCCGCCACCGGCTTCAACGAGCCCATGGGGGTCGTGCAGATCGGTTCCTATCTGTTTGTCGCGAATTATCAGGGCCAGTCCATCAGCAAGGTGGATGCGACGACCGGCGCTTTGGTCAAGACGATCAGCGTCGCGCCCAACCAGCCGTTTTTCCTGGCGACCGACGGAACCAACCTCTACTTCACCGATGGCAACGACGGCTCGGTGAACGAGATCAAGGCTCCCTGATCCATACGGAAGACCCGTCCGGGCAAGACCATGGGCAGCCACGATCGCTTGCGCACGCTGGACGGCTTTCGCGCGCTGGCGATCCTGCTGGTGATCGGGTTTCACTACTTCACGCGCTGGGCTCCGCCGGAGTCGCCGGTTTCCTTGTATCCCTATGGGGCCCTTGGCGCGACATGGGGGGTGTTCAGGTACGGCTATCTCGGGGTGAACCTGTTTTTCATCATCTCCGGATTCGTGATCAGCATGACGCTGTTCCGATCCCGCAGCCCGGGAGATTTCGCCCGCAAGCGCTTCGCGCGGCTGTTTCCGACCATGCTGCTGTGTTCGCTGGCCACCTTCGTGGTGGTCTCCCTGTTGCCACAGCAGGCCACACGGGTGAACTGGCGCGATTTCCTGCCCAGCCTGACCTTCACGGACCCATTCCTCTGGTCCCACCTTCTCGGGCGCGATGTCCATTCCATGGATGGCTCGTACTGGTCGCTGTACGTGGAGGTCAAGTTCTATTTCTGGATCGGCCTGCTGTATTTCGCGGCGGGCTCGAAGCGCTTCTTCCTGTCGGTCGCCGCGGCGTTCGCGGCCCTGGTAGCCGCGGTGCAGGGCATGACTCTGGCGCATCTGCCCCATGTGTGGGCCGTGGAATTCATCTTTGCGCTGGACTACATGCCCTGGTTCGTGGCGGGGGTCGGCTTTTATGCGCTGCATGAAGACCACCGCGACTGGCGTGGCTGGCTGCTCGTGGCCGAGGCCGCGCTGGGCGAGTGGGCGATGCTGAGCCGTCAGCCCGTGGCCGACCTGGTCGTCGCGCTCGCAGCGCTGGTGCTCTGTTACGCCCTTTTCCTGCTCATGCTGTCGCGAGCCCGGTGGCTTTCGTGGCTTTCGCTGCGACCGGTGGCCGCGGTGGGCATGGCCAGCTACAGCCTGTACCTGCTGCACCAGACCCTGGGTGTGGCGATTCTCGCAAGCCTGCGGGGCCCCCTGGGCCCGGATGCGGCCTGGACCGCGTGGATCATCACCCCCGCGCTGACGTTGCTGATGATCCTGGCTTCCCTGCTGATCTACCGTTACTGGGAAGTCCCCGCGAAGGATGTCCTGCTGCACTCGGGTGTGCTGGGCTCGTGGGCCTTCAATCTCCGCAAGCAGCCGCAGCCGGAAAATCGACCCGAACTCTGATCCGCCGCGAAAAAGGGCCCGCATTCACGGGCCACTCCATCGTCACGCTTTGTTATAGTGCTCCGGATAAGATGCGCCAGCCGGCGCCCCCGGGCAGCTTCGCGGATAGCCTCCGGCTCCGCCAAACAGCGCAGGGTCGTCCATGGCGCCGGTCGATGCGGCAATATCGCATGCGATGCACATGGGGGATCCGCGCGCCTGTCTCGACCGCAGGCGCCAAGGCCTTTTCCGGGAACCACGCCCCATGAATCCGAATCGTAGACGCTTCCTTCAGCAAAGCCTCCTGACCCTGCCCGCCCTGGGTTCCCTCAGCGCCTGCGGCGGAGGCGGTGGCGGAGGCAGCAGCGGCAGCAGCGGCGGCAGTTCCGGCATCACCAGCACCACGGCCGTCCCGCCGCCGAGCGGGGTCGACCTGAGCGCGGGCCTGCATGATTACGGAACCTCCCCGGTACCGTACACGGCGATGACCAAGCCCACCCTGCTGCAAAAGGTCCGGGATCCGGACTTCGGCACGACGATGATCCGCATCACCGATATCGCGAACGGGCCCACCAACAACGGCGGCGCCGCCGCCAACGTGGCGATGCCGGCGTACCCGTCGACCCAGGCGTGGAACTGCAACGAGACCCGGCTCATCCTGTACGTGACCACCACGCCGTTCAACAGCGGGGATACGCAGGGCTGGGCGATGTTCGACGGCAAGACCTACGGGTTCATCCAGTTCCTGCCCATCAACCCGTCGGATATCGAGCAATTCTGGTGGTCGCGCACCGATCCGGACATTCTGTATTACATCGACAATTTCTCCCTCAGCGGTACGACCTACGCGCAGCTCACCTCGTACAACGTGTCGAGCGGGGTGCACACCGTCGTGCATGACTTCATGCCCTACCTGCGGAGCCAAGGCTGGCCGACCACGGGTCCGGTGCGGGCGGGCTATCCCTTCGCCAACGGCGGCTACTACGGAGTGGCCGGGGCCGACAACCGCATCTGGGGCCTGATGGCCGGAGGCATTCCCAATATCAACGGCTACCTTGCCGGGAATTGCTTCGGTTTCGACATGCTCACCGGAAACGTGATCCGCTACGCGAGCATTCCGCTGGCCGAGCAGCGGACCATGATCCCGGCGCCCAGGCTCAGCGGCAACGGGTGGTTCTGGAACGATACCAATTTCGCGTCCTCGGCGAACTACCAGACCTGGGTGCTCGATGGCGGGGGCAATTTCCTGCGGCAATTGAGTTTCAGCTCGAACGAACATATCGACACGAGCCTGAACGCCGCGGGACAGGATGTGTTGCTGGGGGTGCAATTCGATACCCCCACGGTCGGCAACATGATCATGGCGAACCTCGAGACCGGGACCGTCTCGACCATCATCGGGGTGGCCAACGGCTACGGCTACACCCGCGGGGAATCCTTCGTCGGCTCCACCGCCTACCTGAACCAGGCCTGGGCGGTGGGCTCGGCGGTGGGCTCGCCCTACGGAACGAACAACAGCGGCCCGACCAGCAACCCCACGACCCTGCTGGACCAGGAGGTGTTCATCGCGAACATCAACACCAACGCCGTGTACCGCGTGGCCCATCACCGCAGCACCGGCGCGTGGAGCAACGCGACCACTTCCACGTACTGGGCGCAACCGAACGTGACCATCAGCCCCAGCGGCACGCGCATCCTGGTGCAAAGCGACTGGGGTGCGGGCGATCCGTCCAACCCCGTGGTGAACAACACCAGCCTGGTGGTCGACACCTACGTGATCGAGCTGCCGTCCTACACGGGCTGAGGTGTAGCGACAGGGAGGGCGGCGCATGAAGCGACTTCACCCCCAGCGGCCGGATGCCTGCCGACGCACCCTGCTCCGCGCCGGCGCCGTGATGCTGCCGGGCACGCTGGCGCTCGCCGGCTGCGGCCGGGTGCGCGACGAGCTCACCGCGATGCTGGCGTCCAATGCCTGGAGCCAGCCGGTGGCCGCGAGCCCATCGGCACCGGGCTTGCGCGGCACGGCGCCGGTGCGCTACTCGCCGCTGCCCAGGCAGCCCAAGCTGCGTCCCTTCAGCGACCCCGATTTCGGCACCCGCATGGTCCGCGTCACCGATGCGCAGGCGGACTTCGGCGCCATGGTCGCCATGCCGGCCTATCCGAGTACCCAGGCCTGGAACTGCGACGAGTCGCGATTCATCCTGTACGTCACCGGAGCGCGCCGCGGTGGTCGCCAGGGCTGGGCCTTGTTCGACGGGCGCAGCTACCGCTTCCTGCGTTTCCTGGACATCAACCCTTCGGACATCGAGCAGTTCTGGTGGTCACAGAGTGATCCCCGGAGCCTGTTCTACATCAGCAATTACGAGCTGGGGTCGAGCGCGCACAGCGAACTCACGGTCGCGGACGTCGAGAGCGGCGATCGCAAGGTCGTGCATGACTTCATCCCGGACCTGCGGCGCCTGGGCTGGCCCTCGCGCGGCCCCGTGCGCGCGGGGTATCCCTTCGCCAATGGTTCGGACAACACGCTGTGGGGTCTGGGGGCCGGTGGCATTCCGAACATCCGAGGCTACCTGGCCTTGAACTGCTTCGGCTTCGATGCGAAATCCGGGTCGATCATCCGCTACCAGGGCATCGATCAGGCACAGCAGCGTACCAACGTGCCGGCCCCGAGGTTGTCGGGCACGGGCTGGTTCTGGAGCAATTCGGGCTTTGGCGACGACGCCAGTTACCAGACCTGGGTGTTCGACAGGTCGGGCCGGGTGCTGCGCAAGTTGCCTTTCAGCTCCGCCGAACACATCGACAGTGCGCAAGACGCGGCGGGCCACGATCTCCTGGTTGGCGTGCAATTCGACACGGCCGTGGTCGGGAACATGATCGTGGCCGACCTGGAAACAGGTGCCGTCTCCACCCTCGTCGGTCGTTCCAACGGTTTCGGCTACCCACGAAGCGGCTCCTTCACCAGTTGCACGGCCTACAGGAACCGGTCCTGGATCGCCGGGGCCACCGTGGGTTCTCCCTTCGGCACCGGGCAGGCGCGGCCGGTGCAGCGCCCCGCCACGCTGCTCGACCAGGAAGTCTTCGTGGCCAACGTGGACACCAAGGAGGTGATCCGCGTCGCGCACCACCGCAGCACCGGGGCCTGGAGCGACGCTCGGCAAAGCAACTACTGGGCGCAGCCCAACGTCACGATCAGCCCATTGGGGACGCGCATCCTGGTGCAGAGTGACTGGGGTTGCGCCGACCCTGCGCATCCGGTGATCGATCCGTCCGCCGCGGTGGACACCTACGTGATCGAACTGGCCCAGTACCGCAGCTGAGCCACGTCGGGTTCAGGCATCGGGCGCGGTGCCGGGCGGGCGCACGTACCACCCCATGGCCTCGCGCAGGCCCTGGCGCACGCTGTGCGTGGGGGCGTAGCCCAGCAGGCGCCGCGCCTTGCCGACGTCGGCCAGCGAGTGACGCACGTCGCCGGCGCGGAACTCGCGGTACGCGGGGGGCGGCGCCTGCAGGCCGGGGATGCGCTCGCGCAGGTTGTCCACCAGCAGTCCGTGCAACTGGTTGAGCGTGGTCTGCTCCCCGTAGGCGATGTTGAAGATCTCGTGCCGCGGCCCCTCGGCCGGCACCAGCGCGGCGCGCAGGTTGGCCTGCACCACGTTGGCCACGTAGCAGAAGTCGCGCGTGGTCTCGCCGTCGCCGTTGATCATGCAGGCCTCGGCGCGCGCGATGCGGCTGGCCCAGTTGGGGATCACCGCGGCGTAGGCGCCGTCCGGGTCCTGGCGCGGGCCGAACACGTTGAAATAGCGCAGCCCCACCGTCTGCATGCCGTAGCTGCGGGTGAACACGCCGGCATAGAGTTCGTCCAGGTACTTGGTGACCGCGTAGGGCGACAGGGGGTTGCCGATGCGCTCTTCCACCTTCGGCAGGCCGGGGTGGTCGCCGTAGGTGGAGCTGGAGGCGGCGAACACGAAACGGGCGCAACCCGCGTCGCGCGCTCCCACCAGCATGTTCAGGAAACCGGTGGCGTTGACCGCGTGGGTGCGCAGCGGGTCGGCCAGCGAGCGCGGCACCGAGCCCAGCGCGGCCTGGTGCAGCACCACGTCCACGCCCTCGCAGGCGTTCGCGCAGGTCGCGGGGTCGACGATGTCGCCCTCAATGAAGCCGTGCCGCGCCCAGGCCTGCTCGCCCACCGCGGCGCGCACCTCGTCGAGGTTGCGCTGGAAGCCGGTGGCGAAGTTGTCCAGGCCGACCACCTGCTGGCCGGCGCGCAGCAGCGCCTCCACCAGGTGCGAGCCGATGAACCCGGCGCTGCCCGTCACCAGCCAGCGGCGGGGCCGTGCGGCCAGTTCGGCGGCCGGATCGAAGGCGGCCTGCATTTCGGGCAATGCGAATTCGCGCATGCTCCGCTCCTCACAGACGCCAGGTCTGCACGCCCTCGGCGCGCAGCGCAGCGGTGTCGAACATGGACTTGACGTCCATCACCACGCCGCGCGGTTCCAGGCGGGCCAGGTAGTCGGCCAGCGGGCGCTTGCGGTATTCGTCGTGCGCCACCGCGCCGACGATGGCCGCTGCACGCGGCAGCAGGTCCCATTCCACCAACTCGATGCCGTATTCGTGGCGCGCCTCGCCGGCCGCCGCGATGGGGTCGTGCACGTACACGTCGACGCCGTAGGTGCGCAGTTCCTGGATCACGTCGATGACCTTGGAGTTGCGCAGGTCGGGGCAGTTCTCCTTGAAGGTCAGGCCGAGCACGATGACCTTGGCGCCGCGGATCGGGTAGCCGGCCTGGCTCATCTGCTTGACCGTCTGCTCGGCGATGTACTTGCCCATGCCGTCGTTGATGCGCCGCCCGGCGAGGATGACCTGCGGGTGGTAGCCCAGCGCCTCGGCCTTGTGGGTGAGGTAGTAGGGGTCCACGCCGATGCAGTGCCCGCCCACCAGGCCGGGCCGGAAGGGCAGGAAGTTCCACTTGGTGCCGGCGGCCGCCAGCACCTCGCCGGTGTCGATGCCGATGCGGTGGAAGATCAGGGAGAGTTCGTTCATCAGCGCGATGTTGAGGTCGCGCTGGGTGTTCTCGATCACCTTGGCGGCCTCGGCCACCTTGATCGACGAGGCCTTGTGCACGCCGGCGGTGATCACGCTGGAGTACATCTCGGCCACGCGCTCCAGCGTGGCCTCGCTGTCGCCCGAGACCACCTTGACGATGCGCGTGAGGGTGTGCTCGCGGTCGCCCGGGTTGATGCGCTCGGGGGAGTAGCCCACGTGGAAGTCGCTTTTCCAGTGCAGTCCCGAATGGTGTTCGATGATGGGCACGCACACCTCCTCGGTGGCGCCCGGGTACACGGTGGACTCGAACACGATGGTCGCGCCGCGCTTGAGGTTGCGGCCCACGGCCTCGCTGGCGGACTCCAGGGGCGAGAAGTCCGGGTTGTGCGCGACGTCCACCGGCGTCGGCACGGCGACGATCACGAAATCCGCCTCGCGCAGGCGCGCCGCATCGGTGGTGGGCTCGAGCAGCGAGGCCGCCTTGAGCTCGCTGCTGCTGACCTCGCCGGTGGGATCGAAGCCCTGGCGGTAGGCCTCGATCTTGGCGGGCGAGAGGTCCAGGCCGATGGTGCGGTATTTCTTACCGAATTCCACCGCCAGGGGAAGCCCGACATAGCCGAGTCCGACGACCGCGACGACACTCATAGATCACCATTCAAGTAGGGTTGGGGGACAAGGCGCGGCGCCCGCACCCGGGCGCGCGCCGCAAGCGGGCTTCAGCGCGCGCCTTCGCCGAACACGACCACGCGAACCGTCTCCAGCAGGATCTGCGCGTCCAGCACGAGGGAGTGGTTCTTCACGTAGTACAGGTCGAACTGCAGCTTGCGCCGCGCGTCGGCCAGCGAGGCGCCGTAGGAAAAGCGTACCTGCGCCCAGCCGGTGAGCCCCGGCTTGACGCTGTGGCGGATGGCGTAGAAGGGAATCTGCTCGGTCAGTTGCTCGACGAAACTCGGGCGTTCGGGGCGCGGGCCGACCAGGCTCATCTCGCCGCGCAGCACGTTGAACAGCTGCGGCAGTTCGTCGATGCGGGTCTTGCGCACGAAGCGCCCGACCCGGGTCACGCGCGAATCGTTGGCCTGCGCCCAGCGCGCCACCCCGTCCTTCTCGGCGTCGGTGCGCATGCTGCGGAACTTGAGCACGTGGAAGGTCTTGCCCGAGCGCCCCACGCGCTCCTGACGAAACAGCACCGGGGCGCCGTCCTCGATGAAAATGGCCAGCGCGGCCAGCAGCATGATCCACCAGGTCAGCGCGAGCAGCGTCAGCGCGACCACCACGTCGAACAGGCGTTTGATCGTCGTGCGCAGCCAACCCTGCGCGAAGCCGTTGCCGTAGATCAGCCAGCTGGCCTTCAGACTGTCCAGCGGCACCTCGCCCTTGAGGCGCTCGCTGAATGCGGCCAGCGAATGCACGGCGATGCCCAGGGTGCGGCATTCCAGCAGATGGCGCAGCGGCAGCACGCCGCCGCGCTGCTCGCGCACCGCGACCACGATGTCGTCGATGTCGTGTTCCCCGGCCAGCGCGGCCAGCGTCCGCGCCGTGTCGAGCACCGGGGCCGACAGGCCCGGCGCCGGGGCGTCGTCGTCGCGCGACGGATAGAAGCCCACCAGGTCGTAGGCGCCGCCGCCGCGTTGCTCGATGTCCGCGGCCACGGACTGCGCTTCGGCGCCGCAGCCGATGACCAGCACCTTGCGGTTCCACAGGCCGCGCCTGTGCGCGCTCATCAGTGGGCGGCGGATCAGCACCAGGGCGAGGAATTGGTACACATAGGCCAGGCCGAGGAAATGCAGGGGATGACGCTCGGTGTCGGTGAGTTGCAACACCAGGAAGAACAGCGGCCCCACGCTGACGAAGGTGGCCAGCAGCATGCACAGCAGCATCGCACGCAGCGAGCCCACGCGGTCGCGCTGGTAGGCGCCGAAGGCGGCGAACAGCACCAGCATGACCAGCGAGAAGGACAGGGCCTCGGGAAGCAGCGAAGCGACCAGGTCGCCCGGGTGCACCGGTGCGCCGGAAAAGGCGGCCAGAGTCACGCCCGAGGCGATGGCGGCCAGAAGCAGGAGCATGAAGTCCACGCTCAGCTCCAGCACCGTGCGCGTGGGCACGTAGTGGTCGAAGACCCGGATCATGATGAATGGATTTCCCGTTGCGCGGCGTGCCCGGCTCCAACGTCGCCGGGTACTCCGCGGTCTCGCTCGAAAACATGGAGCCGAGACCTCCGCCGCCGTTTTCCGGCCTGATCGCCAATGCGCGCGCAAGGCCGCGGTCGGCAAACTTTCAATAGTGCAGTATGTTTGCACGTGCCCCGGATCCGGTCATCCCCTCGATATGGGGAGATTTTGATCGAGGCACCTGAAATAGACTGCGATGCACCGTACTCGGCGTCATGTTCGCGCCGTATTCTTGCGCCGTCACCGTCCGAGTTTCCGGAAAAGGCCGGCGAGTGTGAATTCCTTCACGGAAATGGCTGCGATGAACTCGATTCGTTCTGTCTGGAACCCCGGCCGGTTTGCAGCCTGGTGCGCCTGCGCGCTCGCGCTGACGCTCGGCGCCTGCGCCACGAACAACTTTCCGCCAGCTCCGGCACAGGTGTCGATGTCGGATTACCACTACGTCATCGGCCCGGGTGACACCCTGCACATCGGGGTGTGGCAGAACCCGGATCTGTCCTCGACCGTGACGGTACGGCCGGACGGGCGAATTTCCGCTCCGCTGGTTCAGGGCGTTCAGGCGGCCGGTCTGACCTCCGACCAACTCGCCTCGGCGATCCGCGAGAGCATGTCCAAATACGTGCGCGATCCCGTGGTCACGGTTGTGGTGAGCGATTTCCACGGGGCGCTCGGGCAACAGGTTTCCATCGTCGGGGCGGCCACCAAGCCGCAGAGCATTCCGTACCGCGACAAAATGACGGTACTCGACGCGATGATTGCCGCCGGAGGCTTGACGCCTTACGCCAATGGAAACGCCGCGGTGCTCATCCGCGCCGGCAAGTCCTACAGCTTGCATCTGGACGATCTGTTGCGTGGCGGCAAGATGGGGGACAACGTGCCTCTGTTGCCCGGCGACACCATCGTGATCCCGCAGGGGTGGTTCTGATTCGTCCGACTATGCTGATCGGTCGTCGGCGCGGCGTGTCGCGCCTCGATCTGGGGAGCGCTTCATGAAATTGCAACGACATCCGAGCCGCATGGTCGCATTGGCTGCGGTCGCGGCGTCGACCGGCCTGGCCGCGGGCGGTGTGCACGCCCAGGTGATTCCTCGCGTGCCCCTGCCTGCGCAAGCGGATTCCTCGGCCTTGTCCGCGGCAGCCCCCGCCGCCTTGCCCGACACCTACGTCGTGCCCTCGATCGCCGTGCTGGGCACGGCCACGAGCAACTCGAACTTCGGCACAGGCGCAGCCCCGCGCTCGGATCAGACCCTGGAATTCGTGCCGCGCGTGTTCCTGATCTCCGATCATGCGCGCTGGCAGGTCAATGCCGACCTGGGTGCCGACGCGCGGTACTACGTCGGCGGAACGCAGGCCGACACCGTGTCGCCCAGCGGCAGCGCGAACCTGCATTCCATCCTCTCCGACCAATTCCTGTACTTCGACGCGTCGATGAACGCGCAACGCGTGTCCATCAGTCCCTACGTCGGGCAGGCGGGGGCGCTCCAGGGCAGCACGTACACGAGCACGCAATGGCGCGTCAGCCCCTATGTCGACCGACTCCTGACGCCGAGCCTGCGTCTGCAGGCGCGTAGCGACGACACGTGGACCCAGGTCAACAACACGGGGGGCAATTCCGGCATCGTCGGGGGGCGATACCTGGATCAGACGATCAGCCTGGCCCAAAGCCCGGTCGACTGGGGCTACGTCCTGGCCGCGCGCCAGACCTACACCACCTACACCGACCAGCCGTACGCCTGGTTGCGGGATACCACCGCCCGCGTGATTCCCGAGTATGCGCTGACGCAAGGCCTGGTCGTCGGGGTCATCGGCGGCAGGGAGCGGGTGCAGGATTTCGGCGCCGAGGACAATGCCTCGATCTATGGGGCGCGCGTTCAATGGCGTCCCCAGCCCGGAAACGGCCTGGAGGCCACGGTCGAGCACCGATTCTTCGGCACCGGCTGGAACCTTCAGGCCCATGGCGGAACCGAGGTTGCGCGCTTCAACCTGCAGTGGTTGCGGGACATCGCGAGCAACCTCGCGCCCGTGGGAAATTCGAGTAGCGGGGTTGGCAACGTCACCCAGTTGCTCGACGGCCTGCTCGGCAGCCAGTACCCCAACCCGCTTCAGCGCGCCCAGATGGTGCAGGCGCTGCTCGGCGACGCCGGGCTGCCGCCGGGGCTGGCGGCCTCGGGCAATTTCTTCACCTCGTCGTCGAGTTTGCAGAACAGCCTGGTCGCGACCGGGCTTTTGCTGCGACAGCGCGACAGCTTCGCGCTGTCGGTCTACCGCAACCGGACCGAAGACCTCTATCTTCCGGGGCAGCAGGTTCTCGCGCTGCTGTCGGCCCAGTCCAACGACAACCGTCAGGTCGGTGCCGCCTTCAACTACGGCCATCGCTTGACTCCGCTGGACACGCTGAACCTGACCTTTCAGCGGGAAAACGACAGCGGCTTCGGCTTCAATGCAGGGCGCAGCGCGCACCAGACGGCGTGGATCGCTCAATGGGACCACCGGCTGTCCCCTCGCACGATTGCACTGGTCGGCCTGAGGAGGCAGTTCCTCACGTCGAGTGTCGTCGGTAACGGCAACGAGTCGGCGCTGTTCGCCGGCTTCGTGCACCGCTTCTAACCGGCGCAGCGGAGTTCCGACGGAATCCGCCCGGCGCCACGGGTCGTTCATGTACGAAAAAGCTTTCGGCTTCAGCGCGCCGCCTTTTCAGGTCAACCCCGATCCGAGTTTCTATTTCGAGAGCAAGGGGCATTCGGCAGCGTATCAATACCTTCGCTTCGGGGCCTTCCAGGCGGAGGGTTTCGTCGTGGTCACCGGGGAGATCGGGGCCGGAAAGACCACCCTGCTTCGCGCGCTGCTGGCGGAGCTCGATCCGGACAAGATCGTCGCTGCCCAACTGGTCAGTACCCAGCTGGGCGCGGAAGATCTGCTCGCGGCCGTGGCCCAGGCTTTCGGCATCAACAGCGAGGGCCTGAGCAAGCCGCGCCTGCTGGTCACGCTGGAGGCCTATCTCGCGCGTCTGGCGACCTCGAATCGCCGCGCCCTACTCATCATCGACGAAGCCCAGAATCTCGACGCCACGGCGATCGAGGAGCTGCGCATGCTGTCGAATTTTCAATTCGGGAACCAGGCGCTGCTGCAGAGCTTTCTCGTGGGGCAGCCTGAATTGCGCAAGCTCTTGCGCTCCCCGCAGATGGAGCAATTGCGCCAGCGCGTCATCGCGAGCTACCACCTGGGTCCCATGAGCGCGGAGGAAACCGCCTCCTACGTGCGGCATCGTCTGGGCAAGGTGGGCTGGCAGGGTGTCCCGTCCTTCAGCGACGCGGCGCTGGAAGCCGTTCATCTGGCGAGCGGCGGTGTTCCGCGGCGTATCAACACCCTGTGCAATCGTCTGCTGCTCTCGGTATTCCTGGACGCCGTCGACACCATCGACGCCCCGAGGGTGCGGCAGGTGCATTCCGAATTGCGGGCCGAGATGGACGGAAGCTCCGCTTCCGACGCGCCTGCCGCGGCGGGTGTGTCCGCCGCGCAAGGAACATCGTTGCTGTGCATCGCGGCCTCGGACTGGGGGGTGCTGGCCTGTGGCGCCCTGATGGACGCGTTTGCCCGTCGGGAAGACCTGCCCGAGGCGCGCATGCTGCGTTTCCTGGGCCATCATGCGGTTCGGGATGAGCAGCAAGCCCAGCGCGATCTGCGGGATCTGGGCGTGGAGGTGCAAGGCGAAACCGTCGAATTGACCGCGTCCTCGGTGGCTGGATCCATGGCCGAGGCGTCGCTGGCCCTGGCACGTCGACTCGAAGGCGATGCGCCGGGGGCCGTCATAGTCGCGGGAGATGGGCCGATCGATGCGGCATGCGCCGTTCTGGCCTCCCAGGCGCGAGTCCCGGTGGTGCGCGTGGATGCGGGGTTGCGCAACGGCGATCTCGACGATCCCCGCGAGTTGGGGCGGGCCGCGAGCGACAGCCTTTCCGCTCTGTTGTTAACCGGGGAACGCGTGGCGATGGATCGTCTGTGCGCCGCGGGCGTTCCCGAGGGCTCGCTGGCGATGGTGGGGGCGCTCGCGGCGGACGTCACGCGTCTGGGGCTCGCGCGCAGCGTCGCCGCGGAACGCACGCTTCAGCGCGAGGGGCTTCCGATGTCCCTGCTCAGCGATCCGGCGGGCTTCGTTCTGGTCTGGCTGGACCGGGCCTCGAATGATCCGGCACGCGGGGCCGTACTGGCGCTGGACCGCGAATTGCGCACTCTGGGCTGGCGTCTGTCGACCCTGTGGCCGATGAAGGCCGCGGACGCGGCGTTGCGGCAGGCCTTGCAGGCCGATGCGGCGGCTTGCGGGGTGCAGACCCTGGAGGTGCGACACTACGCCGAGTTGCTGGGCTTGATGCGCCACGCACGCTGTCTGTTGACCGATTGCGGCTGGCTCCAGGACCAGGCGACGGCGCTGGGGCTTTCCTGCTTGACCATCGGGCCGAACACCGAGCGCCATGCCTCGCTTCTCGTGGGTACGAATCGTCTGGTTGGGCCCGATGCGGGGACGATTGCGCGTGAACTGGTCGATCTGATCAGTTCCGGGGGGCGACGCGCCGGGGTGCCGGAATTGTGGGATGGGCACGCCGCCGAGCGCATCGCGGCCAGGGTGTCGGACTGGCTGCTGTCGCGCCAGGACGACAGCTATCGCAGCTACCTGGACGGGGCCTGAATGCGCGGGCGCCGGGGAACATCTGCCCGGGACATGCCGATGCATGGAACTGTTCACGACCTATTGCTTCAGGAATAATGGGCGCTGACGCGCCTGGACAATCATGGACGACATACTGGCCCCTCTGTTCAACCTGTTTCCGGCGATGTGGGAAAGGCGCTGGTGGGGCCTTGCCGTGGCCTGGGGCGTTGCCGTGCTCGGTGCGCTGGGCGTGCTGCACTACAAGGAGCGCTACCTGGCCAGCGCGACGGTCTATGTGGACACGCAGACCACGCTGCGGCCCTTGCTGGAGGGCCTGGCGGTGCAGCCCGACGTCGGGCAGCAGGCCGCCATGCTGGCGCGCACGCTGTTGTCGCGGAAGAACGTCGAGGCGGTGATCGACCGCAACCACCTGCTGGCTCCGGGCTCCTCGGATTTCAAGCGTGAACTCCTGATCCAGCGCCTGACCCAAACCATCGGCCTGAAGATCAACGGCCGGGACAACATCTATGCGGTCTCCTACGTAGGCACGGATCCCCAGCAGACCCTGGGCGTGGTGCGCACGCTGCTGAACCTGTTCGTCCAGTCGGGCCTGACTGGAAACCGGCAGGATTCCACGCAGGCGCTGCAGTTCATCGACAGCCAGATCGCCCTCTATCGATCCAAGCTCGCCGACGCGGATGCGAAGCTGGCGAGCTTTCGCGCACAGCACCCCCAGGTCGCGAGCCAGGGCGCGGCGGGCCTGGCCGCGAGCCAGCAGCAGCTGCAAAGCCAGCAGATGCTGGTGCAGGGACAGCTGGCGGCGGCCGTCAGCGCGCGCGCTGCGCTTCAGGCGCAACTGGCCAACGTTCCCGCCACCTCGCCGCGCAGCGTCGCAGGGCCCGCGGCCGAGCCGGGCAGCTCCGACCTGGATGTGCGAATCGCGGCACAGCGCCGGCGCCTGGACGATCTCCTGCAGCGCTACACCGATGCCTATCCCGACGTCGTGACGGCGCGCGCGGAGCTGGCCCGGCTGCAGGCGCAAAGGCAGCGCGAAGCCGAATCGGGGGTGGGTGCGACCGCGCCGTCCGCGCAGCCTGTCCAGGCCAACAACCCCGTATACCAGCAACTCAAGGTCAGCCTCGCGCAGTCCGACGCGAACGTCGCGGCGCTGCAATCGCAGCTGGCAGACCTGCGGTCCCAGATGCAGAGCCTCAGCCGCCAGCAGTCGGCCAGCGGTGGGCTCGACGAGCAATACGCGCAGTTGCTGCGCGAGCGCAGCCTGCTCGATGACAACTATCAGAAGCTGGTGCAGCGCAGGGAAGCGGCCACGCTGTCGCGCAACCAGGACCTGAGCCGCCGCGGCGAGGAATTCCGGGTCGTCGACCCGCCGCGCCTGGCACCCCAGGCGCTGTTTCCTCGCCGAACCTTCCTGATCGCGCTGGTGCTGGTGCTCGCCGTGGGCCTCGGGGCGCTGGCCAGCTATGCGATGGTCATCGTGTTTCCGACCTACCGCACCGCTCGACAGTTGCGCGAGACCACGCAGCGCGCGGTACTGGGCACGGTCTCCTGGGTGCTGACCCCCGAGACGGTCGTGCGTGAACGCTGGCAGCTGGGATGGTTCATGGTTTCCAGCGCAGTCCTCGTGCTGATCTTTGTCGCCTGGACCTTGGCCAGCATGTTGCATTGGATCCACTGAGGACGATCGTGGGCATCATCGAACAAGCTAGCAAGCGGTTGGAGGAGCTTCGGCGCAGCGGAGTCGAGCTGCCCTGGACCGAGGGCGCGGACCGACCCGGAACGGAGCAACCGGCGGCCTTGGCGGGCTCCCTGCAGGAGCTCGCCGTCGCGGGGCCCGCGCTTGCGGCCCCCAAGGGGCATGTGGACATCGATCTCAAGGCGCTGTCTGCCAGGGGCTATCTCGTTCCGGGCGCCGCACGCTCCCGACTCCTGGACGAATATCGCGCCATCAAGCGGCCCTTGCTGGCCAATGCGGTCGGGAGCAAGGGGCGGGAGGCCGTGGAGCGCGGCAACCTGATCATGATCACGAGCAGCCTTCCCGGTGAAGGCAAGACCTTCACATCGGTGAACCTCGCGATCAGCATGGCGCTGGAGCTGAACCACAGCGTGCTGCTGGTGGACGCGGATCCGACTCGCATGGCCCTGGCCGAAAGGCTGGGCATCCCGCGGGGACGGGCGGGCCTGATCGATCTGTTGCTCGACGCGAACCTGGACCTCGCCGACGTGGAACTGGCGACCAACGTCGACAAGCTGAGCTACCTCCCAGCCGGTTCGCAACACCAGTTGGCCACGGAGATTTTCGGCAGCCAGGCCATGGGCTCACTGCTGGCGCGACTCGCGGCCCATGCCGAACAGCGCATCGTGGTGTTCGATGCGCCGCCGCTGCTGCATGCGGCCGAGGCGCGCACGCTTGCGCCGCAGATGGGGCAGGTCGTGCTCGTGGTCCAGGCATCCGGGACCCCTCGCGGCTCGGTTCAGCACGCCTTGCATCTGCTCGAGGACTGTCCGTTGGTCCTGACCTTGCTCAACCGGGCGCGCGGCGCGGCCGCGTCTTCACCCTACGGCTATTACGCCTACTAGGTCGTGGCGCGCTCAGACTCCGCGTCAACGACCATGACGCCCGTCCGGTTCACCCGTGGCAGCCGCGAGATGTTCGCGCTGCATCTGCCGGCCCGCCCCACGGGCGCTGCGGCGCGAGCGGTCGTGCTGTGCAATCCCTTTGGGCAGGAGGCGATCAGGGCTCACCGCCTCTATCGGATTCTGGGGCAACGCCTGGCGGCGACCGGAGTGGAGGTCTTGCAGTTCGACTACCACGGCACGGGCGATTCCGCGGGCGAGGATGGGGACTTCGATCTGGATGGTGCCGTGCTCGACACCGTCGCCGCAGCCAGCTTGCTGCGTGACCGGGCTGGAGTCCGCGACGTGAGCTTCGTGGGCCTGCGTCTCGGTGCCGGCATCGCCGCCCTCGCCGCGCGCCAGCAGCCGCGCGGCAACGTCCGTCTCGTGTTGATCGACCCGGTTGTCGACGGAGCCGCCTACCTGCGCGATCTGCGAACGGCCCACGCGCGCGCGCTGACGCAGATCTACGGAGCTCGCTGGCGTGCCAGCGCCGCCTTGCGCAAGCTGCTGCAGCCCTCGCGAGATGGCCGCGAAGCGCTGGGCTTCGAGCTTGGCGAAGCGCTGTGCATGCAACTCGCCGAGCGGCTTCGCGCGGATGCGCGATGGTGGAGCACGGACCTCGCGACCCTGCTGCTTTCGCCGGACGAACAGTTGTGCGCGAACTGGGCGCGAGGCCGGGAGGGTGGGCGCCTGGAGATCGTGCGAGTCGACGACGCCATCGATTGGGCGACCAACAGCGCTCTCAACACCGCGCTGGTACCCATGTCCTCGGTGCAGAGCATCCTGCGATTCATGGCCGGGGAGTCGCCCCGTGCGTGAGACCACGATGCTTCTCGGCGACGGGCTGGTCGCCACGCTGTGCGTGGATGGGCAGGCGCGTGGAACTCCCGGCATGGAAGGCCTGGGCCTCGTGCTGTTCAACGCCGGCGTGGTTCATCGGGTCGGTCCGCATCGGATTCACGTCAAGCTGGCGCGAGCCCTTGCCGCGCTGGGTGTGCCGTCCATCCGCCTCGACCTGCACGGGCTGGGCGACAGCGCCTCGGCGACGGGAGAGCTTGACTACGGGCAGCAGGTGGTGGCCGATCTGCGCACGGCCATCGATGCGCTTGCATCCGGTGGCGGCGCGCGTCGCTTCTCCATTCTCGGATTCTGCTCGGGGGTCTTGCCCGCCGTGAACTGCGCCCTTGCGGATCCGCGGGTAGTGCAGATCATGCTTTACGACGGTATTCAGGTACGAAGCTCTGGCGCGGCATGGCGCAGCCTGCTGCTTCGCGCGCGCGCCATGCGCATCGATACGCTGCTCAGGTTGCTGCGACGAACGGGCGCTCGCCTGACAGCGCGGTTGCATGCATCCGATCGCGCCGACGTCGGCATCGAACCCGGCGCGCCGACGCCGCGATCCCTGGCGCCTGCGCTGTCGGGGCTCGTGTCGCGGGGCGTGGACGTCGTGATCATGCATGCCGGCTCGGACTACAGCGAGGTCAACCATCCCGACCAGGCGCAGCGAGCCTTTCGATCGACAGGACTCTCGGGATTGCGCTTTCGCTTCCTGGAAGCGGTCGACCACGTCGTGACATCGCTGGCGGCGCAGCGCATGTTCGTGGACGCCGTGCGCGAGATCGTGGCACAGGCGCCGCGTGGCACGATCGATGAGCCTGGGCCGGTGTCGGCGCGGAGCGTTCGGCCATGAGCGCGGCGGACGTGGTGTTCTGGGCCTGCGCGGCCTTCGTCGTGTATACCTACGCGGGCTATCCGCTCGTGATGGCGGCCCTCGCGGCCATGCGCAAGGCGCCTGAGCCTCCCGCTCTGGGCGACGCGGATCTGCCGGCGGCGACCATCGTGATGTCCGCCTACAACGAAGCTGGTCGATTGCCGGCCAAGCTGGACAATCTGCGGGAACTGCATTACCCCCTCGATCGTGTCCAGGTGATGGTGGTCTCGGACGGCTCGACCGATGAGACCGAGACCATCCTTGCGCGGCGCTCCGACGTACGCATGGTGGCTTTGCCGCTGCGACGCGGCAAGGCCCACGCGCTGAACGTCGCGTTGCAACAGGTGAGCACCCCCGTGGTGGTGTTCTGCGATGTGCGTCAGGATCTGGACCCTGATGCGCTGCGCTGGCTGGCTCGCGATCTGGCGGACCCGCGCATCGGAGTCGTCAGCGGTGAACTGAGCCACCGCCCGAGTCGCACCCGGACCGGCCAGAACGTGGGGCTGTACTGGCGCTACGAGAAGTGGATCCGCAAGGCGGAAAGCCGCCTGCACTCGACCGTCGGCGCCACGGGAGCCCTCTACGCCATGCGCACAGTCGACTGGCGCGCGTTGCGCGAAGGGGCGATCCTGGACGATTTCGACAACCCCATGCAGGTCGTCCGGCGTGGGAAGCGTGCCATCCTGGAGCCTCGGGCCGTGGCGTGGGATGTCGTGCAGGAAGACGCCGCCGGCGAGCGACGCCGGAAGATTCGAACCTTGAGCGGGAATTTCCAGAGCTTCGCCGACAGCCCCTGGCTGTTCTCGCCCCTGTCCAACCCGGTCTGGTTCCAGTTCATGTCCCACAAGGTGTTCCGGCTGCTGGTTCCGTACGCGCTGCTGGCCGCGCTTGCTGCCAGCCTGCTGGCCCAGGGCCCGGTCTACCGCGTGGCCTGCGCGCTGCAAGCCGTCTTTTACGGGCTGGCGGCGATCGGCCATGGCTGGCCCGCGGCGCGGCGCAGTCGCCTGGTCAGCCTTGCGCACGTGTTCTGTGAGTTGAACCTGGCGGCGGTGTGGGGCCTGGCGACGTTCCTGCGAGGGAGAATCGACCCTCGATGGGAGAAGACCGCATGAACCACCTTGTCGTCCTGATGTACCACGGCCTGGTGCGCGACACACAGGACCTGCAGAACATCGCGCCCGAGGACCGGCCCTACACCCTGCGATTGCAGCAGTTCGAGGCGCAACTCGACGCAATCCAGCGGGCGGACATTCCGGTGCGCGACGCCCGGCAGCTGCAAGCGGGCGGGAGCATCCAGCCGGGCCTGGTGATCAGTTTTGACGACGGGCACGCAAGCAACGCGGAACTTGCGCTTCCGGCGCTGCGTTCCAGGGCCATGCCGGCCTGCTTTTTCATCACCACCGGTTTCGTCGGCCAGCGTCCGGGATATTGCACTTGGGAGCAGGTCCGGGAACTCGCCGCCAGCGGCATGTGCGTGGGCGCCCACGGCCACGATCATCGATTCCTGGCCGGACTGGATCCGGCGCAACTCGACGCCGAACTGCGCCAATCCCGCGACTTGCTGCGCCAGCATCTCGGTCAGGCTCCGCGCCAGATGTCCTTCCCCGGCGGCCGTCATGACCCGAGGGCGGTGAGCGCGGCCCGTGCCGCGGGCTTCGAGGTGCTTCACGGATCCCGCCCTGGCGTGCTGGCGGCCTCGCGGGCCGTGCCCATGGGGGTGATCCCTCGAATGGCCATTCGTCCCGAGATGGATCTCCCGAAATTCCTCGCCCACGCCCGAGGCGATCGGAGCCTTCTGATGAGGGCTCGCCTTGTCGAAGCGGGCAAGGCCATGGCGCGCGGAATGCTCGGCCACGATCGATACCACCGGCTCTATGCCAGACTTCGCGCCTGAAGGCATGCGCCCGCGCGTCGAGAAGACGCCTGCCGGTCCGGACTGGGCCGGCGCGCAACTGCGCTCGACGATCCGCGTCCTGATGCTGCCGGCCCTGTTCGCGGTGGCGATCTATGGCTTGCATCTTCGACTCGGCTCCATCGGCCTGTACGGCTTCGTCGTCGTGCTCGGGCTGGTGGTGCTCGGCACCTTGCGCCGGGGCCCCGATGCCCTGCTGGCGCTGGCGATCATGTACCTTCCGCTGAGCCGGCTCTATGCCGCTCGACTGGCACCGGGGCTGAACGGGACCAACCTGCTGGAAGTCGGAATGGCCGCCGTGTGGATCGGCCAGGCCGTGCGCATGCGCCAGCCCCTGTTCCGAGCGTATCCCTTCACCCGGATCGTGGGCGTGTGGCTGGCCCTCTCGGCGGCCTCCGTGCTGCCGGCGATCGCGGCGATCGGATTGCAGCCTTTCATCTGGAACTACATGGAGCCCTTTCGCGGCTTCCTGGACCAATTCCTCATCTTCTACTTGTTCGTCAACATGATCCGCGACCGCGACATGGCACGCCGTGTCATCGTCTACATCATGTTCTCGGCGGGAATCGTGTTCCTGTACGGGATCCAGGAATGGTGGGGCACGCGCGGCTACGCGAGCATCGAGAAGTCCCGCCTTCTGGGGCCGCTGGGTCAGCCGAACGATTTCGCGGCGCTGATGGTCTACTCCCTCGCGCCCTTCCTCGCCTGGGGCGCCTATTACTTTCCGCGCTGGAAATCCCTGCGCATCGCGCCGGTCGTGCTGGTGGGGCTGAAGGTCCTGCTGGCGGCCTTTTCAAGGGGGGCCTACCTCGCCTTCGCGCTGGAAGGCCTCGCCGTGGCCTTCGTCAAGAGCCGGCGCTTTTTCCTGCTGGTCCTGGCCGTGGTCGCGGGCGTCTACCTGTTCGTGCCCTCGCTGGTTCCGAATTCCATGAAGGACCGGGTCGAACAGACCTACCAGGACCGGGTTCCGGGCGCGCAGATCGACAAGAGCGCCGATTCGCGGCTCATCCTCTGGCAGGCCGCCATCGACATGAGCCTGGATCACCCCCTGCTTGGCGAAGGCTTCGACCAGTTCTCCAGACTGGTGCCCAGCCACGTGTCCGGCTACGACGACGGGGTCACCGGTGGGGCCACGGACAACCAGAACATGTTCCTCTACGCCGCCTCCAACATGGGCCTGCCCAATCTCGCGGCGTTCCTGCTGCTGCTCGTGCTCGCGCTTGCCCGGGGGTGGCGTCTGTACGCGCGGCGCGACGCCTGCGACGTGGACCGGATCATCGGCCTTGGCATCGTGACCATGGTGGCGGGTCTGGTCGGGGTGAACATGTTCGGCACCCACGTCATCGACACCGCGGTTGACGGTTTTTTCTGGGTGCTTCTCGCCGCGCTGGCGCGTCTGCAGCCGGCCGATGCACGGATCGGAACGACAGGCGCATGACGACACCCCTGGACGCCCGACCGCTCGTGGTCCACATGATCGACGAATTGCCCCGCGACGGCGCGGAGATGCTGTTGCTGGATCTGATGCGCCACCGCGATCCTCGCATGCGCTATGTGGTTCTATGCCTGGTACGCGGCGGACCGCTGCAGCCGGAATTCGAGAAACTCGGGGTTCCGGTGGTGGTTTTCGGCCACCGCGCGCGTATCGATCCCTACCTTCTGGGGGGCTTGATCCGGTGGCTTCGGCGGGAGAGGCCCGGCGTGGTTCACACGCATCTGTTTCTTGCCGATAGCTACGGGCGCCTTGCGGCGCGGCTCGCAGGGGTGCCGGCAGTCTTTTCCACCGTTCACAACATCGTCGGCCCGGGGCGCGGGCTGCTGCGCAGGGTGCTCCATCAGGGCCTGGCGCGGTGGAGCACCGCGGTGGTCGGGTGTGGCGACGAGATCGCACAGTCCCTGGTGGAAAGCGGCCTGCCGCGAGCGCGCGTGGTGTCGATTCCCAACGGCATCGATCTGCTGCGCTTCGGGGGTGTCGACGGCGACGGAGTCCGGCAGGAGTTCGGCGTTGCCGCGGGGCGCTCGCTGATCGGAGTGGTGGGGCGCCTTCACCGACAGAAGGGGCATGACGTCCTGTTGCACGCCCTGGCGGGCATGTCCGCGGCCGAACGCGAGCGCCTGGCGTGTCTGGTCATCGGTACGGGCGAACTCGACGGCGAGCTCCGCGGGCTCAGCGCGTCGCTCGGACTGGACGCTTGCGTGATCTTCACCGGAATGCGCACCGACGTGCCCCGCCTGGTGGCCGCGCTGGATCTGTTCCTCATGCCTTCGCGCTGGGAAGGGCTGCCCATCGCCCTGCTGGAGGCCATGGCCAGCCGCAAGGCCGTGCTGTGTTCCCGCGTGGGCAGCATTCCGGGCGTGGTGCGCGACGGCGAGAACGGCGCGTTGATCGACGCGGAGGATCCGGTGGCCCTGCGCAATGGAATCCAGCGGCTGCTCGCGCAGCCGGCCGTGCGCGAGGAATACGGCCGGCGCGCGCGCGCCGAGGCGGTCGAGCGATTCGACATCACGCGCACCGCGGGTGCGTACAACGCGTTGCATGCAAGCGCGCTGGGCCTGGCGTCCATGGCTCGCGGTGCCTGAGGGGCCTTCCCCGATGCGCATACTCCTGGCTTCCGTGGCGCGCCCCTTCTCGGTCCTGGCGGATCGATGCTGGCCGGGCCTGAGGATCCTGATGTACCACCGCGTGGCGCAGACCCGGGAGTTCGACCAGCTGATCGTGTCGCCGCGGCGATTCGAGGCGCAGATGAGCATCCTGGCCGCCCGCCATCGCGTCGTCAGCCTCGGCGAGGGTCTTCAGGCCCTGCGCGACGGCAGGCTGCGCGAGCCCATGGTGGCCGTGACCTTCGACGATGGCTATCTTGACAACCTGGAGGTGGCCGCGCCGATCCTGCAACGGTATTCCATCCCCGCCACGGTATTCGTGACCACCCGGTTCTGCGATCAAAGCGCGGTCCACCCACGCTACGCCGAGGGCGAACAAGGCGCGAATGGCCTGCGAGTGCACCTGGACTGGAACCAGGTCCGGGCGCTAGCGGACGTCCCGGGCCTGGAGATCGGTTCGCATACCGTCAGCCATCCCTACCTGCAGACGGTCCCGGAGGCGCGCGCGCGCCAGGAGATTCTCGACAGTCGCCTGCAGATCGAACGCGAGCTTGGAAGGCCGGTGCGCTACTTCTGCTATCCCAGTGGAGACCTGGGCTCGCGCGAAGTCGCCCTGGTGCGGGAAGCGGGCTACGAAGCCGCCGTCAGTGTCGCGCCGGGGCGGAATCGACCCGGAGCCGACTTCTGGCGACTTCGCCGCACCGAAATCACGGATCGTGACGACGATCGTGCCTTCGCATTGAAACTGTCCGGCGCCTTCGATGCGCTGCACGGCCTGCTGCACGTGCGCAGGCAGCGGCGGTTCGCGCGCGCGGCCGCCCGTTCCAGGACCTTGTCCAAGCCATGAACCTTCTGTATCTGATGACCGAACCCTTCGGGATCGGGGGTGTCCAGTCCGACCTGCTGATTCTGAGCGAGGACCTTTGCGCACGCGGGCATACCGTGTGGGTGGCCACGACGCAGGGTGTGCTGCTGCCCGAGCTCCAGGCCCGCGGCGCGCGATTCATCGACATCGACTTTCACTTCCGGGACCCGCGCAAGCTGGCCGTCGCCGCTGCCCGCCTGCGTCGACTGGTGCGCGAGCACAAGATCGATCTGGTCGCGCCGCAGTCGGTCCGTTCGTCCATGGTGGCCTACGCGGCGCTGCGCCTGGTTCCGACCGGCTACCGGGTGGCGTCCACGGGCAAGCGCGTGCCCATCGTCACCACCATCCACAATATCCACAATCCGCGCAATTTCCAGCGTGCGGCTCTCATCCTGCGCCGCTGCGCGGATTTCGTGATTTTCGAATCCCACTACGAGCGCAACCGCCTGCTGGCCCATGGACTGGCGGATTCGCGCAGCGCCGTGATCCACAGCGGCATCGACATCGAGCGCCTGGCGCGTCCCTCCCAGGCCGCGGAATTGGCGTCGCGCTATGGATTGTTGCCGGGGCGCCATCTGGTCTACGGCATCGTCGCGCGCCTTTCGGAGGAGAAGGGGCACCACTACCTGGTCGATGCCTTCGCCGACGTGGTGCAGCAGCAGCCGGACGCGCGGCTCGTGGTCATCGGCGACGGCCCGTTGTTGCCCCAGGTGCGCGAGCAGGTGGATTCGCTGGGCCTGAGCCGAGAGGTGATCTTCACCGGCATGCAGCGCGATATCGCCTCGCACCTGGCGCTTCTGGATGTGTTCGTGCTCGCGTCCACGCGGGAGTCCTTCCCGCTTTCGGCGCGCGAGGCCATGTCGGCATCCCGACCGGTCATCGCGCCGCGCATCGGAGGTTGTCCCGAGGTCGTGGAAGAGGGCGTGACCGGATTGCTCTTCGAGGCCGCCAACGTCGGCGATCTGCGCGACAAGATGCTGCACATGGCGCAGCCGCAGGTGCGCGCGGTGATGGGAGCCGCCGGCCACGAAAGGGCGAGGCGCCTGTTTTCCCGGCAATCGTGGGTGGATGGCGACGAGGGCGTGTATCTGCGATGGGCATCGGGGGCCGCGCACTGAGCCGGCCTTTCGCGTGGACTTCCTGGCCTCCCCCTTTTCGTGGATCGGATGGGCGCTGCTTGGCCTGGCGCTCGGGAGCCTGACGTCACGAACGTCCAGGCGCCTGCGCCTGGCTTGCTGGGCCGTGCTCCTGCTGTACTGGGTCGTGGGATCTCCCTGGGCCGCGAACCTCGCGCTGCGCGGGCTGGAAAGCCAGGCGCGACGACTCGCCGCCTCCTGCGGCCCGCCGCCTGACGGCGCGATGGTGGTCGTCCTCGCGGGGGGGCTGCATGTGGATGTCGCGGACCCGGCCGCCGTCGGCTCGCTGAGCGGCGAAAGCCTGCGCCGGTTGATCGCCGGGGTTCGTGTCGCGAAGGCGGTGCCCGGGAGCGAGTTGCTGATCTCCGGCGGCAACGGATCCACCGAACGCGAAGCCGACCTCATGGCGCAACTGGCACGACGCCTGGGCTTCCCGGCCACCCGCATCCTGGTCGAGCGTGAATCCAGGACTACCTGGGGCAGTGCTCGCGCGGTGGCCCGCATGCTGCGCGGCGCAGGCCGCCGGCCCATCTATCTCGTCACGTCGGCCTACCACATGCCCCGAGCGGTATTCAGCTTCCACCGTGCGGGGCTCGGTGTATGCGCGCTGCCGCAGGACTTCCAGGCCGTGGACGACGGGTCCTGGGACATGCTCATCCCGAGCCGGGGCGCACTGCGAAAGATGGAGTTCGCGCTCCACGAGTACTTCGGATCTGTCTATTATCGGTGGGTCTTGCTCCGCTGACACCCGATCAAGGGATGGCCGCAGCCCGCACCGAAAGCTAGGCTGCGCAGTTGACCCGTTCGCTGGTCCTCCTTTTCGCATGGCTGCCGCCGATCCTCGTCCGAAGTCTCCAGAGTCTTGCCTGCGCCTGCTTTTCGTGATCGACGGTCGCTATCCGGCGACCGGCGGCGCCGAGATGCAGGCGCGGCTGCTGGCGCGGGAGTTCGTGGCGGCGGGACATTCCGTGCGTATCCTCGCGCCGCGCCTCGATCGACGCCAACTGGCACGCGAGGAGGTCGACGGCATCGAGGTACGCCGCCTGGGGTATCCGCGAGTCAAGGGGCTCGGGGCTCTCTGGCTGAACTTCCGTGTGGCGGCGTGGCTGTACGGGCATCGAACCCGCTTCGACGCCATCCATGTCCACATGATGCACAACCTGGCGGCCGCCATCGGATGGTTGAAGCCCTGGCTGCGCGTGCCGGTCGTGGTCAAGGTCTCCGGGGCGGCGGAATTCGACGGCGGGCTGCTCGACCCGGGACTGCGCAACAAGATCAAGCATCGGCTGCTCAACGCGGGCGCCCGCAGGCTGGACGCCTTCCAGTGCATCAGCCATCACACCCTGACCATGCTGCGCGAGGCCGGCTACCCTCCGGGGCGGCTGCATCGCATTCCCAATGCCGTCGATTGCGGGCGCTTTGTCGGCAACCGTTCCGAAGTCCGCGAGCCCCCCAAGGTGGTGTTCGCGGGCCGGCATGTCGCCGTCAAGGGCCTGGACATCCTGCTGCGGGCCTGGAGCCTGCTGCCGCGCCGTGGCCACGCTCGCCTCGTCCTGGCGGGAGACGGCCCCGAACACGCGGCACTGCGCGAACTGGCCGTACGTCTCGGTGTTTCCGATTCCGTCGACTTCCCCGGCATGCTGGCGGATGTCGCGCCCCTGCTCCGAGAGGCGGTCATCTACGTCCAGGCCTCGCGCCAGGAGGGCCTGCCCAATGCGGTGCTGGAGGCGATGGCGGCGCAACTGCCCGTCGTCGCCACGCGCATCAGCGGGCACGAGGACGTGATCGAGCACGAACATTCCGGCCTCCTGGTGGACGCCGAGGACGTTGCCGCGCTTGGCGCCGCGATCCAGAAACTGCTCGACGAGCCCGAGCTTCGGGCGCGACTCGGGCGCCACGCGCGGCTGTCGGTCGAGCAGGGCTTCGCCCCCGATCGAGTGCTCGCGCTGCTGGTCGGGGTGTACCAGGGGCGCTCGTCATGACGTCCCCGGAAGCGCCGCAGGGCGTGCCGGCGCACAAGGCCTCCCACGTGGGCGGCCTATGGCGACTGCTTCGTCATACCTCCAACTATTCTGCGGGCACCTTGCTGATCACGCTGGCCAGCATGGTCTCCTTTCCGATCTTCACGCGTACCTTCACGGTCGCGGAATACGGCATGCTGGGGCTGGTCAACGTCACGCTGGGCTTTCTGGTCGGGGTCGGCAAACTCGGCCTGCAGCAGTCGGTCGTGCGTTTCTACGCGGAAATCGAGGGAGGCAAGCGGGGTGGAGACCGTGTAGGGTTCTTCTCGACCGTGCTGTTCGGCATGCTCGGGGTCGGCATGGTCGCCAGTGCCCTGAGCGCCCTGGTGTTCGCCGTCATGCCGGCGCGCTGGTGGGGGCACGGAGGCATCCAGTACCTGATCGCCGCGGTCTCGCCCCTGATCCTGGTGCGGGTGCTCGACAGTGCGATGCTGAATCTCCTGCGCGCCGAACAGAAGAGCGGCTTGTACAGCTTCTATGCCGTTATCCGCAAATACCTGGGCCTGGCTTTCGTCGTCGGCGTGCTGTTCACGGTGGCGCGCAACCTGTGGGGGTTCTTCCTCGCCACCCTGGTGAGCGAAGCCGTCGCCACCGGACTGCTGATCGCCTATTACGCCCGGCGCGACGCCTTCTCCCCCTCCAGGTTCTCACGCCCGCTGTTTCTCGCCATGCTGGGTTTCGGGCTGCCCTTGCTGGCCAGTGAACTGTCCGGACTCCTGCTGAGCATGGGGGGGCGCTACATCATCAATTTCGAACTCGGTCCCGGGCCCCTGGGTTCATATTCCGCCGCCTACAATTTCTGCGACTATCTCCAGGGCGTGCTGACCGGCGCCTTCGCACAGGCGGTCGTACCTATGTATCTGCGCATGTGGGAGGCTCAGGGGCGCGCCAGGACGGAGGAGTTTCTCCAGCATGCGCTGCACTACTACCTGATGCTGGCCTTCCCGATCGTGGCCGGCATGGCGGTCGTGGCGCCGGATCTGCTGCGACTGCTGGCGTCGGATCGATATGCCGTCAGTACCTCGCTGTTCGTCTATATCGTCAGCGGAATGCTGGTCGCCGGCGGGACCCCGATTTTCAGCGCCGGAATCTACATCAACAAGCTCACACGGGTCGTCATGTACTCGGTGTTCACCGCTTCCGCGGTGAACCTGGTGCTTACCGCGGTTCTCACCCGGCGCATCGGCATCGAGGGGGCCGCGCTGGCCACGCTGTGCAGCTTGACGGTCTACACGGTGCTCACCGGATTCTTCGGCAGGGGAACCGTATCCCTGCGCGTACCGTGGTCCGACCTGCTCAAGTTCGCGCTCATGTCGGGCGCGATGTACGCCGTGACGAGTCGTATCGACCCCGTCAACTCGCTCGAACGCATCGGGCTGCGGATCGTCGGTGGCGCGCTGCTCTACGGCGGACTGCTCCTGCTGGTGGATGCCCGTACGCGCGGCCTGGCGCGCAAGGCCCTCGAGCGCCTGCGCGGAGCTTGAAGGCGGCGCATCGGCCCCGGGATCAGGCGTCGGGGCGGTGCATGCGCCAGGCGGTCAGGTGAAGGTCGGGGGAGGCGGGAATGCGATGAATGGCAAAGGGATCCTCGTCTTCGCGAACCACCCCGTCCTCGCTGGATAGCGCGGCACGGTAATGCCTGGATGTGAGCTCGCGTACCCGGGCATCGAAGGCGCCGTTCGGATAGCAGAAGGTATCCACGCTGCGCTGCAGGCGTTGTTCGAGCAGCTTGCGGCTCTGCCCCAGTTCACGGACGACTTCGGCGTCGTCCAGGGTCGTCAGGATCGGATGGTCGAGCGTGTGCGAGCCCACCGCCATGACGGCCGGGTCCAGCGACGCGAGTTCTTCCCAGGACACGATGTCGAAACTGTCGTGTTCCTGCGCGCTGGCCTGGAAACTCGGCGTTCGGTCGCGCAGTGCCTGCTCGACGGTGGCGCGCCGATCCCGTCGAAGAGACTTCATCCATTCGACCAGGGGTTCCACGTCGCTGCGCGGCGCCGACATCGAGTCGGCGAAATCCCGGAGTTGCTCCGGGCTCAGGCGACGAAGCCGTGCACGGGCCTCATGGTTCCAGAGCCACTGGCCGCGTTCCACGAGGCCGGGGCAGACGAACACGGTTGCGCAAAGTCCCAGCGAGCGCAGCACCGGATACGCATCCCGGACCTGGTTGCGCAGTCCGTCGTCGAAGGTGATGGCAACCCTGCCCGGGCCGGAACGGCGGCGGGACAGAATGTCGTCGATCAGATCCGAAAGTGCACATATGCGGAAATTGCCGCGCATCCATTCCATGAGGCGAACGAATTCCTGCAACGGAAAGCCGGCGTCGCCAACCCCGTGCAGGGTGATAATCCGTGGGGCCTCGATGCGGCGGGCGAGCCAGCGGGAGACGCCGCTGTTCAGCGCCACGCGGTGCAGAGTGTTCTTGTAGGTACGCGTCATGAAAGGAGGCTCGCCGGCCGGCTGACGCCGAGCGTAGCGTGCCGACAGGGATTAGAGCAATCCAAGGCTTTGGGCGCATCACCCATTTCCCGGGGGTCCATGGTGGCAAGCGGCAGGCTCAATAATCCGGGCGAGTGCGCTGCGGCCGGCATGGCGAAGCATCCGACCGTGCCGACGCGACCCTTTCTCCGAACGATCAAGCGAACATGGACCTCTCCTTCCGCCGCGTCCCCGCTTCTCACGGCGCCACCTGGTGGGCGCAAGGCTGGCGCAGCTTCCTGCGCGCGCCCTGGGCCTGGGTGGGCCTGAGCGTGGCGCTGATCATCCTGACCGTGATCCTGCACAAGGCGGGGCCCAGGGGCGGTCTGCTGGCGCAATGGCTGAGCATGCCCCTGTTCACGCTGGGGGCCGTGTTCGCCTCGGTGCTGGGCCGGCGCTGGGCGCGCGCGCGAAGCATCACGCCCGAGGGCCTGGCCGTCGAGGCCGACAACGAGGGTGCGCTGGGCGAATCCTCTCGCCGCTGGTGGCCGCGCCTGGGTTCCCTGCTGCTCGCCTCGCTGCTGGTGATGTTGCTGATCCTGGCGGTGATGCTGGTGCTGAGCCTGCTGCTCCTGCTGCTGTTCGGGATCGGGCTGACCCGCATGGAATCCTTCGGGCACATGATGGAAGTTTCTCCCGATGCCTTCATGCACGGCATGGGCATGGGCCTGGGTGCCGGAATCCTGGGCGGGCTGCTGATGGTGTTGGCCTTGATGGCCTGCAGTGTCGCATTCTGGTTCGTCGGCACCCTGGTCGCGCTGGGAGGGCTGGGGGCCTGGCAGGCGATACGCACGTCGGCTCGCGCGGCTTTCGCCAACCTCGGGGCCGTGGTGGTGTTCACGCTGCTGCTGATTCCGCTGGGCATTGCCGCCACCATTCCCCTGGGCCTGGGCTGGCTGGTGCTCATGCCCATGATCTCCGGCGCCTCCTACGCGTCCTACGATGACGTGTTCGGCGCCGGCGCGCCTGCCGCGCCGCGGGACCCCGAAGCCTGACTCGCGCCTCTCCACCTTTCCTTCCTCAGCCCATGGATATCGAGGCCTACCTGCGCTCGCGCATCCGCACCGTCGCCGACTGGCCCCAGCCGGGCGTGCGATTCCGCGACATCACCCCGCTGCTGCTGGATGCGCGCGCCATGCGTGTGCTGGTCGACCAGTTCGTCTGGCGCTACATGGACCCGGCCAGGCGCCCCGACGTGGTTGCCGGCATCGACGCACGCGGCTTCATCATCGGTTCGGTCGTGGCCTTCGAGCTCGGCGTGGGCTTCGTGCCGGTGCGCAAGAAGGGTAAGCTGCCCTTCGAGACCCTTTCGGAGAGCTACGCGCTGGAGTACGGCAGCGCCACCGTGGAGGTGCACAGCGACGCCCTGCGCGCCGGGCAGCGTGTGCTGCTGATCGACGATCTCATCGCCACCGGCGGCACCATGCTCGCCGCGCACCGGCTGCTGCAGCGCCTGGGCGCCAGCGTGGTCGAGGGCGCGGCGATCGTCGACCTGCCCGAGCTCGGGGGCTCCGCGGCGCTGCGCGAGGCCGGCCTGGAACTGTTCACATTGCTTCGCTTCGATGCACAGGATTGACGCGCGCCCGTGGGCGCTGGCCTTGACCCTGGGGGCGCTGGCCCTCCCTCCCTCGGCACGCGCCGCGGCCTCCGGGCCCGCGTCCGCGCCCGAGCTGGCGGCTTCCGCGGCATCGTCCGCGCCAGCCGCTCAGGCCTTGGGGCCCCGCCTGCGCATCGCGGCCGTGCGCGGCATCGAACTGCGTGGCAACCAGGCCCGCATCGATCTGGTGCTGCAGGTGCGCAACCCGGGCGGGTGGAAGCTGTCGCTGGACGACATCCGCTTCCACTGCAGTTTCAACGGCACCGCCACCGCGCAGGGCCACAGCACCGGCGACCTGGACCTGCCGCCCCATGGCATGGCCGAGGTGCCCGTGCGCGTGGACGTGGACGGGGCGGCGCTGCTGCAGGTGCTGGCGGCGTTGCCGCCCGACGGCCTCGTCCACTACCAGCTCGACGGCGATGCGGAGCTGGGCCATACCCTGCTGCGCGTTCCCTTCCACGAACAGGGCGAAGTGGCCTTGCGCCTGCGTTGACGGCGCGCCGCGAACCCACGCCCGGGAGCCCACGATGCCGGTGATTCGCGCCGAACGCGACGATTCCTCCGCCTGCCTGGAGGCCTTGCCGCCGCAGGCCTGGCCGCAGGGTGGCGACGTGCACGTCTGGTGCATCGATCTGCAAGCCCCTGCGGCAGCGTCCTCGCAGTGCCTGGACGAAGCCGAGCTGGAGCGAGCGCGCCGTTTCGTGCACTCCGACGACGCCAGGCGCTACGTGCGGGCGCACGTGGCACTGCGGGCGATCCTCGGTGCCTATCTGGGCTGCGAGCCGGCCCGGGCGGCGTTCGTTCAGGAGCCGCAGGGCAAGCCGCGCCTGGTCGGGCCCCGTGCCGGGCTGCATTTCAACCTCAGCCACAGCAAGGAGCTCGCCTTGCTGGCGCTGGGCACGGCCGCCGAGCTGGGGGTGGACGTCGAGGCCGTGCGCCCGGACCTGCCGGGCCCGGACCTGGCCGCGGCCGTGCTGGACCCACGCGAACTGGAGCAGCTTGCCGCACTGGCCGACGGGGCGCAGGCCGAGCCCTTCGTGACCTGCTGGACGCGCAAGGAGGCCTGCCTGAAAGCGGTGGGCCTGGGCTTGAACCTGGAGCCTCGCAAGCTGCACGCCGGGCTGGAGCCGCAGCCGATGCGCCTGCGCATCGGTGCGCGCGAACTCGAGCTGGTGTCGCTGGGCGTGCCGGCCGGTTTCCGCGCCGCACTGGCCGTGGCCGGCGGCATCGGACGGGTCATGCGCTTCGAGCTCGACGGCGCCGGCGTGCTGGCGCGCTGAGGCCCGCCCGGGCCTTCAGGCCGGCTCGGACCCGAGGCGCCAGCGGGCCAGCACCTCGTAGCGCCCGCTTCCCAGGCGCGAGCGCTGGAGCGAGAAGCCGCGCACCTGCCAGGCCAGGGGCTCGAAGCTCCCGGGCGCCTGCTCCGGCCGCGCCTTGCGACCCAGCGTGAGGTGCGGGCGCCAGGCCCGGCTGTCGGCCGGCATGCCCGCGGCCAGCGCGCCGGCCAGCAGCGCATCGTGCAGGGCCTGCAGCGCCGGGGGAATCCGCGACGGCGAAAGATGCGCGATGCCGCCGGCCGGCCAGACCTCGGCGTGGTCCAGCAGCAGTTGGCAGCCCCGGCCCGCCGCGGCGGCCTCGGCGCCGACCCGCAGCAGTTCGCCCACCCGGGCGGGCTCCACCTGGGGCATGAACACCAGCGTGAGGTGCAGCCTGCGCGCGGCCGTGGGGCGCGCGCGGGCGTCCCAGTCCCAGCGCCCGGAGTGCGCGGCCAGGCGCTCGCGCAACGCGGGCGAGGGGTCCAGCGCGAAGAACAGGCGCCATGCGGGCTCGGGGACGTACATGAGGCGAGTGTAGATGGCCCCCCCAAGTCCGGGGGCGCGCGCTGAATTTGCAAAACCGGGGGTTTAGACTGCTAAGCTGCCATTCAGCATCAATTCACCATGTCCATCGACCAGATTCGCACAATCGTGCTTCAGCACGGGCGCTTGTCCTGTGATCCGGAAAAAATCACGCCGGACGCCAATCTTTATGAACTCGGTCTCACTTCGTTGACCACCGTGAATCTGATGCTCGCGCTGGAGGAACATTTCGATGTCGAGTTTCCGCAACATCTGTTGAGCCGCAAGACCTTCGAAAGCATTCGAGCACTCTCCGAATCCATCGACGAGATCAAGGCCTCGTAAGCGGGAGCCGCCATGTACGTACACGCCGTCAGTGAGCAGCCGGGGATTCTCGATTTCCAGGCGCTGACCCATCGCATCGGCCGCGAGGCGCTGGCGCCGCATGCCGCCGCGGTCGACCGCGATGCGCGTTTTCCGGCCGAGGCCTTCGAGGCCCTGCGCGAGGCGCGCCTGCTGGGCGCCTATGTCCCGAGGGAGCATGGGGGCATGGGCCTGGACCTGCCCCAGATCGTCAAGGTGTGCGAGATCCTCGGACAGTATTGCTCGGCGACGGCGATGGTGTACGCGATGCATCAGATCCAGGTGGCGTGCATCGTCCACCACGCGCTGGGCTCGCGCTATTTCGCCGAATTCGCGCGGCGCCTGTGCGAGCACCAATGGCTGCTGGCCTCGGCCACCACGGAAGTGGGCATCGGGGGCGACCTGCGTTCGAGCATCTGCGCGGTGGAACTGCAGGGCGACCGGTTCAGCGTGACCAAGAAGGCGCCGGTGATTTCCTACATGGACGCCGCCGACGTGCTGTTGCTGACCGCGCGCCGCGAGGCCGGCAGCGCGCCCGGGGATCAGGTGCAGGTCCTGCTGTTCAAGGAAGACATGGAGCTCGAGCCCATCTGCGGCTGGGACACGCTGGGATTCCGCGGGACCTGCAGTTCCGGTTTCACCGTGCATGGTCGAGGTTCGCGCGAGCAGATCCTGCCGGTGCCCTACGCCGAGATCCACGCGCGAACCATGCATCCGGTGGCTCACCTCGTCTGGTCCGCGCTGTGGATCGGCATCGGCATCGACTCCATGAACCGGGCGCGCAGTGTGGTGCGAGCCCAGGCGCGCAAGACTCCGGACACGGTGCCCATCGCGGCCACGCGTCTTGCCGAGGCGGACATGGTGCTGCAGACCATGCGCGCGGGCCTGGCGCAATTGCTCGACGAATACCAGGGCCTGATGGGCAGCGCTCCCATCGACGCCTTCGGAAACTTCGGTTTCAACATCCGGGTCAACAATCTGAAACTGAACACATCGACCCTGCTGGTCGACCTCGTGGGCCGCGCCATGATCATCGGCGGCATCAACGCGTACCGCAACGATTCGGACGTGAGCCTGGGCCGGCACCTGCGTGACGCCTACGGCACGATGGTCATGGTGAACAACGATCGCCTGCTCGGCTTGAACGCGGCGATGCAGATCGTGCACAAAGATGCCTGACGGCCATTCCCAGCTTGCTCTCGCCGATGCGCAACGCGGCTTCCAGGAACGCCTGGTCCACGCCGGCCTGCTGATCCCGCTGGGTGTACGCGGTCTGTACGGGCGCAGCGGCGTGTTCGAGCGCATCGTGCAGGGCATTGAGGACCTGGTGAGCCGCGAGGGCGCGTGGCAGCAGGCCGAGGTGATGCGCTTCCCGCCCCTGTTCGCGCGGGCCCACTACCAACGCCTGGATCACATTGCCAATTTCCCGGATCTGCTCGGCTCGGTGCACTGCTTTTTCGGCGACGAGCGTGAGCATCGCGGGATGCTGGCCGAGCTCGATGCGGGTGACGACTGGGCGGGGCATTTGCGCGCCGGCGAGTCGATGCTGGTTCCGGCAGCCTGCTATCCCTTGTACCCGACCGCGTCCGGATCTCGACTTCCGGACCAGGGTCGCGTGGTGGATCTCGAGACCTTCGTGTTCCGGCACGAACCTTCGGATGATCCGGCGCGCATGCAAATGTTCCGCCAGCGGGAATTCGTGCGCATGGGGACGGCGGAGCAGGCGCTGGAGCACCGCGACCGCTGGCTTCGCACCGGAGTGGCGCTTCTCGAGTCCCTGCGTCTGCCGGTGGCCAGCGTGCTGGCCAACGACCCGTTCTTCGGTCGAGGCGGCAAGGTCATGAAGGCCACGCAGCTCGAGCAGGCGCTGAAGTACGAGCTGGTGGTTCCGATCTGTTCGGAGGAGCACCCCACCGCAGTGACTTCGTGCAATTGCCACCTGGATCATTTCGGCCGGCATTTCGACATCCTCGGGCCGGACGAGCAGGCAGCGCATACCTCCTGCGTCGGCTTCGGCCTCGAGCGCATCACCCTGGCGCTGCTGAAGACCCACGGCCTCGATCCGGCGTGCTGGCCGCAGGCCGTGCGCGATCGCCTCGGCCTGAGCTGAGCCGGCAGCCTTCCCGCGTCCATCCATCCCATGCATCAGGTCATTGCGCTGGATCCAGGCACCTACAGACGCCACGCCCTGCACGGTCCCGACAGGATCTGGGCGGAGACCAACTGCTACACCGACGTGGTCATCGAACTGCTGCACGGCCTGGGCTGCGAGCCCAGCGCCGCGCTGGCCTTCACCCTGGGTGTCGATTTCGAAGGCGACGAGTGGACCTTTTTCAAGTTCCGCGACGCCGACCTGGAGCAGCTGTACGGGTGGGAGGTGGAGGAACTGGCTCCCTGGCGCCCCCTGCTCGAGCATGTGGAGGAGCAGCTTCGGCAGGGGCGGCCGGTGCTCGTGGAGATGGATTCCTTCTATCTGCCGGACACCCAGGGCACGGCCTATCGTCTGGCGCATGTCAAGTCCACCGTCGCGGTGAACCGGGTGGACCGCGATGCGCGGCGCATGGGCTACTTCCACAACCAGGGCTACCACGAGCTGGGCGGCGAGGACTTCGACGCCGTGTTCCAGCCCACGCAGCAGGTGCACGAGCGCATGCTTCCGCCCTACATCGAGTACGTCAAGCGGCGGCGCGAGCCGCTTCGCGGGCCGGACCTGCGCGAGGCTTCGCTGGGCTTGCTGCGCCGCCAGCTGGGGCGACTGCCCGATCGCAACCCCTTCGAAAGTTTCGGCCCTCGCTTCGAGGCCGACCTCGCGTGGCTGATGCAAGGCGACATGGAGACCTTCCACACCTACGCGTTCGTGACCTGGCGCCAGTTCGGCGCCTGCTACGAGCTGGCGCACAGCTACCTGGACTGGCTGGGTGGGCAGGGCGTACCCGGACTGGACGACGCGTCGCGGGCCTTGCGCGAAATCTCCGAGTCCAGCAAGGCCTTTCAATTTCAGCTGGCGCGCGCCATGGCGCGCAAGCGCGCTCCGAGCCTCGAGGTCATCGCCCGCATGGCCGAGTGCTGGGGCGCTGCAATGGACTCGCTGCGCGCAAGGTACGGCTGAGGGCGCCCGATGAGCCTGCCCCTGGCCAGTCGCCATATCGAGGCGCACCGGAGCCTGATGCTCGCCACCGGGTGGTGCATGCTGCGCACGGCGCCAGGCGCCTGCCGGGAGCCCGCCGATCTCCCGCCCCAGGGCTGGCAGGAGGTCAGCCTGCCGACCACGGTCGCCGCGGCGCTGGACAGCGATACGGTGGCCGGACAGGGCCTGGACGCCTTCGACTGGTGGTTCCGTTGCGAGTTGCCGTCCTGGGACGACGTCGACGCCATGCGCCTGCGCTTCGAGGGCCTGGCCACGCTGGTGGAGATCTGGGTCGACGGCGCGGCCGTGCCGGCAACGCGCAACATGCATCGCTGCCACGTGGTTGCGCTGCCGGGCCGTGCGCGCGAGCTGGTCCTGCGGTGCGCCGCGCTGGAGCCCGAGCTTCTCGCGCGTCGTCCGCGCCCACGCTGGAAGACCGCCCTGGTGGACGCGCAGAACCTGCGCTGGTTTCGCACCACCCTGCTGGGGCGCATCGCCAGCTGGAATCCTCGCTCCGACATGGTGGGGCCGTGGCGCCCCTGCTACCTGGAGGGCCTGCGCGCCATCGACGTGCAGGATCTGCAGCTCACCCCGAGCTGGCGCGACGGCCGCCCGGTATTGCGCGTAGGCGCCCGCTGGGCGCTGCTGGGGGGAGGTGCCTGCGAGGGCGTGGTGCTGCGCGTGGGCTCCTGCGTGCGCAGCGTCGATCGCGCCTACCTGGGCGCCGACGGGATCGAGCCTCACGACATCGAGCTGGAAGGAATCGATCCCTGGTGGCCCCACACGCATGGAGTTCCTGCCCTGTACGACTGCGTGCTCGAACTGCAAGGGCCGCGAGGAGCCGTGACGCTCGACGGTGGACGCCTCGGTTTCAAGGCCTTCGAGCTCGATCAGCCCGAGGGCGCCCTGGCCGTGCGTTGCAATGGCCGCGCGCTTTTCGTCCGTGGCGCCTGCTGGACAGCCGCCGACTTGCGGCGTCCCGATCCCGACGCCGCCACGCTGCAGACCATCCTGGAGCGGGTCGTGGCGGCCGGCATGAACATGCTGCGCGTGGTCGGAATCGGGCTCTACGCGTCCGAGGAGTTCTATGCCGCCTGCGATCGCATGGGCATCCTGGTGTGGCAGGACCTGCTGTTCGCGAACATGGACTACCCCTTCGACGATCCGGGTTTCGCGGAGGAGGCGCGCGCGGAGGTGGGCGAGACCCTGCGAAGGCTGGAGCGGCACGCCTGCCTGGCGGTGGTGTGTGGCGGCAGCGAGGTCGAGCAGCAGGCGGCGATGATGGGCCTTCCGAGGGACTCCTGGAGCCACCCCTTCCATTCCCGGGAACTGCAGCGCATGCACGCGCACATGCTTCCGGCCAGTGCCTGGGTGCGATCGTCGCCCTCCGGCGGTGCGCTGCCGTTTCATGTGTCGTCGGGGGTCAGCCACTACTACGGCGTGGGTGCCTACCGGCGACCCCTGTCGGATGCGCGCCTGGCGAAGGTGCGACTGGCCGCGGAATGCCTGGGCCTGTCCAACGTGCCGGCGCAGGTGGCACTGGAACGCTCGGGGCTGGGCGCCCTGCGCGCGCACGATCCCCGCTGGAAGGCGGGGGTGCCCCGCGACGCCGGCGCGGGCTGGGATTTCGAGGACGTTCGCGACCACTATTTCCCGGAACTGGTGCGCGCCGACCCGCGCGAGATGCGCATGGTCGATCCGCAGGCCTACCTGCGCTGGTCGGGCCTGGTCAGCGGCGAGCTCATGGCGCGGGTGTTCACCGCGTGGCGGGCTCCCGATTCAGGATGCCAGGGGGGCCTGGTGTGGTGGCTGCGCGACCTGGCGCAAGGCGCCGGCTGGGGGGTGCTGGACTCCGCCGCGCGTCCCAAGCCGGCGTATTGGGCGCTCAAGCGCTGTCTCGCGCCGCGGGCGCTGCTGATCGACGATCGCGGACTCGAAGGCTGCGATTTCCTGGTGTTCAACGACCGTCCGGAAGTTCTCGAGGCCACGCTGGTCGTGGAGCTCTGGCAGGCGGGGCGCATCCGCACGCTCCGTGCCGAGCACAGGATGCGCGTGGAGTCCGCGGGGTACGTGCGCCTGGGCACGGCGGAGCTGTTCGGGCACTTCGTCGACATCAACCATGCCTATCGCTTCGGCCCGCCGTCCCACGATGCGGTGGTCGCTCGCCTGATCGGCAGCGACGGGGTGCTCGTGTCCGAGGCCTTTCATTTCCCCCAGGGCATGCGCGTGGAGCCTGTCGCCATGGAGCCACGGCTCCATATGGTCGCCGATGGCGCCGATCGCTGCCTGCACCTCCAGTCCGACGAACTGCTGCTGGGCGTGGAGATCGACGCCCCCGGGTATGAGCCCGACGACGACGCCTTCCATCTTGCGCCGGGAATCGAGCGCACCGTGCGCCTGCGCGCCGGCGCCGGTACGCCCCGCGGAAGGGTGCACTGCAGCGCTGCGAACCTGCGCCACTCCGTGACGTTGCGCGATGCCTGAGCCCGCCTTGGCCCCGAGGCCCAGCGAAGCCTCCCGGCGGGATGTCGCCGTCGTGCCGCGCGTACCTGTGCTTTTCGGGGAGGCGCCGCATCGCTGCGCGGGGTGGTTGCATGGAACCGGTGGAGCCATTGGGGTCGTGATCTGTGCTCCGTTGGGCGCGGAGGAGGAATGCACGCACCGCTGTCTGCTCCATCTTGCCGACGGATTGGCGCGGCGTGGAATGGTCGTTCTGCGCTTCGACTATCCGGGAGCCGGTGATTCCGAGGGCGAGGATCCGGACCATGCGCGGCTGGACGACTGGGTTGGCGCAGTCGTACGGGCGGCAAGCTTCCTGAGAGAGCAGTTCGGTTGTTCGCATGTGGGATTGATCGGTCTGCGCTTCGGTGCTGCCGTCGCGGGCATGGCGGCCGCACGGGCCGGCGCACGGTGGATCGCCTTGTGGGCGCCGGTGGCCAACGGGCGAGCCTACGCGCGCGAACTGCGTGCCGTGGCAGCCCTGGGGTCCAGGCATTCCGGCGACGACGCGCGGGTCGGCGTCGCCGGTCATCTGCTTGACCCTGCCTTTGTCGAGGCGGTCGCCGCGATGCGCACGCAGGACTGGGATCTAGGCGGCGTGCGCCGGATTCTGCTGTTCGAGCGCGACGACGTGGCGCGGGACGAGAAGTTGCGTGAATCCTTGCGCGACATGGGGATCGAACCCGACCTCCTGGCCTTCGCCGGCTACCCCGCCATGTTCGATCGCCCGCAGGATGCCGAAGTGCCCTGGGCGGCGGTCGACGACCTCTGTGACTGGATGGCCGCACAAGCCAGGGTCCCGCCGGACTCTGGACATTCGCAAATCGGCGCTCTCCCTGGCCCGGGCCCTGCGGGTGGCGCGACCGAACTGCGCAATGGGGTTTACCGGGAGCGGCGCCTGATGCTCGGCACGGCACGTCGTCTGCCGAGCGTGCTTTGCGAGCCGGCCGTGGATCACGCTGTCGCGCCGCTGGTGCTGCTGCTCAACGCCGGCGCGGTGCATCACACGGGCCCCGGGCGCCTCTATGCAAGGCTGGCGCGCGAGTTGGCCCGCGCGGGGGTCCCCAGCGTGCGTGTCGATCTGTCCATGCTGGGTGACGGGATCGTCGCCGGCGTGCCCGACGAGAATGACTGTTACGCGGCCGCCTGCCTGCATGACGTCATGGATATGCTGGACGACATCCAGGATCGACATGGATTCCGGGACCTGGTTCTGGCCGGCTTGTGTTCGGGGGCCTACTGGGCCCTGCAGGGGGCCATCGAGCCGCGGGCGCGAGGCTTGCGGGCGGTCGCGATGATCAATCCCCTGGTGATCGGGCGTCGGCCGCTTGGGGGCAAGAGCATCGGACTGGAAGCCGCGGAGGCCCTGCGCTATCGCCGGTCCATGCGCAGCTGGGCCAAGTGGAAAAAGGTGCTCACGCTGCAAGTGGACCTGGCCGCGGCCTTCAAGGTGCTGACGGGCCGCGCGCTCTCCGTGCTGAGAGCGGTCTTGCAGGACATCGGGCGGCGCCTCGGACTGGCGGAGCCCAATGTGATCGGACAGGGCCTGCGGCGGCTTCGGGCCGGGCAGGTCGCGGTCGGATTGTTCGTCGGACATGCCGAACCCGGCTACCTGTTGTTGCGGCAGGAGTCGCCGCGCGAGGTCGCGGCTGGTCAGCGTGCGTCGGCGATCCAGGTATTCACGCTCGACGATTGCGATCACACCTTCACCACCGAAGCCGCCAAGCAGCGTCTTTTCCGGGCTTTCGTGGCCTTCGTGGAAACCCTTCGTACGCGCTGACCATGTCGCAAACTACCGCGGCTCCGAACCAGTTCGCGCTGCTGCGCCAACGCCGCTTCGCGCCCTTTTTCTGGACCCAGTTCGGGGGCGCCGCGAACGACAACCTGTTCAAGTTCGCCTTCACGGTGCTGGTGACCTACCGCGCGCAGGCGAGTGCCGCGTTGTCGCCGGGGCTGATGGTCAACCTGATCGCGGCGTTGTACATCCTGCCCTTCGTGCTGTTCTCGGCCACCAGTGGGCAACTGGCCGACAAGTGGCCGAAGGACCGGCTGATGCGCGCAGTCAAGCTGCTGGAGATCGGCATCATGGCGCTGGCGCTATGGGGTTTCGCCACCGGCAACCTGGGGGCCTTGCTGGCCTGCGCCTTCGGCATGGGCATGCACTCCAGCGTGTTCGGTCCGGCGAAGTACGCCTACCTGCCTCAGCACTTGTCCCCGGCCGAACTGACCGGCGGCAACGGCATGACCGAAATGGGCACCTTCGTGGCCATCCTGCTCGGCAATCTGGTGGGTGGCCTGCTGATGAGCATGCGCCAGGGGCCGTGGCTGGCCGGTGGCGCCTGCCTGCTCGTGGCCTTGGCGGGTTGGGCGGCATCGCGGCGCATTCCCCCCACGCCGGCACTGGATCCGCAATTGCGGGTGCGCTGGAATCCGTTGCGCGAAACCCTGGCCAATCTGCGGCTGGCCGCGCGCGACCGGGTGCTGCTGCAGGCTCTGCTGGCGATTTCCTGGATGTGGTTCTACGGCGTGGCGTTCCTCACCCAGTTCCCGGTGTTCGCGAAAGACGTGCTCGGCGGCAACGAGCAGGTGGCCTCGCTGTTGCTGGTGGTGTTCTCGGTGGGGGTGGGCCTGGGCTCGCTGGCATGCGAATGGCTGGCGCGCGGGCGCATCGAGCCCGGCCTGGTCCCGCTGGGGGCGATCGGCATGAGCCTCTTCGGCGTGGACCTGTACCTCAGCGCCCACTCCATGGCGCCTGCCGGGCCCTTGCTGGGGGTCGGGGCTTTCGTCGCCCGGCCCTCGCATTGGCGGGTGATGGCCGATCTGTTCGGGCTTTCCGCCAGCGCCGGGGTCTACAGCGTTCCGCTGTACGCCTTGATCCAGCAGCACACGCCGGCCAGCCATAGGGCCCGCGTGATCGCGGCCAACAACATCCTCAACGCGCTGTACATGATCGTGTGCACCGGCTATTGCGCAGCCTTGCTGGCCTTCGGAGTGGCGGTGCCGGTGCTGTTGCTGAGCATCGCGCTGCTCAACCTGGTGGCGGCCGCGTGGCTGCTGTGGCGCCAGCCGGTGTACGGACAGCGCTTCGTGGCCTGGTTACGGCGCGAGCCGCACCAGGCCTGATCAGTCGATGCCGCGCGCGCGTTGCTCGCGAAAGCGCCGCGTGAATTCCTCGAAGCGGTCCTCGTCCAGCGCCTGGCGCATGCCGCGCATGAGCTCGAGGTAGTAGTGCAGGTTGTGCGCGGTGGCGAGCATGGGAAACAGCATTTCCCCGCAGCGGTCCAGGTGGTGCAGGTAGGCGCGCGAGAAGCCCCGGCAGGCGGGGCAGGCGCAATCCTCGTCCAGCGGCCGCGGGTCCTCGCGATAGCGCGCGTTGCGGATGCGCAGGTCTCCCCAGCGCGTGAACAGGTGGCCGTTGCGGGCGTTGCGCGTGGGCATCACGCAGTCGAACAGGTCGATGCCGGCTTCCACGCCTCGCACCAGGTCCTCGGGCGTGCCCACGCCCATCAGGTAGCGCGGGCGCTGCGCGGGCAGCAGAGGGGCCACGTGGTCCAGCACGCGCAGCATCTCCTCCTTGGGCTCGCCGACGCTGAGCCCGCCGATCGCATAGCCGGGGAAGTCCAGCCCCAGCAGGCCTTCGAGCGAGGCCTCGCGCAGGTTCAGGTACATGCCGCCCTGATTGATGCCGAACAGGGCGTTGGGATTCGCCAGACGCTGGAACTCGTCGCGGCAGCGTTCAGCCCAGCGCAACGAGAGCTCCATCGAGGCGCGTGCTTCAGCCTCGGTGGTCAGTCGACGCGATTCGCCGCGCCCGATGTCGTAGGGCGTGCATTCGTCGAACTGCATGACGATGTCCGAGTCCAGCACGGTCTGGATCTGCATGCTCACCTCCGGCGTGAGCAGAAGCTTGTCGCCGTTGACCGGGGAGGCGAAGCGCACGCCCTGCTCGGAGATCTTGCGCAGGTCTCCCAGGCTCCAGACCTGGAAGCCGCCGCTGTCGGTGAGGATCGGTCGCTCCCAGCCGATGAAACGGTGCAGCCCGCCGAAGCGCTTGACGACTTCCAGACCGGGGCGCAGCCACAGATGGAAGGTATTGCCCAGGATGATCTCGGCCCCGGCCTCACGCAGGCCGGCCGGGGTGATCCCCTTGACCGAGCCGTAGGTGCCGACCGGCATGAACTGGGGAGTCTGTACGCTGCCGTGACGCAGGGTCAGCGTGCCGCGGCGCGCGCGGTCGCGGGTGTGATGGAGGGTGAATTCGAGCATGCGTGCGGGAGCGGGGTGCGCCGGAGGGATGCTGAATTGTCGCTTCACCCGTGAGACATTTTGCACGTTCCGGCCGGCATGCCCCGTTTTCGGGGTTGCCGGCCCGTGTCGCTCGCCTAGGATGTGATCCGCGTGTCGCCAACCGCATAAATGCAGGTCTCCTGATGCAAATGTTCTCGCATGCCACCGATGTCCCGAGCGAGGGCTCGACCCCCGAAACGTCCCCCTGGTTCCAGGACCGCGGTCCGCTGTCCCTCGGGCAGGAGGCGATGTGGTTCCTGAACCAGCTCTCCGGAGCCGATCAGGCCTACATCGTCCAGTCAACCTTCCGGGTCGAAGCTGGCCTGGATCTCGCGCGCCTCGAGGCCGCACTGCGCGCCCTGGTGCGGCGACACGCGGCCTTGCGCACCCTGTTCGTCAACACCGACGATGGACCGGTGCAATGCGTGCTGGAGCCGGAGGAGGCTGCGCAGCGCTTTCAGTTGCTGCGCATGGCGGGGCCGCCCTCGCAGCCGGACGAGCGGACTCTGGCGCGGCAGATTGCCGAACGGGTCGGACAGCCTTTCCGGGTCGATCGCGAATTGCCGTTGCGCGCGCTGTGCATCGAGCTCGGCGACGGCGCGACGATCCTCGCGCTGCGCGCGCACCACCTGGTTTCGGATGGCCTGTCGATGGGCATCCTGCACCGGGAACTGGTGTCGATCTATGGCGCCGGCGGGGATGCGTCGGGATTGCCGCCCGCCCCGGCTACCCTGTTGGACGCGGCACGCCGGCAGCGCGCCGTGGCGGCAGGCGAGGCCTGGGAATCGCAGCGCGGCTATTGGCGCGAGGAACTCGCAGGGGTGCAGGACCTGCAGCTCGCGACGGATCGACCGCGGGCGGTGAAGTCGGATTTCCAGGCGGGATTCGTGCGTGTCGAAATCGACGCCGGGCTGGTCGAGGGCTTGCGGGGACTGGCGCGCGCGTCGGGCACCAGCCGCTTCCGGGCCTGGCTGGCGCTGTTCCAGGTGCTGCTGGCGCGCATGGCCTCGCAGTCCGATTTCGCGGTCGGAATCCCCGTGGGCGGGCGCAAGGACCCCGCGCTGCGCGACACGGTGGGCATGTTCATCAACACGCTGGCGATTCGATTGCCACAGGGCTTCGACGGCATGGGCTTCGACCTGCTCCTGCGCGCGGCCGACGCCAAGATACGGGCCGCAATCGAACATTCGGACTATCCCTTCGAGAAGGTGGTCGCCGACACGGTGACCGATCGGAGTTTCGAGCGCAATCCGGTGTACCAGGCCTATTTCTCGTTCGAGAATCTGCCTGACCGCTGGGACTTGAAGCTGCCAAGCCTTGCATGTTCAGCGCTCATGTTGCCGCTGCTTCACACCAATCTTGACCTCATGCTCGAGGTCGAGGAGCACGAGCACGGTGGCGCGACGGGGATGTGGCAGTACCGCACGGATCTTTTTGACGAAGCGATGGTCGAGCGCATGGCGCGGCGCTTCGACGTGTTGCTGCGCTCGGTAGTGGCGTCGCCCGAGACGCCGATCGGGGAGTTGGCCTGGTACGACGCGGCGGAGCGCGAGCAGGTGCTGTCGACCTGGAACGCCAGCGAGGTGGACTACCGGATCGAAGGAGGCGTCGCGTCGTGGCTGCGTGCGCGTGCCGATGCCGTGCCGGAGGCGACGGCGCTGGTGTTCGGCGATGCGTCGATGTCGTACCTCGAGCTCGACCGCCTGTCGGAGCATTGGGCGGTGCGTCTGCGCGCGGCCGGTGTGGGACCGGAGGTGATCGTCGGGCTGGGCATGCGGCGCGGCTTCGGGCTGGTGGTGGGTCTGCTGGCCGTCGTGAAGGCGGGCGGGGCCTTCATGCCGCTGGACCCCGACTACCCGGCGCAGCGCCTGCGCCAGATGCTGGAGGACGCGGACGCGCCGGTGCTGTTGAGCGATGCGGGTAGTGCGCGGATGTTCGCCGAACTGGCGCCGTCGGCACGGGTGCTGGTGGTCGAGGCCGACGGCGGCCCGGTGCCCGAGGGGGCGGTGGAGCGCCTGGCCGACGAGGCGGGCCCGCAAGACCTGGCCTACGTGATCTTCACGTCGGGCTCGACGGGGCGGCCCAAGGGAGCGATGAACCTGCAGCGGGGGCTGGCCAACGACCTGCTGTGGTACCACCATCGGGTACTCGGCTTTCGTTCCGAGGACCGGGTTCTGCAATCGACGTCGATCAGCTTCGATCCGTCGATCTGGCAGATCCTGGGCACGCTGGCCTTCGGTGCGACCTTGGTGCTGCCGCCGCCGGGGCTGGAGCGCGATGTCGACGCGCTGGCGCTGGAGGTCGGCCGCCGCGGAATCACGATTCTCACGCTCGTGCCGTCGCTGCTGCGCGCGCTGCTGGCGGCGCCGGGGTTCCGCGCGCCGGTCCCGTTGCGCTACATGTTGTGCGGAGGCGAGGCGCTGGACAGCGATCTGGCCGGGCAGTTCCTGCATGCCTTTCCCGGGGTCAGGCTGGGCAATTTCTACGGCCCCAGCGAGGCGAGCTGCGACAGCGCGTGGCAGGAGGTGGCGCTGCCGCTGGAGCCGCGGGCCATCGTGCCGATCGGGCGACCGACGGCCAACGTGAAGCTGTACGTACTCGACGACAGAGGGCGCCCGCTGCCCTGCGGGGTGGCCGGGGAACTTTCCGTCGGGGGCGTCGGGGTGGGCAGGGGTTACCTCAAGCGCCCGGAGTTGACGGCCGAACGCTTCGTGGACGACCCGTGGCATGCGGGCGGCAGGCTGTACCGCACCGGCGACCGGGTGCGTTGGCTGGCCGATGGGCGCCTGGAGTTCCTCGGGCGCCTGGACACGCAGGTCAAGCTGCGTGGTCAGCGCGTCGAGCTGGGCGAGATCGAGGCCGCGTTGTATGCCTGCGCCGGGGTGCGCGAGGCTGCGGTGGTGACCCACGGGCAGGCGCAGGCCCTGGCGCTGGTGGCCTATGTCGTGGCCCCGGGGGGCGGGATCGACGATCTGCGCGCCGAACTGGCGGCGGGGCTACCTGCCTACATGGTGCCGGCGGCCTTCGTGGCGCTGGACGCGTTGCCGCGCCTGCCCAACGGCAAGCTCGACCGCCGCGCGCTGCCGGAGCCGAGTTTCGAGGCGCGGGAGCCGGACAGCTCGGGGCCGCGCAGCGGCGTGGAGGCTACGCTGCTGGAGATCTGGCGAGGGGTGCTGAGCAAGGCGAAGACTATCGGAACGCGCTCGAATTTTTTCGAGCTTGGGGGGGATTCGCTGAGTGCGACCCTGGTGGTGTCGCGGGTGCGCAGCACCTTCGGTGTGGACGTGCCGCTGTCGACCATGTTCGACCATCCGACCATCGCCGGGCTGGCGGAGGTGCTCGAGGGCAACTGGCCGCAGTGGTCGACCGAGGCGATGACCGCGGTCGACCGCGGCGGACCGCT